>NZ_BOMQ01000123.1 GCF_016862275.1 Actinoplanes nipponensis | reverse complement strand
AGCAGGCGGCTGACGTGCATCTGGGAGATGCCCACCTGGTCGGCGATCTGCGACTGGGTGAGGTTGCCGTAGAAGCGCAGGGTGAGGATCTTCTGCTCGCGTTCGTCGAGCATGGCCAGGGCGGGGCCGAGGGCGACGCGGGTCTCGGCGAGTTCGAATTCGTGGTCCTCGCCGCCGAGGGTGTCGCCGAGCTCGGTGGTGCCGTCGGCGCTGATCGGGGTGGACAGGCTGGTGGCGTTGTAGGCGCGGGCGCCTTCGAGGCCTTCCAGGACTTCTTCCTCGGTGACGCCGAGGTGCACGGCGATGTCGCCGACCTGGGGTGAGCGGCCGAGGGTGTGGGTCAGGGTGGCGTTGGCCTCGGTGATGGCCAGGCGCAGTTCCTGCAGGCGGCGGGGCACGCGGACGGACCAGGTGCGGTCGCGGAAGTGGCGCTTGATCTCGCCGATGATGGTGGGGATGGCGTAGCCGGCGAAGTCGACGCCGCGTTCGGGGTCGAACTTGTCGACGGCCTTGATGAGTCCGACGGTGGCGGTCTGGATCAGGTCGTCGGTGGGTTCGCCGCGGCCGGAGTAGCGGTGGGCGAGGTGGCGGGCCAGCGGCAGCCAGGCCTCGATCGCCCGGTCCCGCAGCG
>NZ_BOMQ01000122.1 GCF_016862275.1 Actinoplanes nipponensis | reverse complement strand
CTCGGCCCCAACGGCGCCGGCAAGACCACCCTCATGCGCGCCCTGGCCACCGTCGTCAAACCCGCCGGCGGCACCCTCACCCTGCTCGGCCACCCCGTCCACAACCGCGCCGACCTGCACACCCTCCGCCGCAGCCTGGGCTACCTACCCCAACACTTCGGCTTCTACCCCCGCTTCACCGTCCGCGAGTTCGTCGAATACCTCGCCTGGCTCAAACACCTGCCCAAAGCCACCATCCCCGACGCCGTCCAACACGCCATCGACCGCGTCGGACTCACCGCCAAAGCCGACACCCGCATGAAAACCCTCTCCGGCGGCATGCTCCGCCGGGCCGGCATCGCCCAGGCCATCGTCAACAACCCCGCCGTCCTGCTGCTGGACGAACCCACCGTCGGCCTCGACCCCGAACAACGCCTCGACTTCCGCGAACTGCTCCGCGACCTCGGCACCGACAGCTGCGTCCTGGTCTCCACCCACCTGGTCGAAGACGTCGCCGTCGCCTGCACCGACGTCATCCTCATCAACGACGGACAACTGGTCCACCAGGGCACCACCGACGACCTGATCACCCACGGCGGACCCGACGACCCCGGCGACAGCCCGGCCGAACGCGGCTACTCCGCGCTGCTGCGCCGACACC
>NZ_BOMQ01000121.1 GCF_016862275.1 Actinoplanes nipponensis | reverse complement strand
GAGGTGACCGCCCTGGTCGGCGACAACGGCGCCGGCAAGTCCACCCTGGTCAAGTGCGTCAGCGGCATCTACACCATCGACGCCGGCACGGTCACCTTCGACGGCAACCAGGTCGCCGTGCACACCCCCCGCGACGCGTCCGCGCTCGGCATCGAGGTCGTCTACCAGGACCTCGCCCTGTGCGACAACCTCGACATCGTCCAGAACATGTTCCTCGGCCGCGAGAAGGTCCGCGGACTGGTCCTCGACGAAGCCACCATGGAACAGATGGCCGGCGACACCCTGGCCAGCCTGTCCGTACGCACCGTCAAATCCCTGCGCCAACTCGTCGCCAGCCTCTCCGGCGGCCAACGCCAGACCGTCGCCATCGCCAAAGCCGTCCTCTGGAACAGCCGCGTCGTCATCCTCGACGAACCCACCGCCGCCCTCGGCGTCGCCCAGACCGCCCAGGTCCTCGAACTCGTCCGCCGCCTGGCCGACAACGGCCTGGGCGTCGTGCTCATCTCGCACAACATGAACGACGTCTTCGCCGTCTCCGACCGCGTCGCCGCCCTCTACCTCGGCCGCACCGCCGCCCAGGTCAAGACCACCGACGTCACCCACTCCCAGATCGTCGAACTCATCACCTCCGGGCGCAGCGGCAACCTCGGCCT
>NZ_BOMQ01000120.1 GCF_016862275.1 Actinoplanes nipponensis | reverse complement strand
AAGGTCCCGTGGGGTACGGCTGGGCGGCTCTGATCTTCGGTGGGGTTTGCCGGTGGAATAGGGGTGTCACAACGACATCGAAGAGGACGTGGACGCCATGACCGCCGTGCAGCACCCCACTACCAGTAAGGGTCAGGTTCCCGCTGAGCGCGCCGGCGGGACGACAGTGGCCGAGACCACGCGTGGCAGGGCGGTGCGGTTCACGTTGGCCGGGTTGCGGTTGGCGTTGGGCTGGGTGTTCCTGTGGGCGTTCCTGGACAAGATGTTCGGGTTGGGGATGGCTACGCCGGCCAAGGGGGCGTGGATCGATGGGGGGAGTCCGACCAAGGGGTTCCTGGGCAAGGCGGTGGCGGGTCCGTTCGAGGGTGTGTATCACGGCATTGCGGGTGCGGCCTGGGCGGACTGGCTGTTCATGATCGGTCTGGTGGCGATCGGCACGGCGTTGATCCTGGGTGTCGGTCTGCGGGTGGCGGCGGTGGCTGGTAGCGCGTTGTTGGTGCTGATGTGGAGCGCGGTGCTGCCTCCGGAGAACAACCCGTTCATGGATGATCACCTGATCTATGCCGGGGTGTTGGTGCTGATCGCGTTGACCGCGGCCGGTGACACCCTGGGGCTGGGCAAGGTGTGGGCGAGCCTGCCGATCGTCAAGCGGCTGCCCTGGCTGAAGTAACCC
>NZ_BOMQ01000119.1 GCF_016862275.1 Actinoplanes nipponensis | reverse complement strand
AAAGCCGCCTACACCGCCGTCCTGAACGCCCTCAACGCCGGCAGCGGCGGAGGCGGCTCGTCGCCGGTGGACACGAGCGCCTGGTACGTGCTGGTCAACCGCAACAGCAGCAAGGTGATCGACGTCTACAACCTGGCCACCACCGACGGCGCGCGGATCACCCAGTGGAGCCGGAACAACGGCAGCCAGCAGCAGTGGCAGTTCGTCGACTCCGGTGGCGGCTTCTACCGGCTCAGGTCGCGGTTGTCCGGCAAGGTGCTGGACGTCGCCAACGCGTCCACCGCCGATGGCGGCTCGGTCGTGCAGTGGAGCGACAACAACGCCGCCAACCAGCAGTTCAGCATTCAGGCCGTCGACGGCTACATCCAGCTGATCAACCGCAACAGCGGCAAGGCGGTCGAGGTGCAGGGCGCCTCGACGGCCGACGGCGGCAACATCGTGCAGTACGCCGACTGGAACGGCGCCAACCAGCAGTGGCAGCTGAGCCGGGCCGGATAGCACCCCCCCGATTTCCCCCACCTCATCGCATTCCCCGGAGGACTTTCGTGACACCATCGAAGAACCGACGCCGCCGCTGGCTGGTGGCGGCATCCGCGGCGCTGACCGCGCTGGCCGCCGGCGTCGTCACGGTCGTGAACGCCCCGGCCGCCGCGGCCGCGACGATCGACACCAGCGCCTCG
>NZ_BOMQ01000118.1 GCF_016862275.1 Actinoplanes nipponensis | reverse complement strand
CTTGTTGCCGGAGTTGTCGAACAGCAGGGGGTTGGCGCCGGTGCGCCAGGAGTCGCTGTCGCGGATGCCCCAGACGGTGATGCCGGTGCAGCGGGAGACGGCCAGGCAGGCCTTGGTGACGGTGCTGTAGATGGTGGCCTGGTTGCCGCCCTGCTCGACGTCGAGTTCGGTGATCTGCACGTCGACGCCGAGGTCGGCGAAGCGTTGCAGGTTGGCCTGGTAGCTCGAGTCGATCCCGGTGCCCAGGTGCGATTGGAAGCCGACGCAGTCGATGGGCACGCCGCGGGACTTGAAGTCGCGGACCATGTTGTAGATGCCGGTGGATTTGGCGTTGATGCCGTCGGTGTTGTAGTCGTTGTAGCAGAGTTTGGCGCCCGGGTCGGCGGCGCGGGCGGCCCGGAACGCCGCTTCGATCCAGTCGTTGCCGGTGCGTTGCAGGTTGGAGTCGCGGCGGGCGCCGCTGCCGCCGTCGGCGAAGGCTTCGTTGACGACGTCCCAGGCGTAGATCTTGCCTTTGTAGTGGGTGGCGACCTGGGTGACGTGGTTGAGGGCGGCATTGCGCAGGGCGGTGCCGGACAGGGCCTGGGCCCAGCCGGGTTGTTGGGCGTGCCAGAGCAGGGCGTGGCCGCGGACCTTGGAGCCGTTGGACAGGCCCTGGTTGAGGATGCGGTCGCCGTTGGTGTAGGTGAACCGGCCCTGCGAGGGTTCGGTGGCGTCCCACTTCATCTCGTTCTCAGGGGTCACGGCGTTGAACTCGGTGGTCAGGATCCGGGTGTAGGTCGCATCGCCGAGCCGGCCCGCGGCGATCGCGGCACCGAAGTAGCGG
>NZ_BOMQ01000117.1 GCF_016862275.1 Actinoplanes nipponensis | reverse complement strand
CTAGGCCGTGTCCTGCCGATCATCGAAGCCAGATCAGAGCCGCGATGAGCAGCAGAGATGAGCGGTAGAGAGCAGCGCGTTTGGCATAGCGGGTGGCCAGGTCTCGCCATTGCTTGAACCGGTTGAAGCAGCGTTCCACGACGTTTCGCTGACGGTAGATCTCCTTGTCGAACGACGGCGGTCGTCCGCCGAGGTTGCCTCGGGCA
Organism: Actinoplanes nipponensis; assembly: GCF_016862275.1. Lineage (GTDB taxonomy): Bacteria > Actinomycetota > Actinomycetes > Mycobacteriales > Micromonosporaceae > Actinoplanes > Actinoplanes nipponensis. Next base: position 726 of record NZ_BOMQ01000117.1, on the reverse strand, counting down.
GCCCGGCGGGCGACCTGGTCAGATCGTTCGGGGATCGTGTGGGCGATCCCGCGGCGGCGCAGCCCGTTGCGAGTCGGGTCGTACGCGTAGGCCTTGTCCGCGATCAGCATGTCCGGCCTCTTACGCGGCCGGCCAGGCCCGCCCTGGTGAACCCGGATCGCGTCCAGCAACGCGAATAGCTGCGGGTTATCGCCGGACTGGCCCGGCGTGAGCAGGACTGACAACGGCCGGCCCCGACCGTCGACGGCGAGATGGATCTTGGTGCTCAACCCGCCCCTCGAGCGGCCCAGCGCTTCACCGTCCGCCGCCGGTACGGCGATACCGCCGGCAGATCCCCCTTTTTGCGGGCTCCAGCGGCGTGCTGATGGGCACGCACAACGCTGGAGTCCACGCTGATGACCCACTCGACCGACTGGCCGTCGTCGTAGACCCGAGCCTTATCCAGGATCCGGTCCCAGGTGCCGTCATCAGTCCAGCGCCGCAGCCGTTCGTGGCAGGTCTTCCAGGGGCCGTAACGCTCCGGTAGATCTCGCCACGGAGCCCCGGTCCATAGCTTCCATAAGATCCCGTTGATCACCTGACGGTGATCACGCCACCGTCCTGACCGGCGACCCGGCTCCGGCAGCAGCGGTGCGATCACCGCCCACGCCTTGTCCGTCAGTTCACCACGCCCAACACCCGACACATCAACCAGAACTGATCAACTGATCGGCAGGACACGGCCTA
>NZ_BOMQ01000116.1 GCF_016862275.1 Actinoplanes nipponensis | reverse complement strand
TCGGTCAGCGCTGGCGGGTGAGCAGGCCGGGGCGGTAGGGCAGCAGGCCGTAGTCGCCGCCGGAGCTGGGGGAGCGGCCCTGGTAGAGCAGTTGCAGGTTGCAGGGGTCGATGGTCATGGTCTGGTCGGCGCTGGTGCGGATCAGCTCGCCGTGGCTGATGTCGTTGGTCCAGGTCGCGCCGCTGTTGGCTTTGCCGGCGAAGGGGTTGCTCTCGGTGGCGGCCTGCGGGGTCCAGGTGCCGCCGAGGCTGGTGGCGGTGAAGGACCGGAAGTAGCGGCCCTGGCTGCCGATGGCTTCGACGATCATCAGGTACTGGTTCTGGCCCTGGACCTTGTAGACCTGCGGCGCTTCGAACAGGTTGTTGGTGGAGTCGCTCATGATGGTGGTGGAGGAGGAGCCGAAGCTGCCCGGGAAGTTGCCGATCGGCATGCTGGCCCGGTAGATCTTGCCGTTGTCGCCGGCGAAGAACAGGTACATGTTCGTGCCGTCACCGATCACCGTCTGGTCGATCGGGCCCGTGCCCGAGCCGCTGATGCTGCCGGTGAACAACGGCTGCGGCGCCGACCAGCCGTTGGCGTTGGTCGGGTCGGTGGAGGTGCGGTAGGAGAACGCGGTGGGACCCCACTGGTGGGTCAGCACCCAGATGTTCTTCGGGGCGAAGTAGAACAGCGACGGCGCGACCGCCCCCGACGACATCTTGTTCTGGCTGGCCGAGGCCAGCTCGGACCAGTTCGTGATCGGGCTGAAGTTCATCGACCCCCAGGACGAGCCGGTGTCGTGGGTGGTCGCGTAGACCAGCTGCCGGCCGTTGTAGGGCGCGGCGGTGAAGTCCTTGAGCGACACCCACCCCGAACGGGGGTTGGCCAGCGACCCGGTCGAGCTCCACCGGTACGACGACGGCAGCGTGCACGACCCACCCGGCGGCGGCGACGTC
>NZ_BOMQ01000115.1 GCF_016862275.1 Actinoplanes nipponensis | reverse complement strand
TGTGCTGTCCAGGCAGGTTGGTCAGGCGGCTGATGGGTGTTTGCCTGCCGATGGCGGTGTGGGGCCGGTGATGGTTGTAGTGGTGTAGCCATGCTGGCAGGGCTTTGCGGCGGTGTTGTTCTGAGGGGTAGTGCTGGTCGAAGGCCCAGGTGGCCATGGTGCGGTGGAAACGTTCGATCTTGCCGTTGGTCTGCGGTCGGTAAGGGCGGGTCTTCTTGGCCGTGATGCCGAGGTCCCGGCAGGTGTCGCGCCAGAGGTGTGAGCGGTAGGCCGAGCCGTTGTCGGACAACACGCGTTCGACGGTGACGCCGCGGGCGGCCAGCCAGGACACGGCGCGGTGCAGCACCGCGGTCGCGGTCGCGGCGGTTTCGTCGTTGTGGATCTCGGCGTAGGCCACCCGGGAGTGGTCATCGATGACGGTGTGGACGTAGGCGGTGCCCATCAGTGGCTGGCGGTACTTGTTTTTAGCGGCGCCGGTGCGGCGGTTGGTGATGATCCGGTTTTTGTCGCCTTGCTGGCGGCCGACGTAGCGCCATCCGCCGCCGTCGGGGATGTTGGCGAGCTTCTTGACGTCGACGTGGATCAGCGCGCCGGGCTGGGCGTGTTCGTAGCGGCGGATCGGTTCGCCGGTGTGCCGGTCCAGGTGTGACAGGCGGTTGAGCCGGCAGCGGGTCAGCACGGCATGCACGGTCGAGGCCGGCACGGCCAGCCGGGCGCCGATCTCGACCGGTCCGAGCCGGTGTCGCCACCGCAGTTGCACGATCGACCGCACGACAGGTCGCGGCGTGCGGTTCGGGCAGTGCTGCGGCCGGCTCGAGCGGTCCTGCATGCCCGGTTCACCCATCGCGGCGTATCGCTCGGACCAGCGTTTCGCGGTCCGGTACGACACCTCGAACCGACGAGCCGCGGCCGACACGCTCCACCCGTGGTCCACGACCAGCAGAGCGAGTTTCAGACGTGCTTTCGGAGTCAGCGCGGCATTAGCGTGTGACATGAAGGCCTCCGGTGCGTGAAGCGGTTCCTAGACAGCTCCACTGCACGCCCGGAGGCCTTCACCATCAAGACTCGCTACCGCGTGTCGTCACACTTGCCTGACCAACGTCCCTGGACAGCAC
>NZ_BOMQ01000114.1 GCF_016862275.1 Actinoplanes nipponensis | reverse complement strand
TGTCCTGAGTCGTTAATTCGGGTGCAGTATTTGGCGATCGAATCGAGGATCTGGTCAGCGGTCTTGGTCCAGACGTAGGGCCGGGGATTGGCGTTCCAGGTCTTGATCCAAGCGCGAATGTCGGCGTTCAGTTCGCGGACCGAGCGGTGGGTGCCTCGCTGCAGTTTCTTGGTAGTCAGCTCACCGAACCAGCGTTCGACTAGATTCAGCCAGGAACTGCTGGTCGGGGTGAAGTGCAGATGGAAACGCGGGTGAGCCAGCAGCCACCGCTTGATCGCCGGGGTTTTGTGGGTGGAGGCGTTGTCCAGCACGACGTGCACGTCGAACTCGGCAGGCACGTTGCGGTCGATCGTGGTCAGGAACTTCTTGAACTCGATGGCCCGGTGCCGTTGGTGCAGTGACCCGATCACGGTGCCGGTGGCCAGGTCTAACGCGGCGTACAGGCTTGAGGTGCCGGCTCGTTTGTAGTCATGGGTGGCGCGGGCCGGCACACCGGGCAGCATCGGCAGCACCGGTGCGGTGCGATCGAGCGCTTGGATCTGACTTTTCTCATCGACGCAGAGCACCACTGCCCGTTCCGGCGGATCGAGATAGAGCCCGACCACGTCGCGGACCTTGTCGATGAACAGCGGATCCTTCGACAGTTTCCACGCGTCCTGGCGATGCGGTTGCAACCCGAACGCCCGCCAGATGCGTGACACCGCCGATTGCGACAGGCCGACTTCGGTGGCCATGCCCCGGGTCGACCAGTGGGTCGCGTCTTTCGGGGCGGTCTCCAAGGTTCGCGTGATCACCTGCTCGACGTGGGTATCGGTGACCGTCCGGGGCCGGCCCGGCCGTGGCTCGTCGAGCAACCCGTCCGACCGGTCGCGCAGGAACCGCGATCGCCATTTCCGTGCTGTGGCCACGGAAATCGCCAGCTTCTCCGCGATCGCGGTGTTGCCCAGACCCTCTGCCGCGGCCAAGACAATCCGGGCTCGGACCGCCAGACCGTTCGATGAGGTCGTCCGGCGCGACCACGCCACCAACTCGGCCCGCTCAGCGTCGGACAACCTCACCACAGCAGCAACAGGACTCGGCATCAGCCGAACCTACCAGCTAGATAGCAATTAATGACTCAGGACAC
>NZ_BOMQ01000113.1 GCF_016862275.1 Actinoplanes nipponensis | reverse complement strand
GCCGGCCGGCGTGCCGGGGGAGGTCTACATCGCCGGTGACGGTGTGGTGCGCGGGTATTGGCAGCGTCCGGGGCTGACCGCGCAGCGCTTCGTGGCGAATCCCTACGGCGCGGCCGGTTCGCGGTTGTACCGCACCGGCGACATCGGCCGCTGGTCGCCCGCGGGCAGTCTGGAGTACCTGTCGCGGGCCGATGACCAGGTGAAGCTGCGCGGCTACCGCATCGAGCTGGGCGAGATCGAGGCGGTCCTGGCCGCCGATCCGGCCGTCACCCAGGCCGCCGTCCTGGTCCGCGAGGACCGGCCCGGTGACAAGCGCCTGGTGGCCTATGTCCGCGGCGAGGTGTCGGGTCTGCGGGAGCGCATCGCCCGGTCGCTGCCGGAGTACATGGTCCCGTCGGCCTTCGTGTCCCTGGACGCCTTCCCGCTCACCCCGAACGGCAAGCTGAACCGCCGCGCACTGCCCGCGCCCGACTACGGCGCGGAGGCTGAGGGTCGCCGGCCGCGGAACCCTCGTGAGGAGCTGCTGTGCGGGCTGTTCGCGGAGGTCCTCGGGGTGGAGGGCGTCGGTATCGACGACGACTTCTTCGTCCTGGGTGGGCACTCGCTGCTGGCCACCCGGCTGATCAGCCGGATCCGTTCGGTGCTGGACGTCGAGGTGGGCGTCCGGCGGCTGTTCGAGAGTCCGACCGTCGCCGGCCTCGCCACGGCCCTAGACGACGGCGCCGCCGCCCGGACCCGCGTGGTGCCGGTCGAGCGCCCGGCCCGGGTGCCGCTCTCCTACGGCCAGCGGCGCCTGTGGTTCCTGCACCAGTTCGAGGGCTCCAGCGCCACGTATCACCTGCCCGTCGCGCTGCGCCTGCACGGCGCCCTCGACGTGGACGCGATGCGGGCGGCGCTCGGCGACCTCACCGACCGGCACGAGAGCCTGCGCACCGTGTTCGGTGAGGACGCGGACGGCTCGTACCAGACGATCCTCGCGCCGGGCCGCGCCCGGCCCGGCCTGCCGGTCCACGAGGTCACCGAGGCCGGCCTGGACGACGCCGTGGACCGGGCCGTGCGGGAGGCGTTCGAGCTGCGAACCCAGCCGCCGCTGCGGGCCCGGCTGTTCCGGCTGGGCGACGGCGACCACGTGCTCCTCGTGGTGGTGCACCACATCGCCGGCGATGCCTGGTCCATGGGCCCGCTGGCCC
>NZ_BOMQ01000111.1 GCF_016862275.1 Actinoplanes nipponensis | reverse complement strand
CTTGGGTGCTGTGGAGTTCAGCCTGCTGGTAGAGGCCCTGGCCTCTCTCGAACACGCCGGTCTCGTTGAGTAGGCGGCTGAGTGTGGTGTCGGTGCTGTGAGGCAGGTGGTTGGTGAGGGCGGTGATGTGGGGGAGCAGGTCGCGCCAGCGGGGCCAGCCGGCCGGGTCGCCGCCAGGGTTGGCGGGTACGGCGGTATTGAGGAGCTGGATGGCCTGTGAGCTGGGGTCGGTGGTGGTTTGGCTGGCCGGGAGTGTGAGGCGGAGAACGGTTTGGACCAACCGGTGGGTACTGACCGTGGTCTCGTCCAGGGTGGCCATGCTGTAGGACGCGAGTACACCGAGGGCAAGGTCGGCGGTGGTCTGGTCGCCGTCGGTCAGCATGGTGATCAGGTCGCGGGGGACGTCGTCGGGGGCGAGCCACGCCAGAACGTGCAGGATTTCGACCGCGATCGGGTTGGTGGTGCTCAGGGCGGCGAGGGTGAGGGCCCAGACCCGGGTGACAGCGCGTTGTGCGTTCTGGCCCGGCGCGATCCCGGCAAGCAGCTGGCCAGCCCGTTCATCGTCGAGTCGGTCGTGGTAGGCGGCCATGGGGATGTGGTGATGGTTGATGTAGGCGGCGGCCTGCTCCAACGCCAGAGGTAGATACCCGAGATAATCGGCGATCCCGGCAGCAGCCGTTTGGTCGTCCTGACGGGTGCGTTCGCACAGCATCTGCACGGCCTCAGCCTGGGTGAGGGTGCTCAGGCGGATCGGGGTGAGGCCGTAGCCGGTCCAGTCGATGTCGCGGCGGGTCGTGACCAGCACCCGACCGCTATCGACACCGCCTAGCAAAGTCTCAATGTCGCCTGGGTCTTCGACGTTGTCGAGGATTAACAGCCAGCCGTCATGGTGGTACAGCCAAGCTGACGCCCATGCCTCAGCTTGCTCGTCCGGCAGCACCGTGGTCGCCGGCGCAAGCCGGTGCGCCAGCGCGGCGAGCCCGGCGGTGAGGTTGGTCCGGCTGTCAGCGCCCACCCACCACACACCCGTGTACCGCTCCCGACAGGCGTGCGCGTGGTGGAGCGCTACCTCGGTCTTACCGACACCGCCGAGCCCGGCGACGCTCTGACCGATCACCCCGCGCCTGCCGGACGCCAACGCCTGCGCGACATCGTCCATGACCTGGTCGCGGCCCACGAACACCCGCGACGGCCGTCTCGGCACATTCCACAACCCCGCAGGCGGCGGCACCTGCTCCGGGGACTTAAGCGCCCCAGGGTCGAGGTGCATGAACCTCGCGTTGTCGCCGGTGCTGATGTTGCCGTAGTTGACGCCAGCCGCGGCGGACCGCTCACCGGACGCGGTCGGGCCGTCGGCCGCGCGGGTCACCGGTGAAAGGTGGGGTTGTCCCCGGTGCTGGCGTTGCCGGTGTTGGTGCCGATCGCGATGGACCTGGTCCCGGAGGCTTCGTTGTGCACTGTGCCGGCGGGCAGCAGCTGCACGATGTCGCGGGCGAGGTCAGGGTCGGCGGCGAGCGCTTTGCGGATCTGCAGTTTCAACGCTGCCTCGCTGTCTTCCTCACCGGCGGCGACGTCGATGATCGCGCCCTCGATCACCTGCCGCGACTCCTGGCGGCCGAGGATCCGGTTCAGCAGCCGGTGCCCGACCCCCACGGTCGCGTCGGACGCCTTATCCACTACCGCGTCGCGGACCTTGTCCAGCGTGGTCACCGCAGCCGTCACGTATGGCATCACCACAGCAGCGGTCTGCGCCACATCGACATCCATCCGAACTGCATACACCAGACACCCACACCACCGACATCACCAATCGGACACACACCACCGATGATCGGCAAACCAACCCAACGATCCACCCGAACGAGAACCTTCAGGGCCCTGCCCGCGTGCCATTGGCGTGCCATTACCGAAGGCTTCCGGAGGTCACTCCAGGCCACTCGATGCCGTCCTGGCCTGCACCCAACCGGGGCGACCAGGCGATCTTGTACGGTTCCCAAGCTGAATATGCGGGTTCGATTCCCGTCACCCGCTCCGACCTTTATCGTCGGCCTCTGGCCGCAGCCGCTCTAGAAACGCATGAAGCGCCACCGCGGTGGGGTGCCCGTCAGGCAGTGCCTGGTCCGCGATCTGCACGGCTCGGCGGCAGAGCGTGATGGCCTCGGCGACTCGGCCAAGGTCGGAGTGGCTGGCGGCGAGGTTGCCCAGGCGGATGGCGACGTC
>NZ_BOMQ01000110.1 GCF_016862275.1 Actinoplanes nipponensis | reverse complement strand
GGCGTGGCGTTGCTGCACTCGTCGGTGTCGTTCGACCTGACCGTCACGGCCCTGTACACGCCGCTGGTCTCCGGCGGCCGCGTCGTGCTGGATGACCTCACCGAGGCGACCACGGCCCGGCCCACCTTCATGAAGGTGACGCCCTCGCACCTGGCCCTGCTGGAGGCGTTGCCCGCCGAGGTGTCGCCGTCGGGCACGCTGGTCACCGGCGGGGAGGCGTTGACCGGTGAGGTGATCCGGTCGTGGCGGGCCGCGCATCCGGATGTGGCGCTGGTCAACGCGTACGGGCCGACCGAGGCGACCGTCAACTGCACCGACCACCACATCGCGGCGGGGCAGGAGCTGGGGACCGGACCGGTGCCGATCGGGCGCCCGTTCTGGAACACCCAGGCGTACGTCCTGGACGCCACGCTGCAACCGGTGCCGGCGGGCGTCAGCGGCGAGCTGTACGTGGCCGGCGTCGTGCTGGCCCGTGGCTACTGGCGGCGGCCGGGCCTGACCGCGGAACGCTTCGTGGCCAACCCGTTCGGCGCGCCCGGCAGCCGCCTCTACCGCACCGGCGACCTGGTGCGCTGGAACACCGACGGTGACCTGATCTACCTGGGCCGCGCGGACGGGCAGGTCAAGCTGCGCGGGTTCCGGATCGAACCCGGCGAGATCGAGGCCGTCCTGGCCGCCGATCCCGCCGTCACCCAGGCCGCCGTCATCGTTCGCGAGGACCAGCCCGGCGACCAGCGCCTGGTGGCCTATGTCCGCGGCGAGGTGGCGGGCCTGCGCGAGCGCATCGCCCGGTCGCTGCCGGAGTACATGGTCCCGTCGGCGTTCGTGTCCCTGGACGCCTTCCCGCTGACGCCGAACGGCAAGCTCGACCGCCGGGCGCTGCCCGCGCCCGACTACGGCGCGGAGGCCGAGGGTCGCCGTCCCCGGAACCCGCGCGAGGAACTGCTCTGCGGATTGTTCGCCGAGGTGCTCGGCGTCCACGGGGTCGGTATCGACGACGACTTCTTCGCCCTGGGCGGGCACTCGCTGCTGGCCACCCGGCTGATCAGCCGGATCCGTTCGGTGCTGGACGTCGAGGTGGGCGTCCGGCAGCTGTTCGAGACGCCGACCGTTGCCGGCCTCGCCACGGCCCTCGACGACGGCGCCGCCGCCCGGATCCGGGTGGTGGCCCGGCCGCGGCCGGAGCGCATCCCGCTCTCGTACGGCCAGCAGCGCCTGTGGTTCCTGCACCAGTTCGAGGGGGCGAGCGCCACCTACCACCAGCCGATGGCCCTGCGCCTGTCCGGCCCGGTCGACCCGGAGGCGATGCGCGCCGCCCTCGGCGACGTGATCGGCCGCCACGAGAGCCTGCGGACCGTGTTCGGCGAGGACGCGGCGGGCCCGTACCAGGTCGTGCTGGACCGGATCGAGCCGCCGCTCACCGTGGTGACCAGCAGCGAGAGCGCCCTGCCGGAGCAGCTGCGGGCCGAGGCCCGCCGCGGCTTCGACCTCGCGACGCAGCCCCCGATCCGCGCCACGCTGTACACCGTTGGCGCGGACGAGCACGTGTTGCTGGTGCTGACGCATCACATCGTCAGTGACGCGTGGTCGCGGGGGCCGTTGGCTCGGGATCTGGTGACCGCGTATGCGGCTCGGGTGGCCGGTGGGTCGCCGTCGTGGTCGCCGTTGCCGGTGCAGTACGCCGATTACAGCTTGTGGCAGCACAAGATCCTGGATGCGGGTGAACTCGGCCGGCAGTTGAACTTTTGGAAGCAGACCCTGGACGGGCTGCCCGAGCAGTTGGAGCTGCCCACCGACCGGCCGCGTCCTGCCGTCGCCTCCTACCGCGGTGAGCGCATCGACTTCGACGTGCCGGCCGACGTCTACGCCGAGGTGAGTGCGTTGGCCCGGCGGTTGGGTGCGAGCCCGTTCATGGTGCTGCAGGCCGCCCTGGCGACGCTGCTGACCAAGCTGGGTGCGGGCACCGACATCCCGATCGGCACGCCGGTCGCGGGGCGTACCGATGAGGCGGTCGAGGACCTGATCGGGGTGTTCATCAACACCCTGGTGCTGCGGACCGACACCACCGGCGACCCGACCTTCGCGGAACTGCTGTCCCGGGTCCGCGAGACGGATCTGGCGGCGTACGCGCATCAGGATCTGCCGTTCGAGCGGTTGGTCGAGGAGCTGAACCCGCAGCGGTCACTGGCCCGGCACCCGCTGTTCCAGGTGCTGCTCACCCTCAACAACACCGACCCGGGCGCCGTCGACGAGGCATTCGGGCGGCTGCCACATCTGACGGTCACCCGCGAGGGCACCGACACCGGCGCCGGCAAGTTCGACCTGTCGTTCGCCTTCGCCGACCGTCCCGGCGGCCTCGCCGGCGTCCTGGAGTTCAGCACCGACCTGTACGACCGCGGCACCGCCGGCCTGCTCATCGAGCGTCTCCAGCGGACCCTGCGCGCGGTCGTCGCGACCCCCGACGCCCCGCTCAGCGAGCTCGACGTCCTCGACCCGGCCGAACGCGACCGCCTGCTGCGCGCATGGAACGACACGGCGAGCCGGACCCCGGACCGGTCCCTGGTGGAGTTGCTGGCCGAGCAGGTGGCGCGCACGCCGGATGCGGTGGCGGTGGAGTGCGGCGGTGTCGTGTTGACCTATGCCGAGTTGGATGTCC
>NZ_BOMQ01000109.1 GCF_016862275.1 Actinoplanes nipponensis | reverse complement strand
GGGCATCCAACTCGGCATAAGTCAACACGACACCGCCGCACTCCACCGCCACCGCATCCGGCGTACGCGCCACCTGCTCGGCCAGCAACTCCACCAGCGACTGCCGCGGCATCGGCCGCGCGGTGTCGTTCCACCCCACGAGAATCCGCTCGGTCTCCGCGTGGTCCAGCATCGCGGCCGCGCCGATCGGCGCCCGCGGATCGGTCAGCACGGATCGCAGCACCCGCAGGAAGCGGTCCGCGATCAGCTCGGCCGAGGCCCGGTCGAACAGGTCCGTGCCGAACTCGAGCACACCGCGCAGGCCGGCGCCGGCCCGGTGGTCGGAGAAGCCGAACGCGAGGTCGAACTTGGCCACCGCGGTGTCGAGCACCTGCTCGGCGGCGGCGAGCCCGGGCAGCCCGGCGAGGCTGTCCAGGGCGCGGTGATGGTCGGTGTTGTCGAGGGTGAGCAGCACCTGGAACAGCGGGTGCCGGGCCAGCGACCGCTGCGGGTTCAGCTCCTCGACCAACCGCTCGAACGGCAGATCCTGATGCGCGTACGCCGCCAGATCGGTCTCCCGCACCCGGGCCACCAACTCCACGAACGACGGATCACCAGCGGTGTCGGTCCGCAGCACCAGCGTGTTGATGAACACCCCGATCAGGTCCTCGACCGCCTCATCGGTACGCCCCGCAACCGGCGTCCCGATCGGGATGTCCGTGCCCGCACCCAACTTCGTCAACAACACCGCCAGGGCGGCCTGCAACACCATGAACGGGCTCGCACCCAACCGCCGGGCCAACGCACTCACCTCGGCGTACACATCCGCCGGCACATCGAAATCGATGCGCTCACCCCGGTAGGAAGCAACGGCAGGACGCGGCCGGTCGGTGGGCAGCTCCAACTGCTCCGGCAGCCCGTCCAGGGTCTGCCTCCAGAAGTCCAACTGCCGGCCCAGCTCCTGCTCACCGAGGATCTCGTGCTGCCACAAGCTGTAATCGGCGTACTGCACCGGCAACGGCGACCACGACGGCGACCCACCGGCCACCCGAGCCGCATACGCGGTCACCAGATCCCGAGCCAACGGCCCCCGCGACCACGCGTCACTGACGATGTGATGCGTCAGCACCAGCAACACGTACTCGTCCGCGCCGACGGCGAACACGATGGCCCGTACCGGAATCCCGGTGCTCAGGTCGAAGCGGTGCCGCACCGCGGCGGCCAGCTCCGCCGGCAGCGACGCCGCGTCGGTGGGCACCACCGGCAGCTCGGCCGACGCCTCCGGGAGCACCACCTGGACCGGGCCGCCGGCGTCCTCGCCGAACACGGTCCGCAGGCTCTCGTGCCGGGCGATCACGTCGTTGAGGGCCGCGTGCATCGCGGCCACGTCCAGGACGCCGGTCAGCCGCAGGGCCACCGGCGAGTTGTACGCCGCGCTCGGGCCCTCGAACTGGTGCAGGAACCACAGCCGCTGCTGCGCGAACGACACCGGCAACCGCTCCGGGCGGGGCACCACCGCGGTGAGCCGCGCCCGCACCGCCGGCCCGGCGTGCAGTGCGGTGGCCAGGCCGGCGACGGTCGGCGTCTCGAACAGCTGCCGGACGCCCACCTCGACGTCCAGCACCGAACGGATCCGGCTGACCAGCCGGGTGGCCAGCAGCGAGTGCCCGCCCAGGGCGAAGAAGTCGTCGTCGACGCCGACCCCCTCGACGCCGAGCACCTCGGCGAACAGCCCGCACAGCAACTCCTCGCGGGGCCCGCGCGGGGCCCGCCCGGCGGCGGCGGGGCCGTAGTCGGGGGCGGGCAGGGCGCGGCGGTCGAGCTTGCCGTTGGGGGTCAGCGGGAACTCGTCGAGGACCAGGAACGCGGCGGGGACCATGTAGTCGGGCAGCACCGCGGCGGCGCGCTCGCGCAGGCCGGTGGCGTCGCCGCGGACGTAGGCGACCAGGCGCTGGTCGCCGGGCTGGTCCTCGCGGACGAGCACGGCGGCCTGGTGCACGGCCGGGTCGGCGGCCAGGACGGCCTCGATCTCGCCGGGCTCGATCCGGAACCCGCGCAGCTTGACCTGCCCGTCCGCCCGGCCGGCATAGACCAGGTTGCCGTCGGCCGTCCACCGGGCGCGGTCGCCGGTGCGGTACAGCCGGCTGCCCGGCGCGCCGAACGGGTTGGCCACGAACCGTTCCGCGGTCAGGCCCGGCCGCCGCCAGTAGCCACGCGCCAGCACCACGCCGGCCACGTACAGCTCCCCGGTGACGCCGGGTGGGACGGGCCGCAGCCGGTCGTCCAGGACGTACGCCTGGGTGTTCCAGAACGGGCGCCCGATCGGCACGGGGCCCGGCGCGGGCCGGAAGCCCGGGGGCATGGCGAAGTCGGTGCAGTTGACCGTCGCCTCGGTCGGCCCGTACGCGTTGACCAGCGCCACATCCGGATGCGCGGCCCGCCACGACCGGATCACCTCACCGGTCAACGCCTCCCCACCGGTGACCAGCGTGCCCGACGGCGACACCTCGGCGGGCAACGCCTCCAGCAGGGCCAGGTGCGACGGGGTCACCTTCATGAACGTCGAGGGGGGCGTCCGCTCGTCGAGGTCGCCCAGCACCACGCGGCCGCCGGAGACCAGCGGCGTGTACAGAGCCGTGACAGTCAGGTCGAACGACACCGACGAGTGCAGCAACGCCACCCC
>NZ_BOMQ01000108.1 GCF_016862275.1 Actinoplanes nipponensis | reverse complement strand
AACGTTAAGTCCGGCGGCGTCCTACTCTCCCACACCCTCCCGAGTGCAGTACCATCGGCGCTGGAGGGCTTAGCTTCCGGGTTCGGAATGAGACCGGGCGTTTCCCCTCCGCTATAACCACCGAAACAGCTGCCAGCAACAACAAACAAAACCCAAGTGTTTCGGGTTGTTTGTAAGCTGTGAATCGCACAGTGGACGCGGTCGAACATCAAGTTTGGTGTAGTTAAGCCCTCGGCCTATTAGTACCGGTCGACTGAACCTATTACTAGGCTTACATCTCCGGCCTATCAACCCAGTCGTCTAGCTGGGAGCCTTACCCACTCAAGGTGGTGGGATACCTCATCTCGAAGCGAGCTTCCCGCTTAGATGCTTTCAGCGGTTATCCCTTCCGAACGTAGCCAACCAGCCGTGCCCCTGGCGGGACAACTGGCACACCAGAGGTTCGTCCGTCCCGGTCCTCTCGTACTAGGGACAGCCCTTCTCAAGTATCCAACGCGCACGGCGGATAGGGACCGAACTGTCTCACGACGTTCTAAACCCAGCTCGCGTACCGCTTTAATGGGCGAACAGCCCAACCCTTGGGACCTGCTACAGCCCCAGGATGCGACGAGCCGACATCGAGGTGCCAAACCATCCCGTCGATATGGACTCTTGGGGAAGATCAGCCTGTTATCCCCGGGGTACCTTTTATCCGTTGAGCGACACCGCTTCCACACGCAAGTGCCGGATCACTAGTCCCGACTTTCGTCCCTGCTCGACCTGTCAGTCTCACAGTCAAGCTCCCTTGTGTACTTACACTCAACACCTGATTGCCAACCAGGCTGAGGGAACCTTTGGGCGCCTCCGTTACCTTTTAGGAGGCAACCGCCCCAGTTAAACTACCCACCAGACACTGTCCCTCGACCCGATCAGGGCCGCAAGTTAGATACCCAAATCCAACAGAGTGGTATTTCAAGATTGCCTCCACCCGAACTGGCGTCCGGACTTCACAGGCTCCCACCTATCCTACACAATTACATTCGGATACCAATGTCAAGCTATAGTAAAGGTCCCGGGGTCTTTCCGTCCTGCCGCGCGTAACGAGCATCTTTACTCGTACTGCAATTTCGCCGGGCCTGTGGTTGAGACAGTGGGGAAGTCGTTACGCCATTCGTGCAGGTCGGAACTTACCCGACAAGGAATTTCGCTACCTTAGGATGGTTATAGTTACCACCGCCGTTTACTGGCGCTTAAGTTCTCCGCCTCGCCCCGAAAGGCTAACAGGTCCCCTTAACGTTCCAGCACCGGGCAGGCGTCAGTCCATATACATCGTCTTACGACTTGGCATGGACCTGTGTTTTTAGTAAACAGTCGCTTCCCCCTGCTCTCTGCGGCCATACCACGCTCCACCCGCAAGGGGCTTCACGCGTCCGGCCCCCCTTCTCCCTAAGTTACGGGGGCAATTTGCCGAGTTCCTTAACCACAGTTCGCCCGTCGCCTCGGTATTCTCTACCTGACCACCTGTGTCGGTTTGGGGTACGGGCCGCTCGGAACATCGCTAGAGGCTTTTCTCGGCAGCATAGGATCACTGACTTCACCTGAATCGGCTCGGCATCACGTCTCAGCCTCAATGTGTCACGGATTTGCCTATGACACGGCCTACACGCTTACCCCGGCACAACCACCGGCCGGGCTCAGCTACCTTCCTGCGTCACCCCATCGCTTGACTACTACAAACCAGGTTCCCAGGCTCACCACCACAAGTCCGAAGACCGCCGGCAGCTCACGTGGTTAGCACAGTAAGGTTCATCATGGGCGCTCCTTTGCGGGTACGGGAATATCAACCCGTTATCCATCGACTACGCCTCTCGGCCTCGCCTTAGGCCCCGACTCACCCAGGGCGGATTAGCCTGGCCCTGGAACCCTTGGTCATCCGGCGGAAGGGTTTCTCACCCTTCATTCGCTACTCATGCCTGCATTCTCACTCGTGCAACCTCCACGGCTAGGTCACCCTGCCGCTTCACCGGTAGCACGACGCTCCCCTACCGACCCACACACCTGCACCCCCACCCAAAGGAAGGAGCGGAGTTAATATGTGAGTCCCACAGCTTCGGCGGTGTGCTTGAGCCCCGCTACATTGTCGGCGCGGAACCACTTGACCAGTGAGCTATTACGCACTCTTTAAAGGATGGCTGCTTCTAAGCCAACCTCCTGGTTGTCTATGCGACCCCACATCCTTTTCCACTTAGCACACGCTTAGGGGCCTTAGCTGGTGATCTGGGCTGTTTCCCTCTCGACTACGAAGCTTATCCCCCGCAGTCTCACTGCCGCGCTCTCACTTACCGGCATTCGGAGTTTGGCTGATTTCGGTAAGCTTGTAGGCCCCCTAGACCATCCAGTGCTCTACCTCCGGCAAGAAACACACGACGCTGCACCTAAATGCATTTCGGGGAGAACCAGCTATCACGGAGTTTGATTGGCCTTTCACCCCTAACCACAGGTCATCCCCCAACTTTTCAACGTTGGTGGGTTCGGTCCTCCACGCAGTCTTACCCACGCTTCAACCTGCCCATGGCTAGATCACCCCGCTTCGGGTCTAGAACATGCGACTCAAACGCCCTCTTCAGACTCGCTTTCGCTACGGCTACCCCACACGGGTTAACCTCGCCACATGCCACTAACTCGCAGGCTCATTCTTCAAAAGGCACGCCATCACCCCAACAAGGAGGCTCTGACGGATTGTAGGCGAACGGTTTCAGGTACTATTTCACTCCCCTCCCGGGGTACTTTTCACCATTCCCTCACGGTACTTGTCCGCTATCGGTCACCAGGAAGTATTCAGCCTTACCAGGTGGTCCTGGCAGATTCACGGCAGATTACAGGAGTCCGCCGCTACTCGGGAACACCACAAGAAGGCCACACATTTTCGTCTACCGGGCTCTCACCGTCTACGGCCGACTTTCCCACGTCGTTCGACTAACATGCGACTTTATAACTTCTCATCACACTGTCAGATGCGATAAGTGGGTCCCACAACCCCCATGACGTAACCCCTGACAGGTATCACACGCCACAAGTTTAGGCTCAATCCGCTTTCGCTCGCCACTACTCACGGAATCACTATTGTTTTCTCTTCCTACGGGTACTGAGATGTTTCACTTCCCCGCGTTCCCCCCATACACCCTATGAATTCAGATGCAGGTGACACCACATGACTGGTGCCAGGTTTCCCCATTCGGACACCCTGGGATCATAGCTAGGTTGACAGCTCCCCCAGGCCTATCGCGGCCTCCCACGTCCTTCATCGGCTCCTGGTGCCAAGGCATCCACCGTTCGCCCTTGACAACTTAACCTACAGAAAACAAGATGCTCGCGTCCACTGTGCAATTCTCAACCAACAACCAACCCACAACCCTCACGGTCTCCCACCAAACCCCCGACACCAGGCTCACACCCGACCATCGAAGCGGTATAAGAAACCAGGCCATGCCTGGATAGTTCTGAAACAACAACCCATCCCCACCACAGTGGAGGCGCCGGCGAACCGGCCCAGTTGTTCTTTCAGGACCCAACAGGGTGCT
>NZ_BOMQ01000107.1 GCF_016862275.1 Actinoplanes nipponensis | reverse complement strand
TGAGGAGACCTCCGATGACAGGCACGACGAGACGCCGGCTGCTGGGCGCGGCAGCCGCCGGGGCGATGCTGATCGTCACGGCAGCAGTGGGACTGACCGGCGGTACGGCTTCGGCCGGGCCGGTCACCGCCCTGGCGGCCAGCGCGGGATGCGGCCGGACGCCGACCCTGCGCGACGGGACCTACACCATCCAGAGCGGCGGGCAGAACCGCTCGTACATCCTGCGGCTGCCGGGCAACTACTCCAGCAGCCGGTCGTACCGGCTGGTCGTCGGGCTGCACTGGCTCAACGGCAGCGCCAACGACGTGGTCGGCAACGGCTTCTACGGCCTGCAGCAGCGCTCCGACAACAGCGCGATCTTCGTGGCGCCGCAGGGCCTGGACGCGGGCTGGGCCAACACCGGCGGGCGGGACGTCACCCTGGTCGACGACATCCTGCGGGTGGTCGAGAACGACCTCTGCGTGGACCCGGCGCAACGGTTCGCGCTGGGCTTCAGCTACGGCGGCGCGATGAGCTACGCGCTGGCCTGTGCGCGGCCCACCGTGTTCCGGGCGGTCGCGCCGATCGCCGGCGCCAACCTCAGCGGCTGCGCCTCGACCGGCCAGCCGGTCGCCTACTTCGGCATCCACGGCGTCCGCGACAGCGTCCTGAACATCTCGTCGGGCCGGTCGATCCGCGACACGTTCGTACGCGCCAACGGCTGCACGCCGCAGAACCCGCCGGAGCCGGCGGCGGGCAGCGGCACCCACATCACCACCGCCTACGCGGGATGCCGGGCCGGATACCCGGTCCAGTGGGCGGCGCACGACGGTGACCACGTGCCGCTGCCGACGGACCGCAACTCCTCGACGTCGTGGGTCTCCGCCGAGGTGTGGCAGTTCTTCACCCAGTTCGGCGGCACCACCCCGCCGTCGAGCCCGACGCCCGGGCCGTCCACTCCCACGCCCAGCACCCCGGCGCCGTCGACCCCGCCGCCCGGCGCCGCGGCCTGCCGGGTCACCGGCGCCGTCAACGCCTGGAACAACGGGCTGACCACGTCCCTCACCGTCACCAACACCGGCACCGTGGCCGTCAACGGCTGGACTCTCGCCTTCACCCTGCCCTCGGGCCAGACCATCACCAACGGCTGGAACGCCACCTACTCGCCCACCTCAGGGCGGGTCACGGCGACCAACGTCAGCTACAACGCGAGCCTGGCGCCCGGCGCGTCGGTCAGCTTCGGGTTCCAGGCCACCCACACCGGCAACAGCGGGGCGCCGACCGCGTACGCGCTGAACGGCTCCTCCTGCACCACCGGCTGACGAGGACCTTTCTCGGGGATCCGGACCGGCGGGGCGCGCACTCTCACGGGTGCCGCACCGTCGGTCCGGAGGGCGACCGCCGGGCCGGGAGGGGCCGAACGTCATGATCGCCAGGGCCGCCCGGCCCGCGCCGGTGGCACCGGCATCGGCAATCATGGAAGTCATGAGGCCGGTTCCGCCGCATCACCCCGCCGAGGTGCCACCCGGCTACCCGCGGGCTTTCGAGCGCGAGGTGCGGCTGTCGGACGGGCGCACGGCACTGGTTCGTCCCATCGTCCCCGAGGACCGCGAGCAACTCGCCCGGGCCATCCGCACCGCCGACCCGGACACCGTCTACCGCCGCTTCCTGGGCGCGCCGCCGCACATCACGCCGGCCCTGCTCACGCACCTGTGCACCGTCGACTACCGGAAGCGGTTCGCCCTGGTGGCCTCGGATCCGCGAACCGGCACCGGCACGGCCATCGCCCGGTACGAGGCGACGGCGGACGACACCGCCGAGGTCGCCGTCGCGGTCGACCCGGCGTGGCGCCGGGTGGGGCTGGCCTCGGCGCTCGTGGAGATGCTCGCCCAGGCCGCCCTCGACCGTGGCGTCCACACCTTCAGCGCCTACTACCTCGCCGAGAACCGGCCGGTGAGCGCGCTGCTCACCTTCGCCGGCGGCGACGGCAAGCAGACCATCAGCGAGGGCTTCGCCGACGCCGCCATCGCCCTGGACCAGGTCCGGGTCGATGCCGCCATCCGCGACCTCGACCGGGGCGGCGCGCCCGTGCCCGGCGCCGGGCGGGAGCCGACCGACGCCGGGCCGTGACATCACGGCGCCCCGGTCAGGCGGCCGGGCTGGTCCCGGCCATCATCCCGTACGCGGTGTCGACGGCGGCCGCGTTGCCGTCGCGGTAGTAGAGGAACCCGGTGTTGGCCTGGAACACGATCCGGCCGCCACGGGCCGCCGGGCTGGTGTGGGCCATCATCCCGTAGCGGGTGTCGGTGGTGGCGCCGGCGCTGGTACGGGTGAACAGGAAGCCGGTGTTGGCCTGGAACGCGATGGTCCACGACGTGCCGCTGGAGGTGATGGCCGGGCTGGTGTCGGTCATCAGGCCGAGGCGCAGATCGGTGCCCCAGTTGTTGCTGTGCACGTACAGCAGGCCGGTGTTCGCCTCGAACGCGATGACGTACGTGCCGTTGGAGAGCTTCGTGATCGACGGGCTGCTGCCGCGCATCATGCCGAGGCCGGTGTTGACCGTCGCGCCGCCGGAATCGCGATAGTAGAGGAATCCGTCGTTGGCCTGGAACGCGATGCGCCAGCTGCCGGTGTCGCCGGCGATGGCGGGACTGGTGCCGGCCATCATTCCCAGCCGCAGATCGGTGGTCTTCCCGGTGTTCATGTTCCGGGTGTACAGCAGGCTGGTGTTGGCCTGGAAGGCGATCTGTCCCCCGGAGAGCGCGGGGCTGGTGCCGGCCATCATGCCGTACCGGGTGTCGTGCACGGCGCCGCCGGCCGACAGCGTGAAGAGGAAGCCGGTGTTGGCCTGGAACGCCACCTGGCCGTTCGAGGTGGCCGGGCTGGTGCCGCGCATCATGCCGTATCCGGTGTCGCGCATCGTGCCGCCCGGGTCCCGGGTGTAGAGGAATCCGGTGTTCGCCTGGAACGTGACCAGCGAACGGGAACTGCCCGCGGCCGGCGGGTCGGGCTCGTCCGGCGTCGTGGGCCCCGGCGGGATCACGTCGAACCAGTCGTTGGAGTCGTCGTCGTCATCGACGTACCATCCGCCCGGGCTGGTGTTCTCGCCCA
Source organism: Actinoplanes nipponensis (assembly GCF_016862275.1). Taxonomy (GTDB): domain Bacteria; phylum Actinomycetota; class Actinomycetes; order Mycobacteriales; family Micromonosporaceae; genus Actinoplanes; species Actinoplanes nipponensis. The sequence goes on along the minus strand of NZ_BOMQ01000107.1, from coordinate 748 downwards.
CGCAGACCGCCCGGTCGTTGTTCTCGCCGGGCCGGGTGATGCACAGGCGGATGCCGACGTGCGCGCCGTCGATCCACCTGGTGTAGTACAGGCCGTCGTGGTCCGCCCGGTCCATCCAGCGGCCCTCGTTGTCGACGATCTCCTCGCAGTAGTGCCAGGTGAAGTTGGGGCCCAACCGACCGGGCTGCGCGAGCTCCGCGGTGGTGAACTGCACGTGACCCAGCGGGTAGGGCACCGCGACGTAGTCGTTCGTGCGGTCGATGCTGAAGTAGTCGCCCTTCTTCAGGTACGCCAGACCGCGCGCGGAAGCGTTCGACCTCGACTCCTCCAGCACCGGGCGGGTGCCGTAGATGATCTGGTTGGAGTACGGGGATCCGATGTGGCCGGGCGGATAGGGTCCCGGTCCGCCACCGTCGTGACACTGCTTGGCGTCGGCGTGCGGCTCGGCCATCGCCGGCGACCCGGCGCCCAGCACCGCGGCGGTCACCGCCAGCAGGGTGGCGGCCACCCCACTGGTCCATCTTCTCCACTGTGTACTCATCGCATGCCTCTCCCCCGTGTGAGCGGAGCCGGTTCCGGCGCCGCACCGTCGTGGGCGGAAGAGTGGCACGGCCCGCGGCGGCGGGCAACGAATGGGGCGCATCGCCGGGCCGCTGGGCCGGAAAAGGGCGCCGAACTGCGGGATCCCGCACGTCCCGGCCGGCCGGCCGGTGGTGACGCAGGGGCGGTGGCCCGCCCCTGCGCCACG
>NZ_BOMQ01000106.1 GCF_016862275.1 Actinoplanes nipponensis | reverse complement strand
GAACGCTTACTCGAAGGGGCGGCACCCGTCACGGGCGCCGCCCCTTCAGCCATGTCCCGCGGGTCAGCTCGTACTCGACCTCGCCGAGCTCGGCGCCCGGCAGCGGGTCGTCCCACACCGGGAAGAACGTGCGCACGTGCCGCAGGCCGACCGCCTCCAGCACGCCCCGGGAACCGACGTTCACGGCCATGGTCTGCGCGATCACCCGGCGCACCCCGACGGTGGCGAACGCGTGCCGCAGCAGGGCGCGCGACGCCTCGGTGGCCAGGCCCTGCCGCCAGTGCCGGCGGGCGAGCCGGTAGCCGAGCTCGGCGACGGTGGGATCGTCCGGCTGGTCGGGCCCGTTCGCCGGCGGCAGCATCATGAGGCCGATGAACGCGTCCGGCTCCTCGCCGGCGCCGCGCCGGAACGCCGTCCAGTAGCCCAGGCCGTCGACGACGCGGCCCAGGGCCATCCGCCGGGCGTGGGCGGTGATCACCTCGTCGCGGGGGCGCGCGCGGCCGAACAGGTAGCGCAGGACCTCCGGGTCGGCGTCGAGCTCCACCTCGTGCTCGAGGTGGTGCTCGGCCAGCGGGACCAGCACCATCCGGTCGGTCGTCAGGATCGGCTGAGGCACGGCCCGATCCTAGGTGCGGCGTCGCCCCTCCGCGCCCCGGCTCAGAGCAGCGCCGGGGCGGGCGCGGGCGTGAGCCGCCGCAGCTGCCGGACCACCGGCAGGGTGAGCAGCAGCCCCACCACCGGCACGAGGAAGGCCAGCTGCAACCCGATCGGGTCGGAGAGCAGGCCGAGCACGACCGCGCCGATCAGCGCGCCGCCGTAGTTGAACAGGTTGACCCGGGCGATGACCTCGTCGCTGGCGCCCGGCACGGCGTGCCCGGCGGCGCTGAACGCGAGCGGCACCAGCACGCCGACCCCGAGGCCGGTGAGGGCGAAACCGGCGACGGCCACGACGACGGACGGGACCGCGGCCACCAGGCCGCAGCCGACCGCGCAGGCCAGCAACGCCGCGGCCGCCGTGGCGACCACGCCGGCCCGGGGCACGACATGGTCGCCGACCAGCCGGGACAGCAGCACCGCGACCTGGTACGCCGCGTAGCCGAGCGGGGCCACCGAGTCGGCGGCCAGCAGCGAGTCGTGCAGGTACACCGAGCTCCACGTGCTCACGGCGGAGTCGGCCAGGAACGCGGTGAAGACCAGCGTGCCGCAGATCAGCACGACCCGGCGGGTGCCGTCGCGCGGATGGCGGTGGCCGGTGAGGTCGGGCATCACGGTGCGCGCCGGCTCGTACCCCCGCCAGCCGGCCAGGGCGACCGCGGCGGCGAACGCCCCGGCGATGCCGACCGCCACGCCGGCGCCCGCCCCGCCCGCGACGAACGCCGACATCAGCAGGGCGGCGGCGAAGGCGGCGGCCGTGTAGGCCGCGAAGAGGCGGTTCATGACGCTGCGGCCCAGCCGGGCCTGGACCAGCACCCCCTGCATGCTCAGCGAGGCGTCGACGGTGCCGAGGCCCACGCCGTACCCGATGAGGACCGCGACGAACACGGCGGTCGGCGTGGCGAATGTGGTCAGTCCCAGCCCGGCGCCGACCGCGAGCAGGCCGCCGGCCAGGGCGAAGCGGCTGCCCCACCGGGCGGCGACCGCGTCGGCCAGCAGCGAGCCGCCCGCCGCCGCCACGACCACCAGCAGCAGGATCACCGAGACGGCGGCGTCGTCGAGGCCCTGGCGTTCCTTGAACATCGGCAGCGCGGTGACCACCGCCGCGTAGCCAAGACCCTGCGCCGCGTAGCCGGCGCCGATCCAGCGGGCGCGGGCGCCGCCGGTGGGCTCGGATCGGGTCATCGCCGGGCCGATCGACGAACGTGGGAATTGTTCACGATCTCCATGGGCGCTCACTCTGGCACGTGACCGCCGCCACGTCGAGAGGCGGAAACGGCCGGTGTCACCGGGAGTCCGCCGGGGGCGCCGGCGCGGCGGTCACTCCTGGAGGAACACCGTGATCCGCCCGATCCGGCCGTCCCGGAACGTCAGCACGTGCAGCGCGTGCAGGCCCTCCGGCAGGTGGCACTCGAAGGCGGCCTGCCCGTTGGCGCGGGTCGCCACCACACGCCAGCTCCGCCCGTGCACCTTCCCGGCCAGGAAGCCCAGCACCGCCTCGCGCCCGTGGTAGGTCCGGGCCCGCGGCGGCATGTCCAGCACGACGTCGTCCCGGACGAGGTCGGCCAGGCGGCCCACGTCGGCGTGCTCGAAAGCGGCGGCGTACCGGTCGAGCACCGTGGTGTCCGCCGGCTCGGCCACGTCGTCGAGGTCCAGATCGAGCCGCGCGAGGGTGGCCCGGGCGCGTTGGAGGGCGCTGTTCACGCCGGCGCCGGTCATGTCGAGCAGCTGCGCCACCTCGGCCGCCGGCCACTGCAGCACGTCCCGCAGCACCAGGACCGCGCGCTGCCGGGCGGGCAGACGCTGCAACGCGGCCACGAACGCCAGCCGGACACCGGCCCGCGCGGCGACCGCCGCCGCCGGGTCGTCGCCCCCGATGAGGGAGTCGGGCAGCGGTTCCAGCGGGTACGCCCGCCGGGACCGCTGCTCGATAGCGGTCAGGCTGGCCCGGGTGGCGATCGCGTACAGCCAGCGGCGCAGCGTGGAGCGGCCCTCGAACCGGTCGTACGCGCGCCACGCCCGCAGGTAGGTCTCCTGCACCGCGTCCTCGGCGTCGTGCCGCGAGCCGAGCAGCCGGTAGCAGTGCGCCAGCAGCTCGGCCCGCAGCGGCTCGGCGGCCGCGGCGAAGTCGGCACCGGCCGGCGTCACCCCGCCACCACCTCTTCGGTGTACGCCCCGGAGCCGTCGATCACGTCGAGCACGCGCCGCGCGACCTGGTCGGCGGTCACCGTCACCCGGTAGTCGGGCGCGGTGCCGTTGCGCGCGGCGTAACCGGCCACGCCGGCCCGGCCCAGCTCGGTGGCCGGGGTCAGCGGCGGCAGCACCGTGGCGAAGCGCAGGCCCAGCCCGCGCCGGGTCGATTCGTCGGCGCCGTAGCCGGCGATGAACCGGATCGCCGCCTTCGCGCCCGCGTACCCGCCGCTGACCGGGGATCCGCGCAACGCCGCCCCGCTCGACATCGCGACCACGACGCTGCCCGGCGCGAGCGGCAGGCGCAGCGCCGCCTTCGTCCACTCGAACACGTGCCGGGTGTCGACCTGCCAGTTGCGTTCGAAGTCGGCCCAGTCGAGGGTGTCGATCGGGCCCATCGCCGGGATCACCCCGGCGTTGAGCACCAGCACCCGCGGGCGGTGCCGCCGGACCAGGGCGAGCGCCACGGCCGGATCCGCGGCGTCGGCGGTGACCATGTCGTAGGGGAGGCCCTCGGCCGGCGTGCGGGCCACGCCGACGACGGTCCGGCCGGTTTCGCGCAGGGCGGTGGCGATCGCGCGGCCGAATCCACGGCCGGCGCCGGTAACTATGGCTGTCATGCCTGTCGAGACCACGGGGGCGCCCCGGAGTCATCGGTCCGGGCGGGAAGAAATTAGGGTAACAAGAAGAAGTGCCGCTGCGAATTCCACGGGGGAAGAACTCGCAACGGCACCGTAGGAACAACTTAAACGACGGGGACCGGCCTGTCTAACCGGGGGACGGTCCATTGTCGCTCCCGTCGCCGGGGGAGGACCCCGGGTCGCCCGTCTGGCCGAGCACGTCGAGCATCCGCAGCACCTGGCGGCGTACCGCCGGTGACATGTCGCCGGCCCGCATGGCGATCATGCGGACCTGCCGGTCGGCCAGCTTGTGGCGCAGCTCGCGGGCCTCCGGGTCCTCGCCGGCCGGGTCGTCCTCGCCGAGCAGGAACGAGGCGGTGACCGGCGGCCGGCCGGCCGGGCGGCGCTCGTCGAAGAACTTGGCGATCGCCTTCAGCACGGCGACGGTCGGATTGGCGTTGGCGCCCGAGCGCAGGGTGGCCAGGTAGACCCGCGACACGCTGGTGTCGTGCGCCGGATCGTCGGTGATCGCCCGGGCCACCTGGGGGTTGGAGTATTCCCGGGTGCGTCCCCGCTCGTCGGTCCAGGTGATGGTGGCGAACAACTGGTTGAGCCGGGCGGCGACCGTGGCCGGTGGCCGGTCGGGGTGGTCGGGCATGGTCGAGGCTCCTGCACCTGTCAGCTACGGTTAACCGTTCGGTCGCGGATCCGCCTTGACCGGGGTCAGCAGTAAAATATAGTGTCGCAAAGATAGTTTCGGGACGACAAAGGACCATCGCGGGTCCGCTCCGGCCGATCACGGGGCGGCCGAGAACGGGCCCGCGCGCGCCGGCCGGCGGGCCTCACCGCCCGGCGAACGCGCGCGCGATGCCCGCGAGGACACGGGCGTCGCTCTCCAGGTCGTCGCCGCCCGGCAGCAGCACCGGGTCGGCGTCGACGATCGGGCTCTCCGCCTCCCTCGCCCGCAGCGCCGCGTGGATCACCGCGGCCCAGCGCCCCTCGTCGTGCTCCGCGCCGCCGGTCGCCGAGATGTCGTAGTACGGCCCCAGCAGCACCAGCCCGTCCCGGATCTCGACGACCCGGCGGTAGAACCGGTAGTGGGCGCTGTCCCAGCCCAGCCGGGCGCGCCACGAGGTGGCCGGCACGCGGCCCAGCCGCAGCTGCGGGAACGCCCGGTGCATGGCGGCCCACAGCGGTTGCAGCTGGCGGTAGTGCCGCCGGTGCGCGCGCCACAGCGGCACCGAGACCAGCATGCCGACGACCGCCGCGTAGCTGACGCCGACCACGAAGGACAGCGTGCCGGCGCCCACCCCGCTCAGGTAGATCAGGCGGAACCCGCTGACCACGCCGGCGGGCGGCGCGGTCACCGCCTGCAGCGCCGCCAGCAGCGACCGGGTGGCGTCGGCGACCAGGAACGCGCAGACGGCCACGCTGACGATGATCAGTCCGCGGCGCAGCCGGGCGGTGCGGGCGGCGCGCACGTACGCGATCGACCAGCGCAGGGACCGGGCGTGGGCGTACGCCATGTAGCCGAGCACCGCCACCACGAAGACCGTGGCGTGCGGGTTCGCGCCGTTGGCGGTCTCGGCGGGGTCGGCGCGCACCGCGGGCGGGGCCAGGGCCCAGGCCGCGACGGCGACCAGGACCGCGGCGGCCAGCGGCAGGGCCTGCCACCGTACGGCGCCGCGGGCGGCGGGACCGCGCATGGCGTAGGTGAAGAACGCGAGCAGGAAGTACGCGGCTGCCATCGTGCCGACGTTGACCACGATGCTGCGTACCCCCGGGCCGGCCCGGTCGAGCAGCGGCTCGAGCGGCGGCAGGTTGGCCGTGAAGGTCAGCGTCGCGCTCACCACGCACGCGGCCAGCGCGCGCAGCGGCAGGTCCTCCGGCGCCCGCCAGAGCTGGACGACCTTGTTGAGCAGGCCGGTCCACAGTGCCGCGACGATGGTGGCCAGCAGGACCGGGGCCACCGCTACAACCAGCCCTGATGGTGTGACAGCGACGAGCCCAGCGGCTCGGCGCCGGCCGGGTACAGCGGGTTGAGCACGCTGGCCCACTGCAGGATGTACGTGGCGATCAGCTCCGCCTCGCGCTCGTGGGCGGAGTCGTAGCAGGTGCGGCGCAGGGCGCGGGTGGCGCCGCCGGGGCGCTCGCCCGGCTCCAGCGAGCCCCAGGCCTGGTCGTCGCCCTCGTCGCTGGGGTGATCGGCGACCAGGTGACCGATCTCGTGCAGAATGATGTGATCCTGATGGGGCCGGGTGGTGTGCTGCTGGTAGAAGATGACGTCCATGGACTCCGTCATGAACCAGAGCCCGAACGGCCCCGGCACCTTGATCGGATGGGCCACCAGACGGATCGGCCGGCCGCGATGGCGGGCCAGCCGCCCGCACAGCTCCCGGACGTCCAGCGGCGGCCGGATGTCCAGCTCGCGCAGCATCGTCCGGCACCGCCGGCGGAGCCTGCGATCGCTCACGTCGTGTCCGCCCTCCCGCCGCCCGGCGCCGCCCGCCGGGGGACGGCCATCGAAGGATAGCCAACGCTGATGACCGAGGTCCTCATCGCCGGCGGCGGTGTCGCCGGCGCCGCCACCGCGCTCGCCCTGCACCGGGCCGGCCTCGCGCCGGTCGTCTACGAGGCGCACGCCTCCGGTGGCGAAGACGCCGGCGCGTTCCTGACCGTGATGGCCAACGGCATGGCCGCCCTGGCGGAGATCGGCGCCGCCCGGGCCGTCACCGAGGCGTCGTACCCGGCCGCGGCGGTGGAGCTGTTCGACGCCGGGGGGCACCACCTCGAGCACCGGGCCATCGCCGGTCCGGCCCGCACGCTGAGCCGGGCCACGCTGTACCGGGTGCTGCAGGACCTGGCGGCCGCCCGGGGGATCCCGGTGATCCACGGCAAGCGGCTGACGGCCGCGGCCGTCACCGGCGGCGGGGTGGAGGTGACCTTCGCCGACGGCGGCCGGGCCCAGGGGTCGATCCTGGTGGGCGCCGACGGCCTGCACTCGCCGACCCGCCGCCTCATCGACCGGCAGGCGCCCGGCCCGCGCCACACCGGCCAGCACGTCGTCTACGGGTACGCGCCGGGCAACCCGGCCGGGGGCGCGCCGGACGCGTACCACATGGTGTTCGGCGGCCGGGCCTTCTTCGGCTTCACCGCCCCCGGCGACGGGCGGACCTGGTGGTTCGCCCGGCTGCCGGGCGCACCCCGGCCCGGCGGGACGACCGCCGCCCAGTGGCGTGAGCTGGTGCTGGCGGCCGTGCGCGACGACGCCACCCCGGCGGCGGCAATCGTCGCGGCGACCGGCGGGGACGTGGTGGGCGGCGACTCGTACGACATCCCCACGACGCCGCACTGGCACAACGACCGAATGGTGCTGACCGGCGACGCCGCGCACGCCGCGTCACCGGCGGCGGCCCAGGGCGCGTCGATGGCCCTCGAGGACGCCGTCGCGCTGGCCGCCGCCCTGCGGGAGCACCGGGAGCCGGCGGCGGCGTTCGCGGCGTACTCGGCGACGCGGCGGGCGCAGACCGAGGAGACCGTGGCGGCCAGCGCCGCGATGGGCCGGCGCTGAGCCGATGTGACGCGCGTCACGGCCCGCGGTGAACCGGTCCGGGCCGCGCTTCGTCTTGCCCGGTGTGAGACGAAGCCTGGACGCGATGGACGAGGAGGACCTCGTGCGCCGCACCGCCGGCGGTGACCGGCGGGCGTTCGACGAGCTGTACCGCCGGACCTCGCCGTGGCTGGCCGTGCGGTTGCGCCGCCGGTGCGCCGACGAGGACGTGGTCGCCGACGTCCTGCAGGAGACCTACCTCGCGGTCTGGCGTGCGGCTGGCGGTTTCGCCGGCGCGGCCGCCGCGGGCAGCGCGGTCGGCTGGTTGTGGACGATCGCCGCCAACCGGCTGGTCGACGCGTTCCGCCGGCGCGCCCGGCAGGCCCAGCTGCCGGCCGTCGCCCTCACCGCGGTGACCGCTCCGGCCGCCGAGGACGAGGTCATGGCCGGGCGGATCGGCCAGGACCTGGAACAGGCCCTGCTCAGGCTGCCCGCCGAGCTGCGGCTGGTGCTGCGGTCCATGGTCCTCGACGGGTTGTCCGTCCGGGAGACCTCGTTGTTGCTGGGCGTGCCGGAGGGCACGGTCAAGTCCCGCGCCCGGCGGGCCCGGATCGCTCTGCGGGAGGCACTCTCATGACCACGCACCCCACCCTGGCCGTGCTCGCCCGGTACGCCGACGGGGGCCCGGGCCTCGACGACGCCGCCGTGTGGTCGGTCGAGGTCCACCTCGAGACCTGCGCCGACTGCCGGGCCCGGCTGGCCGGCAGCACGACCGGGCCGACCCGGGCGCTGCTGGAGCGGGTGGCGGCCGGGCTCGACCGCGGCATCGCCGCCGGGCCGCCGCCGCAGCCGGTCCGCCGGCCGTGGTCGGCTCTGCACCGGCGCTGGCTGGTCTGGGCGCTGCTGCCGTGGCTGACCATGACGGCCGGGGTGCTCGGCTGCGCGCTGCTGCTGGACAGCCTGCAGACCGCCCTGCCGTCGCTGGTGCTGCTGCTGGCGCCGGTGGCCCCGTTGCCCGGCGTGGCGGTGGCCTGGAGCCGCCGGGCCGACCCGGCCTGGGAGCTGATCGCCGGCACGCCGGCCACCGGGCTGACCATGCTGCTGCGGCGCACCGCGGCCGTGCTGGGCGTCGTGGTGCCGCTGCTCGCCCTGGCCGGCGCGGGTACGGGCGCCTCGCTGGCCCTGGTGCTGTTGCCCGCGCTGACCTGCACCGCCGCCACCATCGCGCTGGGCGGCCTGACCGGCGTGCGCCGCGCGGCGATCGCGGTCGGCGCGGTGTGGGCGGGCGCCGTGGTGCTGCCCGGCATCGCCGACGCCGAGCTGCCGGTGGTCCTGCGGCCCGGCAGCATCCCGCTGTGGGCGCTGGCCACCGCCGCGCTGGTGGCTGTCGCCGGCGCCCGCGTCGGCGACTACCGGCGGCTGTCCAGCTACAACTGAGACCGGACCCCCGTGGAGATGTGATGATCCGGATGGTGAGCGCGGCCGAGACGGCGCCGACCTCGTACCCGTGGGTGGTGCACGCCGAGGGGTTGCGGGTGCGGGCCGGGCGGCACCTGGCCGTGGACGGCCTCGACCTGAGCCTCGGCACCGGCGTGCACGGACTA
>NZ_BOMQ01000105.1 GCF_016862275.1 Actinoplanes nipponensis | reverse complement strand
CACCGAGTTCCGTTTCAGAACCCGCTACGGGGCAACCCCTCTAACTTACCCGGTCGGCTTCGCCAGCGCAAGACCTGAGTCTTGGAAGATCCGAAGATCTTCGTGGCACCGCCCGAATGGTTCCCGTGCTAACGCTCACCCCAGAAGGTGTGAGTGTCGTCGGGTGGCCTTGCAGACCGGCCGATGATCGCTGAACGATCCATCCGCCCGGCTCCTGCCGGCTGTTGTACTTTACCCGGTCGGTCTCGCTGGCGCAACTCCGGCTTCCCGGCCCCGCCTGCATCGCCCGGTGCTGTCGGTAAGCATAACGCTTGCCTTCAGCTGCCTCCAAGTTACCGCCGAATCGGTCACTTTCGTGCCGTTCCGTCCGGGTTCCCCTCGGGCAGAGAGAAAGTTACGCGACGCCCCACCCGAAACGCAAATCGACGTCCGTGCCCATCCCGGCATCGGGTGCGACACCGTGCCAGAGTGGCAGTCATGGCCCCTCCCCCGGTGCTCGCCGCCGACGCGTTGCTCAGTCTGCTGGTGCCGCTCACGCAGGTGATCATCGGCGTTCTCGTGGTCGCCGCGGTCGTCGTGTCGGTGCACCGGCTGGTCCAGCGCGGACCGACCCGGATGGGCGGAGCGATGCTGCTCATCGGCGGCGCCCTGGTGTGCGTGGCGGTCCTGAGCTACCTGGTCCAGAGCTTCTGAGGCCGTAGGCACGCCGGGCCGCCGGACGGATGAACGGGCTCCCACCCGACGGAAGCTCGCTCGACGCAGCGGATACACGGCTGGCGGCGCAACCCGAGGAAGTGAGCGGAGCGGGAGGAAGTGGAATGCGCCGCCCAGCTACAGGCGGCGGTTGGCCAGGCTCGGGAGCTCCGTACGGATCTTGGCGAGGTGGTCCAGGTCGAGCTCGGCGGTCACGATGCCCACCTTGTCCGGCGCCTGCGCCAGCACCGTCCCCCACGGGTCGATGATCATGCTGCGGCCGAAGCAGGTACGGCCGGGTTCGTGGTCGCCGATCTGGCCCGCCGCCACCACGTAACACTGGTTCTCGATCGCCCGGGCGCGCAGCAGCACCTCCCAGTGGTCGCGGCCCGTGTGCATCATGAACGCCGCCGGCACGATGAGCACCCGGGCGTCGCCGTCGACGGCCAGCCGCCGGTACAGCTCGGGGAAGCGCAGGTCGTAGCAGATCGACAGGCCGGTCCGGACACCGTCGACGTCCGTCACCACGGTCTCCTCGCCCGGTGCCACCGAGCGGGACTCCTGGTAGGACACGCGGCCGGGGATCTCCACGTCGTACAGGTGGATCTTGCGGTAGGTCGCGGCGAGGGCGCCCGTCCGGTCGAAGACCAGCGAGGTGTTGTAGGTCCGTTCCTCGTCCGGTCCGGCCTCGTGGAACGAGCCCGCGTGCACCCAGATGCCCAGCTCGCGGGCCGCGGCCGCGAAGAAGGCGGCGAACTCGCCGTCGGCCGGCTCGGGTTTGGGCAGGCCGGCGGCCCGGCCCAGATAGTCGACGTACTCGGGCAGGACCGCGAGGTCCGCGCCCGCCTCGGCCGCGCGGCCGAGCAGCTCGCGGGCGGCGGCCAGATTGGCCGCCCGGTCATCGCGAGCGTTGAGCTGGCAAACGGCGACGCGCATGACTGCCAGGGTACGGCGCAGAGCACCGCCCCCGCGTGCCACGAGTGCCGACCGCCGTGCCCGCCGCCCGGTCGACGTCACCGGGAGGACGTCCTGTCCGGGCGGTGACGCCGCTAGCGAGGTGGCATCAGGAGCACCTCGGCGCCCACCGGGTCGTAGCCCGCCGCCAGGAACGCCCGCAGGCTCGCGGCGTTGCCCGGCGCGACCTGAGCCCACACCGGCCGCCCGCCGGGCACCAGGTGGCGCGCAGCAGCCGCCAGCGTCCGCCCCAGTCCCCCGTTGCGGGCGCCGGGCTCGACCTCGACCGCGGCCTCCCACCGCCCGCCGAGCCCCCGGCCCAGCATCAGGACCCCCGGCCCGCACGTCCAGATCCGCACGTCGTCGCGGTAACGGCGGGCCCGCACCACCCGGGGGTGGTCGCTGTCGGCGATACGGGACAGAGCCACTGAGGGCTTTCCCGGGGCGGGCGGAGCGAGCAGCACCGCGTCGATGTTGCCGGCGGAGAGGCGGAGGCGTTCCTCGAGGGCGCGCAGGAACAGCGGGGACAGGGGCGCGCTCAGGTCGTCGCCCGTGCCGAGGAACGAGTCGAGCCAGGGCCGGTCGACGTCGGCCGCCACGACCACATGACCGGGAAACGACGCCACCGCCGCCCGCTGGGGCGACGGTGGCGGTACGAGCTCCAGCCAGGGATCGGCCGGGAGCCGTTCGTCGTGCTCGATGCGGCCCAGGATCTCGGGCAGCCCGTACGCGGCTGTCAGGCCGACTTCTCCTCGCGCTCGCGGCGGGCGCGCCGGCCCACGAACTCGCGGGGGACGATCGTCGGGATGACGTTCTCCACCACGACCTCGCGGGTGATCAGCACCCGGGCGGCGTCGGGGTTGCTCGGGACCTCGTACATGACCGTCTGGAGGACTTCCTCCATGATCGCGCGGAGGCCGCGGGCGCCGGTGCCGCGCAGCATCGCCTGGTCGGCGATCGCCTCGAGGGCGCCGGTGTCGAACTCCAGCTCCACGCCGTCCAGCTCGAAGAGCCGCTGGTACTGCTTCACGTAGGCGTTGCGGGGCTCGGTGAGGATCTTGATCAGCGCCTCGCGGTCGAGGTTGCGGACCGTGGTGATCACCGGGAGCCGGCCGATGAACTCGGGGATGAGCCCGAACTTCAGCATGTCCTCCGGCATCACCTTGCTGAAGATGTCGTCGGTGTTGCGCTCAGAGATCGACCGCAGGTGCGCGCCGAAGCCGACGCCGCCCTGGCCGACGCGGGACTCGATGATCCGGTCCAGCCCCGCGAACGCGCCACCCACGATGAACAGCACGTTGGTGGTGTCGATCTGGATGAACTCCTGGTGCGGGTGCTTGCGGCCGCCCTGCGGCGGCACGTTGGCGACCGTACCCTCGAGGATCTTCAGCAGGGCCTGCTGCACGCCCTCGCCGGAGACGTCCCGGGTGATCGACGGGTTCTCGCTCTTGCGGGCGATCTTGTCGACCTCGTCGATGTAGATGATGCCCTGCTCGGCGCGCTTGACGTCGTAGTCGGCGGCCTGGATGAGCTTGAGCAGGATGTTCTCGACATCCTCGCCCACGTAGCCGGCCTCGGTCAGCGCCGTGGCGTCCGCGATGGCGAACGGCACGTTGAGCATCCGGGCCAGCGTCTGCGCCAGGTGGGTCTTACCGCAGCCGGTGGGGCCGATGAGCATGATGTTGGACTTGGCCACCTCGACGTCGCTGCCACCCCCGGGCGCGCCGGCCGACTCGGCCTGGATCCTCTTGTAGTGGTTGTAGACAGCCACCGAGAGGGCCTTCTTGGCCTGCTCCTGCCCCACCACGTAGGTGTCGAGGAACTGGCAGATCTCCATCGGCTTGGGAAGCTCTTCCCACTTCACCTCGCCGGTTTCGGCCAGCTCCTCTTCGATGATCTCGTTGCAGAGGTCGATGCACTCGTCGCAGATGTAGACACCAGGGCCCGCGATGAGCTTCTTGACCTGCTTCTGGGACTTCCCACAGAAGGAGCACTTCAGTAGGTCGCCACCGTCGCCGATCCGTGCCACCTACGTTCTCCCTGCGCTCATCGGCCGGCTGCTGCCGGCCCCTGGCCTGAGGAATGATTTCCTCGTTGCCGAACCACGTCCCACAGAGTTCATCGTCTGCCGGTCCGCGTTACTGAGGTTGCTGGCTTGACGTTACCCGGTGCGGGGCCGTTCTCCGACCCCCCAAAACGGGCGTGTCAGGGGTCAGTCAGTCTAGCGTGAGCCGACCGACCCCCGGCACCGCGTGCTCAGCTGGCCGCGCCGACGCCCTGCAGGCTCTTCTTACGGGTGGCCAGCACGGTGTCGACCAGGCCGTACTCCTTGGCCTCGGCCGCCGTCATGATCTTGTCGCGGTCGACGTCCTTGCGGACCTGCTCGGGCGTGCGGCCCGAGTGGCGGGAGATCATCTCCTCCATCTGGCTGCGCATCCGCAGGATCTCGCGGGCCTGGATCTCGATGTCCGAACCCTGGCCGTAGCCGCCCTCGGTGGCCGGCTGGTGGATGATGATCCGCGAGTGCGGGAGCGCCATCCGCTTGCCGGGGGTGCCCCCCGCGAGCAGCACCGCGGCCGCGCTGGCCGCCTGGCCCAGGCACACCGTGCTGATGTCCGGGCGGACGTACTGCATGGTGTCGTAAATCGCCGTCATGGCGGTGAACGAGCCACCGGGCGAGTTGATGTACATCAGGATGTCGCGGTCCGGGTCGGCGCTCTCCAGCGTCAGCAGCTGGGCCATCACGTCGTTGGCCGACGCGTCGTCCACCTGGACGCCGAGGAAGATGATCCGGTCCTCGAACATCTTGTTGTACGGGTTCGACTCCTTCACGCCGTACGACGTGCGCTCGACGAACGAGGGCAGGACGTAGCGGTTGTGCACCGGAGCGAACCCGGAGGGCATGGTCAGGTCGGTCATGGTTCAGCTCCTCAGTTCAGCGTTCCGGCGCCCTCGGGAACCTGAGTGGCCCCGGTGATCACCTTGTCGATGAAGCCGTAGTTCTTCGCTTCCTCGGCCGTGAACCAGCGGTCCCGGTCGGAGTCGGCCTCGATCTGCGCCTGGTCCTGGCCGGTGTGGAAGGACACCCGCTCCTGGAACATGCGCTTGGTGTAGAGCATCTGCTCGGCCTGGATGGCGATGTCGGCGGCCGTGCCGCCCATGCCGCCCGAGGGCTGGTGCATCATGATCCGCGCGTGCGGCAGCGCGTAGCGCTTGCCCTTGGTGCCGGCGCAGAGCAGCAGCTGCCCCATCGACGCGGCCATGCCCATGGCCACGGTGGAGACGTCGTTGTCGATGAACTGCATCGTGTCGTAGATCGCCATGCCGGAGTAGACGGAACCACCCGGCGAGTTGATCCAGAGGTTGATGTCGCGGTCCGGGTCCTCCGCCGAGAGCAGGAGCAACTGCGCGCAGATGCGATTGGCGACCTGGTCGGTCACTTCACTGCCGAGGAAGATGATCCGCTCCCGCAGCAGGCGGTTGTATACCGAGTCGTCGAGGTTGCCACTGATGGAGTCACCACCACGCAGGAGGGGACTCGCAGGGATGTGCAGATCGGTCATGGCAGCCCTTCACAGCTGACTGTGTCGGCCGAGCTATCCGGCCGGCAGGTTGTCCGTCGTACGACCAACCTAACCGGTCGCATGCGCATCAGCTTCCCGCTCGGGCAGGTGTTCGCTGACAGCGCATCAGCTCCCGCCGTACCCGGAAAAAGCGCGGCCGCCGCGCACCGAGAGTGACGCGCGGCGGCCGGCTCGTGGTCCCAGCTCAGTGGTTGTGCCCGGCGTGCTCGTCCTCGGAGGCCTCACGGAGGTCGTCGAGGGAGAGGGTGTTGCCGGCGGTGTCGGTCATCGTGACCCGCTCCATGACGCTCGCCAGGGCCTTGCCGCGGCGCACGTCGCCGAAGACGGCCGCGGCCGCCCCCGACTGGACGAGCTGGTCGTAGTACTGCTGCGGCTGCATCTGGGCGCGCTGGGCGCGGTGCACGATCTCGTGGCCGAACTCGTCGTCGGAGACCTGGATGTCCTCGGCGTCCGCGATGGTGTCGAGCAGCAGCTGGATCCGGACGCCCTCGGTGGCCGCCTCGGTCAGCTCGGTGTCGATCTGCTCCTCGGTCTTCTCCTCCGAGGTCAGGTAGTCCTCGAGGGTGGCGCCGATGCGCTCGAGCTGGTCGGTCATGGCCTGCTTGCGGCCCTCGACCTCGTCCTTGACGATGCCCTCGGGGGCCGGGATGTCCGCGGCCTCGACGAGCTGCTTGAGCGCCTCGTCGCGGGCGGCGTAGATCTGCTCGACCTTCTTGACCTTGCCGAGCCGCTCGCGCAGGTCGTTCTTCAGCTCGTCGAGGGTGTCGAACTCGCTGGCCAGCTGCGCGAACTCGTCGTCGATCTCGGGCAGCTGCTTGTCCTTGACCGTGTTGACCTTGACGGCCACCTCGGCGTCACGGCCGGCGAAGTCGCCGCCCACGAGCTGGGTGGTGAAGGTCGCGTCGGCGCCGGCGACCAGGCCGACCAGGACCTCGTCGAGGCCCGGGAGCAGCTGCTTGCTGCCGACCTCGTGCGAGATGTTGGTCGCGGAGCCGCCGGGCACCTCCTCGCCGTCGACCGTCGCCCGCAGGTCGAGCTGGACGTAGTCGCCCTCCTGGGCCGGACGGTCCACGGTCTTGAGCGTGGCGAACCGCTCGCGCAGGCCGTTGATCTGCTCGTCGATCTCGTTGTCGCCGATCTCCACGGCCGGGACCGTGACCGAGATGGCGGACAGGTCGGGGATCGTGATCTCCGGCCGCACGTCGACCTCGGCGGTGAACTTCAGCGGCTCGTTGTCGGCGAACTCGGTGATCTCCACCTCGGGGCGGCCGAGCGTCTTGACGTCGTGCTCGCGCACCGCGGCGAGGATCTGCTGCGGGATGGCCTCCTGCACGGCCTCGTTGAGGACCGTGCCCCGGCCGACGCGCTGGTCGATGACCGCGGCGGGGATCTTGCCCCGGCGGAAGCCGGGGATCTGGACCTGAGAACCGATTTCGCGGTACGCCTTCAGCAGGCTGGGCTTCAGCTCGTCGAACGGCACCTCGATGGCGAGCCGCACCCGAGTCGGACTCAGAGTCTCGACGGTGCTCTTCACAGGCGTACTCCTTGATGGATCTCTTCGATGTTGGTGAAGTCGGGGTGGCGGGATTTGAACCCACGGCCCCTCGCTCCCAAAGCGAGTGCGCTACCAAGCTGCGCCACACCCCGTGGCGACGGCAAGTGTATGCGGTCGGCCGGGCGCCGTGTGCCGCGGCGTCACCCGGGCGCGCCACGCGGGGGATATCGGGTTCGCGTGCCGCGACGGCATTCAGTAGGGTGGGCACGCGCGGTACGCAGGTGCGGCGCAGTGCGGGCGTAGCTCAATGGTAGAGCCTCAGTCTTCCAAACTGATTACGCGAGTTCGATTCTCGTCGCCCGCTCCACGTGCGAAGGCCCAGGTCAGAGGCGGTTTCCTCGACCTGGGCCTTCGTCATGAGCGACGCGGTCAGTTCGGCTCGGCGGCAGGTGACGCATGCGGGGGACGCCGGCCCGGGAGGGTCCGGGCTTGCCGCTCCAGCTCGTACTGCTCGCGTGGTGAGCCCTCCTCTTCGCGGGGTGAGAAGACGCCGGTCACCCCCAGCTCGTGCCGGGCGATCTCATGGAAGCGGTTCAGCGCGTGGTAGTAGCCGCGCTTGGCCACGAGCCAGCCGTCGACATCGGTGTCGTCCAGCAGGCCCCGGGCGAACCACTCCAGACGCCATACCGCACGGTTGAGCGCTCTGGCCGCCTGGACGACTTCCCGGCCCGCGATCAGGCTGAGAGTTTCGAACGAATTGCCCCGGGCCATGTTCGCTTCGGCCAGCACGTCCTTACCGGCTTCCCGGGTCATCGGCGGGGCCTGGTCGTCGAGGCCGACGTCAGCGGCGATGCGCGCCGCGACGCTCTTCATCCGTTTGATGTCGGAGACGAAAGCGCCGTAGGTCTGCAGGCGGCGTTCTCGCCACTCCCGGCTGAGCGCCCACCGTTCGCGTCGGTTCTCCCCCTGCACGGAGAACGCGTACGAGAGCACAGCGCCGAGAAGGACGCCGGCGAGAGCAAGCAGCGGACCGACGATGCTCACGATTCGCCTCCACAGGTGGCTGACCGGAACGCTCGGGTCCATGCTCGGCGGCTCGCGCCCGTACGGCCAGGGCGCCGGCGCCGGCCCGTGCTCATCCTTGGCCTCGGGCACCGCCCAGGGCGCGGAGCTTGGCGCGGACCTCCGCGGCCATCGAGTGGCCCAGCTCCAGGAAGATCTTCAGCGCCTCGTGCCACGCCGCCCGGGCCGCCTCCGGATGGCCTGCCGCCTCGTGGGTCTCGCCCAGCCGGACCAGGGTGTCCGCCGTCGGGAACGAGTAGCCCAGCTCGCGGTAGATCGCGATGGCCCGCTCGTAGGACGCCACCGCCGGGCCGTGGTCGCCGAGATTGCGGTACGCGAACCCGATGCTGTCCAGGGTCATCGCCGTGCTCTCGGTGTCGCCCAGCCGCAGGTTCACGGCCAGCGCCTCGCCGCAGAAGTCCAGCGCCGCCGCCTGGTCGCCCAGCAGGGCGTGGAACCAGCCGACGGTGTTCAGCGCCCGCGCCTGCTGGCGCTCGTGGCCGATCTCCCGGGCGACGTCCAGGGCCCGCCGGGCGTGCGCCAGCGCCTGCTCGTTGTCGCCCTGCCGCTCGGCCAGCATGGACAGGTCGAGGTGCACGCAGCCCTCGCCGAACCGGTCGGCGGCCGCCGAGAACAGGCGTAGGGCCTGCTCGGCGTGCTCGTACGCGGCCTCGGGGTGGTTGAGCACGCCCTCGGCGTCGCTGAGGCGGCGGTGCGCGTACCCCTCGGCGGTCGCGTGGCCCAGCCGCCGGGCCGCGGTCACGGCGGCCAGCCAGGTGGCGGCGTGGTCGTGCCAGTGCCACTGCCGGTACTGGAAGGTGTCCAGGCCCCAGGCGAGTTGCCAGGTGACGGCGTGCGCCCCCGACTCCGCGGCGCGGCCGAGAGCGGCGAGCAGGTTCGCGTGCTCGGCGGCGAGCCAGGCCAGCGCCGACCCGTGGTCGGCCAGGTGCTCCGGGGCGACCCCGGACGGCGGCGGGTCCAGCGGTACGGCGATCGGCTCCAGCGTCGGGTACAGCAGCCGGTTGGCGGCGCAGGCGGTGTGCGTGTAGTAGGCCAGCAGGCGGGACTCGGCGTGCCGGCGGGCGTCGGCGGAGTCGTGCGCCCGGGTCAGTTCGGCCGCGTACGTGCGGAGCAGGTCGTGCTGGGTGTAACGGCCGGGGGCGTGCTCGACCAGGAGGTTGGCCCGGGCCAGCTGGGCCAGCTGGGCGCGTACCCCCGGAACCGGCTCGCCCGCCAGGGCCGCCGCCGCGCCGGTCGCCAGGTCCGCCCCGGGGTGCAGGCCCAGCAGCCGGAACAGCCGCGCGGCGCTCGGCGTGAGGGTGGCGTACGACCAGGAGAACACCGCCCGCACGTCGCTGACCGGATCGCCGGCGTCCAGGGCGCTCAGCCGCCGGCCGGCCTCGCCGAGCTCCGCGGCCAGCGCGGCCAGCGGGAAGCCGGTCTGCTGGGCGCGGGCCGCCGCGACGCTCAGCGCCAGCGGGAGGCGGGCGCAGGCGTCGATGATCTCCCGCACGGCCCGGGGCTCGCCGGCCACCCGGTCGTTGCCGAGGCGCTGGATGAGCAGGTCACGGGACTCGGCCGGGGACAGCACGTCGAGGGCCAGCGGGTGCGCGCCCTCGGTGACGATCAGGCCGGTGAGCTGGTTGCGGCTGGTCACCAGGACCAGCGCGCTCGGGGTGCCGGGCAGCAGCGGGCGGACCTGCTCGGCGTCGCGGGCGTTGTCGAGCACGATCAGGACGCGCCGGCCGGCCAGCAGGGCCCGGTAGCGGGCCACCTGGGCGTCCGGGTCCGGCGGGATCCGGCTGGGCGGCACGCCGAGCGCGTCCAGGAAACCGCGGACGGCCTCGGCCGGGTCCATCACCCGGCCGGAGGGTTCGAAGCCGCGCAGGTTCACGTACAGCCGGCCGTCGGGGAACTGGTCGGCGACCGTGTGCGCCCAGTGCACCGCGAGGGCGGTCTTGCCGACCCCGGCGGTGCCCGACACGGCGGAGATGACCACGGCGGTCGACGTGCCCGAGGCCGGCCGGGCCAGCAGCTTGTCCAGGCGGGAGAGGTGCTCGTCGCGGCCGGCGAAGCCCGGCACGTCCGCCGGCAGGAGGGGCGGCACCACCGCGGCGGCGGGGCGGGCGGCGGGCGGCGGGTCCGGCTCGCCGCGCAGGATCGCCTGGTGCACCGCCTGCAACTCGGCGCCCGGGTCGGCGCCGAGCTCGGCGGCCAGGTGGTCGCGCAGGTCGGCGTAGTGCCGCAGCGCCTCGGCGGAGCGGCCGGCGGCGTGCAGGGCGCGCAGCAGCACGGCCGCCACGGACTCGGCCAGGGGCTGCTCGGCGGCCAGGTCCAGCAGCGGTCCGATGACCTCGTCCGGGTTCGCGGCCGCCAGCTCGGCCCGGGCCCAGGCCACGGTGGCGTCCCCGTACCAGCGCCGCCAGGCCTGCCGGGAGCCGGCGGCCCACTCGCCGGCCAGGCCCGCCAGCGGCTCGCCCCGCCACAGCGCGCGGGCCTCCCGGAGCAGCGGCGCCGGCTCGGCCGCGGACCGGGACCGCCGCACGAGCTCGCGGAAGCGGTGCAGGTCCACCCGGGACGGCTCGAGGTCGAGCACGTAGCCGCCCGAGCGGCGCAGCAGCGTCGTCTCGCCACCGGTCACCCGTTCCAGCAGCCGGCGCAGGTGGGTGAGGTGGACCTGGAGCGTGCGCCGGGCGCCGGGCGGCGCCTCGTCCCACACCCGGTCGATCAGCGTCTCGGTGGTCACCGGGCGGGCGGCGTCCACCGCGAGGGCGGCCAGCACGTGTCGGCGTTGCGGCGGTCCGACCTCCCACAACCGGTCACCGGTGGACACCTCCACCGGGCCGAGCAGCCGCAGCTCCACGCGCCCTCCCCCGGCCGACGGCATCGACCGGATCCATCGTATTCAGGCGCGTCACGCCGGTGGGACGCGGCGACAGCAAACCGTTAACACCGGGACATCCAGGGATTGGCACACTGCGTGCACGGGTGTACGCCAGGGCCGGTGCGGAGTTGGGTCAAAGTCTCGGGGGTGACTCAGCCTCGGCACCGGCCCGGCCGCCACCGGCCCGGGCCCCGGATCGGCGGCGCCGGCGCAGCAGAACGGCGGCCGCGTTCAGGACCACCGCGTACGCGCCCGCGCTCACCAGCAGGGCGGTGCTCGCGCTGTGGCCCCAGTCCCCCACCAGCACCGGCGGGACCGCCCACACGTCCATCGACAGGCCCGCCAGGGCGATGGCCGTGCCCGCCGCCACGAACGGCACGGTCCAGAGCAGCCAGGGCCAGGCCCGGTACGTGTCGTCCTGGAGCAGCCCGGTCAGGGTGGCGACGCCCCAGCCCAGCACCAGCAGCGGCAGCACCAGCCGCCACCGGCGTCCCCGAGCGGCGAACAGCAGGCCCAGGCCCACGCCGGCGGCGGCGTACAGCGGGAAAGCCGCCAGCTCCCGCAGCAGGACCGGGTCATCGGCGGGCAACCGGCTGGTGTCGAGGCCGCGCGCCAGCGGGAACGCCACGGCGACCGTCACCGCCGCCAGCAGCGCACCCAACGGCACCGCCCGCGCCAGCGCGCCCGCCTGCCGGTGCCGGCGGCTCAGGGCGGCCCCCGCCACCACCGCCAGCAGGTGCCCGCAGAGCAGGCCCGAGGTCGAGCGGAAGAGGTGGCGGGTGTGCACCCACTCCTGCTGCTGGCCGTCGCCGTGCGGGTCGAAGTTGACCCAGAACTCGTAGAAGCCGTCGTTGAACGGCATCGCGGCGAGGACGAGCAGAGCTATCGCCGGCGGGGACCAGACCGCGGGGTGCCGCAGCGCGCGGCGCAGGGTGGCCGCATCGGGGAGGGCCGGCATTCCTGGAGACTGGCAGGTGCGGTCAAACCGTGGTGCGGCTGGTGAAGCAGCGATGGCCGGTCGCGCTCGGCGCCGGTCGTACGTCGGCAGCCAGCGGGCCGCCCTGTGGGTCGGTCACCGCCCGGCCGGCGGGCCCAGGAGCCTGCGGACCTCGCCGGGTGACAGGCCCAGCTCACGACGGATCGTGCGGCTCAGGTGGGCCTGGTCGGCGAAGCCCGCCCGCGCCGCCAGCTCCGCCAGCCCCGCCGCGGAGTCGCCCAGCTCGGCCAGCACCGCGCGGGCCCGCAGGCGCAGCCGGTAGGTGTTGATCGTGACTCCGGTGACCTCGTGGAACGTGCGCGACAGGTGCCAGCGGGAGCAGCCGGCCAGCTCGGCCAGGTCGTCGAGGCGGGCGCGGGGGTCGGCGTTGAGGGCGACGCGGACGTCGTCGACCGAGCGCCGCGGCGGGCGGCGGGCCGGGGGCGGCAGCAGCCGGGCGATCAGGTCGGCGGCCAGCTCGGCCAGGTCCGCCGGGCCGGCGCCGGCCGTGGCGCGGGCGATCAGGCGGCGGTGCGCCAGGTCGGCCCGGGGCGAGACCGTGAGCGGGCCCGCCCACCCCAGGCGGTCCGCCAGGGCGGGGGCGATGCCGATGCTCGTACACGTGTCGGCGCCGGCCGGGTGGGCGACCTGTTGCACCTGGCCCGGGCGCTGCACGTAGCCCTGCACCGGGTCGGCCACGCCGGCCCGGCCGTCCGCCCGGCGGGCGAAGACGCCGCGGCGGACCAGCACGACCGCGCTGCTCGTGACCTCCTCGGGCGCGCTCCACCGGGCCGGGCCGGAGCAGCCCACCGTGGCCACCCGCAGATCGGGCGCCTCGGCCAGCACCGCTTGCGTGAGCATGGCCCGACGGTAGGCCCCGGGTACGACAAGAACGTTCAAGACCGCGCGCCCCGCCCCCGGCAGGCTCGGGGCATGACTGCACTGCTTGATCGGCTCGGCGCCGCCGGGCCCGCTCCCGGCCTCGAGCCGGATCTGTACGCGCCCCTGCTCGGCGTCTGGGACGTCACCAACCACTACCTCGAGCCGGGCACCGGCCGCTGGGTCGACGGCACCGTGGTGTGGACCTTCGGCCGGGTGCTCGGCGGGCGCGCCGTCCAGGACGTCATGTGGTTCACCGCCCCCGGCCCCGACGGCTACCCGGTCCGGGAGAGCGGGAGCACCATGCGGCTCTTCGACCCGGCCGCCGGCCACTGGCACGTCGTCTGGTTCTCGCCCGCCGGCCGGGTGACCGCCCTCGTCGGCCGGCCGGGCGAGCACGGCGACATCGTCCAGCAGGGTGTCCGGCCCGGCGGGCCGGCGGTCCGCTGGGTGTTCACCGAGCTGACCGATGAGTCCTTCCGCTGGCTCGGGCACGTCTCCGACGACGGCGGCCACAGCTGGCAGCTGGAACAGGAGATGCTGGCCCGGCGGCGCGGGCCGGCCTCCCCCGCGAACGGCTAGCGGCCGCTGAGCGACGTACCCGTCTCCAGCACCGACTTGAGGTCGCTGAGCACCCAGGCCCAGCCGCCTCCGCCGGCCTCGTCGAGCGGCGACCCGGCCACCATCGTCGCGGTGGCCGGGGCGCCGGCCAACTCGTGGGTGAGGGTCAGCCGGCACACGCCGGGCTGGGACTTGAGCTCCTCGATGAGGTAGGTCAGCGTCGTGTACGGCTCCGCGGCGGTCGTCGGGTCCATCAGCATGCGCCAGGTCTGCACCAGCAGCCGGGGCGGGTCGCTCTCGACGACCTCGCCGTCGACGATGCGGTCGGGGATCGGGAAGCCGTTCTGGGCGCCGAACTCGCGCATCTCGTCGGTGGCCTCGGAGTGGTACCCGCCGCCGGGCTTGAGGTCGAAGTAGGCCGGGGCGGCGTAGCCGTACTTCACGGTCCACTCCGGGTCGGTGATCGCGGTCCAGATCCGCTCCGCCGGGGCCTTGATCCATACGCGGTAGACCTGGGTGGTCAGCGCCGCCGTGGGCTGGGCCGTCGTCTCGGTGGTCATGTCTCGTCCTCCAGCGCTTTCTTGAGATCGACGAGCGCCGTCACGTGACGCTCGGTGTACTTGTCGATCCAGCGGTCGTGGATCAGCCGGATCGGCACGGGGTTGAGGAAGTGCAACTTCTCCCGGCCCGAGCGGCGGGCCACGACCAGCCCCGCCTCCTCGAGCACCTTCAGGTGCTTGGCCACGCCGAAGCGCGTCATCTCCACCTCGGACTCGAGCTCGGTGAGGGTGCGGCCCTCGCGGGCGAAGAGCAGGTCGAGCAGGAAGCGACGGGTCGGGTCGGCGAGCGCCTTGAACACCCGGTCGTCGTCCTCGTTCATGACGCCAAGTTATGTGACCCAGAGGTCACATGTCAAGGCCGGAAAAACTCCGCCCGGCGGATCGCCGGACGGAGTCGGTGGTGCTCAGCGGCGGCGGCGGACCAGGCGGCGCAGCTGGATGATCCGTACGGCGGCCACGGCCATCGCGATCAGCGCCCCGCATACCCCCGCGATGAGCATCGCCAGCGCCAGCGAGAGCTGACCGTCGAGCCACAGGAAGCTGAGCCGCACGTTGCCGGTGTTCTGGGCCACGAAGATGATCAGCAGGATCAGGCCGAGCGCGCCGGCCCACACTCCGAACCAGACGGCGCTGGTCCGCGTCCGCGGCACCCCGGACGGCTCCCGGCGCGGAGGCGCCTCACCGGCGCCCTCGAGGCCCGCGAGCGTGCCGGCCAGCTCCGGCGGAAGCGGCGGCGGGGCGTCCTCGGCGGGGGTGAGGGGACGGTTCTCGGATGGGAAGACCATAACTCTCAGTCTTGCCCATAACTGCTCTCCGTCAACCCCGTTCGCCCCTTACCAGAATTAAGCGGGAGCTAATAGACCAAGGTCGAAAAAGGACGTTACCGTCTGCGCCGGGCCGCCCACCCCCACCCCACCCCCAACGATTCGGATCACCATGCGCAGACCCGTCCTCATCGTCGGCGGCATGGCCGTCGTCACCGTCGTCGCCGGAATCGCCGTCGCGGCCAGCGCCAGCGCCGGCACCGCCACGTACGAGGCCGAAGCCTCCGGGAACACCTTCGCCGGCGGGGCGCACAGTGTCGACTGCCGGCGCTGCTCCGGCGGGAAGCGGGTCACCGGCATCGGCGGCACGGGCGTCCTCACCGTCACCGCGGTGGTGGCGGAGAAGGACGGACCGGCCCGGCTGGCGGTGACCTACACCGCGGAACGCAGCCGTACGGCGCAGATCAGCGTGAACGGCGCGGTGCCCACCGCGATCGTCTTCCCCGGCACCCGCGGCACCTCCCGGCCGGCCACGCTGCGGCTCACCGCGACGCTGCGGGCCGGCGAGAACGACGTCTCGTTCGCCAACTCGGTCGGCGCCGCCCCGGACATCGACAAGGTGGTCATCACCACCGACGGCACGCCGCCCACCTCGGCACCGACCGCGACGGCCTCCGGCGTTCCGGGCGCGACGGCCACGGTCACCCCGGGCGACTCCGCGCCGCCGACCCTGCCGACGTCACCACCGGTCTCCCCCACCGTGACGCCGCCGAGCCCGACCCCCGGCGGCACGGCGCCCGGCACGACCGCCCCGGCCACCACCCCGCCGGCGGCGCCTCCCACCTCCCCGCCCAGCCCCTCGGCGCCCGCGACCACCACCGCGGCGCCGAAGCCGACCACCCCGGCGACCGGCAACGCCGCGCTGGAGGTCGAGGTCCTCTCGATCGTCAACACCGAGCGGACCAAGGCCGGCTGCGCGGCGCTGACCGCCGACGACCGGCTCACCACCGCGGCCCGCGGGCACTCGGCGGACATGGCGGCCCGCGGCTACTTCAGCCACACCACACCCGAGGGCGTCGACTTCGCCACCCGGATCACCAACGCCGGCTACCGCTGGTCGGGCGCCGGCGAGAACATCGCCAAGGGCCAGCGCACCCCGGCCGACGTGATGACGAGCTGGATGAACAGCGCCGGGCACAAGGCCAACATCCTGAACTGCGGCTTCAAGAACATCGGGGTCGGCGTGGCGGCCGACGCGCAGGGCTCACTGGTCTGGACCCAGGACTTCGCCAGCCCGCTCTGACGCGGGCGTTCAGCCGACGTATCGGCGGGCGGTCGAGCGCCGCTGGGCCGCGTCCAGCGGCGCGAGCCGGGCCTCGACCGCCGCCGGGCGCGGGCGCCGCTGCGTGACCAGCCACGGCAGACCCCGCGCGGCGTCCCAGGCGGCCAGCGCCGAGGTCCGGTCGCGGGGCACCGTGCGGGCCAGGAACATCGTCCGGCGCAGCGCCGCCGGCAACGGCCGGCGCAGCCAGGTGAACCACAGGGTGTTGCGGATGCCCACGCGGCGGCGCAGCCGGGCGTCCCGGGACCGCGACGACCTGGTGGTGCACCACCAGGTCGTCGCGGTAGCACAGCTCCCAGCCGCCGCTGAGCAGGTCGGTGGCCAGCAGTTCCTCCTCGCCGCCGAGCCACAGCCGGCCGCTGAACCCGCCGTGGGCCAGGAACGGGTCCCGCCGGACCACGGACGCGCCGGCCAGGAAACTGCCGAGCGCGGGGCCGGGCAGCCAGTGCGGGCCCGGCACCGGCGACTCGCGCAGCTCGCGGACGATCGGGTCGTCGTGGCCGCCGGGCTCCACGACGATCCGGGCGTTGAGCACGGCGATACCGGGATGGGCGTCCAGCAGGTCCGCCGCCCGGGTCAGCGAGCCCGGCTCCCACCACGTGTCGTCGTCACAGAACGCCACGTAGGGGGTGTCCAGCTCGCGTACCCCGAGGTTGCGGCCGGCCGCGCCGAGGTTCTCGCTCAGGGCGATCACCCGAACCGACGGGAACCGGGACCGGACCGCCTCCGCCGTGCCGTCGGCCGAGCCGTTGTCGACCAGCACGACCGGCGGCCGTTCCGGCAGCTCCGTCAGGCGGGCCACCGCCGCCAGCGCCTCAGCGCGCCGCTGCCACGTGATGACCACGACGCCCGTTCGTTCATCGACCATGGGCGCGCAGATACCCGGACCGTGCGCGTCAAGACGGTCATCTGCGCCACATCGTGCCGGCGACGGGTCAGCGGAACAGGTCGACCGTCCAGTTGAACGCCGTCATGACCCACTCCGTCTGGCGCAGGTGGGCGATGCCCACGCCGACCAGGAAGACGCCCGCGACGATGTGCGAGCCGCGGGCGGTGCGGCGTACCCGGCCGAACTGCCGTTCCAGCACCAGCCGGCCGACCAGCCGGGACAGCGCGAACAGACCCGCCGCGACCAGCAGCGACACGATGAAGACGACGACCGGCGCGGTCAGGTTGCCGTCGGACGAGATGGCCCAGATGCCCCAGCAGACGAACGCGAACAGCAGGCCCGCGAAACTCCACTCGCCGCCGCGGCGCAGCTGGCCGACGTGCCAGCCGAGCGGGCGGCGCTCCTGCGGCGCCTCGGTGCCGGGCCAGCCCGTGCCGGTCGGCTCGTGCTCCGCCGCGAACTGCCGGGTGCGCGGGTGCGGGTTGACCGCCGCGCGGCCGCTGGAGAACGGCGAGGGCGGCGGCGGGGCCGGCTGCGCGGGGCGGGCCGGCTGACCCGGCGGCGCCGGGGCCGGACGCGGCGGCACCGAGGCCGTCGGTGGATCGGCCCAGGGATCCTGCGGCGGCATGTCGAGCGTCCGCTCGGACCACTGCGGTTGCTCAGGCATCGTTCCCCTCCCCGGTACGGCCGGTTGCCGCCCTGTCTCGAGAGTAACGAGCCCGCAAATAGGTCGCCGTGGCGCGCGCCGTCCGTTACACAATCAGCATGGACGACTCCGGAATCACCCTCAGGGCGGGCCACGCCGACGACTGGCCGGCGGTGTCCGACCTCCTGAGCTTCGCGTTCCACGAGCCGGTCAGCGCGGAGGCCCGCGACGTCGAGGGTTCGGTCGTGGAGCCGGAGCGGACGCTGGTCGCCGAGGACGGCGCCACCGTCGTCGGGCACGCCGCGGCGTACACCCGGGAGCTGACCGTGCCCGGCGCGATCGTGCCGGCCGCGCACGTCACGCTGGTCGGCGTCGCGCCGACCCACAAACGCCGCGGGCTGCTCACCCGGATGATGCACCGCCAGCTGCGGGAGATCGCGGCCGCGGGCCGCGAGCCGATCGCGGTGCTGTGGGCCAGCGAGACCAAGATCTACCCGCGGTTCGGCTACGGACCGGCGGCGCAGCGCCTGCGCATGGAGATCATGATGCGTGAGGTACGCCCGCCGGCGGGGCTCGCGCCCGGCTCGGCCGACCGGCTGCGCCTGGTCGAGCCGAAGGACGTCATCGCCGAGCTGACCAAGGTCTACGAGCGGGTACGCCCGGAGCGCACCGGCTGGTCCAGCCGCGACGACCGGTGGTGGCGGTACGTGCTGGCCGACCTGGAGTCCCAGCGGGACGGCGCGACCGGACTGCGCGGTGTGGTCTACGACACGCCGGACGGGCCCGCGGGCTACGCGCTGTGGCGCACCAAGGGCGAGTGGGACAGCCGCGGGCCGAACTCCGACGTGCAGGTGCGCGAGGTGGTGGCCGACGACCCGGCCGCGTACGCCGCCCTGTGGCACTTCCTGCTCACCATCGATCTGGCCCGCACGGTGAAGGTCCACTTCGCCGCGGTCGACGAGCCGTTGCAGTACCTGGTCGACGAGCCGCGCCGGCTCGGCAGCACCCTGGCCGACGGCCTCTGGGTCCGCATCACCGACCTGCCGAAGGCGCTGGCGGCCCGGTCGTACGCGGCCCCGGTCGACGTGGTGCTGGAGGTCACCGATCCGCTGCTGGAGCAGAACACCGGCCGCTGGCGCCTGACCGCCGGCCCGGACGGCCGAGCCACCTGTACGCCCACGACCGACCCGGCCGACCTGGCCTGCACCATCCTGGAACTCGGCTCGGCCTATCTGGGCGCCACGTCGCTGGCCGCCCTGGCCGCCGCCGGCACGGTACGCGAGCTCACCCCGGGCAGCCTGCGCCGCGCCGCCGTCGCGTTCGGCTGGCACCGGCTGCCGAATCCCACCGAGGTGTTCTGAGTGGGCCACGCGGCGGTAGGTTCGGCGTCATGGGCGAAGAACCCGAACGTCGACGCCGCCGCTTGCGTCCCTCCTCGTCGGCCGCGACCCCGCCCGCCGCGCCCGCCGACCCGTCCCCCGCGGCGACCCAGCCGGCTGTGACCGCCCCGGCCGGGCACCGGTCGCCGGCGCCCGGCGGATCCGTGGCCGAGACGGCCGCGGTGCTCGACCCCGAGCCCGAGACGCCGGCGTCCGCCGAGCCCGTCGGGCCGGCTCCCCGGCCGGGCGCCCCGTCGCCGCGGACCGGGCCCCTACCACCGGGCCGCCCGGCCCGGCCTGTCGCCCGGCCCACGTCCGGGGCCGGCGCCGGCGGTGACGACCAGTCGGAACGGGGCCTGCGGGGGCTCGTCGGCTCCGGCTCGTCGCAGGTCAGCGTGGGGGCCGCGCTGCGGGCCCGGGACGCTGCCCGGCCGACGGCCGAGCAGCTCGCCGAGGCGGAGGCCGAGCTGGTCATCGTGCGGCGCAACTGGATGCCGCGCGAGGACCTGCCCCGCAACCGGTAGCCGCGCCGGGCCTGACGGGGTCGGGAGCCGCGCCGGCCCTGACGGGGCCGGGAGCCCGCGCCCGCCGGGGCCGGGAGCCGCGCCGGCCCTGCCGGGGCCGGCGGGGGCGCGGCGGCCGGTCAGCTCTGCGGCAGGGGCGGCAGCTCGCGGGTGCGCTCGTAGTCGGCGAGCTGGGCGATCCGGCGGGCGTGCCGCTCGTCGCCCGAGAACGGGGTGGTCAGGAACGCCTCGGCCATCGCGGTGGCCTCGTCGAGCGGGTGCTGCCGGCCGCCGATGGCCAGGACGTTGGCGTCGTTGTGCTGACGGGCCAGCTGGGCGATCTCCGCCTTCCAGGCCAGCGCCGAGCGGACCCCGGCGATCTTGTTGGCGGCGATCTGCTCGCCGTTGCCCGAACCGCCGATGACGATGCCCAGGCTGCCCTCGTCGGCGACCACCCTCGCGCCGGTGGTCAGGCAGAACGCCGGGTAATCGTCCTCGGGGTCGTAGACGTGCGGTCCGACGTCGACGACGTCGTAGCCCTGCTTGCCGAGGTGGTTGACGAGGTGCATCTTCAGCTCGTAGCCGGCGTGATCGGAACCCAGGTAGACGCGCATGACGGCAGTCTGTCAAACCGCGATCAGAACGTCAGCGCGGCCCGCAGGCTCACGGCGATCTGGTCGGCCGCGGCCCGGGCGGCGTCGAAGAGGGCCAGCTTGCGCGCGAAACCGTGGTTGACGCCCGCGTACCGGACGTGGACGACGGGCACACCCGCGCTCAGCAGCGCGTCCGCGTAGTCGGCGCCCTCGTCGCGCAGGACGTCGTACTCGGCGGTGAGCAGCAGGGTCGGCGGCATGCCGGCCAGGTCGGCCACCGCCAGCGGGGCCACGTCCGGGCTGAAGCGCTGCGCCGGGTCGGGCACGAACGTCTCCCAGGCCAGCCGCATCGAGGCGCGGTCCAGGCCGTGCCCGCCCACCTCGTCGTAGGACTCCGAGGCCGTCATCGGGTCGATCGCGGGGTAGATCAGCACCTGGTAGTCGAGCGGGGTGGCGGCGTCGCGCTGACGCCGGGCGGCGACCGTGGCGAGCTGGCCGCCGGAGCTGTCCCCGCCGATGGCCAGCCGGGACGGGTCCACGCCCAGACCCGCGCCCTCCTTGCGGACCCAACCCAGCACCGTCTCGACGTCGGTGAGGCCGGCCGGGAAGACGTGCTCGGGGGCGAGCCGGTAGTCCACCGACAGCACCGCGCAGCCCGAGCGGTCCGCGATGCGCCGGCAGAGCCGGTCCACCGTCTCGACGCTG
This sequence comes from Actinoplanes nipponensis, assembly GCF_016862275.1. GTDB lineage: Bacteria > Actinomycetota > Actinomycetes > Mycobacteriales > Micromonosporaceae > Actinoplanes > Actinoplanes nipponensis. The sequence goes on along the minus strand of NZ_BOMQ01000105.1, from coordinate 8,590 downwards.
CCGTAGCACCAGCCGCCGCCGTGCACGTAGACGAAGACCGGCGCGCCGGTGCGGGCCGCGTACAGCCGGCAGGGCACGCCGTCGGCGTCCACGTCGACCACCACGGGCAGCGGGATGGCCGGGCCACACTCGGCCTCGTTCGACTCCTCCATGGCCCGCCGCGCGAACAGCAGCTGCTCGTACGGGTCGGCGGCGAGCACGGCGGCGTCCGGCCGCCGCCTGATCGCCAGGGACGCGTCGACCTGGGGGTGCAGCATGTCAGTCGAGCTGGGCGAGCACGAGGCCGCCGCGGGCCTTCGGGGTGAACCAGGTGCTCTTGCGCGGCAGCTTCTGCCGGGCCAGGTTGACCGCCACGAAGTCCTCGACCGTCACCGGGGCGATCAGCACGGCCAGCTCGGCCCGGCCGGCGTCGACCTCGCCGCGCAGCCACTCGGCCGGGTAGTCGCCGCCGATGTAGGAGACGCGCTTGTCGCCGGGATCGAGCCCGAGGACGTCGCCGAGCAGGATCCGCTCCACCAGGGCGTGGTCCAGGCTCTCCACGGCCGACGCGCCCTCGACCCGCGGCAGCACGACCGCGTACGACCGGCCGGCCGCGTACAGCTCGATGGTGCCCTTGGCGGGCACCGCCGCCGGCCGCGGCAGCTCCTCGACCCGGGCCCCGGCCGCGGTCAGCCGGGCCGCGAAGTCCGCCTCCGGCAGCTCGCTGACCAGGCGGTTGTACGGCTGGATGGCGACCGACGCCGGGGTCGTGACGACCGCCAGGAAGCGCGGCAGGCCGCCGGTCTGCGCCGCCAGGCTGCGGTGGTTGCCGTCCGCGACGACCAGCTCGCCGCCGCCGGCCAGCGCGGTCAGCTCGTTCTGCAGCGGACCGGCCGGCACCACCCAGATGGCGTGGGTGCGGCCGCTCTGGTCGGTGTCGGTGGCCGCGGGCGCCCCGGCCGCCTCGGTGGCGGCGGCCAGCGCGGCGTGCAGCTCCTCGCCCTTGCCGGTCTGCAGCAGCAGCACCGGCGACAGCAGGGTCCGCAGCGCCTCGGCCAGGGCGACGCGCTCGCGCACCTTGGCGATGAACACGTCCTCGTTGCGGATCACCAGGCCGGGCTCGTCCGCGCTGGTGGAGATCTGGTCGGTGTCGACCATCGCCCACAGCCCGTACGCGTCGGGCTCGCCGGCGGCGGAGATCCGGTAGAGGACCACCACCTGCTCGGCGGCCGAGTAGCTGCCCGCGGCCTGCTCCCGGGCCAGCCGCTCGGCGGCGTCGCCCAGGCAGTCCAGGAACGACCTGCCCAGGGACTCGGGCGCCCGGTGGGGCATCTCGATGGCGAGCGCGCTGTGCGGGTTCGCGGCGATGATCCCGGTGATCTCGGCATCGTCGGCGAACTCGTCGTAGTTCTGCGCGCCGGTGCCGCCAGTGGTGATCCAGGCCCGGCTGATCGGGTGCACGACCGTCATGCCGCGAACCTACCGACCGGCCGTACGGGCCGCGCGCACACCCCGGTGTGTTCCCACGCTCACTTCGCGCGGCGGCCCTTGCCGTACGCGGGCACGGACGGCATGTTGCCGCGCAGCGTGGCCTGCTTCGCCTTGCGGACGGCCGTGACCGCCGGCCCGGCCCCGGCCACCGGGAACGCGGTGACGGTGACGGGCGGCGCCACCATGGCGGCCACCTCCGCCGGCAGGTTGGGGCAGAAGCTGTCCCAGGCCTCGCGGTGCACGGCGATCGTGGAAGTGGCAACGCTGTCGGACTCAGCCATCGGAGCCTCCGGTCGGAAGGGGTACTCACCGCGTCCAACGACCGGCCGGAGGATCCGGTGGCGTCTCACTCGAAGATGGGGCCGAGGTCCCGCGTGCGCTTGAGCTCGTAGAAGCCGGGCGTGCCGGCCACCAGCAGGACGCCGTCCCAGAGCTTGCCGGCCGCCTCGCCCTTCGGCGCCGGCGTGACCACCGGGCCGAAGAAGGCGACCTTCTCGCCCTCGGCCGGGCCGGGCGCGTGGATGACCGGCGTGCCGACGTCCGTGCCGACCGGCTTCATCCCGGCGTTGTGGCTGGCCGTCAGCGCGTCGTCCCAGGCGTCGCTGCCGGCCGCGTCGGCCAGGGCCGGATCGAGGCCGACCTCGGCCAGCGCCTCGGTGTAGAGCTTCTCGTCGAGCTCGTACTTCTGCAGGTGGATCCGGGTGCCCAGGGCGGTGTACAGGTCCCGCAGGACCTGCGGCCCGGCGGTCTCGGCGGCGGCGATGCAGACCCGGACCGGGCCCCATCCCTTGGTCATGAGCTCCTGATACTGCTCCGGCAGGTCACGGCCGGAATTGAGCACCGAGAGGCTCATCACATTGAACGTGATGTCGATGGTCCGGACCTTCTCCACCTCGAGCAACCAGCGGGAGGTCATCCAGGCCCAGGGGCAGATCGGGTCGAACCACATGTCGACCGCGGAGCGTTCAGTCATGCCCTCGATCCTCCCTCGCCGGGCCCGGCCCCGGCGGTGACATGCGCCACCGATCGAGCGCATAGGGTGACGTGGAAAGCTCTAGGTCAGGGCGACGCCGCCCGGACCAGCATGGAGGAGAGTGAACGTGGCCGGAGTTCGTAACCTGACCCAGGTCGAGGCGGCCGAGCGGGCCCGCCTGCTCGAGGTGACCGGATACGACATCGCCCTGGACCTGACCGACGGCAAGGGCGGGCCCGGCGCCGGCACGTTCCGTTCCACCACCGAGGTCACGTTCCGCTGCGCCGAGCCCGGCGCGCAGACGTTCATCGAGGTGGCGGCGGCGACGGTGCGCTCGGCGGTGCTCAACGGCACGCCGGTCGACCTGTCCGAGTGGTCGGCGGAGGCCGGTCTTACCCTGACCGGCCTGGCGGCCGACAACACCCTGGTCGTCGACGCGGACTTCGCGTACTCGGCCAGCGGGCAGGGCCTGCAGCGCAGCGAGGATCCGGTCGACCAGGAGATCTACCTGTACAGCCAGTTCGAGACGGCGGACGCTCAGCGCGTCTACGCCGCCTTCGACCAGCCCGACCTCAAGAGCATCTTCACCTGGCACGCCACCGTCCCGGGGCACTGGAAGGTCGTGTCCAACATGCCGGTCGCCGAGACGGCCCCGGCCGACGGCGGCGCGAAGACGGTGCACTTCAGCACGTCGCCGCGGATGAGCACGTACATCACGGCGCTGTGCGCGGGGCCGTACCACGAGGTGCGCGACAGCCACGACGGCATCGAGCTGGGCATCTTCTGCCGGGCCTCGATGGCGCAGTACCTCGACCCGGACGACCTGTTCCTGATCACCAAGCAGGGCTTCGACTTCTTCCACGAGCAGTTCGGCGTGCGCTACCCGCTGCCGAAGTACGACCAGCTGTGGGTGCCCGATTTCAACGCCGGCGCGATGGAGAACTTCGGCTGCGTCACGCACGCCGAGGCCCACTACATCTTCCGCTCGCAGGTCACCGACTACGAGTACGAGCAGCGCGCCAACACGATCCTGCACGAGCTGGCCCACATGTGGTTCGGCGACCTGGTCACCATGCGCTGGTGGAACGACCTGTGGCTGAACGAGTCGTTCGCCGAGTGGGCCAGCCACTGGTGCAACACCTCCGCCACCCGCTTCACCGACGCGTGGACGACGTTCCTGTCGGTCCGCAAGACCTGGGGCTACCGGCAGGACCAGCTCTCCTCCACCCACCCGGTGTACTGCGAGATGCCGGACCTGGAGGCCGTCGAGGTCAACTTCGACGGCATCACGTACGCCAAGGGCGCCAGCGTCATCAAGCAGCTCGTCGCGTACGTCGGGCTGGACGCGTTCCGGGCCGGGCTGCGGGCGTACTTCCAGCGGCACGCGTGGGGCAACGCCACCTTCGACGACCTGCTCACCGAGCTGGAGACGGCGTCGGGTCGCGAGCTGCGCAAGTTCGCCGCCCAGTGGCTGGAGACCGCGCAGGTCAACACGCTGCGCCCGGTGCTGACGATCGGCGCCGACGGCACGTACGACAAGGTCGTGGTCCGGCAGGAGGCGCCCGTCGCCTATCCCACGCTGCGCACCCACCGCATCGGCGTGGGCCTCTACGACGTCCGCGGCGACCGGCTGGTGCGCCGCGAGCTGCTGGAGGTCGACGTCAGCGGCGAGGAGACCGAGCTGACGGCGCTGGCCGGCGTGCCGGCGGCCGACGTGCTGCTGCTCAACGACGACGACCTGACCTACGCCAAGCTGCGGCTGGACGAGCGCTCGATGGCCACGGTCGTCAAGCACATCGACGGCTTCGAGTCGTCCCTGCCGCGGGCGCTGTGCTGGGCCGCGGCCTGGGACATGCTGCGCGACGCCGAGCTGGCCGCCCGGGACTACCTGGCGCTGGTCAGCACCGGCCTGCCCAAGGAACGCGACATCAACCTGACCACCGCGACGCTGCGGCAGGCGGCCACCACGCTGACCATGTACGCGGACCCGCAGTGGGCGCCGACCGGCTGGGCCCTGCTCGCCGACACGGCCCGCCAGGCGCTGGCCGCGGCCGAGCCGGGCAGCGGCTTCCAGCTGGCCTGGGCGCGCGCCTTCGTTAACGCGGCCCGCGGCGAGGACGACCTCGCGGCGCTGCGGGGCTGGCTGACCGGCGCGGGGGTGCCCGCCGGGCTGACCATCGACACCGAGCTGCGCTGGTCGCTGCTGGAGGCGCTGGCCGCCCGGGGCGTGGCGACCGAGCAGGAGATCGCCGACGAGCTGGCGTCGGACCGTACGGCCAGCGGCGAGCGGGAGGCCGCGCTGGCCCGGGCGCTGCTGCCCACGGCGGAGAACAAGGCCCGGGTCTGGGCGCAGCTGACCGGCGAGGAGAAGCTGCCGAACTGGCTCAGCCGCTCGCTGCTGCAGGGCTTCCAGACCTCGACGCAGGTGGCGCTGACCGCGCCCTACGCGCCGAAGTTCTTCGAGGTGGTCGACGACGTGTGGGCCCGCTCCGACAGCGAGCCCGCGCAGGAGTTCGCCATGCTGGCCTACCCGGCCTACCAGGTCAGCCCGGAGACGGTGGCCCTGACCGACGACTGGCTGGCCGGCAACGGGCACTCGCCGTCGCTGCGCCGGCTGGTGGCCGAGGGCCGGGACGGGGTGCTGCGGGCGCTGAAGGCCCGGGCGAAGGACGCCGCCGCCGGTTGATGAGTTCACGCGGGTCGTGCGGAGGAAATCCGCGCGACCCGCGAAACTTTCGGCCCCCGAAACCCACCGGAAACAACACAGCGTGAGTACGCTGGCACTCCACAGTGATGGAGGTGGCCCGGTGGCGATCGGCGCGAACGCCCTGACGCGGTGGACCGCCCCCGAGGGCCGCTGGACCGAACCGGACCTGCACCTGTTCCCGCAGGACGGGCACCGGTACGAGATCGTCGACGGCAGCCTGCACGTCACCCCGCCGCTGGACGGCCCCCACGAGAGCATCGTCCGGGCCGTGCTGACCATCCTGCGGGGCGCGGCGCCGGCCGGCTGGTGGGTCTGCGCCCGGCTGGGCATCGAGACCGGCGCGAGCAACCTGGTGCCGGACGTGACCGTGTTGAAGCCGTACTCCTCGGGCGCGGTCTGGGCCGATCCCGCCGACGTCGCGTGCGTGATCGAGGTGGAGACCGGCACCAGCCGGCGCTACGACCGGCTGCTCAAGCCGGCCCTGTACGCCGAGGCGGGGATCCCGGCCTTCTGGCGGATCGAGTCCGAGCCGGCGCCGGTGCTGCACACGTACGCCCTGGGGCCCGGCGGCTACGAGCACGGCAAGACAGTGCAGGGCGCCGACCTGGTGCAGGTCGACGCCCCGTTCGCGGTCCGGGTCGCCCCGTCCGCCTGGCTGTAGTCCTGGTGCCGGCCGGAGTCCTAGTGCCGGCCGGCGTGCGACGCCAGCTGGTCCAGCCCGGCCAGCACACCGCCGGCGAGGTCGCCCCCGGCGAAGGACGCCGCCATCGACAGCGCCGCCAGCTTGGCGTCGCGGTCGGAGATGCGCTTGCGGGCGTCCGAACCGGTGACGATCTCCAGCACCCGCTGGTTCGGCGAGATGGCGACGAGCACCGCCTTCGCCGCGCCGTCGAGCCGGCGGTGCAGCTGCTCGGCGTACTGGCGGGTCGGCTCCTCGAGGTCGCCGATGTAGACGCTGAAGGTCAGGCCGGTCTGCTGGTCGGCGACCCGCAACGCCTCGTCGAGGCGCAGCAGCTGCCGCGTGGTGAACGGCCCGTCCAGCGCCGCGACGCCCTCGGCGGACGTGGTCTGCCCGGGATCCTCGGCGATCGTCGGGCCGCCGGGCCGGTCGAGCTCGGTCAGCGGCTGCTCGCCGGAGCCGCTGACGATGGCCTGCTGCTCACCAACGGTCACTTGCGCCTCCTGTCGGGCCGGGCCGGACCTGCATGCCCGTGGCATCCTCGAGGACGCCGGCGGGAAGCTCCGGAGCGGACGAGGTCTTGCCGCCGAAGGCCGGGCTGACCTGCGCGGGCGAGGCCAGGAACCAGATCGGCTTGAAGTCGTACGGCCGGCCGGGCCGGTAGCGCCGGGCGGGCCGGCTCCGCCCGGACCCGGACGCGACGAGCGCGGCGACGATGGCGATGACCCCCAACGGGATGATCGCGTAGATGAGAAGCGTGCTGAAAATCGACAACCTCAACGCCCCCAGGCGTCATAAGGAACCGGGCTGATTCACTGTTTTCCCAGTGATCCGAACGTCAATCACGGTAGCGGAGTGCGGGTCGTCGCGGAGCGTCGGGTGTCAACACTCATAAGCGGGATCTCCGCACCCACGCGAAAACGGCCCGGAGGTGCGAAAATCACCCCCACGAGCCGTCCGCGAAGTTCGTACCCCCGGGCGGCAGGAGGGGGAGTCATGCGCACACCCGTCCCGGCCGCGCTGACCGCGCTGGCCCTGGCCCTGCCGGCCGCGCTGTGCGACGGATCCCCCGCCCGGGCCGCCGGCGACTTCGCCCAGCTCCCTCCGGGCCGGCTCCGCGCCGGCGTCTTCGTCGAGATCAACCCCAGCACGGTCCGCGCCGGGGACGACGTCGGCATCCGGGCCAGCTGCGACGACAACCTCAAGGCGGCGACGGTCACCACGACGCCCACCGGCGCGGTCATCGTCTCCCCGCGGTACGGCTTCCTCACCGCGACGGCGAGAGTGCCGGCCACCACCGACCCGGGCAACTACTCGGTCACCCTGACCTGCCCCGACGGCAAGACAGCGAAAAGCACGCTGCACGTGGTGCTGAAGGTCGAACCGACCCGCGGCCCGGCAACCGGCGGCGGGGGCACAGCCGGCGGCGGCTCGGCGCCGGTCCTGATCGGCGGCGGCCTGGCAGCCCTGATGGCCGGCGTCGCGCTGAGCGTGGTGGCCGCCCGGCGCCGCCGCCTCGGCTGAGGCGCCCCGGATGACCCGCCCGGCAACCCCCCGGCCGGTCCCGCACGGCCCCCGGATGCCCCAATCGGTGCTGCGCCGCCGCCCCGCCGAGATCCTGGCCGCCCGGCCGCACGGCCAGCCCCAGCCGGCCGCGCCACCGGCCCGCCGCCCGTCCCCCCGGCCCCCGGCCCGCATCGCGACGGCCCCGGCCCGCACCCGCCCGCCCGCCGCCCGCGCGACAACCGGCCGCCGGCCCCTGCCCCTCGGACTGATGGCGGCGATCCTGGTCTTCGTCGGCCTGTTCACCGTCGGCGCCGGCCTGGGCGCGGCCACCGGCTTCAACCTGGGCGACCTGTTCCGCGGCCCGGACAAGCCGCCACCACGGGCGTTCCCCGTGCTCGACCCGAGCACGCCGAAACGCCTGACGATCCGCTCGATCAAGGTGGAGGCGCCGATCCTGCGGGTGGGACGGGCGGCGGACGGCTCGGTGGACGTACCGCCGCTGACCAGGCACAACGAGGCGGGCTGGTTCGACCAGGGGCCGACCCCGGGCCAGTTCGGGCCGGCGCTGATCGTGGGGCACGCGGACACCCGTACCGGGCCGTCGGTCTTCGCCGGGCTGGGGAAGCTGAAGGCCGGACAGAAGATCGAGGTGCTGCGCGAGGACGACTCGGTGGCGATCTTCCAGATCAACTCGGTGGAGCACTTCAACAAGGAGAAGCTGCCGGTCAAGCGGGTCTACGGGGACTACAGCAGGCCATCCCTGCGGCTGATGACGTGCGGCGGGCGGTGGCTGGGGGGTAAGCGGGGGTACAGCGACAATGTGGTGGTTTTCGCCAGCCTGGTGAGCGCGAAGGAGACCTGAGATATCTGTCGTGCCTCGGGGGGTCGCCCGGCTTTGTTCGGCTTGTGGTGGGGCTTGAGGTGCCGGCTATGACCGGGCATGGCGCTGCCGTTCTCGCCGTGCCTGGGGACCGCGCCGCTCCGGGGCTCGTGATGCTCTGCGCCTCGCGCGCTGCCTCGCCTGCGCTGACCGGTGCCCGGGCTGCTTCGCGGGTGCTTTCTGCGTGCTCCTCCGCGCCCCGGAGCTCCGCCGTGCTCGGCACCGCGCTGCTTCCCGCCTTGCGGCCCGTGCTCGTGCCACCGGACGTCTCTCGCTGCCCGCTGCATTCTTCGAAGGTTGCAGATCTTGTGGCGCTCATCCGGTCCAGCGGGCCGCCACTGTACAAGATCGGACTACGTTGCGCCAATGCGTGGA
>NZ_BOMQ01000104.1 GCF_016862275.1 Actinoplanes nipponensis | reverse complement strand
GGCGGGGTGGTGGGCGGCGTCGTCGGGCCGGTGGTCGGGCCGGTCGTCGGCCCGGTGCTGCCGGTGCAGGTGACGCCGTTGAGGGCGAAGCCGGTCGGCGCCGGGTTGGTGGCCCCCGACGACCCGTTGAAGCCGAACGACACCGTGCCGTTGGTGGCGACCGAGCCGTTGTAGCTGGCGTTCTGCGCGGTCACCGCCGAACCGCTCTGGGTCAACGTGGTGTTCCACGCCTGGGTCACCGTCTGCCCGGCGCCGAACGACCACGTCAGCGTCCAGCCGGTGAGCGGGTCGCCGAGATTCGTGATCGTCACGTTGGCGCCGAATCCGCCCTGCCACTGCGACGACACGGCGTAGTTCACGGCACAGCCGGCGGCGGCGGCGCCGGCCGGCGCCGCCACGACAGCCGTCGCCGCCGCCAGCGCCGCGGCGCCGGCCGCCAGCAGGCCGGTCCTGATCGCTCCGGATCTGGTCATGAAGGGGAACTCCTCACGGGGGTGGCGGCCCGGAAAATGGGCGGAGCCATTGTTTCGTTAGCGTTAACAGCCGCTGCGGGGATGCTACGGGAGCGCTCCCACGGCCTCAATACACGTCCGATAGACATAGGCGCTCCTCAATCGTTCCGGCGATCGGAACCGCAGTTCGCCGCCCCGGGCCCCGGTCGTAACGCTTTTTCGGCCGGAGTTTCTTGCCCAGGGGGCGAAAAGGGCCGGCTCAGGCGACGGCGCAGGCCGCGCCGTTGAGGCTGAACGCGGCCGGGCGGCCGGTGTCGCCGGTGTGCGTGGCCTGGAACCCGATGCTGACCGAGCCGTTGGGCGCGATGGCGGCGTTGTAGCCGACGTTGCGGGCCGTCACCGCACCCGAGGCCGGGGAGTAGGTGGCGTTCCAGCCGGAGGTGATGCTCTGGCCAGCCGGCAGCGTGAAGGTCAGGGACCAGCCGCTGACGGCCGTGGAGCCGGTGTTCGTGATGGTGATGGCCGAGGTCAGCCCGGTGTTCCAGGCGCTGACCGTGTCGGTCACCCGGCACGCCCCGGCGGCCGGCGGGGTCGACGGCGGGGTCGACGGCGGGCTGGTGGGCGGGGTCGACGGCGGTGTGGACGGCGGCGTCGACGGTGACGTGGTGAGGCCGAAGAAGGCGATCGCCGCGGCCGCCATCCCGCTGCCGGGCAGGCTGTGCCCGGCGCCCTGGATGCTGTACGCCTCCACCTGGACGACGCCCGCGCGGTCGGCGTAGCGGCGGCGGTTCCAGGTGGGCTGCGGGGTGTCGCTGGAGGTCGGGGTCTGGCTCAGCCCGAACACGTCGGTCCACTGCTCGATGGACTCCTGCAACAGCGAGTACGGCACCAGCGTGTCGTTGGTGCCGTGCCACAGCTGCACCCGGGGGCGGGCGCCGGTGTAGCCGGGGAACGCCTGCCGGACGGCGTCACCCCACTGCTGCGGTGTGCGGTCCATGCTGCCGCCGGTGCACCGGCCGCCGGGCGGGTAGTCGGCCGCGTCGGCGAAGCACGTGAAGGGCACGCCCATGAAGGCGGCGCCGGCCTTGAACAGGTCGGGGTACAGGGCCAGCATGTGCTGGGTCATCATGCCGCCCGACGAGCTGCCGGTGGCGTACACCCGGTTCAGGTCGCCGCCGTACTGGCGCCCGGCGTAGGCCACCATGGAGGCGATCGAGACCGGGTCGCTGCCGCCGTCGCGCCGCTTGGCCGCGGCCGACCACGTGTCGAAGCACTTGCCGAAGCCGGCCTCCTGCATCGCGGACGGATAGATCACCAGGAAGCCGTACCGGTCGGCCAGCGAGGCGAACTCGCTGCCGGAGTAGAAGCCGGGGCCGGAGCCGCCGCAGCCGTGCATGGCCACCACGATCGCCGGGGCGGCCGGGCGGGAGTCCGGGACGTAGATGTGCATGCGCATCCCGCCCGGGTTGCTGCCGAAGCTGGTCACCTCGGTCAGCGAGGCCGCGAACGCGGGCCGGGACGCCGGGACGGCGAGACCCACCAGGGCCAGCGCGGTGGCCACGGCCAGCAGCAGGGAACGTCTGATTGTCATGATCGGCACTCCTGGGGAAGGCGGGCCGGCGCACACGGCATCGCCACGAGCGTGCGTGCGCCGCCCACGGGGGAACAGCTGGGGAGACGTCCGCGTGACCTGCCCTCGGGATCACGCACCTGACGCCGGGGGGAGCGCGGCCCGGCGCCACCGGAGTCGATTGACAGTTAGCGTGCACCCGGAGCCGTTGACTGTCAATCGACATGCCTCGATCGACAGCGGCGCCGCCGCCCTCGTTACAGTCAGCCTGACCGCACCCCGAACCGCTGGAGCATCGCGTGACGAGTCCGTACGACATCGAGGAGATCTTCCCGGATGACGCCGCGGAGCCGGTGCGGCTGCCCCGGCGGCAGGCCGGGAGCTCGCCGCAGGGGCTGACGGTGACGTTGCTGGCCGACTACACCCTGCGCGACCGGGCCCGGCTCCCCTCGGCGGCCATCGTGGCCCTGCTCACCGAGGCCGGGGTGTCCCAGGCGGGCGCCCGGACCGCCATCAGCCGGCTGGCCCGTCGCGGCGTGCTGGAGGGGCATCGGCAGGGGCGGCGGAGCTCGTACCGGCTCACCCCGGCCGCCGCCGGCTTCCTCGCCGTCGGCGGCAGCGCGATCGTCGCGCCGGCCGAGCCGTGGGACGGGCGCTGGACGGTGCTCGCCTTCTCGCTGCCGCGCGGGCAGGCGGCCCGGCGGCGCGGGCTGCGCGCGCAGCTGCGCTGGATGGGCTTCGCCCCGCTCTACGACGGCCTCTGGGTCTCTCCGCGCGCCCTCGCCGGCCGGGCCGTGGACCGGCTCGCCCCCTTCGGCCCCGCGATCACCGTCTTCCGCGGCCGGTACGCCGGTCCCGAGCCCGGCCGCTCACCGCTCGACGCCTGGGACACCGCGGCCCTCGCCCGCCGCTACGAATCCTTCATCGCGAACTGGCGCCCGGTGCTGCCCCGGGTCCACGCCGGACAGATCGCCGGCCCCGAGGCGGTCCGGGCCCGTACCGAGGTGATGGACACCTACCGGCGCCTGCCCGTCCTCGACCCCGGGCTGCCCAGCCGGCTGCTGCCCCCCGGATGGCTACGGGAACCCGCCCGTGCTCTGTTCGCCGAGATCTACGACGGGCTCGCCGCGCGTGCCGAGGAGCACGTCCGCGCCGTCGCCGCCGCCCACAGCGACGACCCGGTGCCCGGCATCGGGGCCCACACCGTCGCGGAGCTGGCCGCCGGCCTGCCCGCCCCGGCCGCCGCGGGCGAGGTCAGCGCGCCGCCGGCCGGAGCCGGACGCAGCAGCGGCCCGGGCCCGGGTCGAGCACCGCGGTGACGCCCGGGTCGCCGGCTCCGTCGGTGACGCCGCGCAGCAACTGCAGGTTCACCCCGCAGACCAGGGCGGTGAACTGCCGGGCGAGCCGGTGGAACGGGCAGTTGCGCAGGATCAGCCCGCCGTCCTCGTCGTCGCCGCGCGGTTCGTAGCCGGCGTCCTCCAGGGCGCCGAGGACCGTGCCGGCGGCCGCGCCGGCGGTCCGGCCGGTCTCGTAGGCCGTGCGGTCGAGCGCCTCCTGGACCGGGGCGCCGGAGTCGAGCGAGTCCGCCACGGCCGCGGCGAGCACCTCGCCCACGAGGTCGTAGTGCCGCGGCGGCACCGACACCGACAGCTCGTCGGCGACCGGCCGGTACAGCTTGGCCGGGCGGCCGGCCCCCGGGCCGGTACGCCCGGGCGGCCGGCGGTACTCGGCGGCGAGCAGGCCCTGGTCGGCCAGCCGGTCGAGGTGGAAGGCGGCCACCCGTCGGGTGGTGCCCAGCGCCTCCGCCGCCGCGTCCCGGCTGACCGCCGTCTCGCTGTGCGCGACGAGGCCGTACACGGCCCGGCGGATCGGGTCGTCGAGGGCGGCCAGGGCGGCGATGCGGTCGGGCAGGGGGCGGGGAGCCATGCCGCCATTGTAAGACACGCGTGTCTTGACTTTAGAAAAGCGACGCGTCTAGCTTCTAAATAACGTGCACAACGCTTTTAGAAGAGAGGTTCCGCCATGACTGCTCCGACGCCCAGCTCCGCGACGGCCGCCCGAACGGCCGGCCCGGCCGTCGACCCCGCTCACCAGGCGTTCCTGCTGCTGCGCACCGGCTTCACGGTGGCCCCGATCGTCTTCGGGCTGGACAAGTTCCTCAACCTGCTGACCGACTGGCCCGGCTACCTCGCCCCGTTCGCCGACCGGCTCCTGCCCGGCACGGCGCAGCAGGCGATGTACGCCGTGGGCGTGATCGAGGTGGTGGCCGGGCTCCTGGTGGCCATCCGGCCGCGGTACGGCGCCCCGGTGGTGGCCGCGTGGCTGGCCGGCATCATCGTGAACCTGCTGGTCCTGGGCGACTACTACGACGTGGCGGTGCGCGACTTCGGGCTGCTGATCGGCGCGCTCGCGTTGTGGCGGCTGGCTTCCCCGGCCCGGCCGTCCGGAGCGGACCGATGACCCCCCTGCGGCACCTGTACGCCGAGTACGGCCAGAGTCCCTGGCTGGACAACCTCACCCGCGGCGCCCTGACCGGCGGCGCCCTGGCGGCCCTGGTCGCCGACGGGATCCGTGGCGTGACGGCCAACCCGACCATCTTCACCCGGGCCATCGTCGGTTCCGCCGACTACGACGATCAGTTCGCCGCGCTGACCGCGGCCGGGTGCCCGCTCGACGACGCGTACTGGACGCTGGTGACCGACGACATCAGCTCCGCGTCGGCGGTGCTGCGCCCGGTCTTCGACGAGAGCGGCGGCACCGACGGCTTCGTCTCCGTGGAGGTGGCGCCCGAGCTGGCGCACGACACCTGGGCGACGGTGGCGGCGGCCCGCGCGCTGCACGAACGGATCGCCGAGCCCCATCTCCTCGTGAAGATCCCGGCGACCGCGGCGGGCGTACCGGCCGTGCGGGCGATGATCGCCGAGGGCCGCGGCATCAACGTCACCCTGATCTTCTCGCTCGCCCGCTACGAGCAGATCATCGAGGCGTACCTGTCCGGGTTGGAGGACTTCGCCGGCCGCGGCGGTGACCCGTCAACGGTGCACAGTGTCGCCTCCTTCTTCGTCAGCCGGGTCGACACCGAGGTCGACCGGCGGCTGACCGCGGCCGGCACCGACGACGCGCTCGCGCTGCGGGGGCAGGCGGCGATCGCCCAGGCCAAGCTGGCGTACCGGCTCTTCCGGGAACGGTTCTCCGGGCGGCGGTGGCAGCGGCTGGCCGATCTCGGGGCGCGGGCTCAGCGGCCGCTGTGGGCCTCCACGTCGATGAAGAACCCGGCGTACCGCGACACCAGGTACGTCGAGGAGCTCATCGGCCCGGACACGGTCACCACCCTGCCGGAGGCCACCCTGGCCGCGTTCACCGACCACGGCCGGCCGGCCCGCACCGTGGACACCGGGGTCGACCGGGCGGCCGAGGTGATGCGCCGGCTGGCCGCGGCCGGCGTCGACCTGGACGACGTGGGCCGCACGCTCGAGGACCGGGGCGTCGCGGGCTTCCTCGCGTCGTACCAGGAGGTGCGCGGCGTGCTGGCCGCCCGGGCCGGCCGGCTCAGCCCGCGCTGATGGACTGGGCCGGATGGACCGTGTTCGGGCTGATCGCCTCCGCCGCCCTCACCGCGGTGCTGATCGCCGCCCAGCTGGCCGGGCTCACCCGCCTGGACCTGCCCCTGGTCCTGGGCACGCTGCTCACCCCCGACCCGGACCGCGCCCGGGTGGCCGGCTTCCTCATCCACCTGGTCGTCGGTCAGGGTTTCGCGCTGGGGTACGCGGCGACGTTCGCGCTGCTGCACCGGGCCACCTGGTGGCTGGGGACGCTGCTCGGCGCGCTGCACGCCGCGGTGGCGCTCACGGTGATCCTGCCCCTGCTGCCGGGAGTGCACCCGCGGATGGCCTCCCACCGGGCCGGGCCGGCCGGCGCCGCGGTGCTGGAGCCGCCCGGGCTGTTCGCCCTCAACTACGGCGGGCGGACCCCGGCGGTCGCGATCGCCGCCCACCTGGTCTACGGAACGGTCCTCGGGCTGCTCCTGCAGGCCCGCTGACCCGGGCCCCGCGGAAACGAAGGGTGGAACCGATGGCGGCTGCGCCGATCGAGGAGTACGGGCTGCTCGGCGACACCCGGACCGCGGCCCTCGTCGACGCCGGCGGCGCGATCGACTGGTGCTGCGTGCCCGGCTTCGACGGCGAGCCCCTGTTCGGCCGGCTGATCGGCGGCCCGGCGGCCGGTACCTTCCGCGCCGGCCCCGCCGGACCGGCCACGCTGGTCGCGCGACGCTACCGCCGGCACACCGCCACGCTGGAGACGACCTGGGCGACCGGGGCCGGGCGGCTCACCCTCACCGAGGGGATGGTGGCCGAGCTCGGCGGGCGCCTGCTGCCGGCGACCGTGCTGGTGCGCCGCCTGTCGGCCGAGGCGGGACCGGCCCAGGCCGTCGTCGAGTTCGACCCGCGCCTCGGGGCCGGGCACCGCCGTCCGCGGGTCCGCCAGGACGGCGCGGGCGTGGTGTGCGAGTGGGGGTCGCTCGCGGTGTCCCTGGCCGGCGACCCGGCGCTCGCCCTGCGTCCCGGCCGCCCGGCCCGGGTCACCGTCGCGCCGGGCCGGCCGCTGACCCTGGTGCTGGCCGTGGCCCACCGCGAGCCGCTCGTCCGGGTCGACCCGGCGGCGGCCTGGGATCTCCTCGTCGCGGACGAGAGCCGCTGGCGCGTCTGGTGCGCCGGCATCGACCCGTCGCTGCCGTTCCGCGAGGCGGTCGTCCGGAGCCTGCTGACCCTGCGGCTGCTGACCCACTCGCCGACGCGGGCCCCGGTCGCCGCGCCCACCACGTCCTTGCCCGAGGATCCCGGCGGCGTGCGGAACTGGGACTACCGCTACGTCTGGCCCCGCGACGCCAGCATCGGCGTCGGCGCGTTCCTCGGGGTCGGCCGGCTCGACGAGGCCCGCGGGTTTCTCGCCTGGCTGCTGCACGCCAGCCGGCTGCAGCGCCCGCGCCTGCCGGTCCTGCTCACCCTGTACGGGCGCCCCGCGCCCCGCGAACGGCGTCTGCCCGGGTGGCCCGGCTACGCCGGCAGCGTGCCGGTGCGGGTCGGCAACGGCGCGGCCGATCAGCACCAGCTCGACGGCTACGGCTGGGTGGTCGACGCCGCCTGGCTGCTCGAGCGGGCCGGTCAGCGCCTCTACTCGGAGACGTGGCGGGCGGTGCGCGGCTTCGCCGACCTGGTCGCCCGCCGCTGGCCCGAACCGGAC
The DNA here is from genome assembly GCF_016862275.1 of Actinoplanes nipponensis. Lineage (GTDB taxonomy): Bacteria > Actinomycetota > Actinomycetes > Mycobacteriales > Micromonosporaceae > Actinoplanes > Actinoplanes nipponensis. The sequence goes on along the minus strand of NZ_BOMQ01000104.1, from coordinate 44,313 downwards.
GCCGGCATCTGGGAGATCCGCGGCGACCCCCGCCACCATGTCCACTCCAAGCTCATGGGCTGGCTCACCCTGGACCGCGCGCTGCGCATCGCCGAAGCCCACCCGCTCTCGGCGCGCCGGCGCCGGCGGTGGGAACACGCCCGCGACGCCCTCGCCGCCGAGGTCCGGACGCGGGGCTTCGACGCCCCGCGGTCGACCTATGTGCGCAGCTACGGCTCCGCCGACCTGGACGCCGCGCTGCTGGTGCTGCCGCTGCTGGGCATCGACGACGACCGGTCGCCCCGGGTACGCGGCACCGTCGACGCGATCCGCACCGAGCTGTCGGCGGGCGGCCCGCTGCTGTACCGCTACCCGCCGGGGCAGGACGGCCTGCCCGGCACCGAGGGAGCGTTCCTGCCCTGCTCGTTCTGGCTCGTCCAGGCCCTGGCCCGCACCGGCCGGCGACCGGAGGCGGTGGCGCTCTTCCGCGACCTGCTCGGGCGGGCCGGCCCGCCCGGCCTGTACGCCGAGGAGATGGACCCCGCGACGGGCGCCCACCTCGGCAACTACCCGCAGACCCTGACGCACGCGACGCTCGTCCAGGCCGCGCTCGCCATTCGTGATTTCCCCCCGGGCGATCTCGTCGCGGCGCCCCGGACCGGCTCTTGACGGCCTCGGCCGGCCCGTTGTTCACTGGGCCGTAACAATCGAAGCGCCTTGATGAGTCGACCGGCATGGACATTCTCTCCCACATTTGCTGGGAAAGGGGCCAAGCATGTTTCTCGCGGCGGAAAGCGGCAGTGCCCTGAGTCTGGATCTCAGCCCGGTCGACCTGGTGCTGATGATTATCTACTTCTCGTTCGTGCTGGGCATCGGCTTCGCCCTCAAGCGTGCGGTCAAGTCGTCGCTGGACTTCTTCCTGTCCGGCCGGTCATTGCCCGCCTGGGTCACCGGAATCGGATTCATCTCGGCCAACATCGGCGCGGTGGAGCTGCTCGGCCAGTCGGCCAGCGGCGCCCAGTACGGCGCGGCGATGGTGCACTACTTCTGGATCGGCGCGATCCCGGCCATGGTCTTCCTGGGCATCGTCATGATGCCTTTCTACTACGGCTCCAAGGTCCGCAGCGTCCCGGAGTACCTGCGGCTGCGGTTCGACCCGAAGGCCCACCTGATCAACGCGATCACCTTCGTCGTCGGCAGCATGCTCATCGCCGGGGTGAACCTCTACGCGCTGTCCATCGTCCTGGAGGCGCTGCTCGGCATCCCGCTCATCCTGGCCATCGTCCTGGCCGCCGTCTTCGTGCTGTCCTACATCCTGCTCGGCGGGCTGACCAGCGCCATCTACAACGAGGTGATGCAGTTCTTCGTCGTGCTGATCGGCATGGTGCCGCTGACCATCATCGCGATCAAGGAGACCGGCGGCCTGGGTCAGCTCTTCGACCGGCTCAGCGCCGACCGCGGCGCCTCCTTCGTGGAGCCCTGGACCGGCACCGGCATCGGGGGGTCCAATCCGGTCGGTGACTGGATCGGGATCATCCTCGGGCTGGCCTTCTGCCTGTCCTTCGGCTACTGGACGACCAACTTCGCCGAGGTGCAGCGCGCGATGGCCGCCAAGGACGGCAATTCCGCCCGGCTGACGCCGATCATCGGGGCCTATCCCAAGGCGTTCGTGCCGCTGATCACCATTCTGCCGGGGATGGCGGCCCTGGTGCTGCTGCCCGGCATCGGCACCGCGGGCAGCGGCCTCGAATACAACGACGCGATTCCGGCGCTGATGGACAAGTATCTGCCGCCGGGTGTGCTCGGCGTCGCCGTGACCGGCCTGCTGGCCGCGTTCATGGCCGGCATGGCCGCGAACGTGTCGAGTTTCAACGCGGTGTTCACCTACGACCTGTGGCAGGACTACATCCGGCCCGGCCGCAGCGATCAGTACTACCTGAGGGTGGGCCGCTGGGCGACCGTCGGCGGGGTGGCCGTCGCCGTCGCGACCGCGCTCATCGCCTCCGGCTTCAGCAACATCTCCAATTACCTGCAGACGCTGTTCTCCTTCTTCAACGTCCCGCTGTTCTGCGCGTTCATCATCGGCATGTTCTGGCGGCGGGCGACCCGGAGCGCCGGCTTCTGGGGCATCCTGGTCGGCACGGTCACGGCGATCACCGTCTACGCGCTCTACAAGTTCGACGTGCTGGCGTTCCGCAGCGACCTGCAGGAGACGATGTGGGGCTCGATCGCGGCGTTCGCCGCCGGGGCCCTCGCGATGGTGCTGGCCTCTTTGCGGGAGCCGCGCAAGACCGACGCCGAGCTGCACGGCCTGGTGTACGGGATGGAGATCCGCGACGCCTCGGACGTCGCGGTCCGTCCGTGGTACCGGTCTCCCGTGGTGCTCGGCCTGGGCGTCCTCGTCCTCAACGCCGGGCTGTACGTCGCCGTCTACGCGTTCTGACCCGCCGGAGCAGAGGAGGTTCCGCCATGACGTCACCGGAGGAGAGGCCCGGCGAGCAGGGCACCGACTTGCTGGCCAAGCTGTTCGACATCCGGTCCTTCACCGGCGCGCTCTTCCTGATCTTCGGGGTGATCGTCACGATCGTCGGCCTGACCGCCGGCGACGCCGACATCCGCAAGTCCGCCGGGCTGAACCTCGCGCTGATCATCGGGCCGATCATGCTCGCCCTCGGCGCCTTGTTCATCGTCTGGCTGCTGCTCCGGCCGCCGGAGCTGCTGCACGGCCACGAGGTGACCGAGGAGGACCTGCCCGAGCAGCTCCGTCACCAGGGCCTCGAGGCCATACCCGAACACCCCGGCGAGCCCGGCCCCGAGCCGCCCCCGCCACCCCGGCGCCGCCCGACCGGACACTGACGTCGCGACGCGCCGGACCTCGCACGGTCGTTGGTTGGAGGGGACATGAGGTACCGCACGATCATCGTCGGAACCGACGGTTCGGAGTCCGCGCTCACCGCGGTCGATCAGGCCGCCGAGATCGCCGCGGCGCTGTCGGTGCGGCTCGTCGTGGTGTGCGCCTACCACCCGTTGACGGCGAAGGAGCAGAGCTACCTCGCCGCGGTGGTCGGCCCGATCAGCATGTACCAGGTGGCCGGCACCGACGCGGCCAAGGAGGCGCTCGCCTCGGCCCGGGAACGGGCGGCCGCCGCCGGCGCCGCCGACGTGGTGGCGACGATGGTCAAGGGCGACCCCGGCCAGGCCCTGCTGACGGTGGCCCGGCAGGAGTCGGCCGACCTCATCGTCGTGGGCAACCGCGGCATCAACACTCTGTCCGGCCGGCTGCTCGGCTCGGTGCCGTCGGACGTGACCCAGCGGGCGCCGTGCGACGTGCTCGTCGTGCACACCGTGGAGGGCGGCACCGGGGACGCGGGGGGCAACGATGACCCGGGCGCCTGAGGGGCGTGCCGGCGGGGGGCGCAAGGTCGCCGTGCTGGGACCGATACCGCGCGACCAGATCGTCACGCACGCCGGCGAGCGGTTCGAGAAGTACGGGTGCGCGCTGTACACGGCGGTGGCGCTCTCGGCGCTGCTCGGTCCCGGCGACACGATCGTGCCCGTGTCCCATGTCCGGCGCCGCGACGAGGGCCCGATCAAGGAGATCCTCGGCGCCTACCGGAACATCGACCCGTCCGGGATCACCTCCGCGCACGACCAGGGCGACGTCGTCGAGCTGCGCTACATCGAGCAGAACATCCGCGTCGAGCGGCAGACCAGCTTCATGAACCCGATCCTGCCGGGCGACGTCGAGCCGGTCCTCGACGCCGACGCGTTCGTCTGTGTCCCGATCACCGACTACGAGGTGGGCCAGCCCACGCTGCGCCACATCAAGGAGCACAGCGACGCCGTCGTCGTCCTGGACGCGCACGGCCCGACCAGCACGCTGACCCGCAGCGGCGAACGCCACCCGAGGGTGTGGGCCGACCGCGACGTGTGGCTGCCGTACATCGACATCCTCAAGATGAACCTGGAGGAGGCCAGCTCCACGTGGCTGGGCGAGTCGGCCGAGATGACCGCCGACCCGCCCCGGCTCGAGCAGGACGAGCTGCGGGACCTGGCCCGGCACTGCCTCGACCGGGGCGTCGGCGCCGTCTGCGTGACCCTGGACGAGCGCGGCTGCGTGGTCTTCTTCGCCGACGACGGCGGGGGGATCGCCTCGGAGGTCGTCGACCGCATCGAGGTCGGCCACGTCGTCGACGCGACGGGCGCCGGCGACTCGTTCGCCGCCGGGCTGGGCTTCGGCTACCTCGAGTTCCACGACTACGTGGTGGCCTGCCAGTACGGCAACGCGATGGGTGCGCAACGCTGCACCGGCGCGCAGCTCGACGTGTACCTGTCCCGCGAGGAGACGCACCGGCAGATCCTCGCGGCGTACGGTCCCCGGCCGTAGGAGGTGCCGGCCATGGATGTCGACGGCGACGGTGCGGACCCCCGGTGGCAGGTCGTCGAGGACGGCTTCGACCCGGCGCGGGCGAACACGTACGAGACGATCTTCACCGTCGGCAACGGCTATCTCGGCACCCGGGGCGCCCTGGAGGAGGGCCACGAGGGCGCGCTGCCCGGGACCTTCCTGCGGGGCGTCTTCGACCACCACGACTCCGCGGTCATCGACCTGGTGAAGGCCCCGGACTGGACCGCCCTGGTCGTGGTGGTCGACGGCGTCCGGCTCGACGTCACGTCCGCGTCGGTCGTCCGCCACCGCCGGGTCCTGGACCTGCGCGCGGGCGTCCTGGCCCGGGAGACGGTCTTCGCGGACGCCGCGGGCCGGCGGACCCGGGTCGAGACGATCCGCTTCGCCAGCGGCGCCGATCAGCACCTGTGCTGCCTGCGGGCCCGCATCACGCCCGAGAACCACTCCGCCTGGATCACCGTCCACAGTGGCATCGACGGCACCCACCACAACCTGGACCGGCGGCCGTTCTACGCCGAGCCGCCGCCGGCCGATCCGCAGATGAAGTGGCACAAGTGGGCCAAGTCCAAGCACCTCGACGAGGTGGCCCGGGCGGAGCTACCGGGCGGCGTCTACCTGGAGACGCGGACCATCGACACCCTGATCACCATCGGCTACGCCACCGCCACGACGGTCTCCCCACCGGCGGAGACGACGGTCGCGCAGCGGCATCGGGCCGTCGAGCAGGTGTCGCGGGTCCGGGTCGCCGCCGGCGAGACGCTCACCGTGGAGAAGCTCGCCACCATCTACACCTCGCGCGACGTCCCGGCGGCGGACGTGCGCCGACGCTGTCAGGACGAGCTCCGGGGCCACCTCGCCGCCGGCTTCGCGGCCTGCCGCGACCGCAACCGGGCGGCGTGGGCGGCCCGCTGGGCGGACTGCGACATCACGATCGACGGGGACGCCGAGGCGAGCCGGGCCGTCCGGTTCAACACCTACGAGCTGCTGATCGCGGCGAACGAGTCGGACCCGCGGGTCAACATCGGGGCCAACGCCCTCACCGGCGAACGCTACCGGGGACACGCGTTCTGGGACACCGAGGTGTTCATGCTGCCGTTCTACATCTACACCCGGCCGGAGACGGCCCGGGCGCTGCTGCTGTACCGGTTCCACACCCTCGACGGCGCGCGGCGCAACGCCCGGGCCACCGGCTTCCGCGGCGCCCGGTACGCCTGGGAGTCGGCGGACACCGGCGTCGAGACCACCCCGCAGTGGACGGTGGACGGCGCGCACCGGATCTGGATGGGCGAGGAGGAGATCCACATCACCTCGGCCGTCGCCTACGGCCTGATCGCCTACCTGGCCGCCACCGGCGACCACGCCCTGATGACCGACTACGGCGCGGAGATCCTCTTCGAGACCAGCCGCTTCTGGGCCGACCGGCTGGAGGCGACCCCGGAGGGCCGCTACGTGCTGAGCCGGGTGGTCGGCCCGGACGAGTTCCACGAGCACGTCGACAACAGCGCGTACACCAACCACCTGGTGCGCTGGCACCTGCGCCGGGCCGCCCAGGCGTACGCGGAACTGGCGATCAGCCATCCCGGCGAGCTGGCGTCCCTCGCGGAGCGCATCGGGCTGACCCGCGCGGAGGTGGACGACTGGCTCACCAGGGCCGAACGGATCCACCTGCCCGGCGTGACCGCCGACGGGGTGATCGAGCAGTTCGACGGGTACTTCGGCCTGGACACCCTGCCGGTGGAGCACGACGACAACGACATGCCGCGGTACCCGCCCGGCCATCACCACTACAACCTGGGCGGCACCAAACTGATCAAGCAGGCGGACGTGGTGATGCTGACCTACCTGCTGCCCGACGAGTTCTCCGACGCGGCCAAGCGGGCCAACTACGAGTACTACGAGCCGCTGACCCTGCACAAGTCGTCGCTGAGCCCGGCGACCTACTCCATCATGAGCATCGAGGTCGGCGACCCGGGCCGGGCCGTCCAGTACTTCCGCCGGTCGGCCACGGTCGACCTGGTGGACAACCAGGGCAACACCGAGGAGGGCATCCACATCGCCTCCGCCGGGGGAACCTGGCAGATGGTGGTCAACGGCTTCGGCGGCTTCCGGGTGCGCAACGGCCGGATGACCTTCAAGCCGTGGCTGCCGCCCGGCTGGGACGCCCTCGCCTTCCGGCTCCGGTGGCACGGCCACACCGTGTCGGTGTCGACGAGCCCTACCGCGGCGACGTTCGTGCTGTCCGGGCCCGAGGGCCTGCGGGAGACGATCCTGGTCGACGGCCGCGAGGTGACCCTGCCGGCCAACGCGGAGGTGGTGGTCGACCTGGCGCCGCGCCCCTGACCGGGCGGGGTCGCCCCGGGGCCGCCCTGACGGTGCGGTCCAGCCCGCCGGGCCGTCCCACTCGACGAACCTCGTCGCATGCCCGACTCTGTCGGACGCGAACCGCCCCGGCACGGCTAACCTCGCCCGATGCCCGGCGAACGCGAGGGTGTGCAGGTGCGGTTGCTCGGCTCGATCGACCTCGTGGTCGGCGGCGAGGCCCGGCCCGTGCCCGGACTGCGGCGCAAGGCGCTGCTGGCCGCGCTCGCGCTGGAGCGGGGCCGGATCGTCAGCGCCGGCCGGTTGATCGACACCGTCTGGGGTGACGCGGCCCCGCCCGGCCGGGGGAACACCCTGCAACGCCACGTCTCCTACCTGCGGCAGATGATGGACAGCCGCGAGGTCATCGTGTCGCGGCCGCCGGGATACCTGATGGACCTGCCGCCCGGATCGGTGGACACGGAACGCGCGGAGGCCCTGATGCGGCGGGCGCAGCAGTCGCCCGACCCGGCCGGCCGGCTGCACTGGATGCGGGAGGCGTCGCGGCTGTTCCGGGGCGCGCCGCTGATCGAGGTGAACGACCTGCCCTGGCTGCGCGAGGAGGCCCGGCGCCTCGACGAGCTGCGGGCGCAGGCCGTCCGGGCCACGGTGGACGGCCGGCTGGCGCTGGGGCAGCACGCCGACCTGCTGCCGGAGCTGGAGCAGCTGGTCCGGGACCACCCGCTGGACGAGCACGTGCACGGGCAGCTGATCCTGGCGTTGTACCGGTCCGGGCGGCAGGCGGACGCGCTGGAGGCGTACGGCCGGCTCCGCCGCACGCTCGGCGACGAGCTCGGCATCGACGTCGGGCCGGAGCTGCGCGACCTCGAGCTGGCGATGCTGCGCCACGACCCCGGTCTGGCGGTCCCCGAGCGGCCGCGGCCGCCACAGGCCGCACGGCTGCCCCGGCTGGGCGGCTCGCCGCTGGTGGGCCGCGAGCGCGAGCTGGCGGCGCTGCGGTCGCTGGTGGACGCCGCCGCGGGCGGGGCGGGCGGCGCCGCGTTCATCGTCGGCGAGCCGGGCATCGGCAAGACCCGGCTGACCGCGGAGCTGGCCCGCCACGCCGAGCAGCGGGGCATGCGCGTGTTCCGGGGCCGGGCGGCGCTGCCCCAGGTGCAGTTCCGTCCGCTCACCGAGGCGCTGCAGTCGGCGCTGCGGCACTTCGGAATGCCCACCGACGACGGGCTGCTGCCGTACCGGCATGCCCTGGCCCGGCTGGTGCCGCAGCTGCGCGAGCCCGGCCCGGCCGTGCCGGACGAGTCGCCGGTGGTCCTCGCCGAGGCGGTGCTGCGCCTGGTCACGGCGCTGAGCGGCGGCGACGGCGGGGTGCTGGTGCTGGAGGACCTGCACGACGCCGACGCCGACACCCTCGCCGTCGTGGACTATCTGGCGGACAACGCGCCCGCGGAGCGCCTGCTGCTGGTGGGCACGTGCCGCCGCTACCCGGGGGCGGCCCTCGCCGTCGCCCGGGCGGCGCAGCAACGGCGGGCCGGCCGGCTGATCGCCCTGTCGCGCCTGTCCGGCCGGGAGGTGCGCGAGCTGGCCGCCGGCTGCCTCGGCGTGGCCGCCGCCCGGGTGCCCGGTCCGGTCGCCGATCGGCTGCTGAGCAGCGCCGACGGCCTCCCGCTGCACGTCGAGGAGCTGCTCGCCGGATGCGCCGACGACGGGACGCTGCGCTGGGCCGCCGGCCGCTGGGAGCTCACCGGGCCGGTGGACCGGGCGGTGCCGCCCAGCCTGGGCGAGACCCTGGCCGCCCGGGTCGACCGGCTCGGCCCGGACGCCCGGGCCGTGTTGCGCGCCGGCGCCCTCTTCGGCCGGCAGTTCCCGGGCGCGGCGGCCGGCGCGGCGGCCGGCGTCTCCGGCGCGGTGCTGCACGAGGGCCTGAACGAAGCGGTCGCCCATCAGCTCGTGTCCGCCCAGGACGACCCCCAGTGGTACGCGTTCCGGCACGCCATGACCGCCGAGGCGCTGCGCGCGGCCATGCTGCCCGCCGACCGCGCCGACCTGGCCCGGCGGGCGGCGCAGTTCCTCGCCGCGGCCCCCGTCGGCCGGTTCCACGGCAGCGACCAGCTCCTGGCCGAGCTGTGGAGCACCGCCAGCGAGCCGGCACGGGCCGCCACCCGCCTGGCCGCGGCCGGCCGCGAGGCCTCCGGTCAGGGCGCCGTCGCGACCGCGATCGTGCTGCTGGAACGCGCCCTGTCGATGGTCGACCGCGATCTCGGTGGCGAACTGGCGTCCGATCTCGGCGAGGCGCTGGTCGGCGCCTACGCCGCGGCCGGGCGGGTCAAGGACGCCTACGCCCTGGGCGCCCGCCTGGCCGGCGGCGTCCTGCCGGACCGGCGGGCGTCGCTGCACCTGCGCCTGGCCGACGTCGCGACCGCGGCCGGCGACTGGACCGAGGCCCGCTACGAGCTCGGGGAGGCCCGGTTGCACGCCGGCCCCGAGCCGGAGCCGGCCGTGGCGGCCCGGCTGGACGCGATCGAGGCGCAGGTGGCGCTGGGCGACGCGGCCACGCCGGACCGGCTGAGCCGGGCCCGCGAGCTGGCCGGCCGGGCGCTGCGGGCCGCCGTCGCGACCGGCCGGCCCGAGACGTCGTGCAGCGCGCTGGACACCCTGGGCCGCTGCGCCCGCCTGCACGACCTCGCCGAGGCGGACGTCCTCTACGAGCGCGGGCTGACCATCGCGACGGCGCACCACCTGATCGGCTGGCGGATCAACTTCCTCTACCAGCTCGGCACGGACGAGGGCATCCGCGACGGCGACCCGCGCCGGCTGGTGGAGGCCCTGTCGGTGGCCCGGCGGGCCGGGACGGTGGTCACGGCTCTCGACATCGAGCTGGAGCTGTCCGTCGTGCGGCTGTGCCGGGGCGAGACCGCGGCCGCCGCGGACAGCGCCGCCCGCTGTGAGCGGGACGCGGCCCGGCTGCGGCTGGACCACATCCGGCTGGAAGCCCTCGGCGTACGGATCATGGCGGCGGCGCACCGGGGGGAGCGGCCGGCGGTGGCGGAGCTGCTCGAGGCGTTCCGGGCCCGGGGCGGCGAGCAGGACGACCTGGCCAGCGCGGTGCACGGCTTCGGCGTGGTCTTCTGCCACCTGCGGCACGGCGACCTCGACCGGGCCCTGGCCGAGGCCGACCTCGCCGCCGAGCAGGAGGGGCGCCGGCCGGCCGCGTACGTCTCCTATCTGCACGGGCCGCGCCTGTTCCTCTCCGTGCTCGCCGGCCGGGCCGGCGCCGCGGAGTGCGCGCGGGTCGCCTCCTCGGCGCAGGCCCAGGCGCGGTGGAACCGCCAGTTCGTGCCGCTCGCCGAGGCGTTGCTCGCCGGGCGGGAGGGCCGGCGCGCGGACGCGGACGCGGCGACGGCCCGATTCCTCGACCTCTCCCGGCCGTACCCGCTCGCCCGCCACCTCGGGCTGCGGCTCGTCGCGCCGGAGGCCGCGGCCGGCCGCTGGGGTGATCCGCCGGCCTGGCAGCGCGCCGCCGGCTCCTACCTGAACGGGTTCGCCCCGGCCACGGGGCATTCCCGTCCCGCCTGAATCCGGATGGAGGCCGAATCATGCCGATCAGCAATCTCGGGCGCCGGGCGGCGCCCGCCGTCGCCGCCCTCACCCTCGTCGCCGCGACGGGGGCGGCGGCGCCCAAGTGGACGCTGCTCCCCGCGGTGCCGCTGCCTGCCGTCGCCGCCAACAGCCAGCTGCACACCATCACCGCCGTCTCCGCGCGTGACGTGTGGACGGCCGGCGCCTGGTGGGACCGCAGCGGGGTGCATCCGCTGGCCGTGCACTGGGACGGCGCCGGGTGGAAGGCCGCCGCTCTGCCGGCGCTGCCCCCGGACACGTACCTGAGCGGGCTGGATGCCGTCGACGCCGGCGACGTCTGGGCCGTCGGCAGCACCCTGACCAGTGCCGGGCCGACCACGCCGGCGACGCCCAGCCTGCTGCACTACGACGGGTCCGCCTGGCGGACGGTGCCGGGCCCGGCGCTGCCCGCGGGGTCGGCCAACGACCTCGAGGCCGTCGCCATGCGGACCGCCGGCGACGGCTGGGCGGTGGGCGAGACCTCGACCGGCACGCTGACCCAGCCGCTGATCCTGCGCTGGCGGGACGGCAAGTGGACCGGCTCACCCGTCCCGAAGCCGGCGTCGAGCACCGGCGGGCTGGTCGCGGTCGCGGCGGCCGCCCCCGACGACGTCTGGGCCGTCGGCACCGAGACCGACGCCGGACTCGCCCGCCACGGGCTGATCCTGCATTTCGACGGCGTCGCCTGGTCCCGCGTCGCGCTGTCCACCCCGGCCGGCACCAGCTTGGACGCGGTGGCCGTGGCCGGGCCCGGCGACGTCTGGGCGGCCGGCCGGACCTGCGGCCCGGCCTGCGCGGCGGCGGTGTGGCGGCTCGCCCCGTCCGGCTGGCAGCGGGTGCCGGCGGCCGGCGGCACCGGGGTGACCGCCCTGGTGGCGTTCGCGCCGGACCACGTCTGGACGCTGGGCTACCAGGCGCTGCCGAACAACACGAAGAGCGACCACGTCGAGCACTGGGACGGCAAGCAGCTCACCGCGGAGGACACCGGCCTGCCGCAGCTCCCGTCGGCGGCCGGGAACCAGGGCGAACTCGGCTCGGCCACGCCGATCTTCGCCGCCGCCGGCGACCCGGCGACCGGCGAGCTGTGGGCGGCCGGCTGGTCGGATCCGCCGGCGGTCACCCCGCGCGTGATCCACCGGGGCTGACCGCCGGGCCGGCCTTTCCGTACCGCGTCAGGGCGGTTTCCGCCGACGGTGCGACGGTGCGGCCATGGACCGAAGAAGATGCCGGGCCGGCGTCGCCGTGGGCGCGGGAGTCGCGCTCGCGGCGGCCGCCGCCACCCCGGCCGCGGCGGCCACCTCCTGGGCCGTCCTGAGCACCCCGAACCGCGGCGTCATCGCCAACGAGCTGTACGGCAGCGCCGCGCTGTCGGCCACCTCCGCCTGGGCGGCCGGCAGCTGGTACGACCCGAACCTGGCCGCCCCCCGCACGCTGATCGAGCGCTGGAACGGCATCTCCTGGTCGACCGTGACCAGCCCGAACGCCACGCCCTACTACAACGAACTGCGCGACATCGACGCCACCTCGGCCACGAACGCCTGGGCGGTCGGCTACGCCAACGGCGCCCCCGGCGTCAACGGCCAGCCGCGCAACACCCTGGCGATGCGGTGGAACGGCAGCCGGTGGTCCGTCGTCCCGACACCGCAACCCGGTACGAACCTCCGCCAGCTGTACGGCGTGAAGGCGTTCGGCCCGTCCGACGCCTGGTCGGTCGGCTGGTATCACGACGCGTCGTTCCACGGCGAGGCGCTGCTCCTGCACTGGAACGGCACCGCCTGGACCCAGGTGACCGCGCCCGACCCCGGCACGTCCGGCAACAGCCTTGAGGCCGTCGCCGGTGCGGCTCCTGACGACGTGTGGGCGGTCGGCTCGTACACCGACAGCGGCGACAGCGGCGTCCTCGGGCATCCGCTGGCGCTGCACTACGACGGCGCCCGGTGGACCCGGGCCGAGCTGCCGCCGCAGTCGGGCAGCGGCACTTTCCTGCACTCGGTGACCGCCCTGAGCCCTGACGACGTCTGGGCCGTCGGTTCCCGCAACGGCTACCACGAGCCGGCGGCGTACCACTTCGACGGCGCGGCCTGGAGCGAGGTGCCGATCTCCGTGGCCACCGGGACCGGCAACAACGTGCTGTACGGCGTCGCCGGCACCGCCGCGAACCAGGTGTGGGCGGTGGGCTACACCAGCTCCGGCGGCGGGCCGCAACCGCTCGCGCTGCGCTGGAACGGGACCACGTTCACCGCCGAGAACGTACCGCCGCAGCCGATCGGCGGCATGCTCGCCGGCGTCGCGGCGACCGCCGGCCCCACGGTGTTCGCCGCCGGGACGCGCAGCGACTTCTCGAGCGACGCCGGCGCCTTCACCGACCACACGCTGTCCGTCCGGGGCAGCGGGAACTGAAAGGACGGAACATGGGAGCAGTGCGTAGTGTCGCCGCCTCGGCGGTCGTCACCGGCCTGGTGCTGGCCGCCGCCGGTCCCGCCTTGGCGGCGACGGCGACCCAGGTGCCGGTGCAGTCGACCGGCTTCTTCGGTGGCCTGTTCAGCGTGGACGCGGTGTCGTCGGCCGACGGCTGGGCGGTCGGCGGCAACGGCAACGGGGTGGTCCAGCGGTTCAACGGTACGCGGTGGAGCCTGGTCCCGAGCCCGGACCTGCTGGCCGGCGGCGCGAACGGCTGGGCCGACCTGACCGGGGTCGACGCGACGTCGCCGGGCAACGCGTTCGCGGTGGGCAACTCGACCGCCGCGAGTGGCGGCGCGAAGGCCGCCGTCGCGCTGCGCTGGAACGGGTCGGCGTGGAGCCGGCAGTCCGTGCCCGGTGCGGCCGGCACGGACACCGAGTTCGCCGCGGTGAAGGCGTTCTCGGCGAGCGACGCGTGGGCGGTGGGGCAGAGCGCCTCGACCAACTCCACCTTCCGCAAGACGCTGACTATGCATTACAACGGCACGGCCTGGAGCCCGGCGCCGGCGCCCAGCCCGGGCACCAGGACGAACTTCCTGACCGCGGTGGACGGCGTGGCGAGCGGGAACGTCTGGGCCGTCGGGTACTCGCTGAATCTGCCGTACGGCAACCGGGTCCGGCAGTCGACGGTCCTGCACTGGGACGGCGCCGACTGGACCCAGGTGGCCAGTCCCAGCAACGGCAGCACGTTCCTCTACGACGTCGCGGCCGTCTCCGCGTCGGACGCGTGGGCCGTCGGGTCGAGCGCCGGCGGCGCGTTCGTGATCCGCTGGAACGGCACGGCCTGGAACCCGGTCGCCGGGCCGCCGCTGGCGGGGCTGCGCGGCGTGACCGCCCGGTCGGCCACCGACGTGTGGGTCGCCGGCTTCGACGCCGCGAGCCTGCCCGCCGTGGCCCACTGGAACGGGACGACCTGGTCGGTGACGCCGCTGCCGGTCACCGGCGGTGTGGGCACGCCCCTGCTCACCGCGGTGACGGCCGCAGACGCCGACACGGAGTGGGTGGTCGGCGCCCAGTCCGACGGCACGACCGGGCAGTCGTCGGGAATCGCCTTCCGCGTCGACGGATAACCCCCCGGGGCGCTGTACGGGCCCGGGCCGGTCGTGGCGGACCGGCCCGGGTCGCCGTCGTACGCCTGCGTCCCAATTGCCGGGGACACTGCCGATGTGCCCGGCCGGCCCTCCGGTGAAGGTGGTGCTGTCGTGGCGGGTTCGTACGACGCGCTGGCCGACGTCCACGACTGGCTCGTCCCCGACCAGCTGCTGACGCCGGAGGGGTCGGTGGCGGCGTTCGCCGACGTCGTGGACGCGCTCGGCGGCGGCGCCCGGGTCCTGGACTGCGCGGCGGGCACCGGCCTGCTCGCGGTGGGCCTGGCGCGCCGCGGCTTCGAGGTGGTCGCCGCCGACGCCAGCGTGGCCATGGTGGAGCGCACCCGGTCCCTGGCCGGGCGGCACCACGCCGAGCTGGCCGCGGTGGCGTGCGAGTGGGCGGATCTCCCCGCCCGGGGCTGGCCGGAGTCGTTCGACGCGGTCTTCTGCGTCGGCAACTCCCTCCCGCATGCCGCCGGGAAGGCGGCCCGGCGCGCCGCGTTGCGGGCGATGGCCGGCGTCCTGCGCGAGGGCGGGGGTGCTCGTGGTGACCTCGCGCAACTGGGAACGGCTGCGCGCGGCCGGGCCCGGCGAGCGCTCGTTGGTGATCCACGCGTGGACGCTCGCCGACGGCTGGGACGATCCGCATTTCCTGGACATCGCGGTGGCGCGGGTGGACGGCGCCGGCGCCGGCCGCTGTCGCGTCACCGCCCGCCGCGGGTGACCCTCACCGGCGCGGGTGCGTGCCCCCGGCCGGCAGGTGGTAGACCCACATGGTGGGCCGGCCGCCGACCGCCGGCCCGGCCACGTACAGCCGGCCGTTGACGATCGCCGGCGTGGTCATGAACGCCTCGAACGGCTGGGTGACCGTCGAGAAGACGGGTCCACAGACGAGGTCGCCGCAGCCCCGCGCGTCGAAGCCGCCGATCCGGCCGTCGTTCTGCGTGTAGTACGTGACGCCGCCGGCGACCGACGGGGACGCCCCGGTGCCGGTGCTCGTGCCGAGGTTGCCCAGCCAGCGGAACCCGCAGACCGCCCGGCCGCAGCCGCCCGCGTCGAACGCGTACAGCAGTCCTGCCGTGCTGCCGTACAGGAAGCCGTCGGCGACGGTGAGGTTCGCCTGGATCGCGTCGAAGTCGGCCGGGTGGGTGACCCAGAGCGGCGCGCAGTCGAGGCTCTGTCCGGCCGCGCAGCCCGAGGACGACATGGCGTAGATCGTGCTGGTCCGCGCGCTCTGGAAGTCGACGCTGGCGAAGTACACCGTGTCGCCGTTCACCGTCGGTCCCACGTCCTGGATCAGTCCGGAGCCGGTGTCCGCCCCGTCGACCGGCCGGCTGGCCCAGACCGGGGGACACGTGCGCCGGCCGCAGCCGCCGGCCGCGAACGCCACCAGCCGCTCCGCCGAGGTCGCGTACACCAGGCCGTTGGCCACCGCGGGCGCACCCTGGCCGGAAGTCTTCAGGTTGCCGGTCCACAGCGGCGCGCAGGTGGGCCGGCCGCAACCGGACGCGGTGAAGGCCAGCAGCCGGCCGTCGTTGGCGACGATGTAGAGCACGCCGCCGGCGACCGTCGGCGACGAGTCGGTGTTGGGCACCGCCGCCGTCCAGACCGGCCGGCAGGACGGTCGGCCGCAGCCGGCGGCCGGGAACGCGGCGAGCGTGCCGAGCCCGTTCTCGGCGTTGCCCGCCGACGAGACGAAGACCAGCCCGCCGGCCACCGCCGGGGTGGTGAACGCGCCGTTGCTGAGCGGGGCGGTCCACAGCGGGTCGCACTGGTCGGCGCCGCAGCCGGTGGCCGGCCAGGCGATCAGCAGGCCCTGGTCGGTGCCGACGTACGCGACCCCGCCGGCGACGGCCGGCGAGGACCCGGAGATGCCGCCGAACACCGGGTTCGCCGGCCCGGCCGCGACGTAGTCCAGGGTGAGCCCG
Source organism: Actinoplanes nipponensis (assembly GCF_016862275.1). GTDB lineage: Bacteria > Actinomycetota > Actinomycetes > Mycobacteriales > Micromonosporaceae > Actinoplanes > Actinoplanes nipponensis. The sequence goes on along the minus strand of NZ_BOMQ01000104.1, from coordinate 28,516 downwards.
CCGACCGTGTCCCGGGTGATGATCCTCTCGTCCGGGTTGGCCCCGCTGAGCCGGGCGTCGTGCCCGAACTGCGGCCAGCTCGCCGCCGTGGCCCCCACGGCCGGAGCGGGCGCGACGACCGCCGCCAGGAGAAGGGCGGCGACGGCGGCCGGTATGAGTCGGATGCGCATCGGTCCTCCCCTCAGCCGGTGACGGTCAGCCCGAAGGTGGCCGACGTGCCGATCGGATCACTGCTGACGGTGATCACGGTGACGGTGATCGCGGCGGGCCCGGCCGGCGCCACCGGCGCCGGCCCCAGAATGCGTACCATGTCGCTCCTCCTCCGTAGCGGGGCGGCCGCGCCGATGCGGCCGCCGTCCGTCGCCGGACGATGGCAGGCGGGACGGGAACGGAGCTGAGGTGGCGCTGAAACGAGCCGGACGGGTCAGGCGGCGCGGCCGCTGAGCAGGTCGCGGAGCCCGGCCGTGGTCGGCACCCGCCCGGACACGACGACCTTCTCGTCGACCACGAGCGCGGGTGTCGCCAGCACCCCGTAGCCGACGATGGTGGGAAAGTCCTCGACCTTCTCGATGGTGGCGTCGAGCCCGAGCGCGTCGACCGCCTCGCGGGCCCGGCGTTCGAGGGTGAGGCAGTTGGCGCAGCCGGGGCCGAGCACCTTGATGATCATCGGTTGTCCTTCCGGGTCGACGTGGTCAGCCGAGGACGGCGTTGAACAGGTAGCCGACCGCGACGATGCCGGCGCCGACGACGCCGACGAACGCCGCGAGCAGCTGCGGTCGGAGCACGCGGCGCAGCAGGATCAGCTCGGGCAGGCTCAGCGCGACGACGCTCATCATGAAGGCGAGCAGGGTGCCCATCGGCAGGCCCTTGTCGTGCAGGGCCAGCACCAGGGGCATGACGCCCGCGGCGTTGGAGTACAGCGGGATGCCGACGACGACCGCGACGAGCACGCCGAACGCGTTGCCCCTGCCGGCGTGGTCGGCGAAGAAGGACTCGGGCGCCCATCCGTGAATGGCCGCGCCGACGCCGATGCCGGCCAGCAGGTAGGGCCAGATCTTCCGCAGGATCGATCCGACCTCCTCGACACCCATCTGGACGCGCTCGTCGAAGCCGAGCCCCTCGGCGGAGTCCACGACCTGCCCGCCGAGCCTGGTCTCGAACACGAACGGCTCGACCCACCGCTGCGCGCCGAGGCGGCCCAGGATCCAGCCGCCGGCGATCGCCACGGCGAGGCCGGCGAGCACGTAGACCGCCGCGATCCGCCAGCCGAACAGGGCGAAGAGCATGCCGACGGCGAGCTCGTTGACCAGCGGGCTCGCGATCAGGAAGCTGAGGGTCACCCCGATCGGGACCCCGGCCGCGACGAAGCCGATGAACGCGGGGACCGCGCTGCAGGAACAGAAGGGCGTGACCACGCCGAGACCGGCGGCCAGGACGTTGCCCGCGCCCTCGCGCCGGCCGCCGAGCATCGCCCGGGTCCGCTCGATGCTCAGGTACGAGCGCAGGACGGTGACCACGAAGATGATCCCCACCAGCATCAGCACGATCTTGATGCTGTCGTACAGGAAGAAGTGGATCGTCTCGGTCGATCGGGCCGTCCGGGCCAGGCCGAGCGCGTCGTAGAGCAGGAGATCCCACAGCCACCCGTTCACCCAGTACGCGGCGGCCCACGCCGCCGTGACCGCGGACAGGGCGAGCCACCGGCCCCCCACGGAGGGCGGCAGGCGATGGGCGACGGTCATGGCCGCGTCCGCTCAGCGCAGCAGCTGTTCACGTCTCGATCGTGGCGCCGCCGGTGGCCGGCATCCAGAGGCGGACGTCCCGACGCGGCGGGACGGGGCTGCGGTCCGACGGTCCCGTCCCGGACGGGACCTCGGCCCCTACGCCGCCACCGGCCTTCTGAATACCGTGGGGGGTATCAAGGAACGGGAGGTGGGCGCGATGCGACGGCTACTCGTCCTGGGCGCCGGTACGGCGGGCACGATGGTGGTCAACAAGCTGCGCCACCGCCTGGCCCGCGCCGACTGGCAGATCACCGTGGTGGAGCCCGGCGACACGCACTACTACCAGCCGGGCTACCTGTTCCTGCCGTTCGGCACGTACAGCCCGGATCAGGTCGTCAGGCCGCTCCGGCCGCTGGTCGCCGACGGCGTGGACCTGGTGCGGGGCGAGGTCGACCGGGTGGCCGCGGCCGAGAACCGGGTGCTGCTGGCCGACGGCCGGTCCCTGCCGTACGACTACCTGGTGATCGCCACGGGCGTGACCCCGCGGCCGGACCAGACCCCGGGCATGCTCGACGGCGGGCAGTGGCGCCGGAGCATCTTCGACTTCTACACCTACGACGGCGCGCTGGCCCTGGCCCGGGCGCTCGACGCGTTCGACGGTGGCCGGCTGGTCGTGCACATCACCGACATGCCGATCAAGTGTCCCGTCGCGCCGCTGGAGTTCGCCTTCCTGGCCGACGCCCACTTCCGCCGGCGCGGCATGCGGGACCGGGTCGAGCTGGTGTACGCCACCCCGCTGCCGGGCGCGTTCACCAAGCCGGTCGCCGCCGCCCGGCTCGGCTCGATGCTGGACGAGCGCAAGATCACCGTCGAGCCGGACTTCCTGGTCGAACGCGTCGACGGCACCACGCTGGTGTCGTACGACGAGCGGGAGATCCCGTTCGACCTGCTGGTCACCGTGCCGCTGAACATGGGGGCCGACTACGTGGCCCGCTCCGGGCTGGGCGACGAGCTGAACCTGGTGCCCGTCGACCGGAGCACCCTGCTGTCCCGGGCGTACGACAACATCTTCGCCCTCGGCGACGCCAACGACATCCCGACCTCCAAGGCCGGATCGGTGGCGCACTTCGCGGTCGAGGTGTTCACCGACAACTTCGTCGCGTACGCGGCCGGGCGGCCGATGACCGGGCGGTTCGACGGGCACGCCAACTGCTTCGTCGAGTCCGGGGGCGGCAGGGCCCTGCTGATCGACTTCAACTACGACACCGAGCCGCTGCCCGGCCGCTACCCGGTGCCGGCCCTGGGCCCGTTCCGGCTGCTCGACGAGGCGGCCGTCAACCACTGGGGCAAGCTCGCGTTCCGGTGGATGTACTGGAACGTCCTGCTGCCCGGGCGGCCGATCCCGTTGCCGGCGCACATGTCGATGGCCGGCAAGCACCTACCGCACGCCGAGGAGTGAACACCATGCCCGTCACCAGCATCGCCGGCCGCGACATCCACGTCGACGCCGAGGGCTTCCTGACCAGCTACGACGAATGGACCCCCGAGCTGGCCGAGCAGCTCGCCGCGCAGATCGGCATCGACCTCACCGACGCGCACCGCAAGGTGGTCGCCTTCCTGCGCGACGACTACGCCACCCAGGGCGAGACGGCCACGCTGCGCCGGGTCTCCACCCTCAGCGGTGTCGGCACCAAGGAGCTGTTCACCCTCTTCCCCAAGAAGCCGGCCAAGAAGATGGCCTACATCGCCGGCCTGCCCAAGCCCCACGGCTGCGTCTGAACGGGAGCACTGCCATGACCACCCAAGCCGCACCGGCGATCGTCCCGAACTTCGGCGACGACGAGACCACCGGCCGCAAGCTCGCCATCATCTGCTCCAAGGGCACCCTCGACATGGCCTACCCCGGTCTCGTGCTGGCCAACGCGGCCCTCGGCGAGGGCGTCGAGACCCACCTGTTCTTCACCTTCTGGGGCTTCGACATGATCACGAAGTCGCGGATGGCGAACCTCAAGTTCACCCCGCTGGGCAACACCGCCACCCACCTGCCGCAGGGCGTCGGCGGCCTGCCCGGGATGACCGCGCTGGCCACCCACCAGATGAGGAAGCAGATCGCCGACGTCGGGGTGCCCGAGGTGCCGGAATTCCTGGAGCAGATCGTCGCCTCCGGCGGTCACCTGTGGGCGTGCCGGATGTCCGCGGACATGATGCACGTGACCAAGGACGACCTGTACGACGGCGTCGAGGACATCATCAACGCCGCTGACTTCATCGAGAAGACCGACGGCGCCCAGCTGCTGTTCATCTGATCGATCCGGCCGGCGGGAGCACACCGTGGTGCTGGGCCGGCGCGGGAAGGGGCGCCTCGCCGTGGGGAGCCCGATGCCGCCGCCACAGGACTGCTGTCGTCGCGGTCCCGGCCGCGAGCACGGCGAGGGCGCTCCAGAGCCAGGGACTCGTGCGGACCGGCTGGGGGAGTTGCTGGGCCAGCACGAACACGCCCATGGCCAGCACGAACCAGCCGAAGGCCCGGCGGAGCAGGTCCGCCCGGATGCGCCCGGCCAGCCTGCTGCCGGCGAGGCTGCCGAGGACGGCGGCCGTGGTGACGGCCGCGGCGAGCGCCCAGTTGATCGGCACGCTCGACAGGTAACCGGCGAATCCGGCGAAGGACTTCATGGCGATGACGACCAGGGAGGTGCCGACCGCGATCGGCATCGACAGGCCGCCCAGCAGGGCCAGCGCGGGCACGACCAGGAACCCGCCGCCGGCGCCGACGAGGCCGGTGAACAGCCCGACGGCGACACCCTCGGCGATGACCGTCCCGACCGGCAGCTCGTGCGGCACGACCCGGTCGGGGCGGGGGCGACGGCCGCGGATCATCGCGGTGGCGGTGGCGACCATCATGACCGCGAAGGCGGTCAGCAGGACCACCGCCGGGATGTACGTGGCGACCCGTCCGCCGGCGTAGGCGCCCGTCATGCCCGCGGCGCCGAAGATCAGGCCGGTACGCCAGCGCACCCGGTGCGACCGGGCGTGCGGGACGACGGCGACGGCGCTGGTGACGCCGACGACGAGCAGCGAGGTGGCGATGGCCTCCTTGGCGGGCAGCCCGGCCACGTAGACGAGCAGGGGTACGGCGAGGATCGAGCCGCCGCCGCCCAGCAGACCGAGACTCAGGCCGATGACCGCCGCCAGGACGACGGTGAGCGCCAGCATGATCATGGCCGGTGCCGGGTCGACTCGGCGTCGCGCAGCTGCCCGACGATGGTGTCCAGGTCGCAGCGGCTGCCGCGGTTGTACGGAAGCTTGCCGAGCAGCATGCCCATCGCGCAGGTGTCGGTGAGCGCGGCGACCGCCAGCCCGGCCCCGAGCAGGGCCGCGACCCACTTGAGCGCGGGCACGGCGATCGACGCCAGGATGCTGGCCAGCACGATCGTGCCGGCCACCAGGCGGACCTGGCGTTCGAGGTCCCAGCGCGGGCGGCCGGAATTGACCGGCTCGGCGGCGGCCTGCCAGGCGAGGATGCCGCCGGTGAGGACCCTGACGTGGGGCAGGCCGGCGTCGGCGAGGGTCTGCCCGGCCCGGGTGGCGCGGGCGCCGGAGCGGCAGACCAGCACGACCTGCTCGTCAAGGTGCCGGCGCAGCTCGGCGCGGTGTTCCCGGAGCAGGTCGAGCGGGACGTTGTAGGCGCCGGGGATGTGGGCGGTCTCGAATTCGGCCGGGGTGCGGACGTCGATGATGCGGGGACCCGAGCCCGCGGTGAGCTGCTCACGCAGCTCCGCGATGTCGATCGTGGCGGGTCCGCCGGGAAGGTCAGCGGTCATGTCTCCTCTTCGGATGGGTGGGCGCCGCGAGCGGGGTGGCTCAGCGGCCGGTGACGACGGGCAGTCCGGCGTCGCGGGCGTGGTCGAAGTCGTCGTCGACGGCGACGACGTGACGTCCGGCCCGGGCGAGCAGGGAGGCGGCGATCGAGGCGCGGTAGCCGGCGGCGCAGTGCACCCAGACCTCGCCGTCGGGCACCTCGTCCAGCCGGCGCGCCAGGTCGTGCAGCGGGATGTGCGTCGCGTCCTGGATGCGTGCCGCGGCGGCCTCGAGGGCGCGGCGGGTGTCGAGCACGACGACGCTGCGGTGGTGGCGGACCTGGGCGAGGTCGGCGAACGTGGCCCGGGGGTAGGACTCGAGCCCGTGGCCGCCCGCCCAGTCGGCCGGCGTGCCGGTGGCCTGCGCGGCGGGCCGGTCGATGCCGATCCGGACGAGTTCGCGCTGGGCCAGGGCGAGCTCGTCGGGGCTGTCGGCGAGCAGGGTGAGCGGGGTGCCCCACGGGATGAGCCAGCCGACGTAGGTGGCGAAGCTGCCGTCCAGGCCGAAGTTGAGGGTGCCGGCGACGTGTCCGGCCGCGAAGGCGACCCGGTGGCGCAGGTCGACGACCCACTCGCCGTCGGCCAGCCGCTTGCGGATCTGCTCGGCGTCGGCGTGTTCCGGCGTGGAGAGGTCCGGTTCGCCGGGGCCCGCGGCGTTCGCGGGCGCCATGTGCGCGTAGTAGGCCGGCCAGGCGTCGAGGCCGGCCAGCAGCTCGTCGACGAACGTCCGCTCGTCGCGGGTCAGCGCGGGGTTGACCAGCTTCTCCCGGGCGATCGTCGACGCCCGGGCCTCGCTCTGAGTGGCGGAGCAGAAGCTGCCGAAGCCGTGCGTGGGGTAGACGCCGGCCTCGCCGGGCAGCGTGGCGGCCAGCTTGTGCGCGGAGGCGTACTGGTGGTGCACGAGGTCGTGGGTGTGCGCCGGGCCGAGCAGGTCGGGTCGGCCCACGGAGCCGTAGAGCAGCGACCCACCGGAGAAGACCGCGACCGGCTCGCCGGTGTCGGCCAGGGCGTACGACAGGTGGGTGTGCGTGTGGCCGGGGGTGGCGATGACCCGCACGGTCATGGTGTCGCCGACGGCGATGACGTCGCCGTCGGACACCGGGACGCGGTCGAAGGCGACGGGATCGGCCGCGTTGACGTGGTACGCGGCGCCGGTGCGCCGGGCCAGGGCGTACCCGCCGGTGACGTAGTCGTTGTGGAGGTGGGTCTCGAAGACGTGGGTGATCCGTACGTCGTGGGCGGCGGCCAGGCCGAGGACGCGGTCGATGTCGCGCTGCGGGTCGACGACGAACGCGACCCGGCCGTCGTGGACGAGGTAGCTGCGGTCGCCGAGCGAGGGCGTGTCGATGGGCAGGATGGACGGCATGCCGGGACTCCTTGACGGGTTGGGTTATACCCCCGGGGGTATTTGTCATCGACGATAGCCCCCGGATCGGTGGTCCTGTCAACCCGGAATATATACCCCCAGGGGTATGTTGGGACCAGTGCCGACAGGACTGCGGCACGGATGGAGGGAGACGAGACATGGCCACCGTGGCATTGACCGAAGGGGCCTTCACCGCATCGGTGAGCGGGCCCGGCATCGTGCTGATCGACTTCTGGGCCGCCTGGTGCGGGCCCTGCCGGCGCTTCGCCCCCGTCTACGAGCGGGCCGGCGAGCACCACCCCGACATCGTCTTCGCGAAGGTGGACACCGAGGCCGAACAGCGGCTCGCCGGCGCCCTCGGCATCTCGTCGATCCCCACCCTGGCGGCCTTCCGCGACGGCGTGCTGGTGTTCGCCCAGGCCGGGGCGCTACCGCCGGCGGCGCTCGAGGAGGTCATCGCCGGGGTGCGCGCGCTCGACATGGACGCGGTCCGGGCCGAGCTCGCCTCCCGGGGCACCGCCGCGGCGCGCTGAGACCAGGGGAAAGTCGCGGCCGGCCAGGGGTACCCGGTGGGGTATTGTTGCGCCGTCAGGTAACGGGTGGAGGAGGCACGGCATGCAGATCGACCAGGACGCCCTCGGTGACGTCGTCAAGCGGCTGCGGCGCGCGGAGGGCCAGATCCGCGGGGTCATCGCGATGCTGGAGGACGGCCGCGACTGCGCGGACGTGGTGACCCAGCTCGCCGCCGTGTCCCGCGCGCTGGACCGGGCCGGCTTCAAGATCATTGCCAGCGGGCTGCGGCAGTGCCTGACCGCCGAGGAGAACGGCGAGGAGCCGACCCTCGACGTGGCGCGGCTGGAGAAGCTCTTCCTCTCGCTGGCCTGACCGGCATCCCCCGGCATACGGTAGGGGGTATCGGGCGGCGATCACCGCCGCTGCGCGGATCTGCTCGCCGCTGACATGGACCCGCGGAGCGGATGGCCGCGCTCACCGCCGTCGCCGGCCACTGCACCGTGCACAACACGCTGGCGCAGCAGCCGGAGATCACCGTCACGGTCGCCGGCTGACGCAGTGCGGGGCGCGGGCATCCGCCGTGAGCGGGCCGCCGGGGCTGACGGCAGCCCCGGCGGATCCGCTCCCCGCGCTCAGTCCACCACTATCCGGTCCAGGTCCGGGGCCCAGCCGGTGGTGTTGCCGAGGCGGATGGTGTTGGCGCCGGCGGCCAGCGCGGCCGTGAGGGTCACCGAGCCGATCGTGTCGAAGCCGCCGGTGCCCGGGGTGGCCGCCGTGACCGGGGCCGCGCCGTTGACGCCGACCTGGACCGAGCGGGCGTCGCCCGAGGCGTAGTACAGAGTGATCCGGTGGTCGCCGGCCGTGGCCACCGAGACGTTGTTGAGCTGCAGGTAATTGCCGGCGCCGTTGCCGACGTAGCCGACCACGGCGCCCCCGGAGGCGGCCGCCGACGAGCGGACGGCGGCCTGCCCGGCCAGGGTGTTGCCGCTCGCCTCGGCCTCCACCGTGACGCCGGCCGGTGGCGGGGTGCCGCCGCGGCCGTACGCCTGCACCTCGGTCAGGCCGGTCTTCGCCCCGCTCGCATGGGTCATCAGCACCCGGAGCCGCTGCGTGCTCACCGCCGTGAACCGCGCCCGGTTGTAGTTGCCCCGCGGGGTGGCGGGCGTGGCGACCTGGCCGGCCACGTTGGCCCAGGCGCTGCCGGTGTAGTACTGGATCTGGTACGAGGACGGGGCCCGGTAGGTGCCGCTGGCCGGCCTGCTGTCCTTGAAGTACAGCCGCACCTCGTCGACGGTCCTCGCCGCGCCGAGGTTGAGCTCGTACCAGTCCTGGCTGTTCGGCGAGCCCGCGGCGCCCCAGAACGGCTCGTTGGTCGGGTACCCGTCGACGGCCGCGGCCGTGCTCGTGCCGCTCGCGGTGAACGAGGCGGACCCGGTCGCGCCCCGCGCCAGGTTGACGGAGCCCGGGGTCAGGTCGACGCCCGCCTTGGCCAGCAGGTCCACCGTGCCGGCGTCGCCGTGGGCCACCTGGGACGGCGCCTGCATCCCCGGCACGGCCACGTGGAAGCCGACCGTCGCGGTGGCCCCGGTGAAGGTGACGGCGCCGCTGGCCGGGTCGTAGACCAGCGGGACGAGCTTGTCGACGGTGACCGCCCGGCTGCCGTTGACGTAGATCGAGTACCCCTCGGGCACGCCGGGGTACTTCACGACGCCGTCGCTCGGGTCGTCCCAGACGATCGTGAGGTCGCTGTTGCGGTACCGGACGTTGTTCACCGTGAAGTTGGGCCAGCCGATGCCGATCGGCGACAACTCCACCTTGGCGTCGTTGCGCGGCCGCAGCCCGGCGACGTCCTCGATGACGGTCCAGTTGCTGCTGCCCAGGATGTTGTGGTGGATCCAGGACCGGTAGTCGATGTGCTTGGTGGCCGGGTTCCAGTTGGCCCAGAACTCGTTGGCGTCCGGCCAGGCGGTGTTGCCGTCGACGTACTGGGCCCAGGCGTTCCAGTACAGCAGCTTCTTGTAGTCCTCGGCGCCGATCCACTGGTTGGGGTAGTTGCGCAGCACCGAGGAGAACAGCCGGAACTGCACGGTGGAGTTGATGGTGGAGAAGTTGTTGCTGCCCGGGTGGCCGGCGGCTGCGGCGGCCGCCTTGTCCTTCTGGTTGGCCGTGTAGAACGGGAAGACCGGGTATTCCGCCGGGTCGGCGAACAGCCGCAGGGCCTGCTTGTACTGGTCGGTGGCGGGCATCAGGCCGACCGCGTACGGGTAGTAGTTGTTGATCTCCTTCCACGGGTCGAGCGCGTTGGTCGCCACGTGCCGGTGCTTCAGCAGACTGTCGCCGGGGCTCCAGAGCACGCTGACGATCGCGTTCCTGATCCGGTCGGCGAGGGCCCGCATCTCGGCCGCCTTGGCGGGGTTGCCCGCCGCGTCGTACGCCTGCGCCGCGGCCATCGCCCCGCTGTACTGGTACGCGCCCTCGGCCCGGTCCAGGTTGCCGCTGCGCCAGTCGAAGGACACCGCGTCCGCGTCGTTGCCGGTCAGCGCGCCCCAGTCGTACTCGATGATGCCGTTGCCGTCGTGGTCGTAGGTGGCGAGCTGGCCCTTGGCGTCGCCCTCGGCGTAGTGGGCGAGGGTGCCGGCGATGCCGGGCTGGCCGCCGTGCAGCTGGTAGCTGCGCCAGGCCGCCTCGGCGATGTACTGGGTGTAGCTGTTCGACCAGTTCTCCGGGTCGCCGGGGTTGTCGACGAAGCGGCCGCCCCGCGACACCTGGCCCACCGACAGCCAGTCGCCGTAGGAGTACATCGGATCGCGCAGGTACTTCAGGTCGTCGATGTGCATGGGCTGGGTCAGCGCGATCGCGTTGTTGTAGCCCAGGGCGCCCTCGACGGAGGTCGGGAACTGGAAGGTCTGGCCGGGGATGTTAGCGTCCAGGCTGTTGAAGCGCATCAGCCACCAGCGGTAGAAGATCTGCTTCTTGATCGCCGGCTCCGGCACGTCGATGTAGGGCACGTTGTCGGCCCACCACTTGTTGTAGGCGCGCACGTGCGTCGCGAACGCGGCGTCGGGTGTGGCGTCGCGGTAGGCGGTGTAGTCGGTGGCGGAGGCCGGGATCTCGTCGGCCAGGAAGCCCATGACCACCTTGGTCTGCACGCTCTGTCCGGCGCCGAGGGTGACCGATCGGGTCAGGGCGCCGCCGGAGGCGGTGAACCCGTCGCCGGCCAGCCGGGTGGTGAGCGTGGTGAGGCCGTTCTTCACGCCGGTCGTGCCGGTCAGCTCGGCGCCGCTGCCGCCGGTCGCGTACGGCGAGGTGGCGCGCAGCGTGAGCGTGGCCGGGCCGGAGCCGTTGTTCGTGAGCGCGAGGTTGGTGACCGCCACGTTGTTGTCGGTGATGAACTTGGTCACCGTGGCCTGCACGGAACCGCTGGTGTAGACGCTCCTCCAGTAGCTCGGCGCCTGCCGCCGCTGGCCGGCCTGCTCGGTGAAGGTGCCCGGGCTCAGCGCGATCGCGTAGGCATTGGCGTCGCTGATGCTCTCCCAGTAGGCCACCCGGCCGCCGAAGCCGATGACCGCCGGGTTGTGCTGCTTCATGAACAGCGCCCGGCCGCGGGTCATCAGGATCCCGCCGTCGGCGTCAGAGGGGTCGCTGCCGCCGGAGCGGGTCAGGAGCCGGTCGACCCAGAAGTCGGTGCCGGACTTCTCGGCGTCGTAGATCGCCTGCATCATGCCGGCGGGGGTGTAGCCCACCGGCGGCGCCGGCACGGCCGGGCCGGTGAACGTGGGGTACCCGATGGTCTGCGCGGCCAGCGCGGGACCGGCGGCGGCCACCGCGAGCGCGCCGGTCACCACCGTGACCGACAGCGCGCTCACCGCTTTCCGCCACGTCGCGCCCGGACGATTCCAGTTGCTCATCTGGCTGCCCTCCTACCGGCCGTAGCGGTTCTTGAGGTGCCGCCAGAAGTCCCGCAGCATCCACTTGTCGAACTCGGTGATCCGGGTCGCGGAGCCGGCCTTCATCACGAAGCCCTCGCCCGGCAGCGGGTCGTAGTCGTAGAAGTCGTTCAGCCCCCAGCTGTGCCCCATCTCGTGCAGCAGGATGTGGATGTCCTCCTGGGCCAGTGCGTTGACGTAGTAGTCCTTGTCGATGCGCTGACCCCAGTCGCCGCCCGCGCCGCCCATGCCCATGCCCTGGGTGAGCCAGAGGGACAGGTCGTAGTGGTGCGCGGCGCCGCCCGGGCAGCCGGAGTAGTTGCCGTCCTGGTGGAAGAACCGGCCGCACGGCTCGCCGCACTGGGGCGCGCCCTCGCGGATGTCGTTGACGTAGACGTCCACCGCGTTGTCGGACCACTGCAGCTGGTTGCGGTCCCGTACGGCCCAGCCGACGACCTTGACCGGAACGGTGCGGTAGGGCCACCCGTTCCAGCCCTGGCCGCCCTCGTTGAGCTGGTCCACCCATTTCTGGAACTGACGCTGCAGCGTGGCCTGGATCTGGTCGCGCAGGGTGGTGGAGACGGTGGCGGTCGACTCCCACCGGACGCAGTAGTTGATGCTGCCCCGGGCCGCCATCACCTGGTCGAAGAGGTAGTTGCGGAAGCCGTACAGGTCGCTGTAGGTGTCCTCCTGGTGCTTCCAGTTCGCCGCCAGCGGGCCGACGTACCGGGCCGGCGGGTTCCACGGGTCCCCGGTGGTGGGGGTGGGCGCCGGCGTCGTCGGGGGTGGTGTGGCGGTCGGGGTGGTCGCCGGGGGCGTGCTCGGCACGGTGGCGCCGGTGCAGGCCACGCCGTTGAGGCTGAACGCGGTGGGCGTGGGGTTGCTGCCGGAGTAGGTGGCGTTGAAGCCGGCGGTGACGCCGGCGTTGGTGGCCAGCGCGCCGTTCCAGCTCGCGTTGCGCAGCGTGACGTGCCGGCCGGACTGCGTGTACGTGCTGTTCCAGCTCTGGCTGAGCTGTTGGTTGCCGGCGTAGTCCCAGTCCACCGCCCACGTGTCGACGGCCGCGCCCAGGTTGGTCACGGAAACGGCGCCGGTGAATCCGCCGCTCCATTCGTTCACCGTGTAGCTGACGCGGCAGCCGGCGGCCGCGTCCGCGGCGCCCGCGGAGGCGACGAGGAAGCCGGCCCCGAGCAGCAGTGCGGCGGCCGCGGCGGCGGGCCGGAGCAGTCTGCGGCGCTGCGTTCCGCCGCGCTGGGGGGCGGTCCGGGCCGAGGGCCCGCCGGGTGGGGGATCGTGCGGATGGAGCTGGTCCGAGCTCATGGGCTGTCCTTTCGGGCCACGCGGCCGTCACCCGGGCACGCCGGGCGGCGGCCGGCCGGCTGAGGGGGCGGGGCCGGCCGGCCGCCGTGGCCGGGCCGGCCCGGGTCGTCGCCGATCGGGCACGACCCGGGGCGGCCGCGGCCGGGTGGCGGTGGCTTCGCCGGCCGTTGCGGCCCGTCCGCGAACGGCCTGTGCCGGCCGTCTGGAGACACCCGGCGGGTGCGCGGGGACGGTGGTGGGGCCGTCGGCGGGCACCGGCGCGATCGGGGTGACGCGCGGGGGATGGAGTTGCGGCGGAAACTAACGAAAACCTTTTCGGTAATCTATCACCGCATCCACGTTTGTCAATGAAAGGAGCGGCCCGGGCGGCCGGCTCAGGCGGTCGGCAGCCAGATCCGCATGGTGGAGGGGCCGCGGGCGGCCCAGTCGTGGTACGGCCGCAGCGGCACGTCGACCGTGGGCGCGAGCGCCTCCGCGGCCCCGCCGGGGGCCACGGTCCGGTACGGCCAGCCGTCCTCCGGCTCGCCGCCGACCCGGCAGGTGACGACGACCTGCCCGGCGTCGTCCACCAGCCCGGCCACCAGCCCGCCGTCCCGCTCCAGTCGCAGGGCGTCGAGCCGGGCGCCGGGCGGCAGGTCCACCGATTCGGCGCAGAGCACGACAGGCCCCCGCTCGACGGCGACGCAGCCGCGGACGGCGTCGATCCGGGGATCGGGTTCGGTCAGCCGCGGGCCGACCGGCAAATCCAGGACGACGGTCTCGCCCGCCCGGAAACGGCGCTCCACCCGGACCCAACCCGGTGCGGCGGCGCGCCGGTGCCCGCCGGCCGTCACGGTCGCGCCGGCGGCCCACGGCGGCACGCGCAGGGTGAGCGTCCACGGATCGTCGGGACTGCGCAGCACCCGGACGGTGACCCGGCCGGTCGCCGGATAGTCGGTGTCGACCTCCAGCTCCACGGGCCGGTCACCCGGCAGGCTCACGTTCAGCGTGGCCGCCGCGTACTGGTGGAGCTGGATGCCGCCGTCGTCGGCGGTGGCCAGGTAGGCGGCGAGGCTGGCGAAGGTCCGGGCCAGGTTGGTGGGGCAGCAGGACACCTTGAACCAGGGCGCCCGCAGGGTGGACGCGGCGCGCGGGACGGCCGCGTCCTCCGGCGGCTCGGCGCCGAGCTCCCGCTGGTGGAGGGTGTTGGTGTAGAAGAACCGGGTGCCGTCGCGGGACGGCGCGGTGGCGATCACGTTGAACAGGGTGCGCTCGATCAGGTCGGCGTAGCGGGCGTCGCCGTGCGCGAGCAGCAGCCGCCAGCTCAGCATGATCGATCCGACCGCGGCGCAGGTCTCGGAGTACGCCCGGTCGGGCGGCAGGGCGAAGTCCTCGCCGAAGGCCTCGTCCTGGTGCCGCGCGCCCATCCCGCCGGTCAGGTAGGTACGCCGCGCCACCGTGGCCTGCCACTGCCGGGACACCGCGGCGAGCAGCTCGGCGTCCCCGGTCTCGACCGCCACGTCCACCGCGCCGGCGGCCAGGTACGTGGCCCGCACCGCGTGCCCCCGGAGGACGTCGGCGTCGCGGACCGGGATGTCGTCCTGGAAGTACGAGCGCCCGAACTCGATGTCGGCCAGCACGCCGTGGCCCCGCCGCTCGACGAACAACTGCGCCTGCCGCAGGTAGCGGGGTTCACCGGTGACCCGGTACAGCTCGACCAGGGCGGGCTCGATCTCGGGATGCCCGCACACCGCGGCGAGGCCGCCGGGGCCGAACACCTCGCAGACGTGGTCGGCCGCGCGGACCGCCACCTCGACCAGCGGGTCGGGGCCGAAGGCGCGCGCCCGGGCCACCCCGGCCTGGATCAGGTGGCCGAAGGAGTAGAGCTCGTGGCCCCACTCGAGATCGCTGTAGCGGGCGGCCTGCCCGGGCCGGCCGAAGTTGGTGTTCAGGTAGCCGTCGGGTTCCTGCGCGGCGGCCACGCGGGCGACGATGGCGCGGAAGCGGGCGTCGAGACCGGCGTCGCCGGTGCGGCCGTGCTCCCAGGCCATGGCCTCGAGGAGCTTGTAGACCTCGGTGTCGGCGAACTCCCGGCCCCGCCGGGCGCCGGGCAGGCGGCCCGCCACCGCGGCGTCGAAGTTGCCGAGCCAGCCCTCGCGTTCGAGCCAGTGCTCGATGTGGGCCAGCGACGCCGAGCGGTTGATCTCCTGACGGCGTCCCCAGAAGCCGGCGCGCAGGGTGACCTCGCGCAGGCCGAGGGGGCGCAGCCGGCCGCTGCCGGGCGCGGCGGGAGTGCCGCCGCGCGAGGTCCAGTCGCCGCTCGGGGCGGCCTCGTCGAGGGTGCCGGGGACTGCTTCGTGAAGGGTCACGTGAGGATCAGCCTTTGAGTGCGCCGGACATGAAGCCGCGGACGTAGTGCCGCTGCAGAACGAGGAAGAGCACGATGCAGGGCAGCGCCAGCACGACCACGCCGGCCTCGGTGGCGCCGTAGTCGACGATGCCCATGACCTGCTGGCGCATGTTGGCCACGGCCAGCGGCAGGGGGAACCGGTCGGAGTCGCTGATCAGCACCAGCGGCGTGATGAAGTCGTTCCAGGCGGCGAGGAAGGCGAACAGCCCCACGGTGACCAGCCCGGGCCGGACCGCCGGCAGCAGGACGTGCCGCAGGGCCCGGAAGTTCCCGCAGCCGTCGACCAGCGCGGACTCCCGCAGCTCGCGGGGCACCGCCTCGAAGGAGATCCGCATCATGAAGACCGCGAACGGCAGCTGGAACATGGTCAGCACGAGCGCCAGCCCGACCAGCGAGTTCTGCAGGCCCAGGTCGTTGAGCAGGACGTAGAGCGGGATGAGCAGCGTCGCGTAGGGGACCATCAGGATGGCCAGGGTCAGCAGGAAGAGGGCGTTGCGGCCGGGGAAGGCGAACATCGCGAAGGCGTACCCGCCGAGCAGCGCGACGGTGAGGGTGAACACCACCGTCATGCCGGACACGGCGACGGAGTTGAGCAGGTACCGCCCCACCCCGGCCTGGTACCGCGCCAGCGTCTCGTAGTTGCCCAGGCCCCAGCCGGACGTCTGGGCGGTGCCGGCCTGCGGGCTGACCGAGGCGAACGCGGCCCAGACGAGCGGCAGCAGGAAGATGACGGCGAGCCCGCCGGCGAGGACGTGCTGCGGGGTGCGCAGCGCAAGCCTGGACACGGTCAGTCCTCCTTGCCGCGGAGCCCGCGGAACTGCAACGCGTTGATGACCAGCAGCGCCGCCAGCACGAGGATCGACAGGGCGGCGGCCCGGCCGAGATCGTTCTGACCCTGGAAGGCCATGGTGTAGACGAGCTGGACGATGGTCACCGTGCTGTTGTCGGGGCCGCCCTTGGTCAAGATGTAGAACTGGTCGAAGGCCAGCAGGGACCCGGTGACGCACAGGATCGTGCACAGGGCGAGCGAGGACCGCAGCAGCGGCAGCGTGATGTGGCGGAACGTCTGCAGCCGGCCGGCGCCGTCCAGCCGCGCCGCCTCGTACACGTCGCCGGAGATGCCCTGCAGCCCGACCAGCAGCAGCAACATGTAGAAGCCGGCGAAGCGCCAGACGATCAGCGCGACGGTGGACCACAGCGCGGAGCCCGGCGTGCCGAGGAAGGACACCGCGGTGTCGGTCACCCCGGCCGCGCGCAGCGGGGCGTTGAGGGGACTGCTCTGCGGGGAGTAGAGGGCGTAGAACAGCAGCGAGGCGGAGGCCAGCCCGAGCGCCGAGGGCACCAGGAAGGACGTGCGCAGCAAGCCCGTCCACCGGCTCGACTCCTGCACGAGCAGGGCGAGGCCGAGCCCCAGGGCGAGCAGGAGGACGGTCGTGACGGCGGTGTATCGCAGGGTGAACCACACCGCGGGCCAGAACAGCCGGTCGTCGACCGCCCGGGTGAAGTTGTCCGGGGCGTTCCAGCCCCGGTCACCGGCGAACAGTCCCCAGTCGGAGGCGGACATCCGGGCCACGAGCAGGATGGGCAGCACGAAGAAGAGCGCGACGAACAGGGCCGTCGGCGCGGCGTAGGCCCAGCCGGCGAGCGCGGGCGAGTGCCGCCGGGACCGCCCGGGCGGGGGCGCCGCATCGGCGGTCCGCGCGGGCGGCTCGGTGAGCGCGGGTGTGGATACCACGGTGGCATTCCTCCACGGCTGGTCGAGGCGGGTCCGCTACTGGCCGAGCGTGCGCGTGACGGCCTCGTTGTCGCTCGCCAGCTTGGCGGGGTCGCCGTAGACCTGGTTGCGCAGCAGCGTCACCCACGGGCTGCCCGGGGCGTTGAACGCCTGCTGGAAGTTGACCGCCACGGGCGTCCGGCTCTGCGCCGCCCCGGTGACCTTGTTGATGGTCGCCACCCGGGGGTCCTTGGCGGCGTAGCGGTTGTCGGCGAGGTCGCTGCGCGCCACCGTGCTGTTGTTGGCCGCCAGCACATCGACCTGGGCCTGCTCCGACATCAGCCAGGACAGGAAGTGCCACGCCTGCCGCGCCTTGGTGGAGTCCTTGGAGATGCCGATGCCGTCGCCCCCGACGAAGGTCGACATCCCGCCGTCCACCCCCGGGATGGGCGTCACACCGACGTCGACGGTCCTGGCCGCGGTGGGCAGCAACGTGGCCGGGTACGGCATCACGCCGATCTTGCCCTGCTGGAACGCGGCGACCCAGGTGGCGCCGGTCTCGTCCTTCGCGCCGGGCGCGATCGCACCGGCCTTCTGCAGGTTGCGCCACGTGGCGTACACCTGCTGGGCGGCGGGGCCGTCGAGCAGGGACTTGCGGCCCTCGTCGGCGAGCACGTCCGCGCCGCTGGCCCAGATCATCGGGAACCAGGTGAAGACGTTGCAGCCGCCGCAGTTGCCGCCGAAGTAGGTGCCGTAGACGCCGGGCTTGCCGAGCTTCTGGACGGCCAGGGCCTGCTGCTCGAATTCCCGCAGCGTCGTGGGCCCGCGCTCCGGGTCGAGGCCGGCCTCGCGGTAGAGGGTCTTGTTGTAGAACATCACCGAGAGATCGAGGACGAACGGCAGGACGAACTTCCTGCCCTGATACGTGCCGGCCGCGAGGTGACCCGCATTGATCTTGTCGGAATGCGGCAGCGCGGCGATGTTGGCGGAGAGGTCGGCGAACAGGCCGGCCTTGGTCCAGTTCGGCACGTAGACGATGTCGGCGGCGAACAGGTCGGGAAGGTTGCCGCTGCCCGCGGCGGCGCCCACCTTGGCGACGTAGTCGTCGTTGGGCACGATCGTCAGCTTGACCTGGTTCCGGTGACTCGCGTTGTACGCGGTGACCAGGGCCTTGGCCTGCAGCTCGAGCGGCGCCCGGGTCCACAGGGTCAGCGCCGCGCCGTCGTCCACGCCGCCCGCCGCGTCCGCCGGCAGGCCGGCCGGCGTCCCGCCGTCGTCGGACCCGCAGGCCGTCAGCGCCGCGACCAGAAGCCCGGCGGCCGCCGCCGCGGTGACCGCCCGGCGGAGGCTTCGCATGCTCTTCCTCAACGTGATCCTCCCCGGCCACCGCCCCGAGTGTCCGCTGTGACGTTTCGGTGGTCTTGGTTTGAGCGACGCATGCGCTAGGCTCGCTGACGTCATGCGCCGAAGTTTGGGCAGCTCAATGGCGTGTGTCGAGGTTCGGGCAGCGCGCGGGCGATGACCGTCCCGAGACCGAAAACGTTTTCAGGACCGTAAGTCGGCGGCGTGGGTAGTGTCAAGGGTCAGGCGGCACTCACTCGCGGAACGGAAGAACCACAGTGGAGGAAGCACGGTGAAGGCATCCGGGAGCGCGGGGAACGCCGGCCGCATCGTCACGTTGCGCGACGTGGCCAAGCTGGCCGGTGTCTCGGTCGCGACCGCGTCCAAGGCGCTGAACGGCCAGCCGCAGGTCCGCGCCGAGACCCGCACGCGGGTGCTGGCGGCGGCCGAGCAGCTGTCGTTCTTCCCGAACGCGCTGGCCCAGGGCCTGATCGGGCAGCGCACCGGCACGGTCGGCCTGCTCACCTCCGACCTGGAGGGCCGGTTCTCGATCCCGATCCTCATGGGGGCCGAGGACGCGTTCGGCTCCGGCCAGACCTCGGTCTTCCTCTGCGACGCCCGCGGCGACGCCATCAGGGAACGCCACCACCTGCGCGCCCTGCTGTCGCGGCGGGTGGACGGCCTCATCGTGGTCGGCGCCCGGCCCGACACCCGGCCGTCCCTGGGCCGCGACCTGCCGGTCCCCGTCGTGTACGCCTACGCGCCCTCCGACGACCCCGCCGACCTCTCCCTGGTCACGGACAACGTCGGGGCCGGGCGGATGGCCACCGGCCACCTCCTCGACTGCGGGCGCCGCCGGATCGCCCACATCACCGGCGATCCGGCCTACGGGGCGGCTCAGGACCGGGCCAAGGGCACCCTCGACCGCCTCGCCGAGGAGGGCCTGGAGCTGGCGGGCGGCCAGGTCTGGTTCGGCATGTGGTCCGAGGCCTGGGGCCGCGGCGCGACCCGCATGCTGCTGCGCCGGAGCCCGGACGTCGACGCCATCTTCGCCGGTTCCGACGAGATCGCCCGGGGCGTGCTCGACGTCCTGCACCAGGAGGGCATCGACGTGCCGTCCCAGGTCGCCGTCATGGGCTTCGACAACTGGGCGATCCTCGCGGCCAACGCGCGGCCGCCGCTGACCACCATCGACATGAACCTCGAGCTGCTGGGCCGGCTGGCGGCCCAGCGGCTCTTCGCCGCCATCGACGGGACGCTGGGCTCCGGTGTGGAGTCCATCGCCTGCCGGCTGGTGACCCGGGACTCCACGGCCCCGGTGGGCTGACCGTGGTGCGCGCCCCGGGGCGCCGCTCCGGGTCATTCCCCGGACGGCGCGGCGAGGGTGACGCCGAGCCCGACGGGGGTGCCGAAGTCGGGGGTGCCGTCGGCCTTCCAGGTGAACCGCTGGGCCCGGGTGGACCGGTTCAGGTCGCAGTTGCCGCCGGGGTTGGTGGTGGCGTGGTACACCATCCAGTCCTCGGTGCCGTCCGGCGACGTGAAGAACCCGCCGTGGCCCGGGCCGTACACGCCGGCGGCGTTGTTGCGCTGGAAGACCGGGTTCGGTGACTTGACCCACGACGAGGAGCTCAGCGGGTCGCCGCCGGCGTAGGTCAGCAGGCCCATCTTGTACTCGGCCGTGGAGCAGTGCGAGGCGGAGAAGACGATGAAGGTCCGGCCGTTGCGCTGCAACACCTCGGCGCCCTCGTTGACCGCGCCGCCGACGGTCTCCCAGCTGTAGGTGGGAGTGGACAGGACGTGCCGGGTGCCGGCCGCGGTCCACGGGTTGGCCAGCTCGCGGATGAAGGTCGGCTGCGAGCCGTTGAAGAAGGTGCCCAGCAGGTACAGCCGGCCGTTCAGCTGCAGGATGCTCGGGTCCAGCTCCCAGGTGTTGTTCTGGGTGGGATCGAGCAGGTCGGCCTTGAACGTGTACGGGCCCATCGGGTCGGCGCCGGCCGACTCCAGCACGTGGATGCGCTGGGTGCCCAGGTCGTACGGCTCCTGCCCGGCCGTGTAGTAGAAGTACCAGCGCCGGCCGTTCGGCCCGTCGAGCAGATGGAACTCCGGCGCCCACATGGTGCCCGCGCCGTTCGGCCGGGTGAGGGTGAACAGGACCTGGTCGGCCGCCGAGGCCAGCCCGCCGAGCGTGGCCGAGCGGCGCATCGTGATCTTGTTGTTCCAGGTCGTCGTGGCCAGGTAGTAGAAGCCGTCGTGGTAGCGCAGCCACGGGTCCGGGCCCTGGGCCTTGAGCGGGTTGGTGAAGGTGTGCGGCGCCGGCGGCGGGCTCGTCGGCGGGGTGGTCGGCGGCGTGGTCGGGGTCGGCGGGGTGGTCGGGGTCGTCGAGCCGGTGCAGGCCACCCCGTTGAGGGCGAAGCCGGCCGGCGCCGGGTTGGCGCCGGTCCACGAGCCGTTGAACCCGAACGAGGCGCTGCCGCCGGTGGCCAGGGTGGCGTTGTGCGCCGCGTTGACCGCGCGGACCTGACCGCCGTTCTGGGTGACCGTGGCGTTCCACGCCTGGGTGACGGCCTGCCCGGCGGTGAAGCTCCAGGTGAGCGTCCAGCCGGTCACCGGGTCGCCGAGGTTGGTGACCGCCACGCCGGCGCCGAAGCCGCCCGGCCACTGCGCCGAGACCGTGTAGTCCACCCGGCATCCGGCGCCCGTGGCCCGGGCCGGCCCGGTGGTGAGCCCGCCGGCGGCGGTCAGCGCGGCGGCGAGGCCGGCCAGGACGGCCAGCCGGCCGGGCCGGCGCGAATGCGGCGCAACCATGTCCGTCCTCCCCCTTGCGAAAACGTTTTCGGTGGGCATGATGATAGACACAGATCGATGTGATGTCACGGGAGGAAGCCATGTCTCTTCGAAGATCCCGCAGCCTGACGGCGGTCGCCCTGGCGGCCGCGCTGGGCGCCACGGCGGCCGTCACGGCCACGGCGGCCGGCGCCGCCGCGGCCGGCTGCCGGGTGTCGTACACGGTCAGCTCGCAGTGGCAGGGCGGCTTCGGCGCCACCGTGGCCGTCACCAACCTCGGCGACCCGCTCACCGGCTGGACGCTGCGCTGGTCGTTCGGCGCCGGGCAGACGGTCACCCAGGCGTGGAACGCCACGGTGACGCAGAGCGGCGCCGCGGTGAGTGCCGTCAACGCCTCGTACAACGCCGCGCTCGCCACCGGCGGCAGCGCCTCGTTCGGTTTCAACGGCTCGTGGACCGGCGCCAACCCGGTGCCGACCGCGTTCACCCTCAACGGGGTGGCCTGCACCGGCTCGACGACCCCGAGCACCCCGGCCACCCCGACGCCCACCCCCACGGTGACGACCCCGCCGACCAGCCCGACGCCGACGCCCACCGGGCCGGCCGCCGTCAGGACCGTCCGGGTGTTCTGGCTCAAGCCCACCGACGTCACCTACGACCAGCGCTACCCGGACGGCATCGCCGCCGTCGTGCGCGAGGCCCAGCGCTACTACAAGCAGGAGCTCGGCCGGACCTTCGCGCTCAACAACACCGTCGTCGAGGTGGTCAACGGCGAACACGACCGGCAGTGGTACATCTCCACCAACTGCGAGCCCGGCGGCGACCGCTACTGGTGCGTGGTCGCCAACATGCAGCAGGAGCTGATGCGCCGGTTCGGCATCGCCAACCCGGACAGCCGGTGGCTGTGCGTCGGCGAGATCAGCGCCGAGGACCCCGGGCAGTCCGGCGGCGGCGCCAGCACCGGCTGGGTGCTCCTCAGCGGCCACGACGCGGACGGCGCGGCCGGCGTCAACGGGCCGATGAACCGCTGGTACGGCGGCATGGTGCACGAGCTCGGCCACGCGTTCGGCCTGCCCGACTCCACCTCCACGGACGGCACGCCCATGTCCGCCTCCTTCTACAACTACCCAGACACCCACTTCAGCCAGGCCCAGAAGAACGCCATCCTGGCCGGCCGGTACGGCGGCTTCCTGTCCTGACCGGGCGCCGCCGCGGCGCCCGCGAGGGGCGCCGCGACGGCCCGGGCGGTCACCGGTCGTCGTCGTGGAACATGCCCGCGTGCCGGGTGCGCAGCTCCCGCTTGAGCACCTTCCCGGTCGGCCCGAGCGGGAAGTCCGCGGCGGTCCGGGCGATCACCACCGCGGCGAGCGCGGCCAGCCCGGCCGCGGCCAGCTCCTTGTTCGCCTTCTCCAGCACCAGCTCCGCGGTGGCGGCGGTCGCGCCGGCCGACAACCGGACCACGGCGATGGGGAGCTGGCCGTGGCCGTCCGGCGCCGGGACGCCGACCACCGAGCAGTCCTGGACCAGGTCGGCGCAGTCGGCGATCAGCACCTCCTCGATGGGCAGGCTGTAGACCGGCCCGGCCAGGGTGTCGATCACGTCGACCGTACGGTCCAGGTGGTAGTAGTTGCCCTCGCCGTCCCGGCGGGCCACGTCGCCGGTCAGCCAGAAGCCGTTGAGCTCGAAGCTCGCGGTGAGCCGCGGGTTCTTCCAGTATCCCGGGGTGCGTGAGGGCGTGATGACCCCGAGCAGACCGACCGTGCCGTCCGGCAGCTCGGCGCCGTCCTCGTCGAGCACCGCCGCCCTGATCACCGCCTCCTGCGGCCGGCCGACGCACCGGTCGTTGCGGGGCGTCTCCGGGGTGGTGAGCCCGCCGAACAGGGCCATGCCCATCTCGGAGGAGCCGAGGCCGTCGACGAACTGCGAGCCCGGCAGCGCCGTGCCCGCCGCGTGCCCCTTCGGCAGCAGCCAGGCCGCCACCAGCCCGGCCGGCCGCTCGCCCAGCCCGACCAGCCGCCGGATGTGGCCGTAGTGCGCGGAGTCGCCGGTGTTGAACCACGAGTGCACCCGGGCCGCGCCGCGCACCGGCAGCTCACCGGTGGCCAGCTCCACGAAGGTCCGCGGGAACGAGGCCAGCATGGTCGGCTGGAACGCCTCCATGACCGGCTCCACCACCGCGCGGCGCCAGTCGCCCATCACCACCGTGGGCAGGCCGAGCAGGATCGCGGTGAGGAAGTAGCTCAGCCCGCCGGCGTGCGTGTGCGGCATCAGCGACATCAGCCGGTCGTACGGCTCGGCCGGGAACCGGGTCATCCGCGGCTGCTTGCCGTCCCAGAAGCTGCGGTGCCCGAGGATGGTGGCCTTCGGGCTGCCGGTCGTGCCCGACGAGTGGATCAGCGCGCACACGTCGTCGGGACCGTGCCGGTACGGGTACTGCTCCGGCAGTGCCGCCCCCGCGTCGTCGAACGCCTGCACCTCGGCGGCCAGCGCCAGGAACCGGGGCCGCCCGGCCGGGTCCGCCCGGTACGCCGACGCGAGCCGCGTGGTGTCGTCGGCGACCACGCCCACGACGCCGACGTGCTCCAGGTAGCGCAGCATCACGTCGAGCCGCATCGCGTCGTTGATCATCGCGGGGACGGCGCCCAGCGCGGTCAGGGCCAGGTAGTGCAGCAGCGGCTCCAGCCCCTCGGCGACCACGATGCCCACCGGGTCGCCGGCGCGGACCCCGTTGGCCCGGTACCACCGGGCGTACCGGTCGCGCAGGGCGGCCAGGTCGAGCAGGCTGTGCCCGCGCAGCGTCACCTGGCCGTGGTGGTCGACGCCGTGGGTGTAGATCAGCGGCGCCGCCCGGTTCGGGTTGTCCCGCACGGCGTGGTCCAGGAAGTTGCCGGCGCCCAGGCCGGGCTCGGTCATGAACCGCTCACGGACGCTCAGCGGGGCGATCGGGCTGTCGGTCATGGCTCTCTCCATAAGGTCGCGTGGCTGGACAGGACCTCTGCGGCCACCCGGTGTCCGGAGCGGATGGCGCCCTCCATGAGCCCGAAGAACTCGGTGCTCGTCTCCGTGCCGGCCCAGTGCACGCGCCCGTGCGGGGTGCGCAGCCCCGGGCCGAGCCGCAGCCAGTCGCCGGGGCCGAACACGGCCGCGTAGCAGCCCCGGCTGTACGGCTCGTTCACCCAGTCGCTGACGTGCACGGCGTCCGGCGGCGGCAGCCCGGGGAACAGCTCGCCGACCTGGCGCAGCGTCTCGGCCTCGCGGGCCGCCGGGTCCAGGGCCGCGAACCGGTACGCCTCCGCGCCGGTCACGAAGCCGGTGAGCACGCCGGCGCCGGCGTCGGGCGGCGAGTCGTCCACCGTGGACAGCAGCGGCCCGGTGGCGCTCACCGACCAGCCCGACAGCCCGTGCGCGTGCCAGTACGGCTCCCGGTAGACCAGCTGCACCTTCACCGCGCAGCCCCGACCGGTTGCCGTGGTGGCCCGGGGCGCCGGCAGCCCCGGCCGGTAGTCGATCGACTGGGCCAGCAGCGGCGGCACGGCGACCACCACCGCGTCGGCGCGGTGCTCCTCGCCGTCGCCGGTGTGCACGCTCACCCCGCCGCCGTCCTGCCGGATCGCCCGCACCGGCCGGTTCAGCCGGACCCGGGCGCCCAGCTGCGCGGCGAGCCGCTCGGCGATCTGGTGGGCGCCGCCGAGCACCCGGTCCTGCTGCGCGCCGCCGGAGAACGCGTTGAGGTAGCGGATCCCGCCGCCGGAGCGCAGGTACAGCGCCATGTGCAGGACCGACACCGAGGCCGGGTCGGCGGCCATCATCTCGCCCAGGAACAGGGGGAAGAACAGCCGCGCGTCCGGATGGCGCAGGGCGCCGGCGGCCCACTCGGCGGCCGTGACGGCGTCCAGGCCGGCGGCGCCCGGGGTCAGCCACGGCGCGTCCGGCCGGACCCGGGCGGTCAGGTCGTAGAGCAGGTCGAACAGCTCGCCGAGGGCGACGGCGTTGAGCGGCGGGAACCGGCCGGCCCGGGTCTTCTCGCCGCCGCCGAGCGCGAAGCGGCTGCCCCCGTCCATCGCGGTGGGCGTCGCCGCGAGCCCGAGGCCG
Source organism: Actinoplanes nipponensis (assembly GCF_016862275.1). Classification (GTDB taxonomy): domain Bacteria; phylum Actinomycetota; class Actinomycetes; order Mycobacteriales; family Micromonosporaceae; genus Actinoplanes; species Actinoplanes nipponensis. The sequence continues at coordinate 3,490 of NZ_BOMQ01000104.1, read as the reverse complement.
GCCATCAGCTTGTGCAGCTCGGTGTGCCGGTCGCCGAGGTAGGCCGCCCCGCCGTCGGCCCACGCCCCGGGCGCCACCTCGATGCCGTGGGTGCGCCCGCCGACGCGGTCCCGCGCCTCCAGCACGGTGATCTCCACGCCCGCGGCGGCCAGGTCGGCCGCGGCGGTCAGGCCGGCCAGCCCCGCGCCGACCACCACCACGCTCACCGGGGGCCGCCCGTGACCGTGCTGGCCAGCGCGGCCGGGGTGGGCGCGAGCAGGAAGTCCTCGAAGGTCAGCTCGACGCCGTACTCGCGGGCCACGGCGCTGAGCACGCGGGTCGCCAGCAGCGAGTCGCCGCCCGCGTGGAAGAAGTCGGACTCGGCGGTGACCTGCGGGTTCTCCAGCACCCGCCGGAACAGCACGGTCGCCTGGTAGACGTTCATGGCAGCATCTCCTTGCTTGCGCGCCGATCGACCTTGCCGCTCGCCGTGTAGGCGAGCGCGGCCACGACGTGGATGTGACTGGGAACCAGATGGGCCGGGACCCGCCCGCGCAGGTGCGCGGCGATCCGGTCCGGCAGCCCGGTGCCGGACGTGCCGGCCCGGGGCACGACGTAGGCCGCGAGCGCCGTGCGCCCGGCCACCGTGACCCCGGTGACCAGGGCCGCGCGCACCCCGGGATGGCCGGTGAGGTGGGCCTCCACCTCGGCCGGGTCGACCCGGACGCCGCGGATCTTCACCTCGTGGTCGACCCGGCCGCGGTGGGTGAGCACGCCGTCGCTGTCGCGCGACACCCGGTCGCCGGTGCGGAAGAAGCGTTGCCCGGCGACCGTGACGAACCGTTCCGCGGTCGCCGCCGGCCGGCCGAGATAGCCGTCGGCCAGCGCCGGCCCGCCGATCAGCAGTTCGCCGCCGTCGCCCAGGCGCTCGACCACGTGCGGCAGGGCCCGGCCGATCGGCACCGGCGCCGCCGGGTCCAGCGCTGCGCGCAGCTCCACGGCGTGCGTGATCAGGGTCGTCTCCGTGCACCCGTACGTGTTGAGCAGCCGCGCGTGCCCGGTCGGCCGGGCCGACCACTGCGCGACCTTGCCCGGCGCGGCGGCCTCCCCGCCGATCACCACGAGCCGCACGCACGCCGGCAGCGCCTCGCCGGAGTCGTGCAGGTGCCCCACCAGCTCGTGCCAGAACGCGGTCGGCAGGTCCAGCACGGTGATCCTTTCGCGGGCGACCATCCGCAGGAACCGGGGGAACGACCCGCGGTGCGCGTCCGGGTGGAACACCAGGCACGCCCCGCCGGTCAGCGCCGGCAGGATCTCCTCGAAACAGGTGTCCCAGTTGAGCGACGCGAACTGCAGGACCCGGTCGTCCGGGGTGATGGCGAACAGCTCGCGCAGGGCCCGCACGGTCGTGGCGATCGCCCGGTGCGGCGTCACCACCGGTTTCGGCTCGCCGGTGGAGCCCGAGGTGAACAGGATGTACGCCGTCGCCGGGTCGGCGTGATCCCGGACGGCCCGCTCCATCGCCGCCCGCCGCTGCGCGGGGAAGCCGGGGTCGACCGGGCAGTAGGTGCCGCCGGCGGCCCACGCCCCGAACAGCGCGGTCACGGTGTCCGCGTCGTGGCCGGCCGGGACGACGATCACGCCGGTCCGGCCGGTGAACGCGGTCACCCGGGCGGCGAGGTCGGCGTAGGTGAGCTCCACGCCGTCCGCCCGGATCGCGGGACGGTCGGCGTGCACCCGGGCCGCGGCCAGGAACTCGGCGAGCACGCCGGGCGCGGTCATCGCGGACCCCAGCCCGGATCGCGGCCCAGGAACCCGAGCAGGCGATGCAGCGGGGGAGCGCCGTCCGGGAGCGGCCGGGCGGGCGCGAACGTCGCTTGTGGTCGGTGCCGGCGGGGCCCGTCCGGCACGTCGCGCTCGGCGATCTCCCGGACCGCTGCCACCACGTCGTCGTCGTAGGCCGCCGGCTGCCCGGTCGCCGCCGCCACGTCCCAGCCGTGCACCAGGTAGTCGAGCAGGTGGAAACCGAGCGCCTGCCGGGCCGGCAGGCAGATCCCGTCCCGGATCAACGGCAACCAGAGGGTACGGCTGAGCGCGCCGTCCGCCCCGAACGCGGCGATCACCGCGCGGGCCGAGGCGGCGTACTCGGCGCGGAGGTCCACGCCGACCGGGGCGTGCCAGTCGGCCGGCACGGTCCGCTCGCCCCGGGCCGCCGCGGCGAAGCCCCGGTTCTCCCGGATCATGTGCGTGACGAGGTCGGCCACCGTCCACTCCGCGCACGGGGTGGGCCGCTCCCACTGGTCCTCGCGAATCGCCGTGACCAGCTCGATGCTGCGCCGCACCACGCCCGGGTGCAGCAGCAGGGTGCGCGGGGCCAGCCAGGACCGGGTCATCGCCGTGACCGCGGCGCCGCCGGGGTCGGCCAGCTTGGTGCGGGCGTACCGCTCGCCCCAGGCGCTGGTCATGATCCGGAACGGGGGAGCGTCGTCGGTGAGCGCGCGGAGCAGCACCTCCGCCACCTCGGCGGCGGACTGGGCGCCCGGATGCCCGCCGCGCGCCACCCAGTCCAGGTAGTCGGCGAGCACCTCGGCGTACGGGCCGGCCTCGGCGAGCAGCGACTCGCGGGTGACGCCCGAGTTCGCGCCGAACGCGGTGCCCAGCACCGGGCCCGGCTCGACCAGCACGACCCGCACGCCCTGGCTCGCCGCGACCGGCGCGAGGCTCTCCAGGAACCCCTCGACGGCGAACTTGGCGGCCGAGTACGCCTCGTTGAACGGCTGGCCGATCAGCCCGCGGGTGCTGCCCACGGTGACCACCCGGCCGCGGCTGGCGCGCAGGTGCGGCAGCGCGGCCCGGGTCGCCGCGACCACGCCGAACAGGTTCACCTCCAGGCCGGCGCGGAAGCGGGCCGTCCCGGCGGTCTCCACGCAGGCGAACGTGTTGGCCTGCCCGGCGTTGTTGACCAGCGCGTCGAGCCGGCCGTGGGCCTCCAGCACCCCGGTCAGGCAGGCGTCGATCGAGGCCTCGTCGGTGACGTCCAGGCGTCGTACCTCGAGCTTCACCCCGGCCGCGGCGGCGGCCTGCCGCAGCGGACCCGCGCGGTCCTCGTCGCGCAGCGTGGCGACGGTGGTGTGTCCCGCCTGCGCGGCGCGTACCGCGGTGGCCAGGCCGACCCCGGAGGAGCAGCCGGTGATCAGCACGACCGGGCTCATGCGGCACCCGCCGCGGCGCGCTCCCGGGCCAGCCGGGAGTGGGTGGGCGCGAGGGGGATCCAGGCGAACAGCACCCCGATCAGGGTGCCGCCGACCATGGTGACCCGGGCCGCGTCGAGGACGCCCACGTGCGGGGTGAGCAGCTCGACCAGCACGCCGCCGAGCAGCGCCGCGAACGGGATGACACCCCAGGTGACGGTGCGGAAGGCGGCGTGCGAGACGGCCTGGTCGGCCGGGTCGACCCGGGCCTGGCGGACCGCCGCGGTGCTGACGTTGTACCAGACCATGAACAGCCCGTA
>NZ_BOMQ01000103.1 GCF_016862275.1 Actinoplanes nipponensis | reverse complement strand
AGGTGTCACGGGACTGCCGGCTCTGGAGATTGCCACCCCGCTCCCGACCAGGCACATCGCGGCCAGCAGGATCGGGTAGGGCCCGCCCAGGCCGTGCCCCAGCGCGAGCCCGCCCAGCACCGGCGCCACGACCGGGCCGAGCTGCTGGGACAGCGCGAAGACCGCGTTGTATCGGCCGCGTAGTTCTTCCGGGGCCAGGTCGTTGGCCAGGGCCGGCAGTGTCGGCGACAGCAGAGCTTCGCCGAGCGCGAAGATGCCCAGCGCCGCGATGATCAGCGCCGGCCGGCCGGCGCCGGTGGCCAGGGTCAGCCAGGCGGCCGCGAAGAACGTGCCGGCCAGGGCGGCCACGCGCAGCCGGGAGCGGCCGCGGACCTTGGCCAGGATCGGCAGCTGGGCCAGCAGCAGCACGACGATGTTCAGCGCGAAGGCCAGGCCCGCCACCCGGGCCGAGCTGCCGCCCGGGCCGGTCACCCAGGCCGCGAACACCGTGCTGGTCTGGGCCAGTGCGAACACCGTGAACAGCGTGTTGACGGCGACCACGCCGAGCAGCGCCCGGTCGCGCAGGACCGGACGGTAGCCGCCGCGGCTCGTCGGCGGGGGCGGCAGGGTCACCCGGAGCGTCAGCATGGCCACGGCGAACAGGACGTACGACAGCGCGTCGATCAGCAGCACCGCCACGTACGGCCCCGGCGTCTCGCCCGCGGTCACCAGGCCGGCGATCAGGGCGCCGGCGCCGAAGGCCGCGTTCGCGCTCGTGTAGCGCAGGGCGAAGACCGCGCCGCGCTCCGCCGGCGGGGCCAGCCGGCTCAGCAGGGTGGCGAAGCTGTTCCAGGTGAGGCCGCCCGAGCAGCCGTAGACCACGGCCGCCGCGAACGCCGCCCACGCCGTCGTGGCCGGGGCGAACAGCGCGATGCCCACGCCGCCGAGCAGCAGCCCGCCGACGAACGCGCGCAGCGCGCCCACCCGGTCGACCAGCGGGCCGGTCAGGGGGACCACGACCAGGCCGGCCACCCCGATGGTGGCCAGGACCAGACCCGCGACCGGCAGCGGCAGGCCGCGGACGGCGTGCAGGTAGACCAGCAGGAACGGCATGGTGAGGCCGCTGCCCAGGCAGGACAGCGTGTTGACGCCCAGGGCGAGCCAGGCGTCCCGGCCGACCGGGGGCAGCAGTTTCCGCACCCGGTGGACGTTAGGCCCGGGGTCCGACAGTTCCGCCGTCGGCGACGGCCGCCCGGATCAGCGCGGCGACGGCCTCCATCGGGTCCTCGTCGGCCGTGCCCAGGTAGTTCTTGGTGATCGCCACCGAGAGTCCCAGCTCCGGGTAGCAGCCGGCCAGGCTGCCGCCGCTCCCGCTCCAGCCGATCCGGGCCCCGCCGAGGTGGGCGACGTACCCGGGGGTCTTGGGCAGGTCCCCGCCGAAGACCCGGTCCGGCCCGTGGGTGGCCACCGTGGTGATTTCCCGGAACCGCCGTGGCGAGACCAGCCGCACGCCGTCCACCTCGCCCATCAGGGCCGCGTACAGCCGGGCGAGGCCGCGGGCGCTCACCGTGGCGACCGACGGGATGTCGGCGCGCAGGATGTCCCGGCGGTTCGCCAGGGCCGCATCCGGGCGGACGCCGGGCGGGACGACCGCGGCGAAGTTCTCGACCCGCTCGCTGAGCGCCTCCAGCGCCGCGTGCCAGTTGCGGTCCTTGAGCCGGGCCACCCGGTGGAGCTGCTCCGGCGGCACGCCGAAGAACAGCTCCCGGTCGGCCTGCAGCGGCCGGGCGATGTCCTCGGCGAGCACCCAGGCGATCGGCCGGTGCACGGCCCGGCGCACCACCTCGCCGATCAGCCAGCCGTACGTCCACTGGTGGAAGCCGTGCGCGGTTCCCGGCCGCCACGCCGGGGCGGACCCGGCGATGGTCCGGCACATGTGGTCCCAGTCCAGCAGGTCCTCCGGGGAGGTGTACGACGGCAGCCCCGGCACCCCCGCCGCGTGGGTCAGCGCGTGCCGCAGTGTGGTCTGTTCCTTGCCGTGCCGCGCGTACTCCGGCCACACGTCGGCGATGCGCAGGTCGTAGTCGAGCTTGCCCTGCTCGGCCAGGACGTGCACGACCGTGCTGGTCAGGGCCAGGCCGGTGGCGAAGCTGAAGAACGGGGTGTCGGGGGTGACCGGCCGGCCGCCGGCCTCGTCGGCGAGCCCGGACACGGCGTTAACGATCGGCTCGCCGTGCAGGTACGCGGCCACCTGCACGCCGATCTCGCGGCCGGAGCCGACCAGCGCGTCGATCGCCCGTTGCACCCGCGCCTGGAGCCGGTCCGCGTCCCGCACGGCTCCAGCATGGCGTAGTTTCCGGCCCGCGCGGGCCGCTTCGGGTAAGGCGGGAGACGGCAAAGCGGTTGAGGCGGGGTCGGGTTAACCCTACTGTCGACTGGGCGGTCAGCGGGATCGGTCGGGAGGCGCGCAGTGCCTAGCGTCAACGGTATGACCACCACCTCCGCCACCGCCGGTTACGACCCGGGCCTGGCTCAGCGCCTGTTGCGCCGGCTGGGCCAGGACACCCTCTACCTCCTCGTCGGCTTCCCGCTGGGCCTGATCACGCTGGTCCTGTGCGTGGTCGGCTTCTTCTTCGGCGTCGGCACGATCGTCATCTGGATCGGCCTGCCGGTGCTGGCCGCCACGATCATGATGGCCCGTGGTTTCGCCACCGTGGAACGGGCCCGCCTGGCGCCCGTGCTCGGCCGCCGGCTGCCGCACCCGGTCTACAAGCGCGCGGCGGCGGACGCCGGCGCCGTCCGGCGGGTGCTGGTCCCGCTCAGCGACGGGCAGTCGTGGCTCGACCTGCTGCACGGCATCTTCCGGTTCCTGCCCAGCACCATCGGCTTCGCCTTCGCGGTCGCCTGGTGGGCCGGCGCGCTCGGCGGCCTGACCTTCCCGCTGTGGGACTGGTCGATCCCGCGCGGCCCGGACAACCAGGATCTGCCGGAGCTGCTCGGTCTCGGCGAGGCGTACTCCACCCGGATCGTCTTCTACATGGCGCTGGGCTTCTTCTTCGCCGGCACCCTGCTGCCGATGCTCCGGGGGCTGGCCCTGCTCGAGGCGGGTTTCGCCCGGGGCCTGCTGAGCGGCGTCAACGAGCTGCGCGAGCAGGTCGCCTCGGCCGAGGCGGCCCGGGACACCGCGCAGGCGCAGAAGGCGGCGGCCGTCTCGGCCGAGGCGACCGCGCTGCGCCGGCTTGAACGCGACATCCACGACGGCCCGCAGCAGCGGCTGGTCCGGCTGGCCATGGACCTGGGCCGGGCCCAGCAGCAGTTCACCACCGACCCGGAGGCGGCCCGGGCGACGGTCGCCGAGGCGCTGGCACAGACCCGCGAGACCCTGGACGAGCTGCGCGCGCTGTCCCGCGGCATCGCCCCGCCGATCCTGGTCGACCGCGGCCTGCAGGCGGCCCTGACCGCGCTGGCCGGCCGCAGCACCATCCCGGTCGACCTGGACGCGCCCCCGATCGCCCGGCTGGAGCCGGCGGTGGAGACGACCGCGTACTTCGTGGTGGCCGAGGCGCTGACCAACGTGGCCAAGCACAGCCACGCGGGGGAGGTGCAGGTCAGCGTCCGGCGGGCGCCGACCGGGCTGCTCATCACGGTCGCGGACGACGGCGTCGGGGGAGCGAGCCTGGCCAAGGGGCACGGCCTGGCCGGCCTGGCCGACCGGGTCGAGGCGGCCGGCGGCGTGCTCAGCCTGGAGTCCCCCGCGGGCGGGGGCACCACCCTGACCGTGGCCCTCCCCCTGGAGGACCCCCGCAGCGCCTAAGATCGTCGGCATGCGGGTGGTGATCGCTGACGACGCCGTGCTGTTGCGCGAGGGTCTGGTCCGGCTGGTGCGGGAGAACGGCCACACGGTGGTCGCGGCGGTCGGCGACGGCCCGTCGCTGGTCGAGGCGATCGTCACGCACCGGCCCGACGTGTCCATCGTGGACGTGCGGATGCCGCCCACCCACACCGACGAGGGCCTGCGGGCGGCGGTCGAGGCGCGCGGCAAGGTGCCGGGCAGCCCGGTGCTGGTGCTGTCCCAGTACGTCGAGGTCGAGTACGCCGACGACCTGCTGGCCGACCGGGCCGGGGCGATCGGCTACCTGCTCAAGGACCGGGTCTCCGAGGTCGCCGACTTCCTCGACGCGCTGAGCCGGGTGGCCGGCGGCGGCACGGTCCTCGACCCCGAGGTGGTGTCCCAGCTGCTGGTCCGGCGGCGCCGCGACGACCCGCTGCGCAACATCACCCCCCGCGAGCGCGAGGTGCTCGGGCTGATGGCGGAGGGCCGGTCCAACACCGCGATCGCCCGCAAGATGGTGGTCACCGAGGGCGCGGTGGAGAAGCACGTCCGCAACATCTTCACGAAGCTGGACCTGCCGCCAGACGAGGAGCAGCACCGCCGGGTCCTGGCCGTGCTGACCTACCTGCAGTCGTGAGCACGATCCCCACCCGGCGCGCCGTCGTCTTCGACATCGGCGGCGTCCTCGAGATCACCCCGGCCACCGGCTGGCCGGCGAGCTGGGAGCGCCGGCTCGGCCTGCCGGCCGGCGAGATCGGCCGGCGCTGCGCCGGGGTGTGGGCGGCGGGCGGCGTCGGGGAGATCACCGAGGCCGAGGTACGCGAGCAGGTCGCCGAGCAGCTGGGTCTCGGGCCGCGACAGCTGGACGCCATCATGGCCGACCTGTGGCGGGAATACCTGGGCACGCTCAACGAGGACCTGATCGCCTACGTCCGCAGCCTGCGCCCCCGCTGCCGCCTGGGCATCCTGAGCAACAGCTTCGTGGGCGCCCGGGAGCGCGAGCAGCACCTCGTCGACCTGGTGGACGAGGCCGTGTACTCACACGAGATCGGCCTGAACAAGCCGGACCCGAAAACCTTCGCCCTCGTCTGCGAACGGCTGCGCTCGCGGCCCGGGGACTGTCTCCTCGTGGACGACCACCCGCCGAACATCGCGGCCGCGGAGGCCTTCGGCATGCGGGCGGTCCTGCACACCGGCAACGCGTCGACGGTGGCGGCGATCGAGGCGCACCTGGCGGCGTAGGGCTAGCCCTACCCTCGACCGGCCTGCTCGCCGGATCGATACCGGGGTCCCCGCTCCCTAGCGTCAATCCCCATGAAGCACAGGGAGAATGTCACCGGATTCGCGGCCCGGGTCGCGATGTGGAGCGCCCGGCACCGCGCTCTCGCCATCGTCGGCTGGCTCGTGTTCGTCGTCGGCGCCACCGTCCTCAGTGGTCAAATCGGGACGCTGGAGGCCACCGGGTCCGATCAGGGACACGGGGAGTCGCGGCGGGCCGAGCAGATCGTCGAGCGGGCCGGCTTCCCGGAGCAGCCCGCCGGGGAGATGGTCATCGTCCAGGGCGCCGACCGGGACGCCGCGGTCGCCGAGGTCACCAAGGCGCTCGACGGGCGGCCCGAGGTCGGCGGGATCGCCGAGCCGGTCGCGTCGGCCGACGGGCGGGCCACGCTGGTCAGCTTCACCATGACCGGGGACCCGGAGACCGCCATGGACCGGGTGCAGCCGCTGCGGGACGCCGTCGCGCAGGTCCAGGAGAGGCATCCCGGGCTCTTCATCGCCGAGGCCGGCGACGCCAGCGCCGACAAGATGTTCTCGGACACCCTCGACGCGGGGCTGTCCCGGCTGTCGATGCTGTCCATCCCGGTCACCCTGGGCATCCTGCTGGTGGCGTTCGGCGCGGTCGTCGCCGCGCTGATCCCGGTGGGCCTGGCGCTGACCGCCATCGTGGCCGCGATCGGCTTGCTCGCGGGGGCGAGCCGGCTCGCGCCCGCGGTCGACACCACCCAGCACGTCCTGCTGCTCGTCGGCCTGGCCGTCGGCGTCGACTACTGCCTGTTCTACATCCGCCGGGAACGCGACGAGCGCCGCGCCGGGGCCGACCCGCACCGGGCGCTGGTGATCGCCGCGCAGACGTCCGGGCGGTCCGTCTGGATCTCCGGCCTCACCGTCATCGTCGCCATGGCCGGCATGTTCTTCACCCAGGACGCCACGTTCGCCAGCTTCGGGATGGCGACCATCCTGGTCGTCGCCACCGCCGTGCTCGGGTCGCTGACGGTGCTCCCCGCGCTGCTCTCGGCGCTGGGCGACCGGGTCGACGCGATCAAGATCCCGGGCCTGTACCGCCGCCGCGAGGGCCGGGTCTGGCCCGCCCTGCTGCGGGTGGTGCTGGCCAAGCCGCTGCTGTCGGTGGTTGTCGCCGTCGGGGTGCTGGCCACGCTGGCCGCGCCGGCGCTCGACCTGCGGACCCGGGGCGGCAGCATCGAGGACATGTCGCCGAAGCAGCCCACCGTGCGGACGTTCGTGGCGATCGCCGAGGCGTTCCCGACCGAGGTGGTGCCGGCCGAGGTGGTCGTCCAGGCGCCCAGCGTGCGCGGGCCGCGGTTCGAGGCCGCGCTGGCCGCCTTCCGCCGGGCAGCGGCGGCCAGCGGCCGGCTGCGCGAGCCGATCGAGGTGCGGGTCAATCCCGCCGGGACGGTCGCGGTCGTCACGGTGGGCCTGGCCGGCAACGGCAGCGACCGTACGTCGGAGAGCGCGGTCGACACGCTGCGGGCGACCGTCGCGCCGGACACCTTGGGCAAGCTCGCGGGGGCGACGGTGGCGGTCGGCGGGGACACCGCGGAGAACATGGACTTCAACACGCGGCTGTCCGACTCGGTGCCGTGGGTGTTCGGTTTCGTCCTGGGCCTGGCGTTCCTGCTGCTGCTGGTGTCGTTCCGGTCCGTGGTGGTCGCCGTGACCGGGGTGGTGCTCAACCTGTTCTCGGTCGCCGCCGCCTACGGGATGCTGGTGTTCGTCTTCCAGGACGGCCACTTCGAGTCGGCGCTGGACTTCAAGTCCGGCGGGGGCATCACCAACTGGATGCCGCTGTTCCTGTTCATCATCCTGTTCGGCCTGTCGATGGACTACCACGTCTTCGTGCTGAGCCGCATCCGCGAGGGCCACGACCGCGGCCTGCCCACCCGGCAGGCGGTCAGCGAGGGCATCGGCCGTACGGCGGGAGTGATCACGAGCGCGGCGCTGGTGATGGTGGCGGTCTTCGCCCTCTTCGCCACCCTGCCCCTGATCTCCACCAAGGAGCTGGGCATCGGCCTGGCGGCCGCGGTCCTGCTGGACGCGACGATCATCCGGGCCATCCTGCTCCCGGCCCTGATGAGCCTGCTGGGCGCGAAGAACTGGTGGCTCCCCCGCTGGCTGAACTGGCTCCCTCAGGTCGCCCACGACCTGCCCGAGGCGCCCACTCCGGCGCGCGAGGACCGCGAACTGGTCCCCGCTGCCTGATCCGCACCACGAGCGAAGAGCAGGGGTGGTCGCGGACGGCGACCACCCCTGCTCTTGCGAAACCTTCAGACCGGCGCACCCGCAACGGCCCGGACCGGCAACCCGATCGGGTCGTGGGTCACAGAGCCGTGGTGCGCGCGTACCCCAAAAAGGTCTAGGACTTGAACGCGTCCTTGATGTTCTCGCCGGCCTGCTTGAGCTTCGAGCCGGTCTGGTCGGCCTTGCCTTCGGCCTCGAGGGACTCGTTGTCGGTCGCCTTGCCGACGCCCTCCTTGACCTTGCCCGCCAGCTCTTCGGACTTGTTGTCAATCTTGTCGTCGGTAGCCATGGTGACCTCCAGGTGTGTGGCCTACGCACCAGGGATACCCGGGTCCGCGACGCGCAATCCTCGATCAGGCCGTCATCTGCCATTGGGGGGCCGGCATCAGCGACGCGGGTCCGCGCAGCAGCTCGCCCAGGCGGTCCGGCGCCATCGGCCGGGCGAAGTAGTATCCCTGCGCCGCGGTGTAGCCCAGGGACAGCAGCTGCTCCGCCTGTTCGGCGGTCTCCACCCCCTCGGCCACGGCGTGCAGTTCCAGCGCCCGGGCCAGCTGGATGACCGCGGCCGCGATCGGCGGGCGCCCGCCGGCCTGCGCCTGGGTGAACGAGCGGTCCAGCTTGATCTCGTCGATCGGGCAGTCGTGCAGCAGCGTCAGGGTGGAGTGGCCGGTGCCGAAGTCGTCGAGGGAGACCTTCACGCCGAGGGCCCGCAGCCGGTGCAGGTTGGTGATCGACTGGCCGCCCTCCAGCGCCATGGTCTCGGTGATCTCCAGGACGATGCGGCCGGCGTCCAGGCCGTGCTCGCGCAGCAGCGCCGCCACCTGGTCGGCGAAGCCGGGCTCGCGCAGGTCGCGGGCCGACACGTTGACGTTCAGCACGCCCGGCGCCGCGTCGCCGCACTCGGCGATCCAGGCGGCCAGCTGGGCGAACGCCGTGCGCATGACCCAGCGGCCGAGCGGCACGATCAGGCCGGTGCGTTCGGCCACCGGGATGAACGAGTCCGGGGCCAGCGCGCCGCGGTCCGGGTGGGCCCAGCGGACCAGCGCCTCGGCGCCGAGGATCCGGCCGTCGGCGAGCGCGACGATCGGCTGGTAGAGCAGGAAGAGCTGGTCGCCGGTGATCGCCTCGCGCAGCTCGGCGCCGAGGTGGGCGTGCTCGCTGCCGTGGGCCGCCATGGCCGGCTCGTAGTGCAGGTACGCCGTGCCGGCCAGCTTCTTGGCCGCGTACATGGCGATGTCGGCGTGCCGCAGCAGCACCGAGGGCTCGTCGCCGGTGTGGCCGTCGGCGATGCCGATGCTGGCCCGGATCGGCAGCTCGTGGCCGTCGGCGTAGACGGGCTGGCGCAGCGCGTTCATCATCCGCTCGGCGGCCAGGCCGGCGGCCCCGGGATCGGCGTCGTCGAGGACCACCACGAACTCGTCGCCGCCCAGGCGGGCCACGGTGTCGCCGGCCCGGACGCAGCCCTCCAGCCGCTGGGCCACGCCGATCAGCAGCTGGTCGCCGACCTCGTGCCCGAGGGTGTCGTTGACCTCCTTGAAGTCGTCCAGGTCGATCAGCGCCACCGCGACCGGCCGGGCGGTGGCGCCGGTCAGCGCCCGCTGCAGCCGGGTGTGGAACAGCACCCGGTTGGGCAGCTGGGTGAGCGCGTCGTGGGTGGCGCCGTGGTCCAGCCGGCTCAGCAGCCGGTTGTTGTCCCGGAAGGCGATGAGCTGGCGCACCACCACCAGCGCGGTGGTCAGCACCGCCGCGGCGACCACGGCCTGCTCGTCGGCCTCGCCGCGCAGCGTGACGGCGATCAGCAGGCCGTCGACGGCCGCCACCGCCAGGTACGGCAACAGGCTGAAGGACCGCCGCGGCGGGCTGACCTCGCCGCGACGCGCCCGCAGGGCGGCGCCGCGCTGCCGCATGGCGGCCAGGGTGGCGCAGAAGTACACGATCGGCGTGCCGACCATGTCGGGGAACAGCTGCGGGTCGGCCGCCGCGAACGGCGCCCGGAACATCGGCCCGACCGCGCCGATCAGCATGGCGGCGGCGATCAGCCGTAACGCCTCGTTGCTGACGTACAGGTGGCTGGAGAGCACGAACTTCGCCACCGCGAACACCGCCAGCAGGGCGATCACGGTGACGAACAGGGAGGTGAAGACGGCGGTGCGGTCGCCGCCGTCGAGCGCGTGGCGGGTCGCGTAGTGCCAGATGAACACCGCCGCCGCGATCATGAGCGTGCTGCCGTCCAGGAACACCCTCAACAGTTCGCCGGGGGACTGGCGGCCCAGCGGGAGCCGGAACAGCGCGTACATCACGGTGCAGACGCCGGCGCCGCAGAAGGCCAGCATGACCGGCCCGTTGTGCTGGCCGGTGGGGTCGTCGGTGGTCAGCACGTCGAAGATCTGGGCGGTGATCCCGATGCCGACGAAGCCCAGCGCGACGGACAGGTGCCGCCAGAAGCGCCGGGTGGGTGCGGACAGCGCGGGCGTACGGGCGGTGCGCCAGAAGGCCAGGAAGGTCACGATGGCGCCGGCGGTCGACGGCAGCCAGAGCAGCAGCTTGGGCCCGAACGGGTGCACGTAGTCGACGCTCACCATGAGCACGGCGAGAGCGGCGATCAGGCCCGAGGCCGGCACCAGCCGGTCCCGGTGCGTGGACGCCACCTCAGCCGTGCCCATGCGTCAGCTCCCTCACCCGTCGGTCTATCGTCCTGATCGGTAGCGGCGGGAAGATCGTGAGCGATTGCCCCGTCCCCGGGCGCCCGGAAACCGACAAAGAGTCCTTTGGCCCGGTACCCGGCACATTCCTCCGCCGGTCGTCTCCCGGCCCGCCGAGGTTCAAGATCGTCCCCTACAGTGGATCTTCGATCGCGGTGGCGCGGCGCGTGCGGCGCCCCGCGGCCCCCGGAACGAGGCCGGGGGTGGACGCCGCCACGTCCGCCCCCGGCCTCCCGGACGGCTCGGCTAGCGTGATCCCGTGGCGCACCCTGCGAAATCGAGGCCCCCCATGCCGGTCCTGGCGGCGATCTCGGCGGGCGGGGTCGTGGGCGCGGTGACCCGCTACGGCGTCGGCCTCGCCTGGCCGCACCGGCCGGGCGGCTTCCCGTGGTCCACCTGGCTGGTCAACGTCACCGGCTGCCTGCTGATCGGGGTGCTGCTCGTGCTGATCACCCGGCGGCGGCCGGACCAGCGCCTGATCCGCCCGTTCTGGGGCATCGGAGTGCTCGGCGGCTACACCACCTTCTCCACCGCGAGCGTCGACGTGCTCCGCGTCGCACCGGGCACCGGACTGGCCTACCTGGGCCTGACCGTGATCGGCGCGCTGCTCGCGGTCTGGGCCGGCACGGCGGCGACGGAGGCGGTGCTGCGCCGATGACGGTGCTGCTGGTGGCGCTGGGCGCGGCGATCGGCGCGCCACTGCGCCACCGCGCCGGCCGGGCGATCCGGGCCCGCCACGCGTCCACGTTCCCGTGGGGCGCGTTCACGGTCAACGTGGCGGGCTCGCTGCTGCTCGGCTACCTCATCGGGCTGCCGGTGGCGCCCTGGCTGGCCGCGGTCCTGGGCGCCGGGCTGTGCGGGGCGCTGAGCAGGTACTCGACGCTCAGCCCCGAGACCCTGCGGCTGGTACGCGACGGGGAACGGGCGCTGGGATCGGCGTACGCGGCCGGCAGCGTGCTGGCCGGACTCGGCGCCGCCTACGCCGGCCTGCTGCTGGCCCAGACGGCGGGCTGACCGCGCCGAGGGGGAAGGGTCAGTTGCGCACCGAACCGGTGGTGGTCCCGCGCTTGTCAGTTGCCACGCAGGTCACACCCCGGTCGCGCGACCAGGACTGGCGCAACGGGTGCAGGTAGAGCACCTGGGCGGTGGCGGGCGCCTCGGGCGCGTACGTCTTGAACTCCGCGTCGCAGCGCTGCTCCGCCTGCTCCTGCACCACGGAGTCGCCGGGCCACGGCCCGGCGGGAAGGTCGAAGGTCGCGTACACCTCGCCCTCGTGCGGCAGCCCGCAGGAAGTGACCGGCAGCTCCTCGACGCTGAGCGCGGTCTGCAGATCGGTGACGCAGTCGCCCGCCTCGAGCTCGGTGACCGAAACCGTGCCGCCGCCGGTCAACCCGCGCGCCGACTCGTTCCGGTCGCTGAGGACCCCGGCCGTCACGCCGACCAGGATCGCCAGGACCCAGCAGCCGGACAGGGTGAGACCGGCGATCGCCAGGCCGCGGCCGGTCTGCCCGCGCTTGCGGATCTGCACCAGCGCGACGATGCCGAAGATGACGCTGAGCAACACGCCACCGAAGATGCCGAAGATGAGCGACGCGATGGCGAAACCGCTGGTGCCGCCGGTGCCGGGGGGCGGATATCCACCCGGGGCCGGGGAGTAGGGGTGGGCGCCGTAAGGCTGGGTGCTCCAAGGCGCGTCCGGGGAGTAGCCGGGGTGTTGATGCGGTGCGGCGGCGAATGCGGGGGCCTGGGGGCTCCAGGCGGGGCCCGGCTCGGCCGGCCAATCCGTGGCGGGCTGGGGCACGGCGGGGGCGAGCGGGTCGGTGTTGGAGTGCGGGGCTGCTGTGGGATCGGCGGGGGGTCGCGGGGGGTGGTCGTTCACTCGAGGGACGCTAACAACCGGCAAGATTTTGCGTTGTCCCGTGACGGTTTCAACTCCGCATCGGCGTGGGGTTGGGAGTTATCGGTCACGGTGTTTGGCCAGGCTGCGGGGGTGGGCGTTTGTGGGACTGGCGGTTGGTGTCTGGTCTCTGTGGCAGGGGTCGGGGGTCAACTGGCGGCAGTGGCCAGGATTGAGTGGCGGCAGTGCAAAGGTCCACTGGCGGTGGTGATCGGAACCCACTTGCGGCAGGCGGGCAGCGCGCGGCGCGGCCACCACCCATCCGCGCCATCGCTATCTCGTGCGGATCTTGTGGCGTGCGGGTGGGTTCGTTGGCGGTGGCGCTTCAAGATCCAGCGAGAAAGAGACCTGAGGGTGTGGCAGCCGCAGGCGGCGGTGGGAAGGCCGAGCCGGATGGGAAGCCGGGCCCGAAGGCGGGTGTGACCCGCGGGATGCCGTCTTTGTTGTTGCCGATGAGTGGTCGCAACGCTACGTGCTGTGCGTCTGCCGCTTTCTTGTGCGGATCTTGTGGCGCGGGGGTGGGTTCGTGGGTGCTGGCGCCTCAAGATTCAGCGGGGAAAGCACTTTGGGGGTGCGGCGGGCTCGCGGGCGGCGGCAGAAGGCCAAGCAGGGGTTGGGAAGCCGGCACGAAGTCAGCACGACCGGCGGGATGTCGTCGTGTGAGCGCCGATGGGTGGTCGCGACGTCACTCGCTGGACGCCTGCCGATTCCTCGTGCAGATCTTGTGACGGGAGCGTGGGTTCGTGGGCCGTGCCGCCCCAAGATTCAGCGGGGAAAGGAACTTTGTGGCTGCGGCGGCCTCGCGGGCGGTGGCCGGAATGCTCCGCATGATCGGTAAGCCGAGCAGAACGCGGGGCGTGAAGCGGAGCGGGAAGCGGGCGCAAAGCCGGGCGCAAAGCCGGGCGGGAAGCGGGCGTGAAGCCGAGCAGGAAGCGGGCGCAAAGTCGAGTGCGAAGTCGGGGCGTAACTGGGGTGCGATCGGCGGGATGCGCGTTGCGTGCGCCGATGGAGATAGCGGCCCCACCCGCGGCGCGCTGGCCGCCTTCTTGTGCGGATCTTGTGTCGCGCCGACAATTTCGTGGCTGCTGGCGTCCCAAGATCCGGCAAGGAAGTGGACTTGAGGGCGCCGAGAATGCAGGCACCCATGTGGGGTCGCCATGCGCCCCGCGCTCCCGCGCTCCCGCGCTCTCGCGCACGGATCTTGTGGCAAGCAGGCGGCGCACGTGGCACCAGCGCCTCAAGAATCAGCAAGAACAAAGATCTTGAGATGTTGCGACCCCGCGGGGCGAGCGCGGCGAAGGGCCTGAGCGGGATTGGAAGGCTGCGCTCCCCGAAAGCCCGGCACGATCGCGAAGGCTGGACCGAGGAAAGGGGCACGCCATCCGCCCGGCCGAGCGAAAGCTGACCCGCCGCGACCCGCCGCGACCCGCCGCGACCCGCCGGGACCCGCCCGCTACCCGCCCGCCCGAGCGCACTCCTGAGTGCGCCGTTCAGCCCAGCAATGTCAGAAGGACAACTGAGCGCGGAACGACGACAGACCCAGACAAAGCCCTCAAGACGAGGGAAACAACAATTCCCCCATATCCACGTCATTGAGCGGCTCCGCGAAGTAATACCCCTGCCCCAGCTCACAATTCCCGTCCGTCAGCTCGCTGAGCTGCCCGGCATCCTCGATCCCCTCCGCGATCGTCGACAGGTGCAGGGCCTGGCCGAGCTGGATGATCCCCAGCGTCAGCGCCGCCGCGGCCGGTACGTCGCCGACATCGTCCACGAACGACTTGTCGATCTTGATGATGTCGATGGGGAAGCGGCGCAGGTACGCCAGGCTGGAGTACCCCGTGCCGAAGTCGTCGATCGCCAGGCGTACCCCCAGGCTCTTGATCTTTTCCAGCTGGTGCAGGGTCGACGGCCTGTGGTCCACCAGCAGGGACTCGGTCAGCTCGATCACCAGGCTGGTGGCCGGCAGCCCGCTGTTGCTCAGCGCCGACGCCACCACCTCGGGCAGGTCGGCCTGGTCGAGCTGCACCGCCGACAGGTTGACGCTCACGCTCAGCGGGCGGCCGTCCTCCCGTTGCTCGTTCCAGCGGGCCGCCTGCCGGCACGCCTCGCGCAGCACCCATTCGCCGATCGGGACGATCATCCCGGTTTCCTCGGCCAGCGGGATGAAGTCCAGGGGCGGGATGATGCCGCGTTCCGGGTGCTGCCAGCGGACCAGCGCCTCCAGGCCGGTGATCTCGCCGGTCCGGAGGTGCACGATCGGCTGGTAGCGCAGCTCGAACTCGTGCCGGACGACCGCCCGGCGCAGGTCGGCCTCCATCCGCAGGCCGGCCTGGAACACCGCCTGCATGGCCGGCTCGAAGATCTCGTAGCGGTCCTTGCCCTGCTTCTTGGCCTGGTACATGGCCAGGTCGGCGGAGACCATCAGCTCCTGGCCGTCGTGGCCGTGGGCGAGGCTGTGCGCCACCCCGATGCTGCAGCTGATGAAGGTTTCCTTGCCGTTGAGGTCGAACGGCTCCCGCATGGCCTCCAGGATGCGGCGGGCCACCGGTACGGCCTCCTCGAGCCCGTGCACCAGCGGCAGCAGCACCGCGAACTCGTCGCCGCCGAGCCGCGCCGCCATGTCCGCCGAGCGCAGGCACAGTTTGATCCGTTCGGCCACCGCGACGAGCAGCTGGTCGCCGGCGGTGTGCCCGAGGGAGTCGTTGACGACCTTGAAGCGGTCCAGGTCGACGAAGAGCATGGACACGCTGGCGCTCTCCTGCTCGGCCGTGGCGAAGGCGCGGTCCATCCGGGCCTGGAACAGCGCGCGGCTGGCCAGCCCGGTCAGGGAGTCGTGGAACGCCTCGTTCATCGCCTCCAGGGTGCGGGCGTCGGTCAGGGCCAGGCTGACGTGTTCGGCGAACGCGCGCAGGATCTCCTGGGCCGGCTTGTCCCAGTCCCGCGGACCGGCGTACGAGCCGACGGTGAGGCAGCCGACGACAGCGCCGTTCTCGTGCACGGGGATGGCCATCACAGCCTTCATGCTGGAGCGCACCACCTCGGGGATGGCGATCGGCGAGTTCGCGTAGTCCTCGACCATGATCAGTTCGTCGCCGAGCACGGCCAGGCCGGCGACGCCGGCCGAGTGCAGCGGGATGCGTTTCATCTTGGGCAGCACGGTCGGGGCGAAGCCGACGCTGGACACCATCGAGCCGACCGTCGGGTCGTCCTTCTCCAGCAGGTTCAGCGAGGCCATCTCCACCTCGAGCAGTTCGGCGGCGCCGGCGGTGATGGCGTCGAGGATCTGCTGGAGCGGGGCGCGGCGGGCGATCAGCCGCTGGATCCGGGTGAGGTGTTCGAAGAGTCGCTGGCGCTCCTGCAGCGAGTCGGCCAGCCGGCCGTTCTCCCGCGCCTGCCGGCGTTCCGACTCGATGACGTGCAGGGCCTGCAGGCTGAGCTCGAGCACCAGGGCCATGCCCCGGAGCAGGCAGACGTCCTCGTCGGTGAAGTCGCGGCCGGCGCGGCCGACGATCAGCGCGCCGGGCGCCTCGCCGCCCAGGGCCGCGGCGGTGACCTCGTACGTGGCGCCGTCCAGGTGCAGCGTGCGGTGGCGTCCGGCGGCCAGCTCGGTGAGCACTTCCGGGCGTACGTGGGCCGCGGGCACGCCGGCGGCGGCGACCACGTGACCGGCGATGACGAGCACGGCGACGTCGGCGTCGAGGGCGCGCGCCGCGCATTCGACCGCCGCGTACTGCGCGCCCGGCCCGTCCGGCCGGTCAGCGACCACGGAGAGGAACTCCGTCAGCTGCTGGGTTGCAAGCATGCCCATGACCAAGTCTGTCGGTTCGGCGGGTACGGAGCTGAGGCGTTCAGCGTGACCGTTTTCGGGCACGAGCGTGGCCGTTCCCACACGAGCGGCCCCGCCCGGGTCCGGTTGACGATCCCCGCGCGGCCCGGGCGGCGGCCGAACGCCCGATCGGGGCCGCCCCGGTGTACCGAGTTCACACCCTCGGGCAGAGCTCGGGCAGGATTTTCGATCATTCGGGCATGACCTTCGTCCGCTTTCGCCGGTCAATGGGATGATATGGCCGGGTGGCGACCGTACCGAAGCGGGCAGAGACACACCGAATCAGCCCGGTCTGTGATGGGGACCACACGTTTCCCCGGTGTTACAAATGGTCCACGGCAGCCGCGCACAAAGCGAATGCCAGGTGGGCGGCCGGAGGTGTGAATGTGAACGCGGAAGAACGCCAGCACCAGATCGTCGCCCTGGCCCGGCGCCACGGCGAGGTGGACGTCGCCAAACTGGCCGCCGAACTGACGGTTTCCGCCGAGACGATCCGGCGCGATCTGCGGCTGCTGGAAAAGCACGGGCTGCTGCGCCGTACGCATGGCGGCGCCTATCCAGTGGAAACCGCCAAATTCGAAACCGATCTGGCCATGCGGACCACCCGCGGGGTGCCCGAGAAACGGCGGATCGCCGCCGCCGCGGTCGCTCTGCTGGGCGACGCGGAGACCATCTTCATCGACGAGGGCTTCACCCCGCAGTTGATCGCCGAGGCGCTGCCGACCGACCGCCCGCTGACCGTGGTCACCGCCTCGCTGAACACCGCGGCCTGGCTGTCCACCTCCACCCCGGCCACCGTGCTCCTGCTCGGCGGCCGGGTCCGGGGCCGCACGCTGGCCACCGTCGACCACTGGGCCAGCGGCATGCTGGCCGGCTTCGTCATCGATCTGGCCTTCGTGGGCGCCAACGGCATCTCCCGCGAGGTCGGCCTCACCACCCCGGACCCGGCCGTGGCCGACGTCAAGGCCCACGCCGTCCGGGCCGCCCGCCGCCGGATCTTCGTCGGCATTCACACGAAATTCGGCGTGCGGACGTTCTGCCGTTTCGCCGAGATATCGGATTTCGAATCACTGGTCACGGACACCGGCCTGCCGGCGTCCGAGGCGCACCGCTATTCCCGGCTCGGCCCGCAGGTCATCCGGGTCTGACCGGAAAACATCTCGCCATTTTATTGCCGGCCATTGCATCGCCGGCACGGTTCGTGCATGTCTGCCAACGGAGGATCTGCTGTGCGGAAACCAGGTAAGAAGCTCTCTCTGCTGATCGCGGGGGCCACCGCGGGCGCCCTCGTGCTCTCCGGTTGTTCCGGCGCCGGCTCCACCGGCAGCGGCGACAGCGGCGACAAGACCATCACCGTGCTCATGGTCGGCAACCCGCAGATGGAGGACATCCAGAAGCTCACCGCCGAGAACTTCACCAAGCAGTCCGGCGTCACGGTGAAGTTCACGATCCTTCCCGAGAACGAACTGCGCGACAAGGTCACCCAGGACGTCGCCAACAAGGGCGGGCAGTACGACGCCGTCACCGTCGGCGCGTACGAGGTGCCGATCTGGGCCAAGAACGGCTGGCTGCACGAGGTCTCGACGCAGGCCGGGGCGGACGCGGCGTACGACCAGGCCGACCTCATCAAGCCGATGGTGCAGTCGCTGACCGGCGACGACGGCAAGATGTACGCGGCGCCGTTCTACGGCGAGTCCTCGTTCCTCATGTACAACAAGGAGATGTTCGAGGCCAAGGGCCTCACCATGCCGGAGAAGCCGACCTGGGCGCAGGTCGCGGACTTCGCCGCCAAGCTCGACGACAAGGGCAAGGGCGTCGCCGGCATCTGCCTGCGCGGCCTGCCGGGCTGGGGCGAGATGTTCGCCCCGCTGACCACGGTGGTCAACACGTACGGCGGCACCTGGTTCGAGAAGGACTGGACGGCCAAGGTCAACGCCCCGGAGTTCAAGGAAGCGGCCAACTTCTACGTCAACCTGGTCAAGCAGCACGGCGAGGCGGGCGCCCCGCAGGCCGGCTTCACCGAGTGCCTGAACAACTTCGGTCAGGGCAAGGCGGCCATGTGGTACGACGCCACCTCCGCGGCCGGCACGCTGGAGGACCCGAACTCGTCCAAGGTGGCCGGCAAGGTCGGCTACGCGTACGCGCCGGTCAACAAGACCGAGTACTCCGGCTGGCTGTGGACCTGGGCGTTCGCGATGCCCAAGACCACCAAGAAGGCCGACGACGCCTGGAAGTTCATCTCGTGGGCGACCAGCAAGGACTACGAGAAGCTGGTCGGCGAGAAGCTCGGCTGGTCCCGGGTGCCGTCCGGCAAGCGCACCTCGACGTACGCGATCCCCGAGTACAAGGAGTCGGCCAAGGCCTTCGCCGACATCACGCTGGGCTCGATCGAAAACGCCAATCCGACCGACCCGGGTGTGCAGCCGCGGCCGGCGCTGGGTGTGCAGTTCGTCGGCATCCCGGAGTTCGCCGACCTCGGCACGAAGATCTCCCAGGAGCTCAGCGCCTCCCTCGCCGGCAGCAAGACGGTCGACGAGGCGCTGAACGACGGACAGAAACTCGCCGAGGACGTGGCGAAGAACTACAAGTAGTGCCGGCGGGGGCGCCGCCGATGGCGGCGCCCCCGCACCGACCGGAAGGCCAGAAATGACCGACGTCATCACCCGGGCGGACGAGCAGACCCGGACCCCGCCGCCCGTCTCCCGCAAGGGGGGCGCCCGGGACCGCTGGGTCCGGCGGGCCCCGCTGCTGCCGGCGCTCGTCTTCGCCATCATCGTGACCCAGGTGCCGTTCCTGGTCACCGTCTACTTCTCCACGCTCAGCTGGAACGCGCTGCGCCCGGGCTCGAAGAAGTTCGTCGGTCTGGACAACTACGTCACGGTGCTCACCGACGACCGGATGCGGTCCGCGCTGGTCAACACGGTGATCCTCACGGCCGGCGCGGTCATCTTCTCGATGATCCTCGGGCTCGCCCTGGCCGTCCTGCTGGACCGCAAGTTCCTCGGCCGGTCGATCGTGCGGACCATGCTGATCACCCCGTTCCTGATCATGCCGGTGGCGGCCGCGCTGCTCTGGAAGCACGGCATCTACAACCCGGACTACGGCCTGATCAACGGCATCTTCGGGGGCAGCACGGCCTGGGCGACCTCCTATCCGAAGACCGCCATCATCGCCACGCTGGTCTGGCAGTGGACGCCGTTCATGATGCTGATCCTGCTGGCCGGCCTGCAGTCGCAGAGCAACGACGTGCTGGAGGCGGCCCGGATGGACGGCGCCAACGCCTGGCGGATCTTCACCCGGATGACGCTGCCGCACCTGCGGCAGTACCTGGAGCTGGGCGCGCTGCTCGGCTCGATCTACCTGGTGAACACCTTCGACGCCATCTTCACCATCACCCAGGGCGGCCCGGGCACGGCCACCACCAACCTGCCCTACCAGATCTACCAGACGATCTTCAGCAAGTACGAGTACGGCGAGGCCTCCGCGGCCGGCGTCGTGGTGGTGATCCTGACGATCATCGTGGCGACCTTCGCCCTGCGCGTGATCTCGGGTCTGTTCAAGGTGGAGGAGGGCCGATGACGGGCACCGCGAGCGGGCGCCGGGTGGCCGACGCGGCCTGGGGGGTGGTCGCCTGGATCGCCGGGATCATCTTCGTCTTCCCGGTCATCTGGATGCTGCTGACCAGCCTCAAGCAGGCCAAGGACGTCACGACCAACCCGCCGGTCTGGTTCTTCACGCCGACCTTCGAGCACTTCGCCAACGTCTTCGACAGCAACATCACCCCGTTCCTGCTGAACTCGCTCATGGCCAGCGTGTTCTCCACCCTGCTGGTCGTGGTGCTGGCCACCCCGGCGGCGTACGCGTTGTCGCTGCGGCCGGTGGCCAAGTGGACCGACGTGCTGTTCTTCTTCATCTCCACCAAGATGATGCCCGTGGTGGCCGCCGTGCTGCCGGTGTACCTGCTGACGGTGGAGATCGGCATGAAGGACAACATCTGGACGATGGTCGTCCTCTACACGTCGATGAACCTGCCGCTGGCCATCTGGATGATGCGGTCGTTCCTGCTGGAGGTGCCGCGCGAGGTGCTGGAGGCGGGCGAGGTCGACGGCGCGGGCCTGATCCTGTCGATCCGGCGGATCATCCTGCCGATGGTGTCGCCCGGGCTGGCCGCCACCGCGCTGATCTGCTTCATCTTCACCTGGAACGAGTTCTTCCTGGCGGTCAACCTGACCGACACGAACGCCAGCACGGCGCCGATCTTCCTGCTCGGCTTCATCTCCGGCCGGGGGCCGTTCCTGGCCGACCTGTCCGCCGCCGCCGTGCTGCTCTCCCTGCCGGTGCTGCTGGCCGGCTGGGTCGCCCAGAACAAGCTGGTCCGCGGGCTCTCGATGGGAGCGGTCAAGTGAAGGCAGCCGTCGTCGTCACGCCCGGCACGATCTCGGTGGAGACCGTGCCGGCCCCCGCGCCGGGCCCGCTGGACGTCGTGGTCCGGCCGGCCGCCGTCGGGATCTGCGGCACGACCTGCACATCATGGACGGCGAGTTCGCCCCCGCGTACCCGATCGTGCCGGGCCACGAGTTCGCCGGCGAGATCGTGGCGCTCGGTGCGCAGGTCACCGGTCACGCCGTCGGCGACCTGGTCGCGGTCGACCCGTCGCTGTACTGCGGGTACTGCTACTACTGCAAGCGGGCCCGGGGCAACCAGTGCGAGAACTGGAACGCGATCGGGGTGACCCGCAGCGGGGGCGCGGCCGAGTTCGTGGCGGCGCCCATGGCCAACCTGTTCAAGCTGCCGCCCCACCTGGCCGCCCGGGACGCGGCGCTGATCGAGCCGCTGTCCTGCGCGGTCCGCGGTTTCGACGTGCTGCCCCGCCGGCTGGCCGACAACTTCCTGATCTACGGCTCGGGCACGATGGGCCTGATGATGCTGGAGCTGGCCAAGCGGGCCGGCGCGGCGACGGTCTCCATGGTGGACCTCAACCCGGAGCGCCTGGCGACGGCGACGCGGCTCGGCTGCACCGCGGCGGTGACCAGCGCCGAGGAGCTGGACGCGCCGCGCGGCTGGGACGTCGTGATCGACTGCACCGGCGCCGCGGCGGCGATCCGCGACGGGCTGGCCCGGGTCGGCCGGGGTGGCACGTTCCTGCAGTTCGGGGTGTCGGCGTACGACGCGCGGGTGGAGATCGAGCCGTACGAGATCTCCCGCCGCGAGATCACCATCACCGGCTCGATGGCGGTGCTGCACAGCTTCGACCGGGCCGGCGAGCTGATGGCGGCCGGGGTCCTGGACCCGGAGGTCTTCGTCAGCCACCGGTTCCCGCTGGACGACTACCCGCGGGCGCTGGAGCAGTTCCGGGCGGGGGTGGGGCGGAAGATCCTCATCGAGCCGTGACGGGCCGGTCAGGAGTCCTCGCCGAAGAACTCCTTGATCTGGGTGAGTGTCAGGTAGCCCTGGGGGTCCGCCGCGTTGCTCTCCGGTGGCACCGGCTTGCAGGTGACGTCCAGGTCGCGGGCGTGGTCGGGCAGCTCCGGCAGCGGCGGCACCGGCGGCAGCGCGCCCAGGCCCATCGCCTCGCGGATCACCTCGAACATGCCGGTGACCTCGTGCACCGCCAGCGGGAACAGCTCCGCCGGACGCCCGCCCCCGGCCTCCGGGGCGGCGCAGGTGAAGTGGGCCCGCAGCTTGCCGCTGACCTTGCAGATGTCGGCGCTCGGGCGCAGGTGGTCGAGCGGACCCTCGGCGACGATGCCGAGCTCGCACTCCGCCACGCCGGCCGCGTCCCACCAGCGGCGCCACGCGGGGTCGCCGTCGAGCGTCACCACGACGTGCTGCAGCGCGACCATGTACGCCTGCGGTGCCCGGCCGTCCACGGTGGTGGTCCCCATGAGGGGATGGAGCCAGTCCATCACCGCATTGTCACATTTCGGTCATAGTCCACGCTGCATTCCTGGCCCGCGCGTACGGGTGGCCGGCCCGGCGGTGGCGGCGTCCAGCAGTGCCGCCGCGACGGTGCGGGACGTGGTGGCCGCGCCGGCGTTGCGGTCCATCCGGGCGCCGACCGACGAGCCGTCGTACAGGACGACGAGCTGGGCGGCCAGCGCCTGCGGGTCCCGGGCGCCGGCGTCGCGGGCCAGGTCGGTGAAGAGCGCGCGGGTCCAGGCCCGGTTCTCGTCGCAGACCTCCTGGACCACGCCGCCGTCCGGGGACTCGGCGCTGGCGTTGTAGAACGCGCAGCCGCGGAACGAGGCGGAGGCGGCCAGCTCGGCCAGCACGTCGAAGACGCCCAGCAGGCGGTCGCGGGGATTGTCGTACCGCTGGAGCGCGGTCAGGATGCGCTCCCGGCGGCGCTGGTGGCGGCCCTCCAGGTAGGCCCGGATGAGGCCGTCCTTGCTGCCGAACGCGCTGTACAGCGACGCCTTGGCGACCCCGGCGTGCTCGATGATCCGGTCGATCCCGACGGTGTGCACGCCCTCGGCGTAGAACAGCTCGTCGGCGGCGGCGAGCAGCCGGGCACGCGCCGAGGGCTTGCGGGGGGCGGTCACGGGTGACGCGGCAGACATGCGTTTGACGATAGCAGACAGATCTGTCTAGTGTCGGGCCTGCAGACAGACCTGTCTGTTCGTTCCGTCAGGGAGTGTCATGACCACCACCACGACCCCCGCGGCCGCCCGTACCGGCGCGCCGGCCGCCCGTCGCCGACGCCTGTCGCCGCCGGTCGCCTTCGCCGCGATCGCGGCGATCTTCGTGACGTTCACCGCCGCGTCCAGCGCGCCCTCCCCCCTCTACGTCGTCTATCAGCAGTTGTGGGGCTTCTCCGCGGTCACGCTCACGGTGGTCTTCGCCGTCTACGTCGTCGGCCTGATCGCCGCGCTGCTGATCCTCGGCGCCCTCTCCGACCACGTCGGCCGGCGGCCGGTGCTCGCCGCGGCGATCGGCCTGGAGATCGTCGCGCTGCTGCTCTTCCTCGCGGCCGGCGACGTCACGGTGCTGCTCGCCGCCCGCTTCCTCCAGGGCATCGCGACCGGCGCCGCGCTCACCACCCTCGGCGCCGCCCTCGTCGACCTCAACCCGCCGCACGCCCCCGGCCGGGCCGGCCTGGTCAACAGCGTCGTGCCGCCGGCCGGCCTGGCGATCGGCTCGCTGGGCACCGGCGCGCTGGTGCAGTTCGCGCCGGGCCCGACCCACCTCGTCTACGCCCTGCTGCTGGCCGGCATGGCCGCCGCCGCGGTCGCGGTGCTGCTGATGCCGGAGACCTCGACCCGGCGCCCCGGCGGCGCGGCCTCGCTGGTGCCCCGGCTCGGCGTGCCGGCCCGGTTGCGCGGCGCGGTGTTCGCGCTCGTGCCGATCATCGTGGCCAGCTGGGCGCTGGGCGGCCTCTACCTCTCGCTGGGCCCGTCCGTGGCGGTGGGCGTCTTCGGGCTGTCGAACCACCTCATCGGCGGGCTGGTGGTGACGCTGCTCTGCGGCACCGGGGCGGTGGCCGCATTCGTGCTGCGTGCCTGGCCGACCCCGCGGGTGCTGACCATCGCCGGCGCGCTGCTCACCGTGGGCACCGCCGTGACGCTGGCCGGGGTGCTGACCGGCAGCGTCGTGCTCGGCGCGACCGGCACGGTGCTCGCCGGCATCGGCTTCGGCGCCTCCGCGCTGGCGAGCTTCGGCACCCTGGCGATGCTGGCCGGCCCGCACGAGCGCGGCGAGTTGTTCGCGGTGGCGCTCACCATCGCGTACGTCGCGTTCAGCCTGCCGGCGGTGCTCGCCGGCCTGGCTGCGACCTCCGCCGGCCTGCACCCGACCACTGTGGTCTACAGCCTGGTCGTGGTGGTGCTCGGCGTGCTCGCGCTGATCGCCCAGCGACTGCGGCGAGCCTGACCGGTCAGCTCTTTCGTGGTATCTCCCCGGCGTGGGCGGCGGTCAAGCGGCCGTTCGCCCCGGAGCATAAGGGGCGAATCCATACGAAGGGCTGGGCATGAAGAGACTTCTGGCGACTGTCGCCACGTTCGCGCTGGCACTGAGCGGCGCGGCCGTCGCGTCCGGCGCGCACGCGGAACCGCCGCGTGGCACGTCCGGATATCCGGCGATCGCCTGGCGGGGGTGCGAGAACGCCGTCCTCAAGGCCCGCAACGCCGAGTGCGGCTTCCTGCGCGTCCCGCTGGACCACGCCGCGCCGGGCGGCCGGCAGATCGAACTGGCCGTCTCCCGGATCAAGCACACCGTGCCGGACCGCGAGTACCAGGGCGTCATGCTGGTCAACCCGGGCGGACCCGGGGGCTCCGGGCTGGCCCTGTCGGCGCTCGGCGGCCTCGTGCCGAAGCGGGCCGGCGCGGCGTACGACTGGATCGGCCTCGACCCGCGCGGCGTCGGCTCCAGCCGGCCGGCGCTGGCCTGCGACCCGAAGTACATGGGCTACGACCGGCCGCCGTACGTGCCCAGCACCCGCGCGATCGAGCAGGCGTGGCTGGCCCGGGCCAAGGGCTACGCGGCGGCCTGTGCCGCGAGCGGCGGCGCGCTGCTCCGCCACCTGCGGACCACCGACACCGTGCAGGACATGGAGCTGCTGCGCGCCGCGCTCGGCGCGGAGCAGCTCAACTTCTACGGCTTCTCGTACGGCACGTACCTGGGCCAGGTTTACGCCACCCGCTACCCGCAGCGGGTCCGCCGGATGGTGCTCGACGGCAACGTGAACCCCCGCCGGGTCTGGTACGCGGCCAACCTGGACCAGGACATCGCGTTCGACCGCAACATCAGGATCTACTTCCGCTGGCTGGCCGACCACGACGACGTCTACCACCTCGGCCGGACGGCGCGGAAGGTCGAGCAGCTGTTCTACGCCGAGCAGGCGGAACTGGAGCGCAAGCCGGCCGGCGGTGTGCTCGGCCCGGACGAGCTGACCGACGTCTTCCTGCAGGCCGGGTACTACGTCTTCGGCTGGGAGTCGGTCGCCGCGGCGTTCGCGAGCTGGGTCAACGACCACGACCCGGCGGCGCTGCGCAAGCTCTACGACGACAACAACACCCAGGAGGCCGGTTCCGACAACGGCTACGCCATCTACCTCGCCGTGCAGTGCACCGACGCGCCGTGGCCGGCGTCCTGGCAGCAGTGGCGCAGGGACAACTGGCGGGTGCACCGGGCCGCGCCGTTCGAGACCTGGGGCAACGCCTGGTACAACGCGCCCTGCCGCGACTGGGCCGCCCCGGCCGGCCGGCCGGTACGGGTGAACGGCGCCGCCGCCCCGCCGGTCCTGCTGCTCAGCGAGACCCTGGACGCGGCCACCCCGTTCGAGGGCGCTCTCCAGGTCCGCCGGCTCTTCCCGCGTTCGGCCCTGATCGAGGGGGTCGGCGGCACCACCCACGCGGGCTCGCTCTTCGGCAACGCCTGCGTGGACAACGCGGTCGCCGACTACCTCGCCACCGGCGCCCTGCCCCGGCGGGTGAAGGCCAACCGGTCGGACCGGCAGTGCCGGCCCATCGCGCCGCCGGATCCGAGCCCGGCCGTCGCCACCGCCAGGAGCACCGAGAGCGCGGCGCTGCGGACCCGCCTGGAGCTGCAGGAGCTGATCGGCGTCCGGTGAGCCGGTCCCGCGCCGGGACCGGCTCCGGTCCCGGCGCGGGCGGTGTCTGCAGGCTCACATGATCGGTCCGCGACGCCCCGGGCCTGCTCCCGGTAGGGTTGTCAGCGCGAAGGGGAGTAGCTCCCAACGTCGTGGTCGACATACTGGCTCTGCGGTTCGAGAGCCCGGCCACGCGGCCTCGGTTCGCCGGGGCGAGCGAGACCTTCGACTTGGCCGTTCCCACACCGGCCGGGTCGAGGTCGCCCTGCGCCTGGATCCCGGCCCACCGAGCACCGGGAGATTCTCATCAACGGGTTCCTCGCCGCCACCGCGCTCAGCTTCGCGGTGATCTTCGTCGCCGAGCTGGGCGACAAGTCGCAGCTCATGGCCATGACCTTCGCCACCCGGTTCAAGACCGTGCCGGTGCTGATCGGCATCACGGTCGCCACCGCGGTGGTGCACGCCTTCTCCGTGGGCATCGGCTACGGCCTCGGCGCCACCCTGCCGACCGGCTGGATCTCCCTGGTCGCGGGGCTGGCGTTCCTCGCCTTCGGGGCCTGGACGCTGCGCGGCGACAAGCTCACCGACGAGGAGAAGACCAAGGCGGAACGCTCGACCGGTTCCGCGATCCTCGCCGTGGGCGGCGCGTTCTTCCTCGCCGAGCTGGGTGACAAGACCATGCTGGCCACCATCACGCTGGCCACCCAGCACGGCTGGTTCGGCACCTGGCTCGGCTCCACGCTCGGCATGGTCGCCGCCGACGCCCTGGCCATCCTGGTCGGCCGGCTGCTCGGCCGGCACCTGCCCGAGCGGGTCATCAGGTACGGCGCGGCGGCGCTCTTCGCTATCTTCGGCATCTGGCTGCTCGTGGAAGCGTTCCTCGAGCTCAACTAGCAGGGGGAGACGCGGTGCTGCAGTACCGGGCCGAGTTCGACGCCACCGTCATGTTCAGCGCCGGCGGCGGCCTGCACGCGCAGGGTTTCACGGTCGACGTGCCGCACGCCGAGCCGGCCGAGGCGGAGATCGCGGCGCTGTTCGTCGCCGCGTGCCGGCTGCCGCCGGTGGCCCGGGTCGAGCTGCGCAACATCCGGGTCTTCGCCGAGCCGCACCGGGGCACCCCGGCCGGGCCGGCGGACCCGCAGCGGCGGCGCTGGGTGGAGCTCAGCCACGTCATCTCGGCCGGGCTGACCACGCTGCCCGGGATGCCGGTCCCGGAGATCACCCCGCACCTGAGCCGGGCGGCCTCGCGCGACGTCTACGCCGCCGGCACCGAGTTCACCATCGACCGGATCACCATGGTCGGCAACACGGGCACGTACCTGGACAGCCCGTTCCACCGCTACCCGGACGGCGCCGACCTGGCCGGGCTGCCCCTGGAGAAGCTGGCCGACCTGCCCGCGGTCGTCGTCCGCACCGCCGGCAGCGGGGTACGGGCCGTCGGGGTGGACGCGCTGGAAGGGCTGGACGTCGCGGGCCGGGCGGTGCTGCTGCACACCGGCGGCGACGTCCACTGGGCCACCCCGCAGTACGCGGAGGACGCGCCCCACCTCAGCGCCGCCGGCGCGCAGTGGCTGGTGGACCACGGCGCGGCGCTGGTCGGCATCGACGCGATCAACATCGACGACATGGTCCCGGCGGGGGAGCGTCCCGCGCACACGCTGCTGCTGGCCGCCGGCATCCCGATCGTCGAGCACCTGACCGGCCTGGCGAACCTGCCGCCGACCGGGGCCCGGTTCACGGCGGCGCCGCCCCGGGTGTCCGCCTTCGGCACGTTCCCGGTGCGGGCGTACGCGTCGGTGCCCGCTGTCGAGCAGCACGATCACCGCAGGTCCGCCGGCTGGCTGCCGACGTCGGACGGGTGACCCGGGGCGGTGCTCCGGGCGGGTGGGAATCGGGGAATCGGCTCAGAAGGGCGCCCGGGATGCCGATGATGACGGTGTGAGCTTTAACTCCGGAGCAGGGCGATGACCGATCTGGACGCGACGCGGACGCGGCAGCCCGGCGAACCGGGGCCGGGCACACCCGAGCCGCGCACGCCCACCGAGATCGGGGTCGCGCGGGCCGCCGCCCTGTTCGAACGGGTGGACCCCGCGGCCGCGGCGGCGCACCTGGAGCCGGTCCTCGCCGCCGATCCGGGGTCCGCGGCCGGCTGGATCCTGCTGGCCCGCATCCGGCTGGTGCTGGACGAGGTCGACAAGGCCCTGGACGCCGCGAACCGGGCGATCGCCCTGGCCCCGGAGGACCCCCGGCCGCTGGCCATGGCGAGCCGCGCGTTCACCCTGCTGGGCCGGCACGAGGAGGCCGTGGCGACGGCGTACCGGGCGGTGATCGTCGAGCCGAAGAACCCGCTGTGGCACGACCGGGTCGCCTGGGCCCTGCTGGCCGCCGACCGCCAGTACGCCGACGCCGAGCAGGCCGCCCGGACCGCCATCGGGCTGGAGCCGAACGAGGCGCACTACTACTTCACCCACGGCGTGACCCTCGACGCGCTGGGCCACGCCGATCAGGCCCGGCAGGCGTTCCTGATCTCGCTCAGGCTGGAGCCGGAGAACCCCGTCGCCCAGCACCGGCTGGCGGTGCTCAACGGCGAAAGCGTACGGGCGCCGGAGCGCAAGAAGCGGGGCTGGAAGCTCTTCGGCAAGCGCGGTGGCACCGCCGCTATGCCGGCACGCCCCGAGGAGCACCTGCCCTAGCCCGCATGATCAGCCAGACCAGCCAGCCCGTACCGATGATGAAGCCGAAGCTGATCAGCCGGTAGAGCACCACCGCGGCCAGCGCGGAAGCGCTGGTCAGGCCGCCGGCGACCAGGCCCAGCACCAGCGCGCCGTCGACCACGCCGAGCCCGCCCGGCACGATC
Source organism: Actinoplanes nipponensis (assembly GCF_016862275.1). Taxonomy (GTDB): domain Bacteria; phylum Actinomycetota; class Actinomycetes; order Mycobacteriales; family Micromonosporaceae; genus Actinoplanes; species Actinoplanes nipponensis. The sequence continues at coordinate 30,352 of NZ_BOMQ01000103.1, read as the reverse complement.
GGCACGCTGGCCGCGGCCATCCCGGCGCAGTACGCGATGACGAGCTGCGCCGGATGGATGCCCTCGGCGCCGACCGCGATGCAGCACATCCACAGGCACAGCGCGTCCAGCAGCCAGTTGGCCACGGCCAGCACCACCGCGAAGCCGAAGTCGGCCGGCCGCACCCGCACCGAGCGCAGCTGGTCCACGAACCCGGCCAGCCGGGCGTGCCCGGAGTCGGCGGGCCGCCGGCGCACCTTGTTGACCCCACTGAGCAGCCCGCGCGACGGCGTGATCAGCCACTGTGGGTGCTGCGCCAGCAACCGCACCAGGAACGCCACCAGCAGCGCGCCGGCCATGTAGAGCACCAGGGTGCGCCAGCTGCCGGTGCTGCGGGTCAGGATGCCGAAGACCGCGCCGATCACCACCAGCGCGCCCGCCGACAGCACGCCGCTGAGCGCGATGCACCAGGAGGCGACGGCCGACGAGGCGCCGTAGCGGCGCAGGGTGCGGAAGTTGAAGGCGGTGGAGAAGACCGGGCCGCCGGGCAGTGTCGCGCTCAGCGAGTGGGCCGCGTAGGCCAGCGCCACGTGCTTGCGGATCGGCACGCTGGTGCCGGCGCCGCGCAGCAGCGCCCGCTGCATCCGGGCGTAGGTGCCCATCGAGGCGATCTCGGCGACGACCGCGCCCGCGACCCAGTTCCAGGCCGGGGTGCGCAGCTGGTGGACGGCCCCGGCCAGCGACGACCAGCCGAGGATCAGCTCGGTGCCGAGGATGAGCACGATGACGGCCACGACGGCCGGCGGGCGACGCCACCAGGCCGGCCGCGCGGTCTCCTCCGAAACGACCATCGCCGATCATCGTCGCACCATCCGCGCCGGCCGGCACGGCGTTCACCGCGTGTACGCCACCAGCGTCAGGTCGGCGACAGTGGCCGGCTCCCGGGCCCGTAGCAGCAGGGTGAAGTCCGGTGCGAAGAGGGAGAGCCGGCGCCGGCCGTCCTGGACCGAGCGGACCAGCAGGTTGCCGGCGGGGTCGAACACGGCGCCGATGATCCGGCCGGAGACCGGCAGGTCGACGATGTCGCCGGTCACGGTGTCCAGGACCGCGTCGGCGGGCGTCCCGGCCGCGTCGGTGGTCTCGGCGGAGTCGGGCGTGCCCCGGCCCAGCCGCACGGTCACCAGGTCGCCGGTCGCGTCGACACTGACCGGTCGGCAGACGGCGCGGCCGTCCGTGTCGCCGGTCGCGGGCACCGGGGTGCCGGACTGGGCGGTCGCGTCGGCCACCTCCAGCCCGCAGCCGGCGGTGGCGTAGACCAGCGTGGAGCCGTCGCCGGACCAGCGGAAGTGCTGCCCGTCCAGGCCGCTGGGCAGCGGGGTCACCGCGCCGGTGGCCATGTCGAGCACGCCCGGCTCGGCGGCCTCGATGATCAGCCGGGAGCCGTCCGGGGACCAGGCCGGGGCCTGCGCCGCCGAGGCGGTGCCCGCGTAGGCCTGCTGCGGGTCGCCCCCGGCGGTGTCCGCCACCAGGAGGGCGCCGTCCGCGACGTAGGCCACCCGGGCGCCGTCGGGCGAGACGCCGACCGTGGCGTACGGCTTCGTGAGCACCGTCTCGGGCCGGCCGCCCGGGGTGAGCCGGACCAGCCGGCCGTCGTCGGCGGCGTCGGCGTAGAAGATGTGCCCGGGCAGATCGGCGATGGAGGTCGAGCGGGGGCTCGTCGTGGTGCGGGCGGGCCGGGGCCGGTCGGGCCGGTCGGTGCCCGGTGGCCGCACCGGCAGGGTGGCGGCGCTCGTCGCGGCCTCGGCGACCGGGGCCGGGGCCGACGACACGACCGGCGGACCGGCCACCGGCGTGGCCGGAGCCGGGCCGGAGCCCGGCAACTGCCACAGCCCGCTGCCCAGCAGGGCCAGGGCGGCCACCGCGGCCGCCGTGCCCACGGCGGCCTCCCGGCGGCCGAGCCGGCGCGAGCGGGCCAGCGACCGCTCGTACAGGTCCGCCGGGGCCACCGAGTCGGCGAGCTCGCGCAGTTCCTCGCGCAACGGATCGGGGGCGCTCATCGGCCGGCCTCGTGCGCGTCGGCCAGCACCCGCAGGTCGGGCACCAGGGTGCGGAGCCGGTCCAGGCCCCGGGCGCACTGGGTCTTGACGGTGCTGACCGAGACGCCGAGCAGTTGCGCCGCCTCGACCTCGGTGTGGTCCTCGAAGTAGCGCAGCACGATCACCGCGCGCTGCTTGGGGCTGAGGGCGAGCAGGGCCCGGTGCAGGGCGACCCGGCGGACCGTGGCCTCGGCCGGGTCGTCGGTGCTGCCGCCGTGGCGCTCCAGGTCGTCGCCGGGCAGGGACTCGGCGACCCGCGGCCGCCGCCAGAAGGAGACCTGGGCGTGATACATGACCTTGCGGGCGTACGCCTCGGCATTGCCCGGCCGCTCCAGCCGGGACCAGGCCCGGTGGGTGCGGGCCAGCGCCTCCTGCACGAGGTCCTCGGCGAGGTGCTGGTCGCCCGTGAGCAGGAACGCCGAACGCAGCAGGGCGTGCGAGCGCTCACGAACGAAGTCCGCGTAGGCGCAGTCGCGAACGTCGTCCATGCCCCGTTTTCCGATCGGTGTCCGGAAAGAGTCGTGAGCGTACAGCGGACGGTCAATCGCCGCATCGGTGCTCACGTCTCGTCTCCGAACCCGTTTTCCCGCGCTGAGGATGAGAGGCGTAGGCCGGTGCCCCCCGATTTCCAGCACCGGCTCACGCGCGTACGCCAGCTAGACGCGCGCGGGCCCGTTCCCGGGTGACAGTACGTTCGGCCGGTTCGTGCCGGCCGAACGGTCAGCCGGTTCCGGAGCGCCGCGCCAGGCGGGTGTCACCTGCCTCAGTGACGCTCCGGCCCTGGTGGCGGCGGGTGAACGCGGCGAGAATGGCGGCGTGCCGGTACGAGCTGCGAGCAGGACGGGCCGGATGGCCGCCAGGACCCATCCGGTGGCGCCGGCATGATCCGCACAGTGCTGCTGGCCGGCCGCTCCGGGATCCACCTGCGCGCGGCCGTGCGGATCGCCGAGGCCGCGGCCCGCCAGCCGGTGCCCATCACGGTACGCACCGCGCAACGCCCGGTGGCCGTGCCCGCGGACAGCGTCCTGGAGCTGCTGAGCCTGGGCGCGCTCTGCGGCACCGAGCTGATCCTCGAGGCGTACGGCCCGGGGGCGCGCGAGGCCCTGGGGCAGCTGGCCACCCTGCTCGCCGTCGACCCGGACGTGGTCGGCAGCTGAGCCCTACCGCCGGCCCTCGCGGGCGCGCGCCTCGGTGGCCGCCAGCGTGTCCGTGAGGGTACGGGCGGTGTCGATCAGCGGCACGTGGCTGAACGCCTGCGGGAAGTTCCCGACCAGCCGCCCGGCGTCGGTGTCGTACTCCTCGGAGAGCAGCCCGACGTCGTTGCGCAGGGCCAGCAGCCGCTCGAACACCGCGCGCGCCTCCTCGTGCCGCCCCATCAGCGCGTAGTTGTCGGCCAGCCAGAACGTGCAGGCCAGGAACGCGCCCTCGCCCGGCGGCAGGCCGTCCACATCGGTGCCGGGGTGCTGGGTGTAGCGCTGCACGAAGCCGTCCTGCAGCAGGTGCTCCTCGATCGCCGCCACCGTGCCGGCCACCCGCTCGTCGTCGGCCGGCAGGAAGCCGACCAGCGGCACCATCAGCAGCGCGGCATCCAGCTCCTCGGAGCCGTAGAACTGGGTGAACGTGCGGCGCTCGCGGTCGTAGCCCTTCTCGAGGATGTCCGCGCGGATGGCGTCGCGCAGTTCGCGCCAGTCGTCCACCGGGCCGTCCAGGTCGAACTCCTCGACCGCCTTCACCGCGCGGTCGGCGGCGACCCAGGCCATCAGCTTGGAGTGGACGAACTGCTTGGGCCCGCCCCGGACCTCCCAGATGCCCTCGTCCGGCTCGGTCCAGTGCTCCCGGACGAAGTCCATGAGCTTGACCTGGAGTCCCCACGCCGGGTCGTCGGCCTTCAGGCCCGCCCGCCGGCCCTGGTGCAGGGCGTCCATGACCTCGCCGTACACGTCGAGCTGGAACTGCTCGGCGGCCGCGTTGCCGATCCGCACCGGGTTGCCGTCGTAGCCGCTGAGCCACTCCGCGCGGTACTCGTCGAGGCGGCGCTCGCCGGCCACGCCGTACATGATCTGCAGCTCGGCCGGATCGCCGGCGATCGCCCGCAGCAGCCACTTGCGCCAGTCCCGGGCCTCGCTCTGGAAGCCGGAGTAGAGCAGCGACTGCAACGTGATGGTGGCGTCGCGCAGCCAGCAGAAGCGGTAGTCCCAGTTGCGGACGCCGCCGAGCTTCTCCGGCAGCGAGGTGGTCGCGGCGGCGACGATGCCGCCGGTGGGCGCGTAGGTCAGGGCCTTGAGGGTGAGCAGCGACCGGACCACCGCGTCGCGCCACTCGCCCTCGTAGGTGCAGGCCGAGACCCAGCCGCGCCAGTAGCCGTCGGTAGCGCCCAGCTCCTCGACCGGGTCGAGCGGCTCGGGGGGCGGCAGGTGCGAGGGCCGCCAGGTCAGCACGAACGGGGCTCGGTCGCCGGCCGCCACGGTGAAGTCGGCCCGGGTGGCCATGTTCTCGCCGTGGGTCTCGACCGGCGTGCGCAGCCAGACCGCGTCCGGACCGGCCACCGCGACCAGGTCACCCTGCTCGCGGTAGACCCACGGCACCACGTGGCCGTAGTCGAAGCGCAGCCGCAGCCGCATGGTCATCGGCACCTCGCCGCGGACGCCCTCGACGATGCGGATGACGTCGGGCGCCTCGTCGCGGGGCGGCATGAAGTCGGTGAGCCGCACCACGCCCTCGTCGGTCTCGAACTCGGTCTCGAGCACCAGCGTCTCGGGGCGGTAGCGGCGCCGGACCGCGCGGATCTCGCCGGCCGGGGCGATCGTCCAGTGTCCGTTGTCCTCGTCGCCCAGCAGCGCGGCGAAGATCGCGCCGGAGTCGAAGCGGGGCACGCACAACCAGTCGATCGAGCCGTTGCGCCCGACCAGGGCGGCGGTCTGGGTGTCGGCGATGATCGCGTAGTCCTCGATCGGCAGGGCCATCCGATGCCCTTACCCGGCGCGACCGGATCTCTACCCGCCTGGCGTGATCCGGCGACTTTGTCAGGCGGTGCGCCGCGCGCGCAGCGTCGCCTTGCGGTCTTCCCAGCGGCGCATCATCGCGCTGGTCTCGGCCCGGAGGAACTGGATGAGCTCGAGGGTCTCCTGCAGGCGGTCGGCGGCCGGCGAGTCGCCCAGGACGGCGATGCCGGCCCGGAGGTCGGCCTCGCCCCGGGAGAGGAAGGGGTTGCCGGTGACCGTCGCCTCGTACCAGGAGCCATCGACGACGTAGGCGTGCCGGCGGGTTCCCGGGTCGCGTTCGGTCCGGATGAGGCGGATCTGGACCAGGTAGCGGACGGCGCCCGACACCCCGCCGGTGCTGGCGTGCAGCCTCTCCGCGAGTGCGGCCGCGGTCATGCGCCCCTCCTCGCTGGCCAGCAGCGCCGCGAACACGCGGGCCGCGAGCCGCGGGAAGCCGGCGTCGGCGAGGGTCGAGGCGAACCGCTCGACGAAGGCGTCGATCTTGGCGGTCTCGTCGTCAGCCACGTCGCCGAGCTTACGCCGACGACATGAACTTTCAGGAATTAGTGAAAGTTGATGCTACTCTTCCGGTGCCCATTGCGGCGCGAGGGGGAGACGGATGAGCCAGCCGGCTGAGGAACGGACGTTTTGGCAGCGGCTCGCCGACTCCCAGTGGTCGCGCTACGCCCGGCTTCCCGCCCCGACGACCAGCTACACCACCACCCGCGACGTGCGGATCCCGATGCGGGACGAGGTCGAGCTGCTGGCCGATGTCTACGAGCCGGACCGGCCGGCCTCGGGGACCGTCCTGGTGAGTTCGCCCTACGGCTGGAACGTGGTCGGCGCGGCGATGACCGGCGGGGTGTTCTGCTGCCGCGGTTACCGGGTGGTGCTGGTCAGGTGGCGGGGCACGTTCGGGTCGGGCGGCGCCTTCGAACCGCACATGCGGGAGGTCGACGACGGGGCCGACATCGTCGCGTGGATGCGCGAGCAGCCGTGGTTCGACGGGCGCTTCGCCACCTACGGCTACTCGTCCTGCGGGTTCACCCAGTGGGCGCTGCTGATGGACCCGCCACCCGAACTGGTGACCGCGGTCATCGCCTTCGCGCCCTACGACTTCGGGGCATTCCTCTACCCGGGCGGCGCGTTCCTGCTCAGCACGGCGTTCGAGTGGTCGTTCGTCACCACCCGGCAGGAGCGGCCGATCCTGCCGCGCATGGTGTCGGTGCTGTCGGCCCGGGGCCGGATCAAGGACGCCCTGGCCGAGCTCCCGCTGGCCGATGCCGCGGCGAAGGTGATGGGCGGGGCGCCCTGGTACCAGGAGTGGATCAGGCGGCGGGACCTGGGCGACGCCTGGTGGCAGCGCGCCGACCTGACCGAGGCGCTGGAGCGGGTGTCCGTACCCGTGCTGCTCCAGGGCGGGTGGCAGGACGGCTTTCTGCACCAGACGCTGGGCGCGTACGCGCGGCTGGCCGAGCGCGGGGTCGATGTCGGTCTCACCCTGGGGCCGTGGACGCATGCCCAGGGCGGCGCCGCGGGCACCCGCGTCCTGCTTCCCGAGGCCCTCGCCTGGTTCGACGAGCACCTGGCCGGATCCGGCACCGGGCGCCGGGCGATGCCGGTCCGGGTCTTCGTCGGCGGCCCGGACGCGGGGTGGCGTGACCTCCCGGCGTGGCCGCCGGCCACGGCCGAGCGGATCCTCTATCCCCGCGTGGGTAACCTCCTGGCCGCGCACCCGGCCCAGCCCGGTGAGACGGCCGGGTTCACGTACGACCCGGCCGCGCCGACCCCGACCACCGGCGGGGCCTTCGTCACCCAGGTGTCGCCGGGGCTGACCGCCGGCTACGTGGATGACAGCGCCCTCGCTCGGCGCTCCGACGTGCTGGCCTTCACGTCGGAGCCGCTGGCCACGGAGCTCGAGGTCACCGGCAGCCCGGTCGTGGAACTCGGTCACGGGTCGGACAACCGCCACGCCGACCTCTTCGTCCGCGTGTCGGAGGTGGATGCCCGGGGCCGGTCACGCAACGTCAGCGACGGGTTCGTCCGGCTCGACCCCGCGCCGCCCCGGGGCGTCACCCGGCTGGCCCTCGATGGTGTCGCGCACCGTTTCGCGCGAGGCAGCCGGATCCGGCTGCTCGTGGCGGGCGGGTCGCACCCGCGCTGGGAACGCAACCTCGGAACGGGCGACGACCCGGCCACCTCGACCCGGACGGAGCCTTCCCGCCGGACCATCGACCTGTCGGCCTCGCGGCTCGTCCTCCCGGCCGCGCGGGACTGCGAGCCGCGTCTCATTCCCAGCTCACGGCGGGTTTCCGGGATCACGCCTCAGTAGTGTCGCCCTGACCGGCGCCGGTACGTGACGGCGAACCGGCGCCTCCCCGCACCGCCGAAAGGACCGCCCGATGTCCGCTGCCGCAGAAGCGTCCGCCGTACGCCCGGGGCACGCCTCGCAGCCGCATCCCCGGCGTTGGGCCGCCCTCGGCGTGATCGCGATCTCGCAGCTCATGGTCGTGCTCGACGCCACCATCGTCAACATCGCGCTGCCCAGCGCCCGGCTCGACCTGGGCATCACCGTGGCGGACCAGCAGTGGGTGGTCACCGCGTACACGCTGGCCTTCGGCGGCCTGCTGCTGCTCGGCGGCCGGATCGCCGACTACTGGGGCCGCAAGCGCACCTTCATGGTCGGCGCCGTCGGGTTCGCCGCCGCTTCCGCCGTCGGCGGCCTCGCCACCACCGGTCCGCTGCTGTTCGGCGCGCGCGCCCTGCAGGGCGCCTTCGGGGCGTTGCTCGCCCCCGCCTCGCTCGCGTTGCTCACCGTGCTGTTCACCGAGGCGCGCGAGCGGGCCAAGGCGTTCGCGGTCTACGGCGCCATCGCCGGCGGTGGCTCGGCGGTCGGCCTGCTGCTCGGCGGCGTGCTGACCGAGTACGCGAGCTGGCGCTGGTGCCTGCTGGTCAACATCCCGATCGCGCTGCTGGCCCTGGCCCTGGCGATCCCGCTGGTGCCGGAGAGCAAGGCGCACGGTGACACCTCGTACGACGTGCCGGGCGCGGTGGTCGTCACGCTGGGCCTGGCCTCGCTGGTCTACGGCTTCACCGAGGCCGCCAAGCCGGACAAGGGCTGGGACGCGGGCACCACCTGGGCGTACATCGGCGCTGGGCTGCTGCTCCTGGTGATCTTCGTGCTGATCGAGCGGGCCAGCCGGAACCCGCTGCTGCCGCTGCGCATCGTGCTCGACCGCAACCGGGGCGGGGCGTACCTGACCTCGATGCTGGTCGGCGCGGGCCTGTTCGGCGCGTTCCTGTTCCTCACCCTGTTCCTGCAGAACGTGCTGGGCTACACCCCGCTCGAGGCGGGTTTCGCCTCGCTGCCGGTGACGGCCGGCGTGCTCGTCTCGGCGACCGTGGCGTCGAACCTGCTGCCGCGGTTCGGCCCGAAGATCCTGATGATGACCGGCCCGGTGCTGGCCGCGGCCGGCATGATCTCGCTGCGCTTCATCGACCTGGACACGTCCTTCTGGGGCCACCTGATGCCCGCGCAGGTGCTGCTCGGCCTCGGGCTGGGTTTCACGTTCGTGCCGCTGTCCAGCCTGGCCCTGGTGGGCGTGCCGGAGCACGACGCCGGCGCGGCCAGCGCGGCGCTCAACGCCACCCAGCAGGTCGGCGGCTCGCTGGGCACCGCGCTGCTGAACACCATCGCGACCAGCGCCATCGCGGCGTACCTGGCCGGCCACCTCACCGCGAGCGGGCAGCCCACGCCGCGGGCGGCGCTGGAGGCGCAGGTGGACGGTTACGCCGACGCGTTCACCTGGGCGGCCGGGCTGATCCTGCTCGCCGGGGTCGTCACCGCGGTGTTCGTCAAGGTCGGCAAGGAGGACCTGCCGGCGGGGGAGGCCGCCGTCCACGTCGGCTGACGCGCGCCGCGCCCCGCGGTCCGCCGGGGAATTGGCCCGAAAGGTCACCATCATCGACCATCCGTTGTAGGTGGTTGCGTGACCCGACAAACGGTCTACAAGTAATAATTCGGGCATGCGATCTCGTTCTCTCGTCGTCCCCGCGGTGCTGGCCGGCCTGCTCGCCGGCTCCGTCGCGGATCCGGCCTCGGCTCATGAGCAGGTCAGCACGCCCTCCGCCGCGGTCGTCGGCGCGGCACCGGCGTCCCGCGTGACCGCCGGGTGGACCCTGGTGGCGCGGTACGGCTTCGACGGCGGCCGGCCCACGCCGATCGCCGACGAGTCCGGCAAGGGCCACACCCTGCGCCTGGTCACCCGCAACGGCGGCACGGTCAGCGCGGTGCGGCACGGCATCGGCCACGCCCTGCGCTTCCCCGGCAAGTGCCTGACCGGGCGCAGATGCCCGCACGCCGCGTTGCAGAGCCCCAGCGCCCCGAACCTCAACCCGGGCACCAGGCCGATCTCGTACGGCGCCAAGGTCCTGCTCTCGCCCAGCCAGACCAGCAAGGGCCAGAACGTCGTGCAGAAGGGCTACTCCGCCACCAGCAGCCAGTACAAGCTCCAGGTGGACGGCGCCGCCGGCCGGGCCAGCTGCGTGCTGGTCGGCGCCCGGCCCGGCATCAAGCTGATCACCAGCACGGTCTCGGTCGCCGACGGCACCTGGCACACGGTGGAGTGCCGGCGGACCGCGAGGGCGCTGACGGTGCTGGTGGACGGCGCGGTGCGGGGCAACCGGGCGATCCAGCCCGGCCTGTCGGTGGCCAACGACCGGCCGCTCAGCATCGGCGGCAAGGGCGCCTATTCGGACAACGACCAGTTCCAGGGCACCCTCGACGACGTGTGGGTGCGGGTGGGCTAGGGGGAGCGCAGGACGGCGGCCATCGCGCCGATCAGCTGGGCGTCGTCGGTGTCCCCCGAGAGCTCCCAGGCGAACGCGCCGCCGAGACCCCGGCTGCGCGCGTACGCCATCTTGGCCCGGACCGTCTCCGGGGTGTCGTAGCCCCACCACTGGCCGCGGCAGAGCGCGTAGGCCGTCCCGCCGACCGTCCCGGTCGGCGGGCAGGTCTCGCGCAGCACCGCGTAGTCCTCCAGGCCCGGCTCGTAGCTGCCCGGCGCCGGCCCGGTGCCCCGGCCGCCCGGGGCCGCGGTGCCGACCCCGGCCCAACCGCGGCCGTAGAAACCGACGCCGAGCAGCACCTGCCGGGCCGGGACCCCCAGCTCCACCAGCTTGCTGATCGCGGCGTCGGTGGTCGCGGTGGCGCGCGGGATGCCCGGGTACGCCGTCAGCGGCGAATGCGGCGCGGTCGGCCCCGTACCCGTCCCGGTGCCGAAGAAGTCGTAGGTCATGGCGTTGAGCCAGTCGGCGTCGCGCGCCACGGCGGCGTAGTCGGTGGCCGTCAGCTTGGCGAGGTCACCCGAGACCGCGACGGTGATCAGCCGCGCCGGCCCCAGCTCCGCGCGCAGCGCCGTGACCAGCGCCGGGAGCGCCTCCCGCCCGCTGGAGTCGCAGACCAGCCCGCAGGCGTTCGGATACTCCCAGTCCAGGTCGATGCCGTCGAAGACGTCCGCCCAGCGGGGATCGGTGAGCAGCGCACGGCACGAGCGGGCGAAGGCGCGCGGGTCGCCGGCCGCCGCGGTGAAGCCCTTCGAGCCGGTCCAGCCGCCGAAGGACCACAGCACCTTGAGCCCCGGATGCCGGGCCTTGAGCTTGCGCAGCTGACCGAAGTTGCCGCGCAGCCCCCGGCCCGGGGTGTCCGCGACCCCGTCGACGCTGTCCGCCGCGGCGACCGGCTTCTCGTGGTCGGCCCACTTGTCGCCGGTCGCGCAGCCGCCGTCGGCGACCTTGCCGAAGGCGTAGTTCAGGTGAGTGAGGCGGGCCGCGGCGCCGCTGGCCTCGACGTTGCGGACCTGGAAGTTGCGACCGTAGACGCCCCAGTCGGTGAAGTAGCCGACCACCCGCTGCGCCGTCGCGCCGGCCGGGGGCGACGGCGCGGACGTCTTCCGGGCCGGCCCGTCGCAGGCGCCGGTCAGCAGCAGCGCGGCTGCCAGGACGACGGGTACGACCCGCATGCGGGCCTCCCCAGTCCCTCGCCGAGACCCGAACCTATCGCGGCGGCGAGGGCGACGGCCCGGCCGCTAACCCGATCGGGTAGTCCTCGATCGTGTGACACCCCCCGTCGTCCGCGGCCTGCCGGGACCGGGGTTCCGGGCCTCCGGGTGAGTGGCGTTCGCGACGCGGGGCGGCCGGAGTCGCACCCGCTGTGCGATCGTTTTCGGGTGGCCGTAAGCACAGGGGGCAGCCCGCGCGATCCCGCGCGGCTGCCGGGCGCCCGCAACCGCCGGGCCGAGCTGCGTGCCCTGTTCGCCTGGCCCCGGGTCGTCGACCGCAGCCGGGCGGTCATCCGCAGCGCGGTCACCACCTTCGTGGTGCTGACCTTCACGCTGTGGCTGATGCCCGGCGTACGCGCCACTGACGTGATCGACACCCTGGGCCTGGTGCTGCTGGTCGCGGCCGTCGGCGCGGTGCTGCGCCCCCTGCTGCTGGCCGGCGTGGTCGCGCTGGGCGGCTGGGGAGCGATGCTGCTCGGCGTCACCGCCCAGGTCATCGTGATGGCGGTGGCGCTGCAGCTGGATCCGTCGAAGCGGCTCAGCGGCTGGCCCACGGTGGGCATCGCGGCCCTGCTGGCGGTGGTCTGCGCGGCGATCCTCGACTGGATGGCCGACAGCGGTACCGAGGACACCTTCGTCAAGGAGGCCCGCCGGCTCATGCGCGGCATCCGGCGGCGTCAGGCCCGCCACGGCGGCGGCCGGCTGCTCACGCTGCGCCGTCCGCGTCAGGGCACCGAGCCGGGGCTGCTGATGGTGCAGCTCGACGGGGTCAGCGAGCCGGTGCTGCGCTGGGCGGTCCGCGCGGGCAACCTGCCGACCATCGGGCGCTGGCTGCGGACCGGCACGCACGCCATGCGCGGCTGGCACACCGGGCTGCCCTCGACCACCCCCGCCGCGCAGGCCGGCATCCTGCACGGCGCCTCCGGCCAGATCCCGGCCTTCCGCTGGTACGAGAAGGCGACCGGCCGGCTGATGGTGTCGAACCGGCCCCGGGACGCGGCGATGATCGAGCCACGGCTCTCCGACGGCCGCGGGCTGCTGCGCGACGGCGGCGTCAGCATCGGCAACGCCTTCTCCGGGGACGCCGCGATCAGCCTGCTCACCGTCAGCCACGCCGCGCTGCCCGGCCGCTCGGCCCGCGGCTGGGCGGCGTTCATGGCCAGCCCCTTCGGCTTCACCCGGGCGCTGGTGCTCGGGGTCGGCGAGGTCCTCACCGAGCTGCACCAGGCCCGGCTCCAGCGCCGGCGCAACCTGCAACCCCGGGTCAGCCGCTCGGGGGCGTTCCTCGCCCTGCGGCCGGCCTCCATGCTGCTGCGGGACGTCAACATCTCGCTGGTCGCCGAGCAGATGGCCCGCGGCGCCCCGGCCGTCTACTGCGACCTGGTCGACTACGACGAGGTGGCGCACCACGCCGGCCCGGCCCGGCCGGAGTCGATGCGGCAGCTGGAGAGCCTGGACAGGATGCTCGGCGTGATCGAACGGCTGGCGCCCGAGGCGGCCCGGCCGTACCGGATCGTGGTGCTCTCCGACCACGGCCAGAGCCAGGGCGCCACCTTCCGGCAGCGGCACGGCGAGACCCTGACGCAGGCGGTCGAGCGCTACTCCGCCCCGGACCCGGCCGACGCGCCCACGACCCCGGCCGAGGCCACCGCGGAGCCCGGCTTCCCGCCGTCCCCGGTGGCGCCGCTGCTGGTCGTCTCGTCCGGCAACCTGGCCCTGATCTATCTGACCCGGTTCCCCGGCCGGCTCGACCGGGCCGCCATCGACCGGGAGTATCCGCAGCTCATCCCCGGTCTCGCCGGGCACCCGGGGGTCGGGCTGGTGGTCGTCGACGACGACGGGCCGGTGGCGATCGGGGCCGCCGGCAGCCACCGGCTGGTCGAGGGCGCGGTGCACGGGGTGGACCCGCTGCTGCCGTACGGGCCGCACGCCCGGGCGGATCTGTTGCGGCACCAGGAGGCGGCCCACATCGGCGATCTCGTCCTGATCAGCTCGGTCGATCCGGTCACCGACGAGGTGGCGGCGTTCGAGGAGCTGGTCGGCTCGCACGGCGGGCTGGGCGGCTGGCAGACCGAGGCGATGCTCGTGCACCCGGCCGAGTGGCAGATCACCCAGGGCGACCTGGTCGGGCCGGACGCGGTGCACCGGCAGCTGGTCGAGTGGTTGGCGGGGCTCGGGCTGCGCAGCCGGCCGGCCGCCCACGTCGAGCTGGGCGCGGGCGAACCGCTGCGGCTGGCCGGCCTGAGCCGGCCCGGCGCGGAGCGCGACGGCGCCGCGGCGCGACTTTCCCCCAGCCGGGACGGTTAACCCGGATGTGCTCTTCTTCCAGTTCGCGCGTGATTCGCTGCGCACCTCGTCCCGCCGTCTGCTGACCGCCGGCGTGGCCGCCGCCGTCGCCCTCGTCTCCGGGGCGGCCCCGGCGCCGGCGGTGAGCGCCGGCCCGGGAAAGGCCCCGCTGTTCAACGGCTCCGTGTACGCGGTCGCGTACCGCGGCAGCACTGTCTACGTCGGCGGGTCCTTCACCAGCGTGGGCTGGGGCGGGCGCAGCTACGACCGGCAGCGGCTGGCGGCGTTCGACGTGTCGTCCGGGACGCTGCTGAGCTGGTCGCCGGCCGCCGACGCCACCGTCCGGGCCCTGGCGGTCAGCGGGTCCGCCGTCTACGCCGGCGGTGACTTCCACCGGGTCTCGGGCCTGCGGCGTGACGCGCTGGCCCGGATCGACGCCACCACCGGCGCGGTGGGCACCTTCTCGCACGTGGTGACCGGGGCGCCGTACGCCCTCGCGGCCGGTCACGGCCGGCTGTACGTGGCCGGCAGCTTCGCCTCGGTCGACGGCGTGCCCCGGCCCAACCTGGCGGCGTTCGCCCTGGCCGGGGGCCGCCTCGACCGCACCTGGCGGGCCGGCGCCGACGACTCGGTGCACGCGCTGGCGCTGTCCGGCTCCCGGCTCTACGCCGGCGGCGCGTTCCACAAGGTCAACGGGGCCGCCGGCACGCTGCGGATCGCCGCCCTCTCCGCGACCAGCGGCCGGGTCCTCAGCACCTTCCGGCCCAACGCGCCGGCGCAGGTCAACGCGCTCGCCACCGACCCGAACGGCGTCTACGCGGCCACCGGCGGGCAGGGCGGCAAGGTCCTGGCGTACTCCTCCGCCGGCGCGGCCCGCTGGCGGAGGACCTTCGACGGCGACACGGTGGCCGTCGCCGCGCTGGGCGGGATCGTCTACGTCGGCGGGCACTTCGACCGGGCCTGCCTGACCAACCGCAACGGCAGCCAGGGCGCCTGCACCGACGGCGCGGTCGACCGGGTCAAGCTGGCCGCGATCGACCGGCGCGGCGGGCTGACCTCGTGGGCCCCGCGGGCGAACGGCGTGATCGGCGTACGCGCGCTGGCGGTGGACCGCGCCCGGATGGGGATCGCCGCGGGCGGCGACTTCACCACGATCAACGGCCAGAACCGCAAGCGTCTCGCGTTCTTCTAGCCGCTAACGTTCTCCCTTTTTAACGTATATCGGACCCGGGGGCTTGTGGCAAGACCCGGGTGCCGGCGCAGAATCATCGCCCGAGGCCGGAAGCTGCGGAAATGGGTGATCTGCGAAGTGCGTAGGTTTTTGTCAACAGAGAACTCGCCGGGCGGTCCCGCATGAGCGCCCGGGCCACCAGCGCGTTCGCCCTGCCCGCCCGGCTCGCCCACAAGGCCGGCCCGGCGCTGATCGCGGTCGACGAGCGGCACTTCGCGGCCATCGCCGAGAGCCTGGCGCAGGTGACCGCGGACCTGTCCGACCGCCTCGACGCCGAGCGCCGGGCCCCGGCCGGCAAGGGCCGGCAGGCGGTCGACCGGGACCTGGAGGTGCGCCGGCTGGCCGCCCGCCTGCGCGGGCTCAGCCGGTTCAGCCTGGACCTGTGCCTCGGGCGCATGGTCCGCGCGGACGACCCGGAGCCGGTGTACGTGGGCCGGTTCGGCCTCACCGACCGCACCGGCCGCAGGCTGCTGCTCGACTGGCGGTCCCCGGCGGCGGAGCCGTTCTTCGGCGCGACCCACGCCAACCCGATGGGGCTGGTGAGCCGCCGCCGGTACCGCTGGACCGGCGGCCTGGTCAGCGACTACTGGGACGAGGTGTTCGACCCGGACGGCTACGCCGGGGCGGCCCTCGACGACGACTCCGCCTTCATCGCCAGCCTGGGCGGCCACCGCTCGGCCCGGATGCGCGACGTGCTCGGCACCATCCAGGCCGACCAGGACGCCATCATCCGGGCCGGTTCGGCCGGGGCCCTGGTCGTCGACGGCGGCCCCGGTACGGGCAAGACCGTCGTCGCCCTGCACCGCACCGCGTACCTGCTCTACTCCGACCCGCGCCTCGGGCACCGCCGGGGTGGCGTGCTGTTCATCGGCCCGCACGAGCCGTACCTGGCCTACGTCGGCGACGTGCTGCCCAGCCTCGGCGAGGAGGACGTGCAGACCTGCACCCTGCGCGACCTGGTCGCCGAGGGGGCCACGGCGACGGTGGAGACCGACCCGGAGGTGGCCCGGCTGAAGTCGTCGGCCGATCTGGTCCGCGCCATCGAGGCGGCCGTCGCGTTCTACGAGGAGCCGCCGGCGCAACCGATGACCGTGCCGGCGGGCGACACCGACATCCGGCTGAGCGCCGAGGACTGGGCCGAGGCGTTCGGGGCGCCCGGACCCGGTACGCCGCACAACGAGGCGCGCGACGAGGTCTGGGCCGAACTGCTGACGATCCTGCTGGCCAAGTACGACGGCGACGAACCGGAGAGCCTGGTCCGCCGGTCGCTGCTGGAGAACCGGGAGCTGCGCAGCGCCTTCCAGCGCGCGTGGCCGCTGCTCGAAGCGGCCGACCTCGTCGGCGACCTGTGGTCGGTGCCCGCCTATCTGCGCCGGTGCGCTCCCCGGCTCAGCCGCGACGACGTCCGCCGCCTCCAGCGTGGCGACCCCCGGGCCTGGACGGTGTCCGACCTGCCGCTGCTGGACGCGGCCCGCCGCCGGCTCGGTGACCCGGAGGCGTCGCGGCGCAACCGCCGGCGCGATGCCGTGCTCGCCACCGAGCGCGAGCGGATGGCCACCGTCGTCGACGACCTGATCGAGGCGCACGCGTACGACGACGGTGAGGGCGTGCTGTCCAGCCTGCGCCAGCTGGACCTGCAGGACGCCCTGGTCGACGAGGCCGCCCTGCCCGGCGCCGACCCGGACCTGCTCGCCGGCCCGTTCGCGCACGTCGTCGTGGACGAGGCGCAGGAGCTGACCGACGCCGAGTGGCAGATGGTGCTGCAGCGCTGCCCGTCCCGCAGCCTCACCATCGTCGGGGACCGCGCGCAGGCCCGGCACGGGTTCACCGAGTCGTGGCGCGAACGGCTGCAGCGGATCGGGCTCGACCGGATCGCGCTCGCCTCGCTGAGCATCAACTACCGGACGCCGGCGGAGGTCATGGCCGAGGCGGAGCCGGTGATCCGGGCCGTGCTGCCGGACGCCAACGTGCCGCTGTCCGTGCGGAGCAGCGGCGTGCCGGTCCACCACGGATCCACCGCGGAGCTGGGCGCCGTCGTCGACGCCTGGCTGGCCGGGCCCGCCGAGGGGATCGCCTGCGTGATCGGCGACCCGTCGTTCCCCGCGTCGCCCCGCGTGCGGTCGCTGACCCCGGAACTGGCCAAGGGGCTGGAGTTCGACCTGGTCGTGCTGGTCGACCCGCAGTCCTTCGGCGCGGGCATCGAGGGGGCGGTGGACCGCTACGTCGCGATGACCCGGGCGACCCAGCAGCTGGTCATTCTCACCACGGCGTGAAGGCGACCGAGCGCCGCGCCCGGGGGGACGCGGCGGCTCGATCCGCTAGACCTTCTTCCGGTACGCCCGCAGCGCCAGCGGCATGAACACCACCACGAAGCCGGCACACCAGGCCAGCGTCCACCACACGTGGTTGCCGAGCGGCGAGCCAAGGAACAGTCCCCGTACCGCCCCGACCAGGTGGGTCAGCGGGTTGACGTCGACGAAGCCCTGCATCCAGCCGGGCAGCGTGCTGGTTCCCACGAACACGTTGGACGCGAAGCTCAGCGGCATGATCAGCGCGAACATCAGGCCCTGGACCGCGCCCGGGGTGCGGACCTTCATCGACACGTAGACCGGCAGCCAGCTCAGGCACAGCGCGAACAGCACCGCCAGCGCGCAGCCGGCCACCGCGCTCAGCGGGTCGGTGGTGATCCGGAAGCCCATCACGTAGCCGATGGCCAGGGTGGAGAGCGTGACGATGACGTACCGGACGATGTCGCCGAGGACCGCGCCGAGCAGCGGCGCCGACCGGGGCACGGGCAGCGAGCGGAAGCGGTCGAAGATGCCCTTGGCCAGGTCGGTGTTGAGGTTGACGCCGATCGCGATGCAGCCGGTCGCGATGGTCTGGGCGAGGATGCCGGGCAGCAGGAACTGCAGGTAGTCGTGGGTGGAGCCGGCGACCGCGCCGCCGAACACGTAGACGAAGATGATCAGGAACAGCACCGGTTGGAGCGTGACGTCGATGAGCGCCTCGGGCGTCCGGGCCGTCTTGATCAGGCTGCGTTTGGCGAGCGCGAGGGAGTGCCGCAGGAGGCGGAACGGTCGCGGGTTCGGGGTCACCGCCGCCGGCATCACCGGGTGGCTGGTCCGGGGCGTGCTGAGCGTCGTGGTCATGCCGCCACCTCTTCCTTGATCGTGGTGGTGGTGGTGGTGGTCGTGTCGTCGTCGGACGCGGTGCGACCGGTGAGGGTGAAGAAGACCTCGTCGAGGCTGGGCAGGTGCAGGGCCAGCTCGGTGACCGCGACCCCGGCGGCGGCGAGCCGGGCGACGGCCTCGGTCATCGCCGTGTCGTCGGCGACCGGGACGGCCAGCATGCCCTTGCGGATCTCGTCGGCCTCGGCGCCGGCCGACACCTCGGCGAGGATGGCCGCGGTGAGCGGGAGCTGGGCCGGGTCGGCGGGGCGCACCGAGAGGGTCTGACCGCCGACCACCCGCTTGAGTCCCTCGGGGGTGTCGTGCGCGATGACCCGGCCGTGGTCGATCACCGTGATCTCGTCGGCCAGCGCGTCCGCCTCCTCCAGGTACTGGGTGGTCAGCAGCACCGTCGAGCCGGCGGTGACCAGCGAGCGGACCACGTCCCACATGTCCTCGCGCTTGGCCGGGTCCAGGCCGGTCGTCGGCTCGTCCAGGAAGATCACGTCGGGCGAGCCGACCAGGCTCGCGGCCAGGTCGAGGCGCCGGCGCATGCCGCCGGAGTAGGTCTTGGCCTGCCGCCCGGCCGCGTCGGTCAGGTCGAACCACTCGAGCAGCTCGGCGGCCCGCCGGCGGGCGCCGGCCCGGCCCAGGTCGAGCAGCGTGCCGAACAGCTCCAGGTTCTGCCGGCCGGTCAGGTCCTCGTCGACCGAGGCGTACTGGCCGGTCAGGCCGATCACCTGGCGGACCCGCTCGGCGTCGCGGACCACGTCGAAGCCGGAGATCCGGGCGTGGCCGGCGTCGGGGGTGAGCAGGGTGGAGAGGATGCGGACGGCGGTGGTCTTGCCCGCGCCGTTGGGGCCGAGAACGCCGAGCACGGTCCCCCGGGGCACGGCGAGGTCGACGCCCTGCAGGGCCTTCGTCGACCCGAAGTGCTTGACGAGGCCCTCGGCCTCGATCACCAGTTCAGCTGTCATGCCCCCACGATGCGCGCGGCCGCTGACACGGCACCGACACGGCGCCTACATGCCGCGCTTGTCGAGCTGACGCTGGATGATGCTCCAGTACCGGCCGGGCGCGACCCGGGCCAGCACGTCGGCCAGCTTGGCCACCCGGGTGATCACCAGGCGGGGCTTGCGGTCCCGGACGGCCGCCACGATCTGCCGGGCCGCCTCCTCGGGCGGCAGGGTCAGCGCCTTGCGGGTGAACTCGGCGTTCTGCGCGGCCTGCTTGCCGTCCAGGTCCGGCCCGCTGAGCCGGGCGTTGGTGGCGATGTTGGTCCGGACGCCCCCGGGGTGCACCACCGTCACCCCGACCCGGCCGGCCAGCTCGTGCCGCAGCGCCTCGGAGAAGCCGCGGACGCCGTACTTGCTGGTCACGTAGGCGACCTGGGTCGGGGGCGCGACCAGGCCGAAGAGGCTGGAGATGTTCACCACGTGGGCGCCGGGGCGGCTCAGCAGCTGCGGCAGGAAAGCCTTGGTCGTGCGGATCACGGCGTGCAGGTTGATCTCCAGCAGCCAGTCGAAGTCCTTCATGCTGACCTGCTCGAACGTGCCGCTCAGGGCCACCCCGGCGTTGTTGACCAGCAGGTCGGCGCCGCCGTGGCGCTCCGCGACCGCGGCCGCCAGGTCGAGCCGGTCGCCGCCGTCGGAGAGGTCCAGCACGTGCGTGCTGACGTCCTGGGCGCCCAGCTCGCGGGCCAGGGCGGCGACCCGCTCCAGGCCCTCGGCGTCGCGATCGACCAGCGCCAGCCCGGCCCGGCGCCGGGCCAGGTCGAGGGTGAGCGCGGCCCCGATGCCGCTGGCGGCGCCGGTGACGACACACGTACGCCCGGCGAAGGCGAAACGTTCCACGATCATTCTCCCAACCTGGTCCGGGCGAACATCATGTCACCGTCGTCGATCCGGCTCAGTCGCATCCGGGGCAGATCGAGCAGATAGTTGTTGAGCATCCGCCACCGGCGGCGGTCGCTCTGCCGGGGCAGCACCGCGGCGGCCCGCCGGACGTAGCCGGAGGAGAGGTTCATCAACGGCTCGCCGGTGTCGTGCGCCGACGCGGGCAGCCGCGGGGTGGCGACGTCGATCCGGTGCCGGTCCAGATAGTTGAGCAGCCGGCAGACGTACGAGGAGGTGAGGTCGGCGCGCAGGGTCCAGGAGGCGTTGGTGTAGCCGACGCACCAGGCCAGGTTGGGCACCCCGTCGAACATCATTCCCTTGTAGACGTGCAGGTCGGCGGAGCGGGCCGGCCGCCCGTCGACGCTCAGCGCGATCTCGCCGAACGCCACCATGGTCAGCCCGGTGGCGGTGACGATCACGTCGGCGTCGAGCTGCCGGCCGTCGGTCAGCCGGATGCCGTCCGGGGTGAACGCGTCGATCGTCGCCGTGACCACCGACGCCCGCCCGGCGCGCATCGCGGCGAAGAAGTCGCCGTCCGGCACGACGCAGAGCCGCTGGTCCCACGGGTCGTAGCGGGGCCGGAAGTGCGGATCCACCGGCACCTCCGGGGGCAGCTGCTTGGCCACCCCGTCGCGCAGCAGCTGGGACACCCGCCCCGGCCAGCGCCGCGACGCCTGGTAGAGACCCCAGGTCAGCACCACGTTGCGGGCCCGGACCACGTGCGGGCCGACCCGGCGGGCCGCGTCCTCGCGGGCGGGCACGGAGAGCAGGTAGCTGGGGGAGCGCTGGAGCATCGTCACGTGGGCGGCCCGCTCGGCCAGCGCGGGCACCAGCGTCACGGCGGTCGCCCCGCTGCCGATCACCACCACCCGCCGACCCGCGTAGTCGAGCGCCGCCGGCCAGCGCTGCGGGTGCACGACCTCGCCGGTGAAGCTCTCCCGGCCCGGGAACTCGGCCTCGTAGCCGCTCTCGTAGCGGTAGTAGCCGGTGCAGAGGTAGAGGAACGAGCACGTCCACTCCTCGCCGGTGGCGGTGCGTACCGTCCAGCGGGCCGTGGCCGTCGACCAGGACGCGCTGACCACCCGCCGGCCGTAGTGGATGTGGTCGTCGATGCCGTACGCGGCGGCGGTGTCGCGCAGGTATTCGAGGATGGTCTCCCCGGTGGCGATCGACGTCGGCTGCCGCCACGGCCGGAACGGATAGCCCAGGGTGAACATGTCGGAGTCGGAGCGGACGCCGGGATAACGGAACAGGTCCCACGTCCCGCCGCTGGACTCGCGTCCCTCGAGGATGGCGTAGCTGCGCCCCGGGCACTCGGTCTGCAACCGGTAGGCCGCGCCGATCCCGGACAGGCCCGCGCCGATGACCAGGACGTCCCTGTGCTCGCTCATCCGCCGATTATCCGGCCCGGCGGTCCACACCGGGCTCCTGACGCACGCACAGCCCGGCCACAGCCCGCGTGGTCACGCTGCTGACAGGACCCGTTCAGCAGAGGGAGACCCGTACCGATGACTGTTCACGACCGCGCCGACGACCGCACGGTGATCGACGTGTATCCGGTGGCCGCGCATCCGCCGGCCCTCGCGCCCGGCGGCCCGCCCGAGTGGACGCCGCCGCTGTCCGCCGGCGCCGGTGACAACGGGGACCCGCCGCCCGGCGCCAACCGGCACCGGGCGAAGCTCGTGGTGGCCGGGATCGTCGTCGCGGCGGTGGCGGCGACGGCCGGGATCACCGCGGCGGTGGCCGGCGCGGACGACGGTGGCGGGGCCGCGGCGGCGAGCGGACCGGCCGGCGCGGCCGGGCCGGGCTTCGCGGGCGGTCCGGGTCCCGGCGGCGGCCGGGGTGGCGGTCCCGGTGGTGGCGGCGGTACGGCGGCAGCGCTGCACGGCACGTACGTGGTGTCGGACGGCAGCGGCAACTACGTCACCCAGCAAACTCAGACCGGCACGGTGTCCGAGGTCAGCCCGGGCGCGATCACCGTCAAGAGCGCGGACGGCTTCAGTGGGACGTACGTGGTCGGCAGCGCGACCACGGTCGACAACGGCGCCGACCGGATCGCCGACGTGCGGGCTGGGCACACCGTCCGGGTAGTGGCGAGCGTCTCGGGCGACACCGCGACGGCGACGACCGTGATCGACACCGACCTGGCCACCACCGGCGAGCCGGGCGGCACCCAGCCGGGCGGTGGCTTTCCGGACGGCATGACCCAGGGCGACACGGGGCAGGGCGGCACGGGGCAGGGCGGCGCGGTCACCGGCACCTGACCGGCGCCGACCCGTCGGGGCCGGTACGCCGGTCCTGCGGTCGGCGACGCTGTTCCGCGTACCGGAAAAAGAGGTCAGCGGATCAGGCGCGCGGCCTTCGCGGTCTTGCGGGCGGCCGTGCGCCGCGCCGTCTGGGTGCCCTCGTCCGGTTGCTCCGGCGGCGGGTCGGCCGCGGCGGACCGCCGCGGCGCCCGGGCGGCCGTGGAACCCGCGCGGTCCTTCTCCTTCTCGCGGCGGACCAGATCGGCCAGCACTTCCCGGTCGTACTTGCTCTCGGCGGCCTTGGCCCGGGTGCGGGCCCGCGCCGCCTTCGCGACGGCCTTCTTGCGTTCCTTGGCCAGCTCCGCGCGGCGCTTGGCGGCGGCCTTGAGCGACCGCTTGAGCCGGTCCCTCTCCTCGGCGGCCCGGTGCAGGGCCTGCCGCTGTTGTTCGGTGAGGTGGGCGATGGTCTCGAGCTGGTGGTCGATGTCGCTCACCGCGGCCTCGGCCCTGGTGGCAGCGGCATCGGCGGCGCCGGCCTTGTCACGGCGACGGTCCAGCGGTCGGGCGGTCGTGGTCACAGCTATCACTCCCATCCGGTCTTCCCTCCGACGTACCCGGACGGGCGCCCGGCAATCGTCAGGCCGGGGCGTCTTCGGCGGTGACCGGGCCGGCGGCCTCGCGGGCCCGGCGCCGCCGGATGTGCCGCATGTGCAGCCAGACGTACGCGCCGACCGCGATGACGCCCACCCCGATCGCCCAGAACTTGTACCGGTGCAGCTGGTCGATGATCTCGACCAGGTGGGTGCCCAGCAGGTACGAGATCGTGCACCACCAGCCCACCCAGAGCGCCGCGCCGATCGCGTTGTAGATCAGGAAGGTGCGCCAGGGCATCGCCGTGATGCCGGCGATCACGCCGTTGAGCTGGCGCAGGCCGTCGATGAAGCGGGCCACCACGACGATCCGGTTGCCCCGGCGGGCGAAGAACTTCTCGGCTCGTTCGAGGCGGGCCGGCGTGATGAAGATGTACTTGCCGAACCGGTGCACGGCCCGGCGGCCGCCGCGGACCCCGATCCAGTAGCCGACGTTGTCGCCGAGCACGGCGGCGATGAACGAGATGGCGGCGACGGCGAAGATGTCCAGCCGGCCCCAGCTCGAGTAGATCGCCGCGGCGACCATGATCGTCTGACCGGGCGCCGGGACGCCGAAGCTCTCCACGCCGATGACGCCGGCCACGGCCAGATAGCCCCAGCGGTCGAGGATGGGCGCCACGCTGTGCAGGAAGCTGGGCAGGTCGTCGGCGGGGGGCATGGGCTGAGCAGTCTCCCGTCGTCGCTGGCGGGGCCTGGCGACCCCGGCCCCAACGGTATCCACCCGCGCGGATCGCAAACGTGGGGGTGCCCCTGACGATCCCTCGTCGGGGCACCCCGCGTCCTGCTCGCACCAGTAATACAACCGGGCCGCAACTAGTTCTGCGGTGGCGTGTCCTCCGGGCTGCTGCCCCAGGTCAGGCTGGGTGTGGGGGCCAACGTCCAGGTGAGCGCGGCGCCGTCGGCGAGGGTGGACGCGGGCAGCCATCCCCGGGTGGCCGTTTTCCCGTTGACCGTCAGTTCCCGCACGTAGATTGACTTGTCATCCGCCCGTGGCGCCGTGATTTTCAGCTGCCGCCCGTTGGCCAGCCGGACCTCCGCCCGGGGGAACAGCGGGCTGGTGAGGATCAGCTCCGCCCGGGTGGGCACGGTCGGGTAGAGGCCCAGGGCGGAGAAGACGTACCAGGCGCTCATCGTGCCCGCGTCGTCGTTGCCTGGGATGCCGCCCGTGGAGTTGCCCCACCGGCCGTCGATGATCGCCCGGACCGTCTCCTGAGTCTTGTAGGCGGCGCCCAGATAGTTGTAGAGGTACGGCGTCTGGATGTCGGGCTCGTTGGTGGCGTCGAACCGGGTGCTGCGGGTGGCGCCCAGGTCGAAGGTGCCGTCCGGGTTGCGGAAGAACGCGTCCAGCCGCTCGGCCGCCGCCTCGTTCCCGCCCATCGCCGCGGCCAGGCCGACCACGTCGGAGTAGACCATCCAGGTGTACTGCGCGCTGCTGCCCTCGACGAAGCCGGCGCCGGTCGACGGGCTGAATCCTTCGGCCCAGTGCCCGTCGGCGTAGCGGTCGCGCATCCAGCCCACGGCCCCGCCGTCGGCGGGCACCGGGGTGGGCACGGCCGGGTCGGCCAGCTCCAGCTCGGCCAGCTGCACGATCGGGGCGCCGCCGTTGGCGTCCACCGAGAGCCGGTGATAGCTGTACGGCCGCGGGTCGGCCACCGTGAACTCCAGCGTCTGGCCGCGCCCGGTGAAGCCCTGCCCGGTCCGCGTGTCGAGGGTGGTCCAGGTGCTGCCGTCCGCCGAGCCCTGCAGCCGCCAGTCCCGCGGGTCCCGCGCCGGCACGTCGTTCGCCGAGGTCAGCGCGTACTTCTCGACGGTCACCGGGGCCGCCGTGCGGGCCTGCACCCAGCCGGTGGCCGCGAAGGCCAGCCACTTGGTCCCCTTGTCGCCGTCGAAGGCCCGGCCCTTCGCCTCGCCGGGCGGGTTGTCGGCGCTCGCGGTGACCTCGGTGATCCGCTCGCGGATGCTGTGGGCCAGGCCCGGGTCGGCCCGCGCGGCCGGGTCGAAGACGTGGCGCCAGTTGTGCGAGCGGGCCAGGAACTCGCGGCGCCGGGCGTCGTCGCCCAGCGCCCCGGCCAGCTGGGCGATCCCGTAGTCGGCTGCGGCGTCCTCCAGGGTCTCGGCCGCGCCGCCCCAGCAGTGACAGTCGTCGGCCGGTATGTAACCCAGCGTCAGGTACTTGTCGAGCGACGGCCGCTGCCCGACGCACTCGACGTTGCAGCCCGCGTCGCTCGAGTCGTTCGCGCTCGGTACGGTCGCCGCCCGCACCAGCGACTCGTACGCGCCCCGCACGTCGAAGTCGCGGGCCCCGAAGGCGTACATGCCGGCCACCGCGGCCGCCGACGGGTCGCCGGACATCACCGCCGTCTTGCCGTGCTGCAGCAGCCAGCGGTCCCACTCGCCGTCACGCTGGGTGGCGTACGTGTACAGCGACTGCGCGAAGTCACTGGCCATCCTCGGGTCCAGCAGCGCCAGCAGCTGCACCTGGGCGCGGTAGACGTCCCAGCCGGAGAAGGTGCCGTACTGCGCCTGCTGGCCGGGGGACAGCGTGTGGACGGCGTCGTCGGCGCCGTGGTACCGGCCGTCCACGTCGCTGGTCAGCGTCGGTTCGAGCATCGCGTGGTAGAGCGCGGTGTAGAACGTGGTCTGCTGGTCCGGGGTGCCGCCACCGATGCCGATCTTCTTGAGCCGCCGCGACCACGCGCTGCGGGCCGCGGCCCGGATCGCCGCGAAGCTCAGCCGCGCGGGTGACTCGGCGGCGAGGTTGGCCTCGGCGCCGGCCAGGCTCACGTACGAGATCGCCACCCGCATGCCGACGCTGGTCGTGCCCGGGGCGAAGGTCACGTAGCCGCCGGAGCCCCGGCCGGGGTTGGGCCGCCCGGTGCTGCTGTAGCCGCTGCCGCCGGCGGCGTCGGTGCCGCCCGGCTGCAGAGTGGTGTCCGTCCAGGTGCCGGTGGCGGCGAAGGGCTGGTCGAGGTGCGCGGTGAAGTGCAGCGTGTAGTACGCGTGCGAGTTGTTCGTGCTCTGCGGGCCGCAGAAGTTGCCGGCGCGCACCGAGCCGCTCACCGTCCGGGTGGCCGGGTCGATGTGCACGGTGGCTGCCTCGCTGCCGGTCTCCGACATCGAGGTGCGGAACAGCAGCGACGCCGGCCGGTCGGCCGGGAAGGTGAACGTGCCGAACCCGGTCCGCGGGGTCACGGTGAGCTCCGCGCCGGCGCCGCTGTCCAGGCCGACCTTGTACCAGCCGGGCTGGGCGGCCTCGTTGGCGTGCGAGAACGTGCTGGCGAAGATCGCGTCCGTGGCGTCGGCCGTCGGCGAGCCGGTGATCTCCCCGACGTGAGGCAGGACCGGGATGTCGCCGTTCGCGCCGGAGCAGCCGACCCCGCTGAGATGGGTCAGGCTCAGTCCCCGGATCCGGGTCGCCGTGTACTGGTAGCCGCCCGGGGCGGGGGTGGCGAGCTGGTTGCCGCGCGAGGTCTGCGGGCTCCAGGCGAGCATGCCGAACGGCGTGACCGCGCCGGGATAGGTGTTGCCGAGGTTGGTGGTGCCGATGAACGGGTTCACGTACGCCGCGGGCTCCGCGATCAGTGGTGGTGGCGGCGCCGCCTGGGCCGACGCGCCGATCGGCACGGTCAGGACCACCCCGGCGAGCACGGCCACGGTACGGGATCCGAGCATGCGCAGCCCCCTGCTGACATCGATGTCATAACCCTGTCGGAGGTCAGCCTGTATCGATCACATCCGATGTGTCAACCCGCCCGCGCGATTCCTCGGGGCCTGTGGACAACCTGTGGACAGCCCCGCGTCAGGCCGCCGGCTGGTCCTTGGTCAGGTGGGCCAGCCAGCTCGTGCCGTCGGTGTGGATCAGGGCGTACCGGCGCGCGGCAACGCGGCCGTGCAGCGTGAACAGCAGGCGCCGCTCGTTGCTGTCCTCCTCCTGCCACCAGCCGATGTCCGCGATGAACTTGTCGGCGTCGGTGTAGGTGAGGTGGTCCAGGGCGTGATCCGGCACCGCGATGGCCAGCCGGTTGCGGGCCGGGTCGGTGGGCAGCCCGCGGGGCAGGGCCCAGGACCGCAGCACCCCGTCCTGCTCCAGCCGCAGGTCGAAATGGGGGCGCGGCTTGCGGTGGTCGTGCAGGACGAAGGCTGGTCCGGGCGCGGCGTCCATGGGCACCGATTGAACTACATCCGGCCGAGATCCGTTCCCCTCTTCGGGATGTCCCGGAGGAGGGCCAAGTTTTGTCTGGTTCGGTACGTGAAGCACTCGCTGTTCGTTTTCGTCGTGCTCCGCAGCCGGAGGCGCCGGAGACCACGGCGCCCGCGGCCACCGCGGAGCCGGAGGCGACGGCCGGCGCCGAGCCGATCGAGGCCGAACCGGCCGGTCAACGCGGTCGCCTGCGGCAGGTCGCGGGCCATGCGCTGACCGTGTCGGCCGTCCTGCTGGTCTTCGCCGCGCTGATCCTGCCGAACGTGCTGAGCCGGCTGGAGCGCCCCGGCACCTACCTGCGGCTCCCGATCGAGGGTTTCGTGGCCATCGGGCTCGTCCTGCTGCTGCCCGGGCGGTGGAAGCGGATCGCCGCGGGCATCCTGGGCGCCGGTCTCGCGCTGATCACCATCGAGAAGATCACCGACATGGGCTTCCACGCGACCCTGTCGCGCCCGTTCGACCCGGTCCTGGACTGGGTGCTGCTCGACGACGCCCAGTCCTTCCTCGAGGACTCGGCCGGCCGGGCCGGCGCGATCGGCGCACTGATCGGCGTGATCGTTCTCGTGCTGGCGGTCCTGACCCTGCTGAGCCTGGCCGCGATCCGGATCACCAAGGTCGCCGACCGGCACCGCCGCGCCGGCTACGGCACCGCCCTGACCGGCACGGCCGTGTGGGTGGTGCTGCTCCTGCTGGGCGCGCAGACCTTCAACAGCATCCCGGTGGCCGCCCGCAGCTCGGCGACCTACGTCTGGGACCGGGCCGGCATGGTCAAGGCCGGCCTGCGGGACGAGAAGGCGTTCGAGCGGCTCGCCGCCACCGACGCGTTCGCCGGCACCCCCGGTGACCAGCTGCTCACCGGCCTGCGGGGCAAGGACGTCATGGTCTTCTTCGTGGAGAGCTACGGCCGGTCGGCGATCGAGGACCCGGTGCTCAACCCGGGCACCACGGAGGTGCTGGCCGAGGGCACGGCGACGCTGAAGAAGGCCGGCTACGTGACCCGCAGCGGCTGGCTGGGCTCGCCCACGGCCGGCGGCGGCAGCTGGCTGGCCCACTCCACGCTGCTGAGCGGGCTCTGGATCGACAAGCAGAACCGCTACCGCAACCTGACCTCGAGCAACCGGCTGACCCTGACCAGCGCCTTCAAGCGGGCCGGCTTCGACACCATGAGTGTCATGCCGGGCGCCACCCGGGCCTGGCCGGAGGGCAACTTCTACGGCTACGACAAGGTCTACGACTCCCGCAACACCGGCTACCAGGGCCCGGCCTTCAGCTGGGCGCCGCAGCCGGACCAGTACACCCTGAGCTGGTTCCAGAAGAACGTGCACGGCCCGGCGCACGACCCGATGTTCGTCGAGATGCCGCTGGTCTCCAGCCACACGCCGTGGGCGCCGCTGCCGCAGTTCATCGACTGGGACGACGTCGGCGACGGGTCGGTCTACAAGCAGATCCAGCAGGACGGCAAGAAGGTCAAGGCGGTCTGGCGGGACCCGGTCAAGCTGCGGCACGAGTACGCCCGCTCGATCCAGTACACGCTGACCACCCTGGTCTCCTGGTTGGAGCTCTACGGCGACCAGAACACCGTGATGGTCTTCCTCGGCGACCACCAGCCGTCCCCGATGGTCGTGGGCGACGGCGCCAGCCGCGACGTGCCGATCACCATCCTGGCCAAGGACCGCGGCGTGATGGCCAGGACCGCGGACTGGGGCTGGACCGACGGGATCAAGCCGGACCCGAAGGCGCCGGTGTGGAAGATGGACGAGTTCCGCGACCGGTTCCTGACCACGTTCGGCCCGTCGGGCGACGTCAGCCGGGTCCTGGCGCCGCCGAAGCGCTGAGCCCGATCCCGGCCGTGATTGGGAATCGGGCCGCCTGGGTATCAGGGGGCCGGCGGACAAGCCGCCGACGAACGGAGCCCCCCATGTTGATCCTCGGTCTCATCCTCCTGCTGTTGGGTATCTTCCTCAACGTCTCGATCCTCTACACGATCGGTGCCGTGCTGCTGGTCGTGGGCGCCGTGCTGTGGATCCTGGGCGCCGTCGGCCGTCCGGTCGGTGGCCGAAAAGTCTGGTTCTGATCCGCACCAGTCCTTGAAGAGCGCCCGCCGTCCGGCGGGCGCTTTTTCATGCCTCCAGCACGGCCCAGCCATGGGCGGGCAGCACCACGACGGTCCCGGCCGACCCGGGCCGGCGCAGCTCCGCGCGGCCGTGCAACACCGATTTCCCGTACGGCACGGGCAGCTCGGCGGGCCCGGCGCCGACGCTCAGGGCCACGATGAGCCGCCGGTCGCCGTCCGAGGCCGCGTAGGCGAACTGCTCGTTGGTCAGGTGCACCGGCTCGGTCCGGGCGTGGTGCAGCCACGGGTGCCGCCGGCGCAACCCGATCAGCTCCTGGTGCAGGTGGTAGAGCGGCCACCCGTACGGGGCCAGGCCGGCCGGCTCGGCGGGGAACGCGGGCCGGACCGCATCGTCGCCGTGCTCCCGGTCCTCCTTGACGCCCTGGAAGCCCTGCTCGTCGCCGGCGTAGATGGACGGCGTGCCGCCCAGGGTGCACAGCAGCGCCAGCGCGAGCGGCACGTGCCGCTCGTCGGTGAGCTTGCTGGCCAGCCGGGTCACGTCGTGGTTGCCGACGAAGGTCTGCGGCACGAAGGTGTCCAGGAAGCCGTTGTGCCGTTCCAGCGCCCAGCTCAGCTCGAAGAAGTTGGCCGCGTTGAGCGCGCTCCAGATCGCTTTCCACAGCTCGTACTGGGTCACCGAGTCCATGGTGGACTGCTCGACGAACTGCGCGTAGTCGCCGTGGATGACCTCGCCGACCAGGTACGCGCCGGGGAACTCGGCCCGGACCCGGGGGAGCACGGTGGCCCAGAAGCCGGCCGGGACCGCGTAGGCGGCGTCGAGCCGCCAGCCGTCGGCGCCGCGCCGCAGCCAGTGCGTCATCACCTCGGTCACGTAGTCGGCGACGGCCGGCTCGGCGTGGTTGAGCCCGACCAGCGCGCCGTGTCCCTCGAAGGTGGCGTACTCCGGCTCGCCCCCGCCGTCGGGCCAGGTGAGCCGGAACCACGAGGCCGTCGGCGCGTCCCGGCCCTGGGCGAGCACGTCCTGGAAGGCGGCGTGTCCGCGTCCGACGTGGTTGAACACGCCGTCCAGCAGGACCCGCAGCCCGCGGTCATGCGCGGCGGCGACCAACGCGTCGAAGGCGGCGTCGTCGCCCAGGCGCGGGTCGATGCGGAGGTGGTCGGTCGTGTCGTAGCCGTGCGTCTCGGCCGCGAACACCGGCCCGAGCAGGAGGCCGGAGGCGCCGAGCTCGACGGCGTAGTCGAGCCAGGCGGTGATCCGGGTCAGCCCGCCGTTCTCCCGGCCCTCCGGGTAGGCGCCGGTGAACCCGAGCGGATAGACCTGCCACCACACCGCGTGTTCGACCCAATTCGGCTCTCGCACAGCCGCACTCCTCACCGTCGACGGGTACGCAGAAACGCCGGCCCGAACCGGGCCGGCGTTCAGTCTGCGGGTTGCTCAGATGGTCTCGCTGGCGAGCTGCGTGCGCAGCTTCGTCAGGGCCTTGGTG
>NZ_BOMQ01000102.1 GCF_016862275.1 Actinoplanes nipponensis | reverse complement strand
CCGGTCTGGGCGGCCGAGGCGCCGAGGGTGGTGGCCGCCTCGGCAGTGCCGATGACGGCGACGCTGGCGGCGATCACCACGCCCGCGGTCGCTGCCGAGAGCAGCAGGGTGCGTCGGGATTTCATCAGGGGATGGACCTTCCTGTGGGGGACGGGGCCAGGTGTGAGCGTTAACAAAGGCGCCGGCGGATTGGTCATGGGAGCGCTTCCATCGAGGGTCAGTAATATATCCGCAATGTTTCGGCGCATTCAAGGGGAAGCGGCGACGGACGCCGGGGAGCAAAAGGCGACTTCCGCGCACCCGACGTCATAACGGTTTTTGGAAAGTCTTCGGGATTGGTTTTTCCGGCGGGCCGGACCGGCCCGGTGAAAGGCATTCGGCGTACGATGCGCCTGGCCATTGACGACGGTGATGGGGAGATGCGAAGCACACGGACGAACGACGCCGCCGTCGTCGCCGCCGCCCAGGCCGGCGACCACCGCGCGCTGGAGGAACTCACCGCTTCCGGCCTGCCGCTGGTCTACTCGATCGTGCGCCGCGGACTCGGGGCGCACCCCGACGTCGACGACGTCGTGCAGGAGGTGATGCTGCGGGCCCTGCGCAAGCTGCCGAAGCTGCGGACGCCCGCCACCTTCCGCGCCTGGCTGGCGGCCATCGCCGTCCGGCAGGTCAGCACGCACCTGCGCCGCCGTGAGCGCAACGCCGGGCGAACCGCCGCGATCGAGGAGGCCGTGGGGCTGGCCGACGACCGCGGTCCGTCCGAGGACCTCACCGCGCTGCGGGTCGACCTGTCCCGCCAGCGCCGGCAGGTGGAACGGGCCGGCCGCTGGCTCGACCCCGACGACCGGGCCCTGCTGTCGCTGTGGTGGCTCGAGGTCGCCGACCAGCTGACCCGCGCCGAGCTCGCGGCCGCGCTGGGGCTGAGCGTCCCGCACGCGGGCGTGCGCGTGCAACGGATGCGCACCCAGCTCGAGGCGAGCCGGGCGCTGGTCGCCGCCCTGGAACTGCGGCCCCGGTGTCCCCGGCTGGCCGCGGTGGCGGAGAGCTGGGACGGCCGGCCCAGCCCGCTCTGGCGCAAGCGTCTGACCCGCCACGTCCGGTCGTGCCCCGACTGTGCCCGGGCCGGCGCCGGGTTCGTCGCCCCGGAACGGCTGTTCCCGGCGTTCGCCCTGCTCCCGGTGCCGATCGGGCTCGGCCTGGCGGTGCTCGGCAAGCTCGCGCTGGACGGCATGGCCGTCGGCACCGCCGTGCCGGGCGCCCTGATCGGCGCGGCGGGCCCGGGCGCCGCGTCCGGCGCCGGTGCGGGGGCCAAGGCCGGGCTGATCGGCCAGCTCGTCCAGGCGGCGGCGCTGCATCCGGTGGTCTCCACGGTCGCCGCCGGCGCGCTGGTGGCCGGCACCGGGGTGGCGACCATGCAGCTCGCGGACCCGCCGCCGCCCGCGCCGCGGGTGATCGCGGGCCCGCCGCGGGTCACCGGCGTGCCCGGGTCGCCCCCGCCCGCCCGGAGCAGCGTCGCCACCCCGCGGGCCACACCGACACCGGCGGCGCCGCGGGCCACCGGCGCCGGCACGGTGACCCTGGGCCCGCTGTCGCTGGAGGCGCAGAACGCCGCCGGGCGTTTCGTGGCGAGCGAGAACGGCCTCGGCGTCCTGGTCCCGGCCGGCCCCGACACCGCCGCCGTCACCCGCAACCGGGCCACGTTCACCGCGGTCGAGGGGCTCGCCGACTCCCGCTGCGTCTCGTTCCGCTACGCCGACGGCCGCTACCTGCGGCACGCCTCGTGGCGGTTGCGGCTGAGCCCCAACGAGGGCACCCCGCTGTTCCGGGGCGACGCCACCTTCTGCCCGCGTACCGGGGTGGCCGCCGGCTCGGTGACCCTGGAGTCGTCCAACTATCCCGGCTGGTTCCTGCGCCACCGCGGCGACGAGCTCTGGGTCGACCAGTCCGACGGCAGCGCGACGTTCCGCGCCGACGGTTCCTTCCGGGTCCGGCCGCCGCTCACGCGCTGACCGCCGGGGAATCGTCCGGCCGCCCGTAGCGGAAGTCACAGACTCTTCAACCCGGGCGGCGGCACGCCGATGGAGGTGGTGCGGCAGACGTCTGCCGCCCGGCCGATCGGAGTGACCATGCTGTTGCGTACGGCGCATGGGCGCTTCGTCGCCTGGATGCTGGTGCTGGCCACCGCGTTCTACGTGTTTCCCCAGTTCAGCATGTACACGTGGGCGGCGATCGGGCTCTCCGGAGCGGTCGCGGTGCTGACCGGCGTGCGGCTGCACCGGCCCTCCCGGCGGCTGCCCTGGTGGTTGCTCGCCGGGGTGCTGGTCAGCTTCACCGCCGGCGACACCACCTACAACGTCCTGGTCGACTACCTGCACCGGGACAACCCGTTCCCGTCCCTGGCCGACCTGCCCTACCTGGCCGTCTACCCGATGCTGGCGGCGGCGCTGCTGATCTTCATCCGGGCCCGGTCCGGCAGCGGCAACCGGGCGGCCCTGCTCGACGCGCTGCTGCCCACGCTCGGCCTCGGCCTGCTGTCCTGGGTCTTCCTCATCGCGCCGTACGTGCGGGACACCGACCTGGGCGCCCTGGAGAAGCTCATCTCGGTGTGCTACCCGCTGGGCGACGTGCTCGCGCTGGCCATGCTGCTGCGCCTGCTCACCGTGCCCGGCCACCGGCCCCGCGCGATCACCATCCTCGGCGTGGGCGTCGCCGGCCTGCTCGTCACCGACGTCCTGTACGGGCTGCGGCAGCTCGCCGGCACCTGGTCGACCGGCGGCCCGATCGACGCGGGCTGGGTCTTCTTCTACACCGCCATCGGGGTCTGCGCCCTGCACCCGTCCATGACCCGGCTGACCCTCGACCGGCAGCCCGGCCCGCCGGCCCAGGCCGGCGGGCGGCGGATCCTGCTCATGTCGGTCGCCGCGCTGATCGCCCCGGTGCTGCTGGTGGTCGAGGACCTGCGCGACGAACTGCACGACGGCCTGATCATCGCGGTCGCCTGCGGCTCGATGTTCCTCATCGTCATCGGGCGCATCGTCGACCTGCTGCGGGCCCAGCGCGAGGCCGGGGCCCGGGAGCGGGCGCTCCGCGAGGCCGGGTCCACCCTGGTCGCCGCGGCCAGCGAACGCGACGCCGCGGACGCCCTGCGGCGGGCCGTCGCCGCTCTCGTCCCGCCGGGCGAGCCGTACCAGCTGTTCTTCGCCGGCGAGACGTTCACCGGTGACACCGCGCCCGGGCATCTCGCCGAGCTGGTCCGGGTCGCGGACCTGCCGGCGAAGGTCGCGGCCGAGCTCGGTGGCTTCGACTCCGCGCTGCACGCGGTCGTGCTCGGCGCGGGCAAGGACCCGGCCGGCCCGGCCACCGGCAAGCACGCGTACCTCGCGGCGGCGCCGGAATGCCTGCACTCGGTGCGCCCGTCGTTCGACGCGCTCATGGCGCAGGGCGCCCTGGCGATCGGCCGGATGGACCTGACCGACCAGATCAGCCGCCGCAGCAGCGAGGACTACTTCCGGACGCTGGTGCAGAGCGCCTCGGACGTGATCCTGATCGTCGGCGACGACCAGCGGATCCGCTACGCCAGCCCGTCCGCCGAGCACGTCTTCGGCGAGACCCGGCTCGTCGGGGCCCCGCTGAGCGGCCTGTTCGCCGGGATCGAGCACGCCGACCTGGCGGACCTGCTGTCCCGCGCGGGGCAGGGCCGGGGCCGGCCCGACGGCGTCGACCTGACCGCCGTCCGCGCGGACGGCCGGCTGTTGCAGGTCGAGTGCGGCTGCCGCGACCTGCGCGACGACCCGACCGTCAACGGGCTCGTGCTGACCCTGCGGGACGTCACCGAGCGCCGCCGGCTCGAGGACGACCTGACCCACCAGGCCTTCCACGACGGGCTGACCGGGCTGGCCAACCGGGTGCTGTTCCAGAACCGCCTCGAGCACGCGGCGGTGCGCGCCGAGAACGACGGCTCCGTCATCGGCGTGCTCTTCCTCGACCTGGACGACTTCAAGGAGGTCAACGACACCCTGGGGCACGCGGTCGGCGACCAGCTGCTGATCGCCGTGGGGGAGCGCATCACGCGGACCCTCGGCCCGATGTTCACCGTGGCGCGCACCGGCGGCGACGAGTTCGCCGTCCTGGTCGAGCAGGCGAACAGCCCGTCCGAAGTGGACGACGTCGCCGCTCGCATCGTGGCGAGCCTGGGCGCGCCGATCGAGGTCGGCGACGGCGCCGGCGGCACGCACGTGGTCAGCGGCGCCGTCAGCGTCGGCGTGGCGACGAGCGCGGAGGCGGCGGGCACCAGCGAGCTGCAGCGCCAGGCCGACCTGGCCATGTACGTCGCCAAGGGCGACGGCAAGAACTCCTGGCGCCGCTACCGCACCGACGTGCACTCGGGCGTCGTGGAGCGGCTGGAACTGCGCGCCTCGCTCCACGAGGCCGCGGCCGCCGGCCAGTTCGTGGTCCGCTACCAGCCGATGGTCGAGCTGGACGGCGCCCACGTCGTGGGCCTGGAGGCGCTGGTCCGCTGGGAGCACCCGGTGCGCGGCCTGCTCGGCCCCGACCAGTTCATCGACCTGGCCGAGGAGAACGGCGCCATCGTGGCCATCGGCAACTTCGTGCTGCGCGAGGCCCTGCGGACCTTCTCCGCCTGGCGGGGCACCGCCGCCGGCCAGGCGTTGCGCTACGTCAGCATCAACGTGTCGGCCCGTCAGTTCCGTACCCCCGGCTTCGTCGACCAGGTCCGCGACGCGCTGGCCGCGGCCGGCGCCCGGCCCGAGTGGCTGGTCCTGGAGATCACCGAGAGCCTGGTGCTGCGCGACGCCGAGAAGGTCTGGGCGGACCTGCGGGAGCTGCGCTCCTGGGGCGTGCGGATCGCGATCGACGACTTCGGCACCGGCTACAGCTCGCTGAGCTACCTGCGCCAGATGCCGGTCGACATCCTGAAGATCGACAAGTCCTTCATCGACGACATCCTGCACAGCGCCGAGCAGCTCGCGCTGGTCGAGGCGATCGTCCACCTCGCCCGCACGCTGAAGCTCGCCGTCGTCGCCGAGGGCATCGAGTACCAGGAGCACCACGACGTGCTGCTGCGCCTGGGCTGCCCGTACGGCCAGGGCTACCTGTTCGGCCGTCCCCTGCCGCCCGCCGAGGTGAGCGTCCTGCTCGCCACCGCCGTCGGCGTCTGACCCTCGTACCCCAGAAACACCCACCGGAAGGAAGTCATGTCTCTTCGCCTGGACCACGTGCTGGCCAACGCCAAATGGGCCGACCTGGAGCGGCTGCGCAGCGGCAACCCGATGTACGACGCGACCATCGAGGAGATCAACGGTCGCCGGATCCGCGTCGGCGAGCACTGGCTGGCCGACTTCGCCTCGTGCAACTACCTCGGCTTCGACCTGGAGCCGGAGATCATGGACTCGATCGACGAGCAGGTCCGGCGCTGGGGCACCCACCCGAGCTGGTCCCGGCTGCTCGGCAACCCGGCCCTGTACCCGCAGATCGAGGAGCAGCTGACCGACCTGCTGGACGCGCCGGACACCCTGGTGCTGCCGACCATCACCCACATCCACATGTCGGTGCTGCCGATCCTGGCCGGCCAGGGCATGATCTTCCTCGACTCGCAGGCCCACAAGACCATCTACGACGGCGCGGTCTACGCCCGCGGGATGGGCGCGACCCTGCAGCGCTTCCGCAGCGGCGACGCCGAGCAGCTCGCCGAGCTGCTGCGGGCCGCGCCGGCCGGCATGAGCCGGCTGGTCTGCATGGACGGCGTCAACAGCATGACCGGCAACGCGCCCGACCTGGCGACCTTCGCCCGCATCTGCCGGGAGAACGACGCGCTGCTGTACGTCGACGACGCCCACGGCTTTGGCGTGCTGGGCGAGCGCGCGGCCAACGAGACCTCCCCGTACGGCATCAAGGGCAACGCGATCGTCAAGTACGCCGGCGAGACCTACGACAACATCGTGCTGGTCGGCGGCTTCTCCAAGTCGTACTCGTCGCTGCTGGCCTTCCTGGCCCTGCCGACCTGGCTGAAGAACCACCTCAAGGTCTCCGCGCCGCCGTACCTGTACTCGGGCCCGGCGCCGACCGCCTCGCTGGCCACCGTCCTGTCCGGCCTGTCGGTCAACGCCAAGCGCGGCGACGCCATCCGGGCCGACCTGTACCGCAAGAGCATGAAGGTGCTCGACCACGTGCGCGCGCTCGGCGTCTTCACCCCGAACGTGGGCAACACCCCGGTCATCGAGCTGCCGCTGGCCGAGGGCGAGGACATCGACGTGGTCGGCAAGCTGCTCTGGGAGCGCGGCATCTACGTGACGCTGGCCGCGTACCCGCTGGTCCCGCGCGACCAGGTCGGCTTCCGGGCCCAGGTCACCGCGGCCAACACCGACGCGGAGATCGACGAGCTCAACGCCGTCATCACCGAGCTGGCCGCGGCCGGGCGGCTGCGCAAGGCCGGCTGACGTGGGCGCCCTCGCCCCGCTGCGGAACCGCGAGTTCCGTCTGCTGTGGACGGGCATGACCACGTCGCTGATCGGCAACGGCATCCTGCTGGTGGCGCTGGCCTGGCAGGTCTACGACCTGTCGGGCCTGCCCGCCGCCATGTCCGCGGTCGGCGTGGCGCTGTCGCTGCCCCAGGTGGTGACCCTGCTGATCGGCGGGGTGGTCAGTGACCGCTTCGACCCGCGGCACGTCATGCTGCTGTCGGACCTGGTCCGGGCCGCGGTGATGGCGACCCTGGCCGCGCTGGCCCTCACCGGCGCGATCCGGCTCTGGCAGATCATCGGGCTCACCGCGGTCTACGGCGCGGCGGCCGGCTTCTTCGGGCCGGCGTTCGACGCGCTCGTGCCCCGGATCGTCGCCGAGGAGGACCTGGTCAAGGCGAACGCCCTGGACCAGTTCATCCGCCCGGCCGGCATGCAGATCTTCGGCCCGATGCTGGGCGGCGCCTTCATCGCCCTCGGCGGCGCGGGCTGGGCCTTCGCCGCCGACGCGGGCACGTTCGTGGTGTCGGTGGCCTGCCTGCTGGCCATGCGCCGCATCGCCGCGCCGGTGGCCGGGCCGGCCCCGGACGAGGAACCCGCCGCGTCGTTCTGGCAGGAGCTGCGCGAGGGCGTCGCGTACGTGCGCAGCCAGGTCTGGCTGTGGGGCACGTTCCTGTCCGCGACGTTCACCTACCTGCTGTTCGTCGGCCCGACCGAGGTGCTGCTGCCGTACGTGGTCAAGACCGAGCTGGGCGGCAGCGCCACCGCGCTCGGCCTGGTCCTGACCTCCGGCGGGCTGGGCGCGATCGTGGCGGCCCTCGCGGTCGGCTGGACCGGCATCCCGCGCCGGTTCATGACCTTCATGTACGGGACCTGGGCGGTCGCCACGCTGGCGGTGGCCGGCTACGGGCTGGCCACGGCGACCTGGCAGCTCGCGGCGGCCTGCGTGCTGGTCAACGGCCTGGAGGCGGCGGGCACGGTGGCCTGGGCCACGGCCAAGCAGCGGCTGGTGCCCGGCCGGTTGCTCGGCCGGGTCTCCAGCGTCGACTGGTTCGTCTCGACGGCGCTGCTGCCGCTGTCGTACGCCCTGGTCGCGCCGGTCGCCCACGGGATCGGCGTCCGCAACACCCTGCTCGGCGCGGGTGTGCTCGGCGCGGTCGTCACGTTCGGCTTCCTGTTCCTGCCCGGCATGCGCGCCCCCGAGCGGCCGGCCCCGGCGGCGCCGGCCGGCCGGCACCGGGCGACGGTCGGAGCGGCGGCGTGAACCCGGTCCTGGCTGCGGCGGCGCAACTCAGCGCGGCCTTCGCGGCCCGCGACGCCGCCGCGGCGCTGGCCTGCTTCGTGACCGGCGACGACATCGCGTACGTCGGCTCGGAGCACGCGGAGTCGGCGACCGGCCGGGAAGCGGTCGCGGCGCTGTTCGCGGACGTCTTCGGCCGGGACGAGGCGTACTCGTGGGAGGTGACCACGGCCGCGGTCCGCGAGTACGGGGACTGCGCCTACGTGATCGCCGAGGCGGACGCGTACGCGCACCCCGACGCCGGTGGCGTCGTGCCGTTCGCGTACCGGATCTCGGGCCTGCTCGAACCCACCGGGACCGGCTGGCGCTGGCGCTACTGCCACGGTTGCGAGCCCGCCCCGGGCTGAGCGGCCGGTGGGTCAGCGCTCGGTGAGGGCGGTCAGCACGGCCGGGTCGAGCGGCTGGTCGCTGTAGAGCAGCCGGACCGCGCCGGCGTCGGGGTTGCCGGCGTCCGGGCCCCGCCAGACCCGGCTCAGCCCGGTCCGCTCGACCGCCCGCAACGACCGGTCGTTGCCCTCCAGCAGGTACGCCGTGACGGCAAGCTCGGGGCGGCGCCGGCGTGCGGCGGCGCTGGCCGCGGCGCTCAGCTCCTGGGCGTACCCCCGTCTCCAGCAGGCCGGCCGCAGCCGGAAGCCGAGGTTCCAGGCCACGCCGTAGCGCACGAAGCAGCCGCCGATGCCGACGAACTCGTCGCCGTTCCAGGCGGTCCACATGCCCAGGCCGTCGCGCTCCCACGCGGCCCGCCAGGCGCCGATCATCCGCCGGGTCTGCGCCGGGTCCTCGTGCCGGGACAGCGGGTCCGGCGCCCACACCTGCGGGTCCGAGTAGAGGCCGAACAGCCGCTCGAGGTCGGCGGGGACCGGGACACGCAGCAGCAGCCGCTCGGTCGAGCCGACCGGGGGCGCCTCGGGATCGATCACGGAGACGATGATGCGCGACGGGGAGCCGGTCGGCACGCGGTTTTCCGCGCCGGTCTTGCCTGACGCGTAACCCAGTGGTTACGCTTCCGCCCGTGGACGAGGTGGCCGGCGCGATCGCCGATCCGGTGCGGCGGGAGATCCTGCTGCTGCTGCGCGACGAGCCGCTCTCCGCCGGCCAGCTCGCCGGCCGGTTCCCGATCAGCCGGCCGGCGGTCAGCCGCCACCTGCGCGTGCTGCGCGAGGCCGGCCTGGTGCGCGACACCGCCGAGGGCCGCCGCCGGGTCTACACCCTGGTCACCGCGCCGCTCGATGAGCTGGCCGGCTGGCTGGGCCGGCTGCGGCGCCCGGCCGGCTGGCAACACCGCCTGGACGCGCTGGAGACCGAGGTCTACCGCACCCGCCGCGAGCGGCACACCGCCGACCGGCAGCACCCACCCCAGAAGGAGACCGCATGAGCCCGACACCCACCGGCCGGCTGTTCGGCGACGACCTCGTGCTGACCCGCACGTTCCGCGCGCCCCGGGCCGACGTCTGGGCGAGCCTGACCGACCCGGCGCGCACGGCGCGCTGGTTCGGGCCGTGGGAGGGCGACGCGGCGCCGGGCGGCACCGTCAAGGTGCAGATGGCGTACGAGGAGGGCGAGCCGTGGATGGACATGACCATCGACGCGTGCGAGCCTCCCCGCCGGCTGGCGATCTCCAACGTGGGCGAGCACGGCAGCTGGCACCTGGAGCTGGTGCTGACCGAGAGCGCGGGCGTGACCGAGTTGCGGTTCACGCAGCACCTGGCCGGCACCGAGGGCGTCGGCGAGGTCGGGCCGGGCTGGGAGTACTACCTGGACGCGCTGGTGGCGGCGCGCGAGGACCGGCCGATGCCGGACTTCGACGACTACTACCCGTCGATGAAGGAGCACTACGAGGCGCAACGATGAGCACGGCGACCGCACCCGGCGGGACGTCGCGCGGCCGGCCTCAGGGAATGCTCCCTCAGGCAGCCATCACGTACTGCACCGGCGGATCGGCCGGCTTCAGCGCGGCCGGGGCGGGTTCCGCGGGCGCTTCGGCGACGACGGCGTTGTGCGCTCGGGCCCAATCGGCGACGAAGTCCTGCGTCTCGGCGGGGCTCGTGTGGGCCAGCAGCGCGGTCAGCGCGTCACGCAGCGCCCGTACGCCGGCGGTGGTCATCGCCAGGGTGGTCGTGGCGTAGTCGCCGATCTCCAGCGCGTACGGGTACACCGGGTCCGCGGTCGGCTCGACCCGGATCGGCGGGTGGCCGCCCTGCTGCCAGGGCCGGGTGGGGCTCGGCTGGGCCGGACGCTCGAGTGGTACGGCGGTGGCGGGCTGGTCGGTCATGACAGTTCCTCGGGACCTGAGAGCGGTTCTCTTGCCGAGGACCATCGTTCGGGCGGTTCGGAGCGGGCGCCGGTGCGTGCGGGGAGCGGTGCGGTAGCAGACGAGGGTGGCCGGTCTTCCCCGCAATTTCACTGGTCTGCTCACTATTTGCCTGATTCGTCCTAAGGTCGATGAGGGAAAGCTCGCCACCCCTGAAGGTCACCAGGAGGGTTCCATGGCACAGGCCATGTCCCCAGCGTCCGCCCCGGCGGTTCGCTCGGCCCGGATCGCTCGCCTGCTCGCGCTCGTGCTCGTGGCCGCGGGCGCTGTCATGGTCGTCGCCGGTGCGGTGACGTGGACCATGGTCAGCAGCAAGCTCGCCGAGGAGAAGATCACCGTGGCCGACGACGCCAAGTGGTTCGCCGGCGACGAGGTGGACGGCCCGCTGACCGCCTATTCGCAGGCTGACATCATCGATCACCACTCGCGCGCCATCAGCGGCGGAAAGACCTACGCTGAACTGGCGAAGGACGACCCGGTCCGCGCCACCATGATGAACGCCTCTTTCCTGCGCGCGTCGTTGTTCACCTCCGTGCTGTCGTTCGGTGTCTCCGCGATGGCCATCGGCCTGGGTCTGCTGACCGCGCTGATCGGCTACGCGCTGCTGGTGATCGGCAGAGGCGTGGCCGCTCCCGCAACGGGACGTGCGCCCACGGACGGTTGATCTCGCGGCGGCGCTCGTGAGCCTCGCCGACGATCACCGCGGGAGCGGCGGGGCGGCGGGCTGGTCCTGTGCCACGTGCGTTGGTCACCGCGGCGGCCGCCCTCTATCCTGCCCATGCCATGAGCGACGACTCCCTGATCACCAGTCTCACCGGCGCCATCGAGGCGCGGCCCGACGATCTGACGCTGCGCCTGCACCTGGGCGGCCTGCTGGTGGACGCCGGCCGGGCCGTCGAGGCGGTCGCGCAGGCCGGGCTGGTCCTGGCCCGCGACCCGGGCAACACCGCCGCGCAGGCCCTGATGCAGCGGGCGCTCGCCGCGGCCGCGCCGGGGGCCGCGGTCGCCGGTCCGGAGGCGGGCGCGCCGGCCACCGGCCCCGGTGCGGAGCCGCCGGACGACGGCGACCCGCTGGCCGCCTACGAGCAGGAGCTGGCCCCGGTGGTGCCGCCCCGCTACGTCTCCTCCGAGCAGGCGCCCGGCCCGCTGCCGGCCGGCGGCCCGCCCGAGCCGGTCCGGGGCGGGGAGGACCGGGCGTTCGACGTCGAGTCGTCGGGCGTGCGGCTGGCCGACGTCGGGGGCATGACCGAGGTCAAGGAGCGCCTCGAGCTCGCGTTCCTGGGCCCGATGCGCAACCCCGAACTGCGCAAGCTGTACGGCAAGAGCCTGCGGGGCGGCCTCATGCTGTACGGCCCGCCGGGCTGCGGCAAGACGTTCATCGCCCGGGCGGTGGCCGGGGAGATGGGCGCCCGGTTCATGTCCCTGTCGATCGTGGACGTGCTCGACATGTGGCTCGGCAACTCGGAGCGCAACCTGCACGAGCTGTTCCAGACGGCCCGCCGGAACGCACCCTGCGTGCTGTTCCTCGACGAGATCGACGCGCTCGGCCAGAAGCGCTCCCACCTGCACTCCCAGTCGATGCGGACGGTGGCCAACCAGCTGCTCGCCGAGCTGGACGGCGTGGACACCGACAACGAGGGCGTGTTCGTGCTGGCCGCGACCAACACCCCGTGGCAGGTCGACCCGGCCCTGCGCCGCCCGGGACGGCTCGACCGGATGGTGCTGGTGCTGCCGCCCGACGCCGAGGCGCGCCGGGCGATCATCGAGCGGAACCTGCGCGACCGGCCGATCGCCGGCATCGACCTGCCCCGGATCGTCGCGGCGACCGAGGACTTCTCCGGCGCCGATCTCACCCACCTGTGCGAGTCGGCGGCCGAGTACGCGATGGCCGACTCGGTCCGCAGCGGCAAGATCCGCATGATCGAGCAACGCGACGTGCTGCGGGCGCTGAAGGAGGTACGGCCGTCCACCGGCCCCTGGTTCGCCACCGCCCGCAACGTCGCGATGTTCGCCAACGAGGGCGGGGCGTACGACGACCTCGTCGCGTACCTGAAGAAGCGGAAGCTGCTCCGGTGACCGCGGCCGGACCGGCGGACGACCTCGACGCCCGGATCCACCACCTGCTGGCCGCAGGGCGGCCGGACGACGCCGCCCGGATGGCCGAGCGGAAGCTGGTCGACGACCCGGACGACGTCACCGCGCTCGTGCTCCTCGCCGCCTGCCGGCAGGCCGCCGGCCGCTACGACGACGCGCTGGCGGCGGCCAACCGGGCCCTGGCCGTGGCTCCGGAGCTGGCCGTGGCCCACCGGCAGGCCGCCGCGGCGCTGTTGCGCAGCGGGCGGGCCGGGG
This sequence comes from Actinoplanes nipponensis, assembly GCF_016862275.1. GTDB lineage: Bacteria > Actinomycetota > Actinomycetes > Mycobacteriales > Micromonosporaceae > Actinoplanes > Actinoplanes nipponensis. Next base: position 50,359 of record NZ_BOMQ01000102.1, on the reverse strand, counting down.
AGGCGATCCAAGCCGCCCGGGCCGCCCGGGATCTGGCGCCGGTCGATCAGCACGGCGAGCTGATCCTGGCCTACGCGCTGCTGGAGGCGGGCGGGACCGGCAACATCGTCGCCGCCCTGGAGGCCGCCCAGCGGGCCCGGCGCCTCGCCCCGGACGACCCGATGGTCCACGTGGCGGAGGGTGACGCGCTGCGGCGGACGGCCCGCTTCGACGCGGCCCGGGAGGCGTACGAGCGGGCCCTGGCCCTGGCCCCCGACGATGCCGTCGCGTTGTACTCGCTGGCGGAGCTGGACGCCGGGCGGGGGCGGGCGCTGAGCGCGGCGCCGGCCCTGGCCGCCGTCCTGGCCGCCGAGCCGGCCGACGCCACGGTCCTCCGCGTCGCGACCCGCAGCGCCCGCGGAGCGCTGTGGCTGGTCACCGACGTGGCGAGCCTGCTGCTGGTGATCGCGTCGGTGGCCACCAGCCTGCTGCGGCTGGGCGTCGACGGCCCGGCCGGCTCCGCGGCCGGCGTGGCGACGGCCGTCGGCGGCATCGGGTGCGCCGCGGCGTTCCTGCGGTGGCGGCTGCGGGCGCTGTCCCGGCCGACCCTGACGCTGATCCGGCAGCACCTGCGCCGTCCCACCTTCGCCGTGGCCGTGCTGCGGCTGGTCGCCACGGCGGTCGCCGCGCTGCTGTTCGCCGTCGACCCGGACCCCGGCGGCTCGGGCGGGCTCAAGGTGTTCGCCATGCCGGCGACGTCGCTGCCGTTCATCCTGCTCCTGCTGCGGGCCCGGAACTGGTTCGCCCGCGAGGTCAGCTGGCTGCTCCGGCGCGGCTGGTTCGGCGTGGCCCGCGGCGCCGGCCGGCCGCGACCCTGACCGCACCAGCCCGCGGGCGGCCCCGGCGTGACACGGGCGGACGCCGTGTCCGGGGTCGTGTCAGCGCCATGGCGGAGGGGTGACAGGCCGGCCGCCGATCGTGGTGGCATGAGAACGACAGCGATTGAGGTCTCCGGGCTGCGCAAGGCCTTCGGGGACCGGACCGTGCTCGACGGCATCGACCTGACCGTGCCCGCCGGCACGGTCTTCTCCCTGCTCGGGCCGAACGGTGCGGGCAAGACCACAGCGGTCAACGTGCTGACCACGTTGATGAGGGCGGACGGCGGGACGGTACGCGTCGCCGGGCACGACGTCGCCTCCGAGGCCAAGGCGGTGCGCGCGGCGATCGGGGTCACCGGCCAGTTCGCCGCGGTGGACGAGCTGCTGACCGGGCGGGAGAACCTCCAGCTGATGGTGGATCTCCACCGGGTGGGCGCCGGACCGGGCCGGCGGATCATCGCCGAGCTGCTGGAACGCTTCGAGCTGGCGGAGTCGGCGCAGCGGCGGGTGGCCACCTGGTCCGGCGGCATGCGCCGCAAGCTGGACCTGGCCATGACGCTCGTCGGCGACCCGCGGATCATCTTCCTGGACGAGCCCACGACCGGCCTGGACCCGCGCAGCCGCCGCACCATGTGGGCCATCATCCGGGACCTGGTGGCCGGCGGCGTGACCGTCTTCCTGACCACCCAGTACCTCGAGGAGGCCGACCAACTGGCCGACCGGATCGCGGTCCTCGACCACGGCAAGCTGGTCGCCCAGGGCACCCCCGACGAGCTCAAGCGCCGCATCCCCGGCGGTCACGTCCGGCTGCGGTTCGCCGACCCCGGCGACCTCGACGCGGCCGCGCGGATCCTGGCCGGCGCCACCCGCGACGACGAGGAGCTGAGCCTGAAGGTGCCCGGCGACGGCGGGACGGAACCGGTGCGGGTCCTGCTGAACCGGCTGCACGACCAGGCGATCCACGCCGCGGAGTTCTCCGTGCACACCCCCGACCTCGATGACGTCTTCCTCGCCCTGACCAGCCACCCGAGCACGGAGGTACCGGCGCCATGACCACCCCTGCCACCCCGCTGGGCGACGCGGCGATCATGCTGCGCCGCAACTTCCGGCACACCGTCCGGAACCCGACCTCGGTGTTCAACGCGGTCCTGTTCCCGATCGTCATCATGCTGATGTTCGTGTACCTGCTCGGCGGCGCCTTCGACGTCGGGGAGAAGTACGTCGACTACGCCACCCCCGGGATGATCCTGCTGGCCATCTGTTACGGGCTGAGCGCCACCTCGACGGCCGTGAACTCCGACATGACCAAGGGCATCATCAACCGCTTCAAGGTCATGGACGTCTCCCGCGGCGCGCTGCTGAACGGGTACGTGGCCACCACCGTCGTCACCAACCTGATCGCCGTGGCGGCCGTCGTCGCGACGGCCCTGCTGCTGGGCTTCCGCTCGCCCGCGGGGCCGCTCGACTGGCTCGGCGTGCTCGGCCTCGTGCTGCTCACCGCGCTCGCCACCGGCTGGCTCACGGTCGCCCTGGGCCTGGCCGCCAAGACCCCGGAGGGGGCGGGCATGGCCACCGTGCCGCTGATCATGCTGCCGTTCTTCAGCAGCGCGATCGTGCCGGCCGAGAAGATGGGGCCCGGCGTCCGGCAGTTCGCCGAGTACCAGCCCTTCACCCCGATCATCGAGACCCTGCGCGGGCTGCTGGCCGGCGCCCCGTCGGCCGGCGACGCGATCACCGCGGTCGCGTGGTGCGCCGGGATCGCCCTGGTCGGCTACGGGTGGGCGCTCGCCTCCTTCAGGAAGCGAGCGTGACCGCGATCAGCTGATCCCAGCTCGTCCGGGCGCCGTCCCGGGCCGCCTCGGCGAACCGCGCGTCGCCGAGGCGGCGCCGCGCGTCCCGCTCGACCCGGGCCACATCCGGGTGGGAACGGGCCGGCAACCCGCGGACGCCGTCGCTCGCCGCGAGCAGCCGCGCGGCCTGCTCGTCCTGCCCCCGGCGCAGGGCCAGGTCCGCGGCCCCCACCAGCACCTGCGCGACCAGCAGGGGGAATCCGCTCTCGACGGCCGCGGCAAAGGCCGCGGCGTGGTGCTCGCGGGCCGCGCCCGGGTCTTCGGCCAGGTAGCCGAGCAGGGTCCGGATCGTCGCTCGGGTGTGCGGCCGTTCGGCGCCGCCGCCCAGCAGGGTGGTCGCGACGCCGAGCTGCCGGCGGGCCTGGCCGGGGTCGCCGGCCCAGCGGGCCAGCTCCGCCCGCGCCAGGGCGAGCTCGGCCAGCGCGTCCGGCCAGGTGACCCGTTCCGCGAGCCGCTGCGCCTCGGCGATCGCCGCCGCGCCGCCCGTCCGGTCGCCCCGCATCCAGCAGAGCTGCGCCAGCCGCGACCGCAGGACGATGACGTCCTCGACCGCGCCGACCTCGGTGAGGATCGCGATCGCCTCCTCGTAGTGCGCGCAGGCGGCGGCCAGCCGGCCGCGCATGGCGATGCGGTCGGCCAGCTCGGTCAGGGCGAACGAGGTTCCCAGCCGCTCGCCGAGCGCCCGGAACTCGGCCAGCGCCCGCTCCACGTCCGCGTCGGCGTCCCGGCCGCCGTGGCCCGCGTTGATCAGTGTCTTGCCGAGTAGCAGCCGGGTCTGGGCGCGGACCCAGGGATCGTCGTCGTCCAGCAGCGGCTCGAAGGCGGTCTTGAACGCCGCCGGCTCCCGCAGGACCCGTTCCAGCGGGGCGACAAAGCTCATCAGCGGGTGGCCGGGCCGGCTGCGCCGGTGGAACCGGTACGCCTTCTCGATCCACTCGCCGGCGTCGCGTTCATCGCCCCGGCCGGAGGTCAGGAAGAGCACCACGAAGGCGTACACGGTGGCCCGGATGTCGTCGGCCGCCGCGCCGGGCAGCGCGGTCGCCGCCGTGATCAGCTCGAGGCCCTCGGCCTTGTGCCCGCCCAGCCACCAGTACCAGCCGGCCGCCGCGGCCAGGCGCATCGCCGCGGGCGCCTCGCCGGCCGCGAGCGCGCCCCGCATCGCGGCGCCGATGTTGTCGTGCTCCGCCCGCAGCGTGGCCAGCCAGACCAGCTGTTCGGCCCGGCGCAGCTGCGGCTCCGCGGTCTCGGCCAGCCCGGTGAAGTGATCCAGATGCGCCCGGCGGGCCCGCTCCGACTCCCCGGCCTCGGCGAGCCGGTTCCCGGCGTACTCCCTGATCGTGCCCAGCATCCGGTAGCGCGGCGCGCCGCCGCCCCGGGTGAGCAGCAGCGACTTCTCGGCCAGCGAGGTGAGCACCTCGAGCACCTGCTCCGGCGCGACGCCGCTGCCGGCGCAGACCCGCTCGGCCGCCTCCAGGCTCGCCCCGCCGGAGAACACCGAGAGCCGGCGCAGCACCGTCCGCTCGGCGTCGGTGAGCAGCTCCCAGCTCCAGTCGATGACCGCGCGCAGCGTGCGGTGCCGCGGCAACGCGGTGCGGCTGCCGTTGGTCAGCAGGCGGAACCGGTCGTCGAGGCGGTCGGCGAGCTGATCGAGGGACATGGTGCGGAACCGGGCCGCGGCCAGCTCGATCGCCAGCGGCATCCCGTCCAGCGCCCGGCAGACGCGCGCCATGGTGGACAGCGTGGCCGCGTCGATCGCGAGGTCGGGGCGGACCGCGCCGGCCCGGTCGCGCAGCAGCTGGACGGCCGGGGAGGACTTGATCTCGCCCGGGTCGGCGTCGCGCTCCGGCAGGCCCAGCGGCTCGACCAGCCACAACGCCTCGCCGGTGATGCCCAGCGGCTCGCGGCTGGTGGCCAGGATCCGCAGCCGCCGGCACTCCCCGAGCAGCCGGTGGGCGAAGGCCGCCGCCGCCTCGACGACGTGCTCGCAGTTGTCCAGGATCAGCAGCGCCTCCCGGTCGCGGATGGCGGCGACGAGCCGGTCGGCCGGATCCGCGTCGGGCGCCCCGCCGAGCAGCGCGTCGCGCAGCCCCAGCCCGGCGAGCGTCGCCTGCGCCACGTCACCGTCGGCGCCGATGGCGGCCAGCTCCACCAGCCAGGCGCCGTCGGGCAGCTCGGCCAGCAGCGCGCGCCCGGTCTCGCAGGCCAGCCTGGTCTTGCCCGAGCCGCCGGGCCCGATCAGGGTGGTGAGCCGGTGCCCGGCGACGAGGTCGCCGACCGCGGTGATGTCCTCGCCGCCGACGAAGCTGGTCAGCTCGGCCCGCAGGTTGGTCCGCCGCTCCCGCTCCCGCTCCCGGCGCCCGGCGTCGCCGCGCAGCAGGGCGACGTGCAGGGCGGACAGCTCGGGGGAGGGGTCGGCGCCCAGCGCGTCGGCCAGGGCCTCGCGGGTGCGCTGGTAGACCAGCAGCGCCTCGCTGGCCCGATCGGCCGCGGCCAGGGCCCGCATCAGCGCCGCGGCGAGGCGTTCCCGCACCGGGTGCGCGGCCACCAGGTCGGTGAGCTCGGCGATCAGCTCCGGGCCGGGGCGGACGGCGGCCTCCGCGTCGAGGCGGTCCTCCAGGGCGGTCAGGCGTAACCGCTCGAGCCGGGCCACCGCCGCACCCACCGCCGGGCTGTCCGCCAGGCCGACGTCCTGCAGGGCGGCGCCGCGCCACAGGGCCAGGGCCTCGCGCAGCAGTTCGGCGCGCCGGGGGGCGTCGTCGCGGACCCGGGCCGCGGTCACGAGGCGTTCGAACCGTACGGCGTCGACGGCGTCGGGCGCCACGGTCAGCCGGTAGCCGTCCGGCTGCCCCTCGACGGCTCCCTCCGGCACCACCTTGCGCAGCCGGGAAACGAGGCGGTGCAGGGCGTTGGTCGCGTCGGCGGGCGGTTGTCCACCCCAGATCCAGTCGATGAGCGCGGACTTCGGGACCACGTGGCCGGCCTCGAGCGCGAGGGCGGCCAGCAGTCCGCGCAGCCGGGCGCCCGGCACGTCGGCGACGGCGCCGTCGTTTCCGCGTACCTCGAACGATCCGAGCAGCCCGATCCGCACCGGCAGATTGTGCCACGGGCGCGGGGTTGCATCCGGTACCCAGGTACAGGCTTATCGTCGAGCGGACGGCGCCGACGGCGCCCGTTCCGAAGGAGGCCAGCCATGTCGTTCCCGGCACCGGACGCCTGCACGCTGCCGACGGCGGACCAGCCGTTGCGGCTGGCGGAGTTCGACGACCTGTTCGCCACCGCCGTCCGGCAGGTGGACCGGGCCGGCGCGACCCGCGCCCGGTTGCACCTGGCCGGTCGGGCCGGGCTGGCCGCCCGGGTGCGGGATCTGGCCGCGCGGGAGACCGCGTGCTGCTCGTTCTTCCGCTTCACCGCCACCGCGCGGGCGGCGACCGGCGGCGAGGCGGTGATCCTCGACATCGAGGTGCCGGCCGCGCACGCCGACGTGCTCGCCGCCCTGGTCGGGCGGGCCAGTGAGCTGTCCGCCGGGGCGAGGCCGTGACCGGCGGCGGCGTGCGGGACGGCCTGCGCACCGGCGAGGTCGCCGAACGGGCCGGCGTCAACATCCAGACCCTGCGCTACTACGAGCGTCGCGGCCTGCTCGCGGCGCCGGGCCGGTCGAACGGCGGGCACCGCCTCTACCCGCCCGGCACGGTCGCCCTGCTCGCGGTCATCAAGGCGGCGCAGCGGCTCGGCTTCACCCTCGACGAGGTCGCCGAGTTGCTGGCTGCCGGTAGCCGCCGGCACCCGCCGCCGGACCTGCGGCAGCGCGCCGTCGACAAGATCACCGAGATCGACCGGAAGATCGCCGACCTGACGGCGATCCGCGCCACGCTCGCCGAGGTGGTCGACGCCCGCTGCGACAGCCTCACCAACTGCACCTGCGCCGACTGCCCGCTCCCGTACCTGACCATCGGCTCCGCGCCACGACCCTGGGGAGACCCCGCATGAACCCGATCGTCCCGCTCCCGGCCCGGACCGCGCCGCCGCGCCGCAGCAAGGTCGCCGGCGGCCTGGCCGCGCTCGCGTGTGCCGCCTGCTGCGCCCTGCCGCTGCTCATCGCGGCCGGCGTGCTCACCGGCGCCGGCGCCGCGCTGGCGCAGCAGACCCTGCTCGCGGTGGCCGCCGGGCTGGCGGTGGTCGCGCTGGGCACGTGGTGGGCCGCCCGGCGCCGGGCCGCCTCGCGCGTCGCGGGGACGGGCTGCGCATGCGGCAGCGCGGGCTGCGGCTGCTGAGCCGTCGCGGTCAGCCGGGCCGCCGGGCCGGCGGCGGTGCGGGGGCCGGGTCGGCGTGCCTTCCGCGGCAGTCAGCCGGGCCGCCGGGCCGGCGGCGATGTGGGGCGGGCCGGCGTGCCGTCCGCGGCGGTCAGCCGGGATGGTGGCCCGGCAGTGGCGCCGTGGCGCGGGTGAGGATGCCGGCCGCGGCGGTCAGGCTGGCGGCGCCCACGACGGTCAGCACCGGGGTGTAACCACCGGTGAGGCCCAGCAGGGCGGCCGCGCCGAGCGGGGCGCCCGCCTTGACGAGCGTGACCGGGGTGGCCAGGGCGCCGGCGATGCCGGCGTAGGCGGTGGTGCCGTACCGCTCGGCGAGCAACTGGGGGGTGGCGAGACTGGCGATGCCGAAGCCCAGCCCGAACGCGGTGACCGTGAGCACCGCGCCGGTCCGGCTGCCGGCCAGCAGGGGCATGCTCAGGGCGGCGGTGGCCTGGACGGCGAACACCGCGGCGACGATCCGGTGCAGGCGGACGCGTCGCTGGGCGGCGGTGAGCACCAGCCGGCCGGTGACCGACAGCAGGCCGAGCAGCCCCGCCACGGTGGCGGCGAAGGTCGCCGGGTGGCCCCGGCTGACCAGGAATCCCACCAGGTGCACGGTCATGGTGCTCATGGCGGCGCCGTGCGCGACGAAGGCGACGGCCAGGCACCAGAACCGGCTGTCGCGCAGGGCCGTGCGCACCAGCCGGCGCCGCTGCGCCGGCGTCGCCGGCGGGCCCGCGGACGGCCGGGCCGGCGGGCGGCGGACGACGAGGGCGTGCAGCGGCACGGCGACGGCGGCGTACAGGGCGGCGAGGACCAGCAGGGTGGTGCGCCAGCCGAGGCGGTCCTCGAGCAGGCCGGTCAGCGGCATGAAGACGGTGCTGGCGAACCCCGCGACGACGACCATGGTCAGCAGCGCCCGGGGCCGGCGGGCGGGATCGAACCAGGAGACGATCACGGCGGTGGCCGGCTCGTACAGGGCCATCGCCATCGTGACGCCGAGGCCGGCGAAGACGGCGTAGAGCTGCCACACCGCGTGGACCCGGGACCAGGCGACCAGCAGGGTGGCGCCGCCGAGCGCGCCGAGGGTCAGCACCGCGCGGCCGCCGTGGCGGTCGAGCCACCGGCCGACCGGGACGGCCATGGCCGCCCAGGTCAGCACGGCGGTGGTCAGCGCGCCGGTGACCGTGGTGGGGGAGGTGCCCAGGTCCCGGGCGATCGGGTGGAGCAGGACGGCGAAGGCGTAGTAGAGGGTGCCGTACCCGATGGTCTGGGTGACCGCGAAGACGGCGACGATGCGCCAGCCGTGGAACACCGCCGGCCGTGCGGGCGTCGCCGGACCGGCGGCGACCGGCGTGGTGGGCACAGGGTGGCTCCGATCCGGGCGGCGGGCTCAGGTGATGTACGGGCTGCGGCGTTCGATGAAGACCACGTCCCGCCACCGGTTGCCCTGGGCGGGGTGGCGGCCGACGCGTTCGCGGATGCCGACGGTGCGGAAGCCGGCGGCGTGGTGCAGCGCGAGGCTGGCGGTGTTCTCGGGGAAGACCCCGGACTGGATGGTCCAGATGCCGGCGGCCTCGGTGGCGGCGATGAGCGCGTCGAGCAGCGCGCGGCCCACCCCGCGCCGGCGGGCGCCCGGGTCGACGTAGACCGAGTGCTCGACCACGCCGGCGTACACCGCGCGGGCGGAGACCGCCGAGACCGCGACCCAGCCGAGCACCGTGCCGGGATCGCCGGGCTCGACGGCGACGAAGCGATGGGCGGGCAGCCGGCCCGCGTCGAACGCCGGCCAGGTGGGGGCGGTGTGTTCGAAGCTGGCGTTGCCGGCGTCCATGCCGGCCTGGTAGATCGCGAGCACCCGGGCGGCGTCCGCGGCGCGCATGGCCCGGATCGCGACGGCGGTCACGAGCACCCCATGGAGCGATTCGGCGCCGGGCGGCCCATCACGACGTCGGCGGCGGACGGGAAGCAGGCGACGCAGCGGGCGTTGATCCGGTAGTGCCGGGCCGTGCCCACCGGCTCGACCAGGACGAAGCGTGCCTCGGTGAGGACCTTGAGGTGTTGCGAGACGGTGGACTGGGCCAGGCCGACCGCGGCGACGATCTCCGCCACCGGCAGCGGCCGGTCCCGCCGGGCCAGATACTCCACGATCTGCACCCGCGTGGGGTCGGCGAGGGCCCGGAACCAGGAGGCGTACTCCTGGGCGGTGCCCCGGTCGAGCAGGTCTGCCATGGCCCCGCCTTCATCGTCGATCGCCGATTACCGATGAAGTGTAGCGGGTGGCGCCGGCGGTCAGTCCGGCGCCGGCGCGGACCCGTCCGCGGGCGGGCAGCAGCAGGCCAGGTAGCCCTGCAACTCGGTCAGGCGAGCGCCGATGGTGGCCGGGTCGGCCCGGTAGCGCACGAGCTTGCCCTGCCGGGTCGCGGTGACCAGGCCGCCGCGGCGCAGTACGGCCAGTTGCTCGCTGGCGGTGGACTGGCCCAGCCCGCAACGGTCGGCGATCTCGCCGACGGTGAGCTCCTGCCCACCGGCGAACATGGTCAGGATCTGCTGGCGGGTCTCGCTGGCCAGGGCCTTGAGGAAGTCGCGGGCGGACCCGTCGAGGGTCGGTGGCGTGGTCATCGGGTTCCAGTCTGCCCCATCGGGGCGCCGCCCGGGGACAACATTTCGTCATTACGCGATTTGACGATACATTGACGCCATGGAAACCGCGGACCTGCTCGTCATCGGCGCCGGCCAGGCCGGCCTGGCCACCGCCCACCTCGCCGCCGGCCTCGGCCGGCGGCCGCTCGTGCTGGACGCCGCCGCCGGACCCGGCGGTTCGTGGCCGTCCTACTACGACAGCCTGACGTTGTTCTCGCCGGCCCGGTTCTCGTCGCTGCCCGGCTTCCCGTTCCCCGGCGACCCCCAGCGCTACCCGCGCCGCGACGAGGTGGTCGACTACCTCGCCGCCTACACCTCTCGCCTGGCGGCCGACGTGCGCTTCGCGAGCCCGGTCGAGCAGGTGCTGCCCGACGGGGACGGCTTCCGGGTCACGACGGCCGGCGGCGCGGTGGTCACGGCCCGTACGGTGGTGGCCGCGACGGGTGGGTTCCGGGCCCCGTACCGGCCGCCGCTGCCGGGCCTGGGCGATTTCACCGGGACCGTCCTGCACTCCGCGCAGTACCGCGACCCCGCGCCCTTCGCCGGCGCCCGGGTGCTGGTGGTCGGCGGCGGCAACTCGGCCGTGCAGATCGCCGTCGAGCTGGCCGCGGTGGCCCGGGTCAGCCTGACCACCCGCGGACCGCTGCGCTTCCAGCCGCAGCACCTGCTCGGCCGCGACTTCCACTGGTGGCTGCACCACACCGGCCTCGACACCGCGTCGCTGGGCCCACGGCTGATCAAGGGCTCGGTGGCGGTGATCGACGACGGCCGGTACCGGGCGGCGATCCGCGCCGGGCGGCCCGATCACCGGCCGTGCCCCGCCCGGCTCGACGGCGACCGCGCGTGGTGGCCCGACGGGAGCTCCGAGCGGGTCGACGTGGTCCTGCTGGCCACCGGCTACCGGCCGCACCTGCCGTTCCTGCGCGAGGCCGGGGCGCTGGACGCCGCGGGGGCGCCGCGGCACGATGGCGGCGTGTCGACGACCGTGCCGGGCCTGGGCTACGTGGGTCTCGAGCGGCAGCGCAGCTTCGCCTCGGCCACCCTGCGCGGCGTCGGCCGCGACGCGGCCCACGTGCTGGGCGTCCTGCGCCGCCGGGCCGCGCGGCCGGCCGCGGCCCGCCGGTGAGCACGGTCGCGGTCGCCGCGCTGCTGATCGCCTCGATGCTGGCCATCGGTACGGCGCTGACGGCCGGCGACTTCCGCACCCTGGCCCGCCGTCCGGCGGTCCTGGCGGCCGCCGTGGTCCTCAACGTGATCGTCGTGCCGGGCGCGGCCGTGGCGCTGACCCGGCTGGCCGGTCTCGCCCCGGACGCCGCGCTGGGCATCGTGCTGGCCGCCGCGTCGCCGGGCGGCGGAACCGGCGCGTTGCTGACCCTGCACGCCCGCGGGGACCTGGCCGTCAGCGCCGCCCTGCAGGGCATCCACGCGCCGCTTGGCCTGATCAGCGTCCCGGTCTGGGCGTCGGTCGCCGGCCACGATCTGCTCCCGGCCGGCGGCGGAGGTGCGCTGCTGGTCGGCGCCGCCCTGGTCGCCCAACTGGTGCCGCTGGCCGCGGGCATGGTGCTGCTGCGCCGCCGGCCCCGCCGCGCCCACCGGGTGCACCGGGGCGCGCGGCGGGTCGCCGACGTGCTGCTGGCGGCGCTGGTGGCGTACTTCGTGGTGACCGGCGCGGGCCGGCTGCCGCTGCTCGGCGGGAGGGCCGTCGCCGTCGTCGCGGTGCTCGTGGCGGCGTGCCTGGCGTCCGTGCTGCTGCCGTGGCCCGGCCCGGCGGCGGTGGGCCGGGCCGTGGCGATGACGACCACCGTACGGAACCTGTCGCTGGCCCTGTTCGTGGCGTCGGCCGCCTCCGCCACGGTGGTGCTGGCCCTGCTCGCCTACGGGCTGCTGATGTACGGGTTGTCGGTGCCGGTGGCCTGGCTGCTGGCCCGGTCCGCCCGCCCCGCGCGGGGGACACCCATCGGATTGGGATAGGGGATGACCACCTCGGCCGCGGCGGCCAGCGGGGTCAGCAGCTCCGCCAGCCGGGTCCGGTCGGCGGGGCTCAGCGGGGACCACGGCTGGGCGGCCAGCTGATCGGTGCGGTCCTCGACGACGCGGTGCACGTCCGCCCCGGCGGCGGTGGGCCGGCCGTCGTCGTCCAGCCACCCGCGGTGCGCCAGCGCCCGGCGGGCGTCGTCCCACTCGGCGTCGGTCCAGCCGCGGTTGGGCTGCAACTGGTCCCGGCCGCCGTACAGCGCGTCGCGCAGCACGAGAGCCTCGCGGCCGGTCAGCCCGGCGGTCACCAGCGCGGCGATGTGCCCGTCGCCGCGATGCTCGCGCAGCACCGTGGCGGCCAGCCACAGCCGCGCGAGCGCGTCGTCCGGGCGGGGCAGCGCGGCATTGGCCGCGCCCAGCGCGCGGCCGTCGGTCGCCGCGGCCCGGGCCGCGGCCTCCAGCAGGTCGGCGGCCTCCGCCCAGCGCGGCGGATCGGGGGGCAGGAGCGCCCGCAGCGCGGCCACCGCGCCGTCGGTACGTGCGGCCAGGGTCTGCTCGGGTGACGCGCGCTGCCACACGTCGGGCAGGGCCCGGGCCACCATGGCGGGCGCGAAGGAGAAGAACAACGCGGTGACGGGCGCCGCCGGCACCGGGCCGAGCGGGGCCGCCCGGCCGGCGAAGTAGCCCCGCCAGAACCCGCGCAGTCCGGCGTCGACGAAGGCGGCCCGGGCCTCGGGCGCGAAATAGGTGACGGCGTGCAGCGGCTCGTAGAGCTCCCACAGGCGGCGGGCGACGGCATCGGTTCCCATGGTGACGATTCAAGGGCCGGCGCGGCCGGCGGTAAACGGCCAATCGGCCGGGAGCGGCCTGCGTGACAGCCGGCGGGCGTGGTGGCAGCTAGCTGTCAAGGGCGCGCCGGTACCCTCCCGGGCGTTTTAGGGTGACGGTGCGGCCACCTTTTTCCGGTGCCTTTCCGGCAATAAGTTGTCATTGACTCAAGCCGATGTCATTGCGGTATCTTCGGTCTTACCTCGAGGGTTCTGAAAGGCAATGTCGAAACGAGGAGGAAAAGTCATGGACAACGAGAACAACGTCGACAACGAGCTGTTCGAGAACAACGCCTACGAGGCTCCGGCCCTGGTCGACCTGGGCGACTACACCGAGCTGACCAAGGGCGTCGGCCCGGCGCTGCTCGACTTCTTCGTCGCGCTCGACTGACGACCGAAAGCCCCGTAAAGGTGCGGCGGACGCGGCCGTCGGGTCGCGTCCGCCGCACCCTCCTCGAGCGAGGTGAGTGGTGACAGATACTGATTCCTGGTTCCTGGTGCTGCCGGACCACCCGGCCGCGGCCGCCGTGGCCGCCGCCGTGCGTCCCGGCGCTGAATTCGTCCACCCGCACGCCTCCGGCCGGCCCTGGCTGATCGGCCGGCTGCCGGCCGGCCCGCAGCACGGCCGGCTCGTGCGGGCCGCGGCGGGCGACGTACGGCTCGCCGTCATCGGCCACCACGACCTCGACGAGGACCAGCTGCGCTCCTGGGCCGGGCGCATCCGCGACACCGCCGGCGTCGACCGGCTGGCCCGGTCGCTCGCCGGCAGCAGCCACCTCGTCGCCAGCATCGCCGGCCGTGTCCGGGCGCAGGGCACGGTCTCGCAGGTCCGGCAGGTGTTCCACGCCCGGCACGGCGGCATCACCGTCGCCGCCGACCGGGCCGCGGTGCTCGCCGCGCTGACCGGCGCGCCGATCGACCCGGTGTCGCTGGCGTCGCGGCTGCTGGTCATCACCCCGACGCTGCTGGCCCAGCCGCTCTGGAGCGGGATCAGCGCGGTGCCGCCGGACAGCTGGCTCTCGCTCACCGGTGACGGCGGCGCCCGGGTGCACCGCTGGTGGCAGCCCCCCGAGCCGCACCTGAGCGTCGCCCGCGGCGCGGACGGCCTGCGCGACGCGCTCGCCGCGGCGGTCGACGTCCGGACCGCCACCAACGCCGACGTGGGCACCGACCTCTCCGGCGGCCTGGACTCGACGCCGGTGAGCTTCCTGGCCGCCCGCAGCCTCGAGCGCACCGCCGGGCGGCTGACCACCGTCCGCATGGGCGTCGCCGACCCGGTGCACGACGACCACGTGTGGGCGGCCGGCAGCACCGAGGTCCTCACCGCCGGGCACATCACCCACCAGGTGTTCCGGCCCGGTGAGCTGCCCGAGATGTTCGACGGGGTGGCCGAGCCGGTGACCGGCCTGGACGAGCCGATCCGGTGGATCCGCACCGTCTCGCGGATCCGGCGGGTGTCGGCCTGGCTGGGCGCGAACGGCGCCACCGCGCACCTGACCGGGCACGGCGGCGACGAGGTCGTCATGGCCAAGCCGAACTACCTGCACGGCCTCGTGTGGCGCCGGCCGCTGCTGGCCCGCCGGCACATGGTCGGCTTCCGCTCCCTCAAGCGCTGGTCGCTGGGCGCCACCCTGGCCGCCCTGACCGAGCGGCACAGCTACCGGTCGTGGCTCGCCGAGCAGGCCGGCAGCCTCGTCGCGCCGTTCCCGCCGCTGACCCGGCCCATGTTCGCCTGGGACTACCCGCTGCGGATGCCGCCGTGGGTCAACCGCGACGCCGTGGGCGCGCTCGAGGCCCGGATCCGCGAGCTCGCCGCCGGGGCCGAGCCGCTCGCCCGGGACCGGGCCGGGCACCTCGGGCTGGACATCGCCCGTCAGCTCGGCTCGGTGGTCCGGCTCGCGCAGAGCCTCACCGCCGCGCAGGGCGCCACCCTGCACGCGCCCTACCTGGACGACCGCGTCATCGAGGCCTGCCTCGCCGTCCGGCCCGAGGAACGGACGACGCCATGGTCGTACAAGCCGCTGATGGTCGCGGCCATGCGCGACACCCTGCCGGTGGAGACGCTGCGGCGGGCCACCAAGGGTGAGTTCTCCGAGGACTACTTCCGGGGCCTGCGCCGGCACCGCGACCAGGTGGCCGAGATCTTCGACGGACCGCTCGTCGCCGAGCACGGCCTGGTCGACACCGCCGCCCTGCGCCACGCGGCACTGGCCGCCTACCCACCCGGCGTGCCGCAGATCGCGCTCGACGCCGCCATGGCCACCGAGAACTGGCTCAGGAGCCGGCAGCAGAAGCCGGTTCCGGTCCCGATGTCAGGAGCGTGACATGTCCACAGTGATCAACGAGAGCGTCTCGATCGCGGAGACCGACCACGGCGTGGTCCTGCTCGACGAGCGGACCGGCCGGTACTGGCAGCTCAACCGCAGCGGCGCCGTGGTGCTGCGGGAGCTGCTCGCCGGGCGTACCCCGCGGGACGCCGGCGCGGCGCTGGCCGGCGCCTTCCCGGTGAGCCCGGAGCAGGCCGAGGCGGACGCGCACGCGCTGCTCGGCCGGCTCCGCGAGGCGGGACTGCTGGCGGCATGAGCATCCAGGTCGCGATCACCGAGCGTCCCCGGCTGTCCTGGTACCGGCGCCCGGCGCCGCTGCTCGCCGTCGGGCTGGCCCGGCTGCTCGCCGGCCGGTCCCCGGCCCGGATCCGCCGGGTGCTGGTCGCGCTGCGGACCGGCGCCCGGCCGGCCACCGCGGCCGAGGCCGCCGTCGCCCGGGCCGCGGTCGTCGCGGTCAGCGTGCGGTGCGCGGGGGAGGGCTGCGTGCAGCGGGCCATCGCCGTCGCGCTGCTGTGCCGGCTGCACGGCGCGTGGCCCACCTGGTGCTCGGGCATCCGGATGAACCCCTTCATGGCGCACGCCTGGGTGGAGGTCGACGGCGCGCCGGTCGACGAGCCGTACCCGGCGGGCTATCACCGGGCGCTGATCACGGTGCCGCCGCCGGACCGGTCGGGGAGGCGCTGAGATGCTGCGCCTGGAGGCCGTCACGGCCGCGACGCGGGACCGGGACCGGGTGCGGGCCCTGCTGCGCCGGCACGGGGTCCTGCACCTGACCGGCTTCACCGGCGGGGACGGCGGGCTGACCGAGCTGGCCGGCTGGTTCGGCCGGCCCGACGTGGTGTTCCCGCGCGAGCACCAGGTGCCGGGCCGGCCGGTGCTGCGGTTGCAGTCCAACGTGCCCGGGCTCGGCGCCAACGCCGGCGGTCAGTACTGGCACGCCGACGGCTCGTACGCCGAGGTGCCGACGGAGGTCACGCTGCTGCACTGCATCGAGGCGCCGGCGGCCAGCGGCGAGACGTTGTTCGCCGACATGCGGGCCGCGTACCGGGCGCTGGACCCGGAGCTGCGCGAGCTGATCGACGGGCGTACCGCGTTCTACCCCTGCCGGCGGATCGCCGCCCGCAGCATGGCGGTGGCCTCGGCGATGAAGACGGTGCGGATGTCGCCGGAGGAACAGCGCAGCAAGCTGGCCGAGCTGCGCGACGTGCATCGTCCGCTGGTCCGCGAGCAGCCGGACACCGGCGAACGGGCGCTGCACCTCAACGAACGCTGGCTGCGCACGATCGACGGCCTGGACGAGGCCCGGGGGGCCCGGGTGCTGTCCCGGCTCTACGCCACCGCGACCGCGCCGCAGCGGCTGTACCGCCACCGCTGGACCGTCGGCGACCTGCTGATCTGGGACAACTACGCGGTGATGCACAAGGCCGTCCCGGTGGCCGGCGCCGGCCGCAAGGTGACCCACCGCGCCACCGTGGCGGGCCGGCCGTGACCGCGCCGGCCACCCGGAGCCCGGGCCGGCTGGCGTTGCGCCGCAACCAGCGCAGCATGCCCCCGGCCCGGATGCTCACCCAGGGCATGGACTTCACCGACGTCTTCGAGCTGCAGGAGCGCACCGGCGCCGGCGAGGACTGGTCCGCCACCCTCGTCGAGCTCGGCGACCGTCAGTCGGCCCGGGCGGCCGCGGCCGCGGCGCGCGCGCACCCGGCCACGGCCGCGGAGGCGTTCCTGCTCGCCGCGGCCTGCTACCGCTGCGCCCACAGCACGCTGATCCGCGACGACGAGCAGATGCGCGACCTGTTCGGCCGGTCCGCGGCGGCGTTCGCCCGCGCGATGGCGCTGCGCCGGCCGGCCGGGGAACGGATCATGATCGAGGGCTGGGTGCACGGCTGGCGGCTGCGCGGCAGCGCCGGCGGGACCGCCCCGGCCTGTGTCGTCGTGCTCGGCGGGAACACCGGCTGGGCCGAGAGCCACGAGACCTCCGCGCGGCACCTGCTGGCCCGGGGGCTGGACGTGGTGCTCGCGGACATCCCCGGTCAGGGCGGGGTGCGCCTGGTCGACGGCGTGCCCTTCCGCGACGACGAGCAGCAGGTCGAGGCCCTTCGCCGGGTCGTGGCGGCCGCCCGGCGGTACGGCTACCAGCGCATCGGCATCCTGGGGCACAGCGCCGGCGCGTACTGGGCGGCCCTGGGCGCCGCCCGGATCGCGGCGATCGACGCCGCCTGCTGTGTGAGCGGCTCGGATGTGCCGGGCGCGCCGGTGGTGCGGTTCGCGAGCGGGGCGCACGTCTTCGGCGCGATGTGCGGCCTCACCGACGCCGCCGCGGCCCAGGCCCGGGCCGCGGCCTGGCGCTGGCCCGAGGACGCCCGGGTCGACCGGCCCACCCTGCTGCTGCACGGCGGCAAGGACCTGATCTATCCGCTGGGGCACGCCGGCCAGCTCGCCGGGCGGGTCCGTCCCGGCCTGGCCGAGACCGTCGTGTTCGCCCGGGGCGGCCACTGCCTCTACGAGATCCAGAGCGAGAAGATGGCCTGCCTGGCGGACTGGCTGCACGACCGTCTCGGGTGACCGGACGAGGGCGGCCGGGGGTGTGGTTTTCCACAGTGCGGCGGTGCGGATGACCACCGACAAGTCAACGGCGCAGCTCATGGTGGCTGCCGAGGGCGCGCCATAGCGTCGAGACCATGGACACCACGTGGGCGTTGTTCGACCGGACCGCCGTACTGGCGGCAGAGACGTCAACCGAGCAGGGCGGCATCGTCGGCTTCGTGACCGATCTGGTGGAGAAGCTCGGGGGCCCGGGCGCCGGCATCGCGGTAGCCCTGGAGAACCTCTTCCCGCCGATCCCCAGCGAGGTCATCCTCCCGCTGGCCGGCTTCGCCGCCAGCCGCGGCGACATGAGCCTGGTGAGCGCGATCGTCTGGACCACCCTCGGCTCGGTGGTGGGCGCGGTGGCGCTCTACTACGTCGGCGCGCTGCTCGGCCGCGACCGGGTACGCCGCATCGTCGAGCGGCTGCCGCTGGTGAAGCTGGCCGACGTCGACCGGACCGAGGCCTGGTTCGCCAAGCACGGCGTCAAGGCGGTCTTCTTCGGCCGCATGATCCCCATCTTCCGCAGCCTGATCTCGATCCCGGCCGGCCTGGAACGGATGCGGCTCAGCACCTTCCTGATCTTCACCACGATCGGCAGCCTGCTCTGGAACTCGATCTTCATCTTCGCCGGCTACGGCCTCGGCGAGAACTGGACGGAGATCCAGGACTGGGTGGGCACCTACCAGAACGTCGTCATCGTGGTCTGCGTGTTGCTCTTCGGCTGGTTCGTGGTGAACCGGACGATGCGGGCCCGCCGCCGGGCCGGCGGGACGCCGGCCGACGACGGCTTCCTGCCGGCCGTGGACCCGGCTCCCGACGGTCGCACCGAGCCGCGGGGCCACCAGGCCCCGCCGCGTTCCGGTGACGGCGGCGCCGCCGGCCGGGTGTACGGCTCACGCCGCTATCCCGACCAGCCGTGACTGTCATTCGATTTCCCGAAGGGTGGCCGTCACCCTGAATTCATTGTCCACAGCATTGCGGAAGCGTCGCCGGGGCACCGTCCGAGGCTGAAACAATTGCGCATAACAGCAGACCTAATACGGTTGCCGGGCCGCCGGCCGCGGGATCCCTCCAGGACCCGCGGCCAGCGGCTCGTGCGTTTTGCGGCCGGTCCGCGAGGATCCCCGGGCCCCGCCGCACGTCATCTCGTATTCAGTTTGTTCACAGGTTTACCGCGGTGCTGAATAATCTCCGACAAGTGACGTACGTCAACGTCTTAGTCTTGACCCAGATGTGTCGACTATGTACGCTCGGTGCCGTTGGTGGGTGCTTTTGACGCCTACGACATCACGGGGGTTCTTATTGATTAATTCTCTGGCTGACGTGTGCCCGCCGCCGCCCGGCCGCACCGTCCGCGACTCCGCCACGCTGCCGAAGCCCGGCCTCACCGCTGGTCCGGCGCCGGTCTGACGTCGCGTACCGCCCTCCCACCGGGGGCACCACATCCGATCTAGTCAAGCTTGAGGGGAAGCTGTGACAAGATTTCTCGATGGCGTTCGCGCGTCCAAGGGTGAACGCGGGCATGCCGTTCCGGCCGCCGTGCCGTCGTCCGGCTACGAGATCGAAAACATGCTGCTCCAGGCCCGCGCCCTGGTCGAGGGCGCCGTGGGCAAGCACCGCAACTATCTCAACGAGCACTCCGTGACGGCGCTCGACACCGGCGGGACCGCGGTCGCCGACGCGGCCCGGAGCCTGGCCGGCGCCGCGCGCGGCTTCGTCGGCGTGGTCCTGCCCGGCGAGGGGGCCCGGTCCCTGCTGCCGCTGCTGGACGTGCTGACCCGGGCCGGCGCGACCGGCCTGGACGCCCGGATCCTGGTGGCCACCAGGGTCCTGGACGACGCCGACGCGGTGACCCGGCTGGAGCGGGTCGCCCACCGGGCGCGGATCCGCCTGGTGGCCGCGCCGCTGCAGGAGATCCTGTTGGTGGACAACGCCTCGGCGCTGGTGCGCACCCAGGGCCCCACCGGCACGGGCGACGAGGCGTGCGTGGTGCGCGCCCCGGCGCTGCTGCGCAACCTGCGCGCGTTGTTCTCCGCGTCCTGGCAGGGCGGGGTGCCGCTGGCCGACTACCGCCGGCTGAGCGAGAAGTCGCGCACCGTCGTGGCCCGGCGCATCCTGATCGCGCTCAACTCCGGCGTCACCGACGAGGCCGCTGCGCGCAATCTCGGCATGTCGGTGCGCACGTACCGGCGCAACGTCGCCGACATCGCGCGCGAGCTGGGCGCGCGGTCCCGGTTCCAGGCCGGGGTGCGCGCGGCCGAGCTGGGACTCCTGCAGCAGGACGTGGGCGCGGCCTGACCGGCGGCAGTCCTCGCCGGTCCGTAATGGTTCTTCCCGGCCGGGGCGCACCCGCGCCCCGGCCGGGCGGCGAACAATCGCGCAAGCGCCATTCCGCCCGCCCGGCTCGGGCCGCTGCCGGCGAACGCGGTGACTTGTGGCCACGCCGGCCGGCGCCGCGCACCGGATGTCGTTTCGGCTGGCAGGTAGTTGCCCGGGCCATTGCCGGGCGCCGCGGAAACGCAGTAGAAATAGCCCGTACGCAGCCCCGCTGTTTCGTTTCCCACCAAGAATGGCGCACCGTGATAACTGCGGCTGTCGAAGCTATCGCAATAAGCCGGAAATTCGGTGGCCGTACGGTTGTCGACGACGTTTCCCTGCGGCTGGACAAGGGCGAGATCCTGGGCCTGCTCGGCCACAACGGCGCCGGTAAGAGCACCCTGGTGAAGATTCTCGCGACCGCGTTGCCGCCGTCGTCGGGCTCCGCCCGGGTGGCCGGTTTCGACGTGCTGAGCCAGCCGGCGCAGGTGCGCAGCCGGATCGGCCTGGCCGGGCAGTACGCCTCGGTCGACGAGAACCTCAGCGGCCGCGACAATCTCGTGCTGCTGGCCCGGCTGTGCGGCGCCTCCCGGCGCGAGGCCCGCGACCGCGCCGGTGAGCTGATCGAGACGTTCGCGCTGGGCGAGGTGGCGGGCCGGGCGGCCCGGACCTACTCCGGCGGCACCCGGCGCCGGCTCGACCTGGCCGCCAGCCTGGTGTCCTCGCCCGCCGTGCTGTTCCTGGACGAGCCGAGCACCGGTCTCGACCCGGTCAGCCGCACCGCGCTCTGGGACCTGATCCGCCGGACCGCGCAGCAGGGCACGGCGGTGCTGCTGACCACGCAGTACCTGGAGGAGGCCGAGCGGCTGGCCGGCCGGATCCAGCTGCTGTCCGACGGCCGCACGGTCGCCTGCGGCACCGTCGACGAGCTCAAGCGCCGGGTCGGCGGGAGCTCGGTGCACGTGGTCCTGGCCGACCCGGGCACGGCCGCCGCCGCGGTCGCCGGCCTGCGGCGGGCGCTGGGCCGGGACGCGTCGACGGTTCCCGGCGGCGGCGGGCGGCTCAGCGTCGCCGTGGCGAGCGCCGTGGACGTGGCCGCGGTCGTCCGGACCCTCGACGGCGCGGGCATCGGGATCGCCGACCTCTCCGTCGCCAAACCCACGCTGGACGACGTCTATCTGTCCCATGTCCGACCACACCACCGGGGGAGCACGTCATGACGGTCACCACCGCCTTGTTCGACGAGATCACCGAGGCGCAGATGATGCCGCGCCTCGTGCGGCTGGGCCCCAACCTCTACGGCGCCGTCTTCACCCTGATGAAGCTGCTGCCGGCCCGCTACATCCTGCGCCGCGCCATCGAACGCGGCGACCTGGAGCCCGGCACCACGGTCGTCGAGACCACGTCCGGCACCTTCGGCCTGGCCCTGGCCATGCAGTCCGCGCTGCTGGGCCGCGAGCTGGTCCTGGTCAGCGACCCCGCCATCGACGTGCACCTGCACCGGCGGCTGCGGGACCTGGGGGCCACCGTCGAGATCTGCCGCGAGCCGGCGCCGGTCGGCGGGTACCAGCGGTCCCGGCTCGACCGGCTGGCCGAGGTCCGCGCCGAGCGGGCCCGGACGTTCTGCCCCGAGCAGTACAGCAATCCCGACAACCCCCGCTCGTACGGCGTGGTCGCCGATCAGCTGGCCCGCGCGCTCGGTCAGGTCGACTGCGTGATCGGGCCGGTCGGCTCCGGCGGCTCGATGTGCGGCACGGTGCGCGGGCTGCGCGCCGCCACCCCGCACACCCGGGCGGTCGGCGTGGACACCCACCACAGCGTGCTGTTCGGCCAGCCCGACGGGCGCCGTTCGCTGCGCGGCCTCGGCAACAGCCTGTGGCCGGCCAACCTGGACCACACCGTCTTCGACGACGTGCACTGGTGCACCGCGGGGGAGGCGTACGCGGCCACCCGCCGGCTGCACGGCCGGCACGCGCTCTACCAGGGCCCCACCAGCGGCGCCGCGTACCTGGTGGCGGAGTGGTACGCCCGCCGCCACCCCGGCGAGCTGTGCGTGGTGCTGCTGCCGGACGAGGGCCACCGCTACCAGAGCACCGCGTACGACGACGGCTGGCTGGCCGCCAACGGCTACGCCCTGGGCGACGCGCCCGCCGGCCCGGTGGAGACCGTGACCGCCGACCGCCCGGCCGACGCCTGGTCCTGGCTGCGCTGGAACCGGCGCCGCTACGACGACGTCCCCGGCACGGTGGCCCGTACCGCCGAACCGGTGCCGGCCGAGGCCGCCCGATGAGCGGCACCGGCCGCCTCACCGCGACGATCGGCCCGCGCACCCGGCGCATCGTGTACGGCGCCCCCGGCCCGGCGGAGATCCGCGACGAGCTGGGCCAGATCAGCACCGTCGACCTGGCGCACGTGGTGATGCTCGCGGAACAGAAGCTGCTGCCCGGCGACGTGGCCGCCCGGCTGCTGGGGCGCATCACGGCGCTGCGCGCGTCCGGCTTCGCCGAGCTGGCCGGGGTGCCGGCCCCGCGCGGGCTCTACCTCGCCTACGAGAACCTGCTCGCCGCCGAGCTCGGCGCCGAGGTCGGCGGCAAGCTGCACACCGGCCGGTCGCGCAACGATCTCAAGGCCACCACCTCGGCCCTGCGGCTGCGCGAGCAGGTGGGCGACCTCGCCGCGGAGCTGCTGCGCCTGCAGGCCGTGCTGCTGAACCGGGCCCGGGCCCACCGGGACACGGTGATGCCGATCTACACCCATTTCCAGCCGGCCATGCCGGTCACCTACGGCTACTACCTGACCGGCATCGCCCTGGCCGCCGGGCGCGACGTGCTCGGCCTGCGCCACGTGCTGGCCGGGCTGGACCGCTGCCCGCTGGGCGCCGGCGCGGTCGCGGGCACGGACCTGCCGATCGAGCCGGCCCGGACGGCCGCGTTGCTCGGCTTCGAGGCCGCGCCGGTGCACGCCACCGACGCCGTGGCCAGCCGCGACGGCGTGCTGCGGGCGCTGGCCGCGGCCGCGACCGCGGCGGTGACGCTGAGCCGGCTCGGCACCGACCTCCAGCTCTGGAGCACCCAGGAGTTCGGGTTCCTGTCCTTCCCGGACCGGCTCGTCGGCGGCAGCTCGGCCATGCCCCAGAAGCGCAACGCCTTCCTGCTGGAGCACCTCAAGGCCGCGGCGGGCGGCGCGATCGGCGCCTGGACGGCGGCGGCCGCGACGATGAAGTCCGCCCCCTTCACCAACTCGATCGAGGTGGGCACCGAGGCGGTCGCCGGGGCCGGCGCCGCGCTGGCCGCCGTGCGCGACGCCGTGCAGCTGGCCCAGGTGCTGGTCAGCGGGGCCCGGCCGGACGCCGCGCGGATGCTGCGGCGGACCCACGAGGGTTTCGTCACCGCCACCGTGGTCGCGAACCGGCTGGTCCGCCGGGGCGTGCCGTTCCGGGCCGCGCACCACGCGGTGGGCGCCGCCGTACGCGCCGCGGTCGAGGCCGGTGCGACCACCCTGCCGCCGATCGCCGACCCGGGCCGGGCCGCACCGGCCGCCGAAGTGACGCTGCCCCCGCTCGCGGAGCTGATCGCCGAGCAGGTGCACGGCGGCGGGCCGGGCGGGTTCGACGCCGCCCAGGCCGCCGCGCTGACCGAGCTGGCCGGGCACGCCGAGTGGTTCCGCGCGCGGCAGGCCCGGGCCCGGGCGGCGGCGCGCGCCCTCGACGACGCCGTGCGCGACCTGATCCGGACGGGGGCCCCGGCATGACCCGGCCCTGGTTCGCCCTGCTGGAGAGCAACACCACCGGCACCGGCCGGCAGTTCGCCGCCGCGGCCCGGGCCCGCGGCCTGCGGCCGGTCCTGCTCGCCCGCGACCCGGCCCGCTACCCGTACGTCGCCGACGACGGGCTGGACAGCCGGACCCTCGACACCGCCGACCCGGCCCAAGTCCTGGCCGTCTGTGCCGGGCTGGCCCGGGACGGCGGCCTGTCCGGCATCACGTCCAGTTCCGAGTACTACGTGGCCGCGGCCGCCCGGGTGGCCACCGCGCTGGGGTTGCCCGCGCCCGACGCCGAGGCCGTGGCCCGGTGCCGCGACAAGAGTCACCAGCGCCGGGCCCTGGCGGCCGCCGGCGTCGCCGTGCCGGGCTTCCGGGCGGTCACCTCGGTCGCGCAGGCCGTGGCCGCCGCGGCCGACCTGGGCCCGCCGGTGGTGGTCAAGCCGGTCACGGGGTCCGGCTCGGCCGGGGTCCGGCTGTGCGCCGACGCCGGCGAGGTGGCCGAGTGGGCCGCCCGGCTGCTCGGCGGGGACGGCGGGCCGACCGGGCCGATCCTGGTGGAGACCGCCGTGCGGGGCCCCGAGTTCTCCGTCGAGACGTTCGACGGCGTGGTCCGGGCGGTGGTGGGCAAGCGGCTCGGTCCCGAGCCGTGGTTCGTCGAGATCGGTCACGACGTGCCCGCGCCGGTGCCCGCGGCGGTTCGCGCCGAGCTGGGCGAGACCACCCGCCGGGCGCTGGCCGCGCTGGGGCTGGGCTGGGGCGCCGCGCACACCGAACTGAGGCTGTCGGCGGCCGGCCCGGTCGTGATCGAGGTCAACCCGCGGCTGGCCGGCGGCATGATCCCGGCCGCGGTCCGGGCCGCGACCGGCCTGGACCTGGTGGACGCGGTGATCGCCCGGGCCAGCGGCGGGGCCCCGCGCGCCGCCGCGCCGGCCGCCGGGCACGCCGCCATCCGGTTCCAGCTGCTGGCCGCCGAGGGCCGGGTCGCCGCGGTCCGCGGCCGGGCACAGGCCGTGGCCAGCCCCGGCGTGGTCGCGGCGCACGCCCTGACCGTGCCGGGCGCCGTGGTCACCCGGACGCACTCGTTCCAGGACCGGCTGGCCTGCGTGGTCGCCGCCGGACACGACGCGGCGGCCGCCCAGCGCAACGCCGAGCGGGCGGCGCCGCTCTTCTCGATCGACATCCAGGCTGTGCAGGACGGGTACGAAGGGGGACGAGGACGATGACGAGCGCCGGCAAGCAGGCGACGGGGACCGCCGCGCCACGGTGGACGGAGGCGGCGAACACCGCGACCGGCCCGGGCCTCCAGCGCGTACGGCTGGACGACGAGCTCGTCGCCGGGCTGCCCGCGGCCGGGCCCGGCCGGGCGGCGACGCTGCTGGCCGTGCACGCCCGGGTGCTGGCCACGGTGGCGGCCGAGCGGGAGGTGCACTTCGGCTTCGTCGCGCCCGGCGAGTCGGCGCCCACGGGCCGCCGGATCGAGGTGGCCAACTCCTCCTGGACGGAGCTGATCGAGGTGGCCCGGGCCGCCGCGCCGGTGACCGGCGACTGCGAGATCGTCCTGGATCTGTCCGCCCTCGGCGGCCCCCCGGCGCCGGCCGGCGCGGCGCCGCTGTGGGTCTCGTACGACCTCGGCGCCACGCCGCAGCTGATCGTGCGGCACGACCGGGCCGTGCTCGACGACGGGTACGCCCGGCGTTTCGCCGGCTACCACCTCGCCGCGCTGCGGGCCGCCGCCGAGGACCCGTCCGCCCCGCACCACCGCCGCAGCCTGCTGTCCGACGCCGAGATGGAGACCCAGCTGTACCGGCTCGCCGGCCGCCGGGCCGAGCTGCCCCGGACCACGTTCCACGAGCTGTTCGAGCAGCGGGTACGCGCCGATCCCGCCCGGCCGGCGGCGAGCCACGGCCCGGCCACCCTGACGTACGGCGAGCTGAACGCCCGGGCCAACCGGATCGCGCACGCCCTGCTGGCCGCCGGGCTGACCGCCGAGGCCCCGGTGGCGGTGGTGCTGGACCGCACGCTGGACTGGCTCGCGGCCGCGCTGGGGGTCTTCAAGGCCGGCGGGGTCTACCTGCCGGTGCGCCCCGACTTCCCGGCCGACCGGGTCGCCGCCCAGCTCGAGCGCAGCGAGTGCCGGTTCGTGCTCGCCGAGCCGGGCAGCGACGACCTGGCCCGCGCGGCGGTCGCGGCGGCCGGCGTGGACGCCGCGGTGCTGTCCGTGCCCGGGCTGCTCGCCGGGGCCGGCCCCGGCACCGATCCGGGCGTGCCGGTGGCTCCGGAGCAGGCCGCCTACATCTACTTCACGTCCGGCTCGACCGGCGCGCCCAAGGGGGCGGTGTGCGAGCACGCCGGGATGCTCAACCACCTGCTGATGAAGATCGAGGACATGGGCCTGGCCGGGCGGGACGGCGAGGTCGTCACCCAGACCGCGTCGCAGTGCTTCGACATCTCGCTCTGGCAGTTCGCCGCGCCGCTGATGGCCGGCGGCAGCGTCCGGATCGTCGACACCGAGGTGCTGCTCTCGGTCGGCGGCTTCCTCGACGAGCTGACCGCCCACGACGTCACGGTGGCCCAGGTGGTGCCCTCCTACCTGGAGGTGATGCTGACCCACCTGGAGCAGTGGCCCCGCCCGCTGGGCCGGCTGCGGTCGCTGTCGGTCACCGGGGAGGCGCTCAAGCTGGAGCTGGTCCAGCGCTGGTTCGCCGCCTACCCGCAGATCGCCCTGGTCAACGCGTACGGGGCGACCGAGGTCTCCGACGACACGATGCACGAGATCCTGGACCGGGCGCCCGAGCGCGACTTCGTGACCGTCGGCACGTCGCGGCGCAACATCAACACCTACGTCGTGGACGAGAACCTCGCCCTGGTGCCGCTCGGTTCCCCCGGCGAGATCGCGTTCTCCGGCGTCTGCGTGGGGCGCGGCTACATCAACGACGAGGAGCGCACCCGGCAGGCGTTCGTCGCGGACCCGTTCCGCCCCGGTACCCGGATGTACCGCACCGGCGACTTCGGCCGCTGGCTGCCGGAGGGCCGGATCGAGTTCCTCGGCCGGCGCGACGAGCAGGTGAAGATCCGCGGCTTCCGGATCGAGATCGGCGAGATCGAGAACAAGCTGCTCACGTTCCCCGGCGTGCGGGAGTCCGCGGTCGTCATCGACGACGGCGCCGGGCAGATGCGCAACCTCGTGGCGTTCTACAGCGGCGACGGGCCGGCGCCGGAGCAGCTGCGGGACTTCCTGGCCGGCCTGCTGCCGGAGTACATGGTCCCGACCTACTTCCACGGGCTGGACCAGCTGCCGCTGACCGAGAACGGCAAGATCGACAAGAAGGTGCTCAAGCGGCTGGCCGGCACCCTCGGCCACGGCGGCGCCACCTACGTGGCCCCGACCACGCCGACCGAGCAGCGGCTGGCCATGCGCTGGGCCGAGGTGCTCGGCGTGCCGCTGGAGCGCATCGGCCGTGACGACGACTTCTTCGAGCTGGGCGGCACGTCGCTGGCCGCCGTACGGATGCTGATCGGCATGAACGGCGCGCTGTCGCTCAAGCAGCTCGTCGGCACGCCGCGCCTGGGCGAGCTGGCGACCGTCCTCGACGGCCACCGCGGCGCCGCCGGGGCGGCCCGCGCCGGCCTGGTGCAGCCGCTGTCCAGCGTGACCAACCCGCACCACGCGCTGATCTGCTTCCCGTACGCGGGCGGCAACGCGGTCAACTTCCGCGCGCTGGCCACCGCGCTGCGCCACGACGGGATCGCGGTCTACGGCGTCGAGCTGCCCGGCCACGACCTGGCCGCCGAGCGCGAGCCGATGGCCGACGTGCCGCAGGTGGCCGCGCGGGTCGCCGCCGAGATCCGGGAGCGGGTCAAGGCGCCGGTGCTGCTCTGGGGTCACTGCGCCGGGGCCGCCGCGGCGCTGGCCACGGCCCGGCTGCTGGAACAGGCGGGCACGCCGGCGGAACGGGTGTTCGTCGGCGCCCTGCTGGTGGAGAGCGCCGGCGAGCTGCGCCGGGAGTCGGCGGCGGCCGAGGCGGCCGACAACGCCACCCTGCTGGCCCGGCTGCGCGAGGACAGCGCGTACGTCGAGCTCGACGGGTTGCAGCCGGAACGGGTGGACGTCGTCGGCTCGGCGTACCGGCACGACGTGGTGACCGCGAACCGGCACCTGCTCGGGATGCTCGCCGAGCCGGACCGGCACCGGGTCGGGACGCCGGTGCACGTGGTGGCCGCCGCCGACGATCCGAGCACCCCCGGCTACGAGACGCGCTACGCGGACTGGAAACTGATCACCGACCGGGTGGAGCTGCACGAGATCGCCGACGGCGGCCACTACTTCGCGGGGTCCCGCCCGGAGGCCGCCGCCGAGCTGGTCCGGGCCGCCTGCGCGGTGCAGCAGCCGGCCCGGGTGGGAGGAGCGGCATGACCGTCACGAGCACGACCCCGGCCCGGGCCGGGGCGACCGGGGTGAGCTCGGCGTTCGGCACGTTCGGCGAGTTGTTGCAGGGGGTGCTGCCGGAGGACGACGGCGACTTCCTGGTCACCCTGCCGGTGGCCCGGTGGACGATGGCCCGGTTCCAGCAGACGCCCGGTTCCCGGCGGCTCGCGGTGTGGCCGCCGCACAAGTCGAAGGCCCTGCGGCTCACCGCGATGATCATGGAGGACGTGCCGGACCCGGTCGGCGGGCTGCTGACCATCGACAGCACGCTGCCCGAGGGCAAGGGCCTGGCCAGTTCCTCCGCCGACCTGGTGGCGACGGCCCGGGCAGTCGGCAACGCGCTGGGCGTGCCGATGCCGCCGACCCGGATCGAGGCGTACCTGGCCCGGATCGAGCCGACCGACGGGGTGCTCTACCCGGCCATCGTCGCGTTCCACCACCGCAGCGTGCGGCTGCGGGCCCGGCTGGGCTCGCTGCCGTCGATGGCGGTGGTCAGCATCGACGAGGGCGGCGCGGTCGACACCGTGGCCTTCAACCGGATCCCGAAGCCGTTCACCGCGGCCGACCGGCGCGAGTACGCCGCGCTGCTGGCCGAGCTGACCGACGCGGTGGCGGCCCAGGATCTGACCGCGGTCGGCCGGATCGCCACCCGCAGCGCGCAGATGAACCAGGTGCTGCGGCACAAGCGGTCGCTGCCGGCGATGATCGAGATCTGCCGGGCCGTGGGCGGCCTCGGCGTGGTGGTCGGGCACAGCGGCACCACCCTGGGCATCCTGCTGGACAGCACCCACCCGGCGGGCGCCGGCCGGCTGACCGCGGCGGCCCAGGCCTGCGAGCGGCTGGCCGGCAACGTCACCGTCTTCCACACGCTCAGCTTCGGCTGACCGTACGCGCCCGCAGGCCGCGCTCAGCTCGCTGAGCGCGGCCTCGGTCCGCCGGGGGAGGCGCCGCCTCAGACGGGCTCGACGCGGACCGGCTCGCCCATCCCGACCAGGATCTCGCGGCTGCCGCGGTACGGCTCCCGGCTGTGCGCGGTCAGGATGTTGTCGAGCACCAGCACGTCGCCGCGCTGCCACGGCTCGCGCACGGTGTGCTTGTCGTAGACCTCGTTGATGTGGTCGACGGTGTCCCGGTCGAGCGGGCTGCCGTCGCCGTAGGCCGTCGTGAACGGCAGGCCCGCGGGGCCGAACTGGCCGACCAGGAAGTCGCGCACGTCCGGGTCCATCGTCCACTCGTTGAGGAACGCCAGCTGGTTGAACCAGCACGCCTGCCCGGTCACCGGGTGCCGGACCACGGCCGGGCGGCGCTGGGTGGTGCGCAGGGTGCCGTCGGCGTCCCAGCTCGCCTCGATGCCGTGCGTGGCGCAGTACGCCTCGGCCGCCGCCCGGTCGGTGGTGCCGAACGCGTCCGGCCAGCCGATCCCGACCACCCCGGTGTAGCTGCGCAGCAGCCGCCAGCCGGTTTCGGCGCAGCGCCGCACCAGCTCAGCCGGCAGGTCGGCGAGGACCGCGCGGGCGTCCGCGAGCGCCGTGGCGCCGCCGTCGGCCGGTGCGGTGACGCAGGCCAGCACCAGCTGCCGGGGCACCTCGGCGCGGTAGCTCAGCTCGTGGTGCATGCACATCGGCTGGTCCGGCGGCCATTCGCTGGAGGAGTGCACGCCGTCGCCGTGGGCGGTGCGCGGGGCGAACCCCTCCCGTTCGGTCAGCGGCTCGTCGGTCAGCGCCCGGATCGCGGCGGCCGCGTCGGCCCGGCCGGCGATCGGCAGGCCGCGGATCCGAACCCAGCCCTCGGTGGCCGCCCGGGACCGGATCTCGTCCCGGTGCGCGGCCAGCCAGCCCGGTTCCCCGCTCGCTGCCAGTGTGGTCATCGCTGGTTCCTCCTCAGCTCAGCGGGCGCCGGAAGCCGCGCACCGCGACGGTCGCGCCGGCCACCGCGACCAGCAGGCTCGTGCCGAGAGCCAGCCAGATCCGGTTGCCGACGGGCAGATCCAGGGCCAGGCCGCGGGCCGCGTCCATGGCGTACGTCAACGGGTTGACCGTGGCCAGCGCCTGCAGCCAGCCCGGCAGCCGTTCCCGGGGCACGAACGCGCTGGAGGCGAACATCAGCGGGAAGGTGACCAGGAAACCCGCGCTCTGCAACGCCTCGGCGTTGCGCAGCCAGGCCGCCAGGGCCAGGAAGATCCAGGTCAGCGCCCAGATCACGAAGCAGGTCAGCAGCAGGGCGGCGAGCAGGCCGGCCGGGCCGCCGCGCGGGTCGGCGCCGAGGAACAGCACCGCGCAGAGCACCAGGATGACCAGCTGGACCGCGGTGCGCAGCAGGTCGCTGAGGCTGCGCGCGAACAGCAGGGTCGCGGCGTTCACCGGCAGCGTGCGCAGCCGGCCGGCCAGGCCGTTCTCCATCTCACGGACCAGGCCGAGGCCGGCGGCGACCGCCGGGCCGATGCCGGTGGTCACCAGCAGCGCGGGCAGCAGGAAGTCGATGTAGGGCAGGTTCTGCGGCAGGTGGGCGCGGTCCACGATGACCCCGAAGACCTGGCTGAGCAGCAGCAGCATGAAGACGGGCTGGAGCAGGTTGAGCACCAGGGCGCGCGGGTTGGCCAGCTGGGCCCGGACCGAGCGCGCGGTGAGGACGAGCAGCTGGGTGTGCGGCGCCGCGCCGGTCCAGCGGGCGGGGAAGGTCTCGGTCAGCGGCGGGGCGATCTCGGCCTGGGCGGTCATCGGGCTCCTTCGTCGTACCGGCGCTGCACCCCGGAGAGCGCGGCGAGCAGGCCGGCGGCGGTCAGCCGGCCGGTCGGGCGGCCCGGCCGCGCGGCCGGGATCGGCATCGCGCCGGTGTCGGACCAGCGCAGCCAGCCCCGGTCGTCGACGTAGCTGCGGGTCCGGCCGGCGTTGTCCGGGTGCAGGCAGAACGGGACGTCGAGCAGGCCCCGGCCGAACGCCGTGAGCAACGCGCGCCCGACGTCCGGGTCCAGGCCGGCGACCGCCTCGACCAGCGCCCGGGCCTCCAGGTAGACCTCGTCGTCGGGCTCGTCGCCGGGCCCCCGGTCGTCGCGGCGGGCCGCCCGGGCCGCGCGGCCGGCCGCCAGCTCCAGGGCCTCGACGTTGTCGGCGATGGTCGGGATGCGGTGCGCCTCGGCGGCGGTCTTGACGATGAGCCGGGCCGCGCCGGCGCCGACCGCCAGCTCGGCGGCCGCCCCGAGCAGGCGCATCGCCCCGCCCTGGGTGCGCGGGTAGACGCCCATGTACGCGTAGAGCACGATGTGCCACTCGACGCCGGGCAGCAGCTCACCGGCGAGGCGGCGCAACGCCGCGAGGGCCTGCCGGTCCTGCTCGGGATTCTGCTGCTGGGCGTAGCTGAGCGAGATGCTGCGCAGCCCGTGCTGGACGAAGAACAGCGCCTCCAGCAGGGTGATGGCCACGAGCAGGCCGGGCGGGCAGAGCTGGCCCAGCATGCAGCCGCCGAACGACTCCAGGTGCGGCGCCGCCCCGCGCCCGGCGGTGGCGGCCAGCAGCCGGCAACTGCGCCGCCAGCTCGCGACGGCCTCCCGCAGCGGCGTCCGGCTGTACGGCAGGCAGTACGACACCGGCCCGCCCTCGGTGGCGTCCAGGCCGAGCTCGATGAGCGCGGCGAAGATGCGGTCCGGCGTCGCCGATCCGTGCCGCACCTGAACCGGGAACGTGGCGTCCCGCAGGCCGTCGAGCACGGCCTGCGAGGTGGACCGGGGCAGCGCCACGATCGGGTAGCCGTTGAGCGGGGTCCGCTCGCGCAGCGCCCGGGCCACCGCCTCGTCGTCGCCGACCCGGGTGTAGCTGTCCAGGGTGATGGTGCCCACCGTGGTCGCCGCGGCGGCCTTCGTCGCCGCCAGCCCGGCGCGCATCGTCGCCGGGTCGCTGAAGCCCATCCGCGGCTGCACGACCAGGGCGCCGCCGGCCTGCGCGCGGGCGACGAACTCGCCGAGGGGCGCCGCGGCGGTCACGACGCGACTCGGGCGCTCAGCCGTGAGATCAGCGTGCGGAACCGGGCGAGGTCGCCGTTGTCGAACACGGCGTCGTAGCCGGCCGCCCGCAACCGGCGGACCAGGCCGACGTTGCGCAGCCCGTCGGTGGCCAGCTTGCCGCCGATCACCACGGGGGTGCCGGCCAGGTCGGGCTGGGCCCGCAGCACCTCGATGAGCCGGAGGCCGTCGGCCCCGCCGTGGCCGTTGACGCTGCTCACCACGACCAGGTCGGGGTCGCGGGCGAGGCACTCGGCGGCCACCAGGACGGGTGGCACGCAGGCGCCGAGATTGGTCACCCGGCAGCCCGCCTCCTCCAGCAGCAATTGCAGATAGACGAGATTCCAGGTGTGTGAGTCGGACGATGTCCCGGTGACCAGAATGGACGGCCCGGCCGGGCTTTGCGTGATATTCATGAGCGACCCGAAATTGTGCGGCGATAAGCCGGGGATCAATTGGTTTCGGCCCGACTCTACTGTGTCCGGAGCGCGCCCGGCGGCCCCTGCGGTGGCCGCAACCGGTCGCCTCACCGCGGGAAGACCGACCGATGTGGGCGATTCGCCCCGCCCTTGGCGGCGCTCCGGTCCGCCGCAGGCAGTTTGCTGTCAGAGGCTTCCCCGTGCTCGGCCCGCCCCGGTAGAAGTGACTGCAGCCGCCGTCACCGATCTTCGGCGTGGCGGCGCCCATCGATGAACGGGGAGCGGGGAAATGGTGGAGCTGGGCTCGGCCGAAAGCATTCCGGCGGTGCTGCGCCGGCACGCGGAGAATACGCCCGACCGCGCCGCCCACGCCTTTGTCACCGACCTCGACGAGGCCGGCGGCGTCGCCTGGCTCAGCCACGCCGAGCTGGACCGCCGGGCCCGGGCCGTGGCCGCGCAGCTGTCCGCGCACGCCGCTCCCGGCGACCGGATGCTGCTGCTGCACCCGGCCGGCCCGGACTTCCTGATCGCGCTGCTCGGCTGCCTGCACGCCGGTCTGATCGCGGTGCCGTCGCCGCTGCCCGGCCGCTACGCCCATCAGCGGCGCCGGGTCCGGCTGATCGCGGCCGACGCCGACGTGACGGCCGTGCTGACCGACCGGGCCACCCGCGCGGAGGTCGTCGAGTGGGCCGCCGAGCAGGGACTGCCCGACATCGCGGTGCTGACCCCCGACCCGGAGGCCGACCCGGGTGACTGGCAGCCGCCGCCGCTGAGCCGGGACACGGTCGCCGTCCTGCAGTACACCTCCGGCTCCACCGGCAACCCCAAGGGCGTGGTCATCGACCACGGCAACATCCTGAGCAACGCCGCCACGATCATCGCGGTGACCGGGATCCGGCCCGGCACCGTGATCGGCGGGTGGCTGCCGCACTTCCACGACATGGGCCTGATGGGCCTGCTGCTGCCGCCGCTGCTGGCCGGGGCGACGACGGTGCTGAGCAGCCCCGTCTCGTTCCTGAAGCGCCCGCTGAGCTGGCTGCGGATGATCGACCGGTACGGCGTCGAGATCACCGCCGCCCCCGACTTCGCCTACGACCTGTGCGTCGCCAAGGTCACCGACGCCGAGCTGGCCACGCTCGACCTGTCCCGCTGGCGGGTCGCCATCAACGGCTCCGAGCCGGTCCGGGCCGCCGTGCTCACCCGGTTCCGGCAGCGCTTCGCCGCCGCCGGGCTGCGGCCCGAGGTGCTGACCCCGAGCTTCGGCATGGCCGAGGCGACGCTGTTCGTCTCCGGCGACCCGGCCACCCCGTTCGTCGTCCGCCGCGTCGACACCGACCGGCTGGCCCGGCACCGGTTCGAGCCGGCCCCGGACGGCGGGCCGGGCCGCGACGTGGTGGCCTGCGGCGCGCCGGCCGGCGTCGAGGTGCGCATCGTCGACCCCGGCAGCGGCGACCCGTTGCCGGACGGCGCCGTCGGCGAGATCTGGCTGCGCGGCCCGTCGATCGGCCGCGGCTACTGGGGGCGCGCCGCGAACACCGCGGGCTTCGGCGCGGTCACCAGCATCGGCGACGCCGGGTACCTGCGGACCGGCGACCTGGGCACCCTGTACGAGGGCCAGCTCTACGTCACCGGCCGCCGCAAGGACATGCTGGTGCTGCGCGGCCGCAACTACTACCCGCAGGACATCGAGCACGAGCTGCGGGCGCACCACCCCGAGCTGGCCGGGCGCGTCGGCGCCTGCTTCGCCGTGCGATCGCGCGACGGGGCGGGCGGCGGCGAGGAGGTCCTCGTGGTCACCCACGAGGTGCGCGGGATCTCCGATCCGGACCGGCTGCGTACCCTTGCCGGGGCCATGCGGCTCACGGTGGCCCGGGAGTTCGGCGTGCCGAGCGCTGCGGTGCTGCTGCTGCGCCCCGGCGCGGTGGCCCGTACCACCAGCGGCAAGATCCAGCGCTCGGCGATGCGGGAGCTGTTCGAGACCGGCGCGCTGGAGCCGGTCGGCGGCGAGGTGGACGACCGGCTGGTCGCCACCGCGGCGCTGGGCGCGGCCCGATGACGGCGACCGTGGCCGACCCGCTCGCCCGGCTCGGCGCGCTGCTGGACCGCAGCCCCGCGTTCGATCCGGCGACCCTGGCCGCCCTCGACCGGGCCGAGCGGTTCCCGGCCGACGCCTGCGCCGCCCTGGACGCGTTCGGCCTGCCCGCCCACTACGTGCCGGTCGAGCACGGCGGCCGGCTGCACGGCTTCGGCGCGGTCGCCGCCCTGCTGCGGGCGGTCGCGCGCCGGGACCTGACGGTCGCGGTGGCGCACGGCAAGACCTACCTCGGCGCGGTCGCGACCTGGATCGCCGGCGACCCGGCCGCCGCGGCCCGGCTCGGCGCGCGGATTGCCGCGGGCGCCGTGGTGTCCTGCGCCCTCACCGAACGCGCGCACGGCAGCGACCTGCTCGGCGGGGAGCTCACGGCCCGGCCGCGGGCCGGTGGCTGGACCCTCGACGGCGAGAAGTGGCTGATCAACAACGCCACCCGGGCCGAGCTCGTCACCGTGCTGGCCCGCACCGACCCCGGCGGCGGCCCGCGCGGCTTCACGCTCTTCCTGCTCGACAAGGCCCGGCTGGCGCCCGGCGCGCTGACCCCGGCGCCCAAGGTCCCCACCTACGGCGTGCGCGGCGCCGACATCAGCGGCATCGTCCTGCGCGGGGCGCACGTCGGCGCCGACGCGGTGATCGGGCCGGTCGGGCACGGCATCGAGATCATCCTCAAGGCGCTGCACCTGACCCGGACCGCCTGCGTGGCGATGTCGCTCGGGGCCGGCGACCACGCGCTCGAGCTGGCGACCGCCTTCGCCGCCGAGACCGTGGTGGCCGGCCGCCCGCTGGCCGACCGGCCCGAGGTCCGCCGGGTGCTCGCCGACGCCGCCGCGGCGCTGGACCTGGCCGAGGCCGCCGCCACCGTGGCGGTCCGGGCCATCAACGGCCTGCCGCGCGAGCTGAGCGTGCTGTCCGCCGTGGCCAAGGCGTTCGTGCCGGCCCAGGTCGACGACCTGATCGCCCGGCTGACCGACGTGCTGGGCCCGTACGGCCTGCTCGGGCCCGGCTTCCGGCACGGCGCGTTCGGCCGGCTCGAACGCGACGCCCGGATCGTCGGCATCTTCGACGGGTCCAGCCTGGTCAACCGCAACGCCCTGATCGACCAGTTCCGGCGCCTGGCCCGGGCCTGGCGCAAGGGCGCCCGCGACGACGCCGGGCTGGCCGAGGTGACCGATCCGGACGCCCCGCCGAGCGCGTTCCGGCCGGCCGCGCTGTCCCTGGTGGCCGGGGGCAACTCGGTGCTGGCGGCGCTGCCCGACGCGGCCCGGCGGGTGCGGGCCACCGGGCCGGCCGAGCTGGCCGGGCTGGTCGACCGGCTGGTCGCGGCCACCGGCGAGGTGCACGCCGAGATGGCGGCGTTCGACCTGCGCCCGCACGCCGTGCCGCCGGCCGCGTTCGAGCTGGCCGAGCGGTACGAGCTGTGCTTCGCCGCCGCGGCCGGCGTCCAGCTGTGGCTGCGCCGGCCGGTGGACGCGCCCCGGCTGCGGGCCCTGCTGGTGCGGGCGCTCGACGCGATGGGGACCCGATGACCGGCGGGCTGGAACAGCGGCTCGGCGACCCGTACGACGCCGGCAACCCGTACGGCTTCCGGGCGGTGTGCGCGGCCGCCGAGGCGGGCGGCACGGTGCCCCTGCCGGCCGGCGCGGGCACCGGGGCCGACCTGCGGGCGCTGTACCGGCGTTCGCCGCGGGCGGCCCGGGCGGCGCATCCGGACGTGGCCGACGGGGAGTGGATCGGCGCGGCGGTCGGCGCCGTGGACAGCGGCCTGCGCATCGCCGTCCGGCATCTGCGCGCCCGCCGGCTCTACGACCGGCCGGCCTTCGAGATCCCGTACCTGCGCGCGGCCCTGGCCGGCGTCCTGGCCGACCTGCTGCTCTGCGACCGGCTGCTGGCGCCGGATCACGAGCGGGTGGCCCACGGGTTCGTACCGCGGGCCCTGCGCGCGGCGATGGACACGCTGTCGGTGCTGCTCGGCTCCCGGTTCTACATCCGGGTCGGTGAGCCGGCGGCCTTCGCGGTCCTGTTCCGCGAGGCCCAGGAGCACCTGCTCGCGCTGTCCACCATGCCGCCGGTGCCGGCCGCGGCGGTCCGGGACCTGCTGCCCGGGGCCGAGGCGCCCGCCCTGCACCGGGCCCGCGGCGGCTGGCGGACCCCGCCGGCGCCCGCCGCCGGGCTGGTCGACGACCTGATCGACCGCTACCGCGACAACCGCTCGTTCGACCTGAGCCGCCGGCCGTTGCCGGACCGGCCCGGCTGACCCGCCCACCCGGAGGAGTCCTCATGTCCGACCTCACCGCCGTCCCCACGCCGGAGAGCCTGCGCGCCTGGCTCGTCGACTGCGTCGCCGACCACCTCGGCCGCGCGCCCGCCGGCATCGCCACCGACGTGCCGCTGACCACGTACGGCCTGGACTCCGTCTACGCGTTGTCGATCGCCGCGGAGCTCGAGGACCACCTGGACGTCTCGCTCGATCCGACCCTGATCTGGGACCACCCGACGATCGACGCCCTCAGCGCGGCCCTGGTGGCCGAGCTGCGTTCCGCCTGAGCGTCACCGCCCGACCGCGAGAGGACCCCGCCACCATGACCGACGTTCGCGTGGATCGTCGTCCCGTCTCCGCCGCCCAGCTGGGCATCTGGGTCGCGCAGCAGGTGCTGCCGGACAGTCCTCTGTACAACTGCGGCTGCTACTACGAGATCGGCGCGGCCGATCCCGGGCTGCTCGACCGCGCGGTCCGGCACACGCTGGCCGAGACCGAGGCGCTGCGGTCGCGCTTCGAGACGATCGACGACCAGCTGTGGCAGCTCGTCGGGCCGGCCGACCCCGAGCCGCTGGAGGTCGTCGACCTGCGCGCGGAGCCCGACCCGGAGGCGGCCGCCCGGCGCTGGATGGGGGCCGCGATGGCCGAGGTCCGGCCCCTGGGCCGGGCCCCGCTGAGCCGCCAGGCCGTGCTGCTGCTCGGCGCGGACCGCCGGCTGTGGTTCCACGGCTACCACCACGCCGTGCTGGACGGCTTCGGCCAGTCCGTCTACGCCGCCCGGGTGGCGCAGGTCTACGCCGCCCTGGCCGCCGGCCGGACCCCGCCGGAGCGGGTCTTCGCGACGCTGGACGAGGCGCACGCCGACGCCGCGGTGGACCCCGCGTCCCGCCGGTTCGCCGCCGACCGGGACTACTGGCTCGGCGCCTTCGCCGACCGGCCGGAGCCGGTCGGGCTGGCCGGCCGGGCCGGCGCCGCCGGGCCGACCCAGCTGCGCCGGATCCGCCCGCTGCCGCCGGGGTGCGCCGCCCGGTTCGCGGCGGCGGCCGAGGCGGTGGGCAGCACCTGGCCGGCCGCCGTGATCGCCGCGGTGGCCGCCTACTACCACCGGATGACCGGGCGCGAGGAGATCGTCTTCGCGCTGCCGCTGGCCGGCCGCCGCGGCCGGGCCTCGCTGAGCACGCCCGGGGCCCTGGTCAACGTGCTGCCGATCCGGCTCTCGGTGAGCTCCCGGGCCACCTTCGCCGAGCTGGCCCGGCAGGCCGGCCGCCGGCTGGCCGACGTGCTGCGCCATCAGCGCTTCCGCGGCGAGCAGCTGTTCCAGGAGCTGGGCCTGTCCGGCGAGCGCGCGTTCTGGGGGCCCACGGTCAACGTGATGGGCTTCGGCGGCGACCTGGCCCTGGGCCCGGTCACCGCGGTGCCGCACCCGCTCGCGACCGGCCCGGTCCAGGACCTCAAGATCAACTTCTACGGTACGCCGGCCACGGGCGTCCGCCTCGAACTCGACGCCGACCCGGCCCGCTACGACGCGGTGGCCGTCGCGGAGCACCAGGACCGGCTGATCCGGCTGCTGACGGCGCTCGGGCACGACCCGGCGACCCGGATCGGCGCCGTCGACCTGCTCGACCCCGCCGAACGCGACCGCATCCTGCACGCCTGGAACGAGACCGCGCCCCTGCACCCCGGCCGCGACCTGCCCGGCCTGTTCGCCGAGCAGGTCGCCCGCACCCCCGACGCCGTCGCCGTCGAGCACGCCGGCACCACCCTGACCTACGCCGAACTGGACCGGCAGGCCAACCGCCTCGCGCGCCACCTGATCGCCCGCGGCGCCGGACCCGAGCGGCTGGTCGGGGTCCGGCTGCCCCGCTCGGCCGAGCTGATGGTGGTGCTGCTCGGGGTGCTCAAAGCGGGCGCCGGCTACCTGCCGCTCGACCCGTCGTACCCGCCGGACCGGGTCGCCGCCGTGCTCGCCGACGCCGAGCCGGTGCTGGTCATCGACGACCCGGCCGTGCTCGCCGACTCCGCCGGCCGGCCCGCGACGCCGGTGACCGACGCCGAGCGGTCCGCGCCGCTGCTCCCGCAGCACCCGGCGTACGTCATCTACACCTCGGGGTCGACCGGCCGGCCCAAGGGCGTGCTGATCGACCACCGCGCGCTCGGCGAGTTCCTGACCACCTGCCGGGACCGGTACCCGCAGGCCGCCGGCACCGCCCTGCTGCATTCCTCGATCTCCTTCGACCTGACCGTCACCGCGCTGTTCACCCCGCTGGTCGCCGGCGGCCGCGTACGCGTCGCCGACCTGCCCGGCGACGGCCCGGCGGCGGGCCCGCCGCCCACCTTCGTCAAGGCCACGCCGAGCCACCTGGCCCTGCTGGAGGGCCCGGGGGACGCCGCGTCACCGACCGGCGCGCTGGTGCTGGGCGGCGAGCAGCTGCTCGGCGAGGCGCTCGCTCCGTGGCGCGCGCGGCACCCGCAGGCCGCGGTCTTCAACGACTACGGCCCCACCGAGACCACCGTCAACTGCGCCGACTACCTGCTCGCCCCGGGCGACCGGACCCCGGCCGGCGCGGTGCCGATCGGCCGGCCGCTGCCCGGCAACCGGCTGTACGTGCTGGACCCGGCGCTGCGGCCGGTGCCGGCCGGCGCCACCGGGGAGCTCTACATCGGCGGCACCGGGCTGGCCCGCGGCTACCTCCACCGTCCCGCCCTGACCGGGCAGCGGTTCGTCGCGGACCCGTACGCGGGCCCCGGCGCCCGGATGTACCGCTCCGGCGACCTGGCCCGGTGGCGGCGCGACGGCAACCTGGAATACCTGGGCCGCGTCGACGACCAGGTGAAGATCCGCGGCCACCGGGTCGAGCCCGGCGAGATCGAGGCGGTGCTGGCCGGGGCCGGCCCGGTGGCCCGCTGCGCCGTGGTCGTCCGCGAGGACCGGCCGGGCGACCAGCGGCTCGTCGCCTACGTCGTGGCGGCGCACGGGACGGTGGACCCGGCGGCGCTGACCGGCTACCTGGCCGAGCGGCTGCCCGCGTACATGGTGCCGTCGGCGATCGTCGAGCTGGACGAGCTGCCCTGGACGCCCAACGGCAAGCTGGACCGCCGGGCGCTGCCCGTGCCCCCGCGGCCCGCCGCCGCCGGCCGGGCGCCCGCCTCGCCGCGCGAGGAGATCCTGGCCGGGTTGTTCGCCGAGATCCTGGGCGTGGCCCGGGTCGGCGCCGACGACGACTTCTTCGCCCTGGGCGGGCATTCCCTGCTCGCCACCCGGCTGGTCAGCCGGGTCCGGTCGGTGTTCGGCGCCGAGCTGAGCCTCGGCCGGATCTTCGCCGCCCCCACCGTCGCCGCCCTCGCCGCGGCCCTGGACGGGGCCGGGACCGGGCGGTCCCCGATCACCGCACGGCCCCGGCCCGACCGGCTGCCGCTGTCCTCGGCCCAGCAGCGGCTGCGCTTCCTCGACATCCTGGAGCGGGACAGCACCGCCTACCACGCGCCGGGCGCGCTGCGGCTCACCGGGCCGCTGGAGCCGGCCGCGCTGGCCGCCGCGCTGGCCGACCTGGTGGCCCGGCACGAGAGCCTGCGGACCGTGTTCGCCGCGGACGACGACGGCTTCCACCAGGTGATCCTGCCGCCGGAGCGGGCCCGCCCGGCGCTGCCGGTGGCCGTCATCGAGGAGGCGGAGCTGCCCGCCCGGCTGGCCGCGGAGGCCGCCCGGCCGTTCGACCTGACGGCCGAGCCGCCGATCCGGGCGCGGCTGTTCGGGCTCGGCCCGCAGGACCACGTGCTGCTGCTCGTGCTGCACCACATCGCCGGCGACGGCTGGTCGATGCGGCCGCTGGCCCGCGACCTCGCCGCCGCCTACCGGGCCCGGCTGCGCGGCGCCGAGCCGGACTGGCCGGCCCTGCCCGTGCAGTACGCCGACTACGCCCTCTGGCAGCAGGAGTTCCTCGGCGCCGACCGGGACCCGGCCGGCGAGGCGTCCCGGCAGCTCGGCTACTGGCGGCGGCAGCTGTCCGGGCTGCCCGCCGAGCTGGCCCTGCCGGCCGACCGGGACCGCCGCGACGACATGGCCCGCCACGCCGAACGGGCGGGCGTCGACCTGCCGGCCGCGTTGCACGAGGGGCTGCACGCGCTCGCCCGCGGCCACGGCGCCAGCCTGTTCATGGTCGTGCAGGCCGCGCTGGCCGCCCTGCTCACCCGGCTCGGCGCGGGCGAGGACATCCCGCTCGGCACGCCGATCGCCGGCCGCACCGACGCCGCGGTCGAGGAGCTGGTCGGCTTCTTCGCCAACACGCTGGTCATCCGGGCCGACACGGCCGGCGACCCGGCGTTCGGCGAGCTGCTCGCCCGGGTGCGCGAGACCAGCCTGGCCGCGTACGCCCACCAGGACGTCCCGTTCGAGCGGCTGGTCGAGGAGCTCAACCCGCCGCGCTCGCTGGCCCGGCACCCGCTGTTCCAGGTCTGCCTGACGCTGCACAACGCCGACCCGGCCGCCGTGGTGGCCGAGGTCGCCGACCTACCCGGGGTGACGGTCGGCCTGCTGCCGGTGCCCGGCGGCGACGCCATGTTCGACCTCAACCTGGAGCTCACCGAGAGGTTCGGGCCCGACGGCCGGCCCGCGGGCGTGCGGCTCGACCTGGACGCCGCCGCCGGCCTCTTCGACGCGGCCACCGCCCGGGCCCTGGCGGACGCGTTCGCCGCCGTGCTCGCCGCCGTCGCCGCGGATCCCACCCGGCCGATCTCCGCGCTGGAGGCGCCCGCCGTGGGGCAGCGCCGCGGCCCGGGCGTCGCCGGGGCCGGGGCGGCGGCCGTGGTGCGGTCCCGGGGCCCGCGCACCCCGCAGGAGCAGATCCTGTGCACGTTGTTCGCCGAGACCCTGGACGTGGACGCCGTCGGCGTCGACGACGACTTCTTCGCCCGCGGCGGGCACTCGCTGTCGGCCGTGCGGCTGCTCAGCCGGATCCGCGGCGAGCTGGGCGTGGAGGTCTCGATCCGCACGCTGTTCGCCCACCCCTCCGTCGCCGGGCTGCTCCCGCACCTGCGCGGCGCGGCCGGCGGCCGGCCCCCGGTCGTCCCGGCGGTCCGGCCGGCCCGGCTGCCGCTGTCGTACGCCCAGCAGCGCCTGTGGTTCCTGCACCACCTCGAGGGCCCGAGCGCCACCTACAACATCCCGGTGGCGCTGCGGCTCACCGGCCGCCTCGACCGGGACGCGCTGACGGCGGCCCTGGGCGACCTGGTGCTGCGGCACGAGAGCCTGCGCACCGTCTTCGCCCAGGACGACTCCGGGTCGTACCAGGTGGTGCTGCCCCCGGAGCGGGCCCGGGTGCCGCTGACCGTCCGCGCGTTGCCGGCCGTCGCGGACGACGGGACCCTCCGCGCCGCCGCCGCCGAGCCCTTCGACCTCGGGCGCGACCTGCCGGTACGGGCCACCCTGTTCGCCGGCCCGGACGAGCACGTGCTGCTCGTCGTCATCCACCACATCGCCGGCGACGGCCGGTCGCTGGGCCCGCTCGCCCGCGACCTGGCCACCGCGTACGCGGCCCGGGCGGCCGGGGCGGCGCCGGGGTGGAGTCCGCTGCCCGTGCAGTACGCGGACTACACCCTGTGGCAGCGCACGATGCTCGGCGCCGAGGAGGAGCCGGACAGCGAG
This sequence comes from Actinoplanes nipponensis, assembly GCF_016862275.1. GTDB lineage: Bacteria > Actinomycetota > Actinomycetes > Mycobacteriales > Micromonosporaceae > Actinoplanes > Actinoplanes nipponensis. Next base: position 8,096 of record NZ_BOMQ01000102.1, on the reverse strand, counting down.
TTCGGCCGCCAGCTGCGCTACTGGCGGGAGACGCTCGCCGGGTTGCCCGAGGAGCTGACCCTGCCCACCGACCGGCCGCGCCCGCCGCGGCAGTCGTACCGCGGGGACCGGGTGCGCCGGGAGGTGCCCGCCGAGCTGCACCGCGCGCTGCGGCAGCTGGCCCGCGACACCCGGTCCAGCCTGGTGATGGTCGTGCAGGCCGCGCTCGCCGCCACGCTGAGCCGGCTCGGCGCGGGCGCCGACGTGCCGATCGGCATGCCGATCGCCGGGCGCACCGACGCCGCGGTGGAGGACCTGGTCGGCTTCTTCGTCAACACGCTGGTGCTGCGCAACGATCTGCGCGGCGACCCGACCTTCCGCGAGCTGGTGGCCCGGGTCCGCGACACCAACCTGGGCGCGTACGCCCACCAGGACGTCCCCTTCGAACGGCTCGTCGACGTGCTCAGCCCGGCCCGGTCGCTGGCCCGGCACCCGCTCTTCCAGGTGTTGCTGGGCTTCGACGACAACACCGAGGCGCTGGCCGCCCTGCGCCTGCCCGGGCTCACCGTGCGGGCCGAGGCGCCGGAGACCGGCCGGGCCAAGTTCGACCTGTCGTTCTTCTTCGACGAGGCGTACGGCCCGGACGGCGCCCCGCGGAGCCTCACCGCGGCGCTGGAGTACAGCACCGACCTGTACGACCGCGACACTGCCGAGGCCGTGCTGGCCACGCTGCTGCGGGTCTGCGCGGCGGTGGCCGCCGACCCGGACGTCCCGGTCGGCCGGATCGAGGTGCTGACCGGGGCCGACCGCGACCGGGTGCTGCGGGACTGGAACCGGGCCCCGCACCCGGTGGCCTACGAGCTGGTGCCCGACCGGCTGGCCCGGCAGGCGGCCCGGCGGCCCGGCGCGCTCGCCGTGCTGGCGGACGGGGCGGCGCTGACCTACGGCGAGCTCGACGCCGCCGCCAACCGGCTGGCCCGGCACCTGATCGCGCGGGGCGCCGGCCCGGAGACGGTGGTGGCGATCGCGTTGCCGCGTACCCCCGGGATGGTGGTGGCCATGGTCGCCGCGCTCAAGGCGGGGGCGGCGTACCTGACCCTGGATCCCGCCGCGCCGGACCAGCGGCTGCGCGCGGTGGTCGCCGACTGCGGCGCGGTCGCCGTGGTCACCGACGCGCGCACCGGCGACCGGCTGCGGCCGGGAACGCCGCAGGTGGTCGTGGACGACCCGGCGACCGCCGGGGCCGTGGCGGCCGCATCGGGCGCCGCTGTCACCGACGCCGACCGGCGCGGCCCGCTCGACCCGCGCCACCCCGCGTACGTCGTCTACACCTCGGGCTCGACCGGCACCCCCAAGGGCGTGGTCATGCCGATGGGTGCGCTGACCAACCTGCTCGCCTGGCACACCGGCACGTACCGCGGGGTGCCCGGCACCCGGGTGGCGCAGTTCCTGGCCGTCTCGTTCGACTTCGCCGTCCAGGAGATCCTGCAGGCGCTGGTCGCCGGCAAGACCCTGGTGCTGCCGGCCGAGCACGTCCGGCGCGACGCCTACGAGCTGGCCGCGTGGATCGAGGAGTACGCCGTCAACGAGCTCTTCGCGCCCCGGCTGGTGATCGACGCCGTGCTGGCCGCCGCGGTGGACCGGGGCAGCGCGCTGCGCACCCTGACCGACGTGTTCCAGGGCGGCGAGGCGTTCCAGCTCGGCGAGGAGTTGCGGGCCTTCTGCGCGGCCGACGGCCGCCGCCGCGCGCACAACGTCTACGGACCGGCCGAGACCCACGCGGTGACCACCGCGACGCTGCCCGCGGACCCGGCCGCCTGGCCCGCCACCGCACCCATCGGACGTCCACTGTGGAACGCCACGGTGTACGTCCTGGACGAGCGCCTGCGGCCGGTCCCGATCGGCGCCCCGGGCGAGCTCTACGTGGGCGGCGCCCAGCTGGCCCGCGGCTACCTGAACCGTCCGGCGCGCACCGCGGAACGGTTCGTCGCCTCGCCGTTCGGCCCGCCCGGTGACCGCCTCTACCGCACCGGCGACCTGGTGCGCTGGACCCGCGACGGGCAGCTGCGGTTCCTCGGCCGCGGCGACCACCAGGTCAAGATCGGCGGCTTCCGGGTGGAGCCGGGCGAGGTGGAGGCGGTGCTGGCCGCCCATCCGGCCGTGACGACCGCGGTGGTCGTGCCCCGCGACGACCGGCCGGGCGGGACCCGGCTGATCGCGTACGCCGTGCCCGACCCGCGGCACGACCTCGGCCCCGACGGCGGCCGCCGGCTGCGCGCCCACCTGGAGGAGCAACTGCCCGGCTATCTCGTCCCGGCCGCCGTGGTGCTGGTCGACGGGCTGCCGCTGACCGCCAACGGCAAGTTGGACCGGGCGGCGTTGCCGGTGCCGGAGTTCGGGGCCGGTAATGGGCGGGGTCCGCGGGATGAGCGGGAGAAGGTGTTGGCGGGTTTGTTCGCCGAGGTGCTGGGTGTCTCCGAGGTGGGGGTGGACGAGGGGTTCTTCGATCTGGGTGGCGACAGCATCATGTCGATCCAGTTGGTGAGCCGGGCGCGTCGGGCGGGTCTGGAGTTGTCGGTGCGGGAGGTCTTCGAGCACCGCACGGTCGAGGCCCTCGCGCCGGTCGTCCGCCGGCTCGCCGCCGTCCCGCCGGAGGAGCCGGGCGCCGCGTACGGCGACGTCCCGGCCACGCCGATCCTGCGCTGGCTGGCCGACCGGGTCGCCTCGCCCGCGGTCGTCGGCACCTTCAACATGTCGATCGTGCTGCGGGTGCCGGCCACCCTGGCCCTCGAACCGCTGACCGTCGCCGTGCGAGCGGTCGTCGACCGGCACGATGCGCTGCGGGCCCGGCTGGACACCGGCGGGTCCTGGCGGCTGACGGTGCCACCGCCCGGCCCGGTCGACGCCGCCGCCCTGGTGTCGCGGGTCGACGCGACCGGCCTGGACGAGCCGGCGCTGACCTCGCTCGTCCGCCGGCACGGCCACGCCGCCCGCGCCCGCCTCGACCCGGCCGGCGGCGTGCAGCTGCAACTGGTCTGGTTCGACCGCGGGCCGGGCACCGCCGGGCTGCTGCTGGTGCTGGTGCACCACATCGTGATGGACGGCGTCTCCTGGCGGGTGCTGCTGCCCGACCTGATGGAGGCCTACCGCGCCGCCGAGGCCGGCGCCGAGCCCGTCCTGCAGCCGGTCGGCACGTCGCTGCGGCGCTGGGCCCGGGGGCTGCACGCGACGGCCGCCGACCCCCTGCGCGCCGGTGAGGCCGGCTGGTGGCAGGACGTCCTGCGGCGGGGCGACCCGCCGCTGGGCCCGCGGCCGGTGGACCCGGCCGTCGACACGTACGGCACCGCGGGCGCGCTCACCCGGCGCCTGAGCCCCGCCGTCACCGAGGCCGTGCTGACCCGGGTGCCCGCGCTGTTCCACGCCGAGATCAACGACGTGCTGCTGGCCGCCTTCGTGCTGGCCTGGACGCGCTGGCGCGGGCGCGCCGGCGCCGGGCTGCTGCTCGACCTGGAGGGGCACGGCCGCGCCGAGCACCTGGTCGAGGGGGCCGACCTGACCCGCACGATCGGCTGGTTCACCACGGTCTTCCCGGTCCGGCTGGACGGCGGCGCGTTCGACGTCGACGACGCCCTCGCCGGCGGCCCGGCCGCCGGCGTGGTCCTCAAGCGGGTCAAGGAGCAGTTGCGCGCCGTCCCGGACCGGGGCCTGGGATACGGGCTGGCGCGCTACCTCGACCCGGACACCGCCCGCGGCTTCGTGGGCCTGGCCGCGCCGCAGGTGGGCTTCAACTACCTGGGCCGCTTCGCCGCGCCCGCGGCCGGGTCGGCCGACTGGACGCCGGTCTTCGGCCTCGAGGCGGTGCCCGGCGAGGAGGACGGCATGCCGCTGCCGCACGCCCTGGACCTGAACGCCCGCACCGAGGAGACCCCGGACGGCCCCAGCCTCACCGCGATGTGGACGTGGGCCGGGGCCCTGCTCGGCGACGCCCAGGTGGCCGAGCTGGCCGGGCTGTGGTTCCGGGCGCTGGAGGCGCTGGTCGCGCACGCCGACGGCCCGGACGCGGGCGGGCTCACCCCCTCCGACGTGCCGCTGGCCGTCACCCAGGACGAGATCGACGCCTTCGAGAACGAGTTCGACGCCGAGGAAGAGGACGAGCTGTGAGCCGTAGCCAGCGCAAGATCGAGGACATCCTGCCGCTCACCCCGCTGCAGGAGGGCCTGCTCTTCCACAGCGTCTACGACGGCGACGACCTCGACCCGTACGTGGTGCAGGTGTCCTTCACCATCGGCGGCAGCCTGGACGCGGGCGTGCTGCGCCGGGCCGCCGAGGCCCTGCTGCACCGGCACCCCAACCTGCGGGCCGCGTTCCGCCAGCGCCGCAACGGCGACTGGGCCCAGCTGGTCGTGCGGGACGCGCCGGTGCCGTGGACCGACGTGGACCTGTCCGGGCTGACCGGCGCCGAGCAGGACGCGGCCGTCGCCGAGGTGCTGACCGCCGACCGGCTGCGGCGTTTCGACGTGGCCCGCCCGCCGCTGCTGCGCTTCACCCTGATCGATCTCGGCGCCGGCCGCCACCGGTTCGTGCTGACCAACCACCACCTGCTGCTGGACGGCTGGTCGCTGCCGGTGCTGATGGGTGAGCTGCTCGCCCTGTACGGCGCCCGCGGCGACGACAGCGCGCTGCCGCGGGTCCGGCCCTACCGGGACTACCTGAGCTGGCTGGCCGCCCGCGACGACGACGCCGCGCGCGCCGCGTGGGCCGCCGCGCTCGCCGGGCTGGAGGAGCCGACCCTGGTCGCGCCGGGCGCGCCGCGCGCCGCCGTGCCCGGCGCGGAGGTCGAGACGCTGCTGTCGGCGCCGCGGACCGAGCGGCTCACCGCCCTCGGCCGGGCCCACGGCGTCACCCTGAACACGATGGTGCAGACCGCCTGGGGCATCGTGCTGGGCCAGCTCACCGGCCGCGACGACGTCGTCTTCGGCAGCACCGTGTCCGGCCGGCCGCCCGAGCTGGACGGCGTGGAGACCATGGTCGGCCTGTTCATCAACACCGTGCCGACCCGGATCCGGCTGCACCCGGCCGAGTCGGTGGCGGCCCTGCTCACCCGCGTGCAGGAGGGCCTGGCCGCCCGGACCCCGCACGAGCACCTCGGCCTGGCCGAGATCCGCCGGCAGAGCGGGCTCGGCGAGCTGTTCGACACCTCGATGGTGTTCCAGAACTATCCGGTCGTCCCGGCCGCCGCCGCCGGCCGGGAGCTGGGCCTGGACATCGCCGTCGCGGCCGGCGCGAACCGCGAGGCCACCCACTACCCGCTGCTGCTCATCGCCGCGGCCCGCGACACCGTGCAGCTGCGCCTGAGCTACCGGCCCGACCTGTACGCGGAGGCGGCCGCCCGGCGCGTCGTCGAGCGGGTCGCCCGGGTGCTGGACCAGTTCGCCGCCGGCCTCGACCGCCCGGTGGGGCGCCTCGACCTGCTGACCGCGGCCGAACGGCAGACGGTGCTGCGGGAGTGGAACGACACCGCGCGCGAGGTGCCCGCCGCCTCGGTGCTCGACCTGTTCCGCGAGCAGGCCGCCCGGACCCCGCAGGCGCCCGCCGTGCAGGCCGGGCCGGAGGTGCTGACCTACGCCGAGCTCGACGCCCGGTCCACCCGGCTGGCGTGGACGCTGATCGAGCGCGGCGCCGGCCCGGAACGGTTCGTCGGCATCGCCCTGCCCCGCGACGCCCGGCTCGTCGTCGTGCTGCTCGCCGTGCTCAAGACCGGGGCCGCGTACCTGCCGGTCGACCTCGGCTACCCGGCCGACCGGATCGCGTTCATGCTCGCCGACACCGAGCCGGCGCTGATCGTCACCACCGCGGCGTCGGCCGGCGCGCTCCCGCCCGGGGCGGCGCCGCTGCTGCTGGTCGACGAGCTCGACCCGGCGGCGCCGGCCGGCCCCGGGGCGCTGCCGCCGGTGCGGCTCGGCCACCCCGCCTACGTGATCTACACGTCGGGTTCGACCGGGCGGCCCAAGGGCGTGGTCATCGAGCACCGCTCGCTCGGCGCCTACCTGCAGTGGGCCCGGCAGGCGTACCCGGCGATGGCCGGCACCTCGCTGCTGCACTCACCGATCTCGTTCGACCTCACCGTCACCGCCCTTTACACCACGCTGGTCTCCGGTGGCCTGGTCCGGGTGGCCGGCCTGGACGAGCGGGCCGCCGCCGACGGTCCGCGGCCCACGTTCCTCAAGGGCACCCCGAGCGTGCTGGCGATGCTGGACGCGCTGCCCGCCGAGGTCTCGCCCAGCGAGCTGCTCATGCTGGGCGGCGAGCTGCTGCTGGGCGAGGCCGCCGACCGCTGGCGCGCCCGGCACCCCGGCGCCGACCTGCTCAACGTGTACGGCGCCACCGAGGCGACCGTGAACAGCGTCCAGTACCGGCTGGCGGCCGGCGATCCCGCCCCGGCCGGCCCGGTGCCGGTCGGGCGCCCCTTCTGGAACACCCGCGTCTACGTGCTGGACGCCGGGCTGCGGCCGGTACCGGCGGGCGTGCCCGGCGAGGCCTACATCGCGGGCACCGGCCTGGCCCGCGGCTACTGGCGGCGTCCGGCGCTGTCCGCGGAACGCTTCGTGGCGAACCCGTTCGACGGGCCCGGCTCGCGGATGTACCGCACCGGCGACGTGGTCCGCTGGAACGCCGCCGGCGACCTGGAGTTCGTCGGCCGCGGGGACGGCCAGGTCAAGCTGCGCGGCTACCGGATCGAGCTGGGTGAGATCGAGGCCGTGGTGGCCGCCGACCCCGCGGTCGCCCAGGCCGCCGTCCTGGTCCGCGAGGACCGGCCGGGCGACCGGCGCCTGGTCGCCTACGTCCGCGGCGACGCGACCGGCCTGCGCGAACGCGTGGCGCGGGAGCTGCCCGACTACATGGTTCCGGCCGCGTTCGTCGTCCTGGACACGTTCCCGCTGACTCCCAACGGCAAGCTGGACCGCCGCGCCCTGCCCGCGCCCGCGTACGACGGGGAGGCCACGCTGCGGGCCCCGCGCAACCCGCGGGAGGAGCTGCTGTGCGGGTTGTTCGCCGAGGTGCTCGGGGTCGGGACCGTCGGGATCGACGACGACTTCTTCGCCCTGGGCGGGCACTCGCTGCTGGCCACCCGGCTGGTCAGCCGGGTGCGCTCGGTGCTGGACGTCGAGGTGGGCGTGCGGCAGCTGTTCGAGACGCCGACCGTGGCCGGCCTCGCGGACGCGCTGGACGCTGCCGACCCGGACCGGGTGCGGGCCCGGGTGGTCGCGGTCCGGCCGCGCCCGGCGCGGGTCCCGGTGTCGTTCGCGCAGCAGCGGCTGTGGTTCCTGCACCAGTTCGAGGGCCCGAGCGCGGCGTACAACTCGCCGGTGGCCCTGCGGCTGACCGGCGAGCTGGACGCGACGGCGATGCGCGCGGCCCTGGACGACGTCGTCCGGCGGCACGAGAGCCTGCGCACGGTCTTCGCCGAGGACGGCGCCGGACCGGTGCAGATCGTGCTCCCGGTCGCCGCGGTGGCCCTGCCCGTGGTGCGGGTCGACGAGGCGTCCCTGCGGGACGAGCTGGCCGCGGCGGCGCGGCACCGCTTCGACCTGGCCGCGGAGATCCCGGTACGGGCCGTGCTGTTCGCCCTCGGCGCGCGGGAGCACGTGCTGCTGGTGCTCACCCATCACATCGCCAGTGACGCCTGGTCCCGGGCGCCGCTGGCCCGCGACCTGGCCACGGCGTACGCCGCCCGGGTGGCCGGCGAAGCGCCGTCCTGGTCGCCGCTGCCGGTGCAGTACGCGGACTACAGCCTGTGGCAGCGCGAGGTGCTGGGCGAGGCGGAGCTGGGCCGCCAGCTGGAGTTCTGGCAGCGGGCCCTGGCCGGCGTGCCGGAGGAGCTGGAGCTGCCCGCCGACCGGGTGCGGCCCGCGAGCCCGTCGCACCGCGGCGGCCGGGTCGAGTTCACCGTCGAGCCGGAGCTGCACGACCGGCTCACCGCCCTGGCCCGCGACCACCGGGCCAGCCTGTTCATGGTGTTGCAGGCGGCTTTGGCGACCCTGTTGACCCGGCTCGGCGCCGGCACGGACGTCCCGATCGGCACGCCGATCGCGGGGCGTACTGACGATGCGTTGGAT
>NZ_BOMQ01000101.1 GCF_016862275.1 Actinoplanes nipponensis | reverse complement strand
GACCCGGGCGCTGACCAAGCTGCGCGGCCAGCTCGACTCGCTGCGGTAACCCGCCTGCAACGACGGAGCGCCGTCACCCCCGCGGGTGACGGCGCTCCTGGGCGGTCCGGGTCAGGAGGCGCCGCTGGCCTGCCAGTTGAGCCGCACCAGCAGCTGGCGGGCCTCGTCGGCGGCGTCGGCCTCCACCACCACCGCGTACTGGCCGGCCTGCAGCGAGCTGCGCGAGGTGAAGTCGCGCCGCCCGCCGGTCATCGCCTGGGCGATGGCGCCGAAGATCGCGCCCCAGGCCGCGCCGATGAGCAGGCCCAGGAAGATCAGCCCGAACCAGTTCGAGTCGCTGAAGATGCCGATGAACAGCCCGATGAACAGGCCGAACCAGGCGCCGCTGGCGGCGCCCGCGAGCGCGGCCCGCACGGTGGTCATCCGGCCCAGCACGTTCTCGACCAGGCGCAGATCGGTGCCGATGATGCTGGTCTTCTGCACCGGGAACTGGTTGTCGGAGAGGTAGTCGACCGCCCGCTGGGCCAGCGCGTAGTCGGGGTAGGCGGCCACCGACACGGTCGGGACGGCGACGGCCCCGGCGGCCGGGTCGGCGGCGGGCATGGCCGGCACGCCGGCGGGGCCCGGCGGGACGGCGCCGGCCGCGCCGGGCATGGTGGCGGGCGGGGGGTTCTCGGCAGGGGTGGTCATGGTCAGGTTCCTCCTCAGTCGGCGGCCGGCGCCGGGTGCGCGGACGCCAGGACGGATCCGGATCCCACCGGCCGGTCGCCGGCGGCGAGCCGAACCCAGATCGCGAAGACCCCGGCCACCGCGGCCGTGATGGCCGCGGCGCCGGCGAAGAAGGCGAACCGGCCGGAGACCAGGTCCGGCACGACCCGCTCGGAGAGCACGACGGCGCCGATGCCGAGCAGCCCGGCCACCGCGCAGAGCGCGCCCAGGCCGCCGAACAGCAGCATGGCCAGCCGGTTCGGCCGGGCGGTGACCCCGGTGATCCGCGCGCGCCCGGCCCGGACCAGCGCCGAGGCGCCCGCGCCCCAGGCCAGCACGACCAGCAGGGCCGCGACGGTGTCGCTCGGCCGGTGCCATTCGGCCCACACGGTGGCGATCGCGATGACGGTCACGTAGGCGGCGCCGATCAGCGCCACCGTGCCCCGGATCGCGAACGGCAGCACCAGGATCAGGGCGAACGCCACCGAGGCGGCCGCGGTCGTGTGGCCGCTCGGGAACGAGTTCGGCGCCGGGAAGCCGTCCAGGTCGGGCCGGGGCAGCCGGGTCTTGAACAGCTGGGTGCTGGCGTTGGCCCCGATCACCAGCAGTCCGGCGGCGAGCGCGAGGTCGACGCGCCGGCGGATGAAGCCGATCGCCGCGGCGGCCACGCAGACCAGCACGAGGCTGGCCAGGCTGGTGCCGTTGAGGGCCCGGTCGAGCACCTGCACCACCCGCTCGTGGCGGACGTCGGCGCCGCGCATCATGAGCGTGTCCACGCTCTGCCCGAGCGGGGTCCGCACGCAGGCCAGGTACACCGCGGCCACCCCGGCCGCGGCCAGCAGGGCGACGCACGCGTGCCCGACCACGTGCCAGAACCCGCGTCCCGGCCGGTCGGCCGGGGCGGGCTCGGCGCCCTCCGCGGGGCGGGATGCCAGGGCGGTCATCGGCGGTGTCCTCCTGTACGTGTCGAGTCGAGCGCTTCCGCATTGCCCAGACAGCCCACATCTCAAGCAGGTACGCGCCGCGGATCATAGTCCCCCTTCGGTGGCATTCGCCCCGATGTCCCCGCCGCCGCCCTCCGGCAACGCGGATGCACCCGCAAGCAGCCCCGCCCCGCAACGCCGCCCCGCGACCTTCGAACGAACGCCGCGACACGGATGCCGGCGGCCACGAAGGGGACGTTCATGCTGCACACTGCCCGCCGGCTGCTCACCGCGCCGCTGCTGCTCGCCGCGCTCGGCGCGGGGTTGATCGTGGCGCCCGGGACCGCCGACGCGGCCGGGGTGTCCGCCACCATCAAGGTCGGCCGCACGCTCAAGGTGCGCTCGGCGCCCGCGCTGACCGCCAAGGTGGTCGGCACGGTCCGCAACCAGCAGAAGGTCACCGTCGCCTGCTTCGTGACCGGCCAGAAGGTCAAGGGCTCGCTGCGGACCACCACCGCCTGGGACCGGCTCAGCACCGGCCACTACGTCTCGCACGGCTACGTACGGACGGCCCGCGCGCTGTCGCGGTGCGCCGCCAGCTCGCCGACCGCCGTACCCAGCAGGACCAAGACCTCCGGCACCGCCCGCTACGTCATCGGCACGGTCAAGAGCACCGACGGCAGCGTGAATCTGCGCTCCGGCGCGGCCACCACCGAGGCGGTGACCGGCACGGTCGCCAGCGGCACCAAGGTCGACCTGACCTGCGCGGTCACCGGTCAGCTGGTGGACGGCACGGTCCGCTCCACCAACCAGTGGGACCGCACGCCGACCGGCTCCTACATCTCGCACGCCTACGTCTACTCCGGCGCGCTGCCGGTGTGCGCGGGCGCGAGCGTCCCGGCGCCGTCGGTCACCCTGACCCCGGCGCAGTTCATCGCGAACTCGGTGCCCGGCGCGCAGCGTGGCTGGCGCGAGTACGGCGTCCCGCCGTCGGTGACGATCGCCCAGGCCATCCTCGAGTCCGGCTGGGGCCGCAGCGGCCTGGCGTCGGTGGACCGCAACTACTTCGGCATCAAGTGCCAGAACGGCAGCTACGGCAAGCTGGCCGACGGCTGCCACGTGTACCGCACCAACGAGTGCACCAAGGCCGGCACCTGCTTCGCCACCTCGGCCAGCTTCCGGACGTACCCCAGCCAGTCGCACTCGTTCCGCGACCACGGCAGCTTCCTGCGGGTCAACAGCCGCTACGCCGGGGCCTTCGTCCACACCCAGGACGCCAACAAGTTCATCTGGGCGGTGTGGAAGGCCGGGTACGCCACCGACCCGAACTACTACACCAAGGTCACCGGCATCATGGCCGCCTACGACCTGTACCAATACGACACCTGGAAGTGAGTGCCGCTCACCCCCGTCGGCGGAACCTCGCCGGCGGGGGTGATCTGCCCCTTATGCTCCGAGCAGTGAGGGGTCGCCGTGCGGGGCCGCAGGACGGCGCGACGGGAGCGTGGCAGGGACGCTTCGTCGGCCCGCTGCTGGCCGCCACCGTCCTGATCGTCGGGCTCACCGCCACCCTGCTGACCGCCCGGCAGCTGCGCTCGGACCAGCGCGAGAGCGCCGACCGGGTGATGGACCAGCGCACCTCCGTGGCCCGCGCGGCCGTCGCCGGCGAGGCCGGGCGCTACCGCAATCTGCTGCAGGCGGTCGCCGCCGGGCTGGGCACCAACCCCGGGCTCACGGCGGCCGACTTCGCCGCCGCCACGGGTCCGCTCGCCGACGCCGGCCTGCTCGGCGCCACCTCGGTCGCCTTCGTCGTGCCGGCCCGGACCGGCGACGTGCCCCGGGTCGAGGCGTTCTGGCGCGGGCGCGGCGCCGCCGGGCTGCGGCTGACGCCCAGCGGCAGCCACCCCGAGCACTACTTCGCGATCTTCCAGCGCGCGCTGAACGGCAACGGCGTGGCCGCGACCGGACTGGACGTCGCGCCGTCGTCGGAGGGCAGCGCCGCGCTGGTCGAGTCGCGGCGTACCGGCCGGCCCACCGTCTCCGACACGTACGTGCTGCTGCGCGACCGGGGCATCCCGCCGGACCGCCAGCAGTTGTCCTTCGTGTTCGCCGCCCCCGTCTACAGCAGCGTCACCCCGCGCGGGCAGGTCCCGGAGTTCCGCGGCTGGGTGGCGCTCGGGCTGCGCGGCCAGGACTTCCTCGGCGGCGTGCTGAGCACCGCCAGCCAGGGCACGCTCGACGGCGAGCTGTACGCCGTCAACGGCGACAGCCGCCGGGTCCTGGTGGCCGGGTACGACGCCCCGGGCGGGCGCGACCTGACCCGGCAGGCGACCTTCCCGGTGGCCGACCGGCACTGGACGCTGGTGACCGCCGCGGACTCGCGCAACCTGCCCGGCGCGTACAGCAGCATGCCGGCGATCGTGCTGGCCGGGGGCCTGTCGATCACGCTCATGCTGGCCTGCCTGGTGTGCGTCCTGGCCACCGGTCGCTCCCGGGCCCGCGCGCAGGTGTTGGTCGCGACGGCCGAGCTGCGCACCGCCGAGGCCGAGAGCCGGCGCCAGGCCGGCCTGCTCGGCGCGATCATGAGCAGCCTGGGCGACGGCGTCGGGGTGGTCGACGAGTCCGGGGCGTTCCTGCTGCACAACCCGGCGGCCAAGGCGCTGCTCGGCGTCCCGGACGACATCGACGGACCGCAGGGCTGGCAGGAGCACTACGGCCTGTACCGCCCCGACGGGCACACCCCGTTCCCGGTCGAGGAGATGCCGCTGGTCCGGGCGCTGCGGGGGGAGAAGTCCGACGGCGTCGAGATGATCATCCGGAACGACCGGCGGCCGGACGGGATCCTGGTCAGCGTGGACGGCCGGCCGCTGGACGCCAACGCGGCGGGGCGCCACGGCGCCGTCGCCGTCTTCCACGACATCACGGAGCTGCGCCGCTACGAGACCGACCTGGCGGTCTTCGCGGGCGTGGTCGCGCACGACCTCAAGGCGCCGCTGGCGGTGATCCGGGGGCACTGCGAGACCGCGTCGGAGGACCTCGCCGACGCCCCGGACAGCGCGGAGGTGGCCGGGGCGCGCGCCGCGCTGGGCCGGATCGCCGGCAACGCCGACCGGATGGCCGCGCTGATCGACACGCTGCTGGCCTACACGACCTCGCGCGACGCGCCGCTCAAGCTCGGGACCGTGCCGCTCGACCCGCTGGTCGCCGAGGTGATCGAGCAGCGCATCGAGCCGGCGCGTCCCGGCGGGGCGCCGCCGCCCGACTGCTACGTCGGGCCGCTGCCCGAGGTGCGCGCCGACCCGGCGATGCTGCGCCACGTGGTGGACAACCTGATCGGCAACGCCCTCAAGTACGTGCCGGCCGGACGGAACGCGCGGATCGACGTGACGGCGCAGCCGGGGCCGCCCGGCTGGACCCGGATCGAGATCGCCGACCGGGGCATCGGCATCCCGGACGAGGACAAGCCCAACATCTTCGAGTCGTTCCACCGCGCCCGCACCGCCGCCGGCTACGCCGGCACCGGGCTGGGGCTGGCCATCTGCCGGCGGATCGTGGAACGCCACGGCGGCACGATCGGCGTCGCCGACAACCCCGGCGGCGGTACGCGGTTCCACTTCACCCTGCCGCTGGCCACCGCCGGGGAGCAGCCCGCCCCGGCCGACCGGACCGCGCTGGAGCGGGCGCTGGCCGAGCGCGCGGCCGCCGAGGAGTCGACGCCCCCGTCACTGGCGGCGGATCAGGCCGGCCGCGGCGGCATCAGCTCCGCCACGCACGCCAGCAACTGAGCCGGCAGGAACGGCTTGAGCAGCGTCGCGCTGGCGCCGACCTCGGCCGCCCGCTCGTCCCCGGGCAGCATCGAGCCGCTGGCCAGCACCACCGGGATGTGCTTGAGCCGGGCGTCCGCGCGGATCGCCCGGCACAGGTCGAGCCCGGTCATCCGGGGCATGTCCACGTCGGTCACCACGATGTCCGGGTGGTGCTTGCGGACCGCCTCCAGGGCCGCGGCGCCGTCGCTGGCGACGACCACCTGGTGGCCGGCGCGCTCCAGGGCACGCTGCAGCACGAACCGGATGTCCTCGTGGTCCTCGGCGACGACGATCATGGCACCCTCGGTCTCTCTCTGCCGGCCCGCCGGCCGGACGCTGTCGGGAGAGATATCGAATGAGACACGCGGGGGGACACGGGGCGACCCGGGCAAGATGGGGACATGACGATTCCCTCCGTACCGGTGGGCGGGCCGCTCGACATGCCGCTGCTGGGCTTCGGCACCTGGCAGATGCGCGGCGAGGTCGCGTACGACGCGGTGCGCGCGGCCCTGGCCACGGGGTACCGCCACCTCGACACCGCCACCCTCTACGCCAACGAGGCCGAGGTCGGCCGGGCGCTGCGGGACAGCGGGGTGCCCCGCGACGAGGTCTTCCTCACCACCAAGATCACACCGGACCGGGCCGGCCGGGAGCGGGCCACGCTGGAGGAGAGCCTGGCCGCCCTCGGTGTCGACGCGGTCGACCTGTGGCTGCTGCACTGGCCGCCGCGCCGGGGCCGGGGCATCGCGGTCTGGCGGGAGATGCTGGCCCTGCGCGACGCCGGCCTGGCCCGGTCCGTCGGGGTGAGCAACCACGCCACCGCGGAGATCGACGAGCTGGTCGCCGCGACCGGGGAGAAGCCGGCGGTCAACCAGGTCCGCTGGGGACCGAAGCTGTACGACGCCGAGCTGGTCGCCGAGCACCGGGAGCGCGGCGTCGTGGTCGAGGGCTACTCGCCGTTCAAGACCACCGACCTGCGGGACCCGGTGCTGGCCGGGATCGCGGCGGCGCACGGCGTCGACCCGGCCCGGGTGGTGCTGCGCTGGCACCTCCAGCACGGGATCGTGGTGATCCCGAAGAGCGCCAACCCGGAGCGGATCGTCCGCAACGCGCAGATCGACGGCTTCGGGCTGACCGACGGGGAGATGGCGCAGATCGACGGGCTGTCCCGGGTGTGACGGCAACGCGGCGATAATCACCAGGCGTTTCGGGCCGCGTCTGCCTATTGTTGAGCCGCCATGTCTGTCACACCCGTCAGCCCGGACCTCGCCGAGCTCCGCCGCCGCCTGTCCGAGCTGTTGCCGCGCGACGAGCGCCGGCTCCGGCGCCGCATCGAGGGCACCCGCCGGATCCGTGACGAGGTGGCCCGCGCCGCCGTGCTCACCGAGATCGCCGCCGAGGTGACCCAGGCCGAGCAGCGCCGCGCCACGCGGCTGGCCGCCGTACCGCCGATCACCTATCCCGCCGAGCTGCCGGTCAGCCAGCGCCGCGACGACATCCTGGCCGCGATCCGCGACCACCAGGTCGTGGTGATCGCCGGCGAGACCGGCTCGGGCAAGACCACCCAGCTGCCGAAGATCTGCCTGGAGCTGGGCCGCGGGGTGCGCGGCCAGATCGGGCACACCCAGCCGCGGCGGATCGCCGCGCGCACGGTGGCCGAGCGCATCGCCGAGGAGCTGGGCACGTCGCTGGGCGCGACGGTCGGTTACAAGGTCCGCTTCACCGACCAGGTCACCGACGAGACCATGGTCAAGGTGATGACCGACGGCATCCTGCTGGCCGAGATCCAGAACGACCGGATGCTGCGCCGCTACGACACGCTGATCATCGACGAGGCCCACGAGCGCAGCCTCAACATCGACTTCATCCTCGGCTACCTGGCCCAGCTGCTGCCCCAGCGCCCCGACCTGAAGCTGATCATCACGTCGGCGACCATCGAGACGCAGCGCTTCGCCGAGCACTTCGCCGGCCCGGCCGGCCCGGCGCCGGTGATCGAGGTGTCCGGCCGGACCTACCCGGTGGAGGTCCGGTACCGCCCGCTGGTGGAGGAGACCGGCGCCGGGGACCAGGACTCCGACCGGGACGCCCAGCAGCGGCGCGAGGAGCCGATCGACCAGGTGGAGGGCATCGCCGCCGCCGTCGACGAGCTGGGCCGCGAGAGCGACGGCGACATCCTGGTCTTCCTCAGTGGCGAGCGCGAGATCCGCGACGCCGCCGACGCGCTGACCAGGCGCAACCTGCGCAACACCGAGATCGTCCCGCTGTACGGCCGGCTGTCCGCCGCCGAGCAGCACAAGGTCTTCCAGCGGCACACCGGCCGCCGGGTGGTGCTGGCCACCAACGTCGCCGAGACGTCGCTGACCGTGCCCGGCATCCGCTACGTGATCGACCCGGGCACCGCGCGCATCTCGCGCTACAGCAGCCGGCTCAAGGTGCAGCGGCTGCCCATCGAGGCCGTCTCGCAGGCCAGCGCCAACCAGCGCAAGGGCCGCTGCGGGCGCACCTCGGACGGCATCTGCATCCGGCTGTACTCCGAGGAGGACTTCGAGGGCCGTCCCGCCTTCACCGAGCCGGAGATCCTGCGCACCAACCTCGCCTCGGTCATCCTGCAGATGACCGCGCTGGGGCTGGGCGACCTGGCGGCGTTCCCGTTCATCGACCCGCCGGACAAGCGCAACGTCACCGACGGCGTGAAGCTGCTCGAGGAGCTCGGCGCGCTGGCCGGCCGCAAGCTCACCCCGCTGGGCCGCCAGCTGGCCCAGCTGCCGGTCGACCCGCGGCTGGCCCGCATGGTCATCGAGGCGGACAAGCAGGACTGCCTGGCCGAGGTCATGGTGATCACCGCGGCCCTGTCCATCCAGGACCCGCGCGAGCGCCCGGCCGACAAGCAGCAGCAGGCGGACGAGAAGCACGCCCGGTTCGCCGACAAGGAATCGGACTTCTTCAGCTACCTCAACCTCTGGAACTACCTGCGCGAGCAGCAGCGCGAGCTGTCCGGCAACCAGTTCCGCCGGCTGTGCCGCGCCGAGTTCCTCAACTACCTGCGGGTCCGCGAGTGGCAGGACATCTACTCGCAGCTGCGGCAGGTCGCCCGTACCCTCGGGCTCACCCTGCACGAGCGCGACGAGCTGGCCGGCGCCCAGGCCGTGCACACGGCCATGCTGGCCGGGCTGCTCTCGCACATCGGCCTCAAGGACACCGACAAGCGCGAGTACCTCGGCGCCCGCGGGGCCAAGTTCGCCATCTTCCCCGGCTCGGCGCTGTTCAAGAAGCAGCCCCGCTGGGTGATGTCGGCCGAGCTGGTCGAGACCTCGCGGCTGTGGGGCCGGGTGAACGCGCGGATCGAGCCGGAGTGGGCCGAGCAGCTGGCGCCGCACCTGGTCAAGCGCAGCTACAGCGAGCCCCACTGGGAGAAGAAGCTGGGCGCGGTGATGGCGTACGAGAAGGTGACCCTGTACGGGTTGCCGATCGTGCCCCGCCGCAAGGTCGGCTACGCGCGGGTCGACCCGGCGCTGTGCCGGGAGCTGTTCATCCGGCACGCGCTGGTCGAGGGCGACTGGGAGACCCACCACAAGTTCTTCGCCGACAACACCCGGCTGCTCGAGCGCATCGAGGAGATCGAGAACAGGGCCCGCCGCCGGGACATCGCGGTCGACGACGAGACCGTGTACGCCCTCTACGACGCGCGCATCCCGGCCGACGTGGTCTCCGCCCGGCACTTCGACGCGTGGTGGAAGAAGGCCCGGCACGACGACCCGGAGCTGCTGACCTTCACCCGCGAGATGCTGGTCAACGCGGGCCGCGACGCCGTCGACCCGGCCGCCTATCCGGACGCCTGGCTGGCCGGGGAGGTCCGGCTGCCGCTGAGCTACCAGTTCGAGCCGGGCCAGGCCGCCGACGGGGTCACCGTGCAGGTGCCGTTGCCGCTGCTCAACAAGCTCGACGCCGACGACTTCGGCTGGTCGGTGCCGGGCCTGCGGCGCGACGTCGTGATCGCGCTGATCCGGGCCCTGCCCAAGCACCTGCGCACCAGCTTCGTGCCGGTGCCGGACTGGGCGGAGGCCGTGCTCAGCCGCATCCCGGCCCGCCGCGGCGCGCTGAGCGACGCGGTCGGCGCCGAGCTGCGCCGGCTCACCGGCACCGTCGTGCCGCGCGACGCGTGGCGCCCGGACCAGGTCCCGGAGCACCTCAGGATCAACTTCCGGGTGCTCGGCGAGGACGGCGCGGTGGCCGGCGAGGGCCGCGACCTCGACGTGCTGCGGGCCGGCCTGGCCCCCAAGGTGCAGGCGACCATCTCCGCGGCCGCCGGCGACATCGAGCGCCGCGGCATCACCACCAACGACTTCGGCGCCCTGCCCCGCTCGATCGCCCAGGTCCGCGGCGGCTACGAGGTGACGGTGTATCCGGCGCTGGCCGACGAGGGCGACAGCGTAGCCGTGCGGGTCTTCGAGACCGAGGCCGAGCAGCGGGAGGCGATGCGGGCCGGCACCCGGCGGCTGTTGCTGCTCACCCTGCCGCCGGCCGCCCGCTTCCTGCAGGGCCGGCTGGACAACCGGGCCAAGCTGGAGCTGTCGCGGGGCAACCCGTACCGCTCGATCGCCGAGCTGCTGGACGACTGTGCCGGCGCGGCCGTGGACAAGCTGGTGGCCGACGCCGGCGGCCCGGCCTGGGACAAGGAGGGGTTCACCCGGCTGCGCGAGGAGGTCCGCGCCGACCTGGTGGACGCCGTGGCCAACGTGGTGACCCAGGTGCGCGCCGTGCTGGCCACCGCGTACGACGTCGAGCAGCGGCTCGGCGGCACCCGCGACCCGGCGCTGCTGCCGGCCCTCGCCGACATCCGCCAGCAGCTCAAGGGCCTGGTGCATCCGGGTTTCGTGACCGGGACGGGGTGGAGGCAGCTGCACCACCTGCCGCGCTACCTGCGGGGCATGCTGCATCGGCTGGACCGCCTCGGCGGCACGCTGGCCCGCGACCGGCAGCTGATGAACCAGGTGCACGAGATCGAGCGGGAGTATCGCGAGCTGCGGGCCGAGCTGCCCGCGGGCGGGCCGGCCGACGAGGGGCTGCGGGAGATCCGCTGGATGATCGAGGAGCTGCGGATCAACTTCTTCGCGCAGGCGCTGGGTACCGCGTACCCGGTCTCCGACAAGCGCATCTACCGGGCCATGGATCAGCTCCCCGGATAAGGTCTGCTGTACCTTTCGCGGGGGTTTCTGTGCCCGCGGGGTGCGTAGCGGGCAGCGGTCGGGTGCCGTTCGGTTACCCGGCTGTCAACCGGTGGCGCGAGGCCCTAGCGTCCTTCCCATGACGAACGAATTCCTGGCCTTTGCCCCGGTTTCCACCGCTCCCGCCGCCGACCCGGCCCGTGCGCTGCTGGACGAGATGATGGCGCGGGTGGGTGTCGACGGCCTGGCCGCCGCGCTCGGCGACGCGGGCCTGCTCGCCCAGGTCGACCAGCACGCCGCGGCGGTGCGGGACGCGCTGCGCGCCGCCGGCCGGCCGGTCGACGCCGCGGGGCTGGCCGCCTACGCCACGTCGATCGTCGCGGCCGCGGTGCGGATGGGCCGTCCGGTGCCGGAGCCGGGCCACGCGTACGTGTCCGGCTCGGCCTGGCTGGCGGCCGAGTGGCACCTCATGCGGCTGGTGGCCGTCTGCATGATTGCCGAGTCAGCCGGTCTGCTGTAAGAACCAGCCGACACGCTGAGGCCGTAGCTAATGCGGCTTATCAAGACTTCCGTACCTTTTGTCCCATGCTTTTCGCAGCCAAGACAGCCGCCCTCGCCCTCGCGATGACCGCCCTGCCGGCCCTCGCCATCGCCCCGCCCGCGCTCGCCGCACCCCAGGCCGCCCAGGCCGCACCCGCACCCGTCACCGTCGCCCGCTACAGCTTCAACTCCGGCGCCGGCGCCACCGGCCGCGTCGCCGAGAACTCCGGCCGCGGCACCGCCCTGACGGTCCGCGCCACCTCCGGCGGCCGGGTGACCTTCCCCGGCACCACCGCCGACCGGGACGCCTCCTTCCCCGCGGCCTGCTCCGCCAAGGCCCGGATCTGTCCGCGCGCCCTGCTCGAGGGCAGCGACGACCCCGACCTGGACCCGGGCACCCGGCAGTTCCGCTGGGGCGCCTCCGTCCGGCTGACCCGGGCCCAGGTCACCGGCTCGTCCAACGTGGTGCAGAAGGGCGTGGTCAGCACGGCCAGCCAGTGGAAGATGCAGATCGGCGCCCGCAACGGCCGCGCGCACTGCGTCGTCGTCGGCCAGGGCTCGACGAAGATCTACCTGGTCCGCAGCACCGTCGGGGTCGCCGACGCCAAGTGGCACACCATCATGTGCCAGCGCTCGGGCGCCGTGCTGGCCGTCTACGTCGACGGGCAGCAGCGCGGCCGGCTCGCCGTCCCGGCGAACCTGTCGATCGCCAACAACCTGCCGCTGCGCATCGGCGGCCCGAACTTCAACGCCAAGAGCGACATGTACCACGGCCTGCTCGACGACGTGTACGCCCGCCTGGGCTGACCCGCCCGCCCCGGCCCGGCCGTGCCCACCGGCGCGGCCGGGTCGCGGCGCTCTGCCATCATGCCCGTCATGGACCTCGAGTTCCGCGGTGACATCTGGTACTGGCGCGGGCCGGCGCCGTGGTATTTCGTCACGGTGCCCGAGCCGGAGTGCGCCACGCTGCGCTCCTGGTCGTACGCCAGCTACGGCTGGGGCATGATCCCGGTCGTCGCCCGGATCGGCGGCACCGCGTGGGAGACCTCGCTGTGGCCCAAGGACGGCGCCTACGTCGTGCCGGTCAAGGCCCACGTCCGCAGCGCCGAGGGGCTCGACGAGGGCGTCACCGTCGCGGTCCGGCTCGCCGTCCGCGACCAGGGCTGAGCGTCACGCCGGCGGCCGCCACCCGCGGGGCGTGCCGGCGTCGCGCCGCATCACCACCGGGAAGACGCTCGAATAGGCCTGCCAGGACGGTTGCGCGCGGGGCCGCGGGGCGGCCGCCGACTGCACCAGCGCCCGCAGGATGTCCTGCGCGGCCCGGTGCAACTGCGGGTCGGTGACCAGTCCCGCCGCGTCGACGGCGGCCGGGTCGAGCGGCACCCGGATGCAGGCCGGCCGCAGCAGCCGGGCGTTGCCGAAGCTGAGG
Source organism: Actinoplanes nipponensis (assembly GCF_016862275.1). Classification (GTDB taxonomy): domain Bacteria; phylum Actinomycetota; class Actinomycetes; order Mycobacteriales; family Micromonosporaceae; genus Actinoplanes; species Actinoplanes nipponensis. Next base: position 22,213 of record NZ_BOMQ01000101.1, on the reverse strand, counting down.
GCCGTCTGCAACGCGGTCAGCGCGCTCTCGTCCTGCCCGGGCGCGGCCACCGAGAGCCACGCGGCCGGCTTGCCGTTGAGGTCGCCGCCGTCCACCAGCCAGTCCAGCAGGTTCTTCAGGCTGCCCGGCAGGGACCCGGCGTACTCGGGGGTGCTGAACAGCACGGCCTGGGCCGCGCCGACCTCGTCGCGCAGCCGGGCCACCGGCTCGGGCGCCGGTTGCTCCCCGGGCACGAACGCCGGCAGCGTGCGCAGGCCGTCGTAGAGCACGGCGGTCAGCCCCGCCGGGGCGGACCGTGCCGCTGTCCGCAGGGCCGCCGTGTGCAGGGAACCCGCACTGGTGCCGCCGGTGATCAGCAGGATGCGCGTCATGACGAGACGATAAGGCCGGGCGCTCGCGTTCCGGCCGCGACGCGGCGGGGCCGACCCCCGCCGGTCCTGTGGGCCGGCCCACCCGGCGCGTTCACTCCCGCAGAGCGGCCAGCGCCGCGCGCACCTGCTCGAGCGGCGCCGGGCCGAGCGGGCGCAGCACGACCGTGCCCGCGCCGGCCGCCCGCAGCGCCCCGACCCGCTCCGGCACGACCGCGGCCGGGCCGATCAGCGTGAACAGCTCCTCGGGGGCCGCGCCGAGCCAGGCCGCCTGGGTGGCCACGATGTCCCGGGTCGCCGCCGCGGCCCGGGCGGCGTCCTCCTCGACGTGCAGGAACGCGAAGACGACCAGCTCATGGGCCGGCCGGTCGCCGGCGGCGCGGCCCCGGTCGATGTGGACCAGCGACGCGGCGATCCGGTCCGGACCGATGCCCTCGGCGATGATGGTCCCGTCGGCGACGCGCCCGGACAGCTCCAGCGAACGCGCCCGGACCACGCCCGTCACCAGCGGCGGCGCCTCGGCCGGCGGGTGCACCAGGCGGACGCCGTCGATGGTGACCTCCCGCCCGCGCAGGGTGACCGTCTCGCCGCTCAGCAGCGCCCGTACCCCGAGGATCGTCTCCTCCAGCAGGGCCAGCTTGCTGGCCGGCTCCGCGCCGACCTGGCGCATCCATTCCGCGACCCCGTGGCCCAGCCCGGGCACCAGCCGGCCCGGGTGGACCCGGGCCAGTGTCGCCAGCTCCATGGCCAGCAGGGCCGGGTTGCGCAGCGCCGCCGGCGCGATGCCGATGCCCACCCGCAGGCGGTCGGTCGCGGCCAGGGCGATCGCGGCCGCGCTGATCGAGCCGGCCCAGCCGAGGTCCTCCACCACCCACAGGTCGTCGGCGCCGGCCTCCTGCACCGCGGCGGCGAACCCGGCCAGCTCCTCGGGCGCGCGGTCGCGGTCGAACATGACGCCGATGCGCGGCCGGTCCCCGTGATGATCACCCATGGCGCGAGTCTAGGGCTTGTCCGGCCGGTTGAGCCGGTACCAGCGGGCTTCGGCGGTGGAGTGGGTGTGGGTGAAGCCGGCCTTCTCCAGCACCTTCTGCGAGGCGACGTTGTCGGTCAGGGTGTCGGCCGTGATCTCCCGCACCGACGGCTGGGCGAACGCGTGGACCACCAGCGCCCGCAGCGCCTCGGTGGCGTAGCCCCGCCCGCGGGCCGCGGGCACGAGCCCGTAGCCGATCATCAGCGTGCCGGCCGCGTCCGGCGGGCCGTAACAGCCGATGGTGCCCACGGCCAGCCCCGACTCGCGCTCCACGACGACATGGGAGCCGAACGCCGGGTCGGGGGCCCGCAGCGTCATCGCGCAGGCTTCGCGGTCGTCCTCGGTGGGGAACTCCGGGTGCCAGGCCCGGCCCTCCCGGTCGCCGGCCACGACGGCCCGGGCCAGCGGTACGTCCAGGGGCGCCAGCCGCAGCCGGTCGGTCTCCATCATCGCCGGAGCGTAGGCCGGGCCCCCGCGGCGGCCAACTGGATTACCGCGGCGGCGGGCCGGGACCCGGGGGTCCCGGCCCGCCGCGGACCGGTCAGCTGCGGCGGAAGGCGTAGCTGCGGGCGGATCCGCCGGTGGCCCGGCCCGCGTGATCGCGTTCCGAGCGCTGCCGGGCGGCCAGCCGGGCGTCGCGCCGGCCGTGCCGCGCCGCGGCGTCGCCGGTGGCCGGCCGGCGGCCCGGCAGCCCGGTCACGGCGTCCGGCCGGGACACGGCGGCCGCCAGCTCCCGGCCGGCGAGCTCGCCGGGCTCGACGTGGACGGAAAAGGTGGGGTCAGGCATGCTGCTACCTCCTCGATGGACGAGGCGAGTGGTACGGAGAGAGAAGGCGCACGGCGGCCGCGGAGAGCGGGGAGGCCGTGGCGGCACGCGCCGAGGCGGCGCGGCGGAGTCACGCGGCGCTGGGAACAGCGGCGAGCGTCAGGAGATCATGCCCGTACGGTAACGCGCCGGCCGTACGCCGCGCGACGGATTTACCGCCGCAGCGCCGCCACGCCCGCGTCGATGATCGCGATCGCCGCCGGGTAGTCCCGTAGCTGGTCGCGCATGAGCTTCAGGCCGATCTGCAGGGCCACCGGCGGCACCGAGCGCGCCTCCAGCACCGCCGCGGTCCACTCCACGAAGTCGGTGAACACCTGCTCGTCGCCCACGTACAGCGCCGCCGCCAGGAAGTCGACCACGTGGCCCAGGTCCTCGACGGTCGCGTCGTGCTGGCGCTGGTTGTACCGCCCCATCGGCGGGTAGGCCTGGGTCAGCCGGGTCAGCGCGGTGCTCACCAGGTCGCCGCGGTGGCGGACCAGGTGCGTGTACTCGTCGTCGCCGAGGAAGGCCGCCTGGTACGGGTCGTCGATCGGCGGCGGCCAGTCGCGGGCCAGCCGGTGCACCGCGATCTCGGCGTTCGCCGCCCACGCGTCCGCGCCCAGCCGCTGCGCCCAGCGCCCCTCGGGGCCGAAGCCGGGTCCACCGGCGATCACCGGCACGCCCACCGAGCGGCAGGCCGTGATCGCCGCGTGCGCCCGGGGCAGCCGGGTGGCCAGCATGCAGCTCAGCGCCACCGCGTCCGGGCCGGTCTGGTGCAGGTGGGTGACCAGGTGCGGACCGGGCACGCTGGCGCCCAGGAAGTCGACCCGCCAGCCGTCCAGACGCAGCATCTCGCCGAGGATGCGCACCGGCAGGGCGTGCCACTCGCCGTCGACGCAGGCGACCGTGATCCGGCCCCGGGTGGGGCGCACCGAGCTGCGGGCCGCGACCGCACCCAGCGCCCGCTCGCTGATCGCGGTCGCCGCGTGCTCGCGGGCGATGGACCAGTCGTTGGCCGCCCACAGCTCGCCGACGCGGCTCTGGGTGCGGGCGATCAGGTCCAGCATCACGCGGGCGGGGGGCACGCCGTTGTCGAGCAGGGCGGTGACGATCTCGACGGCGCCGTACTCGTCGCCGTCGCCGACCAGGCGCAGATACTGCTCGCCGACGCCCGGGTCGTCGAGCGAACGCGGGGGAGTGGTGGTGGAGACGGTCATCAGCGGCTCCGGCCGCGACGGTCACCGCGCCGGGCGTCGATCGCGAACGGCGAGGGGGCGACGGTGCTCGTCTCCATGAGGCTCAGCTTGGTGCGCGCCGGGGCCCGCACCGCCAGCATCGCGATGTCGTCGCGGACGCCGCCGTGCACCCAGTCGGAGACCAGCTGGCGGACGCGTTCCACGGCCGCCGCGCCCGGCATCCCGGCGCAGCTGGCCAGGGCGTCGCGGAGCCGGGCCTCGCCGTACTGCTCGGCGCCGCTCGCGCCGCCGCGGGCCTCGGTGAGGCCGTCGCTGTAGAACAGGCAGAGCTCGCCGGGCGCCAGCTCGACCGCGGCCGGGCGTACGGAGATCCGCGGCACCACGCCGATCAGCGTGCCGGACACCGGCACCGCCTCGACCGTGCCGTCGGCCCGCAGCACCAGCGGCGCCGGGTGCCCGCCGGTGGCCAGGCACAGCCGCACCCGGCCGTACTCGGCCCGGCTGATCGCGGCGACGACCAGCGTGACGAACCGGTGCTGGCGGCTGGAGCCGAGCAACGCGCGGTTGAGCACGGTCAGCATCGCGGCCGGGTCGGCGTCGACCAGGCGCAGCGCGCGCAGCGTCTGGCGCACCTTGCCGGTGAGCACCGCCGCCTCCGGGCCCTTGCCGCAGACGTCGCCCAGCACGACCACGGTCTCCGGGCTGTCGTCGACCGGGCCGAAGACGTCGTAGAAGTCGCCGCCGATCCGCAGCGCGTCCTTGGCCGCCTGGTAGGAGCCGATCAGCTCGACGCCCTCGGGCTGCGGCAGCTCCGGCGGGAGCAGGTCGGCCTGGAGGATGGCCGTGGTGTCCACCTGGTCGCGGTAGAGCGCGGCGGCGGAGATGGCGGCGCCGGCGCGGGCGGCGAAGATCCGGGCCAGCATCTCGTCCTCGGCCGAGAACGCCGCGCCGGCGCCGTGCCGGGCCAGGACCAGCGCGCCGGCCGGCTCGGCGTTGCCCGGCAGCGGCGTCACCAGCAGCGCGCCGACCGCGCCGAAGCTCTCGGGCAGCAGCCAGCCGGGCACCTGCGCGGCGTCGAGCCAGCGGCTCGGGATCGGCGGGAAGCCGCCGAGGGCCTCCTCCAGGCCGGGCACCTCGCCGAGCACGCTCTCGCGCAGCGTGCCCTGCTCCACGGACTCGCCGGCGACCAGGCGCATCCACTCGCTCTGCCGGCGGCGGGCCGGCAGGACCACGACCGCGGCGTCGGCCAGGTGGGCCGCCGCCAGCTCCACCGTGGTACGCAGGCAGCGCCGCTGGTTCAGCGAGGCCGACAGCCGGCGGCTCGCCTCGGCCAGGAACACCGTGCGCGCCCGTTCGGCCTCGTACGCCTCGGCCCGCGCGATCTCGTCGGTGGTGTCCTGCAGGTACCACCCGTAGTGGTCGTCGCCGAGCGGGCGGCGGTGCCCGAGCAGGCGGCGTCCCCGGTATTCGTCGGTGAACAGGGTCGCGCCCTCGGTGGTGGCGCGGGCGAGGCCGGGCAGCGGGCACAACGCGGCCGAGGCGCCCGGCTCCAGGCCCGGCAGCAGCGCGGTCGCGGCCGCGTTGACCAGCACGATCGTGTGGTCGGCGGCGGTGCACAGCAGCACCGCCTCGTTGGCGGCGTCCAGCGCGGCGCGCAGCAGCGCCGACGCGGGGGCGAGAACCGGAACGGCCGGTGACCGGGTGTCCATGTCGGTTCCCCTTTCTCTGCCCGCCGGTGGTCGCTGATCCCGACCAGACTACGCGGTGGCGGTCGATCCGGCTCCGCTCAGACGGGCGACCCGGGCGTGCCGGGCTCCAGGTCGACGACCACGGGGGCGTGGTCGGAGGGCCCCTTGCCCTTGCGGGCCTCCCGGTCGATCACCGCGTCGCGCACCGCGGCCGCGACGTCGGCGGTGGCGTAGACCAGGTCGATCCGCATGCCCTTGTTCTGGTGGAACATGCCGGCGCGGTAGTCCCAGTAGGTGAAGGGCCGGTCACCCTTCAGGGGCCGGGGCACCACGTCGGTCAGGCCCAGCTCGCGCAGGGCGGCCAGGGCCGCGCGCTCCGGCGCGGTGACGTGGGTGGCGCCGGCGAAGACCTTGATGTCCCACACGTCGTCGTCGGTCGGGGCGACGTTGAAGTCCCCGGCCACCACCGCCGGGCCCGGCTGGGCGGCGAGCGCGTCGCGCAGCGCGGCGAACCAGGCCAGCTTGTACGCGTAGTGCGGGTCCTCCGGCGTGCGCCCGTTGGGCACGTACACGGAGGTGAAGCGGATGCCGGCGCAGGTGGCGCCGACGGCGCGGGCCTCCGGGTCGGGGAAGCCGGGCTCGCCGTCGAAGCCGTGCCGCACGTCGGCCAGCCCGACCCGGGAGAGCAGGGCCACACCGTTCCAGCGGCCCTGGCCGTACGCGGCGGTCTCGTAGCCCAGCGCGGCGACCTCCCGCTCCGGGAAGCCGTCGGCGGCGACCTTCGTCTCCTGCAGGCACAGCACGTCGGGCCGGGTCTGTTCGAGCCACTCCAGCAGCCGCGGCAGCCGGGCCTTGACCGAGTTGACGTTCCACGTGGCGAAGCGCATCGCCCCAGCCTGCCAGCGCCCGCCGGGACCGGCGCGCGGGGGTCAGTGCTCCGGGGTGCGGTGCTCGGCGCGCATCGGCGCGGAGCCGCGCCGGGTCGCCAGCAGCAGCGCGACGGCCAGCCCCGAGGCCAGCAGGAGCAGCACGGCCACGAGCCAGAGCACGGAACCCTCGGACCCGATCAACGTCGTCATCATGTCGCCTCCTCCGGTCTGGACCATCGGCCGGACGCCGCCGGCGGCAAGGATCCGGGCTGAGCGAAATAATGCCGGATCCCGGAGCCGGGACACCAGGGACGGGGGAGACGTTTGTCACCCCCTGGGGAAGACGGTACTCCCGGGGTGCGCGGTCAGCCGGGAGGCGCGGGGGCGTACCGGCGGGCGCCCCAGTGGCTGGCGAAGTCGCCGGCCGCCACCCCCGGGCCCCACAGCCAGCCCTGCCCCTGGGTGACGCCGACCGCGCCGAGCGCGTCCCGCTGCACCCGCGTCTCCACGCCCTCGGCGACGATGCTCAGGCCCAGCGCCCGGCTCATCGCCACCACGGCCCGCACGATCTCCTCGTCCTCGCCGCTCTCGCCGAGCCCGGACACGAACGAACGGTCGATCTTGACGCCGGTGACCGGGAACCGGCGCAGGTAGCCCAGCGCCGAGAAGCCGGTGCCGAAGTCGTCGACGAGCAGCTTCAGGCCCAGCTCGCGCAGCTCGTACAGCACCCGGGCGGTGACGCTGCCGCCGTCGGCCATCACCGACTCGGTCATCTCCAGCGCCACCGCGGCGGCCGGCACCCCGTGCTGGAGCAGCTCACCGGCGACGATCAGGGGCAGCTCGGCGTTGCTGAGCTGGCGTGGCGAGACGTTGATGGACAGGTAGAACTCGGGCCCGACGGTGCCGTCCGCGCGCCAGCTGGCGAGCTGGCTCAGCGCCTCGTTGCGGACCCAGGTGCCCAGCGTGCCGATCAGCCCGGCGTCCTCGGCGACCGGGATGAAGGTCATCGGCGGGATCGGCCCGCGCTGCGGGTGGTTCCACCGCACCAGCGCCTCGGCGCCGATCGGCCGGCCGGTCTCCAGCCGCACGATCGGCTGGTAGACGACGCTGAGCTGGCCCTCCACCAGCGCCGTACGCAGTGCGCCCTCCAACTCGATGCGCTCGCGGACCCGGTCGTGCATCGACGTGTCGAAGATCGTCGCGCGGCCCGGTCCCTCCGCCTTGGACCGGTACATCGCCGTGTCGGCGTCGCGCAGCAGGGCCTGGGTGGTCACCTCGGGGGAGCTGTCGCCGGGCGCGTGCGCGATGCCGATGGACGCGCTGATCACCACCTCGGTGTCGCGCAGCCTCAGCGGGCGGGCGAAGCACCCGTGGATGTCGTCGACCAGCCGCAGCGCGCCCGGCTCGTCGCCGACGGCGGCGATCAGGAACTCGTCGCCGCCGACCCGGGCCAGCATCGTGCCGGCCGGCACCGCCGCGCGCAGCCGGGCCGCGACCTCGATCACCAGCTGGTCGCCGGTGTCGTGACCCCACGAGTCGTTGACCCACTTGAAGCCGTCCAGGTCGAGGAAGAAGACCCAGACCCGCCGGGTGTCCGGCGGGGTCACGGTGCCGAGCAGCCGCTCGATCTCGTGGGAGATCATCCGGCGGTTGGGCAGCCCGGTCAGCGGGTCGTGCATCGCCTGGTGCTCGGAGTGCAGCTGCGCGGCGACCTGGGCCTGCACCGCCGAGACGGCCCGCAGCAACAGCAGCGCGACGATGGCCAGGCCGCAGGCGGCGATCAGCGCGCGGTACTCCGGCGCCTCCCCGCCCACGGCCACCAGCAGCACGAACGGGGTGGACACCGCGGGCACCAGCAGCGTCATCCGGCGCCAGGACCACGCCTGCACCGGGTGCCGGGCGGCCCGGCCCAGCTCGACCACCGACGGGTGCAGGGCGCTGACCCCGAGCGCCACGTACGCGAGCAGGAACGGCACGTCGAGCAGCGGCGAGGTGTACGTCTTGCCCTGCACGCCGATGATCGCGTAGGCCACGTCGCCCACCACCATCAGCGCCATCCCGGCGACCAGCGCGGTGAGGCTGACCGGCCAGGAGCGCGCGGTGAACGTCAGGTTGATGCCCAGGGCCAGCAGCACCACGTCGAACAGCGGGTACAGGCCGGCCAGGATCGACTCGACCGGCGGGCGGCCGGCGATCGCGGCGGCCGGCGCGGCCAGCAGCAGGGCGCTGGCGAGCCCACCGGCCAGGCAGACCATGAGCCCGTCGAGGACCGAGTGCCGCGCGACGCTGCCCCGCGAGCGCAGCAGCAGGGAGAAGAAGGTGCCCAGCAGGACGTAGCCGGGGACGGTGAACGCGTCGGCGAGCAGCGGCCGGTCGACGACCAGGGGCCGGACCACCACGCCGACCAGGAAGCACAGCGCCGCGGCGCCCAGGAACGGCCAGGCGGCGCGGGGCTCGGCGGCGAAGCGGCGGGGCACGGTGAAGCAGGCCCACACGGTGCCCGCGCCGATGACCGCGAACCCGGCCACGTTGACCGCCGGGGCGAGGTTGGCCGTGTAGAGGGCGGTGGCCAGCACCCCCGCGACGGCGAAGACCTTCCACCGTCGCCGACTCCGTGTCGACGGAGCTGGGGAAAGCATCCGTCATCGCCCCCTGGCCAGTCAGCTCATCAGCGCGCCCGCCGATGGCACCGTACCTGCCGGTGACCGCTCCCCGGCAGGGGTTCCGTGGACAAAGACCGTCGGACAGGCACATCTGCGCAGCAACTGCTGGGCCACCGGGCCCAGCAGTGAGCCGCCGCCGACGCCCCGCGGACCCACGATCATCATCCGGGCCCGCCGCGACGCGCGGACCAGAATCGGCGCAGGCTCCCCGACCAGCACCCGCCGCCGGGCGCCGCCGAGCCCGGGCACGGCGGCCACGGCGGACTCCAGCAGCCGGCGCCCGGCGTCGCGATCGTCCTCGTGTCCCACCACGTGGGCGATTTCCAGCGCGATCTCGCGGCGGGCGGCCTCGGCCGCGGCGACCCGCAGGGCCAGCAGCGAGCTGGGCGAGCCGTCGACCGCGGCCAGCAGCGGGCCGGCCGGCGGCCGGTTGCCGCGGGCGACCACGACCGGGCAGCGGGCCCGGGCCACGGTCTGCACCAGCACCGAGTCGGCCGGGAGCCGCGGGCCGAGCCCCACGTCGTCGTCGCCGAGCACGACGAGCGCCGCCGTGCGGCTGCGGGCGAGCAGCTCGCGGACCGGCAGACCGTCGGTGAGCAGGCCCTCCACGTGCACGCCGGGCACCGCCCGGGAGGCGGTCGCGACCGCCTCCGCCACGATCCGGCCCGCCTCCTTGCGCGCGCTGGCCCAGTCGGGCGCATCATCGAGGGAGCGCCGGCCGGGCCAGGAGAACACGTGCAGGATCCGCAGCGGTTGCCCCCGCGCCACCGCCTCGCGGGCGCCCAGCCGGGCGGCCGCCAACCCGGAGGAGGTGCCGTTGACCCCCACGACGACGGGACCAGGGCCCGGTATCCGCATCGGTTCACCACCTCCGCACCGCGACGTCGCGGTCCACAGACCATTATCTATGGTGTTCCCGGGAGGCGGTCGTGATCAATCCCTCAGCGGTCGACCGTCTGATGACCCGTTCAGGTTGAGGGTTTACGGTGAACGGCAGGTTATTGGCGACATCTGCCGGTGAAGTGAGGGAATTACATGACGGATGTCAAGCTCGACCACCCCGGTGGCCAGTTGTCCATGCCGGTCCGCCCGGCGGTCGAGGGTCCAGGCGGCATCGACGTCAGCGCCCTGCTGAAGGAGACCGGCTACGTCACCCTGGACCAGGGCTTCGTCAACACCGCCTCGTGCGCGTCGGCGATCACCTACATCGACGGTGACGCCGGGATCCTGCGCTATCGGGGCTTCCCGATCGAGCAGCTCGCCGGCAAGGCCTCGTTCCTCGAGGTGTCGTACCTGCTGATCCACGACGCGCTGCCGACGCCGGCCCAGCTGGCCGAGTTCGGCGACAAGATCCGCGTGCACACGCTGCTGCAGGAGGAGATGCGCGCCTTCTTCTCCGGCTTCCCGCGCGACGCGCACCCGATGGCCGTGCTCTCCTCGGCCGTCACCGCGTTGTCGACGTTCTACCAGGACGCGCTCGACCCGACCGATCCGGAGCAGGTCGAGATCTCCGGGATCCGGCTGATGGCGAAGCTTCCGACGATCGCCGCGTACGCGTACAAGAAGTCCATCGGCCACCCGCTGCCGTACCCGGACAACTCCCTGGACTACGTCGAGAACTTCCTGCGCATGACGTTCGGGCTGCCCACCGTGAACTACGAGGTGGACCCGACCATCGCCAAGGTGCTCGACATGCTCTTCGTGCTGCACGCCGACCACGAGCAGAACTGCTCCACGTCGACCGTGCGGCTGGTCGGCTCGGCGCAGGCCAACCTGTTCGCGTCGGTGTCCTCAGGCATCAACGCGCTCTCCGGCCCGCTGCACGGCGGCGCCAACTCCGCGGTGCTGGAGATGCTCGAGGGCATCCGCGCCGACGGCGGCGACGTGGACGCCTTCGTGCGCCGCGTCAAGGCCAAGGAGAAGGGCGTGAAGCTCATGGGCTTCGGGCACCGGGTCTACAAGAACTACGACCCGCGCGCGGCCATCGTCAAGAAGGCCGTCCAGGACGTCATCTCCACGATGGACCGGCCGGACCCGCTGCTCGAGATCGCCCTGCGGCTCGAGGAGATCGCCCTGGCGGACGACTACTTCGTCTCCCGCAAGCTGTACCCGAACGTCGACTTCTACACCGGCCTGATCTACAAGGCCATGGGCTTCCCGACGAAGATGTTCACGGTGCTGTTCGCCCTGGGCCGGCTGCCCGGCTGGATCGCCCAGTGGGCCGAGCAGAACGCCGACCCGGCCACCAAGATCGGTCGCCCGCGGCAGCTCTACATCGGCGAGACCGAGCGGCAGTTCGTGCCCATCGGCGAGCGCTGACCGGCCCTTCCGCGTCCCGATGCCGCCCTCCTGATCAGGAGGGCGGCATCGGCGTCTCCAGCCACTTGAGGACGCGTTCGGCGCCGTCCTCGGCGCCGAGCCGGGCCGCGAGGGCCGCCGCCCGCGCCGCGTAGCGCGGCTCGGTCGTGACCGAGCGCAGGGCGCCGGCCAGCCGGTCCGCCGTCAGCCGGGGCAGCGGTACGGGCGCCGGCGCCACCCCGAGCTCGTGCAGCCGGCGGGCCCAGAACGGCTGGTCGGCCAGCACCGGCACGCCCACCGCCGGCACCCCCGCGCGCAGCCCGGCCGCGGTGGTCCCCGCGCCGCAGTGGTGCACCACGGCGGCCACCCGCGGGAACAGCCAGTCGTGCGGCAGCGCCCCGACGCTGAGCACGTCCGGCGCGCGCTCGACCCGCAGTCCCGACCAGCCCGCCTGGACGATCGCCCGCACCCCGGCGGCGCGGACCGCGGCCAGCACCGGCGCGGCGAGCCGGCCGCCGTGCCCGGGCGCCATGCTGCCGAAGCCGACGAAGACCGGCGGCGGGCCGGCGGCCAGGAACCGCTCGACCTCGGCCGGCGGGCTCCAGCCGGGCGGCCGCTCGGGCCACCAGTAGCCGACCACCTCCTGCGACGCGGGCCAGTCGGCCGGGCGGGCCACCACGCTCGGGCTGAAGCCGTGGAAGGTGGGCCACCGGTGCTGCTGGGCCCGCTGGAGCGCGGCCATGCTGCGGCGGGGCAGGCCGAGGCGGCGGCGCAGCTCGTGCACCGGACCGGCGTACAGCGGGCGGGCGGCCGTCTCCAGGAAGCGCCCGGTGAGCCGGTTGCCCGCCCGGCCGAGCGGGCGCCCGCCGGCCAGCACCGGCCCGAAGTCGCCGGTGGGGAAGACGGGCTGCAGGAAGACCCCGGCCCACGGGATGCCGGCCGCCTCGGCCACCTGGTAGCCCAGCGGCGCGACCATGGTGGAGAGCAGCACCGTCTCCGCGCGGCTGCGCCGGACGGCGGTCACGATGCCGTCGCCGAGCTCGGCGACCAGCGGCCGGGCGAGGCGCAGCAGGCGCAGCAGGGCGCGCGGGCCGGTGCCCGAGCCGGTGCCGTCCTGGCCGTGGGCGCGCGGCAGGATCCGCCGCAGATCGCCCGGCAGGGGCAGGAAGGGCAGGTCGACGCCGTCCCGGAACGGCTCGTGGGTGGCCAGCGTGACCTCGTGCCCGGCGTCGCGCAGCCGCGCGCCGAGCCCCGTGTACGGGGCCACATCACCGGTGGAACCGGACGTCACGATCAGCACCCGCATGCGTCGAGGATAGCCGCATGCCTTGACGGTTATATAACCACGCTGGAATAGTCGGGGGCGTGCCCGTGGACGCCATCGCCGTGCTCGCCGAGCCGACCCGCCGCCGGATCCTCGACGAGCTGCGGCTGGCCGACAGCAGCGTGGGCCAGCTCGTCGACAAGCTGGCGATGAGCCAGCCCGCCGTCTCCAAACACCTCAAGGTGCTGCGCGAGGCCGGCTTCGTGACCAGTCGGACGGCCGCCCAGCAGCGCATCTACTCCCTCGAACCGGGCCCGTTCCGCGCGCTCGACGCCTGGCTGGCGCCGTACCGCCGGATGTGGGCCCGGCACCTGAACGCCCTCGAACGCCACCTGGAGGAATCATGAGCGCCGGTTTCGACCCCGGCCCGCCCACCGGCGCGGCCGTGACCGCCGACGGCGGGCGCTGGACCCTGGTCCTCGTCCGCGACCTGCCGCACCCGCCCGGGAAGGTGTGGGCCGCCCTCACCGACCCCGGCCGGCTCGACCGGTGGGCGCCGTTCACCGCCGCCCGCGACCTGTCCCGCACCGGCGAGACCACCGTGACGATGATCGACGGTCCCGATCGGACGGAGGTGCCGGTGACCGTGCTGCGCGCCGACGCGCCCGCCCTGCTCGAATACACCTGGGGCGGCGATCGGCTGCGCTGGGAGCTGACTCCTGCGGAGGGCGGCACCCGGCTCACGCTGCGGCACACCTTCGCCGAGCGGCACGAGGCGCCCCTGTACGCGGCGGGCTGGCACCTGTGCACCGCCGTGCTGGCGCGGCTGCTGGCCGGCGACCCGGTCGGCGTGATTCGCGGCCGCGACGCCAAGGCGCACGGCTTCGACGAGCTGCGCGCCGGCTACGCGGCCGCACTGGCCGGCTGAGCGGGGCGGGCGCCGCCGGTGCCACTCGCCTAAGGTCGGGGTGGTGCCGGGTCGCCCGCGTGGCTTGAGCCGACCCCCGAACGGGCATGTCATCCGCGACCAGGGAGGCTGCATGGACGTCGTCATCGGCATCGACACCGGAACCACCGCGACCAAGGCCATCGCCGCCGGGCCGGAGGGCGAGGTGCGCGCCGTGACGAGCGTGCACTACCCGCTGTCGGTGCCCGGCCCGGGGCAGGCCGAGCTCGACCCCGTCCAGCTGCGCGACGCCGCGATCGAGGCGCTGGTCACGGTGGCCCGGGAGTGCCGCGACCGGGGCGACCGGGTGCAGGCGGTGAGCCTCAGCGCGTTCCTGCACGCCCTGGTCCCGATGGGCGCCGACGGCGCGCCGCGCGGCCCGCTGATCACCTGGGCGGACAACCGGGCGTCCGGGCAGAGCGACCAGATCGTGGCGTCCGGGCGGGCCAAGGAGCTGCAGGCCCGTACCGGCACGCCGGTGCACCCGATGTCCCCGCTGACCAAGCTCGCCTGGTGGCGCGCCACCGACCCGGCCGTCCTGCGCGACACCCCGCGCTGGGGCGGCGTCAAGGAGATCGTCCTGGCCGGCCTGGCCGACGAGGGCTTCCTGCTCGACCTCTCGGTCGCCTCCGGCACCGGCCTGTACGACATCCACGAACGCCGCTGGGACGACGAGGCCCTGGAGCTCGCCGGGGTCCGGGCCGCGCAGCTGGCCGAGGTCGTGCCGACCACCCGGCAGTTGCGCCTCAAGCGCGAGGTGGCGGTGGCCGCCGGGCTGCCGCCGGAGCTGCCGCTGATCATCGGGGCGGCCGACGGGCCGCTGGCCAACCTCGGCGTCGGCGCCACCCCGGCCGGCGTGGCGGCCGTCTCCCTGGGCACCAGCGGCGCCCTGCGCACGGTGGTGAACGGCCCGACCGCGGACAAGGCCGGGCGGCTGTTCTGCTATGCGCTCACCGAGGACCGCTGGGTGGTCGGCGGCGCGATCAACAACGCGGGGTCCGTGGTGCGCTGGGCCGGGCAGACCTTCGCGGGCGGCTTCGACCGGCCCACCGCCGAGGGCGAGGACGCCGACGTGCGCGACGCCGCCCTGCTGACCGAGGCCGCCCAGGTGGTGCCGGGCAGCGAGGGGCTGCTCTGCCTGCCGTACCTGCTGGGCGAGCGGGCGCCGTGGTGGCGGGGCGGGATGCGCGGGGCCTACCTGGGGCTGCGCCGCGAGCACGGCCGCGCGCACCTGGTCCGGGCCGCCGTCGAGGGGGTCTGCCAGCAGCTCGCCCTGGTCCGCGACACGTTCGCCGACGAGGGCATCGCGATGACCGAGGTCCGGGCCACCGGCGGCGCGGTCGCCTCCGAGCTGTGGGTGGGCGTGCTGGCGGCGGCGCTGGACCTGCCCGTCGCGATCGCCGACACGCCGGAGGGCACCGCGCTGGGCGCCTGCCTGCTGGGCCGGCACGCCCTGGGCGAACTGCCCGACCTGGACCGGGCGGCGGCGCTGGTGGCGATCACCGAGCACCACCAGCCGGACCGCCACGACGCCGCGCTGTACAAGCGGATGCGGCCGCTGGTGGAGCGGTCGGCGCTGGCGGTCACCGGCGTGCTGACCGAGCTCGACAAGCTCGCCCCGGAGCCGCTGCCCGACACCGAGAAGGCGGTCCACGGCGGCGACCCCGGCGCCCGCTGACCCGCCCGGCGTGGGCGACCCGGGCGTTTCCGGCCCGCTCCGGCCGGTTGGGCGCGCCTGCGCGGTCCGCCGGGGCCGTGAGGATGCCCACCCGACCCCGCGTTGACGCCGTGCCGGGCCGTGAGAAAGAGTGACTCGCGAGCGGCAGTGGAGGAACCCGGTGGGAGACCGGGACGGTCCCGCCACTGTGACCGGGGGTCCGCCCCCGGAAGTCAGGAGACTCCGGCCGCTCGTACCTTCCACACGCGGGCGCGGACCCGCGGAAAGGACCGTGCGTGACGCCGTACCCGTTCTCTGCCGTCGTCGGCCTCGACGACCTCCGGCTCGCGCTCCTGCTGACCGCCGTCTCACCCGCCGTCGGCGGGGTGCTGGTCCGCGGCGAGAAGGGCACCGCCAAGTCCACCGTCGTGCGGGCCCTGGCCGCCCTGCTGCCCGAGGTGGACGTCGTCCGCGGCTGCCGCTTCGCCTGCGACCCGGCCGCGCCCGACCCCGGCTGCCCCGACGGACCGCACGAGCCGGGCGCGCCGCACGGCCACCGGCCCGCCACGCTCGTCGAGCTGCCGGTCGGCGCGACCGAGGACCGGGTCGTCGGCACGCTGGACATCCAGCGGGCGCTCGCCGACGGCGTCAAGGCGTACGAGCCGGGGCTGCTGGCCGCGGCGCACCGCGGCGCGCTCTACGTCGACGAGGTCAACCTGCTGCCCGACCACCTGGTCGACCTGCTGCTCGACGCCGCGGCGATGGGCCGCGCGCACGTCGAGCGCGACGGGGTGTCGGTCAAGCACGCGGCCCGGTTCCTGCTGGTCGGCACGATGAACCCCGAGGAGGGCGAGCCCCGGCCCCAGCTGGTCGACCGGTTCGGGCTGGTGGTGACGGTGGCCGCGCCGCGGGACGCGAAGCTGCGGGCCGAGGTGGTCCGGCGCCGGCTGGCGTACGAGGCGGGCCCGGACGCGTTCGCGGCCCGGTTCGCGGCCGACGAGGGTGCGCTGGCCGAGCGGATCCTGGCCGCCCGCGCCGCGGTCCCGTTCGTCGCGCTGCCCGACGCGGAGCTGAACCGGATCGCCCGCGTCTGCCTGGCCTACGGGGTGGACGGCATGCGCGCGGACATCGTGGTGGCGCGGTGCGCGGTCGCGCTGGCCGCCTGGCACGGCCGCGACCGGGTCACCGCCGACGACATCCGCGACGCGGCCCGGCTCGCGCTGCCGCACCGGCGGCGCACCGACCCGCTGGACCCGCCGGGCACCGACGAGCAGCGCCTGAACGAGGCCCTGGCGCAGGCCGCCCAGGACGATCCCGACGACGACCCGCCCGCCCCCGGGGACGGCGGCCCCGACGGCAGCGGCCCCGACGACGGGGGCCCGGGCGACGGCGGCCCCGACGGCAGCGGACCGGGCGACGGCGGTCCGAGCGAGGGTGGTCCGGGCGAGGGTGGTCCGGACCGGGGTCCGGGTGACCGCGGCGCGGGTCCCGGTGACACGTCGGCTGCCGAGGCGCCCGGCCCGGCCCCGCGGGACGCCGCCCCCGGCGAGCCGGCCGGCGAACAGCGCGAGGTCAGCGGGGGCGCGCCGGCGCAGGCCGGCGCCGCCTACCGGCCCCGGACGCTGCGGATCGCGGCCCGGGGCGAGGGCGGGCACGCCGGGCGGCGCTCACCGGCGTTCGCCCGTCGCGGCCGGGTGGTCGGCTCGCGCACCCCGCGGGGCAAGCTCGCCGGCGCCCCGCACCTGCCGGCCACGCTGCGCGCCGCCATCCACCGCGGCGCCCTGAGCGGGCCGTCCGTTCCGGCGGTGCGGACGGTGCAGCCGCGGGACCTGCGCGAGGCCGTGCACGTCGGCCGGGAGGCCAACCTGGTGCTGTTCGTCGTGGACGCGTCCGGGTCGATGGCCGCGCGCAAGCGGATGACCGTCGTCAAGACCGCCGTCCTGTCGCTGCTGCGCGACGCGTACCAGCGGCGGGACCGGATCGGCATGATCACGTTCCGGGGGGCCGGGGCGGAGCAGGTGCTGCCGCCGACCTCCAGCCACGAGGTCGGGGTGCAGCGGCTGGCCGGGTTGCGCACGGGTGGGCGTACCCCGCTGGCCGCCGGGCTGCGCGCCGCGGCCGCGACCATCGCCACCGAGCGGCGCCGCGACCCGCGCCGGCGGCCGCTGCTGGTCGTCGTCACCGACGGCCGCGCGACCAGCGGCCCCGACCCGGTGCTGGTCGCGCCGGCCCTCGCCGGCGTGGCCGCCGTGGTGGTCGACTGCGAGACCGGTCCGATCCGGCTCGGCCTGGCCCGGCGGCTGGCCGCCGCGCTCGGCGCCGACCTCATGCCGCTGGACGCGCTCGCCGCCGCCGCGCCGTCCGCCGCGCCGGGCCGGGCCGCCTGATGCGGCGTTTCCCAATGTTCCCGTCCACCCCGTCGAGGAGGGCTGCCTGATGCCGCAGGGACAGGTCACCACCGTGCCGCAGGACGGGCTCACCACCCGGCAGCGGCGCCGCCAGGCCGTGCTGGCCGTGCACACCGGGCACGGCAAGGGCAAGTCGACGGCCGCGTTCGGCATGGCGTTGCGGGCGTGGAGCGCCGGCTGGCCCATCGGGGTCTTCCAGTTCGTCAAGTCGGAGAAGTGGCGGGTCGGCGAGGAGGCCGCGCTCAAGGCCCTCGGGCAGACCGGGGGACCGGCGGTGGCCTGGCACAAGATGGGCGAGGGCTGGTCCTGGATCCAGCGCGCCGGCGCCGAACGCGACCACGCCGCCGAGGCCGCCGAGGGCTGGGCCCAGATCAAACGGGACCTGGCCGCCGAGACCCACAAGTTCTACGTGCTCGACGAGTTCACGTACCCGATGAAGTGGGGCTGGGTCGACGTCGCCGACGTCGTCGCCACCCTCGCCGACCGGCCCGGCACCCAGCACGTGGTGATCACCGGCCGCGACGCCCACCCGGACCTGCTCGCCGCCGCCGACCTGGTCACCGAGATGACCAAGGTCAAGCACCCGATGGACGCCGGCCGCAAGGGACAGCAGGGCATCGAATGGTGAGCATCCCGCGGGTGGTCATCGCCGCGCCCGCCTCCGGGCACGGCAAGACGACGGTGGCCACCGGCCTGCTCGCCGCGTTCGCCGCGCGCGGCCTGGGCGTCGCGCCGTTCAAGGTCGGCCCGGACTACATCGACCCCGGCTACCACGCGCTCGCCGCGGGCCGGCCGGGCCGCAACCTGGACCCCGTGATGGTCGGCGAGGAGCTGATCGGGCCGCTGTTCGCGCACGGCTCGGCCGGCCTCGACCTGGCGATCGTCGAGGGCGTGATGGGGCTGTACGACGGGCGTACCGGCGCGGGGGACACCGGCTCCACCGCGCACGTGGCCGGCCTGCTCGACGCCCCCGTGATCCTGGTCGTCGACGCCGCCGCGCAGGGCCGCTCGGTGGCCGCGCTGGTGCACGGCTTCCGCAGCTTCGGCAGCGTGCGCCTGGCCGGGGTCATCCTCAACCGGGTCGGCTCCGACCGGCACGAGGCGATTCTGCGCGAGGCGTGCGAGGAGGTCGGCACGCCGGTGCTGGGCGCGATGCGCCGGGCGGACGCCGTCGCGGCTCCGTCCCGCCACCTCGGCCTGGTGCCCGCGGCCGAACGCCGCGGCGAGGCCACCGCGTCGGTCGCCGCCCTCGCGGCGCTGGTCACGGCCTCGATCGACCTCGACGCGGTGCTGGCGGTCGCCCGCACCGCGCCGCCGCTCGCGGCGACACCGTGGAGCCCACGGGCCGCGGAGCCGGTGCCGGGCCGCCCGGTGGTCGCCATCGCCGGCGGGCCGGCCTTCACCTTCGCGTACGCGGAGACGGCCGAACTGCTCGCCGGCGCCGGCGCCGAGGTCGTGACGGTCGACCCGCTGCGCGACGAGACACTGCCCGAGGGCACCCGCGCCCTGGTCGTCGGCGGCGGCTTCCCCGAGGTGTACGCCGCGGAGCTGTCCGCCAACGAGCCCCTGCGCCGGGCGGTGGCGTCGCTGGCGGCGGCGGGCCGGCCGATCGTGGCCGAATGCGCGGGCCTGCTGTGGCTGTGCCGCAGCCTGGACGGCGCCCCGATGTGCGGCGTGCTGGACGCGGAGGCGGCGATGACCCGGGCGCTCACCCTGGGCTACCGCGACGCGGTGGCGCTCACCGACAGCCCGCTGTTCCCGGCCGGGTCGCGCATCACGGGCCACGAGTTCCACCGGACGACTGTGCATCCGCGCTCGGGACTGCTGCTGGAACCGGCCGGGGGAGCGGCGTGGGCGTGGCGGGGGGCCGATCCGGAGGGGTTCGCGGCGCCCGGGCTGCACGCGTCGTACCTGCATCTGCACTGGGCGGCGGCGCCGGCGGTCGCCCGGCGGGTGGTGGCGCAGGCGGCTGCGGTGCTGAATCCGGTCGCGGCGCGCTGACGTCGGTCCCGCTCCCGGGCTCGCCGGGCCGTCAGTGCGGGGGCGCCAGGATCGCCCCGGCGACAGTGTCGACGTACCACTGCTGGAACTCCTCCGCCGTCCAGCCGCGCTCCCGGACCAGCCGGTCGTAGTTGTGCACGTCCATCGCCAGCCACAACACGTCGGCGATCCGCTCCACGCTCAGGTCCTCGCGGAGCTGCCCGGTCGTATTCAGATCCGCGGCGAACATGGTCATGCCGCGTTGGCGGTCCTCGAGGTTCTTGCGCCAGACGGCCGCGGCGTCCGGGTCGGCCGTGGCCGCCCCGGCCAGCGCCAGCATCACCTGGGCCTGCCGCTCGTGGGTCTCGGTGAGGTGCCGGGCGTAGCGGGCCAGCCGCGCCCGGGCGTCGGGCAACGCCCGGATCTCGGCGACGAACCCCCGGTCCGGCAGGGCCACCGGCGCGTCGTCGCCGGCGATCGTGACGTCGATGAGGTCGGACAGCAGCTGCCGCTTGCTGCCGAACACCGCGTAGAGCGTCTGCACGGCCACCCCGGCCTCGGCGGCGACCGCGGTGAGCCTGGTCGCCGCGTAGCCGGGGTCGACGAACAGCCGGGCGGCGGCGTCCAGGATGGCGCGCCGGGTCTGCCGGGCCTGTTCCTGTCGCCGAGTTGACGTGTACGCCCTGCCGCTGGTCACCGGATCAGTGTAATAATCCATTGGATAGAGCTTCACTCTACTAAATCTCAACGAGACTAAATCTGAACGAGGAGTGTGCGCGATGCCTTTCGGAGTGCTGCAGGAGATGCCCGGCGTCAGCGAGGCGGAGTACCGCATGGTGGAGAAGAACCTCGGCCCGGACCGGCCGCCGGGTCTGCTGGCCCACGTCTCCGGGCCGACCGAGGACGGCTGGCGGATCATCAACATCTGGCAGGACGAGGCGGCGTTCCGGGCGTTCCAGTCCCAGCGCCTGGTCCGCGCGGCCGGCCTGGCCGCCCAGCAGGACGGCTTCGACCCCACCAAGGCCGCCAAGTTCAGTTCGCTGATCGTCGACGGCGACGAGTTGCCGTTCTGATGGCCCGCACCGCCGAGCTGCGCGCCCGCAACGTGGCGTTCTGGGATCAGGCCGCGCCCGGTTGGATCCGGCATGCGGAGCGGCAGGACGAGCTGGGCCGCCCGCTGGGCGCGGCGGCGATGGCGGCCCTGCGGGCCGCGCCCGGCGAGCGGGTGCTCGACGTGGGTTGCGGCTGCGGCGGCACGACCGCGGAGATCGCGGCGGCGGTCGGCCCCGCCGGTGCCGCGGTGGGCGTCGACGTGTCCGAGGCGATGGTCGCGGCCGCGCGGCACCGGTTCCCCGCGCCGGGTGGGACAGCCCCGGTGTTTCTCGCCGGGGACATCGAGACGATGGGCGAGGTCCCGGGCGCCCCGTTCGACGCCGCGCACTCCCGGATGACGCTGATGCTGCTGGCGGATCCGGTCGCCGGTCTCACGACCATCGCCCGGTCCCTGCGTCCCGGCGGCCGCCTGGCCGCGACGACCTTCCGGGACGCGGCTGCCGTCCCGTGGCTGATGGCGGTCGTGCTCGGCGCCGCCCCGCACCTGGGCGACCTGCCGCCGCTCCCGCTCGGCGACGAGCCGGGGCCGTTCTCCTTCGGGGAACCGGCGCGGATCGAGCGGCTCCTGACCGCGGCCGGGTTCGGCGCCGTCGCGGTCGAGCCGCGGGATGTCGCGCTGGTCGCGCCGGACGATCCCGACCTGCTCACCGCCTGGCTGATCGAGGTCGGACCGGCCGGCGCCGCCTACCGCCGGGCCGAGCCGCCGGCCCGGGCGGCGGCCCGCTCCGGTGCGGCGCGGCTGCTGGCATCCTTGCGTACGCCCGGAGCCGGCTACCGCCTCCCGACGGGCATCTGGCTGATCACGGCGACCACCGGCTGACCCGCGTCGGCCCCCGGCGTACCGTCCGGAGGTGACCACGAACGGGCAGCTGCTGCTGGGCCTCGGGGCCCGGGCCGGCGTACCGGAGGAGGAGCTGGCGGCGGCGATCGACGCCGCGCTGCGGCAGGCGGGCCGGGAACCCGCCGGGATCGCGGGTCTGGCCACGCTGGACCGGCGCGCCGCCGAGGCCGGGGTCCGGGCGGTCGCGCGGCGGCACGGCTGGCCGGTCACCGGCTTCCCGGCCGCCGCCCTCGCCGGGGTCGTCGTGCCGCATCCCTCGGCGGCGGTGGCGGCCACGGCCGGCACCCCGAGCGTCGCCGAGGCCGCGGCGCTGCTGGCCGCCGGGCCCGGCGCCGTTCTGGTGCTGCCCAAGCGGGTCTTTCCGCGGTCCACCGTCGCGATCGCCCGGCGGGTCGGGTAGCGCCACCACTGCGGTTCGTCGCCGCGGCCGACCCGCCCGCGGTTCTAGACTGGGTTTCCGTCACGAGGAGGGGGTCGCGATGTCGCTGCTGCGATCGGCCATCGGCAGGGTGCTGCGGCGGTTACGGCACCAGCAGGGCCGCACCCTGCAGGACGTCGCGGACGCCGCCGGGGTGTCGCTGCCGTACCTGTCGGAGATCGAACGCGGCCGCAAGGAGGCCTCCTCGGAGATCCTGGCCTGCATCTGCGCGGCCCTGGGGCTGCCGCTGACCGACCTGCTGGAGCAGGTCCGGGCCGAGCTGCTGCGCACCAGCCCCGTGACGTCTCCCGTGCGTGCCCCGCGGATGCGGGTGAGCTGCGGGTCCGCCGCGCGCCGGGTCACCCTCGGCGGCAGCCGGCGCCGGCCACCCGGCCGCCCCGCGGGACCGGCGACGCGCCGGCCGGGCCTGCGCCGGCCCGCCGCCACCCTGTTCTGAGCCTCCGCCGACCCGGGCCGGGCCGGGCCGAAACGGCGCCCGGCCCAGAACGGCGCCCGGCCCAGAACGGCGCCCGGCCCAGAACAGCGCCGGCCCAGAACAGCGCCGGCCCAAAACAGCGCCGGCCCAGGACGGCGTTGGCCCGGTCACCGGCCGCCGGTGACCGGGGCCCGGCCCGGCGGGCCGGATGACTCAGTGCGGACGACGGCCCG
>NZ_BOMQ01000100.1 GCF_016862275.1 Actinoplanes nipponensis | reverse complement strand
CGGATCTCGGTGCGCAGCGCGGGCGGCCCGTCCAGCGGCGCGGGGTCCTCGGGCGTCGGGGTCACGCCGCCGGCCGCGACGCGGTCCAGGGTGCGCAGGCCGGGCCGCTCCACCCGGCCGAAGATGGTGTAGTTGGGCCGCAGCGCGGAGTCGCCGTAGACCAGGAAGAACTGGCTGCCGTTGGTGTCCGGGCCGGCGTTGGCCATGGCCAGCACGCCGCGGGCGTACACCCGGCGTGCGCCGGTCGGGTCGGTCGGCGCGGGCGGCAGGTCGGTGGGCAGCTCGTCGCCGTAGCGGTAGCCGGGACCGCCCGAGCCCGTCCCGGTCGGGTCGCCGCACTGCAGCACCTTCAGCGTCGGGTACGCGGTCAGCCGGTGGCAGATGGTCCGGTCGTAGAACCGGTGCCGGGCCAGGTGCAGGAAGCTCTGCACGGTGCACGGGGCCTGGGCGCGGTCCAGCTCCAGCGGGATCGGCCCGAGGTTGGTCCACAGCAGCACGTCGACCGTGCCGCGGTCCGGGGTGTGCCCGGGGTCCCGGGGCAGCGGCACTGGCCGGGCGGCGGGATCGTCCGGTGTGGGCGTGTACGCGCAGGGGCCGGGGGTCGGCGCGGTCGGATCGGCGCCGTGCGCCGCGGCCGGGGCGGCGCCGGCCGCACCGGTGGCCAGCGCGCAGAGCAGGACGAACGCCAGACGTCGCTTCATCATCCCCCCGGTGTAATCGACCTCCCTGAATACGTCAAGCGGGCCCGGCGGCCGGGCGCGGGTGTGCGAACATGATCGAATGTCCGCGATCGCCGCCCCGGAACCGGTCGGGGATCCCGCGCCGGCACCCCTGCCGTCCACCGTCGACGACCGGTCCTGGCCGGTGGCCGTCGGGGCGGGGGCGGCGGCCGCCCTGCTGGTCGCCCTGGCGCTCCCGGCGAGCTCCCGCATCGGCGACAGCGCCCTGCCCCGCTGGCTCGCGGCCGGCGCGGTGGTCCTCGCCGTGCTGACGGTCGCCGTCGCGGCGGTCCTGGTGGTGCTGCGGCTGCGGGCCGCGGGCCGGACCGGGCTGCTGCCGGCCGTGGTCGCCGGTCTGCTGACCGCCGCGGTCGCCCTGACCGGAGCGGCGACGGTCGCGGTGCTGGCCGGCGGGCGGCCCGGCGCCGCCGCCGCGGCCCCGGTCGAGGGCCTGACGGTCGCGATCAGCCGGACCGGCGACGGCCTGCGGCTGGCGATGCGGGCCGAGATGCCGGACGTGCCGGCGGGGGCCCTGGTACGCGCCGAGGTGACCGGCGTCGCCGACGAGGGAGGCGACGTCACGCTGGCCCGGCAGCTGACCGTGACGCCCGGCGCCGGCCCGGTGGCGGTGGAACTCGCGGTGCCCAGCATCGACAGCTACGGCACGGTGCGGATCCTCGTCGAGTCGCCGCTGCGGCGCTGCACCGCGGACCTGCGTCCACTGGAGAGCGAGGACCCGGTCGTCGCCTGCCGGGACCGGTGACCGCCGGCCGGCCGGGCTATCCGGCCGGGGCGGGCGGCTTCGGGTCGCCGGCGATGCGGGCGTGCAGGTGCATGTCGTGCCAGCCGTCGGCGTGCCGGGCCTCGCTGCGCTTGGTGCCCTCGGCCGGGTAGCCCGCCCGCTCGGCGACCCGGCAGGAGGCGACGTTGCGGGTCGAGTGCAGCACCTCGATGCGGTGCAGACCGAGCACGCCGAACCCCCAGCCGCCGAGCACGGTCAGCGCCCGGGCGGCGAGCTGCCGGCCCCGCGCCGCGGGCAGCACCCAGTACGAGATCTCGGCGAGCCCCTCGGCCAGGTCGATCCGGCGCAGGCTGAGCTGGCCCAGCACGGTGTCGTCGCGGTCGTCGGCGACGGCCCAGCCCGCGCCGCTCTCGTCCCGCCAGCGGCGGGGCCACTGCGCGACCCAGGCCGCGGCTTCGGTCCGGCTCAGCGACCGCGCGTGCCACTGCTGGATGCCGGGATCGGCATAGGCGCCGGCGACCACCGCGGCGTCCCCGGCCCGCCAGGGCCGCAACACGAAGCCGTCCCCGGCCAGCACCGGCTGCTCCAGCCGGGCCAGGGCGCCGGCGTCGAGCAGGGGTGCGACGAGTGGGGGCACGCCGATCATTAAAACCCGCCGGGCGGGCGGGGGCTCAGCCGACGGGCCACTCGTGGACGGGGATGTTCTCGTGCATCGGCGGCAGGTACCGGCGCAGCATCTCGTGCAGCGCGCCCTGCCGGTCCAACCCCTCGGCCTCCAGCGCGTGCAGCGTCTCCACCTGCCAGGTCGCGCCGTTGCGGCCGGTCAGGCAGCGCTGCTCGATGATGCCGAGCAGCCGGTCGCGCTCGCGGGCCGACACCCCCCACTTGTCCAGCCCTTCCCGGGCCAGCGGCAGCAGCCGCCGCAGCACCAGCTCGGACACCGGTACGTAGCCCAGCCCGGGCCAGAACACCGAGGCGGCGATGCCGTGCCGGGCGCACGAGTGGAAGTTCTCCTCGGCGGCGCTGAACGACATCTGCGTCCAGATCGGACGCTCGGCCTCGGCCAGCATCCGGACCAGCCCGTAGTAGAAGGCGCCGTTGGCCACCGTGTCGACCACCGTCGGGCCGGCCGGCAGCACCCGGTTCTCCACCCGCAGGTGCGGGCGGCCCTTGACCACCGCGTAGATCGGCCGGTTCCACCGGTACACCGTGCCGTTGTGCAGCCGCAGCTCGCTGAGCTGCGGGGTGTCGCCGCTCTCGAGGATCTGCTCGGGGTCGTCCTCGTCGCAGATCGGCAGCAGGGCAGGGAAGTAGCGCACGTTCTCCTCGAACAGGTCGAAGACCGAGGTGATCCAGCGCTCGCCGAACCACACCCGGGGTCGTACCCCCTGGGCCCGGATCTCCTCCGAGCGGGTGTCGGTGGCCTGCTCGAACAGCGGGATGCGGGTCTCGCGCCACAGCTCCCGGCCGAACAGCAGCGGCGAGTTGGCGCCCAGGGCCACCTGGACGCCGGCGACGACCTGGGCCGCGTTCCAGTACGCGGCGAACTGCTCCGGGCTCACCTGCAGGTGGAACTGGGTGCTGGTGCACGCCGCCTCGGGCGCGATGGTGTCGGTGGTGACCGCCAGCCGGTCGATGCCGTCGATGCGGATGTCCAGGTCCTCGCCGCGGGCCGCGAAGATCTGCTCGTTGAGCAGTTTGTAGCGCGGGTTCGCCGACAGCGAGTCGGCGGTCATGTGTTCCTTGCGCAGCGTCGGCAGGATGCCGATCATCGCCATGTGGGCGCCGACGCTGCGGGCCCGCTGCTCGGCGTTGTTCAGGCTCTCCCGCAGCTGGCGTTCCAGGTCGGCGTTCTCGTCGCCGGCCAGCCGCCGCGGCGGCACGTTGATCTCGACGTTGAACTGGCCCAGCTCGGTCTGGAAGTCGGGGTCGGCGATGGCCGCCAGCACCTCGGCGTTGCGCATCGCCGGGTCGGCGTTGTCGTCGACCAGGTTGAGCTCGATCTCCATGCCGGTCAGCGGCCGTTCGAATTCGAACCGGGCGTCGCGCAGCATCGCCGCGAAGACGTCGAGACTGCGCCGGATCTTCTGCCGGTACTGCGACCTGTCCTCGCGGGTGAATGTCCTCTGGTCGACCTCTTCGCCCACCGCGCACCGCCCCTCTGCCGCGCCTATCGTCTCGTGGTCAGCCCGCCGGCGCACCAGGAGAACGCACCGGATCACACGAGAGGTTCCGCGTGCGCCGTCTACCTGCCCCCCACGGGGCCCTCGCAATCGCGCCGCCCGGCTCCCGGGTTCAGCTGATCCAGGCGACCAGGACGACGGCGGTGAGCACCAGCCCGAGCCCGGCCTGGATCAGCAGGCCGGGGCCGAGGTGCGACCACAGGGTCGGTATCCGCGGGGTCAGCGGTTGCAACGTGGTCAGGTTCAGCACCTGCTCCAGCTTCACCGCCAGGTCCGGGTCCTTCTGCGGCCGGGTGCGCAGCTGCACGAGGTCGCCGCGGTGCAGGGCGGACTGGGGCAGCTGCCCGTGCATCTCCACCTCGTACGTCTGGCCCAGGTCGTCGCGCAGCCGCAGCGGGGTGACCAGGTACTCGGGGCCCTTCTTGAGGTCCTTGAACTTGCGCCGCGCGCCCCGCCCGCCGCTGCGCAGCAGGGCCAGCAGCAGGGCGCCGACCGCCTGGGTGATGGTCGCCGTGACGAACACGGCCACCAGCAGCGGCTGGCCGACCCTGACCTCGCGGGTGTAGGAGGGCCGGAAGCCGAGGAACCGGCCGGTGATGACGGGACCGGCGTGCCGGAGGATCCGCTCGCGGTAGAGCTCGGTGTCGTCCATGGGGGTATCTCCTGGGGTGGGGAGATGCACGTGGCTCAATCGTACGGAGAGCCACTGATTGAACACAGTGAGTGAATGTGCCGTTCACGGGCCCGCGGGCGGGTGATCTCACTGTTTGGCGCCCCTTCCACCGGGAA
Source organism: Actinoplanes nipponensis (assembly GCF_016862275.1). GTDB lineage: Bacteria > Actinomycetota > Actinomycetes > Mycobacteriales > Micromonosporaceae > Actinoplanes > Actinoplanes nipponensis. The sequence continues at coordinate 23,551 of NZ_BOMQ01000100.1, read as the reverse complement.
CTTCGAGGTCTCGCTTGCTCTTAGGACGTGCCGCATGAAGATGCCCTCCGCCCGTGGACCGGTCTCGGCCGCTGTGATCGACGCGCTCGCGCGGTCCCCGTACGACTTCGCCCTCGACCCGGACCGGATCGACGACGAGGACCTGCACCTCGCGCTGTTCGTGCTCTACGAACTGCACTACCGCGGCTGGGACGGCGTCGACGACCGCTGGGAGTGGCACCCGGGACTGCTGGCGCTGCGCTCCGGGCTGGAGGCCCGCTTCGAGGCCCAGCTGTACGAGCTGGTCGGCGCGCCGGCCCCGGCCGAGGACGTGACGCACGCGCTGATCGCCCTGACCTCCGACAGCAGTGGGCCGTCGCTGTCGGGCTACCTGCGCGGCCGGGCCACGTGGGAGCAGTTCCGCGAGTTCGCCACCCACCGGTCGGTCTACCACCTGCGCGAGGCCGACCCGCACACCTTCGCGATCCCCCGCCTCGGCGGCAAGGCCAAGGCCGCGCTCATCGAGATCCAGCTCGACGAGTACGGCGGCGGCGTGCTCAGCCGCATGCACCAGGAGATGTTCAAGGACACGATGACCGCGCTCGGCCTGGACACCGAGTACGGCCGGTACGTGGACGTGGTGCCGGCCACGACCCTGGCCAACAACAACCTGATGTCGCTGTTCGGCCTGCACCGCCGGTGGCGCGGGGCGCTGCTGGGCCACCTGGCCGCGTACGAGATGACCTCGACCGGCCCGAACCGGGCGTACGGCAACGGTCTGCGGCGCCTCGGCGGCGACGCGGCCGCGACCCGCTTCTACGACGAGCACGTGGAGGCCGACGCCGTGCACGAGCAGATCGCCGCGTACGACATGTGCGGCTCGTTCTGCCGGGCCGAGCCGGAATCGGCGGGCGACGTGCTGTTCGGCGCCCGCTGCGTGCTGGCGCTGGACGACCGCTGGGCGGCTTCGATCCTCGAGCGCTGGGCGGCGGGCGAGAGCTCCCTGCGCGAGTGAGCGCGACGTACCCGGGCGCTGCGCCGCGATCAGGCGGCGGGCTCGGCGTCCCGCGCGGTGGTGTCGCGCGGGGCGGCGGAGTCGCGGCCCACGCCGGCGCGGAAGCCGATGGCCTTGTGCGTGCCGTCGCAGAACGGCTTGATGGCGGACTTGCCGCAGCGGCAGAGCGCCACGGTGCCCCGGCCCGGGTCGATCACGTCCCCGTCGGGCGTGCGGAGGGTGAAGTTGCCCCGCAGCAGCAGGGGGCCGTCCTCGTACGGGATCACGGTCGCGCCGTGCTCGTCCACCGGTCCGCTCATGGCGCATGAGGTGCCCAGCCCGGCCGGCGCGAAACCCGGGGGTCCGCCGTCGGTCTACCGATTGGCCGAAACGGTCACGGCGCCGTCCCGGACACGGTGAACTTGACGCGAACGCCTGTCGCGGGCGATCTACGGGGGTGGGACGGCATGGCGCTGACCGGCATGAAGTACGTGAATCCTGACAGTGTGCTCGCGCGCACGGCGTGGGAGATGGTGCAGACCCACGCGGGTGGCCTGGGCCCGCACGAAGGCATGACCGTTTGCCCGGTCTGCGGCGAACCCCTGCCCTGCACCGCCGGCCGCGCCGCCGCGGAGGTCGTGGCGGCGGCGGGCCTGGCCGAGTCGTCCGGGCTGGTCGAGGCGGCCCGGCAGGGCCGCGGGGGGCCGGACCGGGATCCGTCGTCACCGCTGGGCCTGCCCGTCCGGGACGAGCCCCGCGCGGATGCGGCCGGGGGGTTGTGGCTGCCGGCTGGTGCTACGGACCAGCGGCCGGCACCCTCGGCGGGGGCGCCGCAGGTTTCCTCGGCCGGCCCGCAGCAGGCTTTCGCGGCGGGGGACGCACCGGCGTTCGCGGGCGGTGCGCCGATGGCGTTCGCGCCGCCGGAGGAGTCGCTTCCGGAGCCGTCCTACCGCGGGGGAGCGCAGGCCGCTTCCGGCGTGGGCGGGGATTCCGGATCGGGATCGGGCACGTGGGCGTCCGGGCCGGGGCGGTCCGACGGTGAGCAGTCCGATCGTGAGCAGTCCGGTTTCGAATGGTCCGGTGGCGAGCGGTCCGGTTCCGAGGCGTCCGAGGGTGTGCAGTCGGGTCCGACGCGGTCCGGATCATCCGGCCCGGCCGGGTCCGGGCCGGCTGCTTCTGGCCAGGCGGGATCCGGGCCGACGGCGGCCGGGCCGGCGGCGTTCGGCCAGGCGGGGTTCGGCTCGGCGACGCTCGATGCGACAGCGTCCCCATCGGGTCTCTCCGGCCCGGTCCCGGCCGGTTCCGCCTCGGTCGGCGCCCCGCCGGCCGCCACCGTGCCGTCCGGGCTCACCCCGCCCGGACCGGAAGCGTTCGGCCCGGCCCAGTCCGCTTTCCCGCGACCTGCCGCCGAACCGTCTTCTCCCGCTCACCCGTCGTCCGGCCGGCCGTCATCCCCGCCCGCCGGTGCTCAGGCGCCGGGTCAGCCCGCGCCGGACCGGCAGCCCGGGTCGGGCGATCTCGACGCCTCCCGGCCGGGAACCGACCCGTCTCCGACGCGCGGTCCCGACGCCCTCGCACGCCCGGCGCACGACTCGACCGCCCCATCGACGCCCGGCCCGGACGCCGGTCGCGCCGCCGTGGCCGGCGCCGCACCCCGCGTTCCCGCGGACGTCGACCCGCTGCTGCTCGGACCACCGCTGTTCGCGCAACAGAACCGGCCCCTGGACGCGCCCCGCTTCACGCCGTCGGCGCGTCCACCGGAGCCGGCGCTCACCCGCGGCCCGCAGCCGTCGAACGGCGCCGCGCTGCACCGGCCGGGCGACGACGCCCCGCTCCCGCCGGGGGAGCGCCGGCCCGGCACCGGCTCGCCGTCGAACCCGGTCCACCAGTCCGGTGCCCTGGCGCCGGGCGCTCCGGATTCCGGTGCCCAGCCTGCCGCGCCGCACATCGGTTCGGCACGTCCCCAGCAGCCGGCTGCCTCCGGCGATGCGACGCCCGTCGGGACCGGGCAGGCCGGCGGCCCCATCGCGCCCGGCGGTGCCGGTGAGCTCGGCGGTCCCAGCCAGGTCGGTGGCCAGTCCGGCGGTGTCGGTCAGCCCGGCGGACAGGCCGGCGGTCCCGTTCAGTCCGGCGGTCCCGTTCAGTCCGGTGGTCCCGGCCAGTTCGGCGGCCAGCCGGGCGGTGCCGGTCAGCCCGGCGGCCAGTTTGGCGGCCCCGGCCAGTTTGGCGGTGCCGGCCAGCTCGGCGGGCGGTCCGGCGGTGCAGTTCACCCCGGCGCTGCCGGCCAACCCGGCGCCCAGCCCGGCGGAACCGGCCAGCCCGGCGGAGCCACCCTGTCCGGCGACCGCCCCGCGAATGCCGGCGAGCCCGCCGTCCCCGGTCAGCCCGCCAACCCCGGCCAGAGCCAGCCCACCGCCCCCGCCCAGCACCCCACTGGATCCCCGACCCCGCCGACCGGCGAGACCCGCCCGCCCGGCGTCGACGACCAGTTCACCCGTCAGCCCCGCCCCACCCTCCGGGAGGCCGGCGGCCAGCAGCCGCCCGCCCGCGAAGGAGCCTTGAGCCCCGGCCACCAAGCCGCACCGACCCATCAGAGCGCGAGCCACCCGGGCGCCCCCGGCCACGGTCTCCCGCCCGCCGGCCCGCTGCCCCGCTCCGGCCCTCCGGCCGGCGGGGCCCAGTACCCCGACCGGACCCCGGCCGCCCAGCCCCGGCAGACCAACCGCCCCCCGCTCGAACCACCCCAGATGGGCCAGCTCAACCGCCCGCTGGACCCGGCGGCCGGCGCCCCGCAAGCCCCCGCACCCCAGACCCCGCCGCCCGGCCCCGCAACGCCGCACCCGATGGCACCGCAGGCCCCGGCACCCGGCCACGCGATCGAGACCCCACCCCACCCGGCCACCTCGGCCGCGGCCCCGGGAAGCCACCCGCAGGCCCCGGGAAGCCACCCGCAGGCCCCCGCCGCCCCCCACCCGGCCCCGGCCTCGCCCGGATCCGGCCTCGGCGGCCACCACCCCGCCCCGCGCAGCACCCGCCCGCCCCTCAAGCCCCCGCAGATGGGCCAGCTCAACCGCCCCCTGCCCCCCATGGACACCGCCACCGCGCCGTCGGGCCTGCCGGGCCGGCCAAGTGCGCCGCAGCCGCCCCCGGCCGCTCCCGCCGGGGCGCCCGCGGAGGACGCCCCCAGCGGGTTGCCGCGCCGTTCCTCGTGGACCGGTACGGACCCCGGGCAGGCCGCGGATCAGCACGACGATTGATCGATGACCGCCGAAGCCCAGGGGCCCGCGCCAGGGCGAGTTGAGTATCCGGATCGTGAAAGAATGAGGGTCACCGATACGAGTTGACGGGCTTCAGCCGGAATAGTCCCGGGAGTAGCGTGTGACCGGGAGCCGGTCGTGGCCGATTCCTGGCACGACCCCGGGCCGACCCTGGTCGTGGTGCCATGACACGGTCGCCGAGGTGCTGATTCGATGCGTGGTCAATTCGATGCGTGGTCAAGGGGAGCGGATGCCCGCACACCGTGACGTGCCGCCGTCCGCCGGTGGGGGAATGCTCGAGGACCTGGACGTGGCCGCCATCGACTACGCGGCCCGGTTCTCCTCGGCCGGCCGGGCAGAGCGGGCCGAGCTGCGCGAGCGGTTCGTCGCCTTCTGCCTGCCGTTCGCCGGCCGGATGGCCCGCCGCTACCGCGGCCGCGGCGAGGCCGTCGAGGATCTCGAGCAGGTGGCCCGGCTCGGCCTGGTCAAGGCCATCGACCGGTACGACCCGCAGCGGGGCTCCTTCACGGCGTACGCGGTCATCACGATCTCGGGGGAGATCAAGCGGCACTTCCGCGACCGGACCTGGGGGGTGCACGTGCCCCGGCGGGTCCAGGACCTGAGCCTCGAGGTCGGGCACGCCACCGCGCTGCTGACCGGCGAGTCGTCGCGCCGGCCCACCGCGGCGGAGCTGGCCGCCCACCTGCGGGTGCCGGAGACCGCGGTGCTGGAGGCGCTGGAGTCCTCCGCCGGTTACAACCCGGCCTCGCTGAACGCCCCGGCCGGCGCGGAGGGCACGGCGGAGCTCGGCGACCTGATGGGCGACGTCGACGCGGAGTTGGAGGCGGTGGACGACAAGGTCACCGTGGCCGGGCTGCTGCTGCGGCTGCCGGCCCGCGAACGCCGGATGCTGGCCATGCGTTTCTACGGCAACCTCACCCAGGCCGAGATCGCCGCGGAGCTGAACATCTCCCAGATGCACGTGTCGCGGCTGCTCAGCCGGGCGCTGGGGTGGCTGCGCGAGGCCATGCTGAGCGACCGGCTGCCCCGCTGGGAGGGCACGGACAGCCCGTCGGACGGCCACAGCCTGCGGATCACGGTCGCGGAGGACGGCGGGGTGCGCACCGTACGGATCAGCGGTGAGATCGACCGCGACACGGCCGGCCGGGTCCGGACGAGTCTGCGTCAGGCGGTCGCCGGCGCCGAGCGGCTGGTCGTGGACCTGTCGGCCGTGCCCCTGGTGGATGCCGCCGGCGTCGCCGCCCTGGTCGACGCCGCGTCCGCGTGCGCGGTGGCGGAGGCCGGCCTGTCGCTGCGCGGCGCGCAGCCGTATGTGGCGCAGATCCTCGGGCTCTCCGGCCTGCAGTGCCTGCTGGCGGACGACCCTCCCGGAGGGTCGCGGTGACCGCCCGGGCGTCACGCCACCGGGAGCGACGCCCAGACGACCTTGCCGTTGTGGGTGGGCAGCCAGCCCCAGGCGTGCGCGGTGGCCTCGATGAGCATCAGCCCGCGACCGCGCCGGGCGACGGTCTCCGGCGAGGGGCGCCGCACCGGCTCGGCGGTCGATCCGTCGCGGACGGCGATCTGCAGGTAGCGCGGCCGCAGCGTCAGGCGCATGGTCATCATCGTGTGCGCGTGGTCGACCACGTTGCTGACCAGCTCGCTGGCCACCAGGCTGGCCGGGGCCAGCAGGTCGGGCAGGTCCCAGCGCAGGCATGCCTCGGTCGCCAGGTTGCGGGCCTGCCGGGCCGCGCCGAGGACCGGCAGCAGCTCGTCGTTGAGCATCGCCAGGGTGTCCCGGTCGACGCCGACGTGCCGGTCGGCCGCCTCGACGGTGGGGAAGACCGGCAGGGAGCGGTGCCGGGCGTTACGCAGGTGGGACCCCGTCATCGGCTCGGGCGCGCACAGCAGCAGCGGGATGCCGGGCCACCGGGCGGCCTGCCGCCGGACGGCGGTGAAGACGGACAGCGCCAGCGGCTCGGAGACGGTCATCCGGGACAGGTCGACCAGCAGCGCCCGGGGTTGCTCCGCGAGGCATTTGAGCAGGCGGATCCGCAGGTCGGCGACCGCGCCCAGGTCGAGATCGCCGGAGACGGCGGCGAGCAGACGGTCACCGTCACCGCTCACCGCACAGTCGATCGGCACGGCTGCGGCCTCCTGACCCTGACGTCCTGAATCGACGCTATACCCGATGCATCGGCGCTCAAACCGTGTCCACCGTCGCGTCGGCCAGGGCCTCCGTCTCCATGACGATGATCGCGCCGCCGTTGCGGTGGCCGCCGTCCGCGGTGACCAGTGGCGTTGCGGCCACCCGTACGGTGATCGTCCGGCCCCGCCGGTTGACCGCCTCGACCGCGGTCTCGGCCGTGCCGCCCGGCTCGCCCAGCACCCCGCGCAGCAGCGGCCGGAGCCGCTCGAACGGCAGCCCGATGTCGAGGTTGAGGAAGTGCTGACCGACCACCTCGGCCGAGCGCAGCCCCCAGAGGTCCTCGGCCCGCCGGTTCCACATCCGGATCCGCAGGTCGTGATCGATGACGACGACGCCGGCCCGCAGGCTCGCCAGCACGGTCTCCAGGAACGAGTTGGCGTCGTCCAGCTGCTCCGTGCTGATCCGCAGCTGGTCGTTGATGTTCTGCAGCTCCTCGTTGGTGGACTGGAGCTCCTCGTTCATCGTCTCCAGTTCCTCGTTGGTGGACTGCAGCTCCTCGTTGGTCGTCTCCAGCTCCTCGACCGTCGACTGGAGCTCCTCGTTGGTCGTCTCCAGTTCCTCGTTGGTGGACTGCAGCTCCTCGTACGCGGCCTCGAGCTGCTGGTGGGCGTGCTCGAGGTCGTCCTGCAGCCGGCGGGCGGCGGTGACGTCGGCGAAGGCCAGGTTGACCCCCAGCACGCTGCCGTCGGCGGCGATCAGCGGGCTGAGCTGGATCTCCAGGTGGATCAGCTCGCCGGCGCGCAGATATTCCACGTCGGTGACCCGCAGGGGGCGGCGCTCGGCCTGCGCCTGCTCGATGTGGCGGCGCAGCTCCACCGGCCGGTACGACAGATCCAGGTCGCGGAACGGGCGGCCGACGTCGCGCGACGACACCCCGAACAGCGTCTCGAGCCGGGCGTTGGTCAGGGCGACCAGGCCGTCGGCGCTGATCCCGAGCTGGGCGAGCGGGCTGGTGGCGTACGCCTCGGTGCGCAGCTGGTCGAGGCCGGCCACCGGGCTGGCCGTGGAGGCCGGGAAGTCGGTGAGCGCGCCGCCGTTCTGGTAGAGGGCGCGGGGCACCCGGCGGAAGACCCGGCGCTTGAGGTCCACCGGCGCGAAGATCGTGCCGTGGCTGAGCAACATCTCGGCCTTGCCCAGCAGCAGGATGCCGCCGTCGGCCAGGGCGAAGTGGAACCGGGACAGGATCTTGGTCTGCGTCTCCGCGTTGAAGTACATCAGCGTGTTGCGGCAGGAGAGCAGGTCGATGCGGGAGATCGGCGCGTCCTGGACCAGGTCGTTGCGCCCGAAGATGACCGAGCGCCGCAGGTCCTTGCGGAAGGTGAACCGGCCGCCGGCCCGCTCGAAGTACTTCTCCGCCAGCTCCGCCGGAACGGCCTGCAGATCCTCCTCGCCGTAGGTGGCCTGGCGGGCCTCGGTGAGCTGTTCCTCGTCGACGTCGGTGGCGTAGATCTTCACCCGCTCGCGGAACGCCTCGATCTCCAGCACCTCGGCGAACACGATGGCCAGCGTGTAGGCCTCCTGGCCGGAGGCGCAGCCGGCCGACCAGATCCGGATCGGCGCGTCCGGCGCCCGCGCCGCGATCAGCGGCTCGACGATCTCGGCGCGCAGGAAGTCCCAGGCGTCCGCGTCGCGGAAGAAGGCGGTGACGTTGATCAGGATGGTGTTGAACAGCGCGGTGAACTCGTCCGGATGGACCTGCAGGTGGTCCAGGTAGTCCGGGTAGCCGACGATGCCCACCTGGGACATGCGGCGGTCCACCCGGCGCATCAGGCTGGACCGCTTGTAGCCGGTGAAGTCGAAGCCCCGGGACTCCTTGAGGTAGACCAGCAGCGCCTCGAAGTCCGGATCGGTGGGGATCACAGGGTCGCCTTCCGTCACATGACTGCGCAGCGACGCTACCGCACGTCGGACGGCAGCTCGTCCGGATCGTGGCCGGGCCGCGCCGTGTCGGCCTCGTGCTCCGGCATCGATCCGAGCCGCGCGATCAGCCGGCGGATCGTCGCGCCGGCCGCGTCGGCGTCCGCGGCGATGTGGTTGAAGCGGGCGGAGGTGCCGGCCCGGCGGTGCGTGCCGCTGGCCGCCATCCGGCGGCTGAGCTCGGACTTCTCCTCCAGGGCGCGCAGGGCCATCCAGAGCGCGCCCTCGAGCGCGAGGGCCTGCTCGTCCAGCAGGCTCTCGGGCGACCAGGCGTGCCCGACCCGGCACCGGTAGCGCGGCATCGGCCCGTCATCGATCTGGAACAGCCCGCCGCCGCAGGCCGGGCAGCCGAAACCGGCCGGCGGCGCGATCTCGTCGGTGGTGGTGCCGGCGAGGTCGGCCATCGCGACCTCCTGGTCGAGCAGGACGTCGGCGGGCAGCTCCGGGCCGGTGGGCAAGGGCATGGCGGTCATCTCCGCGAGCAGGCCACCGAGCTTGGCGGCGGGGGCGACATGCCCCGTCGGGGCCAGGGCGAGGGCCGCGAGGGGCATCGACGAGTACAGCGCGTCGGCCGGATCCTGCACCACCGCCGCCCCGCCGCGGGCGACCACGCTGGCCAGGCCGGCGGCTCCGTCGTCGCGGGAACCGGACAGGACCACCCCGATCCCGCGGTTCCCGGCGGCGCGGGCGACCGAGCGGAAGAGCGGATCGATCGCCGGCCGGTGCCCGTTCTCGGCCGGGCCGTGCGACAGCCGCAGGTGGCCGTCGAGCAGCAGCAGGTGGTGGTCGTTGGGAGCGACGTACACGCGTCCCGGCCGCAGCGGCTCGCCGTCGACCGCGGCCGCGGCCGGCAGTGGGCCGCTGCGGTTGAGGATGGTCGGCAGGGCGCTGGGGGAGTCCCGGGGCAGGTGCAGCACGACCAGCACCGCGGCGGGGAAGTCCGGGGGCAGCCCGGCGACCAGCGCACGCAACGACTCGACACCGCCGGCGGAGGCGCCGACCGCGACCACGTCACGAAATCTGACTGTCACCCCGCCGCTCCCGCTGTCAGATGGGTCCACACCACCTTACCGTCGGAGACCGGCAGCACCCCCCACGCGTCGGTCAGCTCGCGGACCAGGTGCAGGCCGCGGCCCCCGGCGTCGTTCACCCCCGGGTCCTTCGGCCGGGGCAGCCGCCGGCTGCCGTCGCGGACCGTCAGGCACACCCGCCCGTCGCGCAGCCCGACGGTGAACTCCATGGTGGTGTGCGCGTGCCGGACCACGTTGGCCACCAGCTCCGTGGCGACCAGCGCGGCAGTGCCGGCCAGCTCGTTGAGGTGCCACGCGGCGCAGGTCTGGGTCACCAGCTGGCGTACCTGCCGGCAGGCGTCGGGGACCGGCCGGAGCCGGACCCGGATCCGCCGCGGTTCGGGCTCGGCCTTGGTGCCGGCCAGCGCCTCGGCGCAGCTCGTCGCGGTGCTGACCGCGGCGCAGTCCGGCCAGGCGGCGATGGCCTTCGCCGTCTCGGGTCCGGCGCCGCAGAGCACGATGGGCACGGCCGGCCAGTCGACCGTCCGGCACACCACCGCACTCAGCACGTCCAGCGCCGCGGGGTCGGGGATCTCGAGGGCGGACACGTCGATGAGCAGCGCCTCGGGCTGCGCGGACAGCGCATGGCCGACCGCGTGCTCCAGCGCCTCCCTCGTCATCGCGTCCAGCACGCCGCTGACCCGCAGGATCGCCACCGGGAGGTGCTGCTCCGGCCGGCAGACCAGCTGGCTCGTCATCCGCCCCCCTCTTCCGACGCGCCGTATCCGTCACGTCGTCTGCGCTAGGTGCCCGCCGAGCCTGCGGCGCAAACGCGCGAGAGGCGTCACACCGCGACGGCGGCCCCGTTGCGTACCTTCTCGTAGAGGCCGGCGTAGGCCGCGGCCATCACCGCGGGGGTGAACCGGCGGGCCGCCTCCTCCCGGCAGGCGCCCTCGGCGACGGTGCCGGCGGCGGCCACCAGCTCGCCCAGCTCCTCCTCGTCGGTGGTGAGCAGGCCGGTGCGGCCGTGCTCGATCAGCTCCGGCAGGCAGCCGCGGGCGATGCCGATCACCGGGGTGCCCAGCGCGAGCGACTCGACGACCGCCGTGCCGCCGGGCTCCTCCCAGCGCAGCGGGAACAGCGCCGCCCGCGCGCCCGCGACCAGGTCGTCGCGGTCCGACCCGGTCACCGTGCCGACCCAGCGGACCCGCCGGCCGTCGACGTGCGGGGCCACCTGCTCGCGCCAGAACCGCACGTCGGGGTTCTGCGCCGCCGCCGGCCCGGCCGCGGCCAGATCCTCGGGACGGTGGTACGGCCCGACGGGCCCGGCCAGCACCAGGTCGAAGCCGGTCTGCTGGGCCAGCCGGGCCGCGAGGTCCTGGCCCTTGCCGGGGTTGATCCGGCCGAGCACCACCGCGTAGTCGCCCTTGGCGACGGGTGCGCGCCGGTCGGCGCCGTCCGCCAGGGGCGTGGCCAGGTGCACGTGGCCCACCGCGTGCGCGCGCAGGGCCGCGGGGGCGTGGCTGAGCTGGTTCGCCGAGACGCCGTTGACCCGGACCCGGTCGCCGCCGTCGAAGGTGCCGTACAGCTCGGGGTGCTTGGCCAGGTCCCAGTGCAGGGTGTGCAGGCCCGGCGGCGAGTCCGGGCCGAGCGCCGCCAGGGTGGCCAGCCCGGCCGCCTCGACGTGGTCGTGCACCAGGTCGATGTCGCCCTCGGCCAGCCGGCGCCGCACGGCGTGCAGGTGGGCCGGCACGACCCCGCACGCCTGGTTGTACGGCCGCTGGATCTGCGCGAACTGGCCGGTGGCGAACACCGACACCTGCTCGTCCACGGCCAGCGTGCTCTCCGCGACGGTGGCCAGCACCACCTGGACGCCGAGCCGGCGCAGCTCGGGCACCAGGGTGGCGACGACGTTCTCGATCCCGCCGTAGCCCAGCGGGGGCACGGGCAGCCACGGGCCCGCGTTCATCAGGACCTTCATGCGACTCGTACCGATCGGCGGGCCAGCGTGCGCAGCGGGGGCCGTTCGGTCACGCCCACGTCGTTGAGCACGATCTCCCGGTCCAGGTGGGGCAGGTTGTCCGCGCCGCCGCGGCGGAACTGGGTGAGCAGCGTCGAGGGCGGCAGTGGGTCGGTGACCAGGCCCCGCCGGTGCAGCCGGGACCAGGCGGTCACCATGATCTGGGCCGACATCCGGCCCAGCGCCTCGGTGCCCTGGTGGCGGTGGAAGCGCTCGCCGAGGTCGACCTGGGCCAGCGCGTCCAGGCCGACCAGATCGAGCAGGTCGATCAGCATCGCGATCTCCACGCCGTAGCCGGAGACGAACGGGATCCGCTCGAGGGTGCGGCGCCGGCCCGCGTACTCGCCGGCTAGGGGCTGGACCACCCCGGCCAGGTCGGGCCAGAACAGGTTGATCAGCGGGCGGGCGGCGAGCTCGGTGACCCGGCCGCCGCCGTCGGTCTCGACGCCGGTCTTGCCGACCAGCGGCCGGTGGTAGAAGCCCTTGACGAACTCGACCGAGGGATCGGTGAGCAGCGGGCCGAGCAGCCCGGTGACGAAGTGCGGGGAGAAGTCGCGCAGGTCGCCGTCGACGAAGGCGACCACGTCACCGGTGCTGGCGGCGAGGCCGGCCCAGAGCGCGTCGCCCTTGCCCTCCATCCGGGGCAGACCGCGGGTCACGTCGTCCTGGTGCACCACGCGGGCGCCGGCGTTGCGCGCGACGATCGCGGTGGCGTCGCTCGACCGGGAGTCGACGACCAGGATCTCGTCGACCAGCGGCACCTGTACGCAGAGGTGCTGGTGGATGGTCGACACGATCGCGCCGACCGTGGCCTCCTCGTTGCGCGCCGGAATCACCACGCTGACGCGGGTGCCCCGCTTCGCGCGAGCCAGCTCCCGGGATGTCCATTGTGTGGCGTTTCCGGTGCGGTAGGCCGCCCAGGCCTCGACGATGGGCGACGCGGTCGGTGCCATGGTGCTGTCCGCATGCCGCATGGGCACACCCCCCAGTTCTTCAGCGAAGCGCGCAACTTTCCCAGCAATGGCGGCTGTCAATCTTGACGTGAGGTAACAGCTGGATGTCGCGGAGCTGCGGAAAGACCTGACGTTTCGGTTCTGTCGTGTCGGAGAAGTCGGGGGCGCAATAGCCTGTCGACGATCGGGGAGGGCCTGATGGCCGGTACGAGAGTGGGAATGATCGGCGCGGGTGGGGTGGCGCAGCGCCACGCCAGAGTGCTGTCCGAACTACCGGGAGTACAGGTGGTGGGCGTGACGGACGTCGTTGCGGCGGCGGCGCAGAGCCTCGCCGACGCGCACGGCGCACAGGCGTACCCCGATGTCGAGGCGCTCCTGGGCGCCGGTCTGGACGCGGCCTACGTGTGCGTTCCCCCGTTTGCCCACGGCGCCGCCGAGCGTGCGGTGATAGCGGCGGATCTTCCGCTTTTCGTGGAAAAGCCCATTTCCCTTGATTGGGATACCGCGCTGGAAATCGCCGGCCTCGCTGCGAAGAGTAATGTATTGACCGCGGTCGGTCACCATTGGCGGTATCTCGGCATCGTGGAGCAGGCACGCGCCCTGCTCGCCGACCGTCCGGTCCGGCTGGTCAGCGGCGCCTGGCTGGACAAGGTGCCCCCGGTCGCCTGGTGGCCGCACCGCGACCGCTCCGGCGGCCCGGTCGTCGAGCAGGCCGCCCACGTGCTCGACCTGGCCCGGCACCTGGCCGGCGAGATCACCGAGGTGACGGCGGTCGGCAACGGCATGCCGCCACCGGTCGAGGGGGCCGATGTGGACGGCGCCACCGCCGCGACCCTGCGCTTCGCCGGCGGCGCGGTGGGCACCCTCGCCGCGACCTGCGTGCTGGGCTGGAAGGAGCGCGCCGGCCTGGAGATCTACGCCGACGGGCTGGCCCTCGCGCTGACCGAGACCGGGCTGGTGGTGCGCGACGCCGACGGCCCGCGCACCGTCGACAGCGACCCGGAGAGCGCGCGCATCGCCGTGGACCGGGCGTTCATCGACGCGGTCCGGGGCGACGGCGACGACATCCGGGTGCCGTACGCCGAGGCGCTGCGTACCCATGCCGTCGCTCTGGCCGTCGCCGAGGCCGCGGCCACCGGCCGCGCCGTCACCCCGCGCACCGCGGAGGCCCCGAATGCCTGACAGCACTGTCACCGACCGCAACATCATCGTGGCCGCGCCCGGCCGGCTGGAGATCGCCGAGGAGCCGGTGGCGCCGCTCGCCGCCGGGCAGTTCCGGGTGGCGACGCTGTTCAGCGGCGTGTCGGCCGGCACCGAGCTGAGCTACGTCAAGGGCACCAACCCCGCCCTGCACCACGGGTTCGACCCGGTGCTCGGCCTGTTCGGCGGCCCCGTCGAGCAGCCCTTCCCGGTCACCCGGCTCGGCTACATGGAGGTCGCCCGGGTCGAGCAGAGCCGCACCCCGGCCGTCGCGGAGGGCACGGTCGTCGCGATGACCTACGGCCACCGCACCGGCTACACCGGCGACCCGCTGCGCGACCGGGTGGTGCCGCTGCCCGCCGGCCTCGACCCGCTGCTGGGCATCTACGTCGCCCACATGGGACCGATCTGCGCCAACGGCCTGCTGCACGCCGCGGCGGACCTGCACGGCACCGGGGTACGCGGGCTGGGCGACGGCGTGACCGGACGCCGGGTCGTGGTCACCGGCGCCGGAGTGGTCGGCCTGCTCACCGCCCTGTTCGCCCGGGCCCACGGCGCCGCCTCCGTGGTCGTGGTCGACCCGACCGCCCAGCGCCGCGCCGTCGCCGAGGCGCTCGGCCTGCAGACCCTGGACCCGGACGACGGCGACCCGGCGGTGACGCTCAAGACCGCCTGGCGGCACGCCGCCGACGACCGCGGCGCCGACGTCGTGTTCCAGTGCCGCGGCCAGGCCTCGGCGCTGCAGCTGGCGCTGCGGCTGCTGCGCCCCCAGGGCACGGTCGTCGACCTGGCCTTCTACCAGGGCGGAGCGGAAGAGGTACGGCTCGGCGAGGAGTTCCACCACAACGGGCTCGGGCTGCGCTGCGCCCAGATCGGCCGGGTCCCCCGCGGCCTCGCGGCGACCTGGGACCGCGAACGCCTCTCCGCCGCCACGATCGACCTGCTGCGCGCCGACGGCGACCTGATCCGCAAGCACCTGGTCTCGGCCGTGGTGCCGTTCGCCGACGCGCCGGGGTTCCTCCACGACCTGGCGGCCCGCCGCCGGCAGGAGCTGCAGGCGGTGCTGGCCTGCTGAGAGCGTGCTGAGCGACACAGCCCGGCGCGGGCGGGCCGCGGATACGCTCGGCCCATGGCCGCGCGGAGGGTGGGACTGCCGGCACTGCTGCCGTACCTCCGCGAGCATCGCGGCACGCTGGCCGTGGTGGGTGGCCTCTCCCTGGTCACCGCGGGCGCCGCGCTGGTGCAGCCGGTCCTGGTCCGCTCGGTGCTCGACGGCATCGGCGCGGGCCGGCCGATCGGCGCGGCGGTGGCCCTGCTCATCGCCCTGCTGCTGACCGGCGCGGCGCTCAACGGCGCGCGGGACTACCTGCTCCAGCGCACCGCCGAGGGGCTGGTGCTGACCACCCGCCGCCGGCTCGCCCGGCACCTGCTGCGGTTGCCCATCGCGGAGTACGACCGCCGCCGCACCGGCGACCTGCTCTCCCGGGTGGGCGCCGACACCACGCTGCTGCGCGCGGTGGTCACCTCCGGGCTGTTCGAGATCGTCACGGGCACGGTCATGGTGATCGGCGCGACCGTCGCCATGGCCGTGCTCGACCCGCTGCTGCTGGCCGTCGCCCTGTGCGGGCTGGCCGTGGGCATGGGCGTCGCGATCACGGTCTCCCGCCGGGTGCGCGGCCTGTCCGAGCAGGCCCAGGCCCGCCTGGGCGAGATGACCTCGGCGGTCGAGCGGGCCATCTCGGCGGCGCGCACCATCCGGGCCAGCGGCGCCGAGGAGCGCGAGGCCGCGACCGTCACCCGCAGCGCCACGGAGGCGTACCAGGCGGGCATGCGGGTGGCCCGGCTGCGCGCGCTGATCGGGCCGGCCTCGGCCGCGGCCACCCAGGGCGCGTTCCTGCTGGTGCTCGGGGTGGGCGGGGCCCGGGTCGCGGCGGGGGCGATCAGCGTCGGCGACCTGGTGGCCTTCGTGCTGTTCCTCTTCTTCCTGGTGCTGCCGCTGGGGCAGGCGCTCAACGCGTACACCCAGCTGCAGACCGGGCTCGGCGCGCTGCAGCGCATCGAGGAGGTCCTGGACCTGCCGTCGGAGACGGCCGGCGACCGCCCGGCGCCGGCCGCGCCCGACCGGGACGGGGAACCGGCGGTGGTCCTGGAGCACGTCAGCTTCGGCTATCCGAACGGCACGCCGGTGCTGCACGACGTCTCCTTCACCGTGCCGGCCGGCAGCCGCGTCGCGCTGGTCGGCCCGTCCGGCGCGGGCAAGTCGACCGTGCTCGCCCTGATCGAGCGCTTCTACGAGACCACCTCGGGCGCCGTCCGGGTCGGCGGCGCCGACATCCGGCAGCTGCCGCGCGACGCGCTGCGCGCCCGGCTCGGGTACGTCGAGCAGGAGGCCCCGGTGCTGGCCGGCACGCTGCGCGACAACCTGCTGCTGACCGCGCCGGGCGCCGACGACCGGCGGTTGCTGGACGCCCTGGAGCAGGTCAACCTCGGCGCGCTGGCCACCCGTACGCCCGACGGACTGGACGTGCAGGTCGGCGAGGGCGGGGTGCTGCTCTCCGGCGGCGAGCGGCAGCGGCTGGCGATCGCCCGGACCCTGCTGGCCGACACCCCGATCCTGCTGCTGGACGAGCCGACCAGCAATCTCGACGCCCGCAACGAGGCGGCCCTGCGCGAGGCGATCGCGGCCGCCAGTCTCCGGCGGACCCTGATCGTGGTGGCCCACCGGCTCAGCACGGTGGTCGACAGCGACCAGATCGTGGTGCTGGAGGCCGGCCGGGTCGTCGCCGTCGGCCCGCACGAGCAGCTGCTGGAGACCAGCCCGCTCTACCGCGAGCTCGCGACCCACCAGTTGCTGGTCGCCTGAGCGCGGCGAAACCGGTGGGAGTCGGCACCAAGTCCCCAGCAAAGTGAAGTACCGTAACCGCCCATGGGTGTGTCGCAGCGGTTCAAGAACCGGTTCCGTAAGTTCCTGCAGCGTCCGGGCACCACGGTCGATCTGGCGCCGCTGGAGAAGCGGCTGCCGGAGATCGAAGCCCGTGAGGAGGCGCTGCGCGAGCTCGACGACGCGGCGCTGACCGAGGCCGCCGCCGCGGCCGAGGACTACACCGAGATCTGCGCGGTCGGCCGCGAGGCCGCCTGGCGCGCGCTCGAGCAGCGGCCCTACGACGTGCAGCTGGTCGGTGCGATGGCGCTGCTCTCCGGCAAGGTCGCCGAGATGGCCACCGGTGAGGGCAAGACGCTGACCGCGACCATCGCCGCGTACGGCCACGTGCGCCGGGGCAACGGCCCGGTGCACGTGCTCACCGTCAACGACTACCTGGCCCGCCGCGACGCCACCTGGATGGAGCCGGTCTACCGGCTGCTCGGCCTCACGGTCGGCTGGGTCACCGAGACCTCCACCCGCGAGGAGCGCCGCGCCGCCTACGCCGCCGACGTCACCTACGTCTCGGTCAGCGAGGCCGGCTTCGACTACCTGCGCGACCAGCTGGTCACCGACATCGAGGACAGGGTGCAGCGCAAGCTGGCCACCTGCATCGTCGACGAGGCCGACTCCATCCTCATCGACGAGGCCCGGGTGCCGATGGTGCTGGCCGGCAGCATCGCCACCGAGAGCGACCCGGTGCACGAGGCCGCCGCGCTGGTCCGCGACCTGCGCGCGGGCAAGGACTACGAGGTGGCCGAGGACGGCCGCAGCGTGGCGTTCACCAACGCCGGCCTGGAGGCGCTGGAGAAGAAGATGGGCATCGACCTGTACGCCGACGACCAGGTCGAGCACCTGTCCGCGGTGAACGTGGCGCTGCACGCCCGGGCCCTGCTGCGCCGCGACGTCGACTACATCGTCCGCGACGGCACGGTCGAGCTGATCGACGAGATGCGCGGCCGGGTCGCCCAGCGCCGCCGCTGGCCCGACGGCCTGCAGGCGGCCGTGGAGGCCAAGGAGGGCCTGAGCGCCACGGCCGAGGGCGAGGTCCTCGACACCATCACCGTGCAGGCCTACATCGCGCTGTACGAGACGGTCTGCGGCATGACCGCCACCGCGGTGCACGTCGGCGAGCAGCTGCGCGAGTACTTCAAGCTCGAGGTCGCGGTCATCCCGTCGAACACGCCGAACATCCGCGAGGACGAGCCCGACCGGATCTACTCCGCGCACGACATGCGCGACGAGGCCCTGGTCGAGGAGATCAAGATCGCCCACGACAAGGGGCGGCCGGTGCTCATCGGCACCCTCGACGTGAAGGCCTCCGAGCTGCTGGCCAAGCAGCTCGCCGCCGCCGGTGTGCCGAGCAACGTGCTCAACGCCAAGAACGACGACGAGGAGGCGGCGATCATCGCCGAGGCCGGCGCGCTGGGCGCGGTCACCGTCTCCACCCAGATGGCCGGCCGGGGCGTCGACATCCGGCTGGGCGGCAGCGACGGCAAGGACGCCGAGAAGGTGGCCGAGCTGGGCGGCCTGTACGTCATCGGCAGCGGCCGGCACGACAGCCGCCGCGTCGACGACCAGCTGCGCGGCCGCGCCGGCCGGCAGGGCGACCCGGGCGGCTCGGTCTTCTTCGTCAGCCTCGAGGACGACCTGATCACCCGGCACGCCGGCGACATCCTGCCGTCCTCGCCGCGGATGGACATGGACGGCGTCGTGCACGACGAGCAGGTGGAGTACGCGGTCGAGCACGCCCAGCGGGTCGCCGAGGGCGTCAACCACGAGATCCACCGCAACACCTGGCGCTACAGCGTGGTGATCGAGGAGCAGCGGCTGGCCCTGGCCCAGCGCCGGGAGCGGCTGCTCACCTCCGAGGTCGCCGCGATCATGCTGCTCGAGCGGTCGCCGGAGAAGGCCAAGGAGACCGACGAGGACGTGCTGTCCGAGGCGGCCCGCTCGATCGCGCTGTACCACCTGGACCGGCTCTGGGCCGAGCACCTGGCCGAGCTCTCCGAGGTCCGCGAGGGCGTGCACCTGCGGGCGCTGGGCAAGCTGGACCCGCTCGACGAGTTCCACCGGGCCGCGGTGCCGGCGTTCCAGAAGGTCTTCACCGAGATCGAGGCGCGCACGATCGCCACCTTCGAGGAGCTCGACCTCAGCGACGGCTACCAGCCGGAGAACGCGGAGATCGTGCGCCCCAGCGCCACCTGGACGTACCTGGTGCACGACAACCCGTTCGGCTCCGAGCTGGACCGCCTCATCGCGGCCGTCGGCCGCCGCCTCACCTCGGGCAGCTAGCCGGGTCGCGCTCAGGCGTGCGGGACGCCCGCGCGGTGGGCGGCGAGGATGTCGCCGCCGAAGTCGCCGTGCGGGCGGCGCAGCACGCTGTGCGCGTGGTTGCCGTCGTCGGTGGTGTTGTCGAACTCGATGAGCAGGTCGTCGGCCTGGATCCGGTAGTAGTGCCGGGTGCCGGGGCCGGGCGGGCCCTCCCAGGCGAAGTGCACGTCGCCGCCGGCCGGGTCGAGCGCGGCGGCCAGCTCGTCCGGCAGCCGGCCCAGGTGGACCGCGACGAGCTGGTCGAGCAGGGCCCGTTCGCCCGGGCGCAGGTCGGCGCGGGCGATCCCGGCCGGGGACAGCCGGGTGCTGACCGGCCCGGTGGCCGAGCGGATGTCGTACGGGGCCTCGTCGGCGACCACCACACGGCGCCGTGCCGCGGCCGGCAGCGACCGCAGCAGCTCGTGGCCGAGGTCCTCCTCGACGGCCAGCGGGCGCAGCACCGTGCGGCCGGCGGTGTCCACCCGGGCCGGGTTCGCCCCGAGGAACACCGGCGCGGGGGAGACCCGGTCGCCGGCCACGGTCATGCTGACCGACAGGTGGTGGCCCTCGAACCGCCAGCCCCACGCGTCCTCGCCCGGCGACCCGAAGACGATCACCCGGTAGTCCTCGCTGTGCCGGCCGCGGGCCCACCCCTCCCGCCGGTCCAGGATCTCCTCGAGCGCCAGCACCGTCATGGCCTGGGCGTACGCGGGCGGGCTGAGCGCGGTGGCGAGCAGCCGGTGCGCCGCCTTGCGGGCGGTGACGCCGAGGTCGGCCAGGCTGAGGCCGGGCCGGGGCCGGGGCCGGTACTCGATCCAGCGGCGTGCGGTGTCGTCGCCGAACGGGGCCGCGGCGCGCGCCCCCTCCGCGGTGGCGAGCAGGGCGGCAGCGGCGTTGCGCATCTCACCGGCGAGCGTCACGGTCATTCCCCTCGCAGCAGTGCGGCCATCTCCGGCAGGTCGAAGAACGCGGCCGTCTCGGTCGCCGAGGGGCTGCCGCCCGCCGGGTCGGCGCCCGCGGCCAGCAGCGTGCGGACGCTGTCGGCGTTCTTGCGGAAGACGGCCGCGGCGAGCGCGGTCTGGCCCCGGTCGTTGACCCGCCCCGGGTCGGCGCCGTGCTCGAGCAGCGCGGCGACGGTGTGCGGGTGGTTGTGGTACGCCGCCAGGATCAGCAGCGTGTCGCCCTTGTCGTTGGTCAGGTTGGCCGGCAGCCCTCCGGAGAGTTGCCCGGCCAGCTCCTCGGTGGACCCCGACCGCGCCAGGTCGAACATCCGGTGCGCGAACGCGATCGTTTCGGCATCCCATTCCTCGGGCATGCCGACCAGCCTACGGTGCTAATGTCTGGCGCACATTATCCGGGGGTGAGCGGTGACCGACGGGGTCTACGTGGGCCGGGCCGGTCCGGACGGCGCGGCCAACCAGGGCTGGCTGCTCGGCCATTTCATGCCCAAGGGTGAGCTGTTGCACAGCACCGACGTCGAGGTGAAGTGGGGCGTGCATCCGCCCGGCGACCGGCGCGCGGCCTGGGCCACCGGCGAGGTCCGCACGGCGCTGCTGGTGCTGATCCGCGGCGCGTTCGACATCGAGCTGCGCGACCGTACGGTGCTGCTGCGCGAGCCCGGCGACTATGTCGTGTGGGGACCCGGCGAGGACCACTCCTGGCAGGCCGGCGCCGTCGAGACGGTGGTCCTGACGGTGCGCTGGCCCTCGCTGCCGGGCTGGCGCCTGCCGGTGGGGCCGTGATCCCGCACCCGTGAACTTTCGCCATTTGCCGCTCGTCGACAAACCGTTGCCAGCCGTTAGGGTAATCGCATTCCCGGTGCGGGAAAACACGATGCATCCAACGGTTATGGAACGAGTTTCCCACAGTGTGGATGCCGCCTTGACCCGGCAACCGCGCGGCCGGAAACATCGACCGCGGTTTAAGCGCGCATTAATTTCGTGCCCGTTGTCGGGCCCGGCCTTTTCATTCTTCGACGCAGGAGGATTCATGGCGGTCACCGCCCTGGCGGCACGCACGGGACGACATGCGAAAGGATCGGGCCGGCTGGCCGCGATCCGCCGCGTCACTCCCACCGCCGCGCCCCCTGCCGCGCTCACCATCACGCTCAACATCCCGCTGACCGGGGACACCCTGCCGCCGCAGGCGCACCGGCTCATCGAGGCGGTGCGCGAGCTGGTCGAGGCCGGTCAGGGCTCGGTGGCCGTCGAGGGGCCGGCCGCCCAGCCCCCGGCCGAAGCGGCCCCGCCGCCCGCCGACGGCACCGTCGAGGTGCGGCTGCTGACCGCGTCCCGCCAGGTGCTGGTCGACGGCGAGCTGCTGCCGCTGACCCGGCTCGAGTTCGACCTGCTGCTGTTCCTGGCCGACCACCCGCGCCGGGTGTTCAGCCGCACCCAGCTGCTCACCGCGGTCTGGGGCTACGAGCACACCGGGGAGCGCACGGTCGACGTGCACGTGCGCCGCCTGCGGGTCAAGATGGGCAACCAGCTGCCGCTGATCACCACGGTCTACGGCGTGGGCTACCGGCTGGCCGACGAGGCCCGGATCGTGGTGCTGCCGCACGACTAGACTGGCTCCGGTGCGCGTGCGTCCGGTGTCGACCGAGGTCCTGCTCGAGGAGCTCGCCGACCGGCTGGCCCGCACCGGGACGCCCGGGCGGCTGCGGGTCGCCGTCGACGGCGCCGCCGCCGCGGATCCCGGTGCCCTGGCGGACGCGCTCGTCGATCCGCTGCGGGTGCGGGGCCGCCCGGCCGTCCGGGTCCGCACCGACGACTTCCTCCGGCCCGCGTCCGTGCGCCTGGAGTTCGGCCGGACCAACCCCGACTCGTTCTACCTCGGCTGGCTGGACGAGGCCGGCCTGCGCCGGGAGGTGCTCGACCCGGCCGGCCCCGGCGGCAGCGGGCGCATCGTGACCCGGCTCTGGGACGCCGGCGCCGACCGGGCCACCCGGGAGCCGTACACCGAGCTGCCCGGCGACGCGGTGGTGATCGTGAGCGGGCCGCTGCTGCTCGGCGGCGGGTTGCCGTTCGACGTCACCGTCCACCTGCACCTGACGCCCGCCGCCCTGCGCCGCCGCACCGAGCCGGGGCAGCAGTGGACCCTGCAGGCCTTCGACCGGTACGGCGAGGAGGTCGATCCGGCCTCCTTCGCCGACGTCGTGGTGCGGCTGGACGACCCGCGGCGGCCCGCGCTGGTCCTCCTACAGGAGTGAATGCCCCCGCCTGAGCTGCGACGCGAAAGCCGGATCCCGCAGTCCGTGGCGGTAGCGAGCACTGACAGTTATGCTGCGGTTACTTTTTTGCGAGGGACCCGTTTGGGATCTTCGGCGGTGGGTATCTGCGGGCTCCACGGTGTGACGCCAGGGCCGGCGCGGGGGACGTCCACCGGCAGGGGCAGAGGGAAGGGCAGGGGGAGCACATGCTCGTCAACAGCGCGGTCATCACGGGTAAAGGTGCCGACACCGCCAAGGGGCGCTCGATCGGCGAGATCGAGCAGATCCGGGAGCTGCTGCGCACCCGGTTCGACGATCTGACGGCCGAGTACGAGGAAGCCGTCGCCGAGAACCAGAAGCTGCGACTGGTCGAGATCGGCGACGCCGCCGGCGACGACCAGGCGGACAGTGGATCCAAGACCGCGGAACGCGACGCGGCGTCGTCGCTCATCCGCACTCTGCTCGACCGGCGGACGCAGGCGGAACACGCCATGCAGCGCCTGGAGGACGGCACGTACGGCAACTGCGAGGGCTGCTCGAAGCCGATCCCGGTGGAGCGGCTCGCCGTCTTCCCGTCGGCGACCTCGTGCGTGGCCTGCAAGTCCAACCGCGAACGGCGCGCGGGCTGAACCAGGCTCGATCCGGTCCGTCGCCCGCACGCGGGCGGCGGACCGGCCGTATCGGGGCTACCTTGACGTGATGGGCGAGATCCTCGTCGGCACCGCCTCGTGGACCGACAAGACGCTGCTGGCGTCCGGGTGGTATCCGCCGGCCGCGGACACCCCGGAGAAGCGGCTGGGGTACTACGCGAAGCAGTTCCCCATCGTCGAGGTCGACTCCACCTACTACGGGCCGCCGGCCGAGCAGACCACGGCGTTGTGGGCGCAGCGCACCCCGGACGGCTTCACCTTCAACATCAAGGCGTTCAGCCTGCTGACCGGGCACCCCAGCAAGGTGTCGGCGATCTACAAGGACCTGCGGCCGGAGACGGACAAGAAGAACGTCTACCCCGCCGACCTGCCGCCGCAGGCGTACGAGGAGATCTGGAGCCGCTTCCTGAGCGCGCTGGACCCGCTCGTGGCGGCCGGCAAGCTGGGCGCGCTGCTGTTCCAGTTCCCGCCCTGGTGGGGCATCCGCCGCGACCACAAGGACTACCTGCGCGAGGTGGCGGCGCGCTGCAAGCCGCTGCGGCCGGTCTTCGAGTTCCGCAACGCCTCCTGGTTCGACGGCGACAACGCCGAGGAGACGCTGGAGTTCCTGCGCCGGCACGAGCTGCCGCTGGTCTGCGTCGACATGCCGCAGGGCCACAAGTCGTCGGTGCCGCCGGTGGTGGCCGCCACCGCCGACCTGGCGGTGGTGCGCTTCCACGGCCACAGCGACAAGTGGACCAGCAAGGACATCCACGAGAAGTTCGGCTACGAGTACTCCACGGCCGAGCTGCGCGAGTGGGCGCCCAGGCTGCGGGCGCTGGCCGCCGAGGCCGCGACCACGCACGTCTTCATGAACAACTGCTACTCCGACTACGCCCAGCGCAACGCGTCCACGCTGATCGAGCTGCTCGACTAGAT
>NZ_BOMQ01000099.1 GCF_016862275.1 Actinoplanes nipponensis | reverse complement strand
CAGCCGACCGACCGGCCATCACCATCACCCGCACCGCCACCGCCCAGAACGGTCACCGCCGCCATCCCCACCCCGCAGCGACCACAACCCAACCCCTCACCCCAACGGTGAGATCTCCACGCGACCAGACCCCACCTAGCTAAGGTGACAGAAGGCGACCAGGAGGCAACACATGGCCCAGCACCCCTTCAGCGAAATGCCCCGCTGGCAGCAGATCGGCACCCTCGTCCTGGCACCCGTGGAACTGATCCTCACCGCGACCGCAGCCGTCGACCTGGCCCGCCGCCCGGCCGCCCAGATCCGGGGCCCCAAGGCGCTCTGGTGGCTCGGCATCCTCGTCCAGCCGCTCGGCCCGGTCGCCTACCTCAAGTGGGCCCGCCGCCGCTGACCCGGACACCCACCGGCGGGTGGTCAGCCGCCCATGGCCCGCCACCGGGCCAGGTTGTGCTTCGCGTCGACCAGGGCGTCGTGCCGGCCCTCCGCGGTCGGCAGGGGCGGGCGGCCCAGGTCGTCCCACTTCTGGCGCAGGTCCTTGGTGAAGCGGGGGATCTCGCGCGGCAGGGCCGGCATCGCCCCCCACAGCTGCGCCAGCGCCACGTGGTCGTACGCCGCGTACCAGGCCCAGAGCTCGATCTGCTCGTCGCGCCCCTGGATCGGCTCGCGCATGAACTCGTACAGGTCGTCGCGGATGCGCTCGCGGGAGCGCCACGCGGGGTCCGCCGGGGACGGCAGCTTGTCGAGCACGTTGCGGCGGACCCAGGGCACGGCCTTGGAGTCGTCGAACTGGGTGGAGACCGCGTAGAACTCGCGGCCGAACTCGTCCACCATGCCGATCGAGACCAGGTCGACGGTGCGCCCGTCCTCGATGAATTCGCAGTCGTAGAAATACCGGTAGGCCATCGCCGACATCCTTGCCTATGGCGTGCCGGTGGTCTCCGCCAGGGCCCGCCTCGCCAGCTCCAGCGCCTCGCGGGCGCCCTCCTGCTCGCCGTGGGTCAGCCGCCGCGCCGACCAGTCGGCCTGCACCGCCCAGCGGAAGCGCAGCAGGACGGGCAGGGCCGCGTGCAGTTCGTCCTCGGCCACCGGGCCCGCCGCCAGGTAGCCGTCCAGCAGTTCGGCCGAGGTGTCCTCGCCGCCCGCGTAGACCACGGCCGCGGCCACGTCGTAGAGCAGCGGTCCGGTGCCGCTCGCGCCGCAGTCGAGCAGGCCCGCGCGGCCGGTCTGCGGGTCGACCAGGAAGATCTCCGGCGCCGGGTCGCCGTGCAGCACGCCGTAGGTCAGCCGGTCCGTGACCGTCAGCCTGGTCATCGCCGTCACCGCCTCGGCGACCGCCGGGCGCAGCCAGCGTTCGATGGCCAGGTGCGGCGCCTCCGGGTCCAGCAGGTTCCAGCGGCGCAGGCCCGGGTGGTGGAAGCCTTGCAGCCGGCGGTGCACCGCGCCCAGCCGGTCGCCCCAGAACTGCTGGTCGACCGGGTCGCGGCCGTCGAGGGTACGGCCGGGCGCGCGGCGCAGCACGGCCAGCGCGCCCGCCGGGGTCTCCGCGGTGAGACCACCGGCCAGGGTACGGACCGGCTGGCCCGCCTCGATGCCGGTCCCGCGCAGGTGTTCGGCCGCGGCCAGCCCCGCCTCGACGGGCTGGCGCGCGGCGGGGTCGGCCAGGCGGGCCACGAAGCGTTCGCCGCCCGCGGTCACGTCCCACCCGTGCGAGAGCAGGCCCCCGGGCAGCGCCGTGATCTCGGCGGGCACGAGGTGCCACTGGTCGCGCAGAGTCGATCGAAGCAGGTCGTCATCCGGCACGGCGGCGATTATCCCGGTACCTACCGTAATGACGACGGACACCGTGGGCGATGGTCACGCGGGGCGATTGAAGGGTGTACAGATAGCTACTCGCGCGGGATGATCGTAAGCGTCTGCTGGATGTATCAAATGGCGTGGACAGCGCTCTTCATGCTAAGAGTGATCGTTCGCGTCGTGGGGCCGGCGCCGGACAACTGTGTCCACGGGGGTCCCGATCGGGGAGGGACTGACCGTGGATCATCGACTGGCAGAGCAGGGAGACGCGCTGACCGGCGTGGAGATGTTCGCCGGGCTGGAGCCGGACGTCCGTCAGCGGGTCATCGCGGCCGCCGTGCCGCGCACCTACCGCAAAGGTCAGATCCTCTTCGTCGAGCACGACCCCGGCGACTCGCTGATCATCCTGCGCCGCGGCGCCATCGCGGTCTTCCGCACCGCCCCGACCGGCGAGCGCGCCGTGCTCACCGTGGTCCGCCCGCCCGACGTGCTCGGCGAGGTGTCCCTGCTGGACGCGCTGACCCGCTCGGCGTCCGCGGAGGCGATCGAGGACAGCCAGGCGCTCGCCCTGTCCCGGGTCGCGTTCATCGACCTGGTGCACTCCAACCCGCGCATCCTGGACGCGGTGATGCGCTCGGTGGGCGCGCTGATCCGCCGGCTCACCGAGCAGAACGCCGACCACGTCTTCCTCGACCTGCCCGGCCGGGTGGCCAAGACCCTAGTCCGGCTGGCCGGCGAGAGCCAGGCGCCGATGATCACCATCGAGCTCAACCAGAGCCAGCTCGCGGAGATGGCCGGCGGCTCCCGGCAGAGCGTCAACCAGGCGATCGGCTCCTTCGCCAGCCGCGGCTGGCTGCGCACCGAGGGGCGCCGCATCGTGGTCACGGACGTCGCGGCCCTCCGCCGCCGCGCCGGGATGGCCGACCGCTAGAAAGGTCGCCTAGCCTTTTTCGGCGCCCTCGACACCGACGGGCGCAGTCCGGCTCTGGGGGGTCGGGGCCACGATCGCGGTCTTGAGACTGGCGGCGTAGACGTCCACGTAGGGGCGGCCGGTCAGCGTCATCAGCTCGTACATGATCTCGTCGGTGACCGCGCGCTCGACGAAGCGGTCGCCGACGCTGCCCGCGTACCGGGAGAAGTCGAGCGGGGTCCCGAAGCGGATGCGGACCCGCTTGATCGTGGGGATCAGCCGGCCGGTCGGCTGGATCTCGTCGGTGTTGAGCAGCGCGACCGGCACGACCGGCGCGCCGCTCTCCAGGGCCAGCCGGGCCACCCCGGTCTTGCCGCGGTAGAGCCGGCCGTCCGGCGACCGGGTGCCCTCCGGGTAGATGCCCGCGATGCCCCCGGCGCGCAGCACCCGCAGCTGGGTGTCCAGGGCCGCCCGGGCCGCCTTGCCGCCCGAACGGTCCACCGGGATCGTCCCCGTGCCGACGAAGAACTGTCGCATGAGCCAGCCTTTGATCCCCTTCCCGGTGAAGTACTCCGCTTTGGCGACGAACGTCACTCTCCGCTTCACCATCAGCGGTGTGAAGATCGAGTCGGAGAAGGAGAGGTGATTGCAGGCCAGGATCACCGGCCCGGTACGGGGAATGTTCTCCAGCCCCTCCACATCGGGGCGGAAGAGGCATTTCAGGACAGGTCCCAGCACGACGTACTTGAGCAGCCAGTAGAACACCGGTGTCCCTTCCCGCGCGCCACGGTCGTGCGGCAAGCGAAAGCGTACGAAGCAGGAGCGGCACGCCACAACGCACTCCCGGAACCGGCATGTCACGTGTCACCATTCAAGGCACGGTCGACCGGGCGCGAGCCGCCCGGGGACCGGATCCGCCGGACGAGGCGGGCACAGCGCGCCACAAGCGCGCAGCGAGGAGTGAGCAGGGTGTCAGCGGGTGGCGCCCGCCGCGGGCGGCGGGACAACGGGCTCGACGCGGCCGACTACGCGGCCGCGGGCGACGTGGATCCGCGCGTCGGTGAACACCTCCTGGACGTGCTGGCCGCCGGCGGCATCGCCGCGTACCTGCAGCCGTCGGCCGACCTCAACCCGATCCTGCGCGCCACGACCTTCCCGGCCCGGCCCACCGACCGGCTGTACGTCGACCGCACCCACCTGGCCATCGCCCGCGAGCACCTGCACAAGCTGACCGGCGGCGCCGGGCCGACCCCGGCCGCGCCCCGGCCCGAGGCCCGCACCGATCAGAGCACCGTGGACGCCGAGTGGGCCAAGATCGTCGCCGGTTTCCACGCCCCGGTGGACCCGACCGCACCGCCGTGGCCAGCCGCCGAGGGGGTGGATCCGACCCGCGCGCCGGACCCCCCGCCCAGCGACCCGCCGGAGCAGCCGCGCCAGCCGGGCGGCAAGCTGCCGTCGGCCGCCGACTTCTCGGGCGTCTCGCTCAACCGCCGCCGCACCGACGAGCCGTCCCTGCTGGACGGCCTGGACACGTTCGGCACCGGTACGGAGGACACCGGCGACGGCGAGGACGACGAGCGCTACACCCCGCCACCGCCGCCCCCGCTGCCGCACATCTCCAAGTACGCGATCGCCGGCGTGCTCGGCGTGGTGCTCGGCTTCGTGCTGTTCCTGTTCCCACGGCTGTTGCCGATCGAGCGCGACTTCGTGACGCTGATCGGGTTCACGGCGATCGTGGGCGGCGCGGTGACGCTGGTCTGGCGGCTGCGCTCGGGCGAGGACGACGACGACTTCGACGACGGCGCGGTGGTCTGACCGGCCCCGGCCAGGGACATAGATCACTGACGTTGTTTCGCTGGGTAGCCATCGCGTAACCTTTCGTGGATGCGCCAGAGCTCGCTCGTGGTCGTCGCCAACCGACTCCCGCTCGATGACAGCGCCGCCCCGGACGGCGCCTGCGAGTGGCGGCGCAGCCCCGGCGGCCTGGCCAGCGCCCTGCACGCGATCCTGCAGCAGACGCCGGCCACCTGGATCGGCTGGAACGGCGGCATCGACAGCGCGCCCGTCCTGCCCGACATCGGCACCCTGCGGATCCGCCCGATCGCACTGTCCGAGAAGGAGCTGCGCGGCTACTACGAGGGCTTCGCCAACTCCACCCTCTGGCCGCTGTACCACGACGCCGTCGAGCAGCCCGTGTTCCACCGCGACTGGTTCCAGACGTACCGGGACGTCAACCGGCGGTTCGCCGAGGCCGCCGCCGAGGTCGCCGAGCCCGGCGCGGCGATCTGGGTCCAGGACTACCACCTGCAGCTGGTCCCCGGGCTGCTGCGCGAGCTGCGGCCGGACGTCCTCATCGGGTTCTTCCTGCACGTGCCGTTCCCCCCGCCCGAGCTGTTCATGCAGCTCCCCCGCCGCACCGAGCTGCTGACCGGGATGCTCGGCGCGGACCTGGTCGGCCTCCAGCGCCCGCAGGCCGCGCACAACGTCGCCCAGCTCGCCACCAAGCTGCTGGGCGCGCAGGCCACCGACGACCAGATCACCCTGGACGGCCGGGTGGTGCGTACCGGCGCGTTCCCGGTCTCGATCGACGTCAGCGAGATGGCGGCGCTGGCCGCCCGGCCCGACGTCGTCAAGCGGGCCGCGAAGATGCGCGCCGACCTGGGTCAGCCGCGGCGGGTGCTGCTCAGCGTCGACCGGCTGGACTACACCAAGGGCATCGAGCACCGGCTGACCGCGTACAGCGAGTTGTTGCGGGACGGCCGGGTCAAGGTGCGCGACACCGTCATGGTGCAGGTGGCCGTGCCGAGCCGGGAACGCGTGGACAGCTACCGGGTGCTGCGGGACCGGATCGAGGGCGAGGTCGGGCGGATCAACGGCGAGTACGGAAGGGTCGGCGAGCCGGCCATCCACTACCTGAACCAGCCGTTCGACCGGGCCGACCTGGCCGCGCTGTACCTGACCGCCGATCTCATGGTGGTCACGCCGCTGCGCGACGGCATGAACCTGGTCGCCAAGGAGTACGTGGCCGCCCGCGCCGACGGCACGGGCGCGCTGGTGCTCAGCGAGTTCGCCGGGGCGGCCGCCGAGTTCGAGCACGCCTTCCTGGTCAACCCGCACGACGTGGACGGGCTCAAGGCGACGCTGCTGAGCGCGATGGGGGCCGAGCCGGCCGACCTGCGGCGCCGGATGCGGGCGATGCGGGAGCACCTGTCCGGTC
This sequence comes from Actinoplanes nipponensis, assembly GCF_016862275.1. GTDB lineage: Bacteria > Actinomycetota > Actinomycetes > Mycobacteriales > Micromonosporaceae > Actinoplanes > Actinoplanes nipponensis. The sequence continues at coordinate 62,043 of NZ_BOMQ01000099.1, read as the reverse complement.
ACGACATCCTGGCCTGGGCCCGGGCGTACCTGACCGCCCTGGACCACACCGGGCGGCTGGCGGCCGGCCTGCTCCGGTAGGCCGGCGCTGGCGCCTGACGAACATGTTCGCTACGATCGCGTTATGAGCCCGCGCCGCGTCCCCGTCAGCCGCCGTGACCGTCCGGCCAAGGCCCCGCTGAGCCGCGAGGGCCTGGTGGCCGTCGCGTCGGCGATCATGCGGGAGGAGGGCCTGGAGCGGGTCACGATGCGCCGGCTGGCCGCCGAGCTCGACACCGGCCCCGCCTCGCTGTACGTGTACGTCCGCAACACCGCCGAGCTGCACGGCGCCCTGCTCGACGAGCTGCTCGCCGGCCTGCCCCGGCCCGGCGAACCCACGGCCGGCCGGTGGCGGGACGAGCTGATCGACCTGCTGTACGCGTACACCGTCCTGCTGTACGGCTACCCCAGCCTGGCCCGCTCGGTGCTCACCCTGCGCCCGTCGGGACCCCGGTACCTGCGGCTCATCGACACGATCCTGGGACTGCTGCACGCCGGGGGCGTACCGGTGCGGCAGGCCGCCTGGGGTGTCGACCTGCTGCTGCAGCACGCCACCGCGACGGCCGCCGAGCAGGGCAGCCGCCGGGAGGCGGTGGACGCCGCGGACGAGGAGGAGGACCTCGCGGCCGCCGTCCGGGCGGCCGACCCGGGGGCCCATCCGCACGTCGGGCGGGCCCGCGACGAGCTGTTCTCCGGCACCGGCGAGCAGCGGACGCGCTGGGCCTTCGCCTCGATCATCCAGGGCCTGAGCACCACCGCACCCGGCTCCTGATCCCCCGCTCCGCACACCCTCACCCCCGCATGCCCAGGACGAACGCGTTCGTCACGAACTAGTTTTCCAGGAGGAACGTCATGACCACTCCCACCATCTCCATCGTCGGCGCGGGACTCGGCGGGCTCGTCCTCGCCCGCGTCCTGCACCGGCACGGCATCCCCGCCACCGTCTACGAGCTCGACGAGTCCCCGGCCGCCCGCACCCAGGGCGGCATGCTGGACATCCACGCCGAGAACGGCCAGGTGGCCCTGGAGAAGGCCGGCCTGACCGCCGAGTTCCGGTCGATCATCCACCCCGGCGGGGAGGCCACCCGGGTCCTGGACCAGCACAACCGCCTGCACTTCGCCGAGACCGACGACGGCGACGGCGCCCGCCCCGAGGTCGACCGTGGACAGCTGCGCCGGATGCTGCTGGACTCGCTGCCGGACGGCACGATCCGGTGGGGCAGCAAGGTCACCGGCGCCGAGCCGCACCAGCTGCGCCTGGCCGACGGCACCACGGTCGCCACCGACGTGCTGGTCGGCGCGGACGGCGCCTGGTCGCGGATCCGGCCGCTGGTCTCCGGGGCCCGCCCGGCGTACGCCGGGGTGTCGTTCGTCGAGATCGACCTGCACGACGCCGACGCCCGGCACCCCGGGCCGGCCGCGGTGGTCGGGGCCGGCATGCTGTTCGCGCTGAGCGCCGGCCGGGGCTTCCTGGCCCACCGCGAGACCGACGGCAGCCTGCACGTCTACGCCGCGCTCACCACGCCCGCGGAATGGCTCTCCACCGTCGACTTCGCCGACCCCGACCGGGCCCGGGCCGCCCTGCTGGAACAGTTCGCCGGCTGGGCGCCCGAGCTGCGGGCCCTGATCACCGAGGCCGACGGCCCGCTGGTCCCCCGGGCGATCCACGCCCTGCCGATCGAGCACCGCTGGGCCCGGGTGCCCGGCGTGACCCTGCTCGGCGACGCCGCGCACCTCATGTCGCCGTTCGCCGGCGAGGGGGCCAACCTGGCCATGCTCGACGGCGCCGAGCTCGGCGAGGCCATCGCCGCGCACCCCGGCGCCATCGAGGCCGCGCTCACCGCCTACGAGCAGGCGCTCTTCCCGCGCAGCGCGCAAGCCGCCCGGGAGGCCGCGGACAACCTGACGCTGTGCTTCGACGCCGACGCGCCACGCAGCCTCGTCGACCGGTTCGCGGCCTACGCCACGGCCCGGTGACCGGTCAGGCCGCCAGCTCCTTGGTGAGCCAGTCCAGAATGGCGTCGATCGGCTCCGGCCAGCTCTCGTCCAGCATCAGGTCGTGGGCCATGCCGGGGAACAGCAGCGGCGCGCCGCCGTGCCGGGCCGCCGTACGGTCGAGCGCCTTGCGCGGCACCACCCGGTCGTCCGGGCTGCCCACCACCAGCACCGGCGGGTCACCGACCGGCGCGGCCGGCGGCGTCGCGAACAGCACCTGCCGGTAGACGCGGGCCGGGGTGGGCACCAGCCGGGCGTGATGGGCGGCGGCGGCCGCCTGCCCGGCGCCGAACAGCTGCCTGCGGCTCAGCCGGGGCGCGGCGCCGAAAAGAGCGGGCAGCGTGCCGAACGGGTTGGTCCGCAGCGCCGCGCCCAGCGCGGACCAGCCCTCCGGCACCGGCGAGGCCAGCACCGCGGCCCGGGCCGGATACCGCGCGAGCGCATGCGCCACCACGAGCGCGCCCGCGCCGTGGCCCAGCAGCACGGCCTGCCGCGGCAGCGACGCCGCGACCTGGACCACGTCGTGCACGTAGGCCCGCAGCGACCCGTCCGCCCGCGGGCTCACCGAGTACGCCGCGAAGCCCCGCGCCGCGGTGTGGCCCAGCCAGTGCTCGGCGAACGCCCACGCCCCGTGCCCCAGCCCGGGCACGAACAGCACGGGTGGCTGGTCGCCGGCCGGCTCCGGCACGGCGCTGAGCACCTCCCGGGCGACCGGCGGCACCGGCGACGTCCAGTCCGCGAACCGCAGAACCTGCGAACTCGCCCTCATGCGGGCTCCATCTGGTGCAGAAGATCCTCGAGGGTACGCAGATAGTGCGTGTGGCTGACCTCGAACCAGTGCCGCGAGGACGGCACCACGCGCAGCCGGGTCCACGACCGCAGCGGCCGCGCCGACTCCCGCTGCTGCACCGCGGCCGCGCGTACCGGATCGCTCAGCCGCAGCCGCAGCCAGCGGGCCACCGCGACGCTCTGCCAGTGGGCGAGCGGGAACAGCCCGGCGTCGGCCTGCACCAGCCCGATCACCGCGAGCGTCGGGTGCTTGCGGGCGAACGCGTGCAGGTGCAGGTCCGGCTTGCCGTCCGCGTCGATGTCGAGCAGCTCGGGGGCGAGGAACTCGAACCGGGGCAGGTAGCCGGTCGCCGTGATGACCAGGTCGGGCTCGACCCGCCGGCCGTCGGCCAGCTCCACCACCGTGCCCTCCAGGCGGGTCACGTCCGGCACCGGCGTGATCCGGCCGTGGCCCAGGTAGTAGACGAGCTGGCTGTTGACCACCGGGTGGCTCTCGTACGGGCGGTGGTCGGGCGCGGGCAGGCCGTACCGGGTGAGGTCGCCGACGGTGAGCCGCAGCGTGCGCCGGAAGATCCACTGGCGCAGCCGCAGCGGCAGGCGCAGCTGGAGCATCTTGTCGTTGACCTGGTCGGCGGGGCGGCCGAAGACGTACTTGGGGGCGTACCAGTAGCCGCGCCGGGTCGAGTGCCACACCGTGCTCGCCTGCTGCGCCGCCTCGACCGCGATGTCGCAGCCGGTGTTGCCGCCGCCGACCACCAGCACCTTGCGCCCGCGCAACTGCGCCGGGTCCTTGTACGCCGACGCGTGGATCACCTGCCCGCGGTACTTCGCCGTGTCCACCGGCAGCGGCTTGGGGAACCAGTTGTGCCCGTTGGCGACCACGACGGCCGCGTACCGCTGGACCCGCTCGGCGCCGCCGCCGGTGCTGCGCGTGGTGACGTCCCACCGGCCGTCGCCGACCGGCGACACGGCCACGACCTCGGTGCCGAACCAGATGCTGTCGCCCAGCCCGAAGTGCTGCGCGTAGCGCTCCAGGTAGCTCAGCAGCTTGCTGTGGTGCGGGTAGTCCGGCCAGTCGTCGGGCATCGGGAAGTCGGGGAACTCGGTGAGCGGGCGCGACGAGATCAGGTGCGTGGAGGCGTACACCGGGCTGCGGTCGTGCCGCCAGTTCCAGGCGCCGCCGACGGAGGTCTCGCGTTCGTAGCAGTCGACGGCGAAGCCCTGCTCCCGCAGGTTCTTGATGGCGGCCAGGCCGCTGCCGCCGGCGCCGATCACGCAGACCGCGTCGTGCCGGTCCGCGATGTCAGGGGTGTCGGGCACCCGGAGATGATCGCAGAAGTGAGACTCACTCGGAAGGCAGGGACAGCTCCGCGAGAACGGGCAGGTGGTCGCTCGCCCGGCGGGCCTGGTCGGTCTCCACGACCTCGTACCGCTCGACCGCGATGTCGGGCGAGACGAAGAGCCCGTCCAGGCGCAGCCGGGGCAGGGTGGCCGGGAAGGTGAGCGCGGGCGAGACGGCGCCGGCGGTGTCGGTCAGGCCGTCGGCGACCGTACGCCAGGCGCCCCCGCCCGGCCCCTCGTTGAGGTCCCCCGCGGCGATCAGTGGACCCTCGACCGCCGCCAGCGCTTCCTTCCAGCGGGCCGCCTGGTCCGGCCGTTCCCCGGCGTCGGTGGCCAGGTGCGACCCGGAGACGGTGAACCGGGCGCCGCGCACCGAGCAGCGGGCGAACGCGGCGCCGCGCAGGTGCCGGCCGGGCGTCAGCGGATAGCGCAGGCACCACTGCTCGTGCACGCGTACCCGCAGGCTGACCAGCAGCAGATTGCCCAGGGAGGGCAGCCCGCCGGCCGCCACCACCAGTCCGAAGTCGTCGGCCAGGGACGCGCACTTCTGCCGCCACCGGAACCGGCGCGGCGCCTCCTGCACCACCACGACGTCCGGGGCGAGGTCGCGGACCAGCCCGGTCAATGCCGCCCGGTCGTCACGCAAGCCGTGCACGTTGTAGCTCAACACCCGCAGCGGGACCCCGGACACGCGTTCTCCTCGTCGCTGGTCAGATACGTCGGGCGAGATCAGCCGCACCGAGCACCCCGGCCGTGTTGCCGGTCTCTGCTGCCCGGATCTCCGCGACCGGAAACCGGCCACGCTGTGCCAATTGATCCCGGTACGTCCGTTCGGTGGGTCCCATCAGCAGCTCCCCGGCGTCGATCACGCCCCCGCCGACCACCAGCACCTGCGGGTCGAAGACCTGGGCCAGGTCGGCCATCGCGACCCCCAGCCAGTAGCCGATCTGCGCGAACGCGTCCCGGGCCACGCTGTCCCCGCCCCGCGCGGCCTCGGTGATCATCCGGCCGCTGATCGCCGCGGGGTCGCCCCCGGCGAGATCCAGCAGCTGCGCCGCCCGGTCGGGCTCCTGGCGCGCGCCGGCCTGCGCGAACCGGACCAGGGCGTTGCCGCTGGCGTACTGCTCCAGGCAGCCGAGCCGCCCGCACCCGCAGGGGTGCCCGTCGTTGACCGACTGGATGTGCCCGAGCTCGCCGGCGATGCCGTTGGCGCCCCGCCACAACCCGCCGTTGATCACGATGCCGCCGCCGATCCCGGTGCCCACGGTGATCATCACCATGGAGTCGTCGGCGTGCCGCGCGGCGCCGTACCGGAACTCGGCCCAGGCGGCCACGTTGGCGTCGTTCTCCAGCACGGTGGGCAGCCCGACGGCCTTGGCGACGTGGTCCCGCACCGGCTCGTCCCGCCAGGCCAGGTTGGGCGCGAACAGCACGGTCGCCCCGGCCGCGTCGATCCACGCGGCGGCGCCGATCCCGATCGCCTTGGCCTCGGGATAGGCGGCGGCCAGCTCGGCGGCCACGGCGACGATGGTGTCCCGGGTGCCGGCCGGATCGTCCGCCGGCGTCTCCCGCCGGGTCTGGGCGAGCACCACGCCGAGATCGTCCACCACCCCGCCGGCCACCTTCGTCCCACCGACGTCGACTCCGATGGTCAGCGTCACGCTGCCCGTCCCCTCTGTTGTGTCACACCGGGTCGCCGGCCCGGGCTCCGTCGCCCGGCCCGGCACCACGGTCCTCGGCCGCCGAAGCGGCCGGCGCAGTGCCCGGAACATCATGATCCACGCTGGGCGTATCCGCCACGCCGGTATCACCGGCCGTGTCGTTATTTGCGGCGGTTGCCGCCGCCCAGACGTCGGTGGTCCCCGTCACCCGGTTGCCACCGGCCTCACCTTCTCCGGTACGCGCACCGGCTCGCCCAACCGCAGCAGCGGCGTTCCCGCCCTGGTCGGGGTGGGTGCTCTCCGCGCGGTCGGTGGGCGGTCGGGCGGATTCACGGGTGGCGACCGGGGTGGTGGGTCCCGCGGATGCGGCCTCTTGCGTAAGGGCGGCCCCGGCGGATGCGGAACGGTCCGTCTCGCCCGCGGGGGTGGGCCCGGCGGCTGCGGCCGGGTCCGCCGTTCGTGGGGCGGTGGGTCGCTTGGGCGCGCGGGTCGCCGCCGCCCAGGGGTCTCCCGCCGGGCTCCGCGAAGCCCCCGGCCTCGCGCCGGCCCCATCCCCCGCCTGCTCCGCCGTGGCCCCCGGGAGCGCGTCGGTCCGGGCCCCGGCCTGCTCGGCGGCCGTCGGGTTCTGCGGCGCGGCGGCCCGCATCGGCATGGACTTCATCGGTTTCGGCCGGGCCGCACGCGTGGCCGCCGTCCACGGGTCGTCGCCCTCACGGACCTCCCGCTCGGGCGCGGCGCTCTCGGCCGGCCTGGTCGTGCGGGTGGCCGCGGACCACGCCTGGTCCGGCGTCGTCGTCGGTCGCGCCGGCGGCTTGGGCCGGTTCGGCGTGCCGGTCGTACCGCTCACCGCGGCGAAGGCCCGCAGCAGGCTCGCCACCCCGCTGGCGAAGTCGCCGGCCCCGGTGGCCAGGCGCGCCGCCTGCTGCGGGGTCGGGTTCCGGACCGCGGCGATCGCCCGGCAGACCGGACACACGCAGCACTCCGCGCTGCCGGTCGACCATCCGCCCGGCCCGCCGTTCACGTCCCGCCCCGGCTGACCGCCGCCCGCCCGGGCGCCGCCGAGGCCCACGGACGCGTCCCGCAGCCGCTCGTAGGCGGTGTGCCAGTCGAAGCCGAGCTGATCGCCGCCTGGCCGGGCGCCGCCGTCCGGTCCGTCACCCCGTGAGCCGGCGCCCGGCTCGGCCGGGTCGCCGCCCAGGAACTGACCCACGAAGCCGGAAATCATGTCGGCCAGCCCCGAGGCACCCGCCTCGCCGCCGGCCCGGCCCCGGGGATCCGCATCCACGCCGGTCGGCTCCGGCTCACCCGCGTCGCCGCCGGCCGACGGGCCGTGGTCCTTCGGGGTGATGTTCACGCCCGCCTGGGACGCCATGGCGAGCACCGTGGCGAGCAGCCGCTCGGCCTCCTGGCGTGCCGTTCCGATGGGCTCTGCCATGTCCTGCTCCCCTGCTCGCGCGGCCGCCGGGCTGCCCCGGCCGTCCGGCCCGGCTACGCCTTGGCGAGGCTCTCCACGCGGCGCTTGAGCTCCTTCAGCGCCGTATCCATGATCATCTTTTCCGCCTTGCGGCGGAACATGCCGAGCATGCCGATGGAGAGCTCCACCTCCAGCATGTACGTCACGGTGGTCGTTCCGTCGCCGTTGTCGGCCAGGTCATAGGAGCCGTTGAGGGCGCGCTGCATCTTCGACGGCTCGACCAGGTGCCACTCGATCCGCGACAGGTCCTCCGCGTACGCGTACTCCAGCGTGTAGTCGTCGGCCAGCGGCCCGGCGTCGATGACGAACCGCACCTGGGCGGCGTAACCGTCCTCGTACTCCTCGAGCACCTCGACCTGTTTCATCGCGTCCGCCCACTCGGGGTAGCGCGGGAAATCGCAGATCACCGCCGCCACCTGCGCGAGGGGCGCATGGACCTGGATCGACTGCGTCGAGGTGTCCGCCATGGCTGGCAGGCTACCCGGTACGGCCCCCCATCCGGACCACCGGGCACCGCCCGTCGCGGGAAGGTCCCGCTGCCCGCGCCGGTCCCCTTCGGGCGATCTCCGGCCGTTCGCGCACGGACCGGCCGAGTCGCCGATGGGATGTTGTCCGACCGTACGGCTACGATCCGTCACGTGCCAGCCTCAGCCAGCGTCCCCGCGCGCGTCCATCCGCTCGCGGTGGCGGCCCGCCTCATCGTGCTCGCCCTGGTCGCGGCCCTCACCCTGATCGCCACCCGGGATCCCGGGCAGCTCCGCTGGATCGCGTTGCTGCTGGTCGCCGCGCTGCCGGCGCTGCTGGCCCCGGACCATCCGATCGCCGCGCCGATCGGGCGGTTCGCCGAGGCGGCGGTCACCGGGCTGGCCGCCGGGTCGGTCGCCGCGGCCGCCAACGCCACCGGCACCATCGCGACCGGTTTCGGCGCCGAGGCGATCCTGCCGTACCTCGTCGTGCCGCTGCTCAGCGCCGGCCTGCGCCGGCGGGCGACCGAGGGCGCCGCGCTGCTCGGCGTCGCGGCCGTCGCCATGGTGGCCGGTGGAGTGCTCGTCGGCGACGGCGACGCGGTCATCCTGCAGCCCGGCTATCTCGCCGCGTGCGGGCAGTGGCTGGTGCTCGGCGCGATCATCACGTTCGCCGCCGACACCATGCGCCAGCTGATGACCCCGGTGGAGAACAAACCGCAGCCGTACGCGGAGGCCACCCGGTTGCTGACCCAGCTGCGCAGCGTCGCCCGGTCGCTGCCCGGCGCCACCCTGGACCCCGGTGGCATCTCCGAGCACCTGCTGGAGGAGCTGCGCCAGGTGGCCCCCGGTCACCGGGCCGCCGTGCTGTCGGCCAGCGGCGGCGGGCGCCTGGTCGTGCTCGCGCAGACCGGCGCCGAGCGGGTCGACTGGGAGGTGACCCTGGACGCCGACTCGGCGATCGCCGACGCCTGGGCCTCGCAGCAGCCGCAGACCGCGTCGCGCTCGCAGGCCCGGTCGCACCAGGGCGGCGAGGCGTCGTCGCTGGTGGTGCCCCTGGTCGCCGGGGTGCGCACGATCGGCCTGGTGATCCTCGAGGCCGACGTGCCGAACGCGTACCCGTCGGCGGTCGTCGCCCGGGTCACCGAGGTGACCGGGCCGGCCGCGCTGCGGTTGGAGGCGGCGCTGCTCTTCGACGACGTGCGGTCGCTGGCGACCAATGAGGAGCGTCAGCGGCTGGCCCGCGAGATCCACGACGGCGTGGCCCAGGAGCTGGTCATGGTCGGCTACGGCATCGACAACGCGCAGGCGACGCTGCCCGAGGGCGCCGACGAGACGGCCGAGGAGCTGCGCACGCTGCGCGGCGAGGTGACCCGGGTGATCACCGAACTGCGACTGAGCCTGTTCGAGCTGCGTTCCGAGGTGGACCGCAACGGCGGCCTGGCCGCGGCCATCGCCGAGTACGCCCGCACCCTGGGCACCTCCGCCGGCCTGCGGGTGCACTTCACGTTCGACGAGTCCACCGCCCGGCTGCCCGCCGCGACGGAGGCCGAGCTGCTGCGCATCGCCCAGGAGGCGATCACCAACGCCCGCAAACACGCCGGCGCCTCCAACCTGTGGGTGACGTGCACGGTCGACCCGCCGTACGCGGAGATCGAGGTCACCGACGACGGCAAGGGCTTCGCCGATGATCGTCCGGACGGGCGCTACGGCCTTGCGATCATGGCCGAGAGGGCGGAACGTATCCGGGGCCGGCTGGAGATCAGGCCACGACACCCCAGCGGGACAACCGTTGCGGTAGTGCTCGGAACTTCGGCTCGGCGCGATAGCGTGCGGGATAGCGTTTCCGCACCAGAAGGGGAGTAACCCGAGCATGTCGACCAGTCCGATGCCGACGACCCGCACCAAGGTGCTGCTCGTCGACGATCACGACCTGATTCGTAAGGGGCTGCGGCACGCGTTCGAGCGGGACCGGCAGTTCGAGGTCGTCGGCGAGGCCGCCACGGCGGCCGAAGCAGTCCGGCAGGCCGGTGCGTTGCAGCCGGACGTCGTCATCATGGACCTGCGGCTGCCCGACGGCAGCGGCCTCGAGGCCACCCGCGCGCTGCGCAAGAACAACGCCAACATGGGCATCGTGGTGCTCACCATGTACGCCGGCGACGACCAGCTGTTCGGCGCTCTCGAGGCCGGGGCCAGCGCATTCGTGCCCAAGACGGCCCCGGCGGACGAGGTGGTGGCGGCCGCGCGGCACGCCGCCTCGGCCCCGAGCGCGTTCACCGCGGCCGACCTCGCCGAGGCGATGAAGCGGCGGCTGGCGCCGTCCGGCCCGCAGCTCTCGCCCCGCGAGGGCCAGGTGCTGCGCCTGCTGGCCGACGGCATGAGCGTGGCGGGCATCGCCAAGCAGCTGTTCGTCAGCGAGTCCACGGCCAAGACCCACATCTCGAAGCTCTACGAGAAGCTCGGCGCGGCGAACCGGGCCCAGGCGCTGATGACGGCCCTGCGGCTGGGTCTGCTCGAGGCCCCGGACGCTCCCAAGTTCTGATTCTTCCCGGCATCCGCCCGTCGCTCTCGCTGAGGGTGGCGGGCGGATCTGTCTTTCCGGGCATCCAAGGCGCATCTTGGGCGTTTCCGGGCGCTACTTATTTTCAGGCTCATCGAGCAACAGGTGTCACGCCCGAAGAGCGGTTTTCTACTCACCTGCGACGCTGACTGGCCGCCTCAGGCGCGCTTGGCGGTGAGCCGACAGGGCGACGGTGCCGGCCGCCTCAGGCGCGCTTGGCGGTGAGCCGACGGGCGGCGAGATAGGCCTCGCAGCCGAGGCAGAGCCCGAAGGCCGCGTTGAGGAACGCGGCCAGCAGCCCCAGCCCGGCGAACACCGTCCCGACGACCGGCACGCCGGACAGATAGCCCGCCGACGCGACCGCCAGGACGGCGAAGCCGACGAACTGGGCGAAACGCACCGGCGCGGCATCCTCCCGTTCGGCCGGTGGACCCAGGCGGGGCGCGACCACCCAGCGGTAGAGCAGGGCGTACGGCCCACGGCGCGGATCGACGGCGGTGACCGCGAAGACGACGGTCTGGACAAGGGCCAGCCAGCCCCAGCCGGTGACGAGGACGACGACGAGCACCACGGTGGTCAGCACCGCGGCGAAACGCGGCCCACGCGGATCAAGCTGCATGCCGTGAGCGTCGCACGCTTCGCGGCCGGCGTGACGGTGAGTCCCATCACCGCCGCCCGGGTGCGGATTCGCAGTTCAACCACCCTGGGACGGTCCGCGAGGCCGGGTCAGGCGGCCGGGAGCAGATCGCCGAGGACGGCGATGAGCTGCGCCTTGCCCGGTACGCCGGTGGCGCGCTTGACCACCCGGCCGGTGGAGTCCAGCACCAGCAACGTGGGGGTGCGCCAGATGCCCAGCGCGCGGACGGCGTCCAGGTGGCTCTCGGCGTCCACCTCGACGTGCCGTACTCCGGGGAGCAGCCCGGCGACCTCGGCACTGACCCGCCGGACGGCCCGGCACGGCGCGCAGAAAGCCGAGGAGAACTGCAGCAGCGTGGCCGGCGCGGGCTCGACGCCGAGCCGCGCGAGCAGGTCCGGCTCGATGCGCTGCCCCGCCGCGCTCGGATCCCCACTCAAGCCCGGCCCCCTCGAAGTGGGCCCACTCGAAGCCGGCCCACTCGAAGCCGGCCCACTCGAAGCCGGCCCACTCGAAGCGGACCCGCCCGAGGCCGGACCGTCGAACCCCGCGCCGCCCACAGGCCGGCCGGCGCCACCCGCCGGCACACCGGCCGACAGGAGCCGTCCATCAACCCGCCGCCGCCACAGCCCGGCCACCGTCCCCAGCACGAGCACCACCGTGACGACGATCAGGCCGGTGCTGTCCATCCGCCAACTCTGGCACGCCCCGTGCCCCGCGGCGATGTGACCTACGACGCCGCCTGGTACGCGCTGGCCTGCAGATTGAACATCTGCGCGTAGATACCCCCAGCCGCCATCAGCGTCGCGTGGTCGCCCTCCTCGACCACCGCGCCGTGGTCCAGCACGAAGATCCGGTCCGCCTCCCGCACGCTCGCCATCCGGTGGGTGATCAGCACGACCGTCCGGCCCGCGGCCAGTTCCCGCAGCCGCTGGTACACGTCGTGCTCGGCCCGGGCGTCGAGGTTGGCGGTCGGCTCGTCGCAGATCAGCAGCGGGGCGTCGCGGTAGAACGCCCGGCTCACCGCCAGCCGCTGCCACTGCCCGCCGGACAGGTCGGCGCCGTCGGTGAAGTGCCGGGACAGCAGCGTGTCGTACTGCCGGGCGAGTTCCATGACGAACTCGTGGGCGTCGCCGGCCCGGGCCGCGCCCAGCACGCGGTCGGTCTCGACGCTGTGGTCGTACCGTCCGATCGTGATGTTGGTCCGCGCGGAGAGCGGCCACCGGGTGGGTTCCTGCATCACGACCGCGACCTGCTCGCGGACCGTTTCCGGGTCGTAGCCCGACAGGTCCACGTCGTCCCAGGTGATGCTGCCGCGCTGCGGCCGGTAGAGGCCGGCGAGCAGCCCGGCCAGGGTGGACTTGCCGGAGCCGTTCTCGCCGACCAGCGCGATGATCTCGCCGCGCCGCAGGGTCATGTTGACGTCGCGGACGGCCGGGCGTTCGGCGTCCGGGTAGCTGAACGTGACGCCGTCCAGGCGGATCTCGCGCAGCAGCGCGGGCGCGGCCCGGCCCGGCGCCGGCTCGGTACGGGCCTCGGAGAGGTCGCAGAACCCCTGGAAGTCGGCGAAGTAGAGGCCCTGCTCGAAGACCCGGTTGGCGCTGTGGGCGAGCTCGGTGAGCTTGCCGATCCCCATGCTGATCGCGTACGCGGCGGCGCCGCCGACGGCCAGCTCCATCCGGCCGGTCCAGAGCAGCCAGAGCAGCGTGGCGTAGGTCAGTCCGGTGGCCACGCTGCTCAGCGCGGTGCCGATCAGGTTGGTGCGGATCTGCCGGCTGGTGATCCGGATCTCCTCGTTGGTGGAGATGGCGAGCAGCCGCCGCACCTCGGCCAGCAGATAGGCCCGGACGGTGAACGCCCGCAGCTCGGGCGCGGGTTCCCGGGCGGCGAGCAGCTCGGCGAGCATCCGCTGGCGCCGCCACACGGCGATGAGCCGCAGCATCCTCCGGTACCGCAGCCGGCCGGAACGCACGGCGGCCCAGCCGATCGGCACCACGGCGAGCACGAGCAGCGGCAGCAGGACCGGGTGCAGCACCGCCAGCACCCCGGCCGCGGCGGCCAGGCCGATCAGGTTCGTGCCCAGCTCGATGGCCCGGTCGACGAGCTGCTGAGCGGCGTCGATCCCGCGGTCGCGGGCGCGTTCCATGGCGTCGCGCCAGCCCGGGTCGTCGAAGGTGGACAGGTCGACGCGGGTGGTCAGGTCCAGCAGCCGCATCTGCGCGGCTTCGGAGACCTTCGGCGAGAGCCGGCCGTTGGCCGCGGCGGCGGCCGAGCTGAGCAGGCCCCGCGCGACGGCGGAGCCGACGAGCAGGAGCAACGAGGGTACGGCGGCCCGCACGCGTTCCGGGGTGGGGCCGGCGCGCAGCAGCCCGTCGAAGACGCCGACCACGCTGATCATGCCGACCGCGCTGACCACGCCCGCGGCGAGCTGCAGCACCGCGACGGCCACGGTTGTACGCCGGCTGGCCCGCCAGGCCAGTCCCCAGGCGGCGCGCAGCAGCCGGGGCAACCGCCGGAACATCCGCAGGAACGTGGTGTTGGCGGCCTCCTCGGTGCTGGTCAGCCAGTACGGCAGCGCCAGCTCGGCTTCGTCTTCCCGGACCCCTTCCCCACCGCCCGCCGGTGGCGCCGCCGACTCGGTGTCCTGCTGCGACCGCTCCTGCCGGATGGCGTCCTGCATCGACGGCTCCCGTCCCGTGGGCTCTCAGCCGTTCCTACGCCCACCGCACGCAAAGCGTCTATCCACCCACCGGGAGTGACTATTCACTCATCCCGCCCGGCCGCCCCGCAGCAGCTCGTCCAACCGGGCGGCCTTGGTCTCCCACCGCCACTCCTTCTCCACCCACGCCCGCCCGGCCGCACCCATCGCCCGGGCCCGGACCGGATCGGCCAGCAGCTCCGTCAGCCGGCCCGCGATCGCCGGCACGTCGGCGCCGCCGACGACGTAACCGGTCTCCCCGTCCCGGACCGCGTCCGGCGCGCCGCCCGAGTCGCCGGCCAGCACCGGCAGGCCCGTCGCCGACGCCTCCAGATAGACGATGCCGAGGCCCTCCACGTCCAGGCCCGCGCTCCGGGTGCGGCACGGCATCGCGAACACGTCGCCGGCCGCGTAGTGGGCCGGCAGCTCCTCCCAGCGGACCGAGCCGGTGAAGACCACGTCGGACTCCACGCCCTCGGCACGGGCGAGGGCCTGCAGCTTGTCGCGGTACGGCCCCCCGCTCACGATCAGCAGGACCGCGCCCGGCACCCGGCGGCGGATCGCCGGCAGCGCGCGGATCAGCATGTCCTGCCCCTTGCGCGGCACCAGGCGGGACACGCACACGATCACCGGGCGGCCGGCGAGCCCGTACCGGGCCCGGACCGGCGAGCCGTCCACCTCCGGGTGGTACGCCTCGACGTCCACCCCCGGCGTCAGCCGCTCCAGCGTGGTCAGCCCGCGCAGGGCCCGCTCGAGCCGGACCCGCTGGAACTCCGTCAGGTAGGTGACCACGTCGTTGCCCCGCGCGATGCGGCGCAGCAGCCGGCGGGCGCCGGGCAGGGCCGCCCAGCCGATCTCGTGACCGTGGGTCAGCGACACCGCCCGTTCGACGCCCGCCCGCCGGCGCAGCCCGTCCGCGAGCAGGCCGAGCGGCGCACCCGCGCCGAACCAGACGCTGTCGCAGCCGTGCGCCCGGGCGATCTCGGCGGCCCGCCGGGCGACCGCCGGGGTCGGCAGCAGCACCCCGGTGTCCTCGCGGACCACCTCGAACGGCTGCTCGGCGTCGAACGCCGCCGCGCCCTTCCAGGTGGACGCGTAGGCCACCACCGAACCGGCGGGCTGGCGGACGGCCAGGTTGTGCACGAACTGCTGGATGCCGCCCGGCCGGGGCGGGAAGTCGTTGGTGACCAGCAGGGTGCGGGCCATCAGCGCTCCCCGCGGGCGTACGCGCGGGCGGCGGCCATCCGTTCCACGGTGGACGGGTGCGAGGCGTACATGAGGTACTCCCAGGTCGGCGGGTCGGGGTCGGAGAGGTTGACGGTGCCGAGCCGGCGCTGCATCGCCTCGAAGGTCGCCGCGTCGCCGGTCAGGTCGAGGGCGTGCGCGTCGGCCCGGGCCTCGATGCGCCGCGACACCAGCGCCTGGGCCGGGCCGCCGACCAGGCCGGCCAGGGTGACCAGGGCCAGCAGCAGCGCGATCGTGCGCGGCTCGCCCATCGACTCCGTGCCGGCCAGCCGCAGCAGCCAGCCCAGCGAGCCGAGCAGGTAGAGCGCGATCACGGCGGCCGCCGCGCCCAGCGCGCCGATGATCGTGCCGACCAGCACGTCGCCGCGCTTGGCGTGGCCGAGCTCGTGGGCGGTGACCGAGACCACCTCGGCGGGCGTCGCCTCGGTCAGCATCGTGTCGTAGACCACGATCCGCCGGGTCGGCCCGAACCCGGAGACGTAGGCGTTCACGGCCCGGGTGCGGCGCGAGGCGTCGGCGACCAGGACGTCGCGCACCGGTACGCCGTCCCGGGCGGCCAGGCTCATCAGCTCGGTGCGCAGCGGCCCCTGGGCCATCGGGGTGAACTTGTTGAAGATGGGCTCGACCAGCACCGGCAGCACGAACGACAGCAGCACCACCAGCGCGGCCGCGCCCGCCGCTCCAAACGCCCACCACCAGCGCGGCGCGAGCCGGGTGACGGTGTAGAAGCCGAGCAGGGCCAGCCCGCCGATAACCGCGCCGACCGCGTAGGACTTGGCCAGGTCGACCGCCCAGCCGCCCCAGGTCTGGGTGGAGATGCCGTAGCGCACCACGACGGTGTGCCGCCAGGCCGCGAACGGCAGGGTGAGCAGCTCGACGACCAGCACGACCAGGAGTCCGCCGAGGACCGCCTGGGCGATCCAGTGGTCGCCGAACGGGCGCCCGGCCAGCGACACCAGGCGCGCGCCCAGCGGGGTCAGACCCAGCACCAGCGCCCCGATCAGCCCGACCGCGAGCGCGGCGTACGAGCCCGGCCGCAGCTCGGCGTGGAAGGCCTTGGCCCGCCGCACCTGGTCACCGGGGAGCGCGCGCAGGGCGTCGAGCTGGTCGGCCCGCGGCGCCGGCGGCCGGTGCCACGGGATCACCACGGCCGCGTACGCGATCAGCGCCACCACGAGCACGCCGAGCGCACACGCCGCCCACAGGCGGGGAGTCATCGGGCCATCCTAGAGAGCTGATCACGCCACGTGGCGGCGGCGCGGGTAGAGCGGGACGGCGACCGGCGGCTCCGGGGTCTCCAGCAGCTCCACCTCGAAGCCGGCCAGCTCGAACGTCTCGATCGCCCGCAGCTCGCCGGGGGTCAGGTCGGCGATGCCGTCGGGGGTGTCGTACAACGTGCTGACCAGGCACCCGTTGCATTCATCGGTCCGCTCGGCGCAGCGCCCGCAGTCGATGATCATCTTTTCCTCCGCATCGTGGGGGGTGCGGCCCGCGCCCGGGGAAGGGGGAAGCTGTCGCGGACCGACCACCATCGGTGACAGTCACGCTATGGAGGGGGTATGACAAAAATCAGGAGCGGGCCAGCCGGCGCAGCAGTGAGTCGGCTCCCATCGGGTACGCGCCGTGCCGGCGTACCCCGTCCGCGACCTCCCGGTCCGACGAGATCACCACGAGCGGCCGGCCCGCCGGCTCGGCCCGGACGAGCTGGCGGATGAGCTCGTCGGCGGTGTCGCCCTTGTGCGAGAAGAGCACCCGGACCCCGCGCGGGGCCGGCGGCAGCCCGTGCACCCGCTCGGCGCCGTCGAAGACCACGGTGACCTCGTCGCCGGTCTGCGCGGCGATGCCGCCCAGCCCGGTGATCAGGCGCTTGCGCTGCTGCTCCAGCGACATCTCGGCGAAGCCGCGCTTGGTGACGTTGTAGCCGTCCACGATCAGGTGCGCCCGGGGCAGGGCCAGCAGCTGGTCCAGGCGGCCCGGGTCGTCGGTGTCCTGGGCCCGCGGGCGCGAGCGTTCGAGCGCGCCGGGCCGGTCGGCCGCCGTGTCGGCGACGAAATCGGCCGGCAGCTTGTCGGTCGGGCCGAGGGCCAGCTCGCGGCGCAGCCCGGACGCGGCCTGCCCGATCGTCTCGAGCAGCAGCCAGAGGCGGGTCTCGTCGGCGGCCCGGGCGTCCTTGGCGCTCTGCCGGCCCGAGGCGGCCGACGCCTCGGCCTCGGCGAGACGGGTCCGCAGCCGGCGTACCTCGGCCTCGTGATCGGCCGTCACCTTGGCCGCGCGGCCCTTCTCGGTGGCCAGCAGGTCGGCGGTCCGCTTCTGGGCCGCCTGCGTCTCGCGCAGGGCGCGGGACGCGGCGCGGGCCTCCTCGCGCACCTGGCCGAGCTCCTCGCGGACCCGGGCCAGCTCGTCGCGCAGCTTGTCGGCCTCGACCCGGGCGACCGCGCGGTCGTGCTCGGCCCGGGCGGCCCGCTGCTCGGCGTCGCGGATCTGACCGGCGATCGCGGCGACGTCGGCCTCGGCGCGCACGGACTCGCCCGCCGCCCCGATCAGCTCGCGCCAGCCCGCCGGGCGGGCCAGGTAGGCCAGCGCGGCGACCTCCACCGGGTCCGCCGCCGCGGGCGCCATCCCGCTCGCCACGGCGGCGCCGAGGTCGCCCGCGTCGGTGACGATGCGGCCGCTGATCCGCTGGCGGAACAGCGGGTCGGCGGCGAGCTGGGCGGCGATCGCCGGCCCGCCGAGCCGGGCCCGGCGATTGGGCGCGAAACGGGCGACCCGGCGCAGGGCCACCGGCGTCTCCTCGTTCGGCAGCCCGGCGATGGCGGCCGCGGCCAGCACGGTGATGCGCTGGCGGACGGCCTCCGGCAGCGTGGGCTCCGGCCCCTGATCGTCGTCGTCCTGATCGTCCGCCGCGTCCCCGGCGACCGGATCAAGCTCCGGGTCACCGCCGTCAACCAGGTCCGGCTCGGTGACGCCGTCCTCGCCGGCCCGTTCCCGGGCACCCTGCGCGCCACGATCCGCCTCCTCGTAGGGGCGGTCGCCGGCGGGCGGGGGCGCGTACATTTCTCCATTCTCCCACCGTGGGCAGCGGAAAAGCTTGCGGTAGCAAGTGATCTTTTCCCGTGCGGGCGGGAGTTTGTCGTACCCCCTCTCTAAATTGCCCGTCGTGGCACAACCGGCATACGTGCAGGGCACTCTGGACACCCTCCTGAGCGCCGACGGCTCCGTCGACCCGGCGGCGCTGTCCCTGCGGGACACGACTTTCGTGGTCCTCGACCTGGAGACGACCGGCGGGGCGCCGGACGGCGGCGGCATCACCGAGATCGGCGCGGTCAAGGTGCGCGCCGGTGAGGAGCTGGGGGTGCTCGGCACCCTGGTCAACCCGGGTGAACGGATCCCGCCGTTCATCACGGTGCTGACCGGCATCACCGAGGCGATGCTGGCCCCGGCGCCGCCGATCGAGGCGGTCCTGCCGAGCCTGCTCGAGTTCCTGCGCGGCGCCGTCCTGGTCGCCCACAACGCGCCCTACGACGTCGGCTTCCTCAAGGCCGCCTGCGCCCGGCACGGGCACCCCTGGCCGCAGCTGCGGGTGCTCGACACCGCCGCGCTGGCCCGCCGGGCGCTGACCAAGGACGAGGTGCCCAACCGCAAGCTCGGCACGCTCGCCCAGTTCTTCCGGGCCGCGGTCCAGCCCACCCACCGGGCGCTGGACGACGCCCGGGCCACGGTCGACGTGCTGCACGGGCTGATCGAGCGGCTGGGCAGCTTCAAGGTGCACACCCTGGGCGACGCGATCGAGTTCGCCAAGGCGGTCACCCCGACCCAGCGGCGCAAGCGCCACCTGGCCGACGGGCTACCGCACGGGCCCGGCGTCTACGTCTTCCGCGCGGCCGACGAGCGCCCGCTCTACGTCGGCACGTCGGTCGACATCGCGACCCGGGTGCGCAGCTACTTCACCGCCAGCGAGAAACGGGCCCGGATGTCCGAGATGATCGCCGCGGCGGTCCGGGTGGAGGCGGTGGAGTGCGCCCACTCGCTGGAGGCGGAGGTGCGCGAGTTGCGGCTCATCGCGGCCCACGCGCCGCCGTACAACCGCCGGTCGAAGTATCCCGAGCGGGTGGTCTGGCTGAAGCTGACCGCGGAGGCGTATCCGCGCCTGTCGGTGGTCCGGGCGCTGGCCGACGACGACGCGGCCTATCTCGGGCCGTTCTCCTCGCGCCGCACGGCCGAGCTGGCCGCCGCCGGCGTCTACGACGCCGTGCCGCTGCGCCAGTGCACCCACAAGCTCTCGGTCCGGACCCGCACGCCGGCCTGCGCCCTGGCCGAGCTGGGCCGGTGCCCGGCGCCCTGCGAGCACGAGATCACCCCGGAGGAGTACGCCCTCAGGGCCGCCCTGCCGTTCCGCACGGCCACCTACGGCGACCCCGAGCCCCTGGTGGAGGCCCTGCTGCACCGCATCGAGGCGCTGGCCGAGCGGCAGCGCTACGAGGAGGCGGCGGTGATCCGGTCCCGCCTGGTGGCCCTGCTGCGCGCCACCGTCCGGATGCAACGCCTCGGCGCCCTCACCGGCATCGGCGAGCTGGTGGCCGCCCGGCGCAACGACGCGTACGGCTGGGAGATCGTCGTGGTCCGGCACGGCCGGCTGGCCGCCGCGGCCACCTCGCCGCCCCGGCTGCACCCCCGGCCGACCCTCGATCTGGCCCGCGCGACCGCCGAGACGGTCCTGACAGGACCCGGTCCGGTGCCAGCCGCGTCCGCCGAGGAGACCGAGCGGATCCTGGCCTGGCTGGAACGGCCCGACACCCGGCTGGTGGAAACTTCCGGCGACTGGGTGTCACCGGCGCGTGGCGCTGCGCGCTTCACTACGCTGCTCACCAGGGCGGAAGCCGCGGCGTCGAGAAGAGACTCGTCCGTTCGCTCATCGGTAACTGACCGTTCGGATGACGCTCGCTCGCTTAGGCTGTAAGGAACGCGGCGCACGAAGCCGTGAAAATCGGTGGGATCCGTGCGTACCGTTCCGGGACCGTGCGGTCGATCGGTGAGGGGGTGTCCGAGTGGACGTCGACGCCGGCCACGGCGCCGCCCTTGGACGTGCCCTGTCCCCGCCCGCCGGGGAGATCCCACTTTCGCGCCGGCTGCGCTCGTTCCTCAGCTTCCAGGGCAACGACGACGATCCCGTCACGACCCTCACCCGCACCCACCGCACCATCCACCCCTCCGCTGACGCGGGCGTGCTGCGCCGCAGCTACGCCGTCGCGGAGAACATGCACCGCGGCCAGTTCCGCAAGAGCGGCGATCCGTACATCACGCACCCGCTGGCCGTCGCGCAGATCTGCGCCGAGTTGGGCATGGACACGACCACCCTGGTCGCCGCGCTGCTGCACGACACGGTCGAGGACACCAGTTACACGCTGGAGACGCTGCAGGGCGACTTCGGCCCCGAGGTGGCCCACCTGGTCGACGGCGTGACCAAGTTCGACAAGGCGTTCTACGGCAAGGTCGCCGAGGCCGAGACGATCCGCAAGATGATCGTGGCCGCCGGCAAGGACGTCCGGGTGCTGGTGATCAAGCTGGCCGACCGGCTGCACAACATGCGTACCCTGGACGCCCGCTCGCCGGCCTCCCGGGCCCGGATCGCGACCGCCACCCTCGACGTGCTGGTCCCGCTCTGCGACCGCCTCGGCATCCAGGCCCTCAAGCGCGACCTCGACGACGTGGTGCTCTACCACCTCGAGCCGGAGTCGTACGCCCGCATCGAAGAGCACGTGAAGAACCGTCCCGGCTGGTCGGAGTACCTGGACGACGTGCGGGCCAAGGCACAGACCGCGCTGCGCCGGTCACGGGTGGACGCCAAGGTCAGGCCCCGTCCCCGGCACTACTACTCGATCTGGAAGGACACCGTCGCCGGCGGCCACTCCGTCCCGCTCGACCTGCCCCGCATCGCGGTGATCGTCGACGGGCCCGAGACCGACTGTTACGCCGCGCTCGGCGCGATCCACGGCCAGTGGCGCCCGGTCGCCGGCCGGTTCAAGGACTTCATCGCCTCGCCGAAGAACAACCTCTACCGTTCCCTGCACACCACGGTCACCGGCCCCGAGGGCCGCCTCGTCGAGGTGCTGATCCGCACGGTGTCCATGCACCGCTGCGCCGAGTACGGCGTGGCCACCGGCTACCGCTACCCCAAGTCGCCCGAGGGCGCCGAGGCCCCGGGGGCCGACCAGCTCACCTGGCTCAAACGGGTGCTGGACTGGCAGCAGGACACCACCGACGCCGGGCAGTTCCTCGCCTCGCTGCGCTGCGACCTCGCCGAGGGCCAGATCCAGGTGTTCGCCCACGGCAACACGTTCGACCTGCCCGCCGGCTCCACCCCGGTCGACCTGGCGTACGAGCTCAGCGCCGACAAGGGCGACGAGACCCTGGCCGCGACCATCAACGGCCGGCTGGCCCCGCTGAGCTCCCCGCTGTGCGACGGCGACGTGGTGGAGATCTTCACCGAGACCGACGGCCACGTCGAGGTCGAGCCGCACGCCGCGCCCCGCGGCCCCCGCAAGGAATGGCTGGGCTTCGTGAAGTCGACCCAGGCCCAGATGCAGATCAACCGCTACTTCGCCGAGGAGAACTCCCCCGGCATCAGCATCGCCGACAAGGTCCGGCTGGGCCGCGCCACGATCGGGCTCACCCTGCGCAAGCACGACCGCGGCCTGGCCAGCGAGGTCCCGCTCCGCCGGCTGAGCGAGGAGCTCGGCTATCCCGACCTGGAGACCATGCTGGTCGCCGTCACCGAGCGCAATCTGGAGCCCGATCAGGTGGTCGAGCAGCTCATCGCCCTGGTCGACCACCCGGACTGAGGCTGTCGCACCCGGCCGATAGCCTGACGAGGTGAACATCCACCGGCGGCTCCGCGGCGTCGCTTATCAAGCGTTCTACCGGCTGCCGCACTCCGTGCGCCGCCGCATCGTCCGCCTGGTGGTCCCGAAATACCTCGTCGGCGCCGTGGCGATCATCCGCGACGCCGAGGCCCCCGACCCGGGCCGGCTGTTGCTGCTGCGCCAGCCGCCCGGCCGCAGCTGGGGCCTGCCCGCTGGCCTGCTGAAGAAGGCGGAGCCGCCGGCGGTGGGCGCGGCCCGCGAGCTGGCGGAGGAGTCGGGCGTGGTCATCGCGCCCGAGGAGCTGACCCCCGCGGTGCCGAACGCGATCGTGCACCCCAAGGGCTGGGTCGACACCGTCTTCCTGGGCTCGGTCCCGGCGTCGGCGAATCCGCTGGTGGTCGACGGCGGCGAGGTGCTGGAGGCCGGCTGGTTCCCGCTCGACGACCTGCCCCGGCTCACCCGGAACACGGAGGTCGTGCTGGGCATCTACGGCCTGGGCCCGCGCGCGACCCAGCCCACGCGATGACCGGCCCCGCCGAGGTCTGCGCGGTCGTCCTGGCCGCGGGCGAGGGCCGGCGGCTGCGGCCCCTGACGGAGCTGCTGCCCAAGGCGCTCTGCCCGGTCGGCAACGTGGCGCTGCTCGACCGGGCGCTCACCCGGATCGGCGGCCTCGGCCTGCACGGAGCGTCCGACGTGGCCGTCAACGCGGCGTACCTCGCCGACCAGGTGGTCTCCCACGTCGGCGACCGCGCCCACCTGTCCGTGGAGCCGGACGGCCCGCTGGGCACCGCTGGCGGCATCGGCCGGCTGCGCGGCTGGATCGACGGCCGGGGCGTGCTGATCGGCAACGCGGACGCCTACCTGGCGGACCCGCGGCGCGAGCCGGGCCGGGACATCGCGGCGCTGCTGGAGGGGTGGGGCGGCGAGACGGCACGGATGCTCACCCGTCCCCTGCCGCCCGGAGCCAAGGGCGGCTTCAGCGGTCAACGCTTCGCCGGCTTCTCCCTGCTGCCCTGGCGGTACGTGCGCGACCTCACCGACGAGCCCGCCGACCTGGTCCGTACGGCCTGGCGCCCGGCGGAAGCGGCCGGCGAGCTGGAGCTGGTCACCTACGACGGCGTCTACATCGACACCGGCACCCCGGCGGACTACCTGACGGCGAACCTGCACGCGGCAGCCGGCGAGACCGATCCGACCGCCACGGTCACCGGCCGGGTCACCGCATCGGTGATCGGCGCGCACGCCGAGGTCCACGGCACGGTCACCCGGTGCGTCATCTGGCCGGGGGCGACAGTCCGCGAGGGCGAGACCCTGCACGACGCGATCCGCGCCGGCAAAGACCTGACCGTCCCCACCTGACCACGGGCCGGGGCGTGGATAGCATGAACCGACCCTGCCGTATCCGCCTCATCGCCGAGGAGACCGCGTGAACACCGCGATCGTGCACATCGACTGCGCCACCGACTCGATCCCCGAGGTCGCCGAGGCGCTCGCCGCGCTGCCCGGCGTGAGCGAGGTCTACTCGGTCGCCGGCAACGTGGACCTGATCGCGATCGTCCGGGTCGCGCAGTTCGACGAGATCGCGGAGGTCATCGCCGGGCGGATCTCCAAGACTCCCGGGGTGCTGAACACGGAGTCGCATATCGCGTTCCGGGCCTATTCGAAGCATGACCTCGAGGATGCGTTCGCGATCGGGCTGCCTGACGCCGACTGAGGCGGGGCGCGATCGCTGGGGGCGGCTTGGGCGGGCGGCCGGGCTCGGCCGGCTTGGGCGGGCGACCGGCTCGGGCAAGCGGCCCGCGAGCGACCGGCTTGGGCGGGACCGGCTCGGGCAAGCGGGTCGGGCAAGCGGCCCGCGAGCGACCGGCTCGGCCAGCTCGGGCGGGCGACCGGCCGGGCAAGCGGCCCGTGCAAGCGGCCCGCGAGCGACCGGCTCGGGCGAGCGACCGGCCGGCCGGCCGGGCAAGCACCCCGGGCGAACGGCCCGCGAGCAACCGGCTCGGGCGAGCGACCGGCCGGGCAAGCGGCCCGCGAGCGACCGGCTCGGCCGGCTCGGGCGAGCAAGCGGCTCGGGCGAACGGCCCGCGAGCGACCGGCTCGGCCGGCCTCGGACGAGCAACCGGCTCCGGGCGAGTAGCCGGCCCGGCGAGAGGCCGATGCTGGCCGGGCGGGAAGGTCCGACCTCGTACGGGAGGGCAGAGCCGACGGCCGGGCGTGCGGATCCGCAGCAGGCGCGGAGCGGCGCTGGGCAAGAACGAAGCGCGTAACGGAGGGGCGCCGGCCAGGCGCGGAAGCCCCAAGCAGAAGGCGTGAGCTAGTCGCGGGAGCGCCATGCAGGCGCCTCGGCGCGGCACCGGGCCGGGCGTGGAAGCACCACGCAAGCGATCCGACGCCCCCCCGCCCGCCGGGAAGCACCCCACCCGCGAACCCGCCACACAAAGAGCACCCACGCACGCAAACCCAACGCGGCACCGGGCGAGGCGCGAAAGCGCTACGACCACGACCCCAACAAGACGCCAGCCAAGCGCGGCAGCTCGGAAACCGCGTCCGAGCACATGTCACCACGCGCCCGCCCGAGCCAGCGCAACCACCCACCCCGCCCCCGGCCAGCCACCGCCCGCTGCCAGCGGGAAGATCCCAGGCCAGGCAGCCACCCGGCCCGCCAAGCCGGCCCGCGAAGCCCGCCCGCACGACCGACCCGCGGGGACGGGCCCGCGGGATCGGCCCGCGAGACCGCCCCCACAAGACCGACCCCACAAAACCGACCCCACACAACCGACCCCACACAACCGACCCCGCGGAATTGTCGGAGCCTGCCGCTACCATCCCGCCGCACACCAAAACGACGCCGCGGCCCCCGGGAGCCCCCATGTCCAACCCACCCCAGACCGACACCCGGCACCCCGCCGACGTCGTGACCGGGATGATCGACCGCGTCCTCGAGCTGGCCGCGACCTGGCCCTCCTGGGACGGCGTCCCGGTCCCCGCCGGCGACCGCCTCTACACCCCGCACAAGGCCATCCGCCGGGTCACCGACCGCCTGATCGACCACCTGGCCGAGATCGAGGCCCGGGTGGCCGGCGTGCCGACGATTCCGGACGCCTGGCATGCCTCCGCCACCACCACCGCGGCCGACCTGGCTGCGTTCACCGCCGCCGATCTCGACGAGGCCCGCAGCCGGCTCACCCGGCTGGCGCAGGTCTTCGATGTGCGGCTCCGTTCGCTCACTGCCGCCCAGCTCGACCGGCGGGACGAGCCGGCCTGGTCGCCGCGGCAGATCGCCTTCCATCTGGCGGAGTCGCTCTACTACGCCGAATCCGTCGGGGACCTCGCCGTCCGGAACGCCTGACAGGCTCGGAGCGCCTGCGAAGACCGGGTCCGCCGAGACCGGGCGTGGGGGGATGACCCACCCCGCGAGGACAAACGCAGAAAAGGGGCCCCGAAGGGCCCCTTTCGTGCTGAGCGACTACCGACCGGAGGTGATCTCCTCGCGCTCCTCGCGCGCGGTCACCGGCGGCATGCCGGGCGACACCGGCGCCTCGGCCGGCTTCTCGACCGGGTAGAAGAAGCCCTTCACCGCGGGGGCCAGGGCGCCCAGGCGGTTCATCTTCTTCGGGACCACCCAGCCCGCGTAGTCCAGCGGCAGCGGGTGGCCGTGGTCGTCCACCGGGCCGAGCGGCTGGTGGACCTCGTAGAACCGGCCGTCCGCGGCGCGCTTGATGATGCCGGTCTCGACGCCGTGGGCCAGCACCTCGCGGTCGTGCTGCTGCAGGCCGAGGCAGATCCGGACCGCCAGCCAGTACGCCAGCGGCGGCAGGATCACCAGGCCGATGCGGCCGGCCCAGGTCATCGCGTTCAGGCTGATGTGGAACTTGTCGGCGATGACGTCGTTGCCGCCGGAGAGGGTGGCCACGATGAAGAACGTGAACGCCATGGCGCCCAGGCCGGTGCGCTCCGGGTTGTCGCGGGGGCGCTGCAGCAGGTGGTGCGACGTCTTGTCCTTGAGCCGCCGCGCCTCGATGAACGGGTAGAACATCGGGATCGTGGTCAGCGCGCCCAGGCCGACGACCGCGGGCCAGAACAGCGGCGGGATGACGTAGCCGTCGCCGATCGGGATGTTGATCTGCCAGGCCGGCATGAGGCGGACCAGGCCGTCCATGAACATGACGTACCAGTCGGGCTGGCTCGCCGAGGAGACCTCGGAGGCCCGGTACGGACCGAACAGCCAGATCGGGTTGATCTGGAACAGGCCGGCCATCAGGGCGATGACGCCGAAGACGGCCATGAAGAAGCCGCCCTGCTTGAGCGCGTACCGCGGGAACATGCGCTCGCCGACCACGTTGTCGTTGGTCCGGCCGGGGCCGGGCCACTGGGTGTGCTTCTGCGCGAAGACCAGGCCCAGGTGCACGCTGATCAGCGCGAGCAGGCCGCCCGGGATGAGCAGCACGTGCGCGATGTAGAAGCGGCCGATGATCAGCTCGCCGGGGAACTCGCCGCCGAAGATGGAGGCCGAGACCCAGGAGCCGACGACCGGGATCGACAGCATGATCGCCGAGGCGATGCGCAGGCCGGTGCCGGACAGGCCGTCGTCCGGCAGCGAGTAGCCGGTGAAGCCGGCCAGGAAGCCGAGCAGGAACAGCGCGACGCCGATGGCCCAGTTGGCCTCACGCGGCTTGCGGAACGCGCCGGTGAAGAAGACGCGGGCCATGTGCACGACGATCGACGCCATGAACAGCAGCGCCGCCCAGTGGTGCATCTGGCGCATGAACAGGCCGCCGCGCACCTCGAACGACAGGTCCAGCGACGAGGCGTAGGCCTGGGACATCTCCGCGCCGCGCAGCGCCGGGTAGGCGCCGTCGTACGCGACCTCCTTCATCGACGGGTCGAAGAAGAGGGTCAGGAACACGCCGGTGAGCAGCAGGACGATGAACGAGAAGAGCGCGATCTCGCCGAGCAGGAACGACCAGTGGTCCGGGAAAACCTTGTTCAACAGGCCACGCAGCGGGGTGGCGGCCTTGTAACGGTCGTCGAGCCCCTTGCCGACGTTGGCAGGGACCTGCGCTAGATCGAGCTTTCGGCGCCTCATGGCCGCTCCCAGAAGTCAGGCCCAATGGTTTCCTTGTAGTCCGAAGCTGCCACGAAGAACCCCTCATCGTCCACCTCGATGGGCAACTGGGGCAGGCGGCGGCTCGCCGGACCGAAGATCGGGCGCGCATTGTCCGTGATCAGGAACTGTGACTGGTGGCACGGGCAGAGCAACCGGTTGGTCTGCTGCTCGTACAGGCTGGCGGGGCAGCCGGCGTGGGTGCAGATCTTGGAGTACGCGATGTAGTTGCCCCACATCGAGTTCTTGTTGATCGGGTCGGCCTGGCTCTGTGCCCGGGCCGCCGCGGCGTCGTCGGCCCGCAGGTGGATCAGCAGGGTCGGCGAGTCGGCGTACTGGTTGGTGGCGCCGTGCGGGATGCCCGGGAACACCGTGATCTGGCCGCCGACGCTGACGTCCTCGGGCCGGATCCCGGTGCCGTCCTCGCGGGTGAGGCGGACCGGCTTGCCGCCGTTGGGCACCGGGTCGAAGCCGGTGTGGTACATCATCGGCTCGGCGCCCTTGTGCGGGTTCTGGATCAGGCCGCCGATGAGCGGCGCCGCCGCGACCAGGCCGAGCGGGGCCAGGCCGAGGCCGATCGCGCCCTTGAGCAGCGGCCGGCGCTGCACGCCGAGCTCCTCGCCGAGGTACGCGATGGTCTGCCCGGTGATCAGCCGGTCCTCGTCGCTGGACGGCGTGTTGTGCCGGTCCTGGATCGAGACCTCGTGCGGCAGCAGCTTCTTGGCCCAGGACAGGATCGCGAAGCCCAGCGCCAGCAGGGACACGCCGAGCGAGATGCCCAGGATCGGGGTGAAGTAGTCGCTGCGGGCGACGCCGAGCTTGAACTCCCACGGCCAGACGATGTAGAAGACCAGGAAGACCAGGGCCGCCGCGCCGGAGAGCAGGAACAGGAAGGCGATGTTGCGCACGACGCGCTTCTCGGCCTTGCTGTTGACGCCCTGGAACTGCGACTCGTACGTGACGATCTCGATGTCGTCGCGGCGGGCGCCCTCGCGGACGATGTCGAAGCGCGACAGCCGGGGGTCGTTCACGTCGACCGGCTCGGTGCCGGCTCCATGGGCGCCGTGCGGCTCCTTCACAACGGTCATGACTTCCCCGCAATCCACAGCGCCGCGAAGACCAGGATCGTGATGCCGACGACGAAGATCGCCAGGCCCTCGGTGACCGGACCGTACCGGCCGAGGTTGAACAGGCCGCCCGGGTCCTTGTCGTCCTGCAGCTGCATCTTCACGTACGTGATGATTTCGCGCTTCTGGTCCGGGGTGAGCTCGTTGTCGCCGAACACCGGCATGTTCTGCGGGCCGGTGAGCATGGCCGCGTAGATCTGCTCGGTGGTCGCGCCGTGCAGGCTCGGTGCGTACTTGCCCGAGGACAGGGCGCCGCCGGCCCCGCCGAAGCCGTGGCAGGACGTGCAGTTGATCCGGAACAGCTCGCCGCCGGCGGCCAGGGCCTTGGGGTCCTGCTCGAGGCTGGTGGTGAGGTCGCCGGACGGGATCTGCGGTCCGCCACCCAGCTCCTGGATGTACTGGCCCATCTGCTTGACCTGCGCCTTGTCGAACTGCGGCGGCTTCTGCTCGGCCTGGGCCTCCTGGCGGGTCATCGGCATGCGGCCGGTGCCCACCTGGAACTCGACCGACGCCGAACCGACGCCGATGAGGCTCGGCCCGCGACCCTCGACGCCCTCCGCATTACGGCCGTGGCACGTGATGCAGCTGTTGTCGAAGAGCGCCTTGCCCTCCTGCGCGGACGCGGAGAGCTGGCGCGTGTCCTCGGCGAAGGCGCCGGGCGCGAAGGCGGTGTAGACGCCTCCGGCCAGCGCGAGCGCGGCGAGCATGCGTGCCGCTGCGCCGAGGCGCCGCCGCGCCCGGCTCGGCGCGGACCGCCGCCGGTTGAACACCCGGAAACGCCGGCCGGCGGGGGTGTCAGAAGTCATGGGCTGTGTCCTCTGGGTTTTGACCTTGAAACTCACGGACGGGCGGCTACTGCAGCCAATAGATCATGGCGAACAGCGCGATCCACACGACGTCGACGAAGTGCCAGTAGTACGACACTACGATCGCCGAGGTCGCCTGGGCCGGCGTGAACCGGCCCATAGTGGTGCGGATCATGTAGACGATGAAGGCGATCAGGCCGCCCGTGACGTGCAGACCGTGGAACCCGGTCGTCAGGTAGAACATCGAGCCGTAGCCGTCGCCGTTGAGCTTGACGCCCTCGCCGACCAGCGTGCGGTACTCGTTGGCCTGGCCCAGCACGAAGATCAGACCCATCACGAAGGTCAGGGTGAACCAGCGTCGCAGCGCGAACACGTCACCCTTCTCCGCCGCGAAGACACCCAGCTGGCAGGTGACCGAGGAGAGCACGAGGATCACGGTGAAGACCGTGGCGTACGGGATGTTGAGCTCTTTGGTGTGCTCCGCCCACATCTCAGGCGCAGCGGCACGGATCGAGAAGTACATGGCGAACAAGGCCGCGAAGAACATGAGTTCACTGGAGAGCCACACGATGGTCCCCACGCTGACCATGTTGGGTCGGGTCAGCGAGTGGATCCGGCTCTTGTCGATGGCTGCCGCTGTCACGGGCTCATTATTGCCCCGCGATCACTCGAACATGTCGCGGGGGGCCTATTCCGGCATCCGTTCGCGACCCGTGCGCCGCTCACCGCGGGCGGCGGCCTAGCCTCGAAGGGTGCAGCCAGTCGAAACGCCCTCGCTCGTGGCGGCCTCGGGGGATACTGCTCCCCCGCCGTTCAGCGTCGCCGAGATCTTCACCCAGATCCGGCTGACCAGCCTGCTCGCCCTGTTGCTGGTGATCGCCGGCGCCGTCTACCTCTACGGCGTGCACCGCCTGCGCAAGCGCGGCGACCACTGGCCGCGGGGCCGCACGATCGCCTTCCTGGTCGGCGGGCTGGGCTCGATCGCCGCGGTCACGGTGACCGGCCTGGAGGCGTACGACACCAGCCTACTGAGTGTGCACATGGTGCAACACATGGTGCTGTCCATGGTCGGCCCGATCTTCCTGGCCCTGGGCGCGCCGGTGACCCTGGCGCTGCGCACGCTGCCCGCGGGCAACCGCAAGGTGCTGCTGTCGGTGCTGCACAGCCGGGTCGCCCGGGTGCTGACGTTCCCGCTGGTGGCGTTCGGGATCTTCGTGGCCAACCCGTTCGTCCTCTACTTCACCGGGCTCTACCGGGCCACCCTCGAGCACGCCTGGCTGCACGAGTTCATCCATGTGCACTTCATCGTCACCGGCTGCCTGTTCTTCTGGCCGCTGCTGGGCCTGGACCCGCTGCCCAACCGCTGGCCGTACCCGGCCCGGGCGCTGCTCATGGTGCTGTCCGTGCCGTTCCACACGGTGCTGGGCCTGACCATCATGCAGAGCCGGACCCTGCTCGGCGGCGACTGGTACCCGAGCCTGCGCCTGGCCTGGTCGGACCCGTGGAAGGACCAGGTGGTGGCCGGCGGCGTGCTGTGGGCCGGCGGCGAGATCGTCAGCGTCACGATGCTGGGCATCCTGGTGCTGCAGTGGATCAAGCAGTCCGAGCGCGAGGCCAAGCGGATCGACCGGGCCCTGGACCGGGCCGAGGCCGAGGAGGAACGGCGCGCCGGCGCCGCGCCGGCCGGCGCGGACCAGGCGGCGGCGACCAAGATCACAGAGCCCACCCCGGCGGTACGACCACAGCCGGACGCCCGCTAGCCGGTTCGGTACGATCAGCGGGCACCTTCGAGCGTGGGAACCGGGGTCACACATGAGCGACGACAGCAAGCCGCAGCCGGACAAGTACACCGTCCTGCTGTACAGCGACGACCCGGCGGTCCGCGACCGGATCCGGCTGGCGATCGGCGTCCGCCCCGCCGCCGACCTCTCCGTCGAGTTCGTCGACGCCTCCACCTGGGAGGAGTGCCGGATCCTGCTGGACACGTACGAGATCGACCTGATGGTCCTCGACGGCGAGGCGGCCCCGGCCGGCGGCCTGGGCATCGCCCGGCAGACCAAGGACGAGTACGCGGCCCCGCCGCCCACCTGCGTGGTGATCGCCCGCGCCGCGGACCGCTGGCTGGCCGCCTTCGCGCAGGTCGACGCCACCCTGGTGCACCCGCTCGACCCGGTGACCACCGGTCAGACCATCGCCGCCATGCTCCGCGGGCGCCGCAACGGCGTGGTCCCGCTGGGCACCATGGGCAAGCTGGGCTGACCCCCTTCCCACCACGCCACCGCCCCTCCCCCTGGACCGGATCTCCCCCCGAAGGAGTGCCCCGCATGGGAGCACCGACCTGGCCGAACCTGCTGAGCGCGCTGCTGCGCGCCGAGGAGCTGACGGCGCAGGACACCGCCTGGGCCATGGGCGAGATCATGGCCGGCAACGCCACGCCGGTGCAGGTCGCCGGGTTCGCGGTGGCGCTGCGGGCCAAGGGCGAGACGCCCGGCGAGCTGGCCGGGCTGGTCGAGGCCATGCTGGCCAGCGCCACGGTCGTCGACCTGCCGGAGGACGTCCGGGCGGACGCCGTCGACGTGGTCGGCACCGGCGGCGACCGGGCCCACACGGTCAACATCTCCACCATGGCCGCGATCATCACGGCGGCGGCCGGGGTCAAGGTCGTCAAGCACGGCAACCGGGCGGCCTCGTCCGCGTGCGGCACCGCCGACCTGCTGGAGTTCTTCGGCATCCCGCTGGACCTGGGACCGGCGGGGGTGGCCCGCACGGTCTCCGAGGCCGGGATCGGCTTCTGCTTCGCCGCCCGCTACCACCCCGGCATGCGGCACGCGGCCGTGACCCGGCGCGAGCTGGGCCACCCGACGTTCTTCAACGTGCTGGGCCCGCTGACCAACCCGGCCCGGCCCCGCGCGGCGGCGGTCGGCTGCTTCGACCAGCGGATGGCGCCGGTGATGGCCGAGGTGTTCGCCCGCCGCGGCGACTCGGCGCTGGTGATGCGCGGCGAGGACGGCCTGGACGAGTTCACCACGGCCGCGCCGACGCGGATCTGGACGGTCAAGGACGGCTCGGTGACCGAGTCCGTGGTGGACGCGGTCGACTTCGGGCTGCCCCGCAGCAGCCCCGGCGACCTGCGCGGCGGGGACGCGGCGTTCAACGCCGGCGCGGCCACCCGCGTGTTCGCCGGCGAGCCCGGCCCGATCCGCGACGCGGTCCTGCTCAACGCGGCGGCGGCGTTCGCGGCGCACGCCGGCTTCCCCGGCACGTTCGCCGACACGATGCGCGCCGGGATAGCGCGCGCGGCGGAGACAGTGGATTCCGGGGCGGCCACCGCGCTGCTCGGCCGCTGGGTGGAGGCGGCCAAGGCCGCCAAGGCCGACGAGACGGCCTGAGCCGGCCCGGCGCCCGGCCCGGTGTGAGACGGACAATATTTTCCTGACACGCCGCAGCGGGTTCCCGCGGTCGGTCGCGGCCCGTGACAACGTTTGAATGACATTCGGGTAATTCCACCTTCCGGCGAAGAGGAGCCACCCGTGCGAGATCGTGAACTGCGCTGCTTCATCTGCGACGCCGATCTGCCGTTCGAGACGCCGCCCTGTGCCGACGGCCACGACGAGGAGTGCCCCGAGCTGCTCTGCACGCGCTGCGGCGCGGCGGAGATCGTCGCCCCGGTCACCTTCCGCGTGCTGTTGTCCGCCGGCGGGGCCCGAGTGGCCCCCCAGCAGCGCCGGGCGGCCTGAGCCATACTCCGCTGACCCTCCGCCCGCGCGGAGGGCTCACCGGCGAGCAGAGGGCGCGCACCGGCCGTCGGCGCGGGCGGACACCAGGCAGACATCGGACGGACACCAGGCAGGCAGAAGGCCCGCACCCCCGAGGGGATGCGGGCCTTCCGGACGTCAACGGGCGATCAGTGCTCGGCGGGGTGCCGGGTGCCCGAGTAGTACTCGAACAGCAGGCCGCAGGCGGCGAAGATCACCATGATCAAGCCCAGCGCCACCAGCCACCACTGCCAGAACACCAGGCCCAGGCCGGCGGTCGAGGCGGACAGGGCCAGGCCGAACGGCCAGTAGCTGCCCGGGCTGAAGAAGCCGACCTCGCCGGCGCCCTCGGCGATCTCGCCGTCCTCCCGGTCCTCGGGCCGCAGGTCGATGCGCCGGGCCACGAACCAGAAGAAGCCGCCGCACATCGAGCAGAGCAGGCCCGACAGGATCAGCGCGATGAAGCCGATCCACTCCAGGTTGCCGACCTCGCCGTACGTGTAGAAGCCGTAGACGGCGGCCGCGCCGAACAGGAAGACGGCGACGCCGGCGAAGATCTTGTATTCGGTCTTCAACTCTGGTCCCTACTTCCCTGCCGCGACGGTGCCGGACTGGTTCCAGGACTGACCGGTCCGCCGGCTGTCGAACGGCCGCGTGGTGACCGCGAAGCGCTCGTCGCCGGTGAAGCCGATGGCACCCATCGCGTCCGGCGTGGAGGCGCCGCCCCGCTTGGCGGCGAGGTACTGGTCGAACCGCTCCGGGGAGACCACGACCAGCTCGAACTGCATGAAGGCGTGGTACGTGCCGCAGAGCTCGGCGCAGCGGCCGACGTAGCGGCCCTCGCGGTCGAGGGTGACCTCGAAGGAGTTGCGCACGTTGCCCGGGAACACGTCGCGCTTGAACAGCATCTCCGGCACCCAGAACGAGTGGATGACGTCGCGGCTGGTCTCCTCGAAGCGGATCTTCTTGCCCGTGGGCAGGACCAGCAGCGGGATGACGTCCGTGGAGCCGAGGGTCGATGCGACCGTCTTGGCCTCCGCGCC
Organism: Actinoplanes nipponensis; assembly: GCF_016862275.1. GTDB lineage: Bacteria > Actinomycetota > Actinomycetes > Mycobacteriales > Micromonosporaceae > Actinoplanes > Actinoplanes nipponensis. Next base: position 28,449 of record NZ_BOMQ01000099.1, on the reverse strand, counting down.
GGGCGCGTCGCGGTAGTTGAACTGCCAGTTCCACTTGAACCCGACGACCTCGACGGTCATGTCCGGCTTGGCCGACAGCTTGTCCACGTCGCTCTGCACGATCGCCGTGTAGTAGAACAGCACCGCGACGATCAGCACCGGGGTCACCGTGTACAGGACCTCGAGCGGCATGTTGAACCGGGTCTGCACGGGCAGGGCGTCGCCCCGCTTGCGGTACCGGATGATGCACCAGAAGATCAGGCCCCACACGAAGACGCCCACGACCAGGGCCGCGATGGTCGCCGCGATCCACATGTCGTACATCTTGTGTGCCTGCAGACTGATGCCGTGCTCGGGCCAGCCGAACCCGCCGAAGGCGCTTCCGACGCTGTCCACCGAACAGCCCGAGAGCAGGGCCAGCAGCATGGCACCACCGACACCGAGCCCGGCGAGCCGTACGACACGCGGCCGTGCGACCGAACTCCTTGAGACCACCTGCTCCTGCCTCCCTAGAGCACCGCCCGGCACCGAATCCGGACACCGGCGGCAAGGTGTCACCGACGGTCGCACACTACTCGACCTGGCCCTGCCACCCGCTGACCGGGGGTCGGATCTTCGAGGTACCCACGAAACCACTGATCATGTGGACGATACCGTTCGGCGGGTGGAATCCACGCCCGATCCGGCCGGTGCATCGGCCTACCTCGACGCGGCCAGCGCCGCGCCCCCGCATCCGGTCGCGCGGCAGGCCCTGCTGGCGGCCCTGGCCGACGGCTGGGCCGACCCGGACCGGCTCTACGCCGCCGGCCGGCGGGCCCAGCAGCTGCGGGAGGCGGCGCAGGGCAGCGTGGCCGAGTCCCTCGGGGTACGCCCCGACGAGGTGTCCTTCCATTCCTCGGGCACGGCCGCGGTGCACGCCGCCGTCCTGGGCGGACTCGCCGGGCGGGCCCGGGCCGGCCGCACGCTGGTCCACTCCGCGATCGAGCACTCCGCCGTGCTGCACGCCGCGGCCCTGGCCGGCGCGGCGGCGCCCGTGGGCGTGGATCTCGCCGGCCGGCTGGACCTGGACGCCTGGCGCACGGCGGTCGGCGCGGACGGGGTGGCGCTCGCGAGCCTGATCAGCGCCAGCCACGAGGTCGGCACGGTGCAGCCGGTGGCGGCCGCCGCCGAGGCGTGCGCGGAGCACGGCGTGCCCCTGTACGTGGACGCCGCCCAGTCGATCGGGCGGGTCGCGGTGCCGCCGGGCTGGTCGCTGCTGACCGCCAGCGCGCACAAGTGGGGCGGGCCGCCGGGGGTGGGCGTGCTCGTGGTGCGCAAGGGGGTGCGGTGGCTCTCGCCGTACCCGGGTGATGATCGTCACCGGCCGCGGCCGGTGGGCGCGCTCGATCTGCCGGCCGTCGTCGCGGCCGCGGCCTCGCTGCGGGCCGTGCTGGCCGAGGCGCAGGCCGAGGCCGTCCGGCTCGGCGCCCTGGTCGACCGGATCCGCGCGCGCGTCGTGGCCACCGTGCCCGACGTCGAGGTGGTCGGCGACCCGGTGCAGCGGCTGCCGCACCTGGTGACCTTCTCCTGCCTGTACGTCGACGGCGAGGCCCTGCTGCACGCGCTGGACCGGCACGGCTTCGCGGTGTCGTCGGGCTCGTCGTGCACCGCGTCGACGCTGCGGCCCAGTCACGTGCTGGAGGCGATGGGCGTGCTCAGCCACGGCAACGTGCGGGTGTCGCTGCACCGGGAGACGACGGAGGATGAGGTGGACCGCTTCCTGGCGGTCCTGCCCGGCGTCGTCGCGGGGCTGCGCAGGGAGGCGGGAATGTGATCGAGGTGGACTCGCGCGGCCGGCGCTGCCCGCTGCCGATCATCGACCTGGCGCGGCGGATGCCGGAGGTGGCGGTCGGCGCCGTGGTCCGGGTGCTGGCCGACGACCCCGCGGCGGCCAACGACATCCCGGCCTGGTGCCGGATGAAGGGCCACGAGTACCTGGGCAGTCCCGCGCCGGACGCCTACGAGGTGCGCAGGCTGAGATAGTCGACGACCGCGCCGACCGGGTCCTGGGCCAGGTGCGTGTCGACGACCAGGCGCGGGCCGAGGTACGGCTCGTACTCGGCCTGGCGTTCCAACACCCGCACCCAGTCCGGGATCCCGTCGTGGGCGCGGGCGGCGTACCGGGTCTCCACCCGGCGGCGGTGCTCCGCGTCGTCGCCGCAGACCACCTCGACGACCCGCAACGAGACGTCGAGGCGTTCGGCGAGCTCGACCCAGAGCTGCCGGGCCGCCCGGACCGGGTTCACCGCGTCGATGATCACGTGGTGGCCCATCCGCAGCTGGGTCTCGGCCAGCGCGGCCACCACCCCGTACGCGGCGTACCCGGGCCGGGCCTCGCTCACCTCGTACGCGGCCATCGTGAAGTCGACCGTGTCCACCGCCAGCACCGCGGCCGGCAGCGCCGCCCCCACCCGCTCGGCGAGCGTGCTCTTGCCCGCGCCCGGCAGGCCGGCGAAGACGGCGAGGATCGGCATGGGACGTGCTCAGGCCGCGGCGGGCAGGTGCGGCAGGACGTCGGCGGCGGCCGCGTCGCCGTAGGAGTCGGCGAGGCGCTTGAGGAAGAAGTCGGGCTTGACGTCGTACTCCTGCGGACCGACCGTCTCGAGCACCAGCGCGGCGACCAGCGAACCCACCTGGGCGGCCCGCTCCAGGCCGACGCCCCAGCCCAGGGCGGCGAAGAAGCCGGCCCGGAAGCCGTCGCCGACGCCGGTCGGGTCGTCCGGGATGACGTCGCGGGCCACCGGCACGTGGATGCGCTCCAGGCCGCGGCCGGTGATCTCCACGCCGTCCTTGCCGAGCGTGGTGACCCGCACCCGGACCTGCTCGAGGACCTGTTCGCCGGTGAGGCCGGCCTTGGTCTCCAGCAGCGAGCGCTCGTAGTCGTTGGTCAGCAGGTACTCCGCGCCGGTGATCAGCGTGAGCACGTCGCTGCCGTCCATCCGGGCGAGCTGCTGCGAGGGGTCGGCGGCGAACGCGTACCCGCGGGCCCGGCACTCCTGCGAGTGGCGGATCATCGCGGCCGGGTCGTTCGCGCTGACCAGCACCAGGTCGAGCCCGCCGGCGCGCTCGGCGACCGGGGCCAGCTCGATGTTGCGCGCCTCGCTCATCGCGCCGGCGTAGAACGACGCGATCTGGTTCAGGTCGTCGTCGGTGGTGCAGACGAAGCGGGCCGTGTGGGCGACCTCGCTGACGTGCACCGAGTCGCAGTCGACCCCGTGCCGCTCGAGCCAGGACCGGTAGTCGGCGAAGTCGGCGCCGACCGCGCCGACCAGGATCGGGCGCAGGCCCAGCTTGCCCATCCCGTAGGCGATGTTCGAGGCGACGCCGCCACGCCGCACGACCAGGTCGTCGACGAGGAACGAGAGCGAGACCTTGTGCAGCTGGTCGGCGATGAGCTGCTCGGCGAACTTGCCCGGGAAGTGCATCAGGTGGTCGGTGGCGATCGAGCCGGTAACGGCGATCTTCATGTCGGCCCTCGAGGTCGGGTGCGATTACCGGGTGAGCCTACCGGCCCGTGGCCCGCGGGACATCCGGGCGTCACCCGCCGGACATGACCGAGGGCCGCCCCGGAAACCCGGGACGGCCCTGGACGGAACGCCGATCAGTGGAACGAGTCGCCGCAGGCGCAGGAATTCTGCGCGTTCGGGTTGTCGATCGTGAAGCCCTGGGCGTCGATGCGGTCCGCGAAGTCGATCGTGGCGCCCGCCAGGTACGGCGAGCTCATCCGGTCGACGACGACCTCGACACCGTCGAAGTCGGCGACGATGTCGCCGTCCAGCGACCGCTCGTCGAAGAACAGCTGGTACCGCAGCCCGGAGCAGCCGCCGGGCTGCACGGCGATGCGCAGGCGCAGGTCGTCGCGACCCTCCTGCGCGATGAGGCGCTTGACATTGGCGGCCGCGACGTCGGTCAAGATGACGCCGGTCGGCGCGGCCGTGGTGGCCTCGGTCGACTCGGTGTGCGCTTCAGTGGTCACGGTGCGGTTCTCCTGCCGGTCCGGTGATGTGCCGTACCGGCCAACGCTAACTCTGTTCGGGCATATTCCCAATCGGCGGGGCCGAGATGTCGACCACCGGTCACCTGCTCCACTGCCCGGCCAGGCGCGCGGCGACCTCGCGCAGGCCCCGGGCGGGCTCGGCGAGCGCCCGCTCCTCGGAGCCGAAGTGCTCGATCAGCGCGTACGTCTCGGTGACGCCCGCGGCGGCGGCCTCGCGGTAGCCGGTCTCGTTGCGCCCGGCGATGACCACGCACGGCAGGCCCCGGTCCCGGGCGCCGTGGGCGATGCCGGCGACGACCTTGCCGCGCAGCGACTGGTGGTCGAACGAGCCCTCCCCGGTGATCACCAGGTCCGCCGCGTCGAGCTGCTCCTCGAGCCCGATCAGGCCGGTGACCAGGCCGATCCCGGAGACCACCCGGCCGCCGAGGGCGAGCAGGGCGGCGCCGATCCCGCCGGCCGCGCCGCCGCCGGGCAGCGTGCGCAGGTCCGGGACGCCGAACGCCTGCTCCAGCACGCCGGCGAAGTGGTCCAGGGCCGCGTCCAGCCGCAGCACGTCCTCGCGGGTGGCGCCCTTCTGCGGGCCGTAGACGTTGCTCGCGCCGTGCAGGCCGACCAGCGGGTTGTCGACGTCGGTGGCGGCCACCAGGCGGACCCGGCGCAGGCGGGGCTCGGCGGCGAGCCCGGTCGCGGTGATCAGGGGGGCTCCGCCGTACGGCAGCGCGTACCCGCTCACGTCGACCGGGGCCGCACCCAGCGCGGCCAGCATCCCCGCGCCGGCGTCGTTGACCGCCGAGCCGCCGAGCCCCACCACGACCTCGCCGGCGCCGGACTCCACCGCGGCGGCGAGCAGCAGGCCCAGCCCGTACGAGGTGGCGGCGTTGACGTCGCGCTCGGCCTTGCTCAGCAGGTGCAGGCCGCAGGCCTGGGCGCTCTCCACGTACGCCGTGATCTTCGCATTCTGTCTTCCGCCGCGGGTCGGCTCAGCGTCGTCGACCAGCAGCACCTCGCCGCGGGTCGGGCGGCCCAGCGGGTCGACGGTGTCGACCGGCAGCCGCCGGCCGCCCAGCGCGCTCCCGAGCACGTCGACGAAGCCCGGACCACCGTCGGACAGGGGGCGCAGCACGGTCTCGTCGCGCGGAGCCGTCTCGTGCCAACCCTCGGCCACCGCCGCGGCGACCTGCGAGGCGGTCAGCGTGCCGGCGAACTTGTCCGGGCAGATCAATACGCGCACGGGGTGAAAGTACAGGTACCGCACAGGTTGCGGTGTCACGCTGGGTCGCATGGCCACTCTCATGCAGCGACTGCAGATGTTCCTGCGCAGCCCCCGGGGTCAGAAGATCGTCCAGCAGGGTCAGCGACAGCTGGCCAAGCCGGAGAACCAGGAGAAGCTCCGCCGGCTCGCGACCAAGTTCCAGGGCCGCCGGCGCTGAGTGCCCTAGGACACTCCTCCGCCGGCCGACGGCGCGGCAACCGTGTGGAAACATGGATCTCGTGACGTCGACCTGGACCGAACCCGGAAACACCGCCACGGCGCTGCTGCTGCTCGGCCGGGGCACCGACCCCGCCAGCGAGCGCGGCGTCGACTGCCCCGGCGATCTGCCGGCGCCCAGCGACCCCGGCCTGGTCGAGCGGGCCACCGCCGCCAAGGCCGCGCTCGGCGACCGGGTGTTCGTGCTGGGCCACCACTACCAGCGTGACGAGGTCATCCAGTTCGCCGACGTCACCGGCGACTCCTTCAAGCTGGCCCGCGAGGCGGCGGCCCGCCCCGACGCGGAGTTCATCGTCTTCTGCGGCGTGCACTTCATGGCCGAGAGCGCGGACATCCTCACCGGCCCGGGCCAGCAGGTCATCCTGCCCGACCTGGCGGCCGGTTGCTCGATGGCCGACATGGCCGTGCTGGGCCAGGTCGAGGCCGCCTGGGAGCAGTTCACCGACCTGGGCATCGCGGACGACGTCGTGCCCGTGACCTACATGAACAGCTCGGCCGACATCAAGGGCTTCGTCGGGCGCAACAACGGCGTGGTGTGCACCTCCTCCAACGCCAAGCGGGCCCTGACCTGGGCGTTCGAGCGGGGGCAGAAGGTCTTCTTCCTGCCCGACCAGCACCTGGGCCGCAACACCGCGGTGCTGGAGCTGGGCCTCGAGCTGGACGACTGCGTGCTCTACGACCCGCACAAGCCGAACGGCGGCCTCACCCCCGAGCAGTTGCGCGACGCCAAGATGATCCTGTGGCGCGGGCACTGCTCGGTGCACGGCCGGTTCACCGTCGACAGCGTGCGTGAGGTGCGCGAACGGGTGCCCGGCGTGCGCGTGCTGGTGCACCCGGAGTGCAAGCACGAGGTGGTCCGCGCGGCCGACGAGGTGGGCTCGACGGAGTACATCATCCGGGCCCTGGACGCGGCGCCCGCCGGCTCGGCCTGGGCGGTCGGCACCGAGCTCAACCTGGTACGCCGGATGGCGCTGGCCCACCCGGACAAGCAGATCATGTTCCTGGACCGGACGGTCTGCTACTGCTCGACGATGAACCGCATCGATCTGCCGCACCTGGTGTGGGCGCTCGAGGAGCTCGTGGCCGGCCGCGTGCCCAACCGGATCACCGTCGACCCGGAGACCGCCAAGTACGCCCGGCTCGCCCTGGACCAGATGCTGGCACTGCCGTAAAAATCACCCTGAGTGATCGCCGATGCGCCGAGCGCACGGCCGCACCTTTTTGTTGGCTTAATCATCAGCAATTCGTGCCGCCTTGGGCGTTGTGATGATTTCTGCTCTGGTCACTCAGGGCTATGCTGCCCGGGCGGCAGCCGCCGGTCCCCCATCGCCGGCTGCACCCCTATAAGCATCCGGGCGCGCTGACGCGCCCGCCTCTGGAGGTTGCGTTGACCGACGACGTCCTGGCCGTACACGGCGGTACGCCGCTGCACGGACAGATCCGGGTCCGTGGCGCCAAGAACCTGGTTTCCAAGGCCATGGTGGCCGCCCTGCTGGGCGAGTCCCCCAGCCGGCTGTTCGACGTGCCGGCCATCCGCGACGTGGAGGTCGTCCGCGGGCTGCTCGGCCTGCACGGCGTCAAGGTCAGCGACGGCGCCGACGACGGCGAGCTGGTGATGGACCCCACCAACGTGGAGAGCGCCAGCAGCGACGAGATCAACGTGCACGCCGGGTCCAGCCGGATCCCGATCCTGTTCTGCGGCCCGCTGCTGCACCGGCTCGGGCACGCGTTCATCCCGGACCTCGGCGGCTGCCACATCGGCCCCCGCCCGATCGACTTCCACATCCAGGCGCTGCGCCAGTTCGGCGCGGTCGTCGACAAGACGCCCGAGGGCATGCACCTGACCGCGCCCAACGGGCTGCACGGCACGAAGCTGGAGCTGCCGTACCCGAGCGTGGGCGCCACCGAGCAGGTGCTGCTCACGGCGGTACGCGCCGAGGGCGTGACCGAGCTGCGCAACGCGGCCATCGAGCCGGAGATCATGGACCTGATCTGCGTGCTGCAGAAGATGGGCGCCATCATCACCGTGCACACCGACCGGGTCATCGAGATCCTCGGCGTGCCCCGGCTGCACGGCTACAACCACAAGCCGATCCCCGACCGGATCGAGGCCGCGAGCTGGGCCGCCGCCGCGCTGGCCACCCGCGGCGAGATCGAGGTGCTGGGCGCCCAGCAGGCCGACATGATGACGTTCCTCAACGTCTTCCGCTCCATCGGCGGCGAGTTCGAGATCACCGACGCCCGGGTCGGCCGCACCGGCGTGACCGGCGTCGAGGGCGGCATCCGCTTCTGGCACCCCGGCGGCGAGCTCAACGCCGTGGCCCTGGAGACCGACGTGCACCCCGGCTTCATGACCGACTGGCAGCAGCCGCTGGTCGTCGCGCTGACCCAGGCCCGCGGCCTGTCGATCATGCACGAGACGGTCTACGAGCAGCGGCTCGGCTACACCGAGGCGCTCAACGCGATGGGCGCGACCATCCAGGTCTACCGCGACTGCCTCGGCGGCACCCCGTGCCGCTTCGGCCGGCGCAACTTCAAGCACTCCGCGGTCATCGCCGGCCCCAGCAAGCTGCACGCGGCCGACCTGGTCATCCCCGACCTGCGGGCCGGCTTCAGCCACCTGATCGCGGCGCTGGCCGCCGAGGGCACCTCCCGGGTGTACGGCGTCGACCTGATCAACCGCGGCTACGAGGACTTCGAGGGCAAGCTGGCCGCCCTGGGCGCGCTGGTGGAACGCATCTGATCCGGCCCACTCCGAGACCGCGCCGGCTTTTCCCGGCGCGGTTTCGGGTTTCCGGGGGCTCTTGGCTACGCTGCGGGGGTGTCCTCGCTGTTTCGCCGTAAGTCCACCGACCTCGTCTCCGACGCCACCGCCACGGTGACCGACGAGGCCGGGCAGTCGGCCGCGCCCAAGCCCAAGGCCTACACGCCCTCCAAGAAGGAACTCGGCGTCGCGACGCCGAAGCGCACCACCGCCCAGCGCCGGCACGACACGGCGCAGGCCCCGGCCAACCGGCGCGAGGCGTACAAGCAGATGCGCGAGCGCCAGAAACTGGAGCGCGCGGAGGCCTCGGCCGGCATGCGCGCCGGCGACGAGCGCTACCTGCTGGCCCGTGACCGCGGCCCGGAACGCGCCCTGGTCCGCAACATCGTCGACTCGAAACGCACCGCCGGCACCTGGTTCTTCGCCGGCGCGATCATCGTCTTCATCGGCGCGAACAGCACGATGCCCCCGGTGGTCCGGCTCGGCGCGAACCTGCTCTGGGCGATCCTGGCACTGGCGGTGGTGATCGACAGCATCCTGATCTCCCGTCGGGTGAAGAAGCTGGTGACCGAGCGGTTCCCGGGGACGACGCAGCGGATGGGGTCGCTCTATCTGTACGGGATGATGCGGGGGCTGACCTTCCGGCGGATGCGCGTGCCGAAGCCTCAGGTGGAGTTGGGCGACAAGGTCTAGCTCTTTCCGACGTTGTCGTGCCTGGGTGGGTGGTGCTGAGCGTCGGTTCCGCTGTGGCTTCGATGTGCTCGCTCGGCTCTGTCTTTTTGTCCGCCCCGCTCAGCTTCGTTCAGGGCTTTCGGGCGCGGTCTTGTTGTCGCCACATCTTCTAGGGCGACTTGTTCTAGGGCGACTTGTCGGTGGATCTTGAGGCGCCGGGGTCAGGAAATCGGCCGCGTCTCTCCAAGATCCGCGTTGGCGCGGGGGCGTGGCGTGTCGGGGCGGCGTGGGCGGCGAGTGGCGTGAGTGGCTGGCGTGGGCGGCTGGTGGTGTAGGCGGTGTGCGGCATTGGGCGACTGGCCTGGGCGACTGGTGGCGTGAGCGGCCGATGGCGTGAGCGGCCGATGGCGTGAGCAGGTGGACCGGCCAAGCGGGCAGGGTGACCTGGCCCGGCACGGGAATGGGCGGCAGGCGGCCACGCGCGGCACGCGGGACAAACACGCTCGCGGCTCACCGGCGACAGGCGACCGGACACGGGTGGCGGACACGCCGCACTTGGCAACCTTGGGACGCGAGCGGCAGACGCACAGACGGCACGCCCGGCGCGCCAGCGGCAGACGGCCGCTCGGTGGATCTTGAAGCGCCGGAGCCACAAAATCGGCCCCGTCTCTCCAAGATCCGCGTAGCGCGTGGCGCGTGGCGCGTGGCGCGTGGCGCGTGGCGCGTGGCGCGTGGCGCGTGGCGCGTGGCGCGTCGGGGCGACGTGGGCGGAGTGCGCGGCAGGTGGCGCGGGCGGCAGGCGGCGCAGGCGGCGCGGGCAGCAGGCGGCGCAGGCGGCGCGGGCAGCAGGCGGCGCAGGCGGCGCGGGCGCCAGGTGCAGGGGCAGGCCCTACTCGATGCCGGCCAGCCGCAGCAAGGCCGCCGTACCCGCCGCAGCCAACACCACCACCACGAACGGCGCCCGGCGCCAAGCCAGCAGCGCACCGACCACCACCCCGACCGGCCGCGCCACCCCCGCCAATGACGTCCCGTCCATCAGGGCCGCAGTCGCCGCCAGGGCCGCCAGCAGCGAGGCCGCCGCCATCGGCAGCAAGCGCTGGAGGTGGTCCGAGAGCTCGAGCCGGTCGCGGAGCAGCACGCCACCCAGCCGCATCGTGTACGTGCCCACCCCGAGTGTGAGGATCGCGGCGATCAGCACGGCGCCTCCTGGGTTTCGCGTCCAGCCGTACCCCGGCGGCCGGGCCGGAACAGCACCGCCAGGCCCAGCAGGGCGCACAGCACCGGCAGGCCCGCCGGCAGCACCGGGGTCAGCGCCACCGCCACCGCCGCGCCCAGCAGGGCGACCAGGCGGGTGTCGCCGTCGCGCAGGGACGGCAGGATCAGGGCGATCAGGCCCGCCGGGAAGGCCGCGTCCAGGCCCAGGGTCGCCGGGTCGCCGGTGGCGCCGCCGAGCCACACGCCCAGGGCCGTGCCCGCGTTCCATGAGGTGAACAGGGTCAGGCCGATCAGCCAGTACGTGCGGCGGCGGCGGGCGGGGTCCCGTTCGGCGAGGGTGAAGGCGACCACCTCGTCGGTCATCAGGTGGCTGCCGATCAGGCGGTCGCGCCACCTCGAGCCGACCGTCGCCGCGACGGCCAGGCCGAACGGCAGGTGGCGGGCGTTGAGCAGCAGGCCGGCGAGCACGGCGGCGATCGGGTTGCCCGCCGCGATCAGGCCCACCGCCAGGAACTGGGCGCCGCCCGCGAACACCGCCGTGGACATCAGGAACGGCACCCACACCGGCAGCCCGTACGCGATTGCGATGGCGCCGAACGACGCACCGACCGCGATCATCGCCGCCGCGATGGCGGCCGCGTCGCGCAGGAGCTCCCGGTCCGGTGTTCGTGTTGCCGTACGCATGGTTCAAAATAATGAACGACGCGCCCGGCGTTCGTCAAACCGAACGACTCGATCGACGGAGTGAACAGTGTCGCAGCCCGCTCCCCCGCTCGCCACCATCGCCGCCGCCCTGCGCCGCGAGCGGGAGCGGGTCGGCATCTCGCTGGCCGAGCTCGCGCGGCGGGCCGGGCTCGCCAAGTCGACGTTGTCGCAGCTCGAGTCCGGCACCGGCAACCCCAGCGTGGAGACCCTGTGGTCGCTGGGCGTGGCGCTGGGCGTGCCGTTCAGCCGGCTGGTGGAGCCGCCCGCCCCACTGATCCGGGTCGTCCGCGCCGGCCAGGGACCCCGGCTGCAATCCGACCACGCCGACTTCTTCGCCACCCTGCTGACCGCCGGCAGCGCCCACACCCGGCGCGACCTCTACGTCATGGAGCTGGAGCCGGGCGCCTCCCGCGAGGCCGACGCGCACCTGCCGGGCAGCATCGAGCACCTGGTCGTCGCGGCCGGACGGTTGCGGGTCGGTCCGCGGCACGAGGAGGTCGAGCTGGGCCCCGGCGACTACGTGACCTTTCCGGGCGACATCGCGCACCACTACCAGGCCCTCGAGCCGGGCACCTGGGCCGTGCTGCTGATGGAGCACCGCTAGGACGCGTACAGGCGGGCCACCACGTCCTCGATGTCGGGCTCGACCACGGACAGGTCACGCAGCGAGGACAGCGCCGCCAGCCGGGCCACCACCGGGCCGGCCGTGTCGGTGAGCAGGTCGAACGACGCACGGCAGCGGTCGGCCTCGACCGAGACCAGCGTGGCCCCCTCGACCGTGAAGCCGGCCGGCAGCGGCGCGTCCAGGTCCACCACCAGGCGGCGGCGCGAGCCGTACCGGGTGTGCAGGGCCTCGATCGTGCCGTCGTGCACCACCCGGCCGTGGTCGATCACCACCAGGCGCCGGCACAGCCGCTCGATGTCGGCCAGGTCGTGCGTGGTCAGCACCAGCGTGACGTCGCCGCCCGCGCCCAGCTCGGCCAGGAACGACCGGACCGCCTGCTTGCTCACCACGTCCAGGCCGATCGTCGGCTCGTCCAGGAACAGCACCTCCGGCCCGTGCAGCAGCGCGGCCGTCAGCTCCCCGCGCATCCGCTGGCCCAGCGAGAGCTGCCGGACCGGGGTGTCCAGGAAGCCGCCGAGGTCGAGCAGCTCGGTGCAGCGCCGCAGCCGGGCCGCGTGCTCGGCCGCCGGCACCCGGTAGAGGTACCGCAGCAGCCGGAACGACTCGCCCAGCGGCAGGTCCCACCACAGCTGCGAGCGCTGGCCGAAGACCACGCCGATGCGCAGCGCCAGGCGGGTGCGCTGGGGCACCGGCGCCAGCCCGCACACCGACACGGCGCCGGCGGACGGGGTGAGCACGCCGGTCAGCATCTTCAGCGTGGTGGACTTGCCGGCGCCGTTCGGGCCGATGTAGCCGACCATCTCCCCGCGCTCGATCCGCAGGTCGATGCCGTCCACGGCGGCCACCTCGCGCTTGGTGCGGCGCAGACGCCCGGCTCTGACCCGTACCGTGAAGTCCTTGCGCAGTCCGTCCATCCGGATGACGCTCACGATCTCCCTCTCATGACCCGGTGCTGCGGTAGTGCCGGACACCGGCCCGCCAGACCAGCGCGGCCAGGGCCGCCGCGACCAGCGCGACCAGCGGCGAGACGAAGCCCGCCCAGGCGGGCAGGCCCAGCGGGTCGGCCCGGCCGAGCAGCGCCAGCGCCGGCTGGTAGGACACGAAACCGAACCCCAGGCCGTACGCGAAGAGCGTGCGGAACCAGCCGGCGTAGACCGGCACCGGGTACGCGGTGAAGTCGCGCCCCCCGTAGGTGAACGCGCTGCCCAGGTCGCCGGAGTCCACCCACCAGAACGCCAGGCTGGCGCTGAGCACGAAGATCGCGCCGAAGAAGACCGCCCCGGCGAGCGGCACGACCAGCGCCAGCAGCACCCGCGCCGGGGTCCACTCGATGGCGTTGAGTCGCAGCGCCACCAACAGCACCCCCACCGCCAGCACCAGCCGCAGCGCCTTGCGGAACGGCAGGTCCATGAGCACGAGCTGGGCCAGCGCGCCCAGCGGCCGGACCAGCACCGCGTCCATCAGCCCGGTCCGCACGTACGTCTTGAGCCGGTCGATGTTGCCGACCGTGAAGTCGGCCAGGTTGAACGCGCACGACGACAGGCTGACGATCAGCACCGCCTCCGGCAGGGTGAACCCGGCGACCGTCCGGGTGGCGCGGAAGATCACGAACACGGCGACCACGTCGAGCGCCGTGGCCCCGATGTTGGTGACCATCTCGACCAGGAACGACGCCCGGTACGACAGCAGCGACCGCCACTGCGCGCCCAGCAGCGCCGCGTACGCCCGCAGCTCACCCACCCTGGGCCACCAGCCGGCGCTCCGCCCGGCGCTGCACCAGGGCGCACAGCGCCAGCAGCGCCACCGCCCAGCAGGCCTGCAGGCCGACCAGGGCGACCTGCACGGGCGGGGGGTCCCGCTCGATCAGCACGTCCAGCGGCGTCTGCAGGAAGCCGGGGAACGGCGTGGCCACCCACAGCGTCACCGCCAGCCAGTCCGGCAGGAACCGCAGCGGGAAGTACAGCCCGGCCAGCACGCCGGCCGCCAGCGTCCAGAGGATCAGCGGCCCGCGCGCGTCGTGCAGCCAGTACGCCGTCGCGTTGACCAGGAACCGCACCCCCATGCTGCCGACCACCGCGAGCAGCACCGACACCGCGAACAGCGGCCCGGTGAACCAGCGGCCGGGCAGGTACGGATCGAAGAAGATCAGGCCCACGACGACCGGCGGCACGAACCGGAAGAGCATCGCGTGCCCGGCCCGGCCCAGGTCGGGGGCGAGATAGCCGATCACCGGGTGCACCGGCCGCAGCAGGTCGGCGGTGACCTCGCCGCTGCGGATCCGGTCGGCCAGCTCGGTCCAGCCCCACAGCGCCACTACGGTGAGCAACCCCTGCCCGACCCACACGAAAGTGGTCAGCTGCGCGGCGTCGTAACCGGCGGGCCGGCCGCCGTCCGCGCCGGCCGCGACGGCGAGCAGCACGTAACAGCGGAGGAACCCGAAGACGATGTTCGTGAACGATCCGGCTATCGTCGCCTGCCGGTAGGTGATGTACCTCTGGAAACCCGACCGGGCGAGGGCACCGAAAGTAGCCAGGGACTCCCGGAACGGACGGTGCGGAGAGATCTGAGGCACCCTGGCGTCGAGCCGGTCCACGCCGTTAATCTCCTTCCACAACCCCCGCAGCGGAGCCGGGCGACTGTACCCGGTGACCCGCCCTGCCACCGAGCTATTTCCGACAAGGTGGAAAATCGTCGTGACTGAGCGTAACCAGCCACCCGGCGCCCCGAGGGCTGCCCGGTGAACGGCTGGAGCTCGCACGCCGGCGCGGACCGCTGGGACGACGAACCCGCCTGGGTGTACGAGATCACCTGGGAGTGGGAGCCCCAGCCGGGCCAGCGCTACCCGGGCGACCCGGGCCGCCGCCGGGCCGTGCACCACCCGGTCTACGACGCGTCCCGCGCCGCCGAGGCGGCCTCGGCCTGGGACGCCGACTTCCGCCAGATCGCCCAGGCCTCCGGCCCGCCGGCCCCGTCGTCCGGCGGCCCGTCCACGGCCCGCCCGGTCTCCCCCGCGGCCGGCCGCGCCACGGTCGGCCGTCCGCCGCAGCCACCGCCGTCGTGGACCGGCCCCGAGGAGCAGGGGTACGCCGGCCCGCGCACACCGTACGTGTCGGGCCGGCCATCCCAGCCGCCGCAGCAGCAGGGTCCGTCGTGGAACCGGCCGGTGCCCCTGCCGGACCGGCTGCCGGAGGCGGAACGGCGCCAGCAGCGCCCACCGGCCGAGCGCCCACAGTCCGCGCCGCCGCTGTACGGCCAGACGCCGCCCGCCGACCGGGGCCGTGCGGACGGGCCCTACCCGGGGCCGCGGCCGGACCCGCGCTACCAGGCGGGTCCGGCGGCCGGCGACAACCGGTTCGCGGACGGGCGCGCCTACGACCCCCGGTCCGGCGGGGCTCGGCCCGAGCAGCGCCAGCCCGGCGGGCCGCAGGACGGGCGCTTTGCGGGGCAGGGGTACGCGGGCCAGCGTCCGGAGGCTGCGGCACGGCCGGAACCGCGGCAGGCGTACCGGCCTGGGCCGGAGGCGCCGCAGGCTCAGCGTCCCCGTCAGGAGGCTCCGCCGTCTCAGCCTCACCGTCAGGACGCTCCGCCGGCGCAGCCTCACCGCCAGGAGGCTCCGACGGCCCAGCCTCACCGCCAGGAGCCGCCGCCGGCCCAGCCTCGCCGTCAGGAGGCGCCGCCGCATCAGCCTCATCGCCAGGAGGCTCCGCCGGCGCAGCTTCACCGTCAGGAGCCGCCGCCCGCCCAGCTTCTCCGTCAGGAGCAGCCGCCGGCGCGGCGGGGCGATTTCGCGCGTCCGGAGCAGCCTTCGCGGGCCGAGGGTCGTCCCGGCGTGGACGGATACGTGCCGTACCGGATCGGGCCGGCCTCGCAGTCCGCGTCCCGCCCGGCTCAGGAACCGCCCTCGGACGCCCGGTCCGCCCCGGCGTACCCGGTTTCGCCGCCGCCGGGCTCCCGGCCGGCCGCCGCCCGGCCCGGTGACGACCAGCTCTACGGCCGGGCGAACCCGGCGGCGCAGCAGCCCGCGCGGCCGGTCAGCCACGAGACGCCGCCCTACCAGGGACCCGCCGCGACCACCCCGGTCGCGCCCTACCCGGCGCCGCGGCCGGTCCCGCCCGACCCGGCCTGGGCGCCGCCGGTCGATCCCCGACCCGCGACACCCCTGGGACCGCGCTCCCCCCAGGCCGAACCACGCGCGGCGGCGCCCCGCTCGGCCCCGCCCGCAGTCCGGCGCCCGGCCCACAGCGCGGAACCGCCGACAGATCCCCGGTTCGCGGCGCCGCTGCGCGCGGTGCCGCCCGCCGAGCCACCGGCGCGCCCGGCCGGCCACCCTCCGGCGTCGCCGCCCTACGCCGCGCCGGCCGCTTACTCGGCGCCGCCGGTTCGGTCCGGGCCTCCGATGCCGACGGGGCCGCTGCCGCATTCGGCCCCGCCGGCACAGCCGGCGCAGTCTCGTCCGCCGGTCGAGGCGGGCCCACCGGTGCATTCCGCGCCACCAGTGCCGCCTGGGCACTCCGCGCCGCCGGTGCCCTCCGGGCCGCCCGTGCAGCCAGCGCCGTCCGTGCACTCCGCGCCGCCCGTGCAGCCACCGCCGCCTTTGCAGTCGGGCCCGCCCGTGCACTCCGCACCGCCCGTGCACTCCGCACCGCCCGTGCATTCCGCGCCGTCCGCGCAGCCAGCGCCGCCCGTGCACTCCGCGCCGCCCGTGCAGCCAGCGCCGCCTTTGCAGTCGGGCCCGCCCGTGCACTCCGCACCGCCCGTGCACTCCGCACCGCCCGTGCACTCCGCACCGCCCGTGCAGCCAGCGCCGCCCGGGCAGTTCGCGCCTCCTGCGCACACCGCGCCGCCGGACCGGCCGGGGGTGCAAGGTCGTTCTGTGCCGGAGTCCTGGGCTCCCGCCGCATCAACTGCGCCGCCCGCACCGCCGGTGGTTGCCACCCCGCCCACCGGGCAGCAACAGGCGACGCCTGTCGTCCGGCCGGTGTCCGCGCAGCCCGCGACCTACCGTCCGGCCGCGAGGCCGCAGCCCTACGAGCCTCAGCAGCGGCCTTCCGCGCCCGTCCCCGCCGCCGACGAGCGGCAGGACCTGCGGTCGGCGCGCACCGTTCCCGCGCGACCGGCAGACGCTCCACAGCAGCCTGCGCCGCTCGCTGCCACCGGCGCGCCCACGACCACCGAGCCCTCTGCCGTCCCGCCTATGACCACCCAGCCGGCTGCCGGCCCGCCCATGTCCGCCCAGCCAGCCGCCGGCTCAGCTGGGACCGCCCAGACAGCCGCTGGCCAGCCCATGACTGCCCAGCCAGCCTCCGGCACGGCTGCGTCCGCCCAGCCGGCAGCAGGCACAGCTGCGACCACGGCGCCAGTCAGCGGAACTAGGCCGCCGAGCGTCGACCCCGAGGTCACCCGGCCCATTCCGCCCTTCCCGGCGCCGGTCCGCGCCCCGCAACCGGCGGTTGCCGACCCCATGGCTGCGGTGCCCGTGCCCCATGCCGCCACGGCCGGTGTCGAAGCCACCGCCGTCGTTCCCGCCCCCACGGAGCCGGTGGCTGAGGAGGAAGCCGGCCCGGAGGAACCGCACGGGCTGGGCTGGCTGCTGTCCCAGAGCGGCCTGGGCGCGGTCACCCCGACACCCACGCCTACCGGCCCGGACCCGACCGATCTCGTCATCGACATCCCGGACGCGGCAACGGTCACGCCGGTCAGCGGCGGCGCGGCACCCGCGCCGGTGTCGGCGGCACCTACCGGCGGCGGCTCGACCGGCGGCAGCGGGACATCTTCCGCTCCTGTCTCGGGGGTTCCGACCAGCGGCCGCAACCCTGCCGGGGCACCGGTGAGCGACACCCCGTTCAACGGAGCCCCGGTCAGTGGCATCCCGGCGAGCAGCATCCCGGCCAGTGGCGCCCCGGTCAGCGGC
Organism: Actinoplanes nipponensis; assembly: GCF_016862275.1. Classification (GTDB taxonomy): domain Bacteria; phylum Actinomycetota; class Actinomycetes; order Mycobacteriales; family Micromonosporaceae; genus Actinoplanes; species Actinoplanes nipponensis. The sequence goes on along the minus strand of NZ_BOMQ01000099.1, from coordinate 11,053 downwards.
GTCCCAGCCGGCGAGGCCCTGGCAAGCGGCATCCCGGCCACTGCCGCCCCGGCAAGCGGCGTCCGAGCCGGCGAGACCCCGGTGCGTGGCATCCCAGCCAGTGCCACCCCGGCAAGCGGCATCCCAGCCAGTGGCGGCCCGACCGGCAGCGTCTCCGTCAGCGGCATCCCGGTCGATTCGTCGCGGGTCGGCGGGGCCGCCGCCAAGCAGGACTGGTTCTCGCCCACCACCGAGACGCGACTGGTCGTCACGACGCCCGCCGAGGCCGCCCCGGACAGCAGCACACCGGTCGAGGATCTACCTGCCGCCTCCGTCGCAGCGCCGGCTGTGTCCGACCCGATCGACCAGTCGATCTTGGAGGAGGGCGCCGCCGGGGTTCCGGTCCGAGACCAGGCAGACGCCGTCATCCCGGCGGTCGTCGACCGCCCGGCCGCCGTCGAAGCTGTCATTGCCGCACCAGCGATCGCTGAGGCTGCCCCCGCCGAACCGGAAACCGCCGAACCGGAGACAGCCGAGGCCGTCCCCGCCGAACCGGAGACAGCCGAACCGGAGACAGCCGAGGCCGTCGCCGCGGAGCCGCAGACCGCGGAGCCGCAGACCGCCGAACCCACCGCTGCGGAGCCCGAGGCGGTTCCCGCCACCGAGGAATCCAACACCGCCGAGCCCGCCAACGCAGAACTCACCGACGCGGCCCCCACCGACGCCCAGGCCGACGAATCCAGCACCGCCGAGCCCGTCACCGACGACGCCACAGCCGCGGAGACCGTGACCGCCGAGCCCCTCGAAGCCCGCCCGAGCTACGAACCGGCCGCCACCGAACCCCTCGCCACCGCCCCGGTCACGGAACCGACGGCCGACCAGCCCGTCGCCGCCACCCCACCCCCGACCGAAGCCGAAGCCGAGGCCGAGGCCGCCGGACCCCCCAAGCCCGAGACGGCCGTAACCGCAGCCGTGGCCGAACCCCCGGCGCAGGACGTTGTCGAGCCCGCCACCGCCGGCCCAGCCGACACGAACCGGACGGACATCGAACCGGCCGGCCCGCCGCCGGCCATCGAAGAACCGGCAGACCTCCCGTCGACCGAGGCTGCCCCGACGGAGCCCGACACCCTGACGCACCAGGCCGAGCCCGCAGAGACCATCCCGCTGGGCACCGACCCGGAGACGGAGCAGACGGAACCGGCCGTGGCCGAGGTGATCGAGGCAGACCCCGTCGAAGCCGAGCCGACCGAGAGGGAGACGGCCGACGCCGCCGAACTCGAAGCGGAGCCGGTCACCCCCCGTACCGGAAATGCCGCTCTCCGCACCCCCAGCACGCAGCTGCCCACCCTCAGCGTCCCCCCGCCTCCGCTCCCCGACCTCGAGCCCGAACGGCGCCGCGCCGACCCCGAGCAGGTTCTGGCCGCGTACCCCTGGAAGCTCGATCCCGTCACCCTGCGGGAGACCGCCGACGACCCGGAGCCGCTGCTGGCCGTGCGGGACCGGCTCACCGACCGGCTGGAGTACGCCGAGCGCGACACCGTCCGGGCCAGCCTGCTCAGCCTGCGGGCCGTGGTCTCCCGGGTCCTCGGTGATCTGGGCCGGGCCCTGGCCGACGCGCGGGAGGCCCTGCGGCATGCCGAGGCCACCGGCGAGCTGCAGCGGATCGCGCTGGTGCAGGCGCGGCTGGCCCTCGTGCAGCAGTGGCGGGGCGATTTCGCCGAGGCCGACCGGCTGGTCGAGGAGGCCAATTCCGTCGAGCTGCCCGACCGGCTGCGGGCCGAGCTGCACGTGCAGGCCGGCAAGTCCCGGTACGAGCAGGGCCGCTACCTGGAGGCCTGCAACCATTTCGAGGCCGCGCTGGAGCTGCGCCGGGTCGAGGATCCCGACCTGGTGGCCCGGACCGGGACCGCGCTGGACGCCGTCATGGCCCGGGTGCGCGAGGCGGGCTGGGGTCCGTACCCCCGGTCCCGGGAGGAGATCCTGCAGCAGAGCCGGCCGCCGCATCCGGCGCTGGACTACGACTCCGGCTGGCAGGGGTACGCCGACCACGACGGCGAGGTGGTCATCCCCGAGCGGTACGCCGAAGCCCAGCCGTTCCACGAGGGCGTGGCCTGGGTCCGCCGCCCGGGCACCGCCGCCTGGGAGCTGATCGACGAGACCGGCGCGCTGGTCATCGACGCGGCCAGCGGTTACGTGCAGGTGGGCCGGTTCGCCGACGGGCTGGCCTGGGTGTCGCGGGAGCCGGCCGGGGGCTGGTTCGCCGTCGACTGGCACAACCGGGTCATCGTGCCCGGCGGCTTCGAGGACGTGCGGCCGTTCCGGCAGGGGCTGGCCGTGGTGCGCCGGGGCGGCTGGGGCGCCGTCGACCGGCACGGCCGGGTCGCGGTGCCGTTCAAGTATCAGCGGTTCGCCACCGAGCTGACCGCCGGCGGCCCGGTGGAGGGTTTCACCGGGGACGGGCTGGCCGTCATCGACGCCGGGGACCGGCTCGGGGTGGTCGACCGCGGCGGGCAGCTGCTGGTGGCGCCCGTGCACGCCCGCCTGCTGATCCACCCCTCGGCCTTCCTGGTCGGCGACCGCGAGGGCCGCTGGGGTGCGCTGGACCGCAACGGCGACCCGCTCGTCGAGGTGACCCGGGCCCGCCCCGGCGATGTGGTGGAGGAGATAGCCCGGCTGCTGCCGGGAACCCGGCCGGTTCTGTAGGGGGCCGGTAGGGTCCCAGGCATGGAGTTTCGTCACCTCGGCCGTTCCGGCCTGCTGGTCAGTGAGATCGCCTACGGCAACTGGATCACCCACGGTTCCCAGGTCGAGGAGGATGCCGCCGCCGCGTGCGTGCGGGCCGCCCTCGACGTGGGCATCACCACCTTCGACACCGCGGACGTCTACGCCGGCACCCGCGCCGAGGAGGTGCTGGGCCGCGCGCTGAAGGGCGAGCGCCGCGAGGGTCTGGAGATCTTCACGAAGGTCTACTGGCCGACCGGCCCGGGCCCGAACGACCGCAGCCTGTCCCGCAAGCACATCATGGAGTCGATCAACGGCTCGCTGCGCCGGCTGCAGGTGGACTACGTCGACCTGTACCAGGCGCACCGCTACGACTACACGACCCCGCTCGAGGAGACGATGCAGGCGTTCGCCGACGTCGTGCACTCGGGCAAGGCCCTCTACATCGGCGTTTCGGAGTGGTCCGCGTCGGAGATCCGGGCGGGCTGGGAGCTGGCCCAGGACCTCAAGATCCAGTTCGTGTCGAACCAGCCGCAGTACTCCGCGCTGTGGCGGGTCATCGAGGCCGAGGTGGTGCCCACCTCGATCGAGCTCGGCGTGGGCCAGGTGGTCTGGTCGCCGCTGGCCCAGGGCGTGCTCACCGGCAAGTACGAGCCGGGCAAGCAGCCGCCGGCCGGCTCGCGGGCCACCGACGACAAGTCGGGCGCCGACTTCATCTCGCGCTGGATGAGCGACGAGGTGCTGACCGCGGTGCAGGGGCTCAAGCCGCTGGCCGAGCAGGCCGGCCTGTCGCTGGCGCAGCTCGCCCTGGCCTGGGTGCTGCAGAACGACAACGTCTCGGCCGCGATCATCGGCGCGTCCCGGCCGGAGCAGGTCCACGACAACGTCAAGGCGTCGGGCGTGAAGCTCGACAGCGACCTGATGAAGGCCATCGACGACGTGCTCACCGGCGTGACCGAGCGGGACCCCGCGAAGACGGTCAGCCCGGCCCAGCGCCCCTGACCCTCAGGGCCCGGCGCCCCCGCGGGGGCGCCGGGTCACAGGGACTGCCAGAAGCGCATGTACGCCAGCCCGATCTCGCCCATGCTGTCGGGCACCCCGAGGATCCCGCTGAGCCAGCTCACCAGCGTGAAGAACCAGACGTTGATCTTCGACTGCCAGAGCAGGACGAAGAGCAGGATGAAGCCGTACGGGGCGAAGAGGTTGTACGCCCGCTGGTACGGCGGGCTGAGCCAGGGCTGCACGATGTTGCCGCCGTCCAGGCCGGGCACCGGCAGCAGGTTCAGCAGGCTCGCCGTGACCTGCAGGAACGCCAGCGCCGCCAGGGCCACCCAGAAGGCGCCGTGGCTGCCGCCGACCACGAAGCCGCCGTCGCCGTCGCTGTACAACGTGACGTCGCGGCCCGCGCCGAACGCGAACGGCACCGCCAGCAGCAGCGCGAACACCACGTTGGTGGCCGGGCCGGCCGCGCTGATCAGCGACTCCTTGGCCTTGCTGCGGATGTGCGCGTGGTCCACCCACACCGCGCCGCCGGGCAGGCCGATGCCGCCGAGCACCACCGCCACCAGCGGCAGCACGATGGACAGCACCGGGTGCGTGTACTTCAGCGGGTTCAGCCGCAGGTAGCCGCGCTCGGCCACGCCCCGGTCGCCGGCGAAGTACGCGACGATCGCGTGGGCGTACTCGTGCAGGCAGAGCGAGAGCACCCAGCCGGCCACGATGAGCAGGAAGACGTCGACCCGCACGTTGCCGTACCCGGTCCAGGCCATCCAGGCGGCCACGACCGTGACGGCCAGGATGCCGACGAAGACCGGGCTCGGGACGAAGGCGCTCTTCGGGACGCCCCGGGAGACTTGGTAGCTCACTCGGCCGGCAGCAGACTCATCTTGTAGTCGACCCGGTCGTCCTCGACCAGGGTGACCTGGGTGACCCCGGCGGCCGCCAGCTCACGCCAGGCCTGGCCGATCCACGACTCGGCGTCGGCCTGGCTGCTGAACGTCTCGGTCGGTCCGGCCACCGGACGACCGTCGACGCCCTCGTACCGCCAACTCCACGGCATGCCGCCGCCTCCCTCAGGTGTCGATCTGTGGTCCTGTTCCCACCCTACGGTGTGCGCGGCGGTACGCCGGGTACGGCCGGGCCGGGTCGCCCCGCATGATCGCGGCGGGCGGCCCTAAAGTACGGGGCATGTCTGCTGACGGGTGGAGTTCGGTCCTGGTGCTCGGCGGGATCCGGTCCGGCAAGTCCGCGTTCGCGGAGGCGCTGGTCGCCGGGGCCGCGTCGGTGCGTTACGTCGCCACGGCCGTCGGCGGCGAGGAGGACCCGGAGTGGCGGGCCCGGATCGAGACCCATCAGCGTCGCCGCCCCCAGTCCTGGACCACCGAGGAGACCGGCGCCGACCCGGCCCGGCTGGCCGCGCTGCTCACCGAGGCGAAGCCCGACGACACCCTGCTGGTCGACGATCTGGGCGGCTGGGTCGCGGCGCTGCTCGACCCGGCCCGGCAGCCGAACGACGACCTGGCCACCGTGACCGCGCTGGCCGACGCCGTGCGCTCCTGCGCCGCGCGGGTGGTGCTGGTCAGCCCCGAGGTGGGGTTGTCGCTGGTGCCCACCACGCCGGTCGGGCGGGCGTTCGCGGACGCGCTGGGCACGGCGAACCAGGCGCTGGCCGGCGCGTGCGACCGGGTGGCGTTCGTGGTGGCCGGCCGCCCGACCTGGCTGAAGACCGGGCCGGACGATCCCGCCGTCGTCTCCGACCTGGCGGCGGAGAACAGCGAGAGCCGCCCGGCCGAGGAGCCGGCGCCCACCGTCGACGCGGTGGCCATGCACGACGCGATGACGGCGGCGACACCGGCCACCGGCACACCCGTGGTCGCCGCGCGGCCGGTGGCCGCCGGCGAGCCGGCAACCGCCGAGCCGGTGTCGGCCGGGGACGCCGTCGCGGCGCACCGGGCCCGCGCCGCCGCCGCGGGCACCGGCGCGCTGCACGCCCCGACCGTGATGCTGCCGCTGGTCGCCGGCGGCGCGGTCATCGAGGCCGGGATGGATCTGCCGCTGCCGGACAGCGACGCCGGGCCGGACGCCCGGGACCGGCTCGCCGGGGTCGACCTGCCCGGGGCCGGCATCGGGGCGCTGCTGGAGGCCGTCGAGTTCGCGGCGGCCACCCAGTCCACCGTCACCCCGCGGACCTGGGGTCCGGTGCGCGTCCTGCTCATCGCCGGCCGGCACGCCGGCGGGTCGGCGGCCGGCGCCGATGCCGGCGACGCGGACCGCCGGGCCGCCGAGGCGGAGGCCGGTACGGGCGCGCTGGCCCGGCTCGCGGCGACCGCGGACGCCGACATCGTGGTGGTCCGCACGCCCGCCGCGGGCGCCATGGAGGACGGCCCGGTGCTGGATGCCGAGGGCGTCGACGCGGCGCTGCGGCAGGGCTGGGCGCTCGTCGACGCGGCGGCCGAGGACGGGCGGGACGCCGTCGTCCTGGCCTCCTGCGGCGTGGGCACCGAGGCCGCGGCCACGGCCGTGCTCGCCGCCACCACGGGCGCCGAGCCGGTGGCGATCCTGCCGCGGGTGCTGGTGCCCGGCGGCTTCTACGACGACGCGGCGTGGATGGCCCGGTGCGCGGCCGTGCGCGACGCGATGCACCGCATCCGGCAGGAGCCGCGCGGCGCCAAGGACGTCCTGGCCCAGCTCGGCGGGGCCGACCTGGCCGTGGCCACGGGCGTGCTGCTGGGCGCGGCCGCCCGGCGGCTGCCGGTGCTGCTGGACGGGCCGCTGGGCATCGCGGCCGGGCTGGTGGCGCGGGACATCGCCAGCCAGGCCCGGCACTGGTGCCTGCTGCCCGACGCCGGCACCCTGGCCCTGGTCCGCCAGGGCGCCGACGTGCTCGGGCTGAACCCGGTCGTGCAGCTCGGCCTGGATCTCGGCGAGGGGGCGAACGCGCTGGCCGTGCTGCCGCTGCTGCGCTCGGCGATCGCGCTGGCCGGGGCGCTGCCGGTGCACCCGGCGCTGCTGGCCGGGCACGGCGACGCGGGCCTGACCGCGGAGGAGCCGGGGGACGACGAGGGGCAGGACTTCACCGAGCCGGAGCCGCACGGCCCCGGCCCGGCCAGTGCCTGACCGGCGGCCGCGCCCTGCGGACGAGCCACCCGGGGACGAGACCGGCGGGACCGCTGGTGTCGGCGCGGGCCGGGCGCCGGGCGGGCTGCCGCTGGGCGACGGGCTGCGGCTGGCGCTGACCACGCTCACCGTCCTGCCGGTCCGTACCGGCATCGTCGACCGCCGCAGCGCGGCCGTCGCCATGAGCGCCGCGCCGCTGATCGGCGCCCTGCTGGGCGGCGTGCTGGCCGCCGTCTTCGTCGTGCTCGGCCAGAATCTGGTCGCCGCCACGGTGACCGTCGCGGCGGGCGCGCTGCTCACCCGCGGCCTGCACCTGGACGGGCTCGCCGACACGGTCGACGCGCTCGGCTCCTACCGGGCCGGCCCCGCCGCGCTGGAGATCATGAAGAAGCCGGACATCGGCCCGTTCGGCGTCGCGGCCATCGCCCTGACCCTGCTGATCCAGGCGGCCACGCTGACCGAGGCCGGCCCGTGGGCGATCGTCGCGGCCTGGGCGGCCGGGCGGCTCGCCGTCACCGTGGCGTGCCGGCGCGGCGTGCCGGCCGCGCGGCCGGGTGGCCTGGGCGCGCTGGTCGCGGCCACTGTGCCGGTCCCGCTGGTGCTCGCGGCCGCGGCCCTGGTCGCGGCCGGGGCGGTGTGGGCGGTACCGGGCCGGCCGTGGCAGGGGCCGGCCGCCGTCGCCGGCGCGCTGCTGGTGCTGGTCCTGCTGCTGCGCCACGCGGTACGCCGGTTCGGCGGCATCACCGGCGACGTGCTGGGGGCGGCCGTGGAGCTGACCACCACCGTGACGCTGATCGGGCTAACCCTGGGCTGAGTCGTACGCCCGGACGACCTTCTTCGGCGCGGTCCGCCGCCACGCATCGGTGACCAGCTGGCGCACCTCGTCCGGATCCGCCTCGGCCAGCACCACGGTCACCCACCCGTAGCGGCCCACGTACGGCGCCGGCGAGTACACGTGCGGGGCGGTGGCCACCAACTCGGCCTGTTCCTCCCGGGACGCCTTCACCGTGACGGTGCCGCTGCCCCCGCCGCCGGAGGCGAACATCTTGTCGCCGTACCGCAGGGTGGGGTGGCCCCACTGCTCGACGAAGACCTCGGCGCCGCCGGGCAGCGCCAGCACCCAGTCGCGGACCTGCTCGTACGTGACGGTCATCGCACCGAGGGCTGCACGAACGGCGGCTTCACGACCCTCGCCCCGGTCCGGCGGCCCCGGATGTCGATCTCGACCAGGTCGCCCTCGGCCAGCCCGGCCGCGGTGTCGAGCAGGGCCAGCGCGATGCCGACCTTCTTCGTCGGGGAGAACGTGCCGCTGGTGATCTCGCCCACGAGAGTGTCGCCGGCGTACACCTGCATGTGACCCCGCGGGATGCCGCGGCCGGTCAGCTCCAGGCCGCGCAGCAGCCGGCGCGGTCCGGCGGCCTTCTCGGCGAGCAGCGCGTCGCGGCCCCAGAACGCCGGCTTGGACCAGCCGACGGCCCAGCCTGAGCGGGCCTGCACCGGGGTGATCTCCAGCGACAGCTCCTGGCCGTGCAGCGGATAGCCCATCTCGGTGCGCAGCGTGTCGCGGGCGCCGAGCCCGCACGGGCGCACGCCGGCCCCGACCAGCGCGTCCCAGACGGTGACCGCGTCGTCCCACGGCACCACCAGCTCGTAGCCCTGCTCGCCGGTGTACCCGGTGCGGCAGACGATCAGGTCCACCCCGTCGATCTGCGCCGGGTTGAACGACATGTAGTCGTGGCCGGTCGGCAGCCCGAGCTTGGTGACCGTCTCGGCGGACTGCGGGCCCTGCACGGCGAGGACCGCGAAGCTGCGGTGCTCGTCGGTGACCGTGATGCCCTCGGGGGCCGCCGCGGCGAGCCGGCGGACCACCTCGGCGGTGTTGGCGGCGTTCGGGATGAGGAAGACCTCGTCCGGGCCGATCAGGTACGCGATCAGGTCGTCGACCACCCCGCCGGTGGCGTCGTCGCAGCACAGCGTGTACTGCGCCTTGCCCGGGCCGATGCGGCCGAGGTCGTTGCTGAGGCAGGAGTTCACGAAGTCGGCCGCGCCCGGGCCGGTGACCCGCGCCTTGCCCAGGTGCGACACGTCGAAGACGCCCACGGCCTCACGGACGGCGGTGTGCTCGCGCAGCACGCCGCCGCCGGCGTACTCCAACGGCATCTCCCAGCCGCCGAAGGCGGCGAACTTGGCCCCGAGCGCGACGTGGCGCTCGTGCAAAGGCGAACGGAGCAGGGCTGCGGCCTCGGTCGACATGAGTGGCAACTTACCCGTGGTCTTGACTGTGGTTAGCATCGGCGGGACACCATCACCGATCGGCGCGACCCGCGCCGGGGTGACCACACCGTCGGAGCGGCCCACGAGGGGGCTCCGGCCCCTCATCGTCGCGGAGCCCGAGTGACCCACCCCGCCCCCACTCTCACCCTGGTCGACAGCGACCCCGCCGAGCTGGCCGTCGACGCGATCGTCATCGGGCTGCACAGTCAGCCGGACGAGGGTGGCGCGCTGCTGCCGGCCGCCGGCGCGGAGAGCATCGCCGCCGCGTTCGACGGGAAGCTGACCGCCACCCTGGCCCTGCTGGGCGCCACCGGCGCTCCCGGCGAGGTGACCAAGCTGGCCACGCTCGGCACGATCGCGGCGCCGCTGGTCGTCGCGGTCGGGCTGGGCGACGAGCCGTCCGGTTCGGCGCCCGCCACCGAGACGCTGCGGCGGGGCACGGGCGCCGCCGTGCGCGCGCTCGCCGGCAGCGAGACAGTTGCGCTGGCCCTGCCGGTGCCCGACGACACGGACGCCCCGGGCGTGCTGCGGGCGATCCTCGAGGGCGCGCTGCTCGGGTCGTACCGCTTCGCCGGCTACAAGACCAAGCCGCAGCCGGGCCGCCGCGACCCGGTCCGGGCCCTGCAGGTCACCGTCGCGGACGCCGCCGACGCGTCCGCCCGGGCCGAGGTCACCCGCGCCGAGATCGTCGCCAAGGTCGTGCGGCTCACCCGCGACTGGGTCAACACCGCCCCCAACGACCTGCGCCCGCCGCAGTTCGCCGACGCCGTGGTCGCCGCGGCCGAGGGCACCGGCCTGGAGGTCGAGGTGCTCGACTTCGACGCGCTCAAGGCCGGCGGCTACGGCGGCATCGTCGCCGTCGGCCAGGGCTCGGAGGCGCCGCCCCGCCTGGTCAAGCTCAGCTACACGCCCGAGGGCGTCACCGACCCGAAGCGGGTCGCCCTGGTCGGCAAGGGCATCACCTTCGACACCGGCGGCATCAGCATCAAGCCGACCGCCGGCATGTGGGAGATGAAGTCCGACATGGCCGGCGCCGCCGCGGTCGGTGCGGCCCTGCTGGCCGTGGCCGCGCTCAAGCCGTCGGTCGCGGTCACCGGCTACCTGGCCATGGCGGAGAACATGCCGTCCGGTACGGCGTACCGGCCGGGCGACGTCATCACCATGTTCAGCGGCAAGCGCGTCGAGGTGCTCAACACCGACGCCGAGGGCCGCATGGTGCTCGCCGACGCGATCGCCCGGGCCTGCGCCGACGGCACCGACTACGTCTTCGAGACCTCGACGCTGACCGGCGGCCAGGTGGTCGCGCTGGGCAAGCGCATCGCCGGCGTCATGGGCACGCCGGAAACCTGCGAGCGGGTCCGGGCGGCCGGCGACGCGGTCGGCGAGCCGGCCTGGCCGATGCCGCTGCCCGACGACGTGCGCAAGGGCATGGAGTCGGAGATCGCCGACATCAGCCAGACCAACGCGAACATGGACCGCGCCGGGCACATGCTGCAGGGCGGCGTGTTCCTGCGCGAGTTCGTGGCCGAGGGCGTCGAGTGGGCGCACATCGACATCGCCGGGCCGTCGTACCACACGGGCGAGCCGAACGGATACTGGACCAAGGGCGGCACCGGCGTGCCGGTGCGCACCCTGCTGGCGCTGGTCGACGACGTCGCCGCCAACGGCTGAGCCGGGCGACCCCGGGGCGATCTCGGTGGCTGGGCCCTTCCGCCGCTGAGATCGCCACCGGGCCGCACGGTCTGAACCCCACCGATCCGGTACGGCGACACACCGTTACCGACCCCGACACCCCCTCCTGTGGTCACAACCCGGTCGGGCGGGGGGTCACCGCCCCTGCCGGCGTGCCGGGCCGCTGGGCGGAACGCGCGGCCTGCGCCCGGCCCGCCGGGCGGAGCACGCAGCCTGCGCCCGGCGCGCTGGGCGGAGCACGCAGCCTGCGCCCGGCGCGCTGGGCGGAGCA
>NZ_BOMQ01000098.1 GCF_016862275.1 Actinoplanes nipponensis | reverse complement strand
CCCGGCCGGCGTCCCCGGCGAGGTCTACATCGCCGGTGACGGCGTCGTCCGCGGGTATTGGCAGCGTCCGGGGCTGACCGCGCAACGCTTCGTCGCCAACCCCTACGGGCCGGCCGGTTCGCGGTTCTACCGTACCGGCGACATCGGCCGCTGGTCGCCCGCGGGCAGTCTGGAGTACCTGTCGCGGGCCGACGATCAGGTCAAGCTGCGCGGCTACCGCATCGAGCTGGGCGAGATCGAGGCCGTCCTGGCCGCCGACCCCGCCGTCACCCAGGCCGCCGTCATCGTCCGCGAGGACCAGCCGGGCGACCGGCGCCTGGTCGCCTACCTGCGCGGCGACGCCACCGGAGTACGCGAACGAGCCGCCGCCCTGCTGCCCGACTACATGGTCCCGTCGGCGTTCGTGTCCCTGGACACCTTCCCGCTCACGCCGAACGGCAAGCTGAACCGCCGCGCACTGCCGGCACCCGACTACGGCCTCGAAGCCGCCGGTCGCCGGCCGCGCAACCCGCGTGAGGAGCTGCTGTGCGGGCTGTTCGCGGAGGTCCTCGGGGTCGAGGGCGTCGGTATCGACGACGACTTCTTCGTCCTGGGCGGGCACTCGCTGCTGGCCACCCGGCTGATCAGCCGGATCCGTTCGGTGCTGGACGTCGAGGTGGCGGTCCGGCAGCTGTTCGAGACGCCGACCGTCGCCGGCCTGGCCGCCGCCCTCGACACCACCACCGCCACCCGGACCCGCCTGACCGCGGTCCGGGAACGGCCCGCGCGGATCCCGGTCTCCTTCGCCCAGCAGCGCCTCTGGTTCCTGCGCCAGCTGGAGGGGCCGAGCGACGCCTACAACGTGCCGGTCGCCCTCGACCTCGACGGGCACCTCGACGTCGACGCCCTGCGCGCCGCCCTCGCCGACGTCGTCGCCCGGCACGAGAGCCTGCGCACCGTGGTCGTCGGCGCCGACGAGACGCAGGCGCACCAGGTCGTGCTCGCGCCCGACCGGGCCGCCGTCACGCTCACCGTCGAGCCGGCCGGCCCCGCCGACGTCGACGACCGGGTCCGGGACGCCGCGGCGCACGTCTTCGACATCTCGGCCGACACCATGCTCCGGGCGTGGCTCTTCCCGACCGCGCCCGACCGGCAGGTCCTGGTCCTGCTCACCCACCACATCGCCAGCGACGCCTGGTCCCGGGCCATCCTCGTCCGCGACCTGGCCGTGGCGTATGCGGCGCGGGTGGCCGGTGGGTCGCCGTCGTGGTCGCCGTTGCCGGTGCAGTACGCGGATTACAGCTTGTGGCAGCGTGCGGTGTTGGGGGAGGGGGAGGTGGGTCGGCAGCTGGGGTTCTGGCGGTCGGCGTTGGCGGGTTTGCCGCAGGAGTTGGAGTTGCCGGTGGACCGGGCGCGGGGTTCGCGGCCGTCGTATGCCGGTGGGCGGGTGCCGTTCGAGGTGCCGGCGGGGTTGTCGGTGCGGTTGTCGCAGGTGGCCGGGGCTTCGCGGGCGACAATGTTCATGGTGTTGCAGGCGTCGCTGGCGACCCTGCTGACCCGGCTCGGCGCCGGCACGGACATCCCGATCGGCACGCCGATCGCGGGGCGTACCGACGATGCGTTGGACGAGTTGGTGGGGTTCTTCGTCAACACGTTGGTGTTGCGGACCGACACGTCGGGGGATCCGTCGTTTGCGGAGTTGGTGGCCCGGGTGCGGGAGACGGATCTGGCGGCGTACGCGCATCAGGATCTGCCGTTCGAGCGGTTGGTCGAGGAGCTGAACCCGGAACGGTCACTGTCCCGGCACCCGCTGTTCCAGGTCATGCTCAACCTGGACAACGCCACCCCCGCCACGGTCACGGAACTGCCCGGCCTCACCGTCACCGGGCGGCCGTCCGGCACGGTGGCGGCGAAGTTCGACCTGTCCTTCGAACTCGCCGAACGCGTCCCGGCGCCCGGCGCTCCGCCCGCCCTCGGCGGCTGGCTCGACTTCAGCACCGACCTGTTCGACCGGTCCTCGGCCGAGCTGCTCGTCGCGCGGTTCGTCCGCGTCCTGGAGAGCGTGGCCGCCGACCCGTACCGGCGGCTCGGCGCCATCGACGTCCTCGACCCCGTCGAGCGGCACACCCTGCTGACCGCCTGGAACGACACCGCCGAGCCCTTCCCCGCGGCGGCGGTGCACGAGCTGGTCGCCCGGCAGGCCGCGCACACCCCGGACGCCGTCGCGGTCGTCGCGGGCGCCACCACGCTGACGTACGCGGCCCTGAACGCCGCGGCGAACCGACTGGCGCACCGGCTGATCCGCCAGGGCGTGCGCCCCGAGGACCGGGTCGCCGTCCTGCTGGAGCGCTCGGCCGCGCTGGTCGTCGCCAGCCTGGCGGTGCTCAAGGCCGGCGGCGTCTACGTGCCGCTCGACCCGGACCAGCCGGCGGCCCGCGCCGAGTTCATCCTGCGCGACACCGCCGCGGTCGCCCTGGTCACCGACCGGGCGCCGGACCGGCTCGGCTTCACCGCCCTGGCCCCGGTCGTCGGGCCGGACGGCGACGCCGGCGACACCTCCGACCCGGCCGTCCCGACCGACCCCGACCAGCTCGTCTACGTCATGTACACGTCCGGCTCCACCGGCACGCCCAAGGGGGTGGCCAACACCCACGCCAACGTCGTGCACCTCGCCGGGGCCCGCTACTGGCGCCAGGGCCGGCACGAGCGGGTGCTCCTGCACTCGCCGTACGCCTTCGACGCCTCCACCTTCGAGATCTGGACGCCGCTGCTCACCGGCGGCCGCGTCGTGGTCGCGCCGCCGGGCCGGCTCGGCGCCCCCGACCTCGCCGCGGTCATCGCCGAGCAGCAGGTGACCGGCATGTTCGTCAGCGCCGGCCTGTTCCGGGTCCTCGCCGAGGAGCACCCGGCCTGCTTCGCCGGCGTGCGCGAGATCTGGGCCGGCGGCGACGTCGTCTCCCCGGTCGCGGTGCGCCGCGTGCTCGACGCCTGCCCCGGCACGATCGTCGCCAACGAGTACGGCCCGACCGAGACCACGGTCTTCTCCACGGTCAACCCGCTGCGCGCGGGCGACGCCGTCCCGGAGACCGTGGTGCCCATCGGCGCCCCGCTGTGGAACACCCGCACCTACGTGCTGGACGAGCGGCTGCAACCGGTCGCCCCGGGCGTCAAGGGCGAGCTCTACCTCGGCGGGGCCGGGGTGGCCCGCGGCTACCTGGGCCGCCCGGCGCTGACCGGGCAGCGGTTCGTCGCGGACCCGTTCGCCGGGGCCGGCGAGCGGATGTACCGCACCGGCGACGTCGTGCGCTGGACCGCCGACGGCCGGCTGGTGTTCCTCGGGCGGGTCGACGACCAGGTCAAGCTGCGGGGCTTCCGGGTCGAGCCGGGCGAGATCGAGGCGGTGCTGCGCACCCGCCCGGAGGTGGCCGAGGCGGCCGTCGTCCTGCGCGAGGACCGGCCGGGGGACAAGCGCCTCGTCGCGTACGTGGTCACCGCCGCGACGTTCTCCGTGCAGCCGGAGGACCTGCGCCGGCACGCGGCGGCCACCCTGCCCGACTACCTGGTCCCGGCCGCCGTGGTGCTGGTCGACGGGCTGCCGCTGACCGCCAACGGCAAGGTGGACCGGGCGGCGTTGCCGGTGCCGGAGTTCGGGGCCGGTGGTGGGCGGGGTCCGCGGGATGAGCGGGAGAAGGTGTTGGCGGGTTTGTTCGCCGAGGTGCTGGGTGTGTCCGAGGTGGGGGTGGACGAGGGGTTCTTCGATCTGGGTGGCGACAGCATCATGTCGATCCAGTTGGTGAGCCGGGCGCGTCGGGCGGGTCTGGAGTTGTCGGTGCGGGAGGTCTTCGAGCACCGCACGGTCGAGGCCCTCGCGCCGGTCGTCCGCCGGCTCGCCGCCGTCCCGCCGGAGGAGCCGGGCGCCGCGTACGGCGACGTCCCGCTCACCCCGATCATCCGGTCCTTCCTGGACCGCGGCGGGCCCACCGGCCAGTTCAACCAGTCGCGGCTGGTCCAGGTCCCGGCGACGCTCACCACCGAGCGCCTCACCGCGGCGGTCCAGGCGGTCCTCGACCACCACGACGCGCTGCGCGCCGTCCTGCACACCGGGCCCGGCGGACACCGGCTCACGGTCCCGCCGCCGGGCGCCACCGCCGCCGCGGCGCTGGTGACCCGGGTCCCGGCCGGCGGGGACGGCCACGAGGCCCTGCTGCGCGAGCACACCGAGGCCGCCCGGCAGCGGCTGGACCCGGCCGGCGGGACGATGCTCCAGGTCGTCTGGTTCGACCGGGGCCCGGCCACCCCCGGCCTGCTGCTCGTCCTGGCGCACCACCTGGTCGTCGACGGGGTCTCCTGGCGGGTGCTGGTGCCGGACCTGGCCGAGGCGTACCAGGCGGCCGGCGCCGGCCGCCCGCCCCGGCTGCAGCCGGTCGGCACCTCGCTGCGCGGCTGGGCCCGGCGGCTCACCGAGCTGGCCGCGACGCCCGTGCGGGCCGCCGAGGCCGGCTGGTGGCAGCAGGTGCTGCGCCGCGACGAGCCGCCGCTGGGCAGCCGCCCGCTCGACCCCGGGCGGGACCGCTACGACACGGCCGGGCACCTGAGCGTGACCCTGCCCGCGGCGGTCACCGAGCAGGTGCTGACCACCGTCCCGGCGCTGTTCCACGCCGACGTCAACGACGTGCTGCTGGCCGCGTTCGCGCTGGCCTGGGCCCGCTGGCGCGGCGGCGCCGGCCTGCTGCTCGACCTCGAGGGGCACGGCCGCGAGGAGCACCTGGTCCCCGGGGCCGACCTGGCCCGCACCGTCGGGTGGTTCACCAACGTCTACCCGGTGCGCCTGGACGGGCGCCCGGACGACGAGGCCGACGCCTGGGCCGGCGGCCCGGCGATCGGGGCGGTGCTCAAGCGGGTCAAGGAGCAGCTGCGGGCGGTGCCCGACAAGGGCCTCGGGTACGGCCTGGTCCGGCACCTCAACCCGGACACCGCGGCGGGCTTCGCGGGCCTGCCGGAACCCGCCGCCGGCTTCAACTATCTGGGCCGGTTCACCACGGCCGACCTCGCCGACGCCGGCGCGGCCGAGATCCCCGACTGGACGATGCTCGGCTCCGCCGCCGGGTTCGGCGCCACCGACCCGCGGGTCCCGCTGGCCCACGCGGTGGAGGTCAACGCCCGCACCAACGACGGGCCGCGCGGCTCCGAGCTGGCCGCGACCTGGACCTGGGCCACCGGTGTGCTCACCGAGCCCGAGGTCCGCGAGCTGGCCGACCTGTGGTTCGCCGCGCTGGAGGCGCTGGTCGCCCACGCCGGTCGGGCCGGCGCGGGCGGCCTGACCGTCTCGGACGTGTCCCTGAGCCTGCTGAGCCAGGACGAGATCGACTTGCTGGAAGACGAGTGGAGGGTGTCGTGATGGCGGCGCAGAACGGTTTGCAGGACATCCTGCCCCTGGCCCCGTTGCAGGAGGGACTGCTGTTCCACAGCGAGTACGACACCGACGCCACGGATGTCTACCTCGTGCAGCAGGCCATCGACCTCGAGGGCGACCTCGACGTCGGCGCGTTGCGGGCGGCCTGCGCCGCATTGCTGCGCCGGCACGCCAACCTGCGGGCGGCGTTCCGGCACAGCGGCCTGCAGCGGCCGGTGCAGCTCATCCCGCACCAGGTGGCGCTGCCCTGGTCCGAAGTGGACCTGACCCACCTGCCGCCGGACGAGCGGGCCGCCGCCGCGGACGCCGCGCAGCACGAGGACCGGCTGCGCCGCTTCGACCTGACCCGCCCGCCGCTGCTGCGGTACACGCTGTACCGGCTCGGCGCCGGCCGCTACCGGTTCGTGCTGACCAACCACCACATCCTGCTCGACGGCTGGTCCCGCCCGATGCTCGTGCGCGAGCTGCTCACCCTGTACGCCACCGCGGGCGACGACAGCACGCTGCCGCGCGTCCGACCGTTCCGCGACTACCTGCAGTGGCTCGGCGCCCAGGACCGCGACAAGGCCCTCGCCGCCTGGCGCGACGCCCTCGCCGGCCTGCCCGGGCCCACCCTGGTGGCGCCGCGGGCCGAGGGCCGCCGGCCGGTCGTGCCCGGCCGGCTCGACCGGGAGCTGCCCGAGGCCACCTTCACCGCCCTCACCGAGCTGGCCCGCTCACGGGGTCTCACCCTCAACACCCTCGTGCAGGGCGCGTGGGCGATCGTGCTGGGCAGCCTCACCGGGCAGGACGACGTCGTCTTCGGCGCCACCGTCTCCGGGCGCCCGCCCGAGCTGGACGGCGTCGAGACGATGGTCGGCCTGTTCATCAACACGCTGCCCGTCCGGGTGCGGCTCGACCCGCGCGAGCCGCTCGTCGCCGGGCTGCGCCGGTTGCAGGACGAGCAGACCCGGCTGCAGCCGTACCAGCAGCTCAGCCTGGCCGAGGTGCAGCGCCTGGCCGGGCCCGGCGAGCTCTTCGACACCACCATGGTCTTCGAGAACTACCCGGTCGAGGCCGGTCCCGGCGCCGCCGCGGGCCTGCCCGGGGTCCGCGTCACCAGCAGCAGCAACCGGGACGCCACCCACTACCCGCTCGCCCTGGTCGTGGTCGGCCGCGGCCGCCTCAAGCTGCGCCTGGACCACCAGGGCGACCTGATCCCGGCGCCGCTCGCCGCGGCCGTGCTGGACCGCCTGGAGCGGGTGCTGACCGCGCTGGCGACCGACCCGTCCGTGCCGCTGGGCCGCGTCGCCGTGTGCTCCGAACCGGAGCAGCGCGCCGCGCTCGCCGCCGGTGACGGCGTCCACCGCCCGGTGGGCGGGCGCAGCGTGCCCGCCGCGTTCCGGGCCCAGGCCGCGCGCAGCCCCGGCGCGGTCGCCGTGCGGGCGGGCGACACCACGCTCACCTACGCCGAGCTGGACGAGGCCTCCGACCGGCTCGCCCGCCGGCTCGCCGGCCGGGGCGTCGGCCCGGAGACCCCGGTCGGGCTGCTCATGGAGCGCTCCGCCGAACTGATCGTCGCCCTGCTCGGCATCCTCAAGGCCGGCGGCGCCTACCTGCCGCTGCACCCGGGCGACCCGGCCGACCGGATGCGCGCGGTGCTCGCCGACGCCGGCGCCGCGGCCGTCCTGACCGACCCGCCGAACACCGCGCTCGCGGCTGCTCTCGGCCCGCCGGTCATCGACGCCACGGCCACGCCCGAACCGGGTGCGGCGCCCGCTCCCGCCCTGGAGCCCGACAGCCTGGCCTACGTGATCTCCACCTCCGGCTCGACCGGCGTCCCCAAGGGCGTCGCCGTCACCCACCGCAACGTGCTCGACCTGGCGGCGGACTCCGCCTTCCGGACCGGCGCCCACGACCGGGTGCTGGTCCACTCGCCGCAGGCGTTCGACGCGTCCACCTACGAGCTGTGGGTGCCGCTGCTGTCCGGGGGCACCGCCGTGGTGGCGCCGCCCGGCCGGCTCGACGTCGCCCTGCTCGGCAAGACCCTGGCCGAGCACGCCGTGACCGCGCTGTGGCTCACCTCCGGGCTGTTCCAGCTCGTCGCCGACGAGGCCCCCGAGACCCTCGCCGGGGTCCGCGAGGTGTGGACCGGCGGTGACGTGGTCCCCGCGGAATCGGTACGCGCCGTCCTGCGGGCCTGCCCGGACCTCACCGTCGTGGACGGCTACGGCCCGACCGAGACCACCACCTTCGCCGCCCGGCACCGGCTCGCCCCCGGCGCCCCGGTACCGGCCGAGGTGCCCATCGGCACCGCCCTGGACAACACCGGGCTGCGGGTCCTGGACACCGCGCTGCGGCCCGTGGCGCCCGGCGTGCCCGGCGAGCTCTACATCGGCGGCACCGGTGTGAGCCGCGGCTACCGCCACCGGCCCGCGCTGACCGCCGCCCGGTTCGTCGCCGACCCGTACGGTGCGCCCGGCGCCCGCCTCTACCGCACCGGGGACCTGGTCCGCTGGACCGCCGACGGGCTGCTGGAGTACCTGGGCCGGGCCGACCACCAGGTGAAGATCCGCGGCTTCCGGATCGAGACCGGCGAGATCGAGGCCGTCCTGGCCCGGCACGCCGAGGTGGCCCAGGCCGTCGTCACGGTGTGGGAGCCCGCGCCCGGCGACAAGCGGCTGGCCGCCTACCTGGTCGCCGCCCGCGGCGCCACCCTCGACCCGGCCGCCGTGCGCGCCCACGCCGAGACCGTGCTGCCCGGCTACATGATCCCGGCGACGTTCGTGGTGCTGGACACGCTGCCGCTGACCGGCAACGGCAAGGTCGACCGGGCCCGGCTGCCCGTGCCCGAGCTCACCGGCGCCGCGGCCGGGCGGGCCCCGCGGTCGCCCCGCGAGGAGCTGCTGTGCCAGCTGTTCGCCGAGTGCCTGGGCGTGCCGTCGGTCGGCATCGACGACGACTTCTTCGCTCTCGGCGGGCACTCGCTGCTGGCCACCCGGCTGGTCGGCCGGATCCGCACGGTGCTCGGCGCCGAGCTGGCCATCCGCGGGCTGTTCGACGCCCCCACGGTGGCCCGGCTGGCCCGCGCGCTCGACACGGCCGGGGCGGCCCGCGAGCCGGTCACCGCCGTGCGGCCACGACCCGACCGGGTGCCGGCCTCGTACGCCCAGCGCCGGCTCTGGTTCCTGCACCGCTTCGAGGGCCCCAGCCCGACCTACAACATCCCGTTCGCGTTGCGGCTCACCGGCGAGCTCGACACCGGCGCGCTGCGGGCCGCCCTCACGGACCTGGCCACCCGGCACGAGGCGCTGCGCACCGTGCTGGCCGAGGACGCCGCCGGGCCGTACCAGGTGGTCCTCGACCCGGAGCGGGGCGCGCCGGCGCTGACCACCGAGCCGGTCACCGAGCCGGACCTGCCGGCCGCGCTCGGCCGGGCCGCCGCCCACTGCTTCGCCCTCGACGCCGAGACGCCGCTGCGCGCCTGGTTGTTCGCCGTCGGCCCGCGCGAACACGTGTTGCTGCTCGTCCTGCACCACATCGCCGGGGACGGCTGGTCGGTGCCGATCCTGGCCCGCGACCTGAGCACCGCGTACGCGGCCCGGCACGCCGGCGCCGCCCCCGGATGGGCGCCGCTGCCGGCCCAGTACGCCGACTACACCCTCTGGAACCGGCGGCTGCTCGGCGCCGAGGACGACCCGGCCGGCCTGCTGAGCGGCCAGCTCGCCCACTGGACCCGGACGCTGGCCGGGCTGCCGGACGAGCTCGGCCTGCCCACCGACCGGCCCCGCCCGGCGGTCGCGTCCCACCGGGGCGACCGGGTGATCTTCGAGGTGCCGCGGGACCTGCACGACCGGCTGGCCGCCCTGGCCCAGCAGTGCCACGCCAGCCCCTTCATGGTGCTCCAGGCCGCCGTCGCCGTCCTGCTCAGCCGGCTCACCGGCGGCACCGACATCCCGATCGGCACGCCGGTGGCCGGGCGCACCGACGACGCGCTCGACGACCTGGTCGGCTTCTTCGCCAACACCCTCGTGCTGCGCACCAGCACCGCGGGCAACCCGGCGTTCCGGGACCTGGTGGCCCGGGTGCGGGAGACCGACCTGGCCGCGTACGCGCACCAGGACCTGCCGTTCGAACGGCTCGTGGAGGAGCTGAACCCGCCCCGCTCGACGGCCCGGCACCCGCTGTTCCAGGTGATGCTGACCCTCAACAACACCGGCCGGGACGCCCCGGCGCCGCGGCTGCCCGGCCTGCGCGTGGAGGACCTGCCCGGCACGCCGGAGACGGCCAAGTTCGACCTGCTGTTCGCGTTCGCCGAGCGCCGCGACCCGGCGGGCCGGCCGGCCGGACTCGGCGCCTCCCTGGAGTACAGCACCGACCTGTTCGACCACGCGACCGCGGAGTCCTTCGTGGACCGGCTGCTGCGGCTGCTGACCGCCGTCACGGCCGACCCCCGCCGGCGTATCGGCGCGGTGGAGCTGCTCTCCGGGGCCGAACGGCAGCGGCTCACGGCCGGGTTCAACGACACCGCCACGGCGCTCACGTGGCGGCCGCTGCCGGTGTCCTTCGAGGACCAGGCCGCCCGGAGCCCGCGGACACCGGCGGTCGAGGGGCCGCTCGGCACGCTGACCTACGCCGAGCTGAACGCCGCCGCCAACCGGCTCGCACGGCTGCTGGCCGGGCGCGGCGCCGGACCGGAGAGCCGAATCGCGGCGCTGCTGCCCCGCTCGGGCGAGCTCGTCACGACGATGCTCGCCACCCTCAAGGCCGGCGCGGCCTACCTCCCGGTCGACCCCGGGTATCCGCCGGCCCGGATCCGGGCGATGCTCACCGACGCCGCGCCCGGCGTCGTCGTGACCAGCCGGGCGGCCGCCGCGGCGCTGCCACCCGGCACGCTGCCGGCCGGCCGGGTGGTGGTGCTGGACGACCCCGGCACCGCGGCGGCGCTGGCCGGGCTGGCCGGGACCGACCTCACCGACGCGGACCGGACGGCCCCGCTCGCGCCCGCCCACCCGGCGTACGTGATCTACACCTCCGGCTCGACCGGGCGGCCCAAGGGCATCACCATGCCGGCCGGCGCCACGGCGAACCTGCTCGCGTGGCACGCCCGCGCGCTGCCGGGCCGGCCGGGCGCGCGGATCGCCCAGTTCACCGCGGTCAGCTTCGACGTGTCCGTGCAGGAGATGCTGGCCGCCGTGCTCACCGGCCGGACCCTGGTGGTCTGCGACGAGGACGTGCGCCGGGACCCGGTCGCGCTGGCCCGCTGGCTGCGCGCCGCCCGCATCCAGGAGCTGTACGCCCCGAACCTGGTCATCGACGCGGTGTGCCAGGCGGCGGTCGCCCACGGCGTCGCGCTGCCCGAGCTCACCGACCTGGTCCAGGCCGGCGAGGCGCTCACCCTGCACCCCGGCGTACGGCGGTTCCACGAGCTGCACCCCGGCTGCCGGCTGCACAACCACTACGGCCCCGCCGAGACGCACGTCGTCACCGCGTACCGGTTGCCCGGGCCGGTGGCGCAGTGGCCGGCGGCCGCGCCGATCGGCGCGCCCATCGCCAACACCGCGATGCGGGTGCTCGACCCGTGGCTGCGCCCGGCGCCGGTCGGGGTGCCCGGCGAGCTCTACATCGCCGGCGCGAACCTGGCCCGCGGCTACCTGGGGCGGCCGGCGCTGACCGGCGAGCGGTTCGTGGCCGACCCGCTCGGCCCGCCGGGCACCCGGATGTACCGCACCGGCGACCTGGCGAGCTGGGACGCCCAGGGCCGGCTGCGCTACCTCGGCCGCACCGACGACCAGGTGAAGATCCGGGGCTTCCGGGTCGAGCCGGGCGAGGTCGAGGCCGTGCTCACCGCGCTGCCGGGCGTGCGCCGGGCCGCGGTCGTCGTCCGCGAGGACCGGCCGGGCGACCTGCGGCTGACCGCGTACGTCGTCCCGGAGCAGGACACCACCGCGCTGCACCGGGAGCTGGCCGGGCGGCTGCCGGCGCACCTGGTGCCGGCCGCCGTGGTGGGGCTGGCCGAGCTGCCGCTCACCCCGAACGGCAAGCTGGACCGCGGCGCGCTGCCGGCGCCGGGACGCTCCGGCGAGGCCCCGGGCCGCGCGCCGGGCACGCCCACCGAACAGGCCGTGGCCGCCCTCTTCGCCGAGGTCCTGGGGGCCGCCGAGGTCACCGCCGACGACGACTTCTTCGCCCTCGGCGGCCATTCCTTCCTGGCCGCCCGGCTGGTCGCCCGGATCCGGGAGACCCTGGGGACTGAGACGCCGGTGCGGCACGTCTTCGAGGCGCCCACGGTGACGCAGCTGGCCGCCCTGCTCGACGGCGGCCCGTCCGAGCGGCGGGATTCGGCGGCAGTCGTGCTGCCGCTGCGCGCCGCCGGCACCGCCGCGCCGCTGTTCTGCCTGCACCCCGGCGGCGGCTTCAGCTGGTGCTACGCCGGGCTGGTCCGGCACCTGGACCCGGACGTGCCGGTCTACGGCATCCAGGCCCGGGGCCTGGACGGGCGCGGCCCGCTGCCGTCCACCATGGACGAGATGGTCGCGGACTACCTCGCCGAGATCCGCGCGATCCGGCCGCACGGGCCGTACCGGCTGGCCGGCTGGTCCTTCGGCGGGCTGGCCGCGCACGCCCTCGCCGTGCGGCTGCGGGCCGAGGGGGAGCAGGTCTCGCTGCTGGCGCTGCTGGACGCGTACCCGCCGACGCCCGGGGCCGAGCTGCTGCCGGTGGTCGAGCACGACATCGTCGCGCACAACATGCGGGCGCTGGGCTTCGACTTCGACGAGGCGCAGCTGCGGGCCGACCAGACCGCGGTGCTGCTGCGCTTCCGCGAGTTCCTGCGCGCGACCGACGCGTCGCTCGGGCATCTCGACGCGCACGACATCCTCGCGCTCAAGGACGTCTACGTGAACAACGTGCGCATCATGCGGGCCTTTCGGCCGCAATTCTTCGACGGCAACATCCTGTTCGTCTCGGCCACGAAGATGTCCGCGCAAGACCGCGAGAACCGTTTGAATGTCCACTTCTGGAAACCGTTCGTCGGCGGTCGCCTGGAGGTGGCGGACGTAGAATCGACCCACGGCGATCTGATGACGGATCCGCGCCATGTCGCGAGCGTCGGCCGCATCCTCGACAGCCGGTTGTGAACCAGCTCGTGACCCGGCGGCACCGGACCGGCCGGGCTATCCCAAGGAGCCACCGATGAGCACGAATCCGTTCGAGGACCCCGAGGGGACCTATCTCGTCCTGGTCAACGACGAGGGCCAGCACTCGCTGTGGCCGGCGTTCGTCGAGGTGCCGGCCGGCTGGACCACGGTCCTGCCGGAGGGCCCGCGGGACGCCGCCCTGGAGTACATCGACAGCACCTGGACGGACATGCGGCCCAAGAGCCTGATCGCCGCGATGGACGGCGCCGGCCCGGCCGCCTGACCGCCACGGCGTCATCCGGCCCGCTCACCGTCGCGGTGGGCGGGCCGTCTCGTTCCGCACGATCCGCAGGGGAGGGGCGGCATGCCCGTCGTACCGGTCAACGGCATCCAGTTGCATTACGAGGAGTACGGCGCGGGCGACCCGGTCGTGCTGATCCAGGGCACCGGCGGCGGCCACCAGGTGTGGCGGCTGCACCAGGTCCCGGCGCTCACCGCGGCCGGACACCGGGTGATCGTCTTCGACAACCGCGGCATCCCGCCCACCTCGGTGTGCGCCGGCGGCTTCACCGTCGACGACCTGGTCGGCGACGTCGCCGGGCTGATCGAGCACGTCGGCGCCGGCCCGTGCCACGTCGTCGGCACCTCGATGGGCGCCTTCGTCGCCCAGGAGCTCGCCCTGCGCCGCCCGGAGCTGGTGCGCCGGGCCGTGTTCATGGCCACCCGGGGACGCACCGACCGGCTGCGCGCCGAGCTGACCCGGGCCGAGATCGAGCTGCACGACGCGGGCATCACCCTGCCGCCGCGCTACGCCGCCGTGGTGCGGGCGCTCAAGTCGCTGTCCCCGCGCACCCTCGACGACGAGCGCCAGGTCGCCGACTGGCTCGAGCTCTTCGAGTTCTCGCCGGCCGCGGGGCCGGGCCAGCGGGCGCAGATGGAGATCTCCCGGCTGAGCGACCGGCGGCCGGCCTATGCCGGCATCACCGTGCCGTGCCAGGTGATCGCCTTCGCGGACGACCTGATCACGCCGCCGCACCTGGGCCGGGAGGTCGCCGGCGCGATCGCCGGGGCCCGGTTCGAGCTGATCACGGGGTGCGGTCACTACGGCTACCTCGAGGATCCGGAGACGGTCAACAAGTGCATCGTGGACTTCCTCGCCGCCGGGGACCGGCCCGGCTGAGTCGCGGCGGCGGGCGGGGAGATGGGGAGGGAGGACGCCGGCCGGGGGAACCGGCGTCCTCCCTCCCGGTTCACGGGCGGCCCGGTCAGGTGCCGTCCGGGCGCCGGTGCTGCGGGCCCGAGCCGTACGCCGGGTACTGCGCGGTCACGGCGTGGGCGTAGTCGTGCTCCGGCGGCGCCTGCTGCGCGGCCGGCTGGGCGGGCGCCGGCTCCCCGCCGACCGGCCCGCGGACCTCGATCCGGCCGGGCCACCAGTTCGCGTCGCCGAGCACGGCCATCAGCGCGGGCAGCACGTAGGTGCGGATCACCAGCGCGTCGATCAGGATCGCGGTGGCCAGGCCGACGCCGAGCTGCTTGAACTCGATCAGGCTCAGCGTGCCGAAGATCGAGAACACCCCGACCATCACGATGGCGGCGCTGGTGACCACGCCGGCCGAGCGGGTGATGCCCTCCTCGACCGCCGCCCGCATCGGCAGGCCCTGCTGCGCCGCCTCCCGGATCCGGCTGACCACGAACACGTGGTAGTCCATGGACAGTCCGAACAGGACAACGAACAGGAACAGCGGCAGCCAGTTGACCAGGGCGCCGGACGAGCTGAAGTCCAGCACGTCCTCGGCCCAGGTGTGCTGGAAGACGGCCACCAGCACGCCGAACGCCGCCGCCGCCGAGAGCAGGTTGAGGAAGACGGCCGACAGCGCGATGGCCACCGAGCGGAACATCAACGCCATCATGCCCATGGTCAGCAGCAACACGAAGCCGACCACCCAGGGGAGCCGCTCCTGCAGGTGGTTGGTGAAGTCGTCGCTCTGGGCCACCTTGCCGCCGACCGCGTACTCGACGCCGGCGATCCCGCCGACGGCCTCCGGCAGCCAGTCGCGCAGGGCGTCCAGGGAGTCGTGGGCGCCGTCGGACTTGGCCGGGTACGGCGTGCCCACGGTGACCGTGTGCACGGTCTTGTCGGCGGACTCGCGTACCGTCGGTTGCTGGTCGCGGGCGAACAGCGGATCGGTCCCGGTCCGGGCGATCAGGCCCCGCAGCGCGGTGGTGACGGCGCCCGCCTGCTCGGCCGGGGCCCGTACGACCACCTCGTGCGTGGTGCCCTCGCTGGGGAAGTGGGTGGTCAGCCGGTCCATGGCCCTGACCACCGCGATGTCGCGGGAGAGGTCCTCGCTGCCGGACTGCTTGAGCTTCATGTCCAGCGCGGGCACGGCCACGGCCAGCAGCGCGCCGACCGACACGACCAGCGTGAGCACCGGGTGGGCCAGGGCGGGGCGCAGCAGCCGCGGCCACACCCGGGAACGCCCGGAGCGCATCGTCAGCCGCCACAGCAGCGGCACCTTGGGCCGGTCGACCCAGCGGCCCAGCTTCGCCAGCAGCGCCGGCAGGACCGTCAGCGACGCCAGCATGGCCACGGCCACCACCACGATCGAGCCGGTGGCCAGCGAGCTGAACGTCGCCTCGCGGGCCAGGTAGAGCCCGGCCATGGCCACGATCACGGTGATGCCGGACATGACGACGGTGTGCCCGGAGGTCAGCGCGGCGACCTCGATCGCGTCCAGCCGGTCGCGGCCCTTGGCCCGCTCCTCGCGTTCGCGTTTGATGTAGAACAGCGAGTAGTCGACGCCGACCGCCATGCCCATCAGCAGGATGACGTTGGTGACCGTGCTGGTCGCCGGCACGAAGTGCGAGACCAGGGCGGAGAGGCCGATCGCGGCGCCCACCGAGGACAGCGCCAGCACCACGGGGATGCCGGCCGCGATCACCGCGCCGAAGACGACCAGCAGGATCAGCATGGTCATCGGCAGGCTGAGGAACTCGGCGCGCTCGAAGTCCTCGCCCAGCGTCTCGGTCAGGCCCTTCGCGGTCGAACCGGTGCCGACCTGCTCGACCCGGAAGCCCGGGTGCGCCTGCTGGGCGGCCGCGCTCTGGTCCAGCAGCGGCTGCACGTGGGCGTCGGCCGTCTCGGTGTCGCCGGTCATCGTGACCGGGACCAGCACCGCCTCGCCGTCCGGGGCGGGGATCGCGGCGCCGACCTCGGCCACCTCGGGCAGGGCCCGCATCCGCGCGATGACGTCCTGGGCCACCGCGGTGGCCGCGGCCGCGTCGAGCCGGCCGCCGCTCTCGGCGGTGATCAGCACGCTCTCCTCGGGGGCCTCCGGGAAGTCGCCCGAGGCGGCCAGCCGGGTCGCCGTGCCGGACTCGCGGACCCCGGAGTCGGCGTCGCTGATCTTGTTGGTGCCGGCCGCGCCGCCCAGCAGGTAACACACGACGACGAAGGCCGTCCACAGGACGATCGCAGACCACGGATGGGTCGCACTCCAGCGCGCGATCCGTACCGTTGCCGGGTTTTTCCTCACGTCGTTTCCTCTCGCGCTCACGGGTTGTCTCCGGACCCCGATGACGCTAGTGATCCACGGCCGCGCCACCTACAAGACGAACCCCCGAAAACACCGCGGCGGACCGCAGTAGGAAACTGCGAGAAACCACAGTGTCCGGACCGCCCGGCCGGCGTTGGTAACTTCCTGCAACTTGCTCGCCGCGGGGACCGTCGTCGACATTCCTCCGGTAGCGTCTCGGCTATCGCAGCGGCCCACTGATTGCGGCCCCCGGCCGCCGGTCGGCGCCGCCCCTATTCGTGCCCGGGCCACGTGCCGCGCCCGCCCCCTGCGCTGGAGGAGAACGCCATGGATACGCTGCTGCTGACGCGGCAACACGTTGCCAAACTCGTCGAGACGAATGGTCGCGACCATTTCATGGATCTGCTGATCCGCAATCTGCGGACGGCATTCAGCGCCGACGCCAAAGGCCACACCCCGCCGCGCGGCGGATTCCTGCGCGGCGCCGGCGACACCGGGGTCATCGAATGGATGCCGCACCACCGGGCCGGCGAATCCATGACGATGAAGATGGTCGCCTACACGCCGTCGAACCCGGCGCGGCTCAACCTGCCGACCATCATCGGCACCCTGACCCGCTACGACGACGTCACCGGCCACCTGCAGGCGGTCAGCGACGGCGTGCTGCTGACGGCGTTCCGGACCGGCGCCGCCTCGGCGGTCGCCAGCTCCCTGCTGGCCCGGCCCGGCTCCCGCACCCTCGGCCTGGTCGGCGCCGGCGCCCAGGCGGTCACCCAGGCGCACGCGCTGAGCCGGGTCTTCCCGCTCGAACGCATCCTGGTCGCCGACGCCGACCCGGCCCACGCCCGGTCCTACCCGGACCGGGTCGACTTCCTCGGGCTCGACGTCCGCGTGGCCGGCGTCGAGGAGATCGAGCGTGAGTCCGACATCATCTGCACGGCGACCACCGTCGGCGTCGGCGCCGGCCCGGTGCTGCCGGGCGCCGGGTTGCGGCCCGACGTGCACATCAACGCGGTCGGCGCGGACCTGGTCGGCAAGTTCGAGCTGCCGCTGGCGGTGCTGCGCGGCGCGACGGTGGTGCCGGACCACTTCGCCCAGGCGCGGGCCGAGGGCGAGTGCCAGCAGCTCACCGACGAGGAGGTGGGCCCCGACCTGATGACGCTCTGCGCCCGGCCCCAGGACGCGGTGCCGCTGCGCACCCGGCGCACCGTCTTCGACTCGACCGGTTTCGCCCTGGAGGACCACGTCGCCTTCAGCACGCTCATCGAGCTGGCCGCCGAGGCCGGCGTCGGCGACCGGGTCAGCCTCGAACACCTGCCCGAGGACGCGCTCAACCCGTACAGCTAGGGCGGGCGCGGCCGGCTCAGGAGCCGAGGTACTGCAGGACGGCCAGGACCCGCCGGCTGTATCCGGTCGTGCGGGTCAGGTCCAGCTTCTCGAAGATCATGTTGACGTTCTTCTCCACCGCGCTCTGCGAGATGTGCAGCTTCAGCGCGATGGCCGCGTTGGTGTGCCCCTGCGCCATCTGGTCCAGCACCTCGCGCTCGCGGGTGGTGAGCTTGCTGAGCGGGTCCACATGGGTGGTGCGGGCCAGCAGTTGGCGTACGACCTCGGGGTCGATGGCGGCCCCGCCGTTGTGCACCCGGTCGAGCGAGTCGAGGAACTCCTCCACCCGCGACACCCGGTCCTTGAGCAGATAGCCGACGCCGGCGGTGTCGGAGGCCAGCAGCTGGGTGGCGTAGTTCTTCTCCACGTGCTGGGACAGCACCAGGACGCCCAGGTCCGGCCAGCGGCGGCGGATCTCCAGGGCCGCGCGCAGCCCCTCGTCGGTGTGCGTCGGCGGCATCCGGATGTCCACCACGATGAGATCGGGCCGGCGCTGCTCCACCTCGCGGATCAGCGCCTCGCCGTCGCCGACCGCGGCGAGCACCTCGTGGCCCTCCTCGGTGAGCAGCCGGATCAGCCCCTCGCGCAGCAGGATCGAGTCTTCGGCCAGGATTACTCGCAAGGGATCTCCACACTGATCTCGGTCGGTCCGCCGGGCGGGCTGCTCACGGACATCTCGCCGTCCAGGGCGGCGACGCGCAGGCCGAGGCCGGACAGGCCGCTGCCCGCCGGGTCGGCGCCGCCGCCGCCGTCGTCGCTGATGCTGACGTGCACGCGGTGCGGGCCGCGCCTTATCGCCACCACTATCGCGGTGGCGCCGGAATGCTTGACCGCGTTGGTCACCGCCTCCGAGACCACG
This sequence comes from Actinoplanes nipponensis, assembly GCF_016862275.1. Taxonomy (GTDB): domain Bacteria; phylum Actinomycetota; class Actinomycetes; order Mycobacteriales; family Micromonosporaceae; genus Actinoplanes; species Actinoplanes nipponensis. Next base: position 49,964 of record NZ_BOMQ01000098.1, on the reverse strand, counting down.
AAGTAGGTGGCGATCTCCACCGGGCGCGGCAGCGGGGCGGGCAGGTCGATGCCGATCCGCACCGGGATGCCGGACCGTTCGGCCACACCGGCCAGCGCCTCCGGCAGGCCGAGGTTGTCCAGCGCCGACGGGTACGCCCGCCAGGCCACCTCGCGCAGCTCGACCAGCACCTCCTCGGACTCGCGATGGGCCTGCTCGAGCAGCCGCCCGGCCTCGGCCGGGTCGCGGTGCCGGCGGGCCCGGCCCAGCAGCATGGCCAGCGCGACCAGCCGCTGCTGGACGCCGTCGTGCAGGTCGCGTTCGATGCGCCGGCGCTCGGTGTCGACCGCCCGCACGATGCCGGCCCGGCTCGCGGACAGCTCGGCGATCCGCCGCTTGAGCATCTCGCGTTCCGACGGGCCGAAGTAGCGCCGGGCCAGCCGGCCGTCGAGCACGGCCAGCGAGATGATGCCCTGCAGGTCCAGGAAGAGCAGCACGCTGCCGAGGATCACCTGGGCCAGCAGGTCGCCCGGGCCGACCGAGCCGCGGATCACCCCGCCGGTGAGCAGCACCACCAGGATCACGCCGAAGCCGAGCAGCCCGACCACGATCGCCGACAGCAGGCCGGCGGCCAGCCGGGCGGTCAGGTAGGGCAGGGCCTTCTGCTCGTCGCGAACGGCCGGGAAGACGTCGCCGAAGAACCGGGACCGGCGGCGCAGTTCCAGCCCGGTCAGCCACCGCACGCCGGCGAGAAACCGCCCGACGGCGGCCGGACGGGTGCGCGGCCAGAGCATGGCCGGGCCGAGCACAATGCCGCCGGCCACGAAGTAGCCGGCCTCCAGCAGCGCGGTGAGGATGCCGGCCAGAAATCCGAGAGCCCGGTTGGTGAAGGAGGCCTCCGGCCTATTCGGAACGGCGTTTCCGGCGAACGGCGGACCGGTCGCGGAATAGCCTGACGGAACGGGGACGTTGCTCGGGTCGCCGGGCACGATCGGCCATTTTACCGGTCCGCTCGGCGGCCGGGCAAGCGCGCCCGGCGGCCCCGGCGGGATCGGCCGTGGCAGCTTCCTGCCGAATCGATCGGATCCGCCGTGGGGGCGACCGGACAATGTCAGGAATTCGCTTCCGCGTCGTCGTCGCGCTTACGCGACCGGTACGCCGCGGCGGCGACCCGGTTGCCGCAGGCGACGCTGCAGAATCGGCGCGAACGATTGCGCGACAGATCGACGACGATGCCGCCGCAGGTCCGGTCGGCGCAGATCGACAGCCGGCCCAGCTCGCCGGCGCGGATCAGGTCGGCCACCGCCATGGCGGTCGCCACCGCGATCCGGCCGGTCAGCGGCGCCCGCGCGTCGACCGCGTGCAGGTGGTAGTCCCACCCGTCGTGCCGCACCAGCTGGAGCCGCACGGAGTGCTCGGTGAAGATCCGGTTGACCAGCCGCGCCGCCTCCTCCCGGCCGCCGGTGAGCAGCTCGCGCAGGGGCCGGCGCAACCGGCGGACGCCCGCCAGCTCGGCCGCGGGACGGACGCGGGGCCCGGCGTACGGGTGCGCGGCCAGGAAGGCGTCCAGGTCGTCCGGTGTGGTCAGTGAGTCCGGCGCCTCCGCCGAGTTCACCAGCGCCACGGCTGCCACGAGAGCTCCGGCCGTGTCATGAGCGAGCACCACGCCGTCAGCTTAGTCCCGGCCGGTTTGCTGCGCGGGGGTCGCCGGTGACGGCCGCCCGACCCGGCTGCGGGCCGCTCTCAGCCGCCCGCGGCCCGCTCGGCGAGGCGCCGGACCTGTCCCTCGTGCACCTCGCTCACCCACTCCCAGCCGGGCTCGGCCGACGGGCCGACCCGCGGGTCGCCGGGGTCCCGCCCCGCGCGCAGGGCGAGCACGTACGCCCGGTCCCGCTCGATCCGGGCGCGCAGCTCCGCGGCCCCGCCGACCGACCCGTGCCCGGGGACGAGGACCTCGACGTCGCCCGCCACGTCCTCCAGCAGCCGCAGCGCCGCCAGGTAGTCCTCGATCGGGTCGGCCGCCCCGGCCAGGTCCAGCATCGGCGTCAGGACGTCGGAGAGCATGTCGCCGGCGACGAGCACCCCGCGGTCCTCGATCACCAGCGCGGCATGGCCCGGGGCGTGCGCCCGGTGCTCGATGATCCGGACCGGCGGGCCGTCCCACGGCACCCGCGCGGTTCCGGCGGGCACGCCGGTGATGTCGCCCAGCAGCTCCAGCGGCACCTGGTCGGCGATGTCGGCCGGCATCATCGTGGCGACGCGGGCCCGCGCCCCCGGGTCCGACAGCCGGTCCCGGGCGGTGTCCGCGCAGCGGGCCGTGCCGTACCGCGGCGCCGTCCCGAGCCGGGCGTGCCAGAGCAGGTGATCCCAGTGCGGATGCGTCGAGAAGCCGGCCACCACGGTCTGGCCCAGCTCGCCGAGGTCGGTCGCCAGGCAGCCCAGCTCGGCCCCGGTCACCCCGGCGTCGATGAGCAACACGCCGGCCCGGCCCCGGACGACCACGGCGTTGCTCCGGCAGAACCCGCTCCGGTGGACCAGCACATCCTCCGCGACCTGCCTCAGCACGCGTCACGCCGGCTGGTGAAGCAATCCATCGTGTCCCCGTCCCTCGTCCGTGCGTTCCGCACCGACCCTAGTGAGCTTGGCCCTTCCGCGCTCCCGTACCCGCCGGTCGACGGGGCGCGGATCAGGCGCTCCCGGCGACTTGCGTTCATGAATGACCGGCGGCACGGTGGGGTCAGCGATCAGCGTCGATCCGCAGGGAGGCCCGCATGCGCCGTGTCCGAGGCAGCATCCACCCGCGACTTGCCCTGGCCCCCCTGGTCGCCGTTCTGACGGCGCTCGGTGTCGCCGGCCCCCCGGCACCCGCGGCGGCCGCCGCGGGCGCGCCGGCCGTTCGCGCGGCGCAGCGGGCCGCGTCCCCCGGCGTGCTGTCCGAGCAGCGCCGCCTGGCCGACCGGCGGTTCGTGGCCACCGGCGACCGCGCCTACGAGGTGGGCGCCGAGGACGGGAGCTACCCGGCGACCGGCTGGCACATCCGCGGCGAGATGGGCGGCTTCTGGAGCCCCCCGATCAAGCTGCTGGACGGCCTGTGGTTCGCCGTCGACGGGCAGTGGCTGAGCGCGACCCGGTTCATCAGCGGCCCCGGGTTCGTGCGGACCGAGCTGGCCGGGCCGGGCGGGACGCGGATCGGGCGTACCGACGTCATGCCGGACGGCGCCCGGGCCGCGCTGGTCGGACTGACCCTCGGCGGGCCCGCGCGGCGGGTCACGCTGGACGTGGACGCGCACTCGGAGCTGCTGTCGGCGTACCCGTGGGGCTGGACCACCCCCAGCCAGGAGACGGTCAACCTGCCCGACACCGGCGGCTTCGACGGGCGCAACCTGGTCTTCCGGGAGACGGCCACCGGCGCGCGGCCGCACGAGTACGCCGCCGTGGTCGGCAGCGCCCTCACCCCGGACGGCCACGCGCTCGGCCCCGGCCACCGCGGCCCGCAGGAGCCCGCCGTGGTGTGCCCGGTGGCCGACCCGGCGCCGCCCCGCTGCGACGACGGCCCGTACGGCCGGGGCGCCGGCGGCCGGCTCACCTACACGCTGGACGTGCCGCGCACCGGGCGGACCGTCTGGTTCGCGGTGGCCGGCTCGGACCAGGGTGTCGCGGCGGCCACGGGCGAGTCGCGGCGCGTCCTGCGCTCCCCGGCCCGCGCCGTGGCCCGCAAGCTGGCCGCCCGCGCCGAGGTCGCCGCGCGGACCCGGGTCGACCTGCCCGGCGACCCCCTGCTGGAGCGCAGCGTGGCATGGTCCAAGCAGAACCTGGCCGACTCCGTGCAGGAGGCGCACGGCCTGAAGGTGTTCGCCAGCCGCGAGGGCACGCAGTTCCCGCCGCCGGCCGGCACGGTGGACGTCGCCCGCTGGGTGGGCGCCGGCTGGCCGGACTACCCGTGGATCTTCGCCACCGACGCCGAGTACACCGCGTTCGCCTCGGTGGCGGCCGGGCAGTTCGAGCCGATCAAGGCGCACCTGCGGACCCTGCGCGCGATCAGTGAGATCGTCAACGGCGGGTCGGGCAAGGTGGTGCACGAGGTCACCCCGGACGGTCAGGTCTACTTCGGCGCCAACGACGACCCCGGCAACACCGACGAGAGCGCCAAGTTCCCCAGCACGGTGGCGCTGATCTGGCGGTGGACCGGCGACGACGCGTTCCGCGACGAGATGTACGACTTCGCGGTGCGGGCCATGCGCCACGTGACCGGGCTCGACGCCGACGCCGACGGCTGGCCCGAGGGACTGGGCAACGTGGAGCGGGCCGGGATGGGCGCGGAGAAGCTCGACGTGGCCGTCTACACCATCCGCGGACTGCGGGACCTGGCCGAGCTGGCCGCGTCCCGCGGCGACCGCGCGATCGCCGGGTGGGCGAACGCCCAGGCCGAGCGGCGCGAGCGGGCCTTCGAGCGGACCTGGTGGTACGGCGGTGACGCGGCCGCGTACGCCGACTCGCTGAGCGACCCCGGCGACGGCAAGGTGTTCCAGCGGCACTGGACCGGCCTCACCCCGATGGAGGCGGAGCTGCCGGGCGGCCCGCTCGCCGCCCCGGCCCACGCGCGGGCCGGGCTGGCGCAGCGGGAACGCGACTGCTACACCGGCGAGTTCGGGCTCTTCCACACCGGCAGCGGCCCGACCAGCGCCCCGGCCGGCAACCCCGGCCCGTCCTGCGACAGCGTGGTGTCCACCGTGCCGGCCGAGCGGGCCACCTTCTCGCTGAACACCGCGGTGATGGCCGTCGCCGAGGGCAACTACGGCCGGCTCGGGCCGCAGCGCCGCTACACCACCGGCAACGCCCGCATCCAGCTCGACCCGGCGGTCTGGGAGATGCCCGGCGCGATGCCCGAGGTGGCGCCGTCGCCGGACTTCGTCGCCAACATCGAGCGGGACTTCCTCAGCCGCTCCAGCGTGCTGCAGGCCTGGGGCGCCTACGGGGTGCTCTGGCCGGTGGTGCGCCAGCAGCTCGGCGTCGACCCGGACCTGGGCCGCGGCCGGCTGTCGGTGGTGCCCGCGCTGCCGCCCGGCCGGCAGCGCATCGCCGGGCACGACATCCGGCTCGGCCGGGGCTCGCTCGACGTGACCGCGACCCGTTCCGGGCGCACCCTGACCGTCTCGGTCCGGGCGGCGCTGCGGGCCGGCCTCATGCTGGGCGCGGTGCTGCCGGCGGGCGCGACCGTGGCCGCGGTACGCCTGGACGGCCGTCCCGTGGCCTCCCGGCAGCGGACCACCGCCCGCGGCAGCGAGGTGCTGGTGGCGGCGGGATCGGGCGGACGGCACACGCTGGCGGTGGTCCTGGGCTGACCCACCGCTCAGCCGGGCTCGTTGGTCTGGTCGGCCGTCGACGGGCGCGCCGCCCGCCACTGCCCGGCGTCCAGCGGGCGGGCCCGTTGCGCCAGCCGGTGCAGGGCGGCCACCGTCCCGCCGCCCGGGGACGACCCGCTGTAGCCGACGTACGCCACCACGCCGGGCGCCGGCTCCCAGGCGAGCGCGGCGTTGCCGCCCAACGCCATCGACACCACGGCGGGCCGGCCGCCGACCAGCCCACCGACGGCGCCCGGCGTCGCGTACAGCCGGTCCTCGAACCCGCCGCCGCGGGCCACGCCGGTGAAGGTGAGGCCGCCGCCGAGCGTGGCCTGCTCGCCCAGGTCGGCGCTGCCGTACCGGATCTCGTGGATGGCCGGTGGCCGGTAGGGCCCGCGGCTGACGACCGCGTAGCCCGCCGGCGGACGCACCGCCGGCCGCCCGCGGGAGGCGGTGGTGCGGGCCGCGATCGCGATCAGCGCGCGCTCCGGCAGGTCGCCGCGGACGCGGGCGTACGCCCCGGCGAGCGGCCAGGTCACCGTGTCCGGCCCCGCCCGGCCGGGCGTCCCGCCGACGTCGAGGGTGCGGGCCGTCGCGGGCGGCGCCGGGACGGGGAAGGTGACCACGGCGCCGTGCCGGCCCAGGCTCCCGTCGCGGCGGCGGACCACGACGGTCCACGGCCCGCGCTCAGCCGTGAGGTCGCGGCGGTCGAGGGCGGAACCGGGGCGGGCGGCGCAGGCGATGATCAGAGCGGCCGGGGCGGCGGTGGCGGTCGGGCCCGGGCCCGGCCGGCAGGACGGGGTGGCGGTCGTCGGCGCCCGGCTCGCCACCACGGGCGCGGCCGGTCCGCGACCCCGGACCAGGGTGGCCGTCGTCCCGGCCGCGACGGCCGCCAGCACCACGATCCCGGCCCCGAGCAGGCGCCGGGACGGCCGCCAGGGCGGCTTGTCCCGCCCGAAGGTGACGACGTCGGTCACCGGCCCAGTATGCCGGTCCGGCGGCCCGGATCAGGCGGTCGTCGGCGGCGCGGGTGTGACCCGGCGCGGGCCGGGCCCGGAGCAGGCGCGCCACCCCGCCGGCGAGCACCCCGCCGGCGACCGGCGCGATCAGGTAGACGGCGAGCAGGTGGGCCTCGCCGGAGAACAGGGCGGGACCCAGCTGCCGCGCCGGGTTGGCCGAGCCTCCGGTCAGCGACCCCAGGACCGCGCCCTGCAGCCCGAACAGGCCACCCACCAGCCAGGCCAGCGGCCAGGCCGGCCGGCGGGCCGGGGCCCAGCACATCAGCGCCACGATGACGGCCAGGGTGGCCGCCTCGGCGACCGCGACCGACGGCCCGGTCCAGCCGGCCCCGGGCTGCACGACCGCCCACCGGACGCCGGGCCCGGACACCGCCGGTCCCCAGAGGAGCCCGGTGAGCGCGGCGGCGGCGATCGACCCGCCGCTCTGGGCCACCAGGTAGGGCAGCACCCGCCGGGCCGGGACACTTCCGGAGGCGAACAGGCCCAGGGTGATCGCCGGGTTCATGTGCGCGCCGCTGAAGCGCCCCGGCGGCGAGACCGCGAACCCGACGATGACCAGGCCGACCAGCGCCGACACGAGCACCACCCGGACGCGCAGGTCGGCGACCGGGCCGTCCGGGGCCATCGTGCCGATGCCCCAGCGGACGAGCCCGAACACGGTGGCCATGAACGCCGTGGTCAGACCGAACTCGGTGACGGCGCAGCGGACGTCGGCGGCGCGCGGCCGCAGCGACCCGGGCGGTACGAGATCCATGATCGCGAGCCTCGCGCAGAGATCAACTGACCGGCAGGGCCCATGGTCCCGTTCCCGCGGGCAGGTCCGCGGCGCGGGCCGCGCGAGCCGGTCACCGCGCCGGGCCGCCCGCCCTGCCCGCGCGGGCCGTCGGGCCCGTCCGCCCGGCGGCCCGCCGGGCCAGACTGGGTGGTGGGGAACGCGATCAGCGTTCCGACCTGAGGAGCCGGGCATGCGTCCTGAGCTGAAGTGCGTCGTCGACCCGTCGCGCCCCTGCGGGGCCTGCCTCGCGCCGGGCCCCCGGCAATGCCCCTATCCCTACCTGCTCGATCCCGACGAGTTCGCCGCTCTGGTGGCCGCGGCCCGCGTCGTCGCCGCGCGGGAGGCGGCCCGCGGCGACGGGACGTCCGGCCCTGCTGCGCGGGCGGGCTCGCCGGGAGCATGAGAGCTGACCGGACCTGGCCGAAGGGGAGCAGATCATGACCGTCGCCGCGCCGTCCCGGACCGTGCTGATGGACGCCGTTCGCACGGCCGTGCTGGCGCCGTCCCTGCACAACAGCCAGCCCTGGCGGTTCCGGGTGGGGCGCGGCCGGGTCGACGTCCACGCCGACCAGAGCCGGCGACTGGCCGTGCTCGACCCGTCCGGCCGGGAAATGATGATCAGCGTCGGGGCGGCGGTCTTCACGCTGCGCGTGGCGCTCCGGCGTCACGGCTTCGTGCCGGGTCTGGAGCTGTTCCCCGACGCCGGCGAACCCGACCTGGTGGCCCGGCTGACGGCGGCCCGCTTCGCCGTGCCCACGCCGGCCGCCGAGCTGCTCGCCGAGGCGATCCCGCACCGGCACACCAACCGGTGGCCGTTCGGCCCGCGGCCGGTGCCCGCGGCGGCGCTCGGCGAGCTGGCCGATGCCGCGCGCCGGGAGGGGGCGTTCCTGAGCGTGGCCGGGCCGGACACCACCAGCGCCGTCCTGGAGCTGGCCCGCACGGCCGACCTCGAGCTGCGGGGCCGGCCCGGCTACCGCGCCGAACTGGGCCGCTGGACGGCCGGCGGGGCCAAGCGCCGCGACGGCGTGCCGGTGCGGGCGATGGGCCCCACCGACCGCCTCCGGACGCTGCCCGTCCGGCACTTCGCCGAGGCGCTGGCCTTCCCGCTGCCGTCCGCGCCGTTCGAATCCGATCCGGCCATCCTGGTCCTGGCCACCGCGGGCGACACGGTCTTCGACCACCTGCGGGCGGGGCAGGCGCTGCAACGCGTGCTGCTGACGGCCACCTCGCTCGGCCTCGCCACCGGCCTGATCAGCCAGCCGGCGGAGCTGGCGGCCACCCGGGCGCGGCTGGCCGACGCGGTCTCCTCGGCCTGGCCGCAGATCGTCCTGCGGGTGGGCGACGGGCGGCCGGTGCGGTCCACCCCGCGGCGGCCGCTGGAGGAGACGCTGCTGCCGTCCGGCGGCCCGGCGGCCGCGCCCGCCGCCCGGGCCGGCCGCTCCCGCTGGTCCCCGCGCTGAGCGGACCCGTCACAGCGTCACGGCCGTGGCCAGCACCAGGGCGGAGGCGGCGATCTCGATGAGGCCGACCTGCTTGGGCGCCAGCCCGTGCCGGGGCAGGACGGCGGCGCGGGCCAGCAGCAGGGCGAACACGACCGCGACGACGGGACCGAGGTACGCCGCCACCCCGGTGGCCACCGCGTGGAAGAGCACCGAGGCCCGGTAGTAGGCCGGGTTCTCCCGCTCCCGGATCATGGTCTTGACGTACAGCACCGTGCCGGTGAAGTACAGCAGGACCGTGACGAACGCCGGGACGACCGCACCGACGCCGACGCCGGCGACGGTCGCCGCGACGAGGACCATCAGGCAGCTCTGGGCGACCGAGGCGGCGTCGTTGAGCAGCGCCCGCTCCCGGCGTCGCCGCGCGTAGCCGATGTTCACCCCCAGCAGCAGCGCGTAGGCCGGGGCGTAGGCCAGCACCTGCGGCCGGACGAGGACCACGAGCAGGCCGAGCCCGGCGGTGACCGGGCCGTACAGCAGCAGCTGCGGCCGGAAGCGGGCCACCCGGCGGGTCTTGACCGCCTGCAGCGCGTAGTAGGAGAACAGGTAGCCGGCCAGCCAGGCGCCGAACAGCGGCAGGTGGGCCCAGTGGAATCCGGCGGCCAGCACCCCGGCCAGCCAGGGCACCACGAGCATCGCCCAGGCGCCGTGCTGCGGCGGGATGAACTGCCGGGCCCCCTTGCGCCGGCGGGCCGGGGAGCGGGTGCTGCTGGTCGTCATCGCGGGTTCACCTGACCTCGATGGTGCCGCGGGCGCCGCGGCCGGCGTCGGCCACCAGGTGGCTGAGGAACGGGTAGTGGCCGGGCTGGGCCAGGACGGTCTCGACGAAGCCGCCGGCCGCCGGGGCGAGGTCGAGCACCTGGGCGGCGCCGGGGTCGGCCGGGCGCAGGTGCCACTCGCCCTCACGGTAGAGGGTGTCGAACTGGACGCCGACGACGTGGAAGGCGCTGGTGCGGTTGGGGCCGGCGTTGAGCACCCAGAACCGGACGCGGTCCCCCGGGCGGGCGGTCAGCGGCCGGTGGGCGTACTGGCTGACGTAGCCGTTGAACACCACCGCGTCCGGCGTCTCGGCCTGCATCTTGCCCAGGTCGCCGGGCTCGCCGTCCGGGCCGAGGTAGAGCTCGGACTGCACCAGCACGTACTCGCGGTCGGCGGCGGGCAGGTCGGGCGGGTCGATGATGACGGCGCCGTACATGCCGTTGCCGATGTGCAGCAGCATCGGCATGGTCGAGCAGTGGTACATCCAGATGCCGGCCGCGGTGGCGGTGAACCGGTAGGTCAGCCGCTGTCCGGGCTCGATGGGGCGCATCGGCTCGTCCGGGGCCAGCGCGCCGGCGTGGAAGTCGATGCCGTGGTCGACGCTGCCGTCGTTGATCAGCGTGATCTCGAACGTGTCGCCGACGCGGCCGCGCAGGACCGGGCCGGGTGCGGTGCCGTTGAACGTCCACAGTCGCTGGCGTACCCCGGGCGCGACCTCGCGCTGCACCTCTTGCACCCGCAGCTCCACGCGGTGCCGCCGGCCGGCGGGCCGGGCCGGCGCGGTCGCGTCGCGGGCCGTGAAGCCGGCGCCGGGCTCGGCCATCGCGTCGATGGCCGGCGCCGTCCCGGCGGCCGGGGCGTCGTGCCCGGGCCCGGCGGCCGGGGCGGCCGCGGCGGCGCCGGTCGTGGTGACGGTCAGCCGCATGCCGGCCTGGCGGTGGCCGGGCAGCGAGCACCAGCCCTCGACGAGGCCGCCGATGACGCCCGCGTCGAGGCGGGCGGCGCCGTCGCTCGCCACCATCGGCGACCTCGGGCCGGTGGCCAGCACCAGGTCGTGGCGGCGCCGGTCGCGGTTGGTCAGCTCGATGATCAGGCGGTCGCCGGCCGGGACGGTGATCCGGTCCGGGTGGAAGCGCATCCCGTCGGCGGTGACGGCCACGGTGGTGGTGTGCCCGTTCCACGCGACGGACGATGCGGCGGTCACCGCGGTCGCGGGGTCGGTGACCCGCTGGGCCGCCACCCCGACCAGCACGGCGAGCAGGACGAGGGCGAGGCCGGTGGCCACGCCGCCCAGCGGGCGGGGTGGCGCGGCCGGCGGCGGCGCGGTCGGTGTCACGGTCGGCTCCGGGCGGCGAGGAGGATGCGCAGGGCGGGGACGAGGAACTGCAGCAGAGCGGCGAGGACGAGCAACGAGGTGGTGATCCGCACGTACGGCGGCGCCGGCAGCACGAACACGGCCAGCGCGGCGTTGGTCATGGCGACCCGCTGGGCCCCGTGCCGGTCCAGCCGCTCGGTGCGGTCCCGGACGGCCGCCGGCCCGCCGCCCAGGGCCATCGGCAGCAGATAGGCCAGCGCCCCGAGCAGCGTCTGCGCGACGAAGCCGGCCAGCAGCGGCACCAGCACGGCGCCGAAGCGGTCGGCCGCCGTGGCCGGGCCGTCCGCGGACAGCAGGCACCACGCGTCGACCGCGAGGGCGACCAGGAGCCAGCCGCCGCCGGCGGCGATGGACCAGCCGGGAAACGACGCCGGCGGCCGGTGCCGGGCGGCCTGCGCGGCCGGCAGCGCCGTGACGGTCACCGCCGCGGCGACCAGCGCCAGCCCGCCGGCGGCCAGCGGCGGCCACCAGGCCAGCACGGCCAGACCGGTCAGCGCGATACCGCCCACCGCGAGCGGCAGGGCGCGCCGGGCGGCGAGGACCGCGCCGTCGGCCATCCGGGTCCGCAGCACCGTCGGCCACAGCGTGAGCAGCGTGCCGAGCACGGTCAGCGTCACCCAGCCGAGCAGGTTGACGTGGGCGTGGAACAGCAGCAGCCGGGGCCGGCTGTCGTTGTCGGCGGCGAGCATCCACGCCCCGACCGGAATCCCGGTCAGCAGGGCCACCGCGGCGGCGAGGTAGTAGTGCACCGTCACCGTGAAGCGGGCGGGCAGCGCGGCCCGCAGCCGCCCGGCCAGCCAGGCGAGGTGCGCGCCGACCGCGGCGAACACCAGGGCCGCGCCGGCGAGGCCCGGCGCGGGCCGGTCGGTCACCCCGGCGGTCAGCACCCCGGCGACGCCCAGGTTGAGCCCGGCCAGCCGCAGCGCCTCGCCGCGCCGGCTCGCCGGCGCGGGGCAGCGCAGCACGGCGACGGTGAAGTGGGCGCTCCACACCAGGATCGCGTTGGTCACCGCGCCGAGCAGCAGCAGGTGGATGGCGAGCCAGCGCCAGGCCGGCAGCATCGGGTGGATCATCGCGACCACGACGAGCGCGGCCAGGTACGCCAACGGCAGCAGGCCGGCGCGGCGGTGCCAACTCGCCCGCCCGGTACGACCCTCCACAGTGGCTGTCACGGGGCCACCGCCGCGACCCTCGCCGGGCCCGGGCCCGGGCGCGACGCCGGCGCGCGGCGCCACAGCGACAGCACCAGGGCACAGCCGACGAAGGCGAGCACGGCGACCACGTTGGTGACGCCGGCCCCGCGCCACACCTGCCGCCATCCCGCCGCGTCGCCCAGCACCACCCGGACGAGCAGCGAGAGGTGCAGCAGGGCCAGCGGGGCGTAGAGCACGCGGTGGTACGGCAGCGGGCGGCGCAGCACGGCGGGCAGGATCACCGGGGCGTGCACGAAGATCATGGACATGGTGAAGCCGAGGAAGACGGCGTGCAGGGTGGCGTCGTAGCGGGGACCGTCCAGGGTGGCGCCCGCGCCCGCCCACAGCAGGCCGGCCAGCGCCAGCCAGCCGTAGCCGGCGAGCAGGCCCACGGCGACGTAGCGGGGCAGGGCCCGCGCCCGTACGGTGCGGCGGGCGACGTCGTTGCCGGCCAGCCAGGCGGTGAGGGCGAGCAGGCCGGCGCCGAACAGGTGCGCCCCGGCCGCCGGCCACAGGGAGGCGGCGGTCGCGCCGGCCACAAGAGCGGCCAGGGCGGCCAGGAACCACCGCTCGGCGTGCCGGTGCCGCGGGGCGACGTGGGTCAGTTCGAGGCGTTCCCCGGCGATGGTGGCCACCACGAAGACCGCCAGCCACGGCACGATCTCCGCGATCGCGAAGCCGGCCAGCCACAGCAGGGTGGCCGCGTACCAGGCGAACGCGCCGCAGCCCTGGGCGAGCAGCGCGACGCCGGGCCCGCGGCGCCACAGGGCCCGGTAGCCGCCCAGCAGCAGCACCGACGCGGTCATGAGCAGCACCTGGCCGACCGGGCCGGGGCCGGTCGCGACCAGCACCAGGGCGCCCGCGCCGGAACACGCCGGGGCCAGCAGGGCCCAGCGGGCGCCCAGCGCGACCGCGCGTTCCAGGGCGATCAGGGTGCCGACGAAGCCGAACACCAGCACCGGCCCGTGCACCTCGGCCACCGGCGCGGCGGGCGCGGGGACCGGGACGCCGAGCAGCAGCAGGCCCGCGTACAGGCCGGTGAGCAGGGCGGCGGCCGCGGCGGCGAGCACCGGCAGCCGCCATCGGACCGGCACCCCGGGCGGCCTGCTCACGGCTGCCCGCCGGGCGCCGGCGTCCGGGCCGGCAGCCGCAGGAGGCAGGCGCCGGGCGCGCCGAACGGCTCCAGCACCACGGAGTCGGCCGGGGCGTCGTCGTGCTCGAGGATGCCGCGGACCACGCCGAGGTGCAGCCCGCACATGGCGTCGGGATTCTGGCCCACCAACTCCAGGAACGGGCACGTGCGCAGGTGCAGCTCCGCCGTGGTGGCGCCGGCCGCGGTGGGCTGGAGCTGCGGGCTGAAGCCGAGGCCGTCCAGCACGCCGGCCACCGTGTCGACGGGGTCGCCGGCCTGCGGGGCGGCCGCGGCGAGGTGCCGGCCCCAGCCCTGGCCGGCCTGCGCCGCGGCCTCGCGGACGTCCCCCGCGGCCCCGGTGAGGTGGTCGAGCAGGGCGGCTGCCAGGGCCCGGTAGGGCGCCGGCGCCGGCGCCGCGTCACCGGCGGCCGCGCGGTAGCGCCAGGCCGGCCGGCCCGGCTGCCCGCCGCTGGCGCGGGCCTTGACCAGCAGCCCGGAATCGGCGAGGCGGTCCAGGTGGGCCCGGGTGGTGGACAGGTGCTGCCCGGTGCGGGCCGCGACCTCGGCGGCGGTGATGCCACCCGCGGCGCCCCGGACCAGGCGCAGGATCGTCACCCGGCTGTCGGAGCCGAGGGCCCGGTGGCGGGGGGTGTCGATCGTCTCCCCGGTGGGGCCTTTCCGTGGGGTTTCCATGGTGCATAACGTTATAACGCCGAACGGCATCAAAACCCCGGGAGGGTTCCATGTCACACCGCACCCGTGACGCAGGGTCCCGGAAGACTCGGGACCAAGGGCACGGGTCGGCCGCGCGGCGCGAGATTAGCCTCCCCTTACAGATGGGCACCGGGTGGGAGTCACCGATGATCAGGAGCAGACCTGCCGCACGGACGGCGGACGCCGCGACCCGGTCGCTGGCCACGCTGGACCCGGGCGCGTCGGCGACGGTCGCGTACGTCGCCGCCCCGACCCCGGCCACAGCGACCCGGCTGGCGGATCTCGGGTTCACCCCCGGCGCGGTGGTGCGGGTGCTCCGCCGGGCGCCGCTGCGCGACCCGGTGATCTACCGGGTGAAGGACTACGAGCTGTGCCTGCGCCGCGAGCAGGCGGCGTGCGTCCACGTGGTCGAGGCACGCCGATGAGCGCCGGGTGCCACGACGGCGGCGGCGGGGGCGCTGTTGCCACCGCGGCGCCGCACATCGCCCTGGTCGGTGCGCCCAACGCGGGCAAGACCAGCATCTTCAACGCCCTGACGGGGCTGCGGGGCAAGACCGGCAACTATCCCGGGGTGACCGTGTCCCGGTTCGTCGGCGCCTGCCGGGTGGGCCCGCACCGGTACGTCATCGAGGACCTGCCCGGCACGTACGGCCTCGAGGCGGTCAGCCCCGACGAGCAGATCGTGGTCGACGCGCTCGACGGCCGCCTCGAGGGCGTGCCCCGGCCGGATGCGCTGCTGGTGGTGGTCGACGCCACCTCCCTGCGCCGGTCCCTGGGCTTCGTCGCGCAGGTGCTGGCCCGCCGCCTGCCGACCTGCGTGGTGGTCACCTTCACCGACGAGCTGACCAGCCGCCAGGGCGCCCTGGACGTCGAGGCGCTCGGGCCGGCCCTGGGCGTGCCGGTGGTGGCGGTGATCGGCCACCGCCGGCGGGGCATCACGGAGCTCGGCGACCGGCTGGCCGGGTGGGCCCGGTGGCCCGTGCCCGCGCTGGCCCCGCCCACCGACCTCGCCCAGCGCGACGCCTGGGTGGAATCGGTGCTGGCCTTCGCCGGCTACCGGGCCGCCGAGCAGCACCGCGTCACCCGGCGCGTCGACTCCGTGCTGCTGCACCCGCTGTGGGGCACGGTGGTGTTCTTCGCCGTGATGGTGGTGTTCTTCCAGACGCTGTTCACCCTCGCGGCCCCGCTCCAGGACGCGGTGGCGGCGCTGTTCAGCTGGCTCTCGACCCTGGTGGCGGCGCACGTGCACAGCCGCTGGCTGGCCTCGCTGCTGGGCGACGCCCTGCTCGGCGGGGTCGGCGGCGTGCTGGTCTTCCTCCCGCAGATCATGCTGCTGTTCCTGCTGCTGTCGCTGCTGGAGGGCGTCGGCTACCTGTCGCGGGCGGCGTTCCTGATGGACCGGGTGATGGCCCGCGCCGGGCTGGAGGGCCGCGCCTTCGTCGCGCTGCTGTCCTCGTTCGCCTGCGCGATCCCCGGCATCATGGCCACCCGGACCCTGCCGTCGGCCCGCGACCGCATCGCCACCATGATGGCGGCGCCGCTGATCACCTGCTCCGCCCGCCTGCCGGTCTACGTCCTGCTGATCGGCCTGCTGGTCGACCGGTCGGCCCGGATCGGCCCGTTCGGCGCGCAGGGCCTGGTCATGTTCGGCCTGTACCTGCTCGGCGCGGTCTCGGCGATGGTGGCCGCCTGGGGCTTCAAGAAGCTGGGCGACCGGCGCGGGCCGCTCGTGCCGTTCTATCTGGAGATGCCGCCCTACCGGCTGCCGTCGCCGCGGTCGGTCCTGATCGCCGTGTGGACCTCCGCCGGGTCGTTCCTGCGCAAGTGCTCCACCATCATCGTGACCACCACGATCGCGCTGTGGCTGCTGCTGAACCTGCCGCTGCACTCGACGGCGCAGATGCGGGCGGCCGGCGTCGACACCGGGCGGCCGGCGGCGGTGTCCACCTACACCGTCGAGCACAGCTACGCGGCCGGTCTCGGCCGCCTGGTGACCCCGGTCTTCGAACCGCTCGGCTTCGACTGGCGGATCACCGTCGGCGTGCTGTCGGCCCAGTCGGCCCGGGAGGTGTTCGTCGCGACCCTGGGCCAGGTCGCCGCGGCCGGGGACCCGGCGGACCCGGCCGCGGCGCTGCGCGCCATGACCTACCCCGACGGACCCCGGGCCGGTCAGCGGGTGTTCGGCCCGCCCACCGTCGCCGCGCTGCTGGTCTACTTCGCCTACGCGCTGCAGTGCATGGCCACCGTCGGCGTGATCCGGCGGGAGACCGGCACCTGGCGGTGGCCGGCGCTCGCCTTCACCTACCTCACCGTGACGGCCTGGCTGATGGCCTACCTGGCCCGGACCGTGGTGAGCCTGGTCGGCGGGTAGGGCGGCCATGATCCCCCTGCATCCCCAGGCGTACCCGGGCGACGGGAACCGGCTCCGCTGGATCGTCCCCGCCGGCCTGCTCGGCGTGACCGGCCCGCTCCGCGGCGCCCCGGCGGCGCTGGCGGCGCTGCTCACCGACGGCACCCTCGCCGGGGCCACGGTGGAACCGGCCGCGGTGGTCACCACCCTCGGCGCCGGCCGCAGCTGGGCCGCCGACGGGCCCCGGATCCGGGACGCCCTGCACGCGGCCCTCGCCGAACCGGCCGGCTGGACCGTCGCCGCCGACGACGGCCGGGCGGCCGACGCGACGCTGCGGGTGCTGGTGCGGGGGCTCCTGGACGGAACGGCCGGGCAGTTCGCCCGCTCGCACGGGGGCGGGATCGACCTGGTCGATGTGCGCGACGGGGTGGTGACCGTGCGCCTCCGCGGCGCCTGCCACGGCTGCCCCGCCGCCCGCATCACCCTGCATCAGCGGCTGGAACGTCAGCTGCGGCGCCAGTGCCCGGGACTGCGCGCCGTCGTCGACGCCTCGGCCGGTGCGGCGGCCGGCCGCGACGCACCATGATCTGATGGGCACAGGTCCCGGGAGTGGGGGACCGGCTGCCCTGGTCGCCGCCGCTGTACGGCACCAGGCTGGATCGCATGATCCAGTTCATTCTCCTCCTCGTCGGCGGCGCCCTGCTCGTCGCCGCCCCGATCATGATCGTTCAGGGTGTGGCCGGCCGCCGGACCGTCTCGCGGGAACTGACCGAGCAGCACATCACCTTCCCGGCCGGCGACGGGCTGCCCGCCGCGCTGTCCCGGTACGCGGGCCGGACCGTCCACACCGGCGCGGAGGCGCGCGCCTACTCGGACCTGATCGCCGGTCACGTCGCCGCGGCCACCGGCGGGCGTACCTACGCCGAGATCGCCGAGGAGTGGCAGGCGGGCGCGCGCACCGACGAGCGGCTGCGCCGGCTGCGCGAGACCGCGTTCATGGGGCAGAGCCTGCGCGGGACCTTGCTCGGCGCCTACCAGGCGTGGCAGATCACGGTGCTGGTCATGGGCCTGGGCACGCTGTGCGCGGCGATGGGTGTGGCGTTCGTCGCGTTGGCCCTGCGGTGACCGCCCGGGCCCGGAGGGCCCGGGCAATCGGGACCTAGGTCCTGTCGATCTCGGGACCCACTGCCCCTGACCGCGGAGCACTGCGTGGGCAGGCTGGGTGGGCCCGCACCAGCGGGCGCCGACGGCCCGCGCCGTCGCTGTCATCGCCGAAGGAGTGGCCTCGTGTCACCAGCCCCCGAGACGGATGCCGTACCCGGCACCGCGCCGCTGCTCGCGGCCCGCCGCTTCCTGACCCGGGAGACCGTCGGCGACCACGGGCGCACCCTGCACCAGGTGGACGACAGCGCGTGGGACGGGTTCTACCGGGACCGCTGGCGCTACGACAAGGTGGTCCGCTCCACCCACGGCGTCAACTGCACCGGGTCGTGCTCGTGGAACGTGTTCGTCAAGGACGGGCTGATCACCTGGGAGCACCAGGCGACCGACTATCCGACGACCGGGCCGGACTCGCCGGACTACGAGCCGCGCGGGTGCCCGCGCGGCGCCTCCTTCTCCTGGTACGAGTACTCGCCGTCGCGGGTGCGGCACCCGTACGTCCGCGGCGTGCTGGTCGAGATGTACCGCGACGCGCGGCAGCGCCTCGGCGACCCGGTGCTGGCGTGGGCCGAGATCGTCGAGACGCCGCTGAAGGCCGCCGCCTACAAGGCCCAGCGTGGCCGGGGCGGGTTCGTGCGGGCCGGCTGGGACGAGGCGATCGAGATGATGGCCGCCGCGCACGTGTACACCACCAAGACGTACGGGCCGGACCGGGTCGTCGGCTTCTCGCCGATCCCGGCGATGTCGATGGCCTCGTTCGCCGCGGGCACCCGCTACCACGCGCTGCTCGGCGGCACCCTGCTCAGCTTCTACGACTGGTACGCCGACCTGCCGATCGCGTCACCGCAGATCTGGGGCGACCAGACCGACGTGCCCGAGGCCGGCGACTGGTGGAACGCCACGTACCTGATGATGTGGGGTTCCAACATCCCGGTGACCCGGACCCCGGACGCCCACTTCCTGGCCGAGGCCCGCTACAAGGGCACCAAGGTGGTCGCGGTCAGCCCGGACTACGCCGACAACGTCAAGTTCGCCGACGACTGGCTGGCGCCGCACCCGGGCACCGACGGCGCGCTGGCGATGGCGATGGGCCACGTGGTGCTCACCGAGTTCTTCCGCGACCGGTCGGTGCCGTACTTCACCGACTACGTGCGCCGCTACACCGACCTGCCGTTCCTGGTCACGCTGCGCCGTACCGGCGAGGCGTGGGCGGCGGACCGCTTCCTCACCGCCGCCGACCTCGGCGAGGCCGACGGCGAACACCGGACGGTGCTGATCGACGAGCGGACCGGCGACCCGGTGGTCCCCAACGGATCGCTGGGCTTCCGGTACGGCGAACCCGGGCGCTGGAACCTGGACCTGGGCGACGTCGTCCCGGCGCTCGGCCTCGACCCCGCCGGCGAGACCGTGGAGGTCGACCTGGCCCGTTTCGACGTGGGCGACACCGAGGGCGGCGCCACGATCCGCCGCGGCGTGCCGATCCGCTGGATCGGCGGTCACGCCGTCACCACCGTCTTCGACCTGACCATGGCCCAGTACGGCGTGCGCCGCGGCGACCTGCCCGGCCAGTGGCCGGCCGGCTACGACGACGCGGACGCCCCGAACACGCCCGCCTGGCAGGAGCGGATCACCGGGGTCCCGGCCACGCTGGCCGCCCGCATCGGCCGGGAGTTCGCCCGCAACGCCGAGCGCAGCCGGGGCCGGTCGATGATCGTGCTGGGGGCCGGCGCCAACCAGTGGTTCCACTCCGACATGACCTACCGGGCGTTCATCTCGCTGGTCACGCTCACCGGCTGCCAGGGCGTCAACGGCGGCGGCTGGGCCCACTACGTCGGCCAGGAGAAGGCCCGCCCGCTGACCGGCCAGCAGCACATGTCGTTCGCGTTCGACTGGCAGCGGCCGATGCGGCACCAGGCCAGCACCCCGTTCTGGTACCTGCACACCGACCAGTGGCGCTACGAGCGGGTCCGGGCCGACGAGCTGTCGTCGCCGCTGGGCACCGGCCGGTTCGCCGGCATGGCGTTCGCCGACACGGTCGCCGCCGCGCAGCGGATGGGCTGGAGCCCGGGCCACCCCTTCTTCAACCGCAACCCGCTCGACCTGTGCGACGAGGCCGCGGCGGCCGGCGTGCCGGTCGCCGAGCACGTCGTGAGCTCGCTGCGGGACGGGACGCTCAAGGCCGCGGCCGACGACCCGGACGATCCGGCGAACTTCCCGCGGTGCCTGACCCTGTGGCGGTGCAACCTGCTCGGCTCGTCCGGCAAGGGCAACGAGTACTTCATGCGGCACCTGCTCGGCGTCGACTCGTCGGCCACCGCCGCCGAGTGCGAGCCGGGGCAGCGCCCGCGGGACGTGGCGTGGCGCGACGAGGCGCCGACCGGCAAGCTCGACCTGCTCACCGCGATCGACTTCCGGATGACCAACACCGGGCTGCACGCCGACGTGGTGCTGCCGGCCGCCACCTGGTACGAGAAGACCGACATCTCCACCACCGACATGCACCCGTTCGTGCACGCGTTCAGCCCGGCCGTGGCGCCGCCCGCCGACGCGCACACCGACTACGACGCCTTCCTCGCGCTGGCCGACAAGGTCAGTGAGCTGGCCGTGGACCACCTGGGCGTGCGCCGCGACGTAATGGCCGTGCCGCTGCAGCACGACACCCCGGACGAGCTGGCGACGCCGGGCGGCCGGGTGCGGGACTGGAAGTTCGGCGAGTGCGAGCCGGCGCCGGGACGGACCATGCCCAAGCTGGTCGAGGTCGAGCGGGACTACACGCTGATCGGCCGGAAGATGCGCACGGTCGGCCCGCTGCTGGACACGCTGGGCACCACCACCAAGGCGATCACCGTGGACGTCACCCCGGAGATCGAGTACCTGCGCCACCAGAACGGCGTGCACGTCGACGGCCCGTTCGCCGGGCGTCCGTCGCTGGACACCGCCGACCGCATGTGCGAGGCCATCCTGACCCTGTCCGGCACCACCAACGGCCGGATCGCCGCGGCCGGCTTCGCCGAGCTGGAGAAGCGGACCGGGCAGCCGTTCGCGGACCTGGTGGCCGGCCACGAGCGGGACCGGATCACGTACTCGGACACCCAGGACGCGCCGCAGCCGGTGTTCACCAGCCCGGAGTGGTCCGGCTCGGAGAAGGGCGGGCGGCGCTACTCGCCGTTCACGCTCAACGTGGAGCGGCTCAAGCCGTGGCACACCGTCACCGGCCGGCAGCACTTCTTCGTCGAGCACGACTGGGTGAGCGAGCTGGGCGAGCAGCTGCCGGCCTTCCGGCCGCCGCTGAACATGGCCCGGCACTTCGGCCGGCCGGGCGACGCGGTCGACGGCGGGGTGACCGTACGGTTCCTGACCCCGCACGCGAAGTGGTCGATCCACTCGATGTACCACGACAACGAGCTGATGCTGGCGCTGTCCCGGGGCGGCCCGGTGATCTGGATGAGCGTCCAGGACGCCGGCAAGATCGGCGTCCGCGACAACGACTGGATCGAGGCCCACAACCGCAACGGCGTCGTCGTCGCCCGGGCCGTGGTCAGCCACCGGATGCCCGAGGGCACCGTCTTCCAGTACCACTCGCCGGAACGCACGGTGAACGTCCCCAAGGCGGAGAAGTCCGGCCGGCGCGGCGGCTACCACAACTCGATGACCCGCCTGCTGATCAAGCCGACCCACCTGGCCGGCGGGCACGCCCAGCTCACGTACGCCTTCAACTACTACGGCCCGATCGGCAGCCAGCGCGACGAGATCACCGTGATCCGCCGCCGTACCCAGGAAGTGGAGTACTGATGCGCATCCGCGCGCAGGTCGCCATGGTGATGAACCTCGACAAGTGCATCGGCTGCCACACGTGCTCGGTGACGTGCAAGCAGACCTGGACCAACCGGGAGGGCACCGAGTACGTCTGGTTCAACAACGTCGAGACCAAGCCGGGCATCGGCTACCCCA
This sequence comes from Actinoplanes nipponensis, assembly GCF_016862275.1. GTDB lineage: Bacteria > Actinomycetota > Actinomycetes > Mycobacteriales > Micromonosporaceae > Actinoplanes > Actinoplanes nipponensis. The sequence goes on along the minus strand of NZ_BOMQ01000098.1, from coordinate 28,715 downwards.
AGCACTACGAGGACCAGGAACGCTGGAAGGGCGGCTGGAAGCTCGACGCCCGGGGCCGGCTCACGCTGCGCTCCGGCGGGCGCGCCAAACGGCTCAGCCGCATCTTCGCCAACCCGGACCTGCCCACCCTCGACGACTACTACGAGCCCGCCACGTTCGACAAGGACATCCTGGTCAACGCGCCCGCCGGGCTCACCGACACCCCGGTCAAGCGGCCCCACTCGGCGCTGACCGGCGAGCCGATGGCGGTCACCTGGGGCGCCAACTGGGAGGACTCGCTGGGCGGGGCGCACGAGCGCGCCGACGGCGACCCGAACCTGGCCCGGATGCCCGCGGCGGCCGCCGCGAAGGTCAAGTTCGAGTTCGAGAAGACCTTCATGTTCCACCTGCCGCGCATCTGCGAGCACTGCCTCAACCCCGCCTGCGTCTCGGCCTGCCCGTCCGGGGCGATGTACAAGCGGGCCGAGGACGGGATCGTCCTGGTCGACCAGGACCGGTGCCGGGGCTGGCGGATGTGCGTGTCGGCCTGCCCGTACAAGAAGGTCTACGTCAACCACGCCACCGGCAAGGCCGAGAAGTGCACCTTCTGCTTCCCGCGGATCGAGGCCGGGCAGCCGACCATCTGCTCGGAGACCTGCGTGGGCCGCCTGCGCTACCTGGGCATCGTGCTGTACGACGAGGACGCGGTGCTCGCCGCCGCGTCGGTCGAGGACGAGCACGCCCTGCTGGACGCCCAGCGCGCGGTCTTCCTCGACCCGCACGACCCGGCGGTGGAACGCGCCGCCCGCGACGCCGGCATGCCGGACGAGTGGATCGGGGCGGCGCAGCGGTCGCCGATCTGGAAGCTGATCGCCGAGTACCGGATCGCGCTGCCGCTGCACCCGGAGTACCGCACCCTGCCGATGGTCTGGTACGTGCCGCCGCTGTCGCCGGTGCTGGACGCCGTCGGCCTGGCCGGGCGGGACGACACCGACGCCGACGACGTCTTCCACACCATTCGTGACCTGCGCATCCCGGTCGAGTACCTGGCCGAGCTGTTCACCGCCGGCGACGCCGACGCGGCCGCCGGGGTGCTGATGAAGCTGGCCGCGATGCGCTCGTACATGCGGGTCCGCACCCTGGACGGCACCGTCGCCCAGGAGCTGCTGGACGGCATCGGCATGACCGCCGAGCAGGTCGAGGCGATGTACCGCCTGCTGGCGATCGCCAAGTACGACGAGCGGTACGTCATCCCGGCCGCGCACGCCAAGGACGCCGCCGCGCTGGAGGCGCAGGCCGCCTCGCACGACGACTGCGCGCTGGACTGCGAGGGCGGCCCCGGCATGACCGAGCAGTTCCACCTCAGCGAGGGCGCCGGCGCGCGGGCCGGGCTGTTCCGGCGTACCGACGGCCGGCGCGGACTCTCCCTCAACCCGCTGCGCGGCCGCTCATGACCGCCGCCGCCCCCGCCGACCGGGCCCGCATCTTCGAGCTGGTCTCGCTGCTGCTGACCTATCCCGACGCGGAACTGCTGGGCGCGGGGGAGCAGCTGCGCGCGGCCGCCGCCCGCATCGCCCACCCGGAGGTCCGCGGCCGGCTCACCGACTTCCTGGACCGGCTGCTGACCGCCGCGCCGATCGACGCCCAACGCGACTACGTGCGGACCTTCGACCTGCGCCGCAAGTCCGGCCTCTACCTGACGTACTACCTGCACGGCGACACCCGCAAGCGCGGGATGGCGCTGCTCGTGCTCAAGCAGCGGTACCGGGCGCACGGCCTGCGGCTGGCCGACGGCGAACTGCCCGACCTGCTGCCGGTGGTCCTCGAGTTCGCCGCCACGGCCGGCCCCGGCGACGGCGAGGCCCCCCTGCGCCAGCACCGGCAGGGCCTGGAACTGCTGCGCGCCGCGCTGGCCGAGTCGGGGTCGCCGTACCGGCTGCTGCTCGACGCGGTCTGCACGGTGCTGCCCGACCTGACCGACGCCGACCGGGCCACCATCGCCGCGCTCGCCGTCGACGGGCCGCCGGTGGAGACCGTCGGCCTGGACAGCATCGGGGCCGGACCCGATCTGCACGGCGCCCACCTCGCCCCGTACCCCGTCTGCTCCGCCGCGGAGGCCTCACGATGACCACCCTGCTCTGGGTCGCCCTGCCCTACGCCTGCCTCGCGGTCTTCGCCGCGGGCCACGCCTGGCGCTGGCGCCACGACCAGTTCGGCTGGACCACCCACACCAGCCAGCTGCTGGAGAGCCGGCTGCTGCGGCTCGGCTCGCCGCTGTTCCACCTCGGCGCCTTCGGGGTGATCGGCGGGCACGCCCTCGGGCTGCTGGTGCCCGCCTCGCTGACCGAGCGGATCGGCGTCTCCGAGCACGCCTACCACGTGGTGTCGCTCTCGGCCGGCACGGTCACCGGGGTCATGCTGGTCGCCGGCCTGGCCCTGCTCATCGCCCGGCGCCTGGTCAACGGCCGCGTCCGCCGCGTCACCACGACCATGGACAAGGTGCTCTACGCGTTCCTGGCCGCCATGGTCGTCCTGGGCATGGCCGCCACGGTCGGGCGCAACATGCTCGGCGGCGGATACGACTACCGGGAGACGATCGCCGTCTGGTTCCGGGGCATCTTCTGGTTCCAGCCGCACACCGAGCTGATGACCGGCGCCCCGCTGGTCTACCAGCTGCACGCGATCGGCGGGTTCCTGTTCCTGGCGCTGTGGCCGTTCACCCGGCTGGTGCACGTCTGGTCGGCCCCGATGGCCTACCTGTGGCGGCCGTACGTGGTCTACCGCACCCGCCGCCGCGCGGTGGGCGCGCCGGGCCCGGCGCCCGCCGCGGTCCGCGACGCCGCCCGCCGCCCGGTGTCGTCCGGCCGGTGAAAGCCCTGCTCACAGGTCCCGCGAAGCCGGGACCAAGGTCCCTACTGGCGGCGGATCCGCCAGGCGACGCTGGTCGGGAGCCTGCGACGCGCGGGACGAGGACCTCGAACGGTGGAGACGACATGAGCACAACCCAGGTCCGGGCGGCCACGCCCGGCGGCAGGACCCGTTCCGCCCCCGGCGTGATGCTCGCCCTGGCGACGATCGGCTTCGCCGTCAACTTCTGGGCGTGGGCGCTGCTCAGCCCGCTCGCCACCAAGTTCACCACCGTCCTGCACCTGAGCTCCTTCCAGCAGTCGCTGCTGGTGGCCGTGCCCGTCGTGGTGGGCTCGCTCGGGCGCATCCCGGTCGGGGCGCTGACCGACCGCTTCGGCGGCCGCGTGATGTTCCCGCTGGTGTCCCTGGCCACCATCGTCCCCGTGCTCTACCTGGGGCTGTTCGGCCACAGCTCGCTCGCCGCGATCCTGGTCGGCGGCTTCTTCCTCGGCATCGGCGGCACCGCCTTCGCCGTCGGCGTGCCGTTCGTCAACTCCTGGTTCCCGCCCGAGCGGCGCGGCTTCGCCGTCGGCGTCTTCGGCATGGGCATGGGCGGCACCGCCATCAGCGCCCTGACCACGGTCAAGCTGGTCAACGCGCAGGGCATGCGGACCCCGTTCCTGATCACCGCGGCCGTGCTGGCCGTCTACGCGGTCGTCGCCTGGGTGGTGCTGCGGGACGCGCCCGACCGGGTCGTGCCGACCACGCCGCTGCCGGCCCGCCTCGCCGGCGCCCTGCGGCTGCGCATCACCTGGCAGGCCGCCATCCTGTACGCGGTCGCCTTCGGCGGCTACGTCGCCTTCTCGGTCTACCTGCCCGCGTACCTGAAGAACGCGTACGGGCTCACCCAGGCCGACGCCGCGAACCGGATGGCCGGCTTCGTGCTCCTGGCCGTGCTGATGCGCCCGGTCGGCGGCTGGCTGTCCGACCGGGTCGCACCCACCCGGGTCCTCGCCGGCGCCCTCGGCGTGGTCGTCGCCGGCGCCCTCGTGCAGTCCTTCACCCCGGGCCTGGCCCCGCTCGGCACCGCCGCCTTCCTCGCCATGGCAGCCGCCCTCGGCACCGGCAGCGGGGCCACGTTCGCCCTGGTCGCCCAGCGGGCCCCGGCGAACCAGGTGGGCTCGGTGACCGGCGTGGTCGGCGCGGCCGGCGGGCTCGGCGGCTTCGTCCCGCCGCTGATCATGGGCGCCATCTACGGCAGCTACCACTCGTACGCGGTCGGGCTGGTCCTGCTCGCCCTGGTGGCCCTGGCCGCGCTGGCGCTGGACCTGCTCTCCGTCGGCCGCCGCCGCGACGTGGTCGCGGCCTGAGGACACCCGATCCGGTGGCTGCGTACCGGTTCGCGCCGGGGGATCCGAGTGATCCCCCGGTCGCGTACCGCGCGCACCACCGTTTCGGCGGACCCGGCGACGAGGCGGACCTGCGGCGCCGGGTCGCCGCGTCGCCCCAGGCGCGCGCGCTGCTCGCCCACCGCCGGCCCGACGGCACGATCCGGCCGGGCACCGAGTACCACGCCTACCGCAAGTTCCAGGGCGCGCACTGGACGCTGGCCGGCCTGGCCGAGCTGGGCTACCCGGCCGGGGACGCGGCCCTGCAGCCGGTGGCCGGCCAGATCCACGACTGGTTGCGCGGTCCGCGGCACCTGAGCCCGCCGTCCACCCTGATCATCCCCGGCCAGCCGGACCGCGTCCGGCGGTGCGCCTCCCAGGAGGGCCTGGCCGTCTGGTACCTGCACGAGCTGGGCCTGGCCGACGACCGCGTCGACCCGCTCGTGCGGCGCCTGCTCGACTGCCAGTGGCCCGACGGCGGCTGGAACTGCGACAAGGACCCGGCGGCCCGGACCTCGTCGGTGCAGGAGACCCTGCTCCCGCTCCGCGGCCTGGCCCGGCACCGGGAAGCGGGCAGCCGGGACCCGGCCGTCACCGCCGCGATCGACGCCGCCGCCGAATTCCTGCTGGACCGCCGGCTGCTGTGGCGCCGCCGCGACGGCGCGCCGATCCGGCCCGCCTGGGGCCGCGACCCGATGCTCATCCAGTGGCCGATCCGCTTCTACGACGTCCTGTCCGCGCTCGTCGTCATGGCGGAGACCGGCCGCCTCGCCGACCCGAGATGCGCCGACGCGCTGCGCGTCCTGAGCGGCAAGCGCCTGGGCTCCGGCGGGTTCCCGGCGGAGGTGCGCACCGCGCGGACCGTCGACGTCGTGGCCAGCGGGGGCACGTACGCCGACTGGGGGCCGAGCGGGCGCGGCCGGGCCAACCCGTACGTCAGCATCGATGCCGCCTGGGTGCTCACGCGCCGTTGAGGAGAAGATCATGGGCTCGTCGAGCGCGCGGAGATCGGCGCCGCCTGCCCTGGCACGAGGACACCGTCGTGTTGATGTACTCGACCACCAAGGGGATGTCCGCGCTGACGCTCGCCCTGGCCCACGCGCGCGGGCTGCTGGACCACGACCGGCCGGTCGCGGCCTACTGGCCCGAGTTCGGCTGGCGCGCCAAGGGGGAGATCACCGTCCGGCAGCTGCTGGCCCACCAGGCGGGGCTGCCGGTGACCGACGTCCCGCTAGCCTTGGCCGACCTCGCCGACCCGGACGTGGTGGCGGCGGCCACCGCGTTGCAGCGGCCGTTGTGGCCGCCGGGGACCCGGCACGGGTATCACGCGATCACGCTGGGCTGGTACGAGAGCGAGCTGCTGCGCCGGGTGGACCCGGTGGGCCGGACCGTGGGCCGCTTCTTCGCCGAGGAGATCGCCGCGCCGCTGGGCATCGACTTCTTCATCGGGCTGCCCGACGGCTTCGACCCCGCACGCCGGGCCGCGGTGCACGGCCGCCACAGCCTGTCGCTGCTCCTGCACCCCCGCGAGTACGCGCCGCGGACTTCGTACGGCCGACCCCGGACGTGCCGTTCGGCAGCGCGGCCGACGCCGCCTACGGCACCCCGGGCAACGGCGGCTCGTTCGGTCTGGCCGATCCGGACAGCGGCATCGCCTACTGCTACGCGCCCAACCGGCTCGGGTTCGGGCTCGTCGACCGGCGCGGGATCGCAGTCCGGGACACGCTCTTCCACCGGGTGCTGGGCGAACGCCCGCAGCGGCCCACCGGGCCCTGAGCACACCCGGGCCGGTCCCTCCCGGGGAGCGTCGAGCCCGACCCCGATGCGCGACCATCGATGCGGGACACCGGAGACGGGTACGGAATCGCTAGGCTGCGGTGACCGCCTGTCGATGTCCGGGCCGGCGGACCGAGGAGGTGGGCGGCGATTCTCGAGGCACGCGAGCTGGTGGTGGCGGTGCCCGGCCGGGACCCGGTCAAGGTCTCGTTCGCCGCCCGGGAGGCGGATCCCGTCGTGGTGACCGCCGGCGCGGACGCCGCGACGGCGCTGGCCCGGGCGGTGGCCGGCTTGGCCCCGGCCGTCTCCGGGCAGGTCCTGGTCGGCGACCGCGACGTCACCGCGCTGCCGCCGGGCGCCCGCCAGATCGGGTACGTGCCGCGCGGGGGCGCGCTGCTGCCGCACCTCACCGTCCGGCAGAACATCGAGTACCTGGTCTGGCGGCAGGAGTCGGTGCACGAGATCGTCCGGGGCTGGGCGTCCACCCTGGTCTACCAGCTCGAGCTGGGGCCGGTCCTGGAGCAGCGGCCGCACGAGATCACCGCGCAGCAGCGGATGCGGGGCGCGCTGGCCCGGGCGGTGGTGTCGATGCCCGAGGCGCTGGTGCTCGAGCGGCCCGACCCGGCCGTCTGCGGGCCGCTGGACGACCTGCTGGCCCGGATCGAGTCGCCGGTCTCCGCCGCGCCGGCCACGGCGGTCTTCGGGGACCGGTCGGTGGCCCCCGACGGGGCCCGCACCGTGGCGGTGACGCCGTGACCAGCCGGCGGGCCGTCCTGGGTGGAGCGCTCGGCGCGGTCGTCGCCGGGGCCGGCGGCTGCGGCGGGTCCGGGCGGCCGGTGCAGGTGGCGGTGGTCTGGAGCGGCGGCGAGCTGGTCCGGTTCCGCGAGGTCGTCCGGCAGTACCCGCAGCCGGTCGACGTGGTCAGCACCCGCAACGACATCGACGCCTTCCTCAGCGCCCGCTACCGGGCCGGCAACCAGCCGGACGTCGCGATCGTGCCGCAGATCAGCCTGATCGCCGACTACGCCCGCCGGGGCTGGCTGCAGCCGGTGCCGCCGGAGGTCACCGGGCGCTTCGCGGACAACTGGCGGGCCATGCTCACCGTCGACGGCCGCGAGTACGGCGCCTGGGTGAAGGCCGCGCACAAGTCGCTGGTCTGGTATTCCCCCGACCGGCAGGGCCCGCCGCCGGACACCTGGCCCGCGTTCGTGTCGCTGGTCCGCGAGCTCGCCGGCGCCGGCCGGCGCGCGCCCCTGGCGATCGGCGCGGCGGACGGCTGGGTGCTCACCGACTGGCTGGAGAACCTGCTCATCGGCCTGGCCGCCGACGGCCAGTACCAGGGCCTGGTGGACGGGGCCGAGCCGTGGGACGGCCCGCTGGTGCGGACCGCGCTCACCGAGCTCGCCGCCGTCTGGGCGATCCCCGGCGCGTTCCCGGACGGGATCGGCCGCGCGCTGATCACCCAGCAGGAGGAGTCGGTCATCCAGGTCGCCGAGGGCCGCGCCGCGATGGTGGTCGAGGGCGACTTCGTCGCCGCCACGGCGGAGCGGTTCCGGCCGGCCGGGGCGACCGCGCTGACCGCCGCGCGCTTCCCCGCCGGCCCCCGCGGCCGGCCGCTGCTGGTGGCCGGCGACGCCGCCATGGTGTTCGCCGGGTCGCGCGCCGGCGCCGAGCTGCTGGAGTGGCTGACCCGGCCGGAGTCGTTCCGGCCGTGGATCGCCGCCGGGGGCTACCTGTCGCCGAACACGCTGATCACGCCGGACGCGTACGGGCCGGCGGCGGCCCGCGCGGCGGAGCTCAGCGACCCCGGGGGAGCGCCCCGGTTCGACCTGTCCGACCAGCTGCGCGGCTCGCTCGGCGGCCCCGACGGGCTGGGCAGCTGGAAGATCCTGCAGGACTTCCTGGCCGAGGTGAACCGGCCCGGCGCCGTCGACCGGGCCTGCCGGCGGCTGGTCCGCGCGGCCGCGCAGGCCCGGCGGGAGGCGGGCTCGTGACGCGGCCGGCGCGCACCCGGCCGGCGCCGGCCCGGCTGCTCGGCGAGACCGTGGTCATCGACGACGTCGGCCCGGGGCGGCGCAGCCGGGCCTACCCCAGCGGCGGCTTCGCGTCCCTGCTGCTGGTGCCGATCGCCCTGCTGCTGGGCGGCATCCTGCTCTGGCCGGTCGGGCGCACCGTGCAGGCGAGCCTGACCGGGCCGGACGGCCGCTGGGTGGGCCTGGCCAACTTCCGCATCGCGCTCGCCGCGGAGGGCACCTGGGAGGTGCTGGGCCGCACGGTGTTGTGGGCGGCGGTGGTCCCGGTGGTGGTCATCGCGCTGGGCTACCTGCTGGCGGCGTCGCGCCGGAGCGGCACCCTGCTGCTGCTCGCGCCGATGGCGTTGCCGCTGGTGGTGACCGGGGTGATGTTCCGGCTCTTCTACGACCCCGACCCGGCCCGCGGCACCGGCACCGCGGTGCTGACCGCCCTGGCCGGCCTGTTCGGCGTGCCCGCCGGCGCCGCGCCCGCCTGGCTGGGCCCCGACCTGATCACGGTCGCGCTGATGTCGGCGTTCGTGTGGGCCTGGATCGGCCTGCCCGTGGTGGTGTTCCGGGCGGCGCTGGACGCCCTGCCGGCCGACCTGGCCGACGCCGTCCGGGCCAGCGGCGGTGGACGGCTCGACGTGCTGCGCGACGCGCTCTGGCGGCCGCTGCTGCGGCGCACCGCCGCCATCGTGTTCGCGCTGGTCGCGCTGGGCACGGCCCGGGCCTTCGACCTGATCCTGGTGATGGCGCCGGGCTCCAGCCTGGACGAGGCGGCCAACCTCGCCGTCCGGGTCTGGCAGACCTCGGGCAGCGCCACCACCGGGCCGGCCGCCGCCCTGAACACCCTGTGGCTGGTGGCGCTGGGCATCGGCGTGGTGGCCGCGGCGGCCGGCGGCCGGCAGGCGTGGCCCCCGCCCGCCCCGGCCCCGGCTCCGGCCCGGGCGGCGGCCGAGCGCACCCGGTGGCCGGTGCGCCGCGCCCTGCCGGTCCTGGTCGCCCTGCTCTGGGCCGTGCCGGTGCTCACCCTGGTGGCCACGTCGCTGCACTCGCCCCGGGAGGCCGCCATCCGCGGCTGGACGGCGGCGTCGTTGCGGCTCAGCTCCTACCGCGAGGTGCTGGCCCAGGACGAGGTGCTGCGCTCGTTCCTGTTCACGGCGGCGCTCGCCCTGTCGGTGACCGTGCTGGTGATCGTCGTGGCCCTGCCGGCCGGGTACGCCCTGGCCCGGCTGCGCCCGCCCGGTACGTCCGCCGCCGGGGCCCTGCTGGTGGCCGCCTCGGCGGTGCCGGTGCAGGTGGTGGCCGGCCCGATCAACGAGGTGCTCGCCCGGGTCGGGCTGGCCGGCACCAGCGTGGGGCTGGGGCTGGTGCACGTGGCGCTCGGCGCGCCGTTCGCCGTCCTGGTGTTGCGCAACGCGCTGGCCGACGTGCCCGGCGCCCGGATCCGCGCCGCGCGGATCGCCGGCCGGCGGGAGTGGGGCGTGTTCTGGCGGACGGCGCCGGCCGCGGCGCCGGCCATCATCGCCGTGGCGGTGCTGGAGTTCGTCCAGGTCTGGAACGACTTCGTGGTCGGCCTGCTGTTCGGCGGCTCCGGCACGCCGCTCGGGCTGATGGTGTTCGGCCAGACCCGGCAGTTCGTCTCCAACAGCGGCACCCTGGCCGCCTTCGCGCTGCTCGCGTCGGTGCCGCCGCTGCTGGTCATCGTGCTGGCCCGCCGCCAGGTGATCGCCGGTCTGGTGTCCGGGGCGGTGCGATGAGCCCGCGGCCGCAGCCCCGCCGGCCCCATCGGTGGCAGTGGGTGCTGACCGCGTCCATCGCCGTCGGGTCGGTGGTCGGTGGCATCGCGAGCAACATCCTGGCCGATCTGATCGACCCGGACCTGGGCGCCCTCACCTGGATCATCGCCGGGGGCGGGGTGGTGCTCGCCGGGGTGCTCGCCACCTTCGAGGTGCGCGGCCGGCGCGCCCTGCAGGCCGACGCGGCGGTCGAGCCGGTCCCCGCGGTGCCGGTCCAGGAGGCCGGGGTGCCCACCGACCTGCCCGACACCACCGGCTTCGTGGGCCGCCGGACGGTGGTCGACTGGCTGGCCGGCGCCGTACGGACCGAGCACGCCGTCGCGCTGCTCGGGCGGCGGGCGGTCGGCACGTCCGCCTGTGTCGTGCAGGCGGCCAACGCCGTGCGCGGCCACTACCCCGACGGCCAGCTGTACCTCGACCTCCGCAAGACCGACCGGCACGGCCGGGCCCGCTCCCTGCGACCGCGGGAGGTGGTCGACGCGCTGTGCCGCAAGGCCGGCGTCGACGAGGCCGCCCTGGCCCAGGCGGCCGACCCGGACGCGGCCGCGACGCTGCTGCGCGCCGGGCTCGGCGACCGCCGGGTCCTGCTGGTGCTGGACAACGTCGACTCGGCGGAGCAGGTGCGGCCGCTGTTGCCGCCGGCCCGGCGGTGCCGGCTGCTGCTCGCCGGCGGCCCGGCGCTGTCCGGCCTCAAGGGAGTCCGCGTGCGCCACCTGGCCGAGCCGTCCACCGACGACGCGGTGGAGCTGTTCGCGGCGGCCGCGCGCGACGCCTCCGGGGCGGCGCGCCGCGACCTGTCCGGCGACCGGAGCGTACGGGACATCGTGGAGCTGGCCGGCCGGCAGCCGCACGCGGTCCGGGTGCTCGGCTCGTGGCTGGCCGCCCACGGATGGTCGCCGCCGGACCTGCTCCGGGCGTTGCGGCACGGGCTGGACGGCGGCCGCGTCGACGCCACGCTGACGCTGCTGGCGAGCCGGGACCGGGCGTACGCCGCGCTCGGCGCCGACACCCGGCGCCTGGTCCGGCTGCTCGCGCTCGTGCCGCAGCCGCTCAGCCGCAACGCCGTCGCCGCGCTGGCCGGCGCCAACCGCGGGCACACCGGCCGGATGCTCGACCAGGCGGCGGACGGCGGGTTCGTCACGGTCACCCCGGACGGCCGGTACCGGCTGCGGCCGCTGCTGGTCCCGTACGCCCGGATCCACCTGCTGTGCGACGAGCCGCCGCGGCGGCGCGCGGCCGCCCAGGCCCGGCTGGTGCGGCACCTGGCGCGGCAGGCCGAACGGCACGCCGAGGTCCTGCCCGACCAGGAGTCCGACGCCGGACCCGGCGGCTGGTTCGGCCGGCACGAGGCGCTGCTGCGGACCCTGGTCTGCGAGCAGTGGGGCCGGCCGGGCGCCCTGCCGGCCCACCCGCCACGCCGGATGCGCCGCTGGTGGTTGCGGCTCGCGGTCGCCCTGTGCACCTGGTACGCGTCCGCCGGCCGGCTCGACGACTGGGCCGCGGTGTGCGTCGCGGTGCTCAGGAGCCCGGTGGCCCACCGCTCGGCCGCGGTCGCCGGCTGGGCGCACAACGAACTCGGCGCGGTGTACCGGTGGCAGGGCGACCCGCACCGGGCCGCCGTCGAGCTGACCGCGGCCGTGGCGCTGCGCCACCGCCGGGGCGCCGCCCAGTCCCGCACCAACCTGGGCCTGGCCCTGCTGGACCAGGGCGACGTCGACGGGGCGCTCGACCAGCTCCAGCGGGCCCGCCAGCAGCGCTCGCCGAGCGACCGGGCCGGCCAGGCGCTCACCGAGCTGGGCCTGGGCGTGGCGTTCCTGGCCCGCGAGGAGCCGCGGTTCGCCGGCCGGCACCTGATCCGCGCGGCGAACCGGTTCGAGGCCATCGGCGACCGGCGCGGGTACGCCGCCGCCCTGACCAACCTCGCGCTGGCCCAGTGGTGGCTGGGCGAACGCCTGGACGCCGCGCACGCCTGGAGCGCGGCGCTGGACTGCCACCCGGCCGTCAACGACCGGCAGGGGCACGCGGCGGCGCTGCTCAACGCCGGGGCCATCGTGGCCGCCGGGGCGACCGCCGCCGACGCGGCCGGGCCCGGCGACCACCGGCGGGCCGCCCAGGCGCGGCAGCTGCTGGAGCAGAGCCTGCGCATCCGCCAGGCCGACGGCCGGCCGGTGGGACGCGCGCTGCTGCACCTCGGCGACGTGGCGCGGCTGCTGGACGGGCCGGACGAGGCGCGCCGGCACTGGGAGGCGGCCGCCGAGGCGTGCGAGAAGGCCGGCGACGCGGACGGCACGACGGCCGCGCGGGCCCGGCTGCAACCGGACGCCGGCTGACCGACCGGTCCGCCACCATCACACTCCCAGACCGCGCAGGGCTGCGAAGCTGACCGGGGCGACGAACCGCACGCGACGGGGCCGGACCCGCGGGGTCAGGTGACGCACGGCGGCGGCCCGTGCAACCGCGACGGCGGCCTCCCGCCGCAGGCTGTCGCGCGTGGTCCGGGCCAGCTGCGCGTCGTGGCGGGCGGCCTTCTCGGCCATGACGGCCCGCTGGTGCAGCCGGCGCCGGTGCGCGACCGTGGCCCGCTGCACGGCGAACTCCTGCTCGACCGGGTGCAGCCACGGATTCCAGCCGCCGTGCCCGGCCAGCGCCTCGGCCGGCGCGGTGGCGGGCAGGTCCCCGCGGCCGGCGGCGGCGACGATGGTCCGGTGCAGGAAGCGCTCGCGGTCGGCGTACTCGGCCGGGGTGCGGGCGGCCGGCATCGGGAAGGCCGACGCGGCGCGGACGACCGTCAGGCGCTGCGCGGCGTCCTGCCACTCCTGCCAGGCCGTCGCGGCGTTCTGCTCACTGTGCCGGGAGTGCTCACGCCAGCGGTCGGCGACCCGGGCTGCGCGCTCGGCTGCCACGGTGAGCTCCTCGGCGTACCGCACGGCGTGTGCGGCGTCCTGCCCGCGGCGGGCGCGCTCGGCTCGCCAGCGACGGAGAAAGGGCACCGCGTCGATCAACACCAGATGCGGATCACGGACGCCGTCGACGCCGGCCAGGGCGGCCACCGACAGGGCGGCCAACAGCAGCAGCGTCATCCAGATCGCCAGCGGCGCCGGATCGGTCAGCATCATTTCGGCTACCACGTTCATGGTCAGAGAAGGTCCCTCGATAGGTACGCGGGTCGATGACGGGGTTTCCGGGCGGCGTGGTCTCGCTGCGGGGTGAATGTGGTGCGGGGCGGTCTGCGCGTGGGGCGGGAGGCCGGGACGTCGGGCGTGGTGAGCCGGCTCGACGGCGGCGGAAAGGTGGGACATCGGGGGGTGGCCGCCCGCCCGGGCAGATCGTCAGGCAGACGCGGTGGGCGGGGCGCGGGTCGGACAGGCCGCGCCGGCCGGGCGGGTGCGCAGCACGAGCGCGGGGCAGCCGGCGAGCGGATCGCGGTGGCCCGCCTCCGCCGGTGCGGCCGGCGGCCCGGTCGTGACCGTTGTTGCGATCTGCGCCCGGGTGTCGCTGTGGTGATCCGCTCCGGGGGAGTCGGTGGTTGTTGCGGAGGCTTGAATCCGGGATCCGTGGCGGCGGCTCGCGGGGGGCACGGAGATGGCCGAGGTGGCCCGGGCGCGGGCCTCGCCGGCCCGGCCGCCCGCGACGGACTCGGTGGTTCCGGCCGGGGCCGCGTCGCTGTGGCGGTGTGCTCGGGCGGGCCCGCTCGTTGCCGCGGCGGCTCGGGCCGGGGCGTCGCTGTGGCGGTTGGCCGCAGCGGGCAGGGCGGTGGTCGAGGCGGCGGCCGGGGTTCGAGCGTCTTCGGGCGACGCGGCCGCGGCCGGCACCATCGGGCCGAGTCCGGCCGGCTCGGCGGCGGGGGGAGGGGGCACCGAGAGCCCGGCGATCACAGCGAGCAGCAGGGCGAGCAGCGCCGGCGGCGAGGGCCGCGCAGCGCGGGTCGCCTTCGTCGCCATGGCGCCAAGGTACGGCCTCGGACGACGCCGGCGCGGTGACACGCGCGATCGACGTGTCACCGTGCCGGCGGGATCAGCCCTTCGTGGGCCGGCGCCGCGGCCGGTGCGGCTCCCGCTGGCGCGAGAGCCCGGAGCCGGTTGCGAGCGTGCCGGCCTCTCCGTCGTTCAGTGCACCAGCACCGTGGCCTCGGTCCGGTCGCCGCCGGAGCCGGTGGCGTGCGGCGCGGGCTCGCGCTTGCGGGGCAGGAAGGCGATCGGGATGAAGGTCGCGAGCACCAGGATGAAGCCCACCCAGAACGTCGAGGCGAACGAGTCCGCCACGAACTCCAGGCCGCGCTGGATCACCGACGGTTCCACCGGCAGCTGCTGGCCGTGCTGGCTCGCGATCGCCGCGCCCGCCTCGGTGATCGGCTCGCCGGTGCGGGGGTTGTTCAGGCCCGGGATGGGCGCCGAGCCGTTGAGCCGGCTGGTGAGGATCACCGACATGATCGCGGAACCGATCGAGCCGCCGATCTGCTGGAGGATGTTCACCAGCGTGGAGCCGCGCGCCACCTCGTGGCCGGCCAGCGTCCGCAGCGCCGAGGTCATGATCGGCATCATCGTGCCGCCCATGCCGAGGCCCATCACGAACAGCGAGCCGCACAGCAGCACGTACGAGGTGTCCGTGCCGACCTGGGTGAACGTGAAGAACCCGAGGGCGATGAGCGACATCGCGAACGGCACCGTCCGGCCCACCGGCACCCGGTCGGCCAGGGTGCCGGCGATCGGCATGGTCAGCATCGCGCCGAGGCCCTGCGGCGCCATCAGCAGCCCGGCGTGCAATGTGGACTCGCCGCGGACCTGCAGGAAGTAGCTGGGGAACAGCAGGCCGGCGCCCATGAACGCGATGATGAAGACGAACAGGGAGATCGACGCCACCGACAGGTTGCGGTTGCGGAACAGCCGGAGATCCAGCAGCGGGTGCGTCCGGCGGAACGAGTACAGCACGAAGCCGATCACCAGCGCGGAGCCGGCGAGCATCGGGATCCACACCTTGGCGGCGGTGATCGTGCCGGTCTCCGGCAGCGACGAGACGCCGAACAGGAACAGCGCGAGGCCGGGCGAGAGCATCAGCATGCCGACGAAGTCGAACGACTCCGCCGGGTGGGGCTCGTCCTTGGGCAGCGCGAACTGGGCGTACACCAGGCCGATGGCGCCGATCGGCACGTTGATCAGGAACACCCACTGCCAGCTCGCCGCCTCGATCAGCCAGCCGCCGAGGATCGGGCCGGCGATCGGGCCGAGCAGCATGGGCACGCCGAGCACCGCCATCAGCCGGCCGATGCGCTGCGGGCCGGCCGCCCGCGTCATGATCGTCATGCCGATCGGCATGAGCATGCCGCCGCCGAGGCCCTGCAGCACCCGGAAGGCGACGAGCTGTTCGATCGAGCCGGCGGTGGCGCAGAGCGCGGAACCCATCGTGAACAGCAGCAGGGCCAGCATGTAGAGCCGCTTGGTGCCGAACCGGTCGGCCGCCCAGCCGCTGAGCGGAATCACCGTCGCCAGCGCCAGGGTGTAGCCGGTCATGGTCCAGGCGACCTGGGCGTACGTGGCGTCGAACTCGGTCTGGAACGTCGGCAGCGCGACGCTCACGACGGTGATGTCGAGGATCGACATGATCGCGCCGAGGACCACCACGCCGGCGATCTTGAATACGGCGCCGTCCAGCTTGGTGGGCGGCGCGACGGCCTGATCGGTCACAGGGAACTCCATGTTCGTCGGCTACGGCCATCTGCCGCGTGCCGGGTCCCCCGCCGCGTGATGGCAGGCGACCATGCTGTCACGCCGGCCGGGTCGCGTGCGTACCGTTTTTCCGAGACACCCCCGCTGAGCAGGCCGAATTCCCGTCGGGGTGACCGACGGCACAGTGCCCACCGGCCCGGCGTCAGCCGTTGGCCGCGGGGCCGAGCACCGGCAGCTCGACGCAGTACGCGGTGTGGATCACGTGCCGGAGGACGAACCGGACCACCCACGGCAGGTCCCGGACGCCCTCGGCGACCGGGATGATCCGGGGGGCACCCAGCTCCAGCCGTTCGCGGCCCAGGCGCATCCGGCACCGCCCGGCCGCCTGGATGTTCTTCAGCCAGTCCGACCCGAGCCCGAAGTTCACTCCGACCACGACCGTGCCGGGACCGCGGAACGCGCGCAGCGGCGTGTGCCGCACCCGGCCCGACCGGCGGCCGACATGTTCCAGGTCGGCGAACCAGGCGTGGCCGGCCAGGTGGAGGGTGGCCCGGTTGACGCGGCCCCGGAGGCGCCGGCCCAGCGGCCGGGGGAAGGGCATCCCGTCACGTCCCCGGCCGCGCCGCGGTGATCTCGGCGGCCACGTGGCGCGCCCAGGCTCGGACCCGCTCCGGGTTGCGGAAGTCGCCGGTGTGGCCGTCGTGCTCCAGCCGGCGGGCCACGAAGCCGAGCCAGCCGTGCGCCTCGTCGGTCAGCCGGCCGCCGAACGTCACGTGCTCGCGCGCCTGCAGCAGCTGCATCGCCACCTCGGCCTGGTGGTTGGGCGGCAGGTCGGTGTCGTCGGCCGTGTGGTCGAGCGGGCCGCTGCTGAACAGGTAGACCGGGCGGCCGGCGAACCGGCCCTCGAAGTGCTTGGCGAACTTGCGCGCGTCGTTGTGCCAGCCGGCGGCGTACATCGCGGCGCCGAGGACCAGCGCCTCGTAGCCCTCCACGTCGTCCACCGCGCCGGCCGACAGCAGCCGCGTGTCGAGCCCGGCCGCGCGGAGCTCCTCGTCGATCCAGCCGGCGATCTCGGCGGTGGATCCGCCGGTCGTCCCGTATGCCACCAACACCGTCATGGCTGTTCCCCCTCCGGGCCGAGCAGATAGGCCACCACCTCGGCGGCGCGGTACGTCTCCCGGCCCGCGGGCAGCCGCCGCAGCAGGTCCCGTACGCCGGTGAAGTCGGTGCCGGCGGTGATCACCGCCGGTTCGGTGTAGTCGTGGGCGCGCCGCTGGGCGAGGCCGGCCGCCGCCATCAGCCCGTTGCACAGGCAGCGCCGTCCGACCGTGTTGGCCACCCGTCCCGCGCCGTGGCTCTGGTACATGGCTTCCGGCTCCGCGGGGCAGCGGTACCCGACCGTGCCGTCCGCCTTGCGGTACGGGGTCCGCAGCACCCCGAGGTCGCACAGCCGCTCCCGGGCGGCGTACACCTCCTCGTCGGCCAGCGTGCCGGGCAGCTGCACGACCTTGAACGGGAAGCCGGTCGGCGAGGCGCGGTCGTCGGTGCGTACCGGCACCTCGCCGCGGGCGGCCAGGCCGAGCACGCGGCGCTTCCACGCCGGGGCCATCCCGGACTCCTCGCAGTACGCGAACGCGGTGCCCACCTGCACCCCCGCCGCGCCGGCGTCCATTGCCCGGGCCAGCCCGGCCGGGGTGCCGTACGAGCCGGCCATCCAGAACGGCAGGCCGACGCCGGCCATCAGCCGGGGGTCGACCACGTCGCGGTCGTCGTAGACGAGCTGGCCGGAACCGTCCAGCCGGCGCGGGCCGCGGGGCGGCGCGTTGTGGCCGCCGGCCTCGAAGCCCTCCACGATGAAGCCGTCGGGCCGGGTGACGGGGTTCGCGGCCAGCGCCTCGGCCAGGTCGACGGAGGCGACGATCGCGTCGAAGCGGGGGCGGCGGGGCGGCTGCCGGCCGGGCACGGCGTACGCGCGTGGGTCGAACCGGACGGCGTGCTCGCCGTCGGCCGAGGTGGCGCCCTGGACCTTGACCGGCAGTTCGACCGGCTGGTGGCGGGCCAGCCCGTCGAGCAGCGCGGGCAGGTCGGCCGGGTTGCCGGCGCCCATCAGCACGTGGTCGACGCCGGCCAGCATCGCGCCGTAGCAGGCGAACGGGATGGGCAGCTCGATCTTGCGCAGGTAGTTGATGCCGACCGGGCCGTCGTGGCCCTCCTTGGCCAGGAACACCTCGACGAAGTTGGCGGCGATGGTGAGCTCGGCCAGCGCCCGGGACGGCTGCAGGCTGAACCGCAGCACCGGCCGGAACGGCGCCGTGGGCGCCTTGCCGCCGGCCACGTAGTAGGTGCGCAGGATCCGTTCGGCGACGCCCGGCACCGGGAAGTGGGCCAGGGCCCGGCGTACGTCACCGCCCAGGTCGCCCTGTTGCAGCCGGCGGGCGCAGACCACCTCCAGCGCGGTGCCGGACACCACGCCCAGCTGGCCGGTGCGCGACACGGCCCGGGCCAGGGGCCAGCCGGAGATCGCGACACCCATGCCGCCCTGGATGATCCGCGGGCCGAGAGCCGACTTGGTCATCGTCATTCTCCCCATCGCCGGGCCGGATGCCGCCGTTGGCGTGCCGAGTCCGACCGAGCCTCCCGCCGGCGCGCGGGCCGCCGCCAGTGCCGTTCGGCCCCCCACTGCCGACGGAGGCCGGGGGCGGTAAGTCAAGAGGTCCAACGCCCCTGTCATCGGGGACGTCGGTGCCTGAAGTTGATCGACGATCGTCTCTACGCTGCGTAATCAGGACCCCACGACACCCTGGACGGTTCGTCATGAAGATCGCAGTGCTGATCAAGTATGTTCCGGAGGCGACCGCGAGCTGGCGCTTCGCCGACGACCGCGCGCTCGACCGCGACGGCGTCGAAGGGCGGCTGTCCGAGTTGGACGAGTACGCCGTCGAGCAGGCCATCCGGCTCGCCGAGGCGGGCGCCGCCACCGAGATCAGTTACCTGACGATGGGCCCGCCCCGGGCCGTCGACGCGCTCCGCAAGGCGCTCGCCATGGGCGGCGACCGGGCGGTGCACGTCGTGGACGACGCGCTGCACGGCACGGACGCCGCCGGCACCGCCGCGGTCCTCGCCGCCGCGCTCCGGCGGATCGAGGCCGATCTGATCATCTGTGGCATGGCGTCCACCGACGCCGAGATGTCGGTGCTGCCGGTGATGGTGGCCGAGCGGCTCCAGCTGCCGGCCGTGGTGAACGCCGCGGTGCTGAAGGTGGCGGACGGCTCCCTGACCGTCGAGCGCGACACCGAGGACGCGACCGAGGAGGTCGTCGCGCCGCTGCCCGCGCTGGTGTCGGTCACCGACCGGTCCGGCGAGGCCCGGTACCCCTCGTTCAAGGGGATCGTGGCCGCCAAGCGCAAGCCGGTCACCACCTGGTCGCTGGCCGACCTCGAGATCCCGGCCGACCGGGTCGGCGCCGGTGGCGCCGCCACCGAGGTGCTGGCGGTCCGGCCCAGCCCGCCGCGCGAGGCGGGCACGGTCATCACCGACGAGGGCGACGCCGCCGCGCGGCTGGCCGACTTCCTCGCCGCCAACAAGCTTCTGTAGACCACGAGCCCCCTGGAGGCTGCGGTGAGCACAGTCCTGGTCCTCGTCCACCACGACGACGGGGTCATCCGAAAGTCGAGCCTGGAACTGCTGACGCTGGCGCGCCGGCTCGGCGATCCCGCGGCCGTCGTCCACGGCGACGCGGGCGACGCCCTGGCCGAGGCGCTCGGCCGGCACGGCGTGACCACGGTGTACGCGATCGCGCCGCCCGATCCGGAGTCGTACCGGCCGGCGGTCGAGGCGCTGGCGCTGGCGCAACTGGCGGCCCGTACCGCGCCGGTCGCCGTGCTGATCACGTCCGGGCCGAGCGGCACGGAAGTCGCGGCCCGCCTGGCGGTCCGGCTCGACGGCGGCATCATCACCGACGCGGTGCAGGTGCGCGCCGAGGCCGGCGGCCCGGTGGCCACCCAGTCGGTGTTCGCCGGCGCCTGGCTGGTGGAGGGCCGGGTCCGCCGCGGCACGCCGGTCATCACCGTACGGCCGAACGCCGTCACCCCGGAGCCGGCCGCCGAGCCGGTCACCCCGCAGGTCGAACGGGTCGAGCTGGCCGAACCGGTGCCCGCCGCGGTGCCCCGCGTGGTCGCACGCCGGGCCAAGGCCGCCACCGGCCGGCCGGAGCTCACCGAGGCGACCGTGGTCGTCGCGGGCGGCCGGGGCGTGGGCTCCGCGGAGGGGTTCGCGCTGATCGAGCGCCTGGCCGACGAGCTCGGCGCGGCCGTCGGCGCCTCGCGGGCCGCCACCGACCTCACCTGGTGCCCGCACGAGTTGCAGATCGGCCAGACCGGCAAGACCGTCGCCCCCCAGCTCTACCTGGCCGGCGGCATCTCCGGGGCGATCCAGCACCGCGCCGGCATGCAGGGGTCACGGACCATCGTGGCGATCAACAAGGACCCGAAGGCGCCGATCTTCCAGATCGCCGACTTCGGCGTGGTGGGCGACGTGCACACGGTGCTGCCGGCCCTGATCGACGAGATCGCGAAGCGCAGAGGCTGAGTGCCGTGGCCCTTCGACTGATCCTCGGCCTGCTGATGACGGCGGTGGCGTTCACCGTCGCCGGCCGTCGCCTGTTCATGCTCTACCGGCTCGGCCGGGCCGCGCAACCGGCCGATCCGGGCCGCACCCGGGGCGGGGCGGCCCGGTTGCGCGCCGAGCTCACCGAGGTCCTGGGCCAGCGCAAGCTGCTGGCCTGGACCGTGCCCGGGGTGGCGCACGCGCTGGCCTTCTGGGGATTCCTGGTGCTCGCGCTGACCATCGTCGAGGGGTACGGGGCGCTGTTCCAGCGCGACTTCCACCTCCCGCTGATCGGCACCGAACCCTGGCTGGGGTTCCTGGAGGACCTGTTCGTCCTCGCCACCCTGGTGTCGGTGCTGATCTTCGCGGGCATCCGGGTCCGGCACTCGCCGGCCCGGGAGGGCCGCCGCTCGCGCTTCTTCGGCTCGCACCTGGACGCGGCGTGGCTGGTCCTGTTCATGATCTTCAACGTGGTGTGGAGCCTGCTGCTCTACCGCGGCGCGCAGATCAACACCGGCAACTTCCCGTTCCCCGGCGGGGCCTTCGCCTCCGAGGCGGTGGCCCGGCTGATCCGGCCGCTCGGCGCCGGCGCCAACGACGTCATCGAGACCGCCGGCCTGCTCCTCGCGCTCGGCATCGTCCTGCTGTTCCTGGTGCTGGTGGTGCACTCCAAGCACCTGCACATCTTCACCGCCGTCGGCAACGTGGCGTTCGGCCGCCGGCCGCGGGCGCTGGGCGCCCTGCTGCCGGTGTACTCCGCCGGCCGGCCGGTCGACTTCGAGGACCCGGGCGAGGACGACACCATCGGCCGCGCCTCGATCGAGGACTTCACCTGGAAGGGCATGCTCGACTTCGCCACCTGCACCGAGTGCGGGCGGTGCCAGTCGCAGTGCCCGGCCTGGAACACCGGCAAGCCGCTGTCACCCAAGACGCTGATCATGGGCTTGCGGGACCACGCCCTGGCCGCGGCGCCGTACCTGCTGGCCGGGGACAAGTCCCGGGTGGACGCGCTGGCCACGGCGGCCGCGCAGACCCCGCTGGTCGGCGTCGACGGCGTGGTCCACCCGGACGTGCTCTGGTCGTGCACCACCTGCGGCGCCTGCGTCGAGCAGTGCCCGGTCGACATCGAGCACGTCGACCACATCGTCGACATGCGCCGCTACCAGGTGCTGATGGAGTCCAGCTTCCCGCCCGAGGCCGGGGTGCTGCTGCGCAACCTGGAGCACGCTGGCGATCCGTGGGGCCGAGGGGCCGGCGCCCGGACCGAGTGGACGGACGGGCTGGACTTCCCGGTGCGCACGCTGGACGGCGAGCGCCTGCCCGACGACGTGGAATACCTGTTCTGGGTGGGCTGCGCCGGCGCCTTCGACGACCGCGCCCAGCGCACCACCCGGGCGGTCGCCGAGCTGCTGCACACCGCCGGGGTGTCGTTCGCCGTGCTCGGCGGCGACGAGACGTGCACCGGCGACCCGGCCCGGCGGATCGGCCACGAGGTGCTGTTCCAGCAGCTCGCCGCCCAGAACGTCGAGACCCTCAACAACGCGGGCGTCCGCCGCATCGTGGCGACCTGCGCGCACTGCTTCAACACCCTGGCCAACGAGTACCCGCAGCTCGGCGGCGCCTACGAGGTGCTGCACCACACCCAGCTGCTGTCCCGGCTCGTGGCCGACGGCCGGCTCGTCCCGGTGACGCCGGTCGACGCCACCATCACCTACCACGACCCGTGCTACCTCGGCCGGCACAACCGGGTCTTCACACCGCCGCGCGAGCTGCTCGGCAGCGTGCCCGGGGCCCGCCTGACCGAGCCGGCGCGCACCCGGGAGACGTCCTTCTGCTGCGGCGCGGGCGGGGCCCGGATGTGGATGGACGAGACGATCGGCACCCGGATCAACGAGACCCGCACCGACGAGCTGCTCGCCGGCCGGCCGGACATCGTCGCGGCGGCCTGTCCCTACTGCGTCGACATGCTCGGCGACGGGGTGGCCCTGCGCCGCCAGCAGGACCGGGTGGACGAGCACGTCGTGGTGACCGACGTGGCGGAGGTTCTGCTGCGTTCCGTCCGCGAACCCGCCGGTCCGGCGGCGCCCCTCACCGCGAACGAACCCCGAAAGGCCCAGCCATGACCACGACCACCGGCCTCGACCGGGACACCCTCGACATGATGCTGTCCTCACTGGACGACTTCCTCGCCCAGCACCTGCCGGAGAGCCGCCGGCTCGAGCTCGACCACGAAGACACCTGCCCCGAGGACACCGTGCGCGCGATGTGCGGCGACGACCTCGGCGTGCACCTGGTCTTCATCCCCGAGGAGTACGGCGGGCTGGGCGGAGGCGCGTTCGACTCGTACCGGCTCTGCGAGCGGATGGCCCGGATCGACATCGGCGTCGCCACGTCGGTGTTCGCGACGTTCCTGGGCAGCGACCCGATCCTGGTCGGCGCGACCCGCGAGCAGCGCAAGGAGTGGCTCGGCCGGATCGCCGAGCAGGGCATCCTGTTCGCCTACGGCGCCACCGAGCCCGAGGCGGGCAGCGACCTGGGCGCGCTGACCACCACGGCCACGCCGGTCGAGACCGACGGCCGGATCACCGGCTACCGGCTGACCGGGCGCAAGCAGTGGATCAGCAACGGGTCCATCGCGGACGTCAGCACGATCCTCGCGCTGGCGCCGGGCGGGCCGTCGTGGTTCGTCGTCGAGCGGGGCACGCCCGGCTTCTCGACCGCCCCGCCCGAGGACAAGCACGGGATCCGGCTGTCGAACACCGCGGCGCTGTTCCTCGACGACGTGGTGGTGCCGGTGGAGAACCTCATCGGCCGGGTCGAGGGCCGCGGGCTCGTCCAGGCGCAGCAGGTCTTCGGCTACACCCGGGTGATGGTCGCGGCGTTCGGGCTGGGCGGCGGCTGGGAGGCGGTCGACCGGGCCATCGCGTACTCCGCGAACCGGATCCAGGGCGGCACGCCGCTGGCGCGCAAGCAGGGGTACACCCACAAGCTGATCGTGCCGCACGTGGTCCGTCTCGAGGCCGCCCGCGCCTTCCTGGAGGAGACCTCCGGGCGCCTGGACGCCGGCGAGGGCGCCGACGGGGCGCTCAACACCGAGGGCGCCATCGCGAAGTACCTGGCCACCGAGGCCGGCAACGCCGCGGCCGAGGCGGCGATCCAGGCCCACGGCGGGTACGGCTACACCCGGCCCTACCAGGTCGAGAAGATCAAGCGGGACGTCCGGATCACCACCATCTACGAGGGCACGTCGGAGATCCTGGAGATGACGATCGCCCGGGACCGCTGGCAGCAGCACCTGAAGACGGCCGGCCGCTACCACCGCGACGCCGCCCGTGAGCTCGCCGGCCTGCCCGGCGACTCCGGCGCCCCGGCCGCCGCCCTGGCCCTGGAGTGCCTGGGCGCGGTGCTGGACGCCTGCCGGACCGGCCGGCTCACCCGCAACCAGCACGTCCTGCTGCGGCTGGGCGAGCTGATCGCGTACGCCGAGACCGCCGCCGCCCTCGCCCGCCGGGCCGTCGCGGCCGCCGCCGGCACGCTGCCGGAGAAGGCCGACCGGCGGTTCGCGCCGGCCACGCTGGCCGCGATCAGCCGCGTCTTCGCCCGCGAGGCGGCCCTGAAGGCCGCCGAGGAGGGGCTGCGGCTGGTCGTCGGCGCGCAGCCCGCGCCGGACCCGCACGCCGACCCGTCCGCCGCGCTCCCGCTCGACCGGGTCCGCGCCGCGCAGGCCGGCCTGCTCGCCGACCTGGACGCCATCGCCGCCGCCCTCTACGACCGAGAAGACTCCCTGGAGGCAGCGTCATCATGACCGCCCCGAGCCCCATCACCCCCATCGCCGTGGTCGGCGTCGGCGCCGTCATGCCCGACGCGCCGGACGCCGCCGCGTTCTGGACCAACATCAAGGCCGGCCGCTACTCCATCAGCGACGTGCCGCCCGAGCGCTGGGACCCCGAGCTGTACTACGACCCGGACCCGCACGCCCCCGACAAGACCTACTCCCGGATCGGCGGCTGGGTCCGCGACTTCACCTGGGACCCGCTGGCCTGGCGGCTGCCCGTGCCGCCGGCCATCTCCGCGCAGATGGAGGAGGGCCAGAAGTGGTCGGTCACCGCCGCCCGCTCGGCCCTGCTCGACGCCGGCTGGCCGGACTGGACGGTGGACCCGGAACGGGTCGCGGTCATCATCGGCAACGCCATCGGCGGCGACAAGCACTACCGCACCGTGCTGCGGGTCCAGTACGCCGAGATGGTGCACCGGCTGCGCACCGCCCCCGCGTTCGCCGCCCTGCCGCCGGACGTGCGCTCCGCGGTGCTGGCCGAGACCAGCGAGTCGTTCCTGGCCGGCCTGCCGGAGATCACCGAGGACACCATGCCCGGCGAGCTGGCCAACGTGATCGCCGGCCGGGTGGCGAACCTGTTCAACTTCCGCGGCCCCAACTTCACCACCGACGCGGCGTGCGCGTCCGGGCTGGCCGCGATGTCGGCGGCGGTCCGCGGGCTGCAGGCCGGTGACTTCGACGCGGCGGTGACCGGCGGGGTCGACCGCAACATGAACGCCGCGGCGTTCGTCAAGTTCTGCAAGATCGGTGCGCTGTCGGCCACCGGCACGCGGCCGTTCGACGCCGGCGCCGACGGGTTCGTGATGGGCGAGGGCGCGGCGCTGTTCGTGCTCAAGCGCCTCGCCGACGCCGAGCGCGACGGCGACCGCGTCTACGCGGTGCTGCTCGGCCTGGGCGGCTCCAGCGACGGGCGCGGCAAGGGCATCACCGCGCCGAACCCGGTCGGGCAGCGGCTCGCGGTGGAGCGCGCCTGGCAGACGGCCGGGCTGGACCCGGCGCTGGCCACCTGCGTGGAGGCGCACGGCACCTCGACCCGGGTCGGCGACGCCACCGAGCTCGGCAGCCTG
The DNA here is from genome assembly GCF_016862275.1 of Actinoplanes nipponensis. Lineage (GTDB taxonomy): Bacteria > Actinomycetota > Actinomycetes > Mycobacteriales > Micromonosporaceae > Actinoplanes > Actinoplanes nipponensis. The sequence continues at coordinate 3,741 of NZ_BOMQ01000098.1, read as the reverse complement.
AGCGAGGTGTTCGCCAAGGCCGGCGCGGCCCCCGGGACGATCGCGCTCGGCTCGGTCAAGTCCAACATCGGCCACCTCAAGGCCGCCGCGGGCGCCGCCGGGCTGTTCAAGACGGTCCTCGGTCTGCACGAGAAGGTGCTGGCCCCGAGCCTGCACTTCGAGCAGCCGAACCCGAACGTGGACTGGGACGCCATCCCGTTCCGGGTCAACACCGAGCTGCGCGAGTGGCCGGCGCCCCGCGAGGGCGTGCGGTGCGCGGGGGTCAGCGCGTTCGGCTTCGGCGGCACCAACTTCCACGCGGTCGTCGAGGAGTACGTCCCCGGACGGCACCGGCCGTCCGACGCGACGGCCCGCTCGTACGCCGGGGTGGACCTCGACCGGCGCATCTCCGCACCGGCCGCGTCCGCCATCGCCGCGCCCGTCGTCCCGGCCTCCGCCGGCGGGACGGCCGGACCACGGCCCCCGCTGCGCGGCGCGGCCGTCGTGGGCGGACGCGACGAGGCCGACGTCGCCGGGCAGCTGACCCGGCTGGCCGCCGACGCGGCGGCCGGCCGGGCGCCCGCGCCGGCGGCGCCCGATCCCGCGCTCGCCGGCGCCGCCGTGCGGGTCGCCATCGACTACGCCGACGCCGCCGAGCTCGCGGCCAAGGCGGGCAAGGCGGTCGAGGCCCTGCGCGCGAACGACCCGGCGCGCTGGCGGCTCCTGAGGGCCCAGGGCGTGTTCGTGGGCCGCGGCGCCCCGGGCCGGGTGGCGTTCCTCTACACCGGCCAGGGCTCGCAGTACGTCAACATGCTGCACGAGCTGCGCGCCCGGGAACCCGTCGTGGCCGGCGCCTTCGCCGAGGCCGACCGGGTGATGGCGCCGCTGCTGGGGCGGCCGCTGACGGAGTACATCTTCGACGAGGGCACCGACGAGGCCACCCGCCGGCGCCTGGAGCAGCAGCTCATGCAGACCGAGATCACCCAGCCGGCGGTGCTCGCCACCGACCTGGCGCTGACCCGGCTGCTGGAGTGCTACGGCCTGCGCCCGGACATGGTGATGGGACACAGCCTCGGCGAGTACGGCGCCCTGGTCGCCGCCGGCGCGCTGTCGTTCGACGCCGCGCTGGAGGCGGTCAGCGCCCGCGGCCGGGAGATGGCCAGCCTCACCATGGCCGACAACGGCGCGATGGCGGCGGTGTTCGGCCCGCTCGCAGAGATCGAGCGGATCGTCGCGGCCACCGAGGGATACGTCGTGGTGGCCAACATCAACAGCGGCAAGCAGGCCGTCATCGGCGGCGCCACCGACGCGGTGGAGCGGGCGATCGCGGCGTTCCAGCGGGCCGGCCTGACCGCCACCCGGATCCCGGTGAGCCACGCCTTCCACACCTCGATCGTGGCGCCGGCCAGCGAGCCGCTCAAGGCGGCCCTGCGCCGGCTCGACGTGCGCCCGCCGACGCTGCCCATCGTCTCGAACGTCACCGGCGAGTTCTACCCGGCCGACGCCGACGTCGAGACCATGCTCGACCTGCTCGGCCGGCAGGTCGCCGCGCCGGTGCAGTTCGTCAAGGGCCTGCGCACGCTGTACGCCGCCGGCGCCCGGGTCTTCGTGGAGGTCGGCCCCAAGAAGGCGCTGCACGGCTTCGTCGAGGACGTCCTCGGCGACGACGCGCTGGCCCTGTTCACCAACCATCCGAAGGCCGGCGACGTGCCCTCGTTCAACCAGGCGCTCTGTGGCCTGTACGCCGCCGGTCTCGGCTTCACCGCACCGGCCGCCGGCGTCGTCGCGCCCACGGCGGGAAGGACCACCATGACCACCGACCGGTACGCCGAACTCGGCCACCTCTTCGCCGACGTCCTCGAACGCGGCATGCAGGTCTACGCCGGCGCCGCCCCCGGGGAGCCGCACCTCCCGGCCGCGGGCGCCGAACCCGTCGTGATCACCGGCGCCGCGCTCGGCCTGCCCGGGGTGCCGCGGGTCTTCGACGACGAGAACGTGGGCCGGATCCTGTCCGGCCAGCAGTTCATCGACACCGTCCCGCACCGGCTGCGCCGCGCGATGGTCGACCGGCACATCACCCGGCTGGTCAAGCGGGAGTCCGGCGACCCCACCTTCGAGACGATCGACAACGAGGCCGACGTCATCAAGCTGGCCGGCCGGGGCGCGCCGGTGGACGTCGTCACCGAGTTCGGCGTCGACGCCGCCCGCGACGCGGCGCTGGACAACGCGACCCGGCTGGCCATCGGCGCCGGCTTCGACGCGCTCCGCGACGCCGGCATCCCGCTGGTCATGCAGTACAAGACCACCACGCTGGGCACCCGCCTGCCGGACCGCTGGGGCCTGCCGGCGGCGATGCGCGACGACACCGGGGTGATCTTCGCCTCGGCGTTCCCCGGCTACGACAACTTCGCCCGGGACCTGGAGCGCTACTTCACCGACCGGGGCCGCCGCGAGCAGCTGCTCGCGCTCGAGGCCGTCCGGGCCCGGCTGGGCGGCGACGGGGCCGCCACCGCCGAGGTGGACCGGCGCATCGGCGACCTGCGGCACGTGCTCGCCGCCGACCCGTACGTCTTCGACCGGCGGTTCCTGTTCCGGGCCCTGTCGATGGGGCACTCCCAGTTCGCCGAGATCATCGGCGCGCGCGGGCCGAACACCCAGATCAACGCCGCCTGCGCGAGCACCACGCAGGCCACCGCGCTGGCCGAGGACTGGATCCGGGCGGGCCGGTGCCGGCGGGTCGTGGTGGTGTCCGCCGACGACGCCACCTCCGAAGCCCTGCTGCCCTGGCTGGCGTCGGGGTTCCTGGCCTCCGGGGCGGCCGCCACCGACGACATCGTCGAGGACGCCGCGACGCCGTTCGACCGGCGCCGGCACGGCATGATCGTGGGGATGGGCGCCGCGGCGTTCGTCGTCGAGACGGCCGACGCCGCCCGCGAGCGGGGCCTGCAGCCGATCTGCGAGGTGCTGGGCGCGGTCACCGCGAACAGCGCGTTCCACGGCACCCGGCTGGACGTCGAGCACATCGGCCAGGTGATGGAGGGACTGCTCCACCAGGCCGAGGCGCGCGGCGTGCGGCGGCACGCGATCGCGCCGGCGACGGTGTTCGTCTCGCACGAGACGTACACCCCGGCCCGCGGCGGCAGCGCGTCCGCCGAGATCAACGCGCTGCGCCGGGTCTTCGGCGCGGATGCCGACGCCGTGGTCATCACCAACACCAAGGGCTTCACCGGGCACGCGATGGGCGCCGGGATCGAGGACGTGGTCGCGATCAAGGCGCTGGAGACCGGGCTGGTGCCGCCGGTGCCGAACTTCAAGGAGCCCGATCCGGAGCTGGGGCAGCTGAACCTCTCGACCGGCGGCGCCTACCCGGTGCGGTACGCGCTGCGGCTGGCGGCCGGCTTCGGTTCGCAGATCGCCATGTCGCTGCTGCGCTGGACGCCGCTGCCGGACGGCCGGCACCGCGCGCCCGACGAGCTCGGGTACGCGTACCGGATCATCGACCCGGCGGCCTGGGAACGCTGGCTGGCCGCGGCGGGCGGTCCCGGCGCCCGGTTGGAGGTCGTGCAGCGCAGGCTGCGCGTCGCCGACCGCGGCGCACCGCCCGTGACGCAGCCCGCGGCGCCGGTGGCCGCGCCGGTGACCGTCGCGCAGCCCGTCGCCGCTCAGCCCGCCGCTCAGCCCGTTGCCACGCCGCCCCCGCCGGCCCTCACGCCACCGGCGCCCGTCGTCGCCGAGGTGACCGCGCCCCCCGAGCCGGTGGTT
>NZ_BOMQ01000097.1 GCF_016862275.1 Actinoplanes nipponensis | reverse complement strand
CGCCGGCGGCGGTCCCCGGCGGGGGTCGCGGCCAGCCGGGCGAGCAACTCGCCGGCGGTCTCCGCGGCGGCGCCGGCCGAGGCGGGTACGTCACTGGCTGTGGTCGATTTGATCGTGACAGCGGTCATGGCGGAGGTCCTCCATCAAGCGGGCAGAGAGCCGTGCCCGCACGCGGCGACCGTTCATTTCTCCTTACGCTAGCTGAGCGGCGGAACCCTGACTAGCCGAAAGTATGAGTGACGTTCCGTGAGTGAATGTGAAGCCACTGCCGGAACTCCTCCGCCGGCAACGGCCGGGACAGCAGATAGCCCTGCACCACGTCACACCCCTGCGCCGCCAGGTACGCGTACGTGTCGACGTCCTCCACCCCCTCGGCGACCACCCGCAGGTCGAGGGCGTGCCCGAGCTGCACGGCCGAGCGCACCACCGCCCGGTCCCGGTGGTCCTCGGCGACCCGCTGCACGAACGACTTGTCGATCTTCACCTCGTGCAGCGGCAGCTCCCGCAGCCGGCCCAGCGACGAGTAGCCGGTGCCGAAGTCGTCGATCGAGATCTCCACGCCCAGCGCGTGCAGCCGCTCCAGGGTGGCCAGGCTGCCGGCCGGGTCGGCCAGGATGGTGCTCTCGGTGATCTCCAGGGTCAGGCTCCGGGCCGGGTTGCCGGTCGCCTCCAGCAGCCGCTCCACCAGCTCCGGCAGGGCCGCGTCGAGCAGGCTGTTGGGCGACAGGTTGACCGCCACGTGCAGGTCGTGCCCGGCGCGGGCCCACTCCGCGCGGCAGTCCAGCGCCAGCCGGAGCACGTGCAGCGTCAGCGGCCAGATGAGGCCGCTGTGCTCGGCCAGCGGGATGAACACGTCCGGGTGGACCGACCCGAGCTCCGGGTGGCGCCAGCGGGCCAGCGCCTCGGCGCCGACCACCCGGCCGGTCCGCGGGTCCACCTTCGGCTGGTACGCCACGGTGATCTCGCCGCGCTCCACGGCCCGGCGCAGGTCGGCGATCAGCGCCAGCCGCTGCGGGCTGTTGCGGTCCAGCTCGCTGTCGTACAGGCGCAGGCCGGTGCTCTCCTTGGCGGCGTACATGGCGACGTCGGCGTGGCGGATCAGCGTCTCCGGGTCGTCGCCGTGCGCCGGGGCCACCGCGCCGCCGACGCTGGCCCGGGCGGCCAGCACCAGCGGGCCGATCGCGATCGGCTGCTCGACCACCTCGGCCAGCTCCGCCGCCGCGGCCAGCGCGGCGCCGGGGCTGCCGTCGGTGGGCAGCAGCACGGCGAACTCGTCGCCGCCGAACCGGGCCACCCGGCCCCGCCCGTCGACGTGCGCGCGCAGCCGCTCACCGACCTCGCGCAGCAGGGCGTCGCCGGTCTCGTGGCCCAGCGCGTCGTTGATCTCCTTGAACCGGTCCAGGTCGAGCACCAGCACCGCCAGCCCGGTGCCGGCGGCCCGGGCGGCGGCCAGCCCGGCCTCCAGCAGCTCCTGGAAGTGCCGGCGGTTCGGCAGCCCGGAGAGCGGGTCGTGCAGGGCCAGGTGCTGCTTCTCGGCGGCCTCGCGGCGCAGCCGGTCGACCAGGTCGGCCCGGCCCAGGGCGGCGCCGGCGTGGTTGGCCAGCGCCCCGAACAGCCGCAGCTTGGCCTCGGTGAAGCCGCCGGCGTCGGCCAGGCTGTCGGCCACCACCAGCACCGCCCGGTGCTCGCCGAAGGCCACCGGCACCGCCATCGCGTCGCCGGCCGCGCCGGGCGGGCGCCGCACCGGGGTGCCGAGCAGGGCCGGGCCCAGCCAGGCGTCGGCGCCCGGGCTGCCCAGGTGCGCCGCCGGCCGGCCGGACGACCCGGTCAGCCGGGTGTGCCGCAGCTCGTCGCCGTGCGCGACGACCAGCTCGGCCGTGCCGGCCCGGAGCATGTCGCGGGCCCGGTCCAACACCACCGTGACCAGGTCGTCGATGCCGCGGGTGCCGTCCAGCGCCCGGGTGAAGCCGTAGAGTTGCTCCACCTCGGCGTTGCCGTCGCCCAGCGCGAGGTAGGCCCGGTAGGCCAGCAGCAGCACCACGGCCACGATGCCGATCAGCGCCGGCGTCCACTGCGGCTCGGTGGTGGCCAGGAAGCTGATCAGGGCCACCGTCGTGGTGACGACGACCAGCCAGGTGCTGCGCAGCGCGGCCGGCAGCCGGCGCCACTCCCCCGGGTCGTCGTGCACCGCGATCACCGCGGTGAGCAGCACCGCCGCCACCACGTCGGCGGCGATCATGGCGAGGTAGGTGGCCAGCACCGTGCGCGGCCCGATGCCGTCGGCCGAGCCGGCCAGCACGTGCGGGGTGATCGCGTGGAAGACCAGGGCGCCGACGGCGGCCTGGACGGCCAGCAGGGCGACGTTGAAGGCCAGCTTGGCGCCGCGCTGGCCGCGGACGGCGATCAGCCCGGCGCCGCCGGCCACGGCGCGCAGCAGGATCACCGTGACCGGGTCGAAGGTGAGGAGCCCGACCACCATGCCGAACTCGGAGACGTTGATGCCGTGCGCGCCGCGGCGGACGCGCACGTGCACGGTGAAGCCCTCGGTGAGGAAGAACAGCACGGCGAGCCCGGCGAGCCACCACAGCCCGGCGGACGACGCGGGTGCGGTGACGCCGTCGGCGGCGAAGCGGAACACCACGGCGGCCGAGGCCGCGCCCATGCTCAGGGTGAGCAGACCCACCATGAGCTGCGGGCGCGGCCGCCGCGTGCGTTGCGCTAGTGCCATGGCTCCCCGGTCCAGCCGGCCGCCGACCAGCTCCGCCCGCTCCACGAACGGCCCGTCCAGGTCTCCGACGACCAGCTCCGCCCGCTCCAGGTGGCGCCCGACCAGCTCCGCCCGCTCCAGGTCGCGCCCGACCAGGACCGGCCGGTCCAGGTGACCGGGACCCAGCTGCGGGTGCCGGTCGACGCGGTGCCCCACGCGGTGCCGGTCCAGACCGAGCCGTTCCAGGTGCCGCCGATCCAGCTGCGCTGGGTGGCCGAGGCCGCCGTCCAGGACGGGGCGTACCAGAGCATGCCGAAGATGTCCCGTTCGCCGGTCAGCGGCGTGCCGGTGACCGAGTCGTAGACGTACGCGCCGGCCCGGGACGCCTCCAGCGAGCCGAGCCCGGTCGCCGCGGTGTTGAGCTGCCGGGTGTACGTGGTCCGGCTCCGCGCCGCCCGGGCCACGTTGATCTGGCCGTACCCGGCGGCGTAGGCGTCGCCGCCCACGATCGGGTCGGCCGTGCTGGTCAGCAGCTTCTTGACGTCGTCGGGCCGCATCCCGGGACGCTGCTGCAGCAGCAGGGCCACCGAGCCGGAGACCACCGCGGCCGCCTGGGACGTGCCGCTGCCGCGCAGGAACCGCTGCTCGGGGTCCTCGGTCAGGCTCAGCCGGGCGCCCGGGTAGGTGCGGTCGACGTACGAGCCCGGGCTGCGCAGCGACACCACGGACCGCCCGGCGGCTAGCACGTCGGCGTGACGGGCCGCGTTGCCCCGGTTGCTGAAGTCGGCGACGACGTCGTCCGTGCGGGTGTCCGTGCCCCGCGGGTCGGCCGCGCCCACGGCGATGACGTCCGGGTCGGCCGCCGGCATGGTCAGCCGGTTGGCCGCGAAGCCGTCGTTGCCGGCGGCCACCACCACCACGATGCCGGCCTCCCAGGCCTTCTCCACGGCGAAGGCCAGCGGGTCCAGGGTCGCCGACTGGGCGGACTGGGTGCCGTAGGACAGGTTGAGCACCTTGATGTTGAGGCCGGGGTCGTTGCGGTGCGCGACCACCCAGTCGATGCCCGCGATGATCTGCGAGACGTCGCTGGCGCCGTCCGCGGTGGCCACCTTGACGCTGACGATGTGCGCGCCGGGGGCCACGCCGGCGAACCGGGTCCCGGTCGTGGTGGCCGGGTCCTGGCCGGCGATGATGCCCGCCATGTGCGTGCCGTGCCCGAACGTGTCGAGATAGCGCAGGTTGGGCGCCTGCGACTCGAAGGAGAGGTCCGGACCGTTGATGACCTTGCCGGCCCCGTCGAGGCCCTTGACCGGCGACACCCCGGAGTCGATCAGCGCGACGCCGATCCCGGCGCCGGTCAGCACGGCCCCGCTCAGGGCGGCGCCGAGGTCGGGGTTGGCGGCGTCCGCCCGGTCGGCCCCGGCCGCCCTGATCACGGTGCTCATCGTGGTGGTGCCCGACTGCACCAGCCAGTTCGCGCTCAGCCAACCCGGCTCGGGCGCGGCCTGGGCGGGCGCGCCGAGCGTCAGGGCGCCGGTTACCGTGAGCGCGGTGACGGCCGCGGCCGCGAGTGTGCGCATCGTTGCTCCTTCGCGCCGGCACCACCGGGCGGGTCGGGGAGTCGCCCGCGGGGCAGAGTGCCGGTACAGCCGCCCTATCGGCCGCGGGCCGCGGGACTTGAACGGAATCGCCGTGGCACCCGTCACGAGAACGCCCCGGGCCGAGGTGGCACGATTCGGATCCGGGTGTGCGTGGGTACACAGACCGAAAGCGCACCGGAGACGGAGAACGGGCATGGCCATTCTTGGCATCGACATCGGCGGTTCCGGCGTGAAGGGCGCGCCGGTCGACACCGCGCGCGGCGAACTGCTGGAGGAACGGTTCCGGGTGCCGACCCCGCAACCGTCGGACGTGGGCAGCGTCGTGGAGGCGGTCGCCGAGGTGGCCGCGAAGTTCACCGGCTACGACCGGGTCGGCATCACCTTCCCCGGCGTGGTGGTGGACGGGGTGACCCGGACCGCCGCGAACGTCGACAAGTCGTGGCTCGACGCGCCCGCGGCCCGGCTGTTCAGCGAGCGGCTCAGCGTGCCGGTCTCCGTGCTGAACGACGCGGACGCGGCCGGCGTGGCCGAGGTGGCCTTCGGCGCCGGGCACGACCAGCGCGGCCTGACCATGATGCTGACCTTCGGCACCGGCATCGGCAGCGCGCTGTTCCTGGACGGCACGCTGATCCCCAACACCGAGTTCGGCCACCTGGAGCTGGACGGCAAGGACGCCGAGCTGCGCGCGTCCGACCGCGCCCGCGAGCAGGAGGACCTGAGCTGGGAGAAGTGGGCCGGCCGGGTCCAGGACTACCTGCGGCACGTGGAGATGCTGCTGTCGCCCCGGCTGTTCATCGTCGGCGGCGGGGTCAGCAAGAAGGCCGACAAGTGGCTGCCGCTGATCGAGGTCCGCACCCCGATCGTGCCGGCCACCCTGCTCAACAACGCCGGCATCATCGGCGCCGCGGTCACCGCCGGACAGGCCCACGGCCACCCGGGCGGTTTCCCGGTCGACGCCGACCAGCCGAGCTGAGGAGAGACATGGCCCGCACCGTCGCCACCACCACCCGGGTCGGCCGCGAGGAGCTGCTCGCCTTCGTCCGGCCCCGCCACCAGGCGATCCTGATGACCACCCGCCGCGACGGCCGCCCGCAGGCGTCGCCGAACACCTGCGGCGTGGACGCGCAGGGGCGCATCGTGATCTCCACGTACCCGGAGCGGGCCAAGGCGGCGAACATCCGCCGCGACCCGCGGGTCAGCGTCTGCGTGCTCTCCGACGACTTCGGCGGGCCGTGGGTCCAGGTCGACGGCACGGCCGAGGTCATCGACCTGCCGGACTCGGTCGAGCCGCTGGTCGAGTACTTCCGGGTGATCTCCGGCGAGCACCCGGACTGGGACGAGTACCGGCGGGCCATGCGCGAGCAGGGCAAGTCGCTGATCCGCGTGACGATCGACCGCTGGGGCCCGATCGCCACCGGCGGCTTCCCGGCCCGGCTGGCCTGAGTCAGCCCACCCGCACCGGCAGCAGGTAGAGCAGGGTGTCGCGGTGCAGCTCGGCCACCGGTTCCAGCAGGTCCGGGTGGCGCAGCAGCGCCGCGGCCTCCAGGTCGCGGGGGTCGGGCCGGGTCAGCCGGCGGAACTCGCTCGGCAGGTCGCCCGCGCGGCGCGGCCGCGGCCGGGGCCGTTCGTCGGCGATCGGCACGGCCGCGGCGACCGCGTCGACGGCCCGGACCGCCAGGTCGGGGTCGGCCAGCAGGCAGGCCGCCCAGCTGACCACGACCTCGTCGACCCAGGTGCGCCAGCCCTCGTCGTCGGCCATCTCGTCGTCGGGCTCGCTGCCGGCCTTCCAGTCCAGCAGGGCCGAGCCACCGGGCCCGGCCATGGCGACCAGCTCGGCGTCCACCGGGGTCGGGTAGCGCAGCCACGCGGCGACCGTCACGGCCTGCCGGGCCTGCAGCTCGGCCAGGGTGTCGGCGGACCGGTCGGCCCCGCTGGACGGGTACGCGCGGACCAGCCAGTGCGTGCTGGCCGCGATGACCGGCGACAGCGCGGTGGACGGTCCGGCCATGTGTGCCCCCTGAGGTTGCGCACACCCCGTCGGGGTGCGTCACGCTACCTCTCGGCGCGGGGCAGGCCGGGTTGAGTAGCCTCGCCCCGATGGCACCCAGCAGCAACCGGCGCGCAACGAGCTTCACCCGGGTCGCCTCCGGCACCGCCTCGCTCGAGCCGGACCGGCGCCGGGAACGGGGCTGGACGCTGCTGGTGGACGGGGTGCCGCAGTCGTACGTCGACCTGGCCGATCCCACCTATCTGGCGTTCGAGTACGTGCGCCGGCTGGCCACGGTGCTGCGGTTGGCGGCGCCGGCGGCCGTACCGTTGACGGTTCTGCATCTCGGCGGCGGCGCGCTGACGCTGCCGCGCTGGGTGGCCGCGACCCGGCCCGGCTCGGCGCAGACGGTGGTGGAACGCGACGGCCTGCTGCTCGCCCTGGTCTCCCGGGCCCTGCCGTGGGCGGCCCCGGTCGAGGTCGTGGTGGGTGACGCCCGCGAGTTCGTGGCGGCCGGCCCGGCCGAGGGGTACGACGTGATCGTGGTCGACGTCTTCGACGGCGCGGCGATGCCGGCGAGCGTGGCCGGGGTGGGCTTCGCCGCGGCCGCCGCCCGGCTGTTGCGCCCGGCCGGCGTGCTGGCGATGAACCTGACCGACGTGCCGCCGCTGGCCTCCTCGCGGATCCAGGCGGCCACGCTGCGCGCGGCGCTGGGCGACGTGGCGCTGATCGCCCCGCCGGGCATGCTGCGCGGCCGCAGGGCCGGCAACGCGGTGCTCGCGGCGGCCCGCACGCCGGGCGTGCTGGACATCGAGCGGCTCGCGCGGTCCGTGGCCCGCGACGCCGAGCCGGCCCGGGTGTGGCACGGCGCGGAATTGACCGGTTTCCTGGCCGGCGCAATGGCGCGCCTGGACGGGCCGCGCTGAGGGCTCTCCGGTAGGTTGAACGGCATCGGGGCCCGGCCGTTTGCGGTTGCTCCATTCCGGAGAAGCCTGTCCTCAAGCGGCTGCCGCAATTCGCCCGTCGCCGTGCCCGCTCCCGCGCTCGAAGATTACGGTGGAGATCATGACCGGTCGCTTTCCCATCGAAGATGTGACGCCATCGGTGTCCTGCGGCCGCTACCCCGCCAAGGCGGTGGTCGGCGAGCTCGTCCCCATCTCGGCGGTGTCCTATCGGGAAGGCCACCACGCCCTGGGCGTGAACGTGGTATGGCAGGGTCCGGAGGGTGAGGCCGAGCCGTTCACCCGGCTCAGCCCGGGCGAGCCGGGGCTGGACAAGTGGCACGGGGTGATCCGGCCGGACCGGGTGGGCCGGTGGACGTTCACCATCGAGGCGTTCGACGACCCGTACCAGACCTGGCGCAACGCGGTGACCAAGAAGATCGGGGCCGGGCAGGGCCTGGAGGATCTGGCCAACGACCTGGCCGAGGGCGCGGAGCTGCTGGACCTGGCCGTCAAGATCGTGCCGCACGAGGAAGAGGAGCGGGTCCGGGACGCGGCCGCCGCCCTGCGCGACGCCCAGCGCTCGCTGTTCTCCCGGGTCTCGCCCGCGCTGGAGCTGGAGGAGCTGCTCTGGCAGCACCCGGTGCGCCAGCTGGTGACCACCACCCGCTCGTACGCGATCTGGGTCGACCGCCAGCGCGCGCTGTTCTCGTCGTGGTACGAGTTCTTCCCGCGCTCCGAGGGCGCCGAGGTCGGCCCGGACGCCACCCCGCTGCGGCACGGCACCTTCGCCACCGCCGCCGAGCGCATCCCGGCCGTCGCCGCGATGGGCTTCGACGTGCTGTACCTGCCGCCGATCCACCCGATCGGCCGGGTCAACCGCAAGGGTCGCAACAACACGCTGGTCGCCCGCGAGGGCATCGACGTGGGCTCGCCCTGGGCCATCGGGTCCGACGAGGGCGGCCACGACGCGATCCACCCGCAGCTGGGCACGCTGGAGGACTTCCGGCGCTTCATCGGGGTGGCGCACGACAACGGCCTCGAGGTCGCGATGGACCTGGCGCTGCAGTGCGCGCCGGACCACCCCTGGGTCAAGGCCCACCCGGAGTGGTTCACCACGCGCGCCGACGGCACGATCGCGTACGCGGAGAACCCGCCCAAGAAGTACCAGGACATCTACCCGCTGAACTTCGACAACGACCCCCGGGGCCTGCGCGAGGAGGTGCTGCGCGTCGTCCTGCACTGGGTGTCCAACGGCGTCAAGATCTTCCGGGTCGACAACCCGCACACCAAGACGCTCAACTTCTGGCAGTGGGTCATCGCGAAGATCAAGGACGCCGACCCGGACGTGCTGTTCCTGGCCGAGGCGTTCACCCGGCCGGCCATGATGAACGGGCTCGGCAAGATCGGCTTCACCCAGTCGTACACGTACTTCACCTGGCGCACCACGGCCTGGGAGATGAAGGAGTACATGGGCCAGCTCAAGGCCTCGATCGACTGGATGCGGCCCAACTTCTGGCCCAACACCCCGGACATCCTGCACGAGTCGCTGCAGCACGGCGGCCCGCCGATGTTCAAGATCCGGACGGTGCTGGCCAGCATGCTCTCGCCGTCCTGGGGCATGTACTCGGGACTGGAGCTGTTCGAGCACGTCGCGCGGCCCGGGGCCGAGGAGTACATCGACAACGAGAAGTTCGAGCTCAAACCGAGGGACTGGGCCGCGGCGGAGCGGGCCGGGCGCAGCCTGGCGCCGTACATCACCAGGCTCAACACGATCCGGCGGGAAAATCCCGCGCTGCACTGGCTGCGGAACCTGGAATTCCACGAGATCGACAACGCCGCCCTGCTGTGCTGGTCGAAGCGTGACCCGGAGACGGGCAACACCGTCCTGGTGATCTGCTCGTTCGACTCGGCGAACGTGCAGTGGGGCAACACGACACTCGACATGCCCGCCCTGGGCCTGGACTGGCACGAGCGGTTCACCGTCACCGACCAGATCACCGGGGCGACGTACGAATGGGGTCAGCACAACCCGGTCCGGATCGACCCGTACGTCGAGCCCGCACACGTGTTCGTGGTGCACCCGCGCAGCTAGGCACTACACAGCGATTGAAGTTCCTGCGGGGTGGGGTAGGTGAACGTCTGATGGACCTGACGAGCGACCTCGACGAGAGTGTCGAGCACGATCCCGCGGAGGGCAGCCACGTCGAGGACGGGGTGGTCGAGCATCCGACCGCCGACGACTTCGGGCACGCCCGCGCGCTGCCCGCCGACCGGACCTGGTTCAAACGCGCCGTCTTCTACGAGGTGCTGGTCCGGGCGTTCTACGACTCCAGCTCCGACGGGTCCGGTGACCTGCGCGGGCTGATCGAGCGCCTCGACTACCTGCAGTGGCTCGGCGTCGACTGCCTCTGGCTGCCGCCGTTCTACGACTCGCCGCTGCGCGACGGCGGCTACGACATCCGCGACTTCTACCGGGTGCTGCCCGAGTTCGGCACGGTCGAGGACTTCGTCGCCCTGCTGGACGCGGCCCACAAGCGGGGCATCCGGGTCATCACCGACCTGGTCATGAACCACACCTCGGACTCGCACGCGTGGTTCCAGGAGTCGCGCCGCGACCCCGAGGGCCCGTACGGCGACTACTACGTGTGGAGCGACACCAGCGAGCCGTACTCCGACGCGCGGATCATCTTCGTCGACACCGAGGAGTCGAACTGGACGTTCGACCCGGTGCGCCGGCAGTTCTACTGGCACCGGTTCTTCTCGCACCAGCCCGACCTCAACTACGACAACCCGGCCGTGCAGGAAGCGATGATCGACGTCCTGCGCTTCTGGCTTGACCTGGGCATCGACGGCTTCCGGCTGGACGCGGTGCCGTACCTGTTCGAGCGTGAGGGCACCAACTGCGAGAACCTGCCCGAGACGCACGCGTTCCTCAAGCACTGCCGGAAGGTCATCGACGACGAGTTCCCCGGCCGGGTGCTGCTCGCCGAGGCCAACCAGTGGCCGGCCGACGTGGTGGAGTACTTCGGCGACGCCGACACCGGCGGCGACGAGTGCCACATGGCGTTCCACTTCCCGCTGATGCCGCGCATCTTCATGGCGGTGCGCCGCGAGTCGCGTTTCCCCATCTCCGAGATCCTGGCCCAGACCCCGGCCATTCCGGACATGGCGCAGTGGGGCATCTTCCTGCGCAACCACGACGAGCTCACGCTCGAGATGGTCACCGACGAAGAGCGCGACTACATGTTCACCGAGTACGCCAAGGACCCGCGGATGAAGGCCAACGTGGGCATCCGCCGGCGGCTCGCCCCGCTGCTGGAGAACGACCGCAACCAGATCGAGCTGTTCACCGCCCTGTTGCTGTCGCTGCCCGGCTCGCCGGTGCTGTACTACGGCGACGAGATCGGCATGGGCGACAACATCTGGCTCGGTGACCGCGACGGCGTCCGCACCCCGATGCAGTGGACACCCGACCGCAACGCGGGCTTCTCCACCGCCAACCCGGGCCGGCTCTACCTGCCGGCCAACCAGGACCCCATCTACGGCTACCAGTCGGTGAACGTGGAGGCCCAGCGCGACAACTCGACGTCGCTGCTCAACTGGACCCGCACGATGCTGGCGGTCCGCCGCCGCCACGAGGCGTTCGCCACCGGCACGTTCCGTGAGCTCGGCGGCTCCAACCCGTCGGTGCTCGCCTTCCTGCGCGAGGACGGCGACGACGTGGTGCTCTGCGTCAACAACCTCTCGCGCTTCCCCCAGCCCATCGAGCTGAACCTGCAGCACTGGAACGGCTACACGCCGGTCGAGCTGACCGGGCACGTGAACTTCCCGCGCATCGGCCAGCTGCCGTACCTGCTGACCCTGCCGGGACACGGGTTCTACTGGTTCCAGCTGTGCGGGTCCGAGGAGAAGCAATGACGCTGCCCTACGCCGAATGGCTCCCCCAGCAACGCTGGTACGCGGGCCGCAGCCGCACCCTGGCCGACGTCAAACAGGCCTCGTCCACCCCGCTGAAGGACGACCTGGACCTGGTGCTGCTGGACGTGTCCTACACGGACGGCAGTTCCGAGCGTTACCAGGTGCTGGTGGCCTGGGACTCCGGGCCGATCTCGGAGTACAGCACGGTCGCGACCATCGGCGCCGACGGCGACCGCACCGGCTACGACGGCCTGTACGACCCGGAGGCCGCGACCTACCTGCTGTCGCTGATCTCGTCCGACGCGACCGCCGGGGACATCGTGTTCTCCTCGGAGCCGGGGGCGACGTTCCCGCTGGAGCACGCCTCCCGGGTCTTCGACGCCGAGCAGAGCAACACCAGCGTGATCTTCGAGCAGGAGGCCATCCTCAAGGTCTTCCGCCGGGTCGACTGCGGGATCAACCCCGACATCGAGCTCAACCGGGTGCTCGGCCGGGCCGGCAACCCGCACGTGGCCAAGCTGCTCGGCTCGTTCGAGACCGCCGAGGGCGGCGAGCCGTGCCCGCTCGGCATGGTGACGGCGTACGCGCTCAACTCGGCCGAGGGCTGGGCGATGGCCACCGCCAGCGCCCGCGACCTGTTCGCCGACGCCGAGCTGGGCGCCGACCAGGTGGGCGGCGACTTCGCCGGCGAGTCGTACCGCCTCGGCGAGGCCGTGGCGTCGGTGCACAGGACGCTCGCCGAGGAGCTGGGCTCCGGCCCGTCGCCGTTCCCGGTCGACGCGGTGATCGCCCGGCTGGCCACCGCGGCGGCGGCCGTGCCCGAGCTCGCCGGGTACGTCCCGGCCATCGAGGAACGTTTCCGCAAGCTCACCGGCGAGCAGATCACCGTCCAGCGGGTGCACGGCGACCTGCACCTGGGGCAGGTGCTGCGGGTGCCGGCGGCGTGGCTGCTCATCGACTTCGAGGGCGAGCCCGGCCAGCCGCTCGACGAGCGGCGGCTGCCCGACTCGCCGCTGCGCGACATCGCCGGCGTGCTGCGCAGCTACGAGTACGCGGCGTACCAGCTCCTGGTGGACCAGGACGACGACGAGCATCTCGCCGCCCGGGCCCGGGAATGGGTCGACCGCAACCGCGCCGCGTTCTGCGACGGGTACGCGGCGGCCGCCGGGTACGACCCGCGGGAACAGGGTCCGCTGCTGGCGGCCTACGAACTGGACAAGGCGGTCTACGAGGCCGCGTACGAATCCCGGCACCGGCCCGGCTGGCTGCGCATCCCGCTGCGGTCGATCGCCCGGCTCGTCGGCTGATGACCCCGTCCGACCGCCACCGCCCTTGACCGGACTGAAGACCCCGTCCGACCACCCCGCCACCGCCCTTGACCGGACTGAAGACTTTCTTCTTCGAGGAGTTCCGATGCAGACCACCCCGCCGCCGTCCCTGGCCGGCGACCAGCGTGCGCTCAACGCCGTGATCGCCGGCGACACGCACGACCCGCACAGCGTGCTGGGCACGCACCCCGGCGGCGGGCGCACGGTGATCCGCACGATGCGCAAGGGCGCCAAGGAGGTCGTCGTCGTCGTCGGCGACGAGCGCACCCCGATGACCCAGGTGCACCCGGACGGCGTGTTCGCCGCCGAGCTGCCCGGCGAGGTGCTGGACTACCGCGTCGACGTGGACGGCAAGGTCTGCGACGACCCGTACCGGCACCTGCCCACGCTGGGCGAGCTCGACCTGCACCTGATCGGCGAGGGCCGGCACGAGAAGCTCTGGAAGGTGCTGGGCGCCCAGGCCAGGGGTGACGGCGTCGCCTTCGCCGTGTGGGCCCCCAGCGCCCGCGGCGTGCAGGTCATCGGCGACGTGGCCGGCTGGGGCCCGTTCGACGGCTGGCCGATGCGCTCGCTGGGCAGCAGCGGCGTCTGGGAGCTGTACGTGCCCGGCGCGTCCTCCGGCACCAAGTACAAGTTCAAGATCCTGGGCCGCGACGGCGTCTGGCGCGAGAAGGCCGACCCGCTGGCCCAGCACACCGAGGTGCCGCCGCGCACGGCGTCGGTCGTGTACGAGTCCACCTACGAGTGGCAGGACGCCGAGTGGATGGCCGAGCGGGCCACCAAGGAGTGGCACCAGGAGCCGATGAGCGCGTACGAGGTGCACCTCGGCTCGTGGCGGCCCGGCCTGACCTACACCGAGCTGGCCGAGCAGCTGGTCGACTACGTCAAGGAGACCGGCTTCACCCACGTCGAGCTGATGCCCGTGATGGAGCACCCGTTCGGCGGCTCGTGGGGTTACCAGGTCACCGGCTACTTCGCCCCGACCTCCCGCTTCGGCTCCCCCGACGAGTTCCGCCACCTGGTCGACAAGCTGCACCAGGCCGGCATCGGCGTCATCCTCGACTGGGTGCCCGCGCACTTCCCCAAGGACGAGTGGGCGCTGGCCCGCTTCGACGGCACCCCGCTCTACGAGCACGGCGACTGGCGGCGCGGCGAGCACCCGGACTGGGGCACGTACGTGTTCGACTTCGGCCGGCGCGAGGTCCGCAACTTCCTGGTGGCCAACGCCAACTACTGGTGCGAGGAGTTCCACGCCGACGGCCTGCGCGTCGACGCGGTCGCCTCGATGCTCTACCTGGACTACTCCCGCAAGGACGGCGAGTGGACGCCGAACCAGTACGGCGGCCGGGAGAACCTCGACGCGATCAGCTTCCTGCAGGAGATGAACGCGACGGTCTACCGCAACAACCCCGGCGTGGTCACCATCGCCGAGGAGTCGACGGCGTGGCCGGGCGTCACCCGGGCGACCCACCTGGGCGGGCTGGGCTTCGGCTTCAAGTGGAACATGGGCTGGATGAACGACACCCTCTCCTACATGGAGAAGGAGCCGATCCACCGGCAGTGGCACCACCACCAGATGACCTTCGCCACCGTGTACGCCTGGAGCGAGAACTACATCCTGCCGATCAGCCACGACGAGGTGGTGCACGGCAAGGGCTCGCTGACCGGCAAGATGCCCGGCGACCGGTGGCAGAAGCTGGCCAACACCCGGGCGCTGCTGGGCTTCATGTGGGCCTTCACCGGCAAGCAGCTGCTGTTCATGGGCGCCGAGATGGGCGACGACCGGGAGTGGAGCGAGGAACGCGGCCTCGACTGGGACCTGCTGACCGACGAGTCCGGCGGCGGCGGCATCCACAAGCTGGTCACGGACCTCAACCGGGCGTACAAGGAGACGCCGGCGCTGTGGACGCAGGACACCACGGCGAGCGGCTTCCGCTGGATCACCAGCGAGGACTCGCAGCACAACACGTTCTCGTTCCTGCGGTTCGCCCCGGGCGGCGACACGCTGGCCTGCGTCGTGAACTTCGCGGCGGTCCCGCAGGACGACTACCGCATCGGCCTGCCCCGCGCGGGCGTCTGGCGCGAGGTCGTGAACACCGACAGCACCCTGTACGGCGGCTCCGGCGTGGGCAACCTGGGCGAGGTGCACGCCGAGGAGCTGCCGTGGCACGGCCTGGACGCGTCGGCCTCGCTGCGGGTGCCGCCGCTGGGCGCGGTCTGGCTGCGGCACGAGGGCTGATCACCGGTCGACCGCCGGGCGCGTTCCCCTGGCCGGGGGATGCGCCCGGCGCGTTGGTCCGGACGGCGGAAAGTGTCGGGGGCCGGGTCTAGGGTGCGAGACGTGGTTCACCCGTCGTCTCGGCAAAGGAGCCGGTCATGACAGTCCTCCTCAACCCGTACCTCACGTTCGGTGACGGCCAGGCGCGCGCCGCGATGGAGTTCTACCACTCCGTCCTCGGCGGCCAGCTCGACGTCAGCACGTTCGGCGACTTCGGCGCCCCCGACCCCGCGCTGGCCGACAAGGTCATGCACGCGATGCTGGTGACCGACGGCGGCCTGGCGCTGATGGCCTCCGACACCGCGCCCGGCATGGAGCACGTGCACGGCACCGACATCGCGATCAGCCTCAGCGGCGACGAGGCCGAGACGCTGCGCGGATGGTTCGAGCGGCTGGCCGAGGGCGGCACGATCGGCATGCCGTTGGAGAAGCAGATGTGGGGCGACGAGTTCGGCACCTGCACGGACCGGTTCGGCGTGCAGTGGATGGTCAACATCGGCGCGCCGCGGTCCTGATGGGGCGTCCGTCTCCCGGGGGCGATCCCGCTCCCGGCACCGCGCCCGGCCCCGCGCCCGGCACCGCGCCCGGCACCGCCGTGGGATCCGAGCCCGCCGCCCGGGCCGATCCCCTTGGCCGGGTTGAGCCGGCTGAGCGGGCCGGTTCCGCTGACCGGGCTGATCCCGCCGAGCGGGCTGATCCTCCGGCCCGGACACATCCCTCAGCCCGGTCTGATCCCGCCGAGGGGGCCCATTCCGCTGACCGGGCCGACCCTCCGGCCCGGACACATCCCTCAGCCCGGTCTGATCCCGCCGACCGGGCCCATTCCGCTGACCGGGCCGAACCCGCTGCCCGGTCTGATCCCGCTGCCCGGTCTGATCCCGCCGAGCGGGCGGATTCCGCTGCCGGGGCCGGGCCGCTCGCCGCGCTGCGGCGGATCTGCGGGGCCCTGCCGGACGTCACCGAGCGGCCCAGCCACGGCGCCCCCACCTGGTTCGTGCGCGACCGCCGGAGCTTCGTGACACTGTGGGAGCACGGTCACCACGACAACCGGTTCCCGCACCTGTGGTGCGCGGCCCCGCCCGGCACCCAGCAGGAGCTCATCGCCGCGCAGCCGGAGCTGTTCTTCCGCCCGCCCTACGTGGGGCACCGCGGCTGGCTCGGCGTGCGGCTGGACGGCGCCGTCGACTGGACGGAGATCGACGAGCTGTGCCGGGACGCCTATGACGTCGTCGCCCCGTCGAAGAAGTCGGTCTCCAGGAGCCCGTAGAGCAGGTCGTCCGTCCACTCGCCCTTGACCCAGCTGGCCTGGCGCAGATGGCCCTCGCGGCGGAAACCGGCCCGCTCCAGCAGCCGGTACGACGCGACATTGCGGGCGTCGCACTCGGCCGACACCCGGTGCAGACCCTTCACCCGGAAGAGGTGGTCCAGGACGGCCCGCACGGCCTCGGTCGCGTACCCGTGACCCTGCCGCTCGGGCGCCAGCGTGTAGCCGATCTCGGCCTGCCGGAGGTTGTCGTGCAGGTTCACCCCGACGTCGCCGATGTGCGCCTCCTCGGCGGCGAGCTCGACGGCGTACTGGAACCAGCCGGGCTGGCCGGGGTCCGCGGCGGCCATCGACTCGACGGCGTAACGGGCCTTGCGCAGCGGATACGGCGACTCCCAGGACTGGTAGCGCGCGACCCGCGGATCCGTCCGGTAGGCGGCGAGGGTCTCGACGTCGGTGGTGCGGAACCGGCGCAGCACCAGGCGTTCGGTCATCAGGAGCACGGTTCGAGCCTACGCAGCGGTGCGGCGGTCGGCGCACGCCGGAGGCTGACTCGGCGTGCTCGTCCGGCGGTCCGGGGGCAGAGGCGTGCGGGCGAGGGCGCGGGAGCGCGGCGGCGAAGGCCGAGCGGTGAAGGCGCGAGCGGTGAAGGCGCGAGCGGTGAAGGCGCGAGCGGTGAAGGCGCGGACGCAGGGGGCAGGGCGAAGGCGCGAGCGCCACGTGGGCAAAGGCGCGGCGGGGGCGAGACGGCGACGCAAGCGCCGCCGAAAAGCGCTGGCCGTCCCGCCCCGCCCGCCCGATGATGACGAAACATGAGCAATCTGACGTCAGTCGCCACTCGGGTGGCCGCGGGCGCGACCGTCGCCTTCCGCCCCACCGGCTCCTCGATGGCCCCGCTGATCCGCAGCCGCCAGCTGGTCACCGTCGCGCCTGTCGATCCGGCGAGGGTCGTGGTCGGTGACATCGTGCTGGCCCGCGTCGCCGGCTCGGTCTACCTGCACCTGGTCTCCGCGGTCGACCCCGCGAAGGGTCGCGTGCAGATCAGCAACAACCGGGGCCGCATCAACGGCTGGACCAATTATGCCCGCATTTATGGCATATGCACGCGCATCGACGGCCACGACCGACCGGCCGTGGGATCGAGCCGGTCCAGCCCTACTCCTCCACGTCCGCGACGATCACCGTGACGTTGTCCGGCGCGCCCGCCTCCAGCGTCCGCGCGATCAGCTCCGCCGCGCACACCTGCCGGTCCGGGTACGACCGCAGCGTCGTCGCGATCACCTCGTCCTCGACGTAGTCGCTCAGCCCGTCGCTGCACAGCAGGAACCTGTCCCCCGGCCGGACCGGCACCATCCGCCCCGCCGGCCGGAACGGCCCGCCCTGCACCGCCTGGGTCACCAGCGCCCGCTGCGGGTGCCGGCGCGCGTCGTCCGGGGTCAGCACCCCCTGGTCCACCAGCGCCTGCACGTACGTGTCGTCGCGGGTGATCTGGGTCAGCGCGCCGTCGCGGATCAGGTAGCAGCGGGAGTCGCCCACGTTCAGGGCGGCCACCCGGTCGCCCGAGAGCATGAGCGTCGTCACCGTCGTGCCCATGCCGTCGCGGGCGTCGTCGTCCGCCACCGCCGCCTCGATGCGCTCGTTCGCCGTCTCCAGCGCCGCGATGAGGTCCTGCAGCGGCTCGCCGGTGTCCGGCTTGGCGTCCACGTCGGCGAGCGCGCGGACCAGGATGTCGCTGGCCAGTTCCCCGGCGGGCAGGCCGCCCATGCCGTCCGCCACGACCAGCAACCGCTCGCCGACGAAGACCGCGTCCTCGTTGTTCGACCGGACCAGGCCCTGATCGGAGGCGGCGACCGCACGCAGCACGACACTCATGCCACAAGACTGCCAAAGGGCTGCGGCGGTGTCTGTAGTACGTAGTACGTAGTGTTGGGTGGTGATGCCGGTACCGATGGTGGGACGAACGGACGCGTTGGACGAGCTCCGGCGCGCCTGGGAGCGCGTGGGCGCCGGCGGACGGTGCGTGCCCGCCGTGATCACCGGGCCGCCCGGCACCGGCAAGACCACGCTCGCCGCCGCGGCGCTGCAGCTCACGACGCCACAGGTGGTGCTCTCCGGCTCCGCGCGGCTGCATTCCCCGGCGCCCTACGACTGGCTCGCCGCGGTGCTGGCCGGGTGGGGTTCCCGGCCGGCCCTGCCCGTGCCGCCCGACGCGCTGGCCTGGCTGGCCCAGGACCCCGATGTCCCCCGGGAGCGGTACACGCCGGACGCGCTGCTGCGGCTGGCCGTCACGACCGTGCGGACGTTGGTGGGGGGCCGTCCCGCCGTCCTCGTGGTCGAGGATCTGCACGCGCTGGACCCGGCCAGCCTGAACCTGATCGGCGAGCTCGCCGGCGCGGAGCTGCCGGCGCTGCTGCTGGTGACCAGCCGGCCGCCCGACGAGGCGGTCTCGCAGCTGCTCACCGCCCGCGTCCTGGCCCGGCTGTCGGGCGCCCCGGGCGCCGTGCGCCAGCACCTGGGTGCGCTGACCGCCGGGCAGGTGGGCCGCATCCTCGATCACGTGTACGGCGCCAGCAGCCCGCCCCCGCAGGTGGCGGACGCGGTGTGGCGCCGCACCGGCGGCAACCCGTACCGGCTGACCGAGCTGCTGGCCACGGCCGGCGGGCCGGAGGCGCTGGCCGACGCCCCGCTGCCGTCCTATCTGCGGGAGCAGCCGGAGCTGACCGCCCGGGAGCGGGAGGTGATCGGCTGCCTGGCCGAGGGCATGTCGAACAAGCAGATCGCCCAGGCGCTGGGCATCTCGGTGCGCACGGTCACCGTGCACGTGTCGAACCTGCTGCGCAAGACGGGTGCGGCCTCCCGGACGGAGGCCGCGCTCTGGGCGGTGCAGCGTGATCTCAGGGCCACAGCAGCGTCTTGATCGAGCGGCGCTCGTCCATCGCGGCGTACGCCTCGGCGACCTGCTCCATCGGCAGCTGCAGGTCGAAGACCGCGCTCGCGTCGAGGTTCCCGGCCAGCACGTCGGTCAGCAGCTCGGGCAGGTACGGCCGGACCGGGGCGACGCCGCCGGCCACCGCGATGTTGTCGGCGAACATCTTCCTGATCGGCAGCTCCGCCCCGCCGAGGGGCACGCCGACGTAGCCGACCCGGCCGCCGGGCCGCACCGAGGCCAGCGCCTGCGCCATCGACTCCTGGTTGCCGACGCATTCGAGCACGGCGTCCGCGCCCCGGCCGCCGAGCCGGTCGCGCAGCACCGCGGCGCCGTCGTCGCCGCGCTCGGCGATGATGTCGGCCGCGCCGAAGGCGGTCGCCACCCGCTGCCGGTCGGCGTGCGAGGAGAACGCGACGACCCGTTCCGCGCCGAGCCGGACGGCGGCGAGCACCGCGCACAGGCCGACCGCGCCGTCGCCGACCACCGCGACCGTGCTGCCGGGGCCCACGCCCGCGGAGACGGCGGCGTGGTGGCCGGTGCCGAGCACGTCGGACAGGGCCAGCAGCGCCGGGATCTGCGCCGTGTCGGGCGGCGCGGGCGTGGCGACCAGGGTGCCGTCGGCCAGCGGCACGCGCACGTACCGGCCCTGACCGCCGTCGAGGGTGCGGCCGGCGGGGTCGGTGCCGCCGTACCACTGGACCTGCTCGCACGAGGTGGTGACGCCCTGCCGGCACGGCCGGCAGCTGCCGTCGCTGATGGAGAACGGCGAGATGACGAAGTCGCCGGCGCGCAGCGTGGTCACGTCCGCGCCGGCCTGCTCGACCACGCCGACGAACTCGTGGCCGATCGGGTGCGGGTCGGCCGGCGGCCGGGCGCCCCGGTACGTCCACAGGTCGGAGCCGCAGACGCAGGCGGCGACCACCCGCACGACCGCGTCCGTGGGCAGCTGGATCGTGGGGTCCGGACGCTCTTCCCAGCGGATGTCGCGGGGCGCGTACCACATCGCGGCGTGCATGCCGCCGACCTTACCCGCGCCCGCGCCGGGTGATCGTCCGCCCGGTATTCGCGGGGCGGCGCGACAAGCACCGGGCCCCTCGGTCACAATCGTCGGCGTGACGACCAGCATCCATCAGCGCATTGCGAGTGAGCTCGGGGTCCGTGAGGGACAGGTGACGGCCGCGGTCGACCTGCTGGACGGCGGAGCCACCGTGCCGTTCATCGCCCGTTACCGCAAGGAGGTCACCGGCACCCTCGACGACCAGCAGCTGCGCCTGCTCGAGGAGCGGCTCGGCTATCTGCGGGAGCTCGAGGACCGTCGCGCGGCCGTGCTCGAGTCGATCCGCTCGCAGGGCAAGCTCGACGACGCCCTCGAGGCGCAGATCCTCGCCGCGGAGTCCAAGGCCCGGCTCGAGGACATCTACCTGCCGTTCAAGCCCAAGCGCCGGACCCGCGCCCAGATCGCCCGCGAGGCCGGCCTGGAGCCGCTGGCCGACCTGCTGCTGGGCGACGCGACCCGGGACCCCAGGGCCGAGGCGGCGGCCTACGTGGACGCCGACAAGGGCGTCGCCGACGTCGCGGCGGCGCTCGACGGGGCCCGGGCCATCCTGATCGAGCGCTTCGCCGAGGAGCCGGACCTCATCGGCGAGCTGCGCGAACGCATGTGGACCAAGGGCCGGCTCGTCGCGAAGGTGCGCGAGGGCAAGGAGACCGAGGGCGCCAAGTTCGCCGACTACTTCGACTTCGCCGAGCCGTTCACCAAGCTGCCCTCGCACCGCATCCTCGCCATGTTCCGCGGCGAGAAGGAGGACGTGCTCGACCTGACCATGGAGCCCGAGGAGGGCGCCGCCGATCCCGCGGCCGGGCCGTCGTCGTTCGAGGCTTCGGTGGCGGGCAAGTTCGGCATCAGCGACCACGGCCGCCCCGGCGACCGCTGGCTGCTGGACACGGCGCGGTGGGCCTGGCGGACCCGGATCCTCATCCACCTCGGCGCCGACCTGCGGGTCCGGCTCTGGCAGGCGGCCGAGGACGAGGCGGTCCGCGTGTTCGCGGCGAACCTGCGCGACCTGCTGCTGGCCGCCCCGGCCGGCAGCCGCACGACGATGGGCCTCGACCCGGGCTTCCGGACCGGCGTCAAGGTGGCGGTGGTCGACTCGACCGGCAAGTGCGTCGCCACCTCGACCATCTACCCGCACGTCCCGCAGAACAAGTGGGACCAGTCGCTGCACACCCTGGCCACGCTGGCCACCGAGCACAAGGTCGACCTGGTGGCGATCGGCAACGGCACGGCGTCGCGGGAGACCGACCGGCTGGCCGCGGATCTGATCAAGCTGCACCCGGAGCTGGGCCTGACCAAGGTCATGGTGTCCGAGGCCGGCGCGTCGGTGTACTCGGCTTCGGCGTACGCGTCGCAGGAACTGCCCGGCATGGACGTCTCGCTGCGCGGGGCGGTCTCGATCGCCCGCCGCCTGCAGGACCCGCTGGCCGAGCTCGTGAAGATCGACCCCCGGTCGATCGGCGTCGGGCAGTACCAGCACGACCTGTCCGAGATGAAGCTGTCGAAGTCGCTGGACGCGGTGGTCGAGGACTGCGTGAACGCGGTCGGCGTCGACGTCAACACGGCGTCGGCCCCGCTGCTGACCCGGGTGTCGGGCATCGGCGCGGGCCTGGCCGAGAACATCGTGATGCACCGCGACGCCAACGGCCCGTTCCGGAACCGTTCCCAGATCAAGAAGGTGGCCCGGCTGGGCCCGAAGGCGTTCGAGCAGTGCGCGGGCTTCCTGCGCATCCCGGACGGCGACGACCCGCTGGACGCCTCCAGCGTGCACCCGGAGTCGTACCCGGTGGTCCGGACGATCCTGGCCACCGCCGGCGGCGACCTGAAGACGGTGATCGGCAACAGCCCGCTGCTGCGGGCGCTGCGCCCGGAGAAGTTCGTCACCGACACCGTCGGCCTGCCCACCGTCACCGACATCCTGCGCGAGCTGGAGAAGCCGGGCCGCGACCCGCGCCCGGCGTTCACCACGGCGACGTTCGCGGAGGGCGTCGAGAAGATCGCCGACCTGCGGCCCGGCATGATCCTGGAGGGCGTGGTCACGAACGTGGCGGCGTTCGGGGCGTTCGTGGACGTCGGCGTGCACCAGGACGGCCTGGTGCACGTGTCGGCGCTGTCGAACACGTTCGTGAAGGACCCCCGCGAGGTGGTGAAGTCCGGCGACGTGGTGAAGGTCCGGGTCGTGGACGTGGACGAGGCGCGCAAGCGGATCTCGCTGACGATGAAGCTCGAGGACAAGCCGGAGCAGCGGGGGCCGCGCGAGCCCCGCGACGGCCGGCCGGCCGGTCGGTCCGCTCAGGGCGGGCAGGGCGGGCGGTCGTCCCAGGGCGGGCAGTCCGCCGGCCAGGGTGGCCGGCCCCGCCAGGGCGGCCAGCCCTCCGGTCAGGGTGGTCGGCCGCGCCAGGGCGGGCAGCCGGGTCAGGGCGGCGGGGGTCAGCGCTCCGGTGGACAGTCCGCCGCCGGGGGCAGCAGTTTCGGCAACAGCGCGATGGCCGACGCGCTCCGGCGGGCCGGGCTGACCAAGGACTGAAGGTGGCGGCCGGGCCCGGCTCTCGGGCCCGGCCCGGCCCGACCGCGCCCGGTCAGCGCTCGATCGGCCAGAGCTTGATGTCGTTGAAGGCGACCGCGTAGGGCCCCTTCACCGGCGCGCTGCGCTCGGTGTAGATGCCGAGCACCACCCGGCCCCCGCTGATGTCCTTGTCCTGCACCGGCACGGACCCCAGCAGCTCGCTGTCGCGCAGCACCTCGAGGGTCTCGCCCACGATGCTCACGGTGATGAGCGTGGCGGGCGCGCCCACCTCGATCGGGCGGTCGTCGAGCGGGAAGGTCTTGTAGACCTCCGTCACGTCCGACTTGTGCGTGCCGACGTAGACGTTGCGCTCGCAGACGCGCACCTGATAGCCGCGGAACTGCGCGAAGCGCATCCAGATCGAGGCGCAGCTGTTCGGGGTCAGCAGCCGCACCTTGACCTCGGCCTGCACGTCCGGGGGTTCGTAGTCCACCGGGCCCTTGCAGCGGAACACGCCGCGGGTCTCGCGCCGCACCACCAGGCCGCCGTCGAACGAGCAGCCGGCCCGCTCCTTGTCGTCCGACGAGGCGATCCAGAGCCGTTGCCGGCCCAGGGGGTCGGCGAGCAGCACGGTGGCGTCGGATCCGCTGTCACCCGGATCGTCCGGGCCGGTCGTGGCGCCGGGGTCCGCCCCGCCGCGCGGCCACAGCGCCGCCACCACGCCGCCCACCGCGAGCATCGCGATGAGCAGCAGGCTCACCGCGGCGGGCAGCACCCACGGCCGGCGCGGCGTGGGATCGTGCGTGAACGGCGTGTCCGGCCCGGCCGCAGAGGTCGGCACCGGCTGGGTGACGATCGCGTTCTCCGAGTAACCGACCAGGGTCGGTTCGGCGGCCGCCGCGGCGAACTGCTCCACGGGCTGGACCCCGGTGACCGCCTGCGCCTCCTGAGCGGCGAAGCGCAGGCCGGGCTGGTGGTCGAGGGCGGCGCCGGACGCGGCCGGCCGCTGCGGCCCGTCGACCAGCAGGTCCAGCAGCTCGCGGGCGCTGGGCCGATTGGCCGGGTCCTTCTCCAGGGCGTGGCCGATGAGGTCGCGCAGCGGTCCGCTCAGCCCGCTCAGGTCCGGGGCCTGGGTCAGGATCCGCGCGGCGGTCGCGGGGGGCGAGTCGGCGCTGAACGGGGTACGGCCGGTGCCCGCGTACGCGACGACGCCGCCCCAGGCGAACACGTCGGCCGCCGGGGTGAGCGGCAGGTCGGTGTCGGGCCCGAACCGCTCGGGCGCCATATAGGCCACCGTGCCGAGCATCTGGTCGGTGCGGGTGTGCGCGCTCGTCGCCTCCAGCGCCCGGGCGATGCCGAAGTCGATGACCTTGGGGCTGCCCGGGGCGAGCAGGACGTTGCGCGGCTTGAGGTCGCGGTGGATGACGCCGGCGCCGTGGATGGCGGTCAGGGCGGTGGCGACGCCGATCGCCACACTGTGCAGATTGGACGCGGTGAGCGGGCCGCGTTCCTCGACGACCTCGGCCAGGCTGGGCCCGTCGACGTACTCGACCACCAGGTAGGGCTGCTCGTGGTCGGGGTCGGCGTCGAGCACCTCGGCGGTGCAGAAGGGCGGCACCTGGCGGACCCGGTTGACCTCGCTGCGGAACCGGCGCCGGAACTCGTCGTCGGGCGCCAGGTCGGCGCGGACCATCTTGACCGCCACGAGCACCCCGGCGGCGCTGCGGGCCAGGTAGACCGTGCCCATGCCGCCCTCACCGAGCCGGCCGACCAGCTCGTACGGCCCGAGCCGGCGAGGGTCACGCGGGCGCAGCGGGCTGGTCCGCTGGTCCGACATGCCGTTTACTCCTACGCCCCGGCAGCATGACGCCGCCCCACCCCCGACAGGAAAGGTCACCCTATCGGGACAGGTCGCCGCCTGCGAACACCCGTCCGGCGGTTGCCGCTCAACCGACACAGACGGCGGCCGACCGGCCCGGCCGAAACCCGACATCCCGCGGCGGCGGAACGCGCTGCGTCATCGCGCAGGAGCCGCGGGTGATCCGTCGCCCTACAGGGAGCGAATGTCCACATTGGCGAAGGTGACCGCGTACGGCGGCCGGGCGTCGACGGCCTCGGCGCTGAGGCCCAGCAGCACCGCGCCCTCCTCCGGCCCGTCCCTGGGCAGCCGCACCGACCCCGCGAAGTCGCCGCCCCGGAACACCTGCGCCTCGCCCTCCCGGACGACCAGGTGGATGCGGGTCGACCCGCGCGGAGCGATCCGTTCCCGCAGGGGGATCCGCCCGTACACCCGCCGGTCGTCCGGCCGGTCGGCGGCCACCGACATCTCGCCCGGGCAGACCCGGAGCACCTGCCCGCCGCGCCGCGCGTCCCAGTGGAACCAGATCGCGGCGCAGCTGCCCGCCGACTGCAGCGCGACGGTCACCGCCACGCCGAAGTCGTCCGCGATCGGCTCCTCGGGGCCGACACACTGGTAGGTGCCGCGATCGACCCGGACCACCCGCATCACGCCGAGGGTGGAGCAGGTCGCGTCCTGCTCGCGGATCTCGCTGTCCCGCCACTGGCCGGGCCGGGTCAGCGGGTCCTGGATGATCGGCTCACCACCGGTGGGTTCCACCGGCGACCGGCCGCTGTCGTCGCCGGGCTCGTCGTCCTCGTAGTCGGTCGGTGTCGTCGCAGGGGGGTCGTCCGGGGCGGGCGCCCCGTCGTCCGGCCGCGCCGTGGACTGCTCCACGCCGGCCGCCGCGCCGCCGCGCTGGGTTCCGTTGGTGCTCAGCGGGTCGCCGGCACGGCTGTGCGCGTTCAGCACGAGCGCCACCGTCGCCACGCCGGCCAGCACCAGCAGCACGGCCAGCACAGCGAGCAGCCGGTGACCCCGGGGCCGTCCGCGCGCACCGTACGGGACGGGGTGGCCGCCGTAGGTGCGCGGGCCGTACGCATCGGCGGACTCGAACGGGTGGGAGTCGTAGGACTCGTCGGGGTCCGCGGCCGGCGCGCGGCTGACCACCGTGGCGCGCTGCCGCGCCGCCGGACGGTCGCCGTCCAGCAGCATGTCCAGCAGCTCGCGGGCGGACGGCCGCTCCTCGGGGTCCTTCGACAGCGAGAGGGCGACGAGCTCCCGCAACGGCTCCGGCAGCCCGGCCAGGTGCGGCGGCTGGGTGAGGATCCGGGCCGCGGTCGCCGGGGGCGAGTCGCCGTGGAACGGGGTCCGGCCGGTGCCGGCGTAGGCGACCACGCAGCCCCAGGCGAAGATGTCCGCGGCCGCCGTCAGCGGCGTGCCCGGTTCCGAGGAGAAGCGCTCGGGCGCCATGTAGGCGACCGTGCCGACCATCTGGTCGGTGCGGGTGTGCTGGCTCGTCGCCTCGAAGGCGCGCGCGATGCCGAAGTCGATGACCTTGGGGCTGCCCGGCGCCAGCAGCACGTTGTCCGGTTTCAGGTCGCGGTGGATCACCCCCGCGCCGTGGATGCCGGTCAGCGCGGTCGCCACGCCGACCGCCAGGGAGTGCAGGGCCGCCGCCCGCAGCGGGCCGCGCTCCTCCACCACCTCGGCCAGGCTCGGCCCGTCGACGTACTCCACCACCAGGTACGGCGGGTTGTGGTCCAGGTCCGCGTCCAGCACCTCGGCGGTGCAGAAGGACGGCACCTGGCGGGCCCGTTCCACCTCGCTGCGGAAGCGGCCGCGGAACTCCGGATCGTGGACCAGCGTCGCGTGCACCAGCTTGATGGCGACGTAGTTGTCGTCGCGGTCGGTGGCCAGGTAGACGACGCCCATGCCGCCGGAGCCGAGCCGGCCGGTGAGCCAGTACTCCCCCAGCTGCTCGGGATCGCCCCGGCGCAGCGGGGTCACGCGGTACGCGGTGTCCACGGTCAGCTCCCCACTGAGGCACGGCGACGACGGGACAGCAGCAGCGCCGTCAGGACGAGCCCGGCCAGGACCAGCCCGAACCAGCCGGCCCCGAGCCGGCCGACCAGACCACTCAACCCGCGCTGGACCGCCGCGGCCAGCTCGACCACCGGATCCTGCCCGGAGGTCCGCCGGTCCTGCACCAGACGCAGCTCGTACCACCCGTAGTAGGCCACGTACGCGCCGGCGACGATCAGCACCGCCCCGCCGATCCGGGGCACGAAGGCGGCCGCCCGGCGCAGCCGCGCCACCGCGGACACCCGCAGCAGCGCGACGGCCACGGCGGTCACGCCGACCACCAGCCCCATCCCGGCCGCGAAGCTGACGAACAGGGCCACGCCCTCGATGATCGAGCCGGCGCGCAGGCTGGAGACCACGATCGCCAGGAACGGCCCGATCGCGCAGCCGAGCGACGCGACCGCGTACGCCATGCCGAACAGCACCATCGACGCGGCCGTGCCGGTCAACCGGGGCGCGCGCAGCCCCCGGCCCGGCGTCGGCACCGACCGGCCGGCGAGCAGCCAGCCGCCCAGCCCGGCCAGGCCGAGCCCGAACACGACCGTGAGCCACGGCAGCCGCGGCATCAGCACCCCGGTGAGCGGAGCCAGCACCAGCCCGAACAGGCCGAACACCACGACGTAGCCCGTGGTCAGCGCGACGGTGCACCGCAACGCCCGGCCGACGGCCCGGCGCGGCCCCGGGGACGCGGACTCATCCCCGGCGACCAGCACCGACAGATA
The DNA here is from genome assembly GCF_016862275.1 of Actinoplanes nipponensis. Classification (GTDB taxonomy): domain Bacteria; phylum Actinomycetota; class Actinomycetes; order Mycobacteriales; family Micromonosporaceae; genus Actinoplanes; species Actinoplanes nipponensis. Next base: position 50,991 of record NZ_BOMQ01000097.1, on the reverse strand, counting down.
GGCGGGCAGGAGCGCGAACCCGCAGGGATTGACCGCCCCGAGCATCCCCGCGGTCAGGGCGAGCACCAACGCGGCCGGCACGGCTCACGCCACCAGCGACTTGACCTCGGTGGTCAGCTGCAGGTCGTCCAGGTAGCCGGTGGTCACGATGCGCCCGGCCGGGTCGAGGATGACGTACGTGCTCTGCTGGGTGATGCCGAACTTCTTCCACAGCCGGCCCGGCGCGTCGTCCAGGTGCGGCACCGTGCCGACCTCCAGGTCGGCGACGAACTCGTGCATGTCCCTGGTGGTGCCCAGGCCCGCGATCCCGAGGATGTTGAGCCGGCCGGCGTACTGCTCCTGCAGGTCGGCGATCGACATCGCCTCGCTCGCGCAGGTCGCGCACCAGGGCGCCCAGAACCACAGGATGGTCGGCTTGCCGGCCAGGGTGGCGGCGTCGAAGGTCTTGCCGTCCAGGGTCGTGCCCGTGAACGCCAGCGACGCCGGCACCGCGACAGCCGGCGCGGCCGCCGCGGACGGGCCCGGGGCCGGGACGGCAGCCGGGCCGGGGGCCGGCGACACCGCGGCCGACGACCCGCAGCCCGCGAGCAGAGCGGTGAGCAGCCCGGCCGCGGCGCGTCCGGCGAGTCCGCGTCCGGAGGTCACTTCTTGACCGCTTCGGTCAGGCGCAGGGCCAGCGCCGGGCAGACGTTGACCGCCTTGCGGGCGCCGTTCTCCAGCCACGGCGGCAGCGGCGTCTGGGGGAACGCCGGGAAGCCGTTCGCGTCCAGCCGGATGATCTCCGGGGCGACCGCCGAGCAGAGGCCGTGGCCGTCGCAGCGCGACCAGTCCACCGCGAGCTTCCGCGCGCCCTGATCGGTGTGGTACGGCAGGGGCAGGATGCCGCGCACCTGCTTGCCGCAGCCCTCCCCGTTGGCGTGCAGTTCGACGTCGCGGGCGAAGACCTCGAGCGCGGAGAGGGCGAAGCGGGCCGTGCCGTCGGGGTGGCTGCACGCGCCGCGGCCCTTGACCACGCCGGCCGCCTGGCGCACGTTCTCCAGCGCGCTGCCGCCGAGCGCCACCAGGGTGACCGCGCGGGCCAGGTCGGGCAGGCCCAGCCGGCACGGGCCGCACTGGCCGGCCGACTCCCCGGCGAGGTACTGGGTGACCTGGGCGACCTCGCCCAGCGGGCAGGTGGACGAGCCGATCGGGATGAGCATGCCCGCGCCCAGCGTGCCGCCGACCTTGGCGAAGCCCTTGCGGGAGATGGTCACCGTCTTCGCCGCCTCGGCGGTGATCCACTTGCCGTGGTAGCCGCCGACCAGCAGGCCGGGGCCGATGTCGGCGCCGCACATGGTCAGCACGTCCATCAGCGGGGTGCCGGTCGGCGCCTCGACCACGGCGGGCGCGGTGGCCGAGCCGCCGACGGTCAGCATGACCGTGCCCGGCTCCTCCGGGATGCCGACCGCGTTGTACTCCCACGGGCCCAGCCGGGCGGCGATGGCCAGCTGCGAGTACGTCTCGGCGTTGGAGAGCAGCGTGGGCAGCCCGCCGACCCCGTTGTCGCTCGAGCGGACCTTGCGGCCGGGCGGGATGTGCGCCTCGCCATTGATGCCGCGGACCAGCGCGCCGCCCTCGCCGGAGATGAAGCGGTGCGGGACCGTGACGATCCGGGTCGGCACCGGCATCCGGCGCTCGGCCAGGGCCGCGGCCAGCGACTGCTGGCCGATGCCGTCGTCGGCGATGCCGATCACGATCTCCTCGGCGTCGAGCGCGGCCGCCGCCAGCGCCGCGCCGTCCAGGATCAGGTGCGGACCCCGGGTCAGCACCGCCTTGTCCTTCCAGGACGGTGGTTCGCCCTCGGTGGCGTTGACCACGATCACCGGGGGCAGGTCCTGGCGCTGGCACGAGTCGAGCACCGCGCGCACCTTGCGGGCGAACGGGAACCCGGCGCCGCCCCGGCCGCGCAGCTCGATGCGGTCGGCCAGACCGATCAGCTCACCGCTGGACAGGGCCGCGAAGCCGCCGTGGACCTCCTGGTGCGCGATCAGGTCGAGCCGGCCGTACTCGTCGAAACCGGCGGTGATGCGCGGCGTCCCGATGCTGGTGACCGGGGGCACCAGGTCGGCGCTCACCGCGTCACCCCGCTCGGCGGGGCAGCGCCGCGCGCGGCGGTGTCATCGGTGGAGCGCTCGGTCACTGTGCTTCCCCTCGCAGCTGACGCCAGTACACGTCGTCAGCCGATTCGTCCGTTCTGCCCTTGCTGCCGCGGCGAGCCCCCCGGCTCGCCGCCCGGGCGGGTTCCGGCATGCCGGCCCGGCGGGCGCGGCGCGACGCCATGTCGACCAGCGTCGGCGTCTCGTCGGGCTCCAGGTCCTCCCCGACCGCGAGCCGGGGGTCGCCGGCCAGGTCCACGAACTCACTGCGGCTGTGCCGTCCCGAGTCGGCGCTGTCGACGTCGGCGCCCCGGTCGCGCCGGGCCCGGGGCGCAGTGTCGGTCTCGTCGGCGTAGCGGGACGAGCGCGTCGGGCGGGGCGGCTCGTCGTCCGGATAGCGGGCGGCCCGGCGCCGGGGGGCGACCTCTTCGTAGGCGTCGTCCTCGGCGTAGCGGCGCTGGCGCGGCGCGGGCGCCTCGTCGTCGGCGTAACGCCGGGAGCGCGGCGCTTCGTCCTCGACGCCGCGCCGGCCGCGCGGGGCCGGCATGTCGTCCTCGTCGGCGTAGCGGCGGCCGCGGCTCACCGGCTCCTCGAACTCGGTGCCGGCGTAGCGGCGCGAGCGGGCGGGGGCGACGGGCGGCTCGTCCTCCTCGAACTCGGTGCCGGCGTAGCGGCGCGAGCGGGCCGGCGCCTCCGCCGCGTACGGGTCCTCGGCACGCCGGCGGGCGCGCGGCGCGGGCAGCTCGTCCTCGTCGGCGTAGCCGGCCGGGCCCTCGTCGAGGGCGCGGCGGGACATCGCGCGGGTCGGCTCGTCGAAACGCTCACCGGCGGCGGCGCGGCGCTGGCGGGGCGCCGGGGCGTCCTCGTCGGCGTAGCGGCGCGCCCGCGGCGCGGGCAGGTCGTCGTCCTCGAACTCCCAGCGCTGGGTGGGCGCGTCGTCGAAGTCGCGGCGGCGGCGCACCCGCTCCTCCTCGTCGACGCCGCGGCGCGGCCGGCGCTGCGGCTCCGGCGGGGCGCTGATCGGCGCGGCGGCCGGCTTGGCGCTGACCGGCCGGGCCGGGGTCTCCACGACCGGCAGCGCGCCCGTGACCGGGGACGCCGGCGCCCAGGGCTGGGGGGCGGCGGGGACGGCGGCCGGCTCGTCGCGGCGGCTCCGGCCGCGGCCGGTGACGCTGGGGGCGGTGGTCGGCACCAGCTTGCCCACCGGCTGGATCTTGCCGGTGCCGGTGCCGGCCTGCGACGCGAAGTCCTTGCGGCGGTTCAGCCGCACGGACAGCCGCACGGCTAGGCCGACCAGCACCAGCAGGATGCAGACGATGTACGACACGATGACCCACGGCTTGGCCGCGCGGCCGGCGCCCAGGCCGTGCAGCAGGGCGATCGGCCACATCAGGTACGAGATGGCGTGCACGCCGCGCCACATCCACGGCTTGCCCTTGCCGATGAACCGCGAGCGGGCGATGCCGGTCCACATGACCATGACCATGATGTAGCCGGAGATCGTGCCGAAGCCGATGAGCATCGTCTTGTACGGCGCCGTGAAGGGCAGGAACACGGCGATCACGCCGACCTTGCTCACGGCCACCTTCGTCCACACGTGGAAGAAGAGCGCGACGACCGCGATGACCCCGGTGGTGCGGTGCGCGGACTGCAGCAGCACCCGCTGGCGGATCGACAGGACCAGCCGGTCGGTGGCGACCAGTCCCACCATGATCGTGATCGAGAGCGACACGAGGGACAGCACGCCCACGTAGAACTCGGTGTACGCGAACACGTACACGTAGGCCATCTGACCGGCCGGGGTCAGCATCGCGGCGGCCCAGATGGCGGCGAGGATGGAGACGCCGAGCACCGCGAAGGTGATCATCGACGGCGGTGTTCGGCCGCCGGTAGCGCTCATCGGGACGTCCACACGACTGGCGGATCGCTGGTTCATCTTCGTCCGGGCCATAACTCCTCGTTCTCCGCAGCGGTGTGGCGTCCGTCCTGGGCGGTCGGGACGCCGGCATCCGTGGGGGATGCCCCGCGCTCGTTACTGTCGGGCCGTGTACCGGCGGGCTGCCCTTCCTCACTGTGTGTGAAAGCCGGTCTCCTGCCCTCCCCCATCTACGTGTACGGCCGAGGTTCGGATGAACGTTCGGGAAGTTCTTTGCGGCCGAGTTTGCGCGAGCATGCTACCGATCTCCGCCGAAAGGGCACTGACCAGGCGGGACACCGTGCGGAAACGCCAGGCTGAGGCAAAAATAAAGTGTTATCGACGGCGGAATCCCCGGCACCCGGTGAACCTTTCGCCCGGCTGCGCCGAACTACCTCACGTGCGTGCTCGTTGACGCCATTGAGTGAGGAGTTGATTGCTGTGCGGCATCGCGCTGCTCTGCTGTCCGCGGTTCTGGCCCTGGCCGCCGCGACCCTGGCCCTGCCGGGCCGGGCAGCCGCCGTGGAACCCGGCTTCCGGGTGGAGATCACCGAACTGCCCGCGACCTTCACCGCGGGGGCCGGCGCGCGAACGGTCACCGTGGTCGCCACGAGCGAACGGAACCGCTGTCTGAAGGTGCGCTGGTCGCTGCTGCTCTCGGTGGACGGCCCCGACCTGGACGACGTCGAGGTCGCCCGGGACGAGGACGGCGACTTCCCGGTGCAGGTCCGCAACGCCGGGGCCGGCGCCGCGCGGATCACCGACGTGCAGCTCGACCCCGGCCAGCTCTGCCGGGGCCGTACGGTCACCGCCCGGTACCGGATCGGCTTCGACGACGACGCCGACCCGGGCAGCGTCACGTTCCGGGTGCAGGCCTTCAACGCCGGCCGGACCCTGCTGCAGGAGGCCAGCTCGCGCAGCGAGGTCAAGGGCGAGCAGGAGGACCGGGACGAGACCCGCTCGCCCAGCCCCGAGGCCAGCCCGTCGCCGACCGAATCCACCGCCGAGCCGGAGGAGACCGCGGAGCAGGGGGCCACCCCGGAGCCCACGAGCACCGACGCCGACATCGCCGCGGTGCCGGCCTCCGGCCGCGACAGCGGCACGCCCAGCCTGCTCGGCGCCGGCCTGATCGTCGGCGGGATCCTGGTCTTCCTCGGGGTGGGACTGCTGCTGCGGCTGCGGCTGCGCGCCCGGCGGACGGAACCGGGCGGCCAGCTCCCCACCGGCTTCTACCCCACCAACTGAGCGCGATCTTCCTTCACAACCCGCTGGGGTAAACCTGCGGAAAACTTAGGCCACAGTTAAGGGACCGTCGCGCACCGTAGCCCTAGGGTGGGTCGGGCGCGACGCCCTACTGTGGAGGATCTTTGAACACCAAGAATGTCCGTATCGCGGCCGGGTTCGGCGCGGTCACGCTGGCCCTCGTCGGGGTCTCCGCCGGGGTCTCCTTCGCCGACGACAAGCCCGCCCCGGCCACCGCGGCGAGCGCGGCGGACCGGTTCCTGGGCGGCGCGACCACGGTGCCGCCCGAGCTGGTCCCCCCGGCCGGCAACACGCTGACCTCCGTCTTCAAGGCCAAGGGGGTCCAGATCTACGGCTGCGCCGACGCCAAGTGGACGCTGATCGAGCCGGCCGCGTCGCTCGCCGGCATCACGCTGAACCCGGTCCGGGTGGCCTCCGCGCTACACTTCCGCGGGCCGAGCTGGGAGTCGCCGGACGACGGCTCGCTCGTCGAGGGCACCGCCCCGGTGCCGGCCCCGTCGGCCACGCCCAACAGCATCCCGCAGCTGCTGGTCACGGCGAAGACGACCCGGGGGGCGGGTGTCTTCGGCGGCGTCACCTACATCCAGCGCCTGTCCACGGTCGGCGGCGTGGCCCCGGCCACCGCCTGCGCCGCGGGCGCCACGACCGCCGTGCCGTACCAGGCGGTGTACCGCTTCTTCAAGAAGAGCTGACCCCCGGCGCGAGGGCGGGCTCCCGCCCGGCCCGGCACATGAAGACATTCCCGAGGGGCCGGATGCCGGTGCCCCGCCGACCCGGCGGAGCACCGGCATCTCCCGTTCAGACCGGGAGGTCGGCCAGCCGGTCGACCTGCTCGGGATCGGTGGCCCAGCAGTACAGCATCACCTCGTCGGCGCCGAGATCCCGGCACTCGGCCACGAAACCCCCGATCGCCGCGGGCGTGCCCAACAGCCCGGCCGCGGCCTGCGCCGCGTACTCCCCGGGCCCGTAGTAGCGGAGGATCTCCGCGCGGGCCTGTTCGACGACGGCGGCCGGGCCGAGGGCGACGTTGCCCTGGGCCACCAGCCGGGGCCGGCCGGCGCGCCCGGCGTCGGCCCACATCTGTTCGACGGTCCGGAAGAGCCGGCCGAGGTAGCGCGGCGGGGTGGCGCCGAGGAAGCCGTCACCGAAGCGGGCCACGCGGCGCAGCGCGGGCGGCCGGAACGCGCCGAACAGGATCTCCGGGCGGCCCGGGCCGGGCACGACGGGGCCGGCGTGCGCGCAGTGGGGCTCCCCGGACCAGAGCCGGCCCAGCTCGGCCATCTGCTCGTCGAGGCGGTGGCCCCGGCGGCGCACGTCCTGACCGGCGGCCCGGTAGTCGTCCGGGCGGCCGCCGACGCCCAGCCCGAGGGTGAACCGGCCGCCGGAGACGCGGTCCAGGGTGGCGGCCTGCTTGGCGAGCAGCACCGTGTCGCGCAGCGGCGCGAGCAGCACCTCGGTCTGCACCCGGATCCGGCGGGTGGCGCCGGCCACGGCGGCCAGCGCGACGAGGGGTTCCGGGTTGTCGTAGACGAGGCGGTCCAGCAGGCCCAGGGTGCGGAACGGGCCGGCGTCCGCGCGCCGGGCCCAGTCGAGCAGGGCGGGGATGTCGGCGACGGGCAGTCCGATACCGATGGTCATGAGAACTCTCCCTTGAGGGTGTGCGGCATTGCTGCCGCTCCCTCCGGGCGCACTCATGGTGGCTGTGCTCCCACACTGCGGCGCATCTCCGGGGAGCCGGTTGGATTACCGGGCAGCGTACGCGATCACAGCCCGTCCAGGCGCAGCACCGTCTCCTCGATCTCCCGGCGGCGGGCGGTCGCGTAGGCGACCTCCTTGCCCACCGGCCGGAAGCCCGCCTTGCGCAGCACCCCCAGCGAGCCGGCGTTGTCGCTGGCCGCGCGGGCCGTGATCGGGCGTACCGGCACCAGGTCGAGCAGCAGCTCGACGGCGCGGGTGGCGACGCCGGCGCCCCAGAAGGCCCGGGCCAGCCAGTACGTGATCTCGGTGTCGGCGCCGACCGGGAAGCTGCCCACGGTGCCGGCGAGCGCACCGTCCACGGTGACCGCCAGCAGCAGGATCTCCGGGTCGTTGCGCAACCGGGCGATGTGCGCGTCGAAGGCGGCCCGGTCGTCGGGATCCTCGGCGGTGAACGCCGCCATCCACACCGAGACGGGATCCCGCCGCTGGTCGAAGATCTCGTCCAGGTCGTCGTCCCGAACCGCGCGCAGGCCGATCTGAGCCATCCGTCGCTCCCGTCCCGGCGCGCATCGCCGTGCCGTCGCCGCCGCCCACCCCGGCCGGGCGGACCCGCGGACCCGGCCGCCGGCGCGTCGCCGTCCCCACCGGGAACCGCCCTGGTCGCCGGGCATCGCGCCGCTGCCGGCCGGCGGGGACCCGCACCTCGGATCCCGTGGCGGCAGCCTACCGAACCGCGGGCCCGCGAAGGCACCGCCGATCGCGAAGCGGACGGAACGCCCGCGGCGGACTCACGCCGGGCGGCCCCGCGCCACCGGCCGGCGGAGTCGGCCCGGGCCGCGAGGGCGGCAGGCCGTCACCAGCAACCAGCCGGCCGCGACCAGAGCGACACCCGCCGCGCCGAACGGACCCGGCCCGGTGATCGGCAGGCCCGCGCCCGTCCCGGCGGCCAGCGCCGTGCCGTGCCCGAGCGCGCTGTAGGAGACGCCGCCGTGGCTGACCGCGGCGACCAGCACGGTGTAGCGCCGGCCACCGGTCAGCCCGGTGACCGTGCAGGCCCGGGCAGTGGTGGTGCAGGACCGGCTGCCCTCCAGCGTGCGGCCGGTGAAGGCCACGGCGACGTAGGCGCCGATCCGGTCCGCGCCCGAGCGCGCCGGCGCGGCCCAGGCGATCCGCAGGGCCCGTGGCCGGGGTGCGGCCCGGACGGCGGTGGCGGCGCCCGGGGCCAGCGGCACGGTCCGCAGCACACCGTCGCGGGTGCAGTAGACGACCAGCGAGGCGTCCGCCGCGCAGGTGCGGCCGGCGCCGACCGAGAGGTCGGCGAGAACCGGGGCCGCCCGGCCGAGGACCAGCCGGACCAGCGTCGACGTACGGATCCCGGTCCGGTCGACCGGCGCCGGCCGGGCCCGGTCGGCATGGTCGCCGACCGCGAGCTGGCCGTCGTCGTTGGCGCCCCAGCAGTACGCCGCCCCGCCGCCGGTGATCCCGCACGTGGAGTCCCCGCCGGCGCGCAGGCCGGCATAGGCCCGGTGGCCGACGCGCCCCGGCGCCGACGGGTCGCCGGCCCGGCCCAGCTGGCCCCGGTCGCCCGCGCCCCAGCAGGATGCGGCGGCCCGGCGATCCAGGGCGCAGGTGTGCCGGCCACCGGCGCTGACCTCGGTGTACGGCCCACCGCGCACCCGGACCGGGCTCGGTGCGGGAGCGCCGGCGCCCCCGCCGTCGCCGAGCCGGCCATCGGCGTCGGAACCCCAGCACCAGAGGTCGCCGTTCTGCCGGAGCGCGCAGGTGTGGTCGTCGCCGGCGGCCAGGTCGACGACGTCGGTGAGGCCCGGCACCGGCTGCGGGTTGGACTCGCTGGTGCCGAGCGTGCCGATGCCCAGCTGACCGGCGTCGTTGCGGCCCCAGCAGGACACGGTCAGCTCGATGGAGAGCACGCAGGTGTGTTCGGCGCCGGTGACGACCTGCGCGGCGTCGGCGGTGACCTGGGCCGGACGGGACCGGTCGGCGAAGCTGCCGTCGCCGAGCTGCCCCTCGTCGTTGCCGCCCCAGCAGTAGACGACCAGGCCCATGGCGGCGTACTCCAGCGCGAGCGCGCACGTGTGCACCCGCCCGGCGTGCACGGCCAGCAGCCCGGCGGCCCCGGCCAGCCGGCCGCTCGCGGTGACCCGCACCGGCCGGGCGGAGTCGCGGGTGCCGCCGTCGCCGAGCTGACCGTGGTGGTTGCGGCCCCAGCACCACAGGTCGGAGTACTGCACGACGGCGCAGGCGTGGCCGCCGCCGACGGCGGTGAGCCCGGAGCCGGGCCCGGCCGCCGCGGCGGACAGCCCGGGCGCGAGGCCGGTCGCGCGCAGCAGTCCGGCCTGGACGGCGCGGACGGCGTCCGGGCCGGGGTCGGCGCCCGCCCCGGCGGCGGGCCACACCGGTACGAGGGCAGCCGCCGCGAGCGCAGCGGCGACCCGCCGGACGAAGATCCACATGTCGGCCAGCGAATCACACCGGATGGCGGCAAAGAGCCGGAAAGGGCGATTCCGCCGGCGAGGACGAAACCGACCGCGGTGCGGGCGATCAGGTGCGGGCAGCCCTCAGGGACGGACCGCGCTCAGGTAGGCCGTCGCCGCCGTGTGCCGGGTCGGCCCGTCCCCCAGCGACCCCAGGTACGCGTCGAACCGCTCCCGCTCCCCCGGCGTCAACGCCTCGTCGATCATCTCGCCGTACGTCGGCACCAGCGGGTTCGGGGCGGTACGGCGCACCGCCGCCCAGTCGCCCAGCGGCGGCCCCGGCACGTCGAGCTCCGCGTGGTAGTCCAGGCGTACCCCGGTGAAGCCCGCCGCCACCGCCCAGCGCACCAGGTCCCGCTCGTCGAAGTCGTGCATCGTCGCGGCCTCGGGCGCCACCGCCGCGTAGGCCGCCCGCACCTTGGTGATCAGCTCGGCGATCGGGCCGGGGTCGACGCCGAGCAGCGGGTCGCGGCCGACGGTCGCCGGATAGCTGTTGATCGGCTCGAAGACGGACAGCCGGCCGCCGGGGCGCAGCACCCGGTGCATCTCCGCGAACGCCGCCGGGCGGTCGGCCACGTAGATCAGCACCGACCGGGTCGTCACCACGTCGACCGAGGCGTCCGGGACCGGGCCCAGGTCGTCGGCCGGCGCCCGCACGAAGCGGCAGCGGGCCGGGTCGGCCTGCCGGCGGCACTCCTCGAGCAGGGCGGCGGAGACGTCGCTGAAGATCACCCGGCCGGCCGGGCCGACCCGGTCGAGCGCGGCCAGGCCGATCAGTCCGGTGCCGGCGCCGACGTCCAGGACCGTGTCGCCGGGGGCGATCGCCGCCCGGTCGAGGACGCCGTCGCGGTAACGGGTCAGCTGGGGGGCGAACTGCGAGCGCAGGCCGGCCGAGCCGCCGTCGCGGCGCCGCAGCAGCCAGCTCGCCCACTTGTCCGTCGTCACCCGGACACGCTAGCGCCGCGCCCGGCCCGGCGGGGAGCCAGCAGCACGGCCGGCACGAGGGTCACCAGGCCCAGGGACAGCACGTTGCCCCAGCGGTCGGCGAGCGGGTAGTGGCCGAGGTGGCCGAGGTGGTAGGCCAGGTGTGGGACGGAGAAGACCAGCCAGGCCGCGGCGGTCAGCCGGACCAGGAAGTCGTCGGCCGGCCGGGCGGCCGCGCCCAGGGTGACCAGCGCCAGGGCCAGGTAGAGCGCGCCCACGTCGCGCGCCAGGTGTTCGTTGTAGGCGCCGAGCGCGGGCAGCCAGTGGTGGCCGGCGCCGGGGAAGGAACGCCACCAGGAGTCCGGCGCGGCGGCCGCCCACACCCCGACGTACAGGGCGGTGGCGGCCTGGAGGAGCAGCAGGGTGCGGCGCAGTGTCGCGGTCATGCACCCCAGACGAGCCGGACGGCCCGGTTGTGACAACCGGGCCGTCCGTTGTGGGAGCGGATCAGAGAGCGGGGTACGCGTTGGCCATCAGCTCACGGAACTGAGCGGAGAACCAGGCGCCCGAGATCGGCGCGTTGGGCAGCGCGCCCGTCATGCTGTTGCCGTTGCGCTCGTTGCCGGTGTAGGTCGGGTCGCACATCCGGTCGAAGCCCTTGCCCTCGTTGTTCGGGATCAGCGAGCTCGAGCCGTCCGACTCGCCCGGGGGCTTGACCCAGACGTAGGCGTCGATGCCCGGCTCCGGGTTCGCCCGGGGCCGCTCGCCCAGGCCGGCGCCGGACTGGTTGCACCAGTTGCCGGCGTGGATCCGGCGGTCGATGCGGGACTGGTTGACGAAGGTGTTCACATCGGTGGAGGTGCTCGCCGCGGCGGGCCGGTTGGCGCCGCCCCAGCCGTTGCGGGAGGTGTCGATCAGCATGCCGATGTTGGAGTTGAAGCCGGCCGCGACCAGCTGCTGGCGGTACGCCGTCGCGAAGGACAGCTCGTCGACGTACATGTTCCAGTCGACCCACTTCGACTGGCGCACGGACTGGCCGCCGACCGTCGAGTTGGCCTGGAAGAACGGCTCGTGCAGGGCCGAGTAGTTCGCGGTGTTGACGATGAAGCCGGTGACGTTGTTGACGCTGCCGGAGGCGCGGGCGGCCTCGAGCAGGATCTGCGCGGTCGGGCCCGAGTTGGAGTCCCAGCCGATCCAGCCGTGGTGCGCGGCGTCCACGTAGTTGTACCCGTTGCTGAGCGCGCCCAGCTTGTTCAGGGCGTAGCCGACACCCTGCACGTAGCCGCCGTTGGACTTCATGGTGGCGCAGGTGGCGACGTTGGTGTTGGTGACCAGGTTCGGCAGCGAGTCGATCTCGATCACGTTGATGATGCGCAGGTTGCGGTACTTGGCGTCGCCCTCGATCGCGGCGATCGGGTCGATGTACTCGGCCTTGTAGCGCGGCAGGTCGTTGACGCCGAGCTCACCGTTGGAGGCCAGCGCCGAGCAGTCGCGGCCGGGCAGGTTGTAGATGACCAGCTGGATGTAGCCGGCGCCCTGGGCGAGAGCCGCGTCCAGGTGGTCGCGCAGGCCCATGCTGCCGTTCGAGCTGCTGCCCGAGGTGCCGGCGATGGCCGCGATGCGGTCCAGCCACACGGCGGTCGGGTTGTTGGAGACCCGGCTGCCGCCGGGCTCGGCGTCGGCCTTGGCCTTCCACTCCGGGTTCACGTAGCCCTTGACCCCGGCGTACGGGTTGTCCACCTTGGTGCCGGCCGGCGGCGGGCTCGTCGGCGGGCTCGTCGGCGGGCTGGTCGGCGGGCTCGTGGGCGGGCTGGTCGGCGGGCTGGTCGGCGGGCTCGTGGGCGGGCTCGTCGGGACGGTGCCCGTGCAGGCCGTGCCGTTCAGCGAGAACGAGGTGGGGTTCGTGTTCGTCCCGGAGTACTCGGCGTTGAAGCCGAAGGTCGTCGACGCGTTCGTGCCCAGGCTGCCGCCCCAGGACGGGTTGGCCGCGGTGACCTGCTGGCCGCTCTGGGTGATATTGGCGCTCCAGCCCTGGGTGATGCGCTGGTTGCCGGGGAAGGCCCAGGTCACGTTCCAGCTGGAGAGCGGGTCGCCGAGGTTGGTCACCGACACGTTGCCGGTGAAGCCGGTGCTCCACGAATTGGCCGAGTAGGTGACCCGGCAGCCCGCGGCGGCGCTGGCCTGCTGCGCCGCGACGGCGATGCCGGCGCCCGTGAGGAGGGTGATCGCGGTGGCGGCCGTCAGGCCTCGCACCAACGTGTGGGGACGTGGACTCATGCGCAAGCGCTCCTGGAAGACATGGCGACGCCCGGGGCAGGCGTGCCGAGGGGAACGAACTTCCGGCGCGGGGATCGATCGCTGTCGCTGACCACCGCGTGAGCATCAGACTATGGGAGCGCTCCCATGACATCAATACGTAATGGCAGCGAAACTTTTCGGGTATTCCCCGGGCGACGGCCGATGATGATCTCTGTGTACGAGCTGACGGATCTGCTGTCCACCGGCGAGCCGGTGTCCCGCGACGCGCTGGTCGCCCAGCTCAGGGCGGGTGGCCAGCGTCGCGCGGCCCGGATCGCGGCCCGCCTGCCGGTCCGCGGCGGCGTCCTGGTGGGCGCCGAGATCGACGCGTTGCTGATCCGGGTGCACTGTGAACTCCAGCGGCTGGGCGAGGAGCTGCAGCTGCCCCGCCGCGTCGCCGAGTGGATCGTCCGGTTCCGCGCCGGGCGCCCCGCCACGCCACTGCGGGTCGTCGACGTGGGCTGCGGGCTCGGCTACGTGGTGCGCTGGCTGGCCGCGTACGAGATGCTCGGCCCCGGCGTCGAGCTGGTCGGCGTCGACCTGAACCGGGCGCTGGTCACCCGGGCCGCCGAGCTGGCCGCCGCCGAGCGGCTGCGCTGCCGGTTCATCGCCGGCGACGCGCTCGCCCCCGGAGTCGCCGGGAACGACGGCGTGTCCACGGTGGTCATCTCCTCGGGCCTGCTGCACCACCTGAGCACGGCCGAGCTGCCGGCCTTCTTCGCCGCCCAGCGCGCCCTCGGCGTTGCGGCATTCGCGCACTGGGACATCGACCCGGGCCCGTGGACGACGCTCGGCGCCCGGGTCTTCCACCGGGCCCGGATGCGCGAGCCGGTGTCCCGGCACGACGGGGTGCTGTCGGCCCGCCGCGCCCATCCGGCGGGCGTGCTGCTGGCCGCCGCGCGGGCCGGCGCCCCGGACTACCGGCCCGCCTGCGCCGACGGGCCGCGCTGGTGGCCGCGGCTGTCCGATGTGCTGCGCCCGGTCACCGGGATCGCGCCGTGACCGCCGCCGGGTGGGTGCCGGCCGGCCTGGTGGTGCTGGCCGCGCTGGACGGGGCGTTCGCCGGCTTCCGGTCCTCGTGCGGTCGGACCGGGCTGATCCGGCGCCGCCGCGAGGACATCCGGGCGCACCTGCGCGGGCTGGCCACGGCGGCCGCGCTGCTCGGCCCGGTGGCCGGGCTGGTGCTGGCCGACGTGCTCGCCCGGCCCGAGCGCTGGGACCGCTACCTGGCCGCCGGCCGCGTCATGCTGCTGCTCTACCTGCCGTTCGGGGCGGTCGTGCTGGCCGCGCTGGCCGGCTACGCCGTGCTCGGCTGGCGGCGGCGGTTCCTGGCCACCGCGCTGATCCTGGGCCCGTGCACCTTCGCCCGGCCGTACGTCGCGGCGGCCGGCGTCGTCCTCGCCGCCCGGGCCGGCGGGGACCTGCTGGTCACCCTGGCCGCCGCGGCGTCGGTGGCCGCGGCCTGCGCGGTGGAGCCCGTCCTGGACAGGTGGTGGGTGGCCACCGCGCGGCGGCGGCCACCCGACCGGCCTACTGGAACAGCTTCGCGGCGGTGATGGCCGTCTGGATCACGCCGTAGCCGAGGAACACCACGACGAGCGCCCAGGACAGGATCAGCCGTACCGAGGACGTCTTCATGCCACCGCCTCCTTCTCCGGCTGGGTGCGCGGCTCGTGGAACCGCTCGGGGACCGGCCGCACCAGCAGGTTGGCGACGAAGCCGACCGCCAGCACCCCGACCATGGTGAACAGCGCCGGCTGGTACGCCGACGCGGTGAGCGTGCCCGGCTTGCCCTGCGCGTCCAGGAAGCCGTTGACGATCAGCGGACCGGCCACGCCCGCGGCCGACCAGGCGGTCAGCAGCCGGCCGTGGATCGCGCCCACCTGGTACGTGCCGAACAGGTCCCGCAGGTACGCCGGCACGGTGGCGAACCCGCCGCCGTAGAACGACAGGATCACGCCGGCCAGCAGCACGAACAGGCCCACGGCGAGGTGGCCCACCGAGGCCAGCAGCGCGTACAGGACCATGCCGACGCCCAGGTAGACCAGGTAGATGCGCTTGCGCCCGATCAGGTCCGAGGCGGACGACCAGACGAACCGGCCGGCCATGTTGAACAGCGACAGCACCCCGACGAACCCGGCCGCCGCGGCCACCGCGACCGCGGACCTGCCGCCGCCGTCCCGGAAGAAGTCCTGGATCATCGGGCTGGCCTGCTCCAGGATCCCGATGCCGGCGGTGACGTTGCAGAACAGCACGATCCACAGCAGCCAGAAGGACCGGGTCCGGATGGCGTTGGCCGCCGACACGCTCGCGGTGGTGACCAGCGGCTTCTTCTTGACCGAGGCGGGGTCCCAGCCCTCGGGCGCCCAGCCCTCGGCGGGCACCCGGATGTTGGCGACGCCGAACATCATCACCACGAAGTAGCCGATGCCCAGGGTCAGGAACAGCGCCACGAGCGCGCCGCCGCCGGCCACCGAGGCCGACACGTTCGGGTCGTAGCCGGCGTCGTAGAACGACAGCAGCTGCCGCGACAGCGGGCTGGCGATGAGCGCGCCGCCGCCGAAGCCCATGATGGCCAGGCCGGTGGCCAGGCCGGGCCGGTCCGGGAACCACTTGATCAGCGTGGAGACCGGCGAGATGTAGCCGATGCCGAGGCCGATGCCGCCGAGGACGCCGTACCCGAGGTAGACCAGCCACAGCTGCTCGGTGAAGATGCCCAGCGCGCCGACCAGGAAGCCGGCGGCCCAGAAGCACGCCGACACGAACATCGCCTTACGCGGGCCGTTCGCCTCGACCCAGGTGCCGCCGACGGCCGCGGACAGCCCCAGCATGACGATGGCGATGCTGAAGATCACGCCCACGGACGTCGCGCCGGTGTCGAAGTGGGCGACGAAGGAGTTCTTGTAGACGCTGGTGGCGTACACCTGGCCGATGCACAGGTGCACGGAGAGCGCGGCCGGGGGAATCAGCCAGCGGCTGAAGCCGGGCGGCGCCACGGAATGATGACGGTCGAGCGCGGACAGCATGGGGGCGCCTCCTGACCCGGGGATGATCCATCGAGGCTCATCATCGACCCGCGGGAAAATTGCTGCAACAAATAGCGCTGCGGCGGACACAGCGGGGTGTGATGACGCAGACCGAGCCGACCGACCAGGAGCTCTGGGCCGCGGTCGCCGCCGGCGACGAGGCCGCCTTCGGCACGCTCTTCGACCGGCACTCCCGGGCCGTCTACAACCACGCCTTCCGGCTCTGCGGCTCGTGGAGCGTGGCCGAGGACATCACCCAGGCGACGTTCCTGGTGGCCTGGCGCCGGCGCGGCACGGCCCGGCTGGCGCACGGGACCGCGTTGCCGTGGCTGCTGGTGGTGGCCGGCAACCACGCGCGTACCGAATGGCGCTCCGCCCGCCGGCGCCGGGCCCTGCTCGGCCGGCTGCCCGCCGAGCGCGGCCCCGACCCGGCCGACGACGTCGCCGGGCGGCTCGACGACGAACGCGCGATGGGCCGGATCCTCGCCGCCGTGCGGCGGCTGCCGCGGGCCGAACGCGAGGCCGTCGCGCTGTGCCTGTGGTCCGGCGTCGGCTACGCCGAGGCCGCCGCGGCGCTGGGCGTCACCGAGGTGGCGGTCCGGTCCCGGGTGAGCCGGGCCCGCGCCCGGCTCGCCGCGCTGCTCGGCCCCGACGCGGAGGAGGAGGACCGATGAACCCCCTGACGATGCCGCCCGCCGAGCGGGACCTGCCGCCGGGACGGGCGGCCCGCATGCGCGCGGAGGTGCTGGCGGCGGCGCGCGGGTCGCGCCCGCGGGTGCCGCGGCGGCTGCTGGTCGCCGCCGCGGCGGTGCTCACGCTGCTCGCGGCGGTCGCCGTGAGCGTCGAGGTACGCCGCGAGGACAGCACCCAGATCCTGGCGATGGGTCCCGGCGAGCTGGACGGGTCGCTGCGCGGGGCCGCGCAGCGCTGCCTGGAATGGGCGCGCCCCAACGGCCCGGGCGGCGCGCCGGACCCGCAGTTCGTCCCGGTCTCGCTCGCCGACGTCGCCATCGCGGCCCGGCGGGGACGCTGGATCCAGGTGCTGTTCCTCAACCGCGCCGGGTACCTGGGCTGCGAGGCGTCCCTGGACCACGGCCGGCTGTCGTCGGGCGGCGTCGGCGGCGAGGCCTGGCCGCACCGCGGGTGGCTGCCGGGGCCGGTCCAGCGCCTGAGCCTGTCGTCGACGGAGGCCGACGGCGGCTCGGTGTCGGTGCTGGGGCGGGTGAGCGCCCGGGTGGCCCGCCTGGTGCTGGAGCACGGCAACGGGCGGACCACGACGGCCCGGCTGCGCGACGGCGCGTTCGGGCTGATCTCGCGCACCGACGACGTGGGCGAGGACGCCGAGCTGGTCAGCTACGACGCCGCGGGCCGGGAGATCGACCGGCGGCGGCTCTTCGCGTACGGGGAGCAGTTCCCGCACTGCTACACCGACCCGGCCGGCACGGTCATCTACGGCGATCCCGGCCCGGACTGCCGGCCCGCCGATCCCTGGAACCGGTGAGGGCGCGGCGGGCCCCGGCGCGGGCCCGCCGCTCCCCCGTCACTGGCCCGAGGCGTACAGGTCCTTGATTTCCGTGGCGGACAGCGCCCGGTCGTAGAGGTGGACCTGGTCGACGGCGCCGTCCAGGTAGTCGACCGGGTTGCCGCCGTACCGGCCGCGGCCGATCACGGTGTTGCCGGTCGGCGCCGCCTGCGGCAGGCACGCGCCGGTTCGGCCGGCGAGCTCTCCGTCGACGTAGAGCCGCAGCTCACCACGCACGCTGTCGCGCACGCCGGTCAGGTGGTACCAGCGGCCGGTCTCGGGCTTGGCCGGGCCCAGCGCCCGCACGCCCGCGAAGCTCATCGCGAAGCGCTGGTCGGCCCCGGAGTACTGCAGGAAGAAGTCGCTGACGCTCGCGCCGTCCTGGCTGACGATCGTCTGGAACGCGCCATCGGCCTTGTCGAGCCGGACCCAGGCCGAGGCGGTGTAGTCCGACGCGGTGTTCAGCACCGGCGCCCCGGTGTCGATGAACTGGCCGGATCCGTTCAGCGCCACACCCTGCCCGCGGTGCGCGTCGACGTAGCCGGGGCCGCCGACCAGGGTGGCGTCGTGGTCGCCGGCGGCGTCCTCGGCCGTGCCGTCCAGCGGGTAGAACGCGACGCCGGTCAGCCCCGGCGTGCCCGGGCCCGGCTGCGGTACGTTGCCCGCGCTGCCGTCGGCCCGGGCGATGATCTCCCGGTTGACCGCCCGCACCTGCCGCAGGTCCATCTTGGCCACCTGCCGGTCGTACGTCCAGAAGCCGTTGAGCTCCCCCTCGACGTCGGTGATCTGGGTGTAGATCGCCGCGCTGATGCCGCAGGACCGCGCCGAGGTGATGACCGCCCGCTGGTTCTCCACGTACTTGCGGGTCAGCGTGGCGGAGTCCGGCTCCATCTCGTACGCCTGGCCGTCGCCGAACCACATGTGGTTGGACGTCCGGAGCCCGAAGCCGCCGTGCTCGCCGTCGATCGACACCCGGGTCGCGTCCGGCGCGGGCGAGGCCGGGCCGAGGTACTGGTGGTGGTCGATGACGTCGCCCCGGCCGGAGTCACCGTGGGAGTTGCAGCAGTTGACCCCGCTGTGCGCGTTGACCAGCCGGCTCGGGTCCTGCTTCCGGACGTCGTCGGCGATGCGGCCGGTGGCCTCCCGGTCCCACTCGCCCCAGCCCTCGTTGAACGGCACCCAGGCGACGATCGAGGTCCAGCTGCGGTGCTCACGGACCAGCTCGTGCAGCTCGGCCTCGAACTGGGCGCGCCACGCCTCGGGGATCGGCCCGGTGTTGGCGGCCGGCATGTCCTGCCAGACCAGCAGGCCGAGCTTGTCGGCCCAGTAGTACCAGCGGTCGGGCTCGACCTTGATGTGCTTGCGGACCGCGTTGAAGCCCATGTCCTTGTGCTGCTGGAGGTCGAACTTCAGCCCGGCGTCGGTGGGCGCGGTGTTCAGGCCGTCGGGCCAGAAACCCTGGTCCAGGGTGGCCAGGTTGAACAGGATCTTGCCGTTGAGGGCGATCCGCAGCTTGCCGTCCGCGCCCGGCTTCTTCCCGATCTCCCGCATGCCGAAGTACGAGGTGACGGTGTCCACGGCGGTGCGCCCGCGCAGCAGGGTGACCTCGAGGTCGTACAGGTAGGGGTGGTCCGGGGACCACAGCTCGGCCCGGGGCACGGGCACGACGAGCTCCGTACCCGCGGCGCCGGTGACCGTGCCGACCACCCGGCCGCCCGCCTTGGCCACGGCGCGCACGGTCAGCCCGTCGCCCCGTACGGTCTCGGCGGTGAGCCGCAGCGCCGAGGCGGCCAGGTCCGGGGTCGTGACCAGCCCGGTGATGCTGGAGTCGGCGACCGGCTCCATCCACACCGTGCGCCAGATGCCGGAGCTGCCCTGGTAGAAGATCCCCCGGTCGGAGACCCGGCGCTGCTTGCCGATGGGCTGGCCGGTGGCGTCGGTGAGGTCCTCGGCCCAGACGATCAGCTCCTGCGGCCCGGTGCCCCGCAGCGCGTCGGTGACATCGATGTCAAAGCCGTCGTAACCGCCCCGGTGGGTCGCCACCCGGGTGCCGTTCACCCACACCTTGGCGTCGTAGTCGACCGCGCCGAAGTGCAGCATCAGCCGCTGCCCCGACCCGACCCGCCAGCCGGCCGGCACGGTGAAGGCGCGGCGGTAGAACATCCGGTCCTCGTGGCGCTGGATGCCGGACAGGGCGGACTCGATCGGGTACGGCACCAGCACCCGCTCGCCCAGCGGCTGCCCGACCGGCGGGGCCTGATCCACCGCGGCCCGGCCGAACTCCCAGACGCCGTTGAGGTTCTGCCACCGGCCACGGACCAGCTGCGGGCGGGGGTATTCGGGCAGGGCGTTCCGCGGGCCGACCTGGGCGGTCCAGGGGGTGGCGAGCGGCGGGATGCCCTTGTGCCACTGCGGTTCGGCCGCCGCGGCGGGCGCGACGCCGGCGGCGCCGGCCGTGCCGATGGCGAGCAGGGCGACCGCGACGGCGGTGACGGCCCGCCGGGCTGTCCGGGGTGTGGTCATGCGCTGGGGTCCTCTCGGTGGGAAAGAACGCGGGCAGCACCGGTCCGCACTCGGCCGCGACGTTCGGACGACACGGAGAGCGCTCAACGGTCCACCAGGTGCAAACACAGTTGAACAAGACTGCTCAGATCCCGTCAAGGTCTCGATGGAAGAACCTCGATGGTTCGGCCCGCTCGCACCGGCGCCGGGGACTAATGTGCGACGATGCCGCGGTGCCCCGATCGATCTTGGAAGTGATCGCCCTGGACGCGGCGGACGCGCGGGCGGCGCGCGACGGCGGCGCCGACCGGGTCGAACTGGTCGCCGACATGCGGCGCCAGGGCCTCACCCCGTCGGTCGCGACCTTCTCGGCGGTGAGGGAGGCGGTCGGCATCCCGGTCCGGGTCATGCTGCGCGCCGCCGACGGGTACGCGCTGAGCGACCCCGGCGCCCTGGCCGAGGCGGCGGCCGGCCTGCGCGCGGCCGGCGCCGACGAGTTCGTCCTGGGTTTTCTCGACGCGCGGGCCGCGGTCGACGTGGCCGCCGTCGAGGCGGTGCTCCCGGCGATCGAGGGCTGCCCGTGGACGTTCCACCGCGCGCTCGATCACGCCGCGGACCGCGCCGCCGCCCGCCGGACCCTGGCCGGGCTGCCCGGGCTGGACTGCGTGCTCACCGCCGGCGGACCGGCCACCGTGCAGGAGGGCCTGGCCACGCTCGCGGCCGAGGCCGGGTCGGGGCCACGGGTGCTGGCCGGCGGCGGGCTGCGGCGCCGGCACGTGCCGGCGCTGGCGGCCGCCGGGGTGGACGCGTTCCACACCGGCAGCGCGGTGCGCCCGGACGGCCGCTGGGACGCCCCGGTGGACCCGGCGCTGGTCGAGGCCTGGCGGGCCGCGCTGCCCTGACCGTCAGCCGCCGGTGACCGACAGGTAGCGGTAGCCCAGCTTGGCCAGGCGCTCCGGGTCCAGGCAGTGCCGGCCGTCCAGCACCACCGGGGTGCGCATCAGCGCGGCGAGCTTGGCCCAGTCCAGGTCCAGGTACGCCGACCACTCGGTGACCAGCACCACCGCGTCGCTGTCGTCGAAGACCTCCTCGACCTCGCCGGCCAGGTACGGCGCCAGGTCGGGCTGCTCGAGGCGGAACCGCTCGGCCGCGACCGGGTCGTGCACCCGGATCCGGGCGCCCCGGTCGAGCAGCATCCGCGCGATGTCCAGGGCCGGGGCGTCGCGCATGTCGTCGGTGTTCGGCTTGAACGCCAGCCCGAGCAGCCCGATCTTGCGGCCCTTGAGGATGCGCAGCTCGCCCAGCAGCCGGTCCACGACCAGCCGGCGCTGCAACTGGTTGACCTCGCGCGCGGCGGTGACGATCGGCATCTCGTGGTGGTACTCGGCGCCGGTGGCGATCAGCGCGGCGGTGTCCTTGCCGAAGCAGGAGCCGCCCCAGCCGATGCCCGGCTGCAGGAACCGCGGCCCGATCCGGGTGTCCAGGCCGATCCCCCGGGTGACCTGGGAGATGTCCGCGCCGACCCGGCCGGCGAGCTGGCCGATCTCGTTGGCGAAGCTGATCTTGAGGGCCAGGAAGGCGTTGGCGGCGTACTTGATCAGCTCGGCGGAGGCCAGGTCGGTGGAGACCATCGGCACCGCGCCGAGCTCCGCCGGGCGCGGCAGGTACGTCGGCGGCGTGAACGTCTGGTTGAGGATCACCCGGTACAGCCGGTTGAGCACGTCCAGGCTGCGCGGGTTGTCCGAGCCCACCACGATCCGGTCCGGGTAGAGCGTGTCCTGGATCGCCGCGCCCTGGCGCAGGAACTCCGGGTTCGAGGCGACCGAGAACTCGCCGTCGCTGCGCCGCTCGTGGGTGCGCTCGAAGGACTCGCGCAGGATCGAGTCGACCCAGTTGCTGCTGCCGATCGGCACGGTCGACTTGTTGATCACGACGGTGAACTCGCCGTCGATGTGCCGCCCGACGCTCTCCGCGGCCGACCGCAGGTACTGCAGGTCCGGGTTGCCGTCGGGCAGCGAGGGGGTCTGCACGGCGATGAACACCACGTCCGCCCCGGGCACCGCCGCCCGGTAGTCGGTGGTGAAGGAGATCCGGTCGGCCGAGTCGGCCAGCAGCGCGTCCATGTGCGGCTCGTAGATCGGCGAGCGGCCCCCGCTGAGCAGGTCGACCTTGGCCTGGTCGAGGTCCACGCAGGTGACGTCGTGACCGAGAAAGGCCAGGCTGACACCGGTGGTGAGACCCACGTAGCCGGTTCCGACGACGCACACCCTCATGCCGCACTTCCCTTCGATCGTTCCGGTCCCCGGCACACCCCGCTGGCTGCACGGTAATCCGTGCTGTCCCGTCGGCGGACATCGCCGGATCCTCAAGCGGGCCGGATCACTGCCGATCCAGTCAGCTGTGACTTTGAGCAACGCTGTGCGTACCGTGGGTGCTGGGGCGCCACCGGTCGGGCACCCGTTGCCCGGCGACGACCAGGCCCTGGTGCACAACGATCTGACCGCCGTGATGACCCGCGACATCCCCTCGGTGGCGCACGTGCTCGACATCATCGCCGGGCGGCTCGGCGGGCCCTGCGGCATGCGCGCCGCCTCGGTCTTCACGCTCGACCCGGACGACGGCAGCCTGGCCCCGGAGGCCACCCGCGGCGACCCCGGCCCCCGCGACATCGAGCTGGCCGGGCAGGTCTTCCGGGTCGCGGCGGGCGCGCCCCCGGTGCGCGACGGCGACCGTACGGCGCTGCGCCTGCGCATCGGCGGGCGGACCCTGGGCGTGCTGGTCCTCACCGGCGACACCATCGCCGCGTTGCGTCCCGAGGTGGCGGCCACGATCGGGCTGCACCTGGCCGCCACGCTCCAGGCGCTCGCCGCCGAGCAGGACCACCAGCACGTCGCGCACACCAACGCCACCATCCGCGCGCTGTTCGAGCAGGGCACCGCCGCCGCCACCGTCGAGGAGGCCGGCCGGCTGCTGGCCCGGGCCACCGGCGAGGCGTTCCGCACCGAGCGCGCCGCCGTGCACCTGATCGGCCCGGACGGGCGGATCTGCTACGCCGCCGGCGTCGGCCTCACCGAGCGGATCACCGACGACCTGGTCCGCAACCTCACCGGGCGGCTGGCCGCGGAATCACCGATCTGGCGGGCCGTCGCCGAGCGCGGCGACGGCGCGCCGATGCTCGTCGACGACGTCGCGCGGGCCGACGTGCGCCCCGGCGGCTTCGTGCAGACGATGCGGCTGCGCTCGTTCGTGGCGATGCCGCTGATGTCGGCGGCCGGGCCGGTCGGCATGGTCATGTGCGGCGACGCCGGCGGCCCGCGCCGCTGGACCGGGCGCGACCACGCGCTGGCCCGGCAGGTCGCGATGGAGGGCGCGCTGATCGTCGACAGCGCCCGGCTGCGCCAGGCCGAGCAGCAACACGTGGCGCAGCTGACCCGGCAGGCCTACCACGACCCGCTGACCGGGCTGCCGAACCGCACCCACCTGCGGGACCGGGCCGAGCAGGAGGTCCGGAACGCCCGCACCACCGGCGGCCGGCTGGCCCTGCTGCTGCTCGACCTGGACGGCTTCAAGCGGGTCAACGACACCGTCGGGCACCACGCCGGCGACGCCCTGCTGCAGGCGGTCGGGCTGCGCCTGGAAGCCGGGCTGCGCGGGCGGGACCTGGTCGCCCGGCTGGGCGGGGACGAGTTCGCCGTGCTGCTGACCGGCGATCCGGACCGGGACTCGGCGCTGGCCGCGGCCGGGCGGCTGCACGCGCGGCTGGCCGAGCCCTACGACATCGACCAGCGCGAGGTCCGGGTGGGCGCCAGCATCGGCGTCGCCCTGCTCGGCGAGCACGGCGGCGACCTGCCGACCCTGATGCGGGCCGCGGACGCGGCGATGTACGAGGCCAAGCGGGCGGGCGGCGGCGTGCGGTCCGGCGGCTGACCGCCTTGAACCACCCGCCCGGGCCCGGTTAGGCTCGGCCCGCCAGTCGATACGTATCGACGACGGGAGGCCGGCGTGGTCACGGGCAGGTGGTCACGCGCCGGGACGTGGCCCGGCTCGCGGACGTCCCGCAGAGCCCGGCCTCGTACGTGCTGAGCGGCCGCCGCCCCGCGCGTTCGCGGTGCGACGCGATCGTGCTGACGGACATCGAGACGCACGACGCCCGGATCCCGGTGGCGGCCGGGCCGGCCGTACCGGTGATCCCGATCGGCGTGCCGGCCGACCCGCACGGCCCGCCCCGCGTCGATCTCGACTCCGCCCGGGCCGGACGGCCGGCCGTGGACCACGAACCCGCCGGTCACCAACGTCTCGCCGGAGCCGCGGGGGGTGTCCCGACGGACCATGCGCGCGCTGTTCCGGCTGCTCGACCGCGACGGGCCGGCCCCGGCGCCCGTCGCGCTGATCGCCCCACGCCGCACCCCGCGCGGACCACCCGGTCCGGCTGACGCGCTCCCCGCACCCGCGGACCAGCGCCCGACGGCCGACCCGGGTCGGCCCCGAAGGAGGAGGACGCCGCATGGACCCGATCCGCGTGACCGTATGGGGCGAGAACCGCCACGAGCAGACCGAGGAACACGTCGCCGGGCTCTACCCCGAGGGCATGCACGAGACCATCGCGGCCGGCATCCGCGAACACCTCGGGGACGCCGCCGTGGTCCGCACCGCCACCCTGGACGAGCCCGGGCACGGGCTGAGCGAGCCGGTGCTGGCCGCGACCGACGTGCTGACCTGGTGGGGACACGCCGCGCACGGCGAGGTGGCCGACGAGGTGGTCGACCGGGTGCACCGGCACGTGCTCTCCGGCATGGGCCTGGTGGTGCTGCACTCCGGGCACTGGTCCAAGATCTTCACCCGGCTGATGGGTACGACCTGCACGCTGCGCTGGCGCAACGAGCACGACCGGGAGCTGATCTGGACGGTCGACCCGACCCACCCCATCGCCCAGGGCGTGCCGCACCCCATCGTCGTCGCCGAGGACGAGATGTACGGCGAGCACTTCGACGTGCCACCCCCGGACGAGCTGGTCTTCATCAGCTCGTTCAGCGGCGGCGAGGTGTTCCGCAGCGGCTGCACGTGGCGCCGCGGGCACGGCCGGATCTTCTACTTCAAGCCCGGCGACCAGGACTACCCGGTCTACCACCACCGCGACATCCGCCGGGTGATCGCCAACGGGGTGCGCTGGGCGCGCAGCGACCGGCCCGAGCGGGTGCTGCCCGAGCTGCTGCGCTACGACACCGGGGAGTTCTTCACCGGCCGCTCGTACCAGGGGCCGACCGCATGATCCGCGTGCTGCTGGCCGGCGCCGGCGCGATGGGCCGGGCCTGGCTCGCCGCGATCCACGCCGACCCCGGCGTCGAGCTGGCCGGGGTGGTGGACCTGGACCCGGCCGCGGCCCGGCGGGCGGCGGCGGGGCTGCCGGCCGGCGCCGACGTCGCCGTCCTGGGGGCCGAGACGGCGGCGGACGCCGTGATCGACGTGACCGTGCCGGTGGCCCACCACGCCGTCACCACCACCGCCCTGTTCGCCGGGATGTCGGTGCTGGGCGAGAAGCCGGTCGCCGACACCCTGGCCCGGGCGCTGTCGCTGGTGGCGGCGGCCGAGGTGAGCGGCCGGCTGTTCATGGTGAGCCAGTCCCGGCGGTGGAATCCGCAGCTGGCCACGCTGCGGGCGATGGCGGCGGCGCTGGGCCCGGTCGGCGCGGTCGGCACCGACTTCCACCGGGCGCCGCGCTTCGGCGGCTTCCGGGAGGAGATGGCGCAGCCGCTGCTGGTGGACATGGCGATCCACGCGTTCGACGCCGCCCGGTACCTGCTGGACGCCGACCCGGTGACGGTCTCCTGCCAGACCTGGAACCCGCCCTGGAGCTGGTACGCCGGCGACGCCTGCGCCGCCGCGGTGTTCGAGATGACCGGCGGCGCCCGCTACGTCTACCACGGCAGCTGGTGCAGCCCCGGCGCGGAGACGTCATGGAACGGCGAGTGGCGGGTCAGCGCGCAACACGGCACGGCCCGGTGGGACGGCGACCACGAGCCCACCGGCCCGGCCGTCGACCCGCCGGACGGGCAACGCTCCGGCATCGGGGCGGCGCTGCGGGCGTTCGCGGAGGCGCTGGAGAGCGGGGTGACGCCGATGGGCGAGGTGCACGGCAACGTGCTGAGCCTGGCCATGGTGGAGGCCGCGGTGGACTCGGCCGCGCGGGGCCGCCCGGTGCCGATCGACGACGTGCTGGCGCGGGCGCACGAGCGGGCCGTCCGCGACGAGACCCGGGCGGATGTCCGGGCCGCGCTGCGGAACTGGACGGACGTGCGCACGGCGCTCAGCTCGACGTGACCATGCGGCCACGGGGACCGGGGTCCCCCGGTGCTCAACAATGCCGCCAGGCGACCCGGTAGACGGTGTTGATGGCGGCGTCGGTGGAATCCATCGACATGATGCTCGTGTTCCTGGGGCGCGACGATCCGCCGTTGACCCGCAATTCCGTGTTGATGTTGAGATAGCGCCGCTCACCGCAGGGCAGGAAGCTCAGTGACGCAATTCCCACGGTGTCGGTGGTCTGCCAGTCGCTGTCCATCGGTCCCCAGAAGTCGTGCCGCAGCCGGGTCGTCTGGGAATGGCCCTGGAAGTAGTAGTTGGCCGCCTCGAGTCCCCGGGCGCCGGACGCCAGCCGGGCGTATCCGCGGTAGTTGGCGCTGGCGATCGCGAAGGTGAAGCCCGACGGCACCTTGATGTCGAGCGCGAGCTGGCAGTTCTTGCGGAAGTCCAGCACCGCGGCCTCGGGGCCCACCTGGGCCGTGTATTCGCTGTAGGTGACAGTGAAAGCCGTGTTGTCCGGCGACACCGTGATGGCGGCGGTGCCGGCCGGACAGCCGGAGCCGTTGGCGTTGACCACGTCGATGATCATCATCTGGTCGGGTGGCGAGACCGGGTGCGACGGCCCGGCGAGGGCCGTCCCGGGCAGGGCGAGAACCGCCAGCATGGCGGTCGCGACGGTACTGGTGCGCAGCATGACCACTCCTGATGAAACGTTGACGGAAAAAGCAGAGGAATTGTGGTACCTTGCTTTTCCCGACGTTACATTCCACGTCATTGCGCGACCGATGAACGTCTCAACAAAGGGCTGCCGTTATCCGACATCGGCCGTTCGGCCGGAATTCAGGAATGGTCGCCCCAGGCCGGATCGAGTGGTGCTAGGGACCGCGGTCCACGGGTGAATCACCGGCGTCGGCGGGCACCGGTCAACCGCCGCGGCGGGCCAGCAGATACGCCCGGTGGCTGGGGAACTCCGCCGGGTCCAGCGGGTCGCGCACCAGCGTGGACTCGATCCGGAAGCCGGCCGCCCGCAGGTCGGCGCCGACCGCGGCCGGGTCGAGGAAGTGCACGTCGACGTCGACCTCCGCGCCGAACCAGGTGCCCAGGTGGGTGGTGTCACCGGCCGCGGCGTCGGGACCGTCGACGTGGAACGACACCAGCAGCCGCCCGCCGTCGCGCAGCACCCGGGCCAGCTCCGCGAAGGCGGCGGCGCGCTCCGGCGGGCTCAGGTGAATGATCGAGTAGAGGGCGACCGCACCGGCCCAGGCGCCGTCCGCGACCGGCAGCTCCAGCATCGACGCGACGGTGAACGACAGGCCGGGGGCGCGTTCCCGGGCGATGGCGATCATCTCCGGGGAGAGGTCCACGCCCACCACGTCCGGGTGCCGTGCGGCCAGGAAGCGGGTGACGTGCCCGGGGCCGCAGCCGACGTCGGCGACCGGGCCGGGCCCGGCGAGCTCCAGGAACGCCGTCAGCAGGGCCCGGTCGAGGGGTTTGTGGTCGAGTTCGCCGGCGAGCTGGGCGTCGTAGGCGCGCGCGACCGTGTCGTAGGTGTCCCGCAGTCTCATGGCCGCCATCGTCCCGCGTCCGTCGGCGCACGCCGGGCCCGTGGCGTGCTCATCGGCTGCCAGCCGGCATCAGCGAGCCCCGCGACGCCGGAAGACGCGCCGGCCGCACGGCGGGCCTTACGGCCGGCCGCACGACATCAGCGAGCCCCGCGACGCCGGAAAGCGCGCCGGTCGCACGGGATCAGGCGGCGCCCGGCGGCCCGCAGGTGCCCACCGCCCCGGCCGCGATCGGCCCGCGGACCACCGCGACCCCCCTCGGCCCGCGGATCGCCGCGGCCCCGGGACCGCCGGACGGCGCGGGGTCCCGTGCGATGGTCGGTCTCACCCGGCCCTGCGGGCCCGCGGCCGCGGCGCGAGGCCACCGGCTCGACGAGCAGCGAGCTGCCGGCCACCAGCAACACGCCGTCGTGCGCCGCGAGACGCCCGGCCAGTCCGGCCGTACCCGGGTCCGGGCGCCCGCCGAACAGCACCACCGCCAGCTTGAGGATCCCGCCGCAGGCCGGGCACCGGGGGTCCGCCTCCCCGGCGGCCACCCGGTCCAGGATCCGCCGGCCGGGGAAGCGCTGCCCGCAGCCGCTGCAGAGGGCACGGTGCGCCGCCCGGCGGGCGCGGGAGCCGGCCGGCCGGCGCGTTTCGCCGCGCTCCCGCGTGCCCGGCGCCCAAGGCCCACCGTCCGGCCCGACCCGCCGGCCTCCCGGGCCGGAACCAGCCCGCCAATCGCCCAGGCCGGAACCAGCCCGCCAATCGCCCGTTCCGAGACCGGCCCGCCAGCCACCCGGGCCGATGCCAGCCCGCCAGCCACCCGGGCCGATATCGGCCCGCCAGCCACCCGGGCCGATGCCAGCCCGCCAGCTACCCGGGCCGATGCCAGCCCGCCAATCGCCCCGGCCGGCACCGGTCGCCCGGAACGGCGCGCGGACCTCCGCGTCATCCCCCGGCCAGGGCCAGGCGGACGCCGCGACGCCGGGCCGGTGCCGGCCCGGCGTCGCGGCGTCGATCGAAGGGGCGGCGCCGGCCGGGACCACCGCCCGCGAGGCGCCGGGCTCCCGGCTCAGGTTCATGGTGGCCGATGCTAGGCGGCTCCGGCGCGGTGGGCGATCCGTTTACCGTGCCCGGGTTACGGGGCGCGGGGCGGTTCGGCCGAGATTCCTCCGTTCCGGTGGACGGGCGCGTGGTGCCGGTGGCCGGGCGGCCGGCCCGCATACGGTGGGCGGGTGGTCCGAGCCCTGCGCGTCACCCGTACCCGGGCGGGGTTGATCGGCCTGGCCGCCTGCGTCGCCGCCGGCGCCGGATTCCTGAGCGGCGCCGGCGGTCAGCGGCCCGCGCCGCGGGCGGCCCCGGCGCCGCCGCCCAGCGCCGCCGCCCCGCGCGTCCCGGCCCCGACCCTGTCCGCGGCGCCCGCCCCGCCCGGCCTGCCGGTGATCGACTACTGGACGGCGCCCCGCGGGTTCCCGGCCGACCCGCAGGCGTCGTCCCGCACGGCGCTGACCGAGGGCCTGCACCCGGCCCGCTCGATCCCGGTCTACGACGCGCCCGGCGGCCGCCCGCGCGCCCGGCTCACGCCCGAGATCAGCGGCATGCCGCTGGTGCTGCCGATCGCCGCCCGCCGCGCCGGCTGGGTGGCGGTGCTGCTGCCCACGGCCAACCGGCGGATCGGCTGGCTGCCGCCGAAGGGCTGGTCGTCCCGCCCGCTGCGGGACCATCTCATCGTGCAGCGCCGGGCCCACCGGCTGACCTGGCGCCGCGACGGCGTACGGCGGGCGGTCTGGTCGGTCAGCACCGGTACGGCCGCGACACCCACCCCGCTGGGCCGCGGCTTCGTGCTCGGCCGCACGCCCACCAGCGGCGCGATCTACGGCGGGCTGGACGCCCTGGCGCTGAGCACGGTGCCCGACGACCGGCAGTCGCTGCCGGCCGGCCTGCGGACCGCCCACACCGGGATCCACGCCTGGTACCGCTCCGACGCCTTCGGTCGCAGCGCCTCCAACGGGTGCGTACGCCTGCCCCGGGCCGCGCAACGGATGCTGCTGAAGCACATCCCGCACGGCACGGTGGTCACCGTCGTCGACTAGCGGCGCCTCACGAGGCCAGCCGCTCGCCCGCGCGGGGACCCGGTCCGGCCAGGGCGGTCCCGCCCTCCGGCCGGTTGATCTCCGACCACACCGCGTCCAGGGAGAGGCCGAGGACCTGGGCGATCGCCGCGATGGTGGGGAAGGCCGGGGTGGCCACGCGGCCCGTCTCGATCTTGCGGAGGGTCTCCGGGGAGACGCCGGCGTGCAGCGCGGTCTCCAGCATCGAGCGCTCTCCCCGGGCCAGCCGCAGGAGGGCGCCGAGGCGCTGCCCGCGTTCGACCTCGGCGGGACTGAGCGGCAACCTGACCATGATCCCGATTCTAGTACCGGGATAATATGGCCGGGATAGTTATTGGACGCTGGAAAGGCGCCGCATGATCGAGATCTTGGAGCTCACCGACCTGCCCCGGGCCAAGGAGACGGGCGTCCTGGTCGCCGACATCCTGCAGGCGCTCAGGAGCCGCTGCGCGGTGGGTACGAACCTGCTGGACATCGACCGGTGGGCCGCCACCATGATCGTCGAGGCCGGCGCGCTGTCCTGCTACGTCGACTACGAGCCGTCCTTCGGCCGCGGCCCGTTCGGCCACTACATCTGCACCTCGGTGAACGACGCCGTGCTGCACGGGCTGCCGCACGACTACGCGCTCGCCGACGGCGACCTGCTCTCCCTCGACCTGGCCGTCTCCCTCGGCGGGATCGTCGCGGACTCGGCCATCAGCTTCGTGGTGGGCGACGCCCGGCCCCCGGAGAGCCTGGCCCTGATCGACGCGACCGAGCGCGCCCTGAGCGCCGGGATCGCCGCGGCCGGGCCGGGCGCCCGCATCGGCGACCTCTCGCATGCCATCGGCGCGGTCCTCAGCGCGGCCGGCTACTCGATCAACACGGAGTTCGGCGGCCACGGCGTCGGATCGACCATGCATCAGGACCCCCACATCTCCAACACGGGCCGTCCCGGCCGGGGCTACCGGCTGCGCCCCGGGCTGCTGCTGGCCCTGGAACCCTGGGTCATGGCCGACACCGACCGGCTCGTGACCGATGCCGACGGCTGGACCCTGCGCAGCGCGACCGGCTGCCGGACGGCGCACAGCGAGCACACGATCGCCATCACCGGCGACGGCGCCGAGATCCTCACCCGGCCCAGCCGGACCCGCCCGTGAGGTGAGCCGCCGTCGCCCGCGCTGCCGCGGGGGCGCGGCCCGGGCCGGCCGCGTCCCGCAGGATGGGAGCGCTCCCAGATATTGACGGGCTTCATTGCCTTCCGACCCGGGGCTCCCTAGTCTGCAAGCACCTCCCCTCTCCCGCGAAGGAGACCCCATGTCCCTGCAACGCTTCGAGGCCCCGGTGTGGGCGCTGTTCCGCATCGTGGTGGGCCTGCTGTTCCTCTGCCACGGGCTGGCCTCCGTCTTCGGCGTCCTCGGCGGCAACCGCGGATCGGGCCACGCCATCGAGGCGGGCACCTGGCCCGGCTGGTACGCCGGCGTGATCCAGCTGGTCTGCGGCGCCCTGGTCATGGTCGGCCTGGTCACCCGGCCCGCGGCGCTGCTGGCGTCCGGCTCGATGGCCTACGCCTACTTCGTCGTCCACCAGCCGGAGGGCGTGCTGCCCATCCAGAACGGCGGGGTCACCCCGGCGCTCTACGCCTGGGCCTTCGTCACGATCGCGGTGTTCGGCGCCGGCCGGTGGTCGCTCGACGCGCTGCTGGCCCGCCGCCGGGACCCGGCCCGTACCCCCGGCGCCGACCGGGTCCTCACGCCGAGCCGCCGATAGTCGGCCACCGGCCGGCCCGCGGCGTGCCCTACTCGCCGGCGTCCCGGCGCAGGACGTCCAGCCGGAACCACTCGTCCTCGTGCTGGATCACCCGCGCCAGCCCGGGCCGGCCGGCGAGCGCCTCGTGCACCGCCGCCCCGTCGTAGGTGCCGCCGGTCAGCCGGTCGCGGAAGTGCACCGCCACGAGGTCGCCGCCCGGCTCCAGCCGCTGGACCAGCCCGTCCAGCAGCTCCTCCAGGTCGGCGGCGGACAGGTAGTAGAGCAGGTCACCGATCACGATCAGGTCGAAGGTGGCCGCCGGCAGGTCCGCGGGCAGCATCGCGGTTTCCACCCGTACGTGGGAGAGGTCCCGGAGCTCCGCCCGGGCCGTGCCGACGGCCTCGGCCACGCAGTCGACGGCCAGGACCTCGTCGCACCGCGCGGCGAGCCCACGGGTCAGCATGCCGATCGAGCAGCCCGGCTCGTACGCGCTGCGGTACCGCTCGCGCGGCAGGCTGGCCAGGGTGACCGCGTACTTGCGCCGGTTGTGCCAGCTCGTGGCGTTGTCCCAGGGGTCGGTCTTGGCCAGGTAGAGGCCGATGAAGTGCTCCTGGGAAGCCGTGGCCCGCGGGGGCCCGGCCGCTGCGTCCGTCACGCCGAGGACCCTAGACGAACGCGCTGAGCCCGGTCACCGCCCGCCCCACGATCATCGTGTTGATCTCGCGGGTGCCCTCGTACGAGTACAGCGCCTCGGCGTCGGCCACGAACCGGCCGATGTCGTAGTCCAGCACGATGCCGTTGCCGGCCAGGATCTCCCGGGCCCAGCCGACCACCTCGCGCATCCGGGTCGTGGTGTACGCCTTGGCCAGCGCCGAGTGCTCGTCGCGGAACTCGCCCGCGTCCTGCAGCTGGGTCAGCCGCACCACCAGGCCCAGCGACGAGGTCACGTTGCCCAGCATGCGCACCAGCAGGTCCTGGACCAGCTGGAACGAGCCGATCGGGCGGCCGAACTGCTCGCGCTCCTTGGCGTAGGCCAGAGCGATCTCGTACGCCGCCAGCATGACCCCGACCGCCTGCCAGGCCACCCCGCTGCGGGTCTGCCGCAGGATCTTGGCGGTGTCCTTGAAGGTGTGCGCCTCCTGCAGCCGGTCGGCCTCCGGGACCACGCAGTCGGTGAGCGTGATGTCGGCGTTCTGCACGATCCGCAGGGCGATCTTGTTCTCGATCTTGGTGGCGGTGAAGCCGGGCGTGTCCTTGCCGACCACGAAGCCCTTCACCTGGTTGTCGGCGAGGTCGCGGGCCCACACCACGGTCAGGTCGGCGAAGGTGGCGTTGCCGATCCACCGCTTCTGGCCGTTGAGCACCCAGTGGTCGCCGTCGCGGCGGGCCGTGGTGCGCAGGCCCGCGGCCACGTCCGAGCCACCGGTCGGCTCGGTCAGCGCGAAGGCGCCGATCTGCTCGAAGCCGGCCATCGCGGGCAGCCAGCGCTCCCGCTGCTCGGGCGAGCCGCAGGTCTCGATGCTGCCCATCGCCAGCCCGGCGTGCACACCGAAGAAGGTGGCCATCGAGGCGTCCGCGTGCGCCATCTCCATCGCCAGCCAGCCGGAGAGCAGGTTCGAGCGCTTGCGCCCGGCCAGGCCCAGGTCGGCGAAGCCCTTGATCAGGGCGAACGGGAACTCGGCGCGGGCCCAGTGGTCGTTCGCGATCGGGACGACCTCGGCGGCCAGGAAGGCGCGGACCCGTTCGGCGACGGCGGCCTCCTCGGCGTCCAGCAGGTCCTGGAAACGGTACAGATCTCCTACCAGCAGCTCCGACATTGCCCGGGTATACCCAGGTGACGGCCTCACTAGACTGTGACGCCATGCTCACCATGCAGGACGCCCTCGCCCGCCTCACCGCGTACTGGACCGATCAGGGTTGCCTGGTCGTGCAGCCGATGAACACCGAGGTCGGCGCCGGGACCCTGAACCCGGCCACCTTCCTGCGGGTGCTCGGCCCGGAGCCGTGGCGGGTCGTCTACGTCGAGCCGTCCGTGCGCCCCGACGACTCGCGCTACGGCGAGAACCCGAACCGGCTGCAGACCCACACCCAGCTCCAGGTGGTCCTCAAGCCCGACCCCGGCAACCCGCAGGAGCTGTACCTGGGCAGCCTGTCGGCGCTGGGCATCGACGTGGCCGCGCACGACGTGCGGTTCGTCGAGGACAACTGGGCCTCCCCCGCGCTGGGCGCCTGGGGCCTGGGCTGGGAGGTGTGGCTGGACGGGCTGGAGATCACCCAGTTCACCTACTTCCAGCAGGCCGGCGGCCTCAACCTCGACCCGCCGTCGGTGGAGATCACCTACGGCATCGAGCGGATCATCATGGCGCTGCAGGGCGTCACCCACTTCAAGGACATCGAGTACGCCCGCGGCGTCAGCTACGGCGAGGTGTTCGGCCAGGCCGAGTACGAGATGTCGCGCTACTACCTCGACGACGCCGACGTGGCCACCAACCGCCGCCTGCTCGACCTGTACGCGGCCGAGGCCCAGCGGCTCATCGACGCCGGCCTGCCGGTGCCGGCCCACACGTACGTGCTGAAGTGCTCGCACGCGTTCAACGTGCTCGACTCGCGAGGCGCGGTCTCCACGGCCGACCGGGCCGCCGAGTTCGCCCGGATGCGCCGCCTGGCCGGCGAGGTGGCCCGGCTCTGGCTGGCCCGCCGCGACGAGCTGGGGCACCCGCTCGGGCTGGTCGCGCCGCTGCCGCCGGCCGCCGCGTTCGACGCGGGCGCGGCCGGCGACGCCCCCCGGACGCTGGTCCTCGAGGTCGGCACCGAGGAGATGCCGCCGAGCGAGGCCCGCTCCGCCGCGGCGTACGTGCGCCGGGAGCTCACCGAGCGGCTGGGCGGCACCCGGCTGGCCCACGGCGACGTCCGCGTGCACGCCACCCCGCGCCGGCTGATCGCGGTGGTGACCGAGGTGGCCGCCCGCGAGCCGGACCACGAGCGCACGGTCAAGGGGCCGAAGGTGGGCGCGCCGGAGAAGGCGGTCGCCGGGTTCGCGCGCTCCCAGGGCGTACCGGTCGAGACGCTGGAGACCGCCGAGGTCGGCGGCGTGCCGCACCTGGTCGTGCGCCGGCCCGAGGTGGGCCGCGCCGCGCCGGCGGTGCTGGCCGACGTGCTGGCGAAGGTGGTCGGCGGCCTGCGCTCGGCGAAGAACATGCGCTGGAACGACCCGCAGCTGTCCTTCACCCGGCCGATCCGCTGGCTGGTCGCGCTCTGGGGCGACGAGGTCGTCCCGCTCGCCGTGTCGTCGCTGCTGGCCGGGCGCGAGACCCGGGTGCTGCGCACGGCCGAGCGGCCGGTGCTGGCGGTGGCCTCGGCCGAGACGTTCATGGAGACGCTGGCCGTCAACGGCGTCGTCGCCGACGCCGAGGACCGCCGCGAGCTGATCGTCACCGGCGCGCAGGACCTGGTCTGGGACACCGGGCGGATCGACGTGGCCGGCGAGGCCGCGCTGATCGACCAGATCACCTACCTGGTGGAGCAGCCGACGCCGCTGCTGGGCACCTTCGACGAGCGGTATCTGGAGCTGCCGGCCGCGGTGCTCACGACGGTGATGCGCAAGCACCAGCGCTACCTGCCGGTCCGCGCCGCCGACGGCACGCTGCTGCCGATGTTCGTGACGGTCGCCAACGGCCCGGTCGACGTCGAGCTGGTCCGCGCCGGCAACGAGGCGGTGCTGCGCGCCCGCTACGAGGACGCGGCGTTCTTCTACCGGGCCGACCGGCAGACCCCGCTCGCGGCGATGCGGGACAAGCTGGGGCAGCTCACCTTCACCGACAAGCTGGGCTCGATGGCCGACCGGGCCGGACGGATCGCCGCGCTGGCGGCCGAGCTGGCCCCGCGGCCGTCGGCCACCCTGGAGCGCGCCGCGCAGCTGGTCAAGGTCGACCTGGGCTCGCAGCTGGTCACCGAGATGACCAGCCTGGCCGGGGTCATGGCCCGCGACTACGCGCGCAACGCCGGCGAGACCGAGGCGGTCGCGCAGGCGGTCTACGAGGCCGAGCTGCCGCGCAGCGCCGGCGACGACCTGCCGGCCTCGCTGCCGGGCGCGCTGCTGTCGCTGGCCGACCGGCTGGACCTGGTGGCCGGGCTGGCGGCGACGGTCGGGCTGCCGACCGGCAGCAGCGACCCGTTCGCGGTACGCCGGGCCGTGCTGGGCCTGCTCGCCGTGCACCGGGCCCACCCGGAGCTGTCCGGCGTCGACCTCACCGCCGGGCTGGCCGCCGCGGGCGCGCTGCAGCCGGTCGACGTGCCGGCCGCGGTGCTGGCCGACGCCGGCGCCTTCCTGGCCGGGCGCCTCGAGCAGGTGCTGACCGAGGAGGGTCACCCGGTGGACCGGGTCCGTGCGGTGCTGCCGCACGCCGGCCGGCCGGCGTTCGCCGATCTGCTGCTGGCCCAGCTGGGCCGGCTGATCGCCGACCCGGGGTTCCGGGCGCTGGCCGAGGCGATCCAGCGGGCCCGGCGGATCGTGCCCGACGGCACCGCGGCGGGGTACGACCCGGCGCTGCTCAAGGAGCCGGCCGAGGTGAGTCTGCACGAGACGGTCCGGGCGGTCCGGGCCGGGCTGCCGGCGGACACCGACCTCAGTGGCTTCACCGCGCTCGCGGGACCGCTCACCACGCCGGTCACCGTGTTCTTCGACGAGGTCTTCGTGATGGCGGACGACCCGGCGCTGCGCGCGGCGCGGCTGGGACTGCTCGCCACCGTCCGCGACCTGGGGGCCGGCCTGCTGGACTGGCCGCAGCTGCGGCTCTGACCACGCCCGGGTCAGGCGGCCCGGGGCCGCCGGTCGGGCCGGGTGAGGGTGATCCGCTCCAGCCGTTCACCGTCCACGCCGTACTGGGCGTGCAGCGCGAAACCGGCGAGCACCCACCGGTCCCACGGGCCGTAGTCGCCCAGGTAGCGGTCGCGGTACGGGTCACCCTGCTCGCCGGGCCGGCCCAGCGTCGCCCACAGGCTGCTGCGGCGCGGGTCGCTGCCCGCCCCGCCCGGGATCTCCCCCTGGAACGGGGCGAAGCCGTCGTCGCCGTGGAAGTGCAGGAACACGGTGGTGACCATGCCGTGGGCGTCGGCGGCCAGCTCCACCCCGGCGTCGCGGGACAGGTACGACCGGGACAGCCCGGAGCCGACCGCCTCGCCGGAGCGCGGGATGAGGCCGTACTCGCGGCAGATCTGCTGGACCCGCGCCTCCAGGACGGTGCGGCCGAGCAGCGTGGTGAGGTCGCTGCGCGCGGCGGGCCGGACCGCGGGAGCGGCGGCCGGCGCGTCGACGGGTGCGGCGGCCGGCGGCGCGGGTGCGGGGGCCGGCGGGGCCAGGGGCGAGGTGGGCAGGCCGACCGGGTCGAGGTTGGACCGGCGGACCGGTGCGGGTTCGAACAGCGGCTCGTGGGAGCCGCCGGGGCGCGGGCCGGGCTTGGTGCCGTACCGGTCCTCGGGCCGGGCCGGGCGGGTCGCGCCCGCGCCGGCGGGCCGGTGCTGATCAGAGTGACGCTCCGGAAATCCCATGGTGACACTCCACGAAGGCTTTTCACTGTGAGCGTTCGGACCACCACCGTAAGCCGATCTTCGACCCCGCTCAAGGGGACGAAGAGGCGGTGGACCGGACCTTCCGGACGACCACGGCAGACATCCGGCTTTGCTGGACAAGACGTTCCCCCGACCGCCCCGGATACACGTGCCGGATCGGGTGATCAGAGAACGCGCAGCACCCCGTCGGCCAGGACGTGCCCCGCGCGGACCGCGACCGGCAGACCCGGCGCCCGCAGCCAGCCCTCCTCGCAGCTGTCGTCCCAGGCCACGATGCCCGCCGCCAGGTCCTCCGCGCGGCCGTCGGCGCCGCTGATCAGCGCGTGGGCCAGGGACAGGAACGCGCCCTGGCTCGTGCCCGCGTGCTCCGCCGCCAGCGCGGCCATGCCGGCGGCGAGCGCACCGCCCCGCTCCGGGAAGAGCGCGGCCAGGCAGGCCAGCACCAGGCGGATCCGCGGCGGTTCGTCATCCCAGCGGGTGACCAGCGCGGCCACCTGGTCGCCGACCGCGGCGTGCACCTCGGGCGCCCACGGCCCCGGTCGCGGCTCCGCGCCGGTCACCTCGGCCGTCCCGGCGTCGGCGACCAGGTCGGCGAGCAGGCCGTCGGCGGCGACGAGCAGCCAGACGTACAGGTCCAGGCGCCGGCCGGCCGGCAGCGCCCCGGACCGGATCAGCCGGGTGAGGAACGGCAGGGCCGCCGCCGTGGCCGGGTAGCAGGTGCCCTGGTGCAGCAGGTTGTCGCCGAAGAGCTCGTCGAGCGTGTCGTCCCAGTCGCCGTCCGGGTCGGCCAGGGCGAGCAGCAGGTCCGGGATGTCCTCGGCCGGGCCGTGCGCGTGGCTGAGCTCGGCCCAGCGCACGTCCCGCAGGCCGGGAAGGGCGATCTCCCCGTCGGCGGCGGTGTCCGGGACCAGCGGCAGCGGCGCCGACGGCGGCGCCGGCGCCAGCACGATCTCGGGCACCGGCGGCCGGGCGCCGGGGTTTTCCCGGGTCACGGCGGCGGTCCGCCTGTCCCGCAGGGTTTGCAGCATCGCCGGATCGCACCGCGTGCCCCCGTCGGCGCGCACACCGTGGGCGCGGACCACGGCCGCCGCCGCGTCGGCCACCGCCTCGATCTGCCGGTGACCCACGGCGTCGACCGGGTAGGGGCCCTCGTCCCAGGCGGTCACCGTCCAGCCCGGGCCCAGGCGCGCCGGGTCGGCGGTGACCTTCGCGAACCCGTACGCGCACAGTGCCCCGGCCGCGGCGGTCGCGCTAGGCTCATCGTCCGCCGTGAATTGATGCGTGCCGGCCATCGCCGTCCAGGTCGCCATGATCGGGGAGTGTGCCACGCCCCGCCGGTGAGCCTTACCGCGGCGTTGGCCCGGCCGCCACCGTCACTTCGCCTGCCGGACGGACTGATCGCCTGGACTCGGCGGCGGGAGGCCCGGCGACGGTCGCCGGCCGATCCGATGGAGGAAACCGTGGCAGATCGCCGTCAGGTGCTGCGCCTGGGCGTGCTGACCGCCGCCGTCCCGACCGTGCTGGGGCCGGCCGCGACCCCGGCCCTCGCGACCGTCGAGCACGGCGGGTCCGGCGGCCGCCGGCGCCCGCTGGTCGTCGGGCACCGGGGCGCGTCCGGCTACCGGCCGGAGCACACCCTGGCCTCGTACGAACTGGCCGCCCGGATGGGCGCCGACTACATCGAGCCCGACCTGGTCATCACCAGGGACGGGGTGCTGGTCGCCCGGCACGAGCCGGAGATCGGCGGCACCACCGACGTCGCGTCGCGGCCGGAGTTCGCCGGCCGCCGCCGCACGGTGCCGGTCGACGGGGTGCCGGTGACCGGCTGGTTCACCCACGACTTCACCCTGGCCGAGCTCAAGACGCTGCGGGCCGTCGAGCGCATCCCGCAGCTGCGCCAGCACAACACCCTCTACAACGGGCTGTTCGAGGTGCCGACCTTCCAGGAGGTGCTGGACCTGCGCCGGCGGCTGAGCCGGGAGCTGGGCCGCGAGATCGGCGTGTTCCCGGAGACCAAGCACCCCACGTTCTTCCGCGGGCTGGGGCTGGAGCTGGAGGCGCCGCTGGTGCGCGCGCTGCGGCGCAACGGCCTGGACCGGGCCGACGCCAAGGTCTTCGTGCAGTCCTTCGAGGCCAAAAACCTGATCGCGCTGCGCGCCGACTACCGGCTGCGGGCCCCGCTGGTGTTCCTGAGCAGTGCCACCGGCGGGCCGTTCGGCGACACCAGGAGCTACGCCGACTACCTGACGCCCGCCGGCCTGCGGGAGCTGTCCCGCTACGCCGACGGCATCGGCCCGGACAAGGCGCAGGTGATCCCGCGCCGGGCCGACGACACCCTGGGCACGCCGACGAGCCTGGTCGCCGACGCGCACGCGGCCGGTCTCAAGGTCATC
The DNA here is from genome assembly GCF_016862275.1 of Actinoplanes nipponensis. Taxonomy (GTDB): domain Bacteria; phylum Actinomycetota; class Actinomycetes; order Mycobacteriales; family Micromonosporaceae; genus Actinoplanes; species Actinoplanes nipponensis. The sequence continues at coordinate 11,569 of NZ_BOMQ01000097.1, read as the reverse complement.
CCGTACACCTTCCGGGCGGAGAACCAGTTCCTGCCGGCGGACTACCGGACCGGCGCCGACCCGGCGGCCTACGGCCGGGCGATCGACGAGCAGGTCACCTTCCTGCGGACCGGGCTGGACGGGTTGTTCACCGACCAGCCGGACATCGGCGTGCTCGCCCGCGAGGCGGCCCGCGCGCGGGTCTGACTAGGACAGCCGGCGGGCCAGCTCGGTGCGCGAGCGCACGCCGAGCCGGGCGAAGACGTTGCGCAGATGATGGTCGATCGTGCGGGGGCTGAGGAACAGCTGCTGGGCGATCTCCCGGTTGGTGGCCCCGTCGGCCACCAGCCGGGCGATCCGCTCCTGCTGGGCGGTCAGCTCGCGGGCCCCGGCCGGGTCCGGCGGTACGGGCGCCCCGGCCGCCCGCAGCTCCACATCGGCCTGCGCCGCCCACGGCTCGGCCCGCAGCAGCCGGAACGTCTCCACCGCGCTGCGCAGATGCTCCCGGGCCGCACCGGGCCGTCGGCGGCGCCGCAGGTCCCGCCCGAACAGCAGCTCGGTGTGGGCCCGGGCGAAGTCGGCGTCGCCGCGGCCGTGCTGGCGCAGCGCCTCCCGGAAGTGCTCCTCGGCGGTCTGCGGCTCGGCCGCGCGCAGCGCCCGGCACCGCGCGCGCAGGGCCAGCCAGGCCGGCTGCCCGGTCCCGGCGGTCCACCGGTCGAACGGCTCGAACGCCCGGTCCAGCGCCGCCGCGTGCGGGTCGCGCCCGGCCGCGGGGGTCGGCGGGTCACAGCGCCAGACCGCCTCGACCAGGTGCGGGGTGGCCGCCACCTGCACGATCAGGTTGCCGCGGCCGGACGCGGCCACCACCAGGGCGCCGAGCCGGGCCACGGTCGCCCGCGGCCGGTCCTCGACCAGGTCCAGCAACGCCAGCGCCCACTGGCACAGCGCCCGGGCCTCGCCGGGGCCCTGGGCGGTGTCGTGGGCGCCGGCCTCGCGGATCCGCAACACGCAGCTCTCCCGGTCACCCACCAGCGCGGCGAGCACCGCGAGGACGCCGAGGTGGCTCTGGGCCAGGGCCGGCTGGCCGGTGGCCCGGGCCAGCGCCGCGCCCTCGGTAGCGGCGGCGGTGGCGGCCTCGTGGTGCCCGGCGGCGAGCCCGGCGAACGCGGCCATCTCCAGCCCCTGCGGCACCAGCGTGACCTCGCCGCGGTCACGGGCCAGGGCGACCGCCCGCCCGGCCAGCGCGCGGGCCCGGGGATCGTCGCCGACCAGCACGGCGGCCCCGGCCGCCCGGATCAGGGCGGCGGGCTCGTCGACGCGGGCGGCGAGCCGCAGGACGTCGCGCAGGCGGGCGAAGGCGGTCGCGTGGTCGCCCGCGTACATGCCGGCCAGGCCGGCGACCTGCTGGAAGGCGAGCGCGACGGGGGGCGCCTCGTCGCCGCGGCGCAGCGCCAGGGCGCGCCGGGCGACCTCGCCGTAGCGGCCGTGCTCGCCGGCCAGGTGCACCGCCTCGCCGGCCAGCAGCAGGGCCTCGAGCGCGGCGGGCACGTCGTGCGGGACCAGGTGCGCGGCGGCGTCGAGCAGGATGTCCCGGGCGGCGACCGGGTCGCCCTCACGCAGCTCCATCTCCCCGGCCAGCCCCCGGGCCCGGGCCCGGACCTCCGGACGCCGGCTGACCCGGCGCAGCAGCAGCCCGGCCTGCTGGCGCTCGCCGGCCAGCCAGGCCTGCCGGGCCGCGGCGACCAGCGAGCCCGCCGCGGCGGCCGGGTCGGTGGTCAGCTCGGCGGCCTGGCGGTAGGCGGCCGCGGCCGTCCGGGGCGGTCCCTCAGCCGCCGCGGCGCGCAGCTCGCGGGAGAGCGTCTCGTCGGCTCCCCCGGCCGCGGCGGCGCGGTGCACGAGGGCGCGCAGCCGCTCCCCGCGCCGGTCCAGCACCCGGGCGAGCAGCTCGTGCGCCGAGCGCCGGCCGGCCAGCGGAGCGTCGTAGTAGACGATCGCGCGCAGTACCGAGGGCGTGAACTGCACCGCGCCGGCGGTGACCGCGACCAGCCCGGCCCGCTCGGCCGGCGCCAGGTCCTCGGCGGCGCCGGCGGCCAGCAACTCGCCGGGGGCCAGGTCGGGGTCGGTGGCGGCGAGCAGCAGCGCGCAGCGGGTGCGCGCGGGCAGCACGGCCAGGGCGGCCCGGCAGCGGCGCCCGAGCGGGCCGTCGGGCAGGGTGCAGGGCGGCGGCTGGGCGCCGCGGATCTGCTCGGCGGTCAGCGCGCCGGCCACCTCGCGCAGGACGCCCGCGTCTCCCCCGGCCAGGCCGAGCACGGCCGCGGCGATCTCCGCCGGCAGGCCCGGGACCAGGCGGGCCAGCTCGGTGCGCAGCGGCGCGTCGTCCCGCCCGGCGGCCCGGCCGTAGCGGAAGGCTTCTTGCACTATTGGTGCAATTACCATGCGACACAGTGTCGGCCGCCCCGGCCCGCGGGGGCAAGACCGGGGATTTCATCGATGTGTCAAAAGTGTTACCGGTCAGGCCGGCTTGATCCAGTCGAAGGTGCGCTCCACCGCGCGCCGCCAGTTGTCGTACTCGCGGTCGCGCCCGCCCGGGTCCATCGCCGGCATCCACTGCGCCGCCCGGTGCCAGTTGCGCCGCAGGTCGCCGAGGCCCGGCCAGTGCCCGACGGCCAGCCCGGCCGCGTAGGCCGCGCCCAGCGACACCGTCTCGCTGGCCAGCGGGCGCACCACGGGCACGTCCAGCACGTCGGCGATGAACTGCATCAGCAGGTTGTCGGCGGTCATCCCGCCGTCCACCTTGAGGGTGGTCAGGGCCAGGCCCGAGTCGGCGTTCATCGCGTCGACCACCTCGCGGGTCTGCCAGGCCGTCGCCTCCAGCACCGCCCGGGCCAGGTGCCCCTTGGTGATGTACGAGGTCAGCCCCACGATCACCCCGCGCGCCTCGCTGCGCCAGTGCGGGGCGTACAGCCCGGAGAAGGCCGGGACGATGTAACAGCCGCCGTTGTCGCTGACCGTCCGGGCCAGCGTCTCGATCTCGGGCGCGCTGGTGATCAGCTCCAACTGGTCCCGGAACCACTGCACCAGCGAGCCGGTGATCGCGATCGAGCCCTCCAGGGCGTACTGGGCCGGTTCTCCGGCGATCTGGTACGCCACCGTGCTGAGCAGCCCGTGCGTCGAGCGGACCAGCTCCGTGCCCGTGTTGAGCAGCAGGAAGCTGCCGGTGCCGTACGTGCATTTCGCCTCGCCCGGGGTGAAGCAGGTCTGCCCGAACAGGGCGGCCTGCTGGTCGCCCAGCGCCGCGCCGATCCGCACCCCGGGGAACGCCGCGGTGGCCGTGCCGAACACCCCGACCGACGGGCGCACCTCGGGCAGCATGGCCATCGGCACCCCGAAGAAGTCGCACGCCTCGGCCGACCAGCGCAGGGTGCGCACGTCCAGCAGCATGGTCCGGCTGGCGTTGGTCACGTCGGTCACGTGCAGCCCGCCGGTCAGGTTCCAGATCAGCCAGGTCTCCATCGTGCCGAACAGCACCTCGCCGCGTTCGGCGCGCTCGCGCAGCCCCGGGGTGTGGTCCAGGATCCAGGTCAGCCGCGGCCCGGAGAAGTACGTGGCCAGCGGCAGCCCGCTGCGGTGCTGCACCTGCTCCGCGCCGGGCGCCGCCAGCAATGTGCTGACCAGCGTGTCGGTCCGGGTGTCCTGCCACACCACGGCCCGGCCGACCGGCGCCCCGGTGCGCCGGTCCCAGAGCACGGTGGTCTCCCGCTGGTTGGCGATGCCGACGGCGGCGACCTGGTCGGTGGTGATCCCGGCCCGGCTCAGCGCCTGCGGGGCGAGCCGTTCCACGTTGCGCCAGATCTCCGCCGCGTCGTGCTCGACCCAGCCGGGCCGGGGGAAGTACTGCTTGTGCTCCTGCTGGGCCAGGGAGACGAGCTGGCCGCGCCGGTCGAACACGATGCACCGGGTCGACGTGGTGCCCTGGTCGATCGCGATGACGTAGCGCTCGGTCATGGTGGACTCCCCCTGCGGGTTCAATGCCGGGCGGCCCCGAGGTCCCGGGAGACCGCGCGGGCGGCGTCGCGGACGTAGCCGACCAGCCGTGGATGCGGCCGGTACCTGGTGTCGCAGATCCGTTCGACGAGCCCCGAGACGCCGATCGCGCCGACCACCAGGCCGCCGTACCCCCGGATCGGCGCGGCGATCGCCGCCTGCCCGGGGGTGAGCTCCTCGATCTCGGCCGCCCAGCCGGCCGCGCGCACCTCGTCGAGGGCGGCGGCCAGCTCGCGCGGCGAGACCACCGTGCGCCGGGTGAACCGCTCCAGCTCCCCCACCGGCCCGGCCGACCGGTACGCGAGCAGCACCTTGCCCAGGGCGGTGGCGTGCAGCGGCAGCAGCGTGCCGATGTCGAGCGTCTGGAACGTGTCGTCGGGCCGGAAGACGTGGTGCACGACCAGCACGCGTCCCTCCAGGACGGTGCCGATCCGGACGGCCTCGCCGCTGCGCGCGGCCAGCGGGTCGGCCCAGTTGATCGAGCGGGAGCGCAGCTCGTTGATGTCGAGGTAGCTGGTGCCCAGGTGCAGCAGGGCCGCCCCGAGCTGGTAGCGGCCCGACACCCGGTCCTGTTCGACGAAGCCGACGCCCTGCAGCGTGCGCAGGATGCCGTGGGTGGTGCCCTTGGCGAGATCGAGGGACCGGGCGATCTCGCCCAGGCCCAGCCGGCCCGTGCCACCGGCGAGCATCCGCAGGATCGCGGCCGCTCGCTCGATGGACTGCACCGTCCCGGGCATGGTTCGGATGCTAGGCCACCCGTAACGGCATGGTCACGGTCAGCGTTCGACAATGCCGAATGGCGTTCATTGCCGCGCCGGGTGGCCGTCCCTAGCGTCTGAGCACATCAGAACCCTGGAGGGCACATGGCAGCACGACTGAAGATTCCGGGAATGCTCGGCGAGCTCGCCGCCGAGTTCGCCGGGACCATGATCCTCATCCTGTTCGGTGTCGGCGTCGTCGCGCAGGTCGCGGGCGGCGGCATCGGCGACCACGACAGCATCGCCTGGTCCTGGGGGCTGGGCGTCATGCTCGGCGTCTACGTGGCGGGCCGGATCAGCGGCGCGCACCTCAACCCCGCCGTCACCATCGCGCTCGCGGTCTTCAAGGGCTTCGCGTGGCGCAAGGTGGCCCCGTACTCGATCGCGCAGTTCCTCGGCGCCTTCGTCGCCGCCCTGCTGGTGCGGTGGAACTACACCGAGGTGCTGCACGCGGCGGACCCGAACCTGACCATCAAGACCCAGGGCGTCTTCTCCACCCTGCCGGGCAACGGGGCGTTGCCGGTCGGCGAGTGGGGCGCGTTCCGGGACCAGGTGATCGGCACCGCCATCCTGCTGTTCCTCATCCTGGCGATCACCGACGCCGCCAGCACCCCGCCGGGCGCCAACATGGCGCCGTTCGTCATCGGCCTGATCGTGGTCGCGATCGGCATGGCCTGGGGCACCAACGCCGGCTACGCGATCAACCCGGCGCGTGACTTCGGGCCGCGACTCGCCAGCTTCTTCACCGGATACGGTGGCGCGTTCCGGGACCAGACGGGTTATCTGTACTTCTGGATCCCGATCGTCGGTCCCATCGTCGGCGGGATCCTGGGCGCCGGGCTCTACCAGGGTCTCGTCGGCCGGTTCCTGCCGTCCGCCGAACCCCCCGAGCCGGGCCGGCTCCCGACCCCAGAACCCGAACGCGTGGAGGCAAACCGTGGCTGACTTCGTCGGTGCCGTCGATCAGGGCACCACCAGCACCCGCTTCATGATCTTCGATCACGGCGGCAACGAGGTCGGCCGTCACCAGCTCGAGCACGAGCAGATCCTGCCGCAGGCCGGCTGGGTCGAGCACAACCCGATCGAGATCTGGGACCGCACGGTCTCGGTGATCCGGACCGCCATGCAGAAGGCCAACCTGCAGGCCAGTGACCTGGCGGCGCTGGGCATCACGAACCAGCGGGAGACCACGGTGGTGTGGGACCGGCGCACCGGGCGGCCGTACTACAACGCGATCGTCTGGCAGGACACCCGCACCGACCGGATCGCCTCGGCGCTGGACCGCGACGGCCGCGGCGACGTGATCCGGCGCAAGGCCGGGCTGCCGCCGGCCACGTACTTCTCCGGCGGCAAGATCCAGTGGATCCTGGAGAACGTCGACGGCGTCCGGGAGGCGGCCGAGCGCGGCGACGCCATCTTCGGCAACACCGACAGCTGGCTGCTCTGGAACCTGACCGGCGGGGTCGACGGCGGCAACCACATCACCGACGTGACCAACGCCAGCCGCACCATGCTGATGGACCTGGAGAGCCTGCAGTGGGACGACGAGCTGCTGTCGTTCTTCGGTATCCCGCGGCAGATGCTGCCGGAGATCCGGCCGTCGTCGGACCCCAACACCTACGGCATGGCCCACGCGCCCGGCCCGCTGGGCGGCGACGTCCCGCTCACCGGCGACCTGGGCGACCAGCAGGCCGCCATGTTCGGCCAGGTCTGCTTCGCCCCCGGCGAGGCCAAGAACACCTACGGCACGGGCAACTTCATGCTGCTCAACACCGGCACGGAGCTGGTCCGCTCGAACAACGGCCTGCTCACCACCGTGTGCTACAAGTTCGGCGACTCCGCCCCGGTGTACGCCCTGGAGGGCTCGATCGCGGTGACCGGCTCGGCCGTGCAGTGGCTGCGCGACCAGCTGCACGTCATCAACTCCGCGGACGAGAGCGAGACCCTGGCCCGCTCGGTGCCGGACTCCGGCGGGGTGTACTTCGTGCCGGCGTTCTCCGGGCTGTTCGCGCCGTACTGGCGCTCGGACGCCCGCGGCGCGATCGTCGGGCTGTCGCGGTTCAACACCGACGCCCACCTGGCCCGGGCCACCCTGGAGTCGATCTGCTACCAGAGCCGCGACGTGGTCGAGGCGATGGAGCAGGACTCGGGGGTGCGGCTGGACGTGCTCAAGGTGGACGGCGGCATCACGATCAACAACCTGTGCATGCAGATCCAGGCGGACGTGCTGGGCGTGCCGGTGAGCCGGCCGGTGGTGGCCGAGACGACCGCGCTGGGCGCCGCGTACGCCGCCGGGCTCGCGGTCGGTTTCTGGAAGAACACCGACGAGCTGCGGGAGAACTGGAACGAATCGCAGCGCTGGCAGCCGTCCTGGACGGACGACCAGCGCGAGAAGGGGTACGGCCAGTGGAAGAAGGCCGTCCAGCGCACTCTCGATTGGGTCGACGTTGACTGACACGACGCTCTCCCCGCACGGCCGGGAGGCGGCCCTGACCGCCCTGGCCGGCGACGAGGTCGACGTGCTCGTCGTCGGTGGCGGGGTCGTGGGCGCCGGTTGCGCCCTCGACGCCGCCACCCGCGGCCTGTCCGTCGGCCTGCTGGAGGCGCGCGACTTCGCCTCGGGCACGTCCAGCCGGTCCAGCAAGCTCATCCACGGCGGCCTGCGCTACCTGGAGATGCTGGACTTCGGCCTGGTCCGCGAGGCCCTGCGGGAGCGCGGCCTCATCCTGACCCGGCTGGCGCCGCACCTGGCCCGGCCGGTGCCGTTCCTCTACCCGCTGCAGCACCGCGGCTGGGAGCGCCTGTACGCCGGCGCCGGGGTGCTGCTCTACGACACGATGGCCGCGGCCGCCCCCGGCCTGCCCCGGCACCGGCACCTGTCGCGCCGGGGCGCGCTGCGGGCCGGCCCGGCGTTGCGCCGCGACGCGCTGGTCGGCGCGTTGCAGTACTACGACGCGCAGCTCGACGACGCCCGGCACACCATGTTCCTGGCCCGCACGGCCGCCGCGTACGGCGCGCACGTCGCCTCGCGGGCCAAGGTGGTCGGCTTCCTGCGCGAGGGCGAGCGGGTCACCGGCGTCCGGGTGCACGACCTGGAACACGACCGCACCTTCGAGGTACGCGCCCAGCAGGTCATCAACGCCACCGGGGTGTGGACCGACGACACCCAGGCGCTGGTCGGCGAGCGCGGGCAGTTCCACGTGCGCGCCTCCAAGGGCATCCACCTGGTGGTGCCCCGCGACCGGATCCAGTCCTCGACCGGGCTGATCAGCCGCACCCCGACCAGCGTGCTGTTCATCATCCCGTGGGGCCGGCACTGGATCATCGGCACCACGGACACCGACTGGGCGCTGGACAAGGCGCACCCGGCCGCGTCCAGCACCGACATCGACTACCTGCTCGACCTGGTCAACAAGGTGCTGGCCACCCCGCTGACCAGGACGGACGTGCAGGGCGTGTACGCCGGGCTGCGCCCGCTGCTGTCCGGGGAGTCGGAGTCGACCTCCAAGCTGTCCCGCGAGCACACCGTGGCCAGCCCGCAGGCGGGGTTGGTCGTGGTGGCGGGCGGCAAGTACACGACGTACCGGGTGATGGCCAAGGACGCGGTGGACGCCGCGGTGCACGGGCTGGGCCGTTCGGTGCCCCGCTCCTGCACGGAGCGGGTGCCGCTGCTGGGCGCGGACGGCTACCCGGCCCTGTGGAACCGGCGCCGGCTGCTGGCCGAGGAGTCCGGCCTGCACGTCGCCCGGATCGAGCACCTGCTGGGTCGCTACGGCGCCCTGGCGCACGAGGTGCTGGACCTGATCGCCGCCGACAAGGACCTGGCCGGCCCGGTCGAGGGCGCGGAGGACTACCTGCGGGCGGAGTTCGCGTACGCGGCCAGCCACGAGGGCGCCCGGCACCTGGAGGACGCGCTCACCCGGCGTACCCGGATCTCGATCGAGACGTTCGACCGCGGGATCGCGGCGGCGCCGGTGGCCGCGGAGCTGATGGGCGCGGTGCTGGGCTGGACGGACGAACAGCGCGACCGGGAGATCGAGCACTACCGGCTGCGGGTGGCGGCCGAACGCGCCTCGCAGGAGCAGCCGGACGACGAGACGGCGGACGCGGCCCGGCTGGGCGCGCCGGACGTGGTGCCGCTGCGGGTGCGCTGACCGGCCGGTCCCCGGGTGCGGCCCGCCGGGCGCATCCGCGGGACCGCCGGTCGCCGCCGGCACCGTCAGGCGGCCAGGCCGGCGAAGACCACGGCCAGGGTCCGGGCCTGCAGGTCCTCGTCCCAGCCGCCGTGCAGGGCGCCCTGGCAGACGCTCACCAGCAGCGCCATCACCTCGGGCCGCTGCACGTCACGGCGTACGGTTCCCGCGGCCTGGGCCTGGCGCAGCAGCTCGCCCACGGCGTCGCCGAGCCGGCCGACCGCCTCCGGGACGTCGACGCCGGCCAGGCCGACCACCGTGCGCCGGGCCGCCGCCCGGGCGACCAGCCGGGTGAAGAACGTGTGCAGGCCGTCCGCCCCGCCGAGCGCCGCCGCGTCCTCGGCCAGCCGGGCCAGCAGGCGCTTGAGGATCGCCGTCAGCAGGTCGTCCTTGGCCGGGAAGTGCCGGAAGACCGTGCCGATGGCGACCCCGGCCCGGCGGGCCACCTCCTCGGTGGACGCCGCCGCGCCGTGCCGGGCGAAGACCTCCTCGGCGGCGTCGAGGATGCGTTCCCGGTTGCGCTGCGCGTCCGCCCGCACGCGGCCTCCTAGCAAAATGAGTCCAGACTCACTATATTAAGTCGAGTCGGTACTCAGCTTATCCGGGAGGCAGCCATGGATCCCCGTGAGGTCTTCGCGCGCATGCGGGCGCACTGGATCGCCAACGAGACCACGTTCGACGAGGACTCGCTCACCGCCGACGTGGTGCTGGAGATGCCGTTCGCGGCGCCCGGGCGGCCGGCCCGGATCGCCGGCCGCGACGCGGTCCTGGCCTTCGTCCGGGCCGGCCACGCGGACCTGCCGTTCCGCTTCGACGACTGCCGGACCCGGGCCGTGCACGACACCGCCGACCCGGCGACCATCGTCGTGGAGTACGAGCTGGCCGCGACGATGACCGCGACGGGGGTGTCCGCCGCGGCCCCGTTCATCGGCGTGCTCACCGTCCGGGAGGGACGGATCGCGCGGTGGCGCGAGTACCAGAATCCGCTCGCGGTCGCCTGGGCGCTCCAGGCCGCGGCGTCCTGAGGGCTAGCCTCCGGAGACCACGGCGGCCCGCCCGACGGCCACCGGTGCCAGGTCGCGCACCACGGCCTCGTGCCCGTCCGCGGTCTCCCAGCCGGTGTCGGCCACGACCACCAGCGCGCGCCCGGTGCGGGCCACCACCACGTAGGTGTCCTTGTCGGTGTCGGCGTAGTCGATGTGCTCCCGGTGGCGCAGCAGCACGGACTCGTCGCCGGCCACTCCGGTGGCCAGCACCGCCCAGCCGGGTCCGCAGCCGGCCACGGCCCGGCGCAGCTGGCGCAGGTACCGGTGGGCCCCGTCGGCGGCGTAGATCGCGACGTCGTTGACGACGACCGTCGGGCGGTCGTCCACGCCGATCATCGCCTGAACCGCCCGGTCCGCGCGCCGCAGCCGGGCGGACGGGTACGGACCGCAGGGCTGCGGCGGCTGCAGCGCCGCCCAGTAGTCGTCGGTGACCGCCGTGGTCCCGGCCCCACCCAGGTCGGCCGGCTGGAGCAGCGCCGAAGCGGGAACGGTGCGCGGGGCCGCCCGGTGGTGCGCGACCGGGCTGAGCGCCGCGGGCCGGGAGGCGTCGGACGCGACCGGGGCCGCCCCGGCGGACGGCGCGCCCGTGGCGACGAGCGCCCCGGAGAGCGCCGCGGCGACGGCCAGCCGGAGGGCGGTGCGGCGACGGGACGGTGTGGTGACTGCAGGCATGACGAGCTCCGTTTCTCGGTGGACTGATGCTTGGTTCGTCCACCGGCCGGGCGCGCTGGTTCACGGCTGTCGGTCACGCGACTTGTCCGTTTTCACGGAAGTGGCATGGGTCGTTCACTCTGAGCCACCCCGTGCGGATGCATACCGAGCACCGAGAGGACGGCATCACGCCATGCCGAAACCGGACCTCGACCACCTGGCCACCATCGCCGCCGCCGGCGACATCGGCGCCCTCAACGTGCTGCTCGTGACGGTCCGCCCCGAGGTGCTGCGGGTGTGCGCGCGGCTGCTGCCCAACCGCGAGGACGCCGAGGAGGCGTGCCAGGACACGCTGTTGGCGGTCGCCCGTGGCCTGCCCCGCTTCGAGGGCCGCAGCGCGTTCCGCACGTGGATGTACCGCCTGGCCATGAACCGGGCCCGCTCGGCGTACCGCCGGTCCGGGCCGGCCGGCCCCACCGCCGGCGCCGACGGGCTGGCCGACGTGGCGGACCCACGCCGGGTCAGCGTGGTCGCCACGACCCGGCTGGACCTCATCGACGCCCTGGCCCGGCTGCGCCCGGAGCTGGCCGAGGCGGTGGCGCTGTGCGACGTGCTCGGCCTGAGCTACGCCGAGATCGCGGTCCTGCACCACGTGCCGGAGGGCACCGTGAAGTCCCGGATCCACCAGGCCCGGCGGGAACTGCGCAAGCTGCTGACAGCCTGACGGGGCCACCGCGAGCGGTGACCCCGTCAACGACAGTGCTCAGTGCCGGTCGGCCGGTCGGCCGGTCAGCCGTTCAGCGAGCAGGTGGCGAACTTCTCCAGGCCCTCGGGCCGCGGCGCGTTGCGGCCGATGGCCGTCTCGATCCGGTTCAGGGTCGCCACGCGCTTGTCGGCC
>NZ_BOMQ01000096.1 GCF_016862275.1 Actinoplanes nipponensis | reverse complement strand
CCGACGATGAGCGCCTGCGGCGCGGCCTCCTTCAGGCGGGTGTTGAGCCAGGACAACTGGCGGGCGGTCTCCCCGCCGGCCTGCTCGGCGACGGCGATGAGCTCCCGGTCGCGCAGCCCCTGGGCGGCCTGCAGGATGGCGGTCCAGGTGGTCTGCACCAGCGTGCCGAGCACGTGCAGGTCCTGCAGGTCGCGCAGCAGGCCCACCGGGCCCGAGCGGACCTGGGCCAGGCCGTCGGCGTGCAGCCGCTCGGGCTCCGCCACGTCGCCGCCGTGCCGCTGCTCGCCGTAGCGCTCGACGATCGGGGTGAGCCGGCGGACGTGCTCGTCGCTGAACGCCGCGAGCGCTTCACAGGTGAACAGCACGTCGGGGTGGCCGGCCTGGCCGGCGCCGACGACCCGCAGCGACTCGGCCAGCGTCCGCTCGCTGCGGTGCGCCAGCGCGAGATAGGTGGCCAACGCCATCAGCGGCCTCCGGCGGGGTCGTTCGGGTAGTCCGGGGTGGGCACCACGCGGCTCGTGGTGGGCGCGCCGCCGGCCGTGCCGGGCAGCCGGCCGGTGGCCGGCGCCGACGCGGCGGTCGTCGGGGCCGGGGCCGGGCCGTCGCCGTCGCGCACCTTGGTGACCCGGCAGGCGGCGGTCTTGAAGTACGGCTGCTTGGACACCGGGTCCCAGACGGTCATGGTCAGCTCGTTGGCCTGCCGGCGCTCCCCCGCGGCCGCCCCGTCCAGGTCCCACGATCCGTAGTGGAACGGCGCGAACACCGCCCCGGGCATCACCTGCCCGATCCGGGCGCGTACCTCGACGGCGCCGCGGGGCGACTCGACCCGGACCACGTCGCCCTCGGCGATGCCGAGCCCGGCGGCGTCGGCCGGGGAGAGCTCGACCCAGGCGTCCGGCGCGGCCTCGTGCAGGGCCCGCGACCGCCCGGTCTTGGTCCGGGTGTGGAACTGGTAGACGGTCCGGCCCGTGGTGAACAGCAGCGGATACTCGTCGCTGGTCTCCTCGTGCGGCGGCGTCCAGGCCGCTCCCTTGAGGAACGCGCGGCCGTCCGGGCGCAGGGCCCGGTGCTCCTGCTCGGTGACGGCCGCGCCGGTCAGCAGGTCGTGGCCGTACGTCTCGCAGTAGTCGGTGGCGGTCGGGAACTCGGCGTCGGCGTACAGCCGGTCGGTGCCCTCCGGCGCGTCCTCGTTGACCGGCCAGGGGATGCCGGTGGGGCCGCGCAGCCTGGCGTACGACAGGCCGGTGTAGTCGACCGGCCGGCCCCGGGTCGCCTCCCGCCAGGCGTCGAACGCCTCCTCCGGGGTGCGCCAGCGGATCAGCGGGCGGCCGTCGGCGTCACGGAAGTCCATCGCCGCCGCGTAGGCCAGGAAGATGTCCAGGTCGCTGCGGGCCTCGCCGGGCGGGTCGACCGCCTGCTGCGACAGGTGCACAGTGCGGTTGACGTTGGTGAAGGTGCCGGTCTTCTCGCCCCAGCCGGCCGCCGGCAGGACCACGTCGGCCAGCCGCGCCGTCTCGGTGAGGAAGAGGTCCTGCACCACCGTGAAGCACTGCTCGCCGGCCAGGATGCGGCGGATCCGCGCGGACTCCGGCATGGAGACCGCCGGGTTGGTCGCCGAGATCCACAGCAGGCCGATGGAGCCCTCCTCGACGTAGCTCATGATCTGCATGGCGTGCGTCGGAGGCGCCCAGTGCGGGATGACCAGCGGGTCGACGTTCCACAGGGCGGCCAGCTCGCGGACGTGCGCCTCGTTGTCCCAGTTGCGGAAGCCCGGCAGGTCCCCGTCGGCGCCGCACTCGCGGTTGTTCTGCGCGGTGGGCTGGCCGTTCATCTGCAGGACGCCCGCGCCGGGCCGGCCGAGCTGGCCGCGCAGCAGGTGCAGGTTGTGCACCGCGACGGCCGCGGCGGTGGCCTGGTGCGACTGGTAGAAGCCCTGGAGCACGGTGGACAGCACGGACCCGGAGGTGCCGAAGATGCGCGCGGCGCGGCGCAGGTCGCCGGCGTCGACGCCGCAGATCCGGGCGACCTCCTCGGGCGGGTAGGGCTCGACGGCGGCGCGCAGGTCGTCGACGCCGAGGGTGTGCCGCCGGACCCACTCCTCCTCCACCCAGCCGTTGACGAACTGCTCGCGGACCAGGCCGTTCATCAGCGCGAGGTTGGTGCCGACCCGGGGCGCGAGGTGCACCCCGCCGGTGCGTGCGGCCTCAGCCGCGACCGGGGTACGGCGCGGGTCGACGCAGACGATCGCGGGCGGGTCGTCCGCGCGGGTGCGGTCGAGGATCCGGGCCCACAGCACGGTCTGCGTCTCGGCCATGTTGTGGCCGTACAGGAAGATCGCGTCGCAGTGCTCGATGTCGGTGTAGGAGCCCGGCTGGCCGTCGGCGCCGAACGACTCCTTGAACGCGGCCGCGGCGGTCGCCGTGCACAGGCGGGTGTTGCCGTCCATGTGCGGCGTGCCGATGCCGGCCTTGCCGATCACCGCGAGCGTGTAGTACTCCTCCGTGAACAGCTGACCGCTGGTGTAGAAGCCGTGCGACAGCGGCCCCTTCTCGGCCAGCAGCCGCCGGGAGACCTCGACGATCCGGCCCATCGCGGTGTCCCAGTCGGTCTCCACCAGCCGGCCGTTCTCCCGGACCAGCGGCCGGGTGAGGCGATCGGGCGAGCGCGCCCACACGGTGCTGCCGTACAGGCCCTTGGGGCCGAGGCGGCCGTGGTTGACCACGTCGGTGGCCCGGCCGCGGACGCCGACCATCCGGCCGTCCTTGACGGCGATGTCGCACCCGCAGCCGTTGCTGCACAGCAGACAGGCGCTCGGGACCCACCGGTCCACGTCCGCGTCGGTCAGGCCGTCCTCGAGGTGCTGGTCGACCCGGGCCGGCCAGACCGTCCCGCGGGGGTGGGGCGTGCGGGGCCCCCAGATGTCGGCGATGCGATCGACCATCGTGCTGCCCGCCTGTTCGTGCTCGCCCGGAACCGCCCGATCATACCGTCGGCCCGGGTGCGCCGCTGCCGCCACGCGGGGTCACCCGGCCGGTTCGGGACTTCCGCCCCTGACGGCGGCCCGGCGCCGCGAAGACGCTGAGGAGATGCGCCGGGCCCGGCCCGTCGCGTACCCGTCCTGCCGTCGATCCGGCGAGGTGATGTCCCGATGTTCTTCCGCTGTCGTACCGTGCTGCGTTCCGCCGCCGTCCTCGTGCTCGCCGGGGCCGCGGTCCTGGCCGGGGTGGGGACGCCGGCCGCGGCCGCGCCGGCCCCCGTGGCCGCCGACCACGTCCTGACCGTGCTCGGCGCGGGCCCGTACCGGCTCGGTGGCCGCCTCGCCCCGCTGGTTGCGGCCGGGCTCGTCACCGAACCGGCCGCCCCCGACGCCGACGGCCGGCAGGTGGTCACCTCGCTCGGTGACTGGCCGGGCGAGCTGCTGCTGACGTTCATCGGCGGCCGCCTGGCGGTGCTGGAGACCGCCACCGACGCCGTCCGCACCGCCGTGGGCGCCCGGGTCGGCATGTCGTTCGACCAGGTGGACCGGCTCTACCACGGCGCCGGCCGGCTGCTGACCACCGCTGACGGCGGCCCCGCCTACCTGGTCCGGTACGGCCCGCTGGTGATGGTGTTCGGCGACCACCCGATCCGGCCGGGCGTCGGCGCGATCACCACCGGCCCGGCCCGGATCGTCCTGCCGGACCTCGGCATCCCGGCCGGCGACCGGCGCGTCCGCCTTTCCGTGCGGCCACCCGTCGTACGGGCGGGCGGCCGTGTCGTCTTCACCGGGCTGGTCCCGACCAGCGGGCCGCTGGCCTGCCCGCTGGACAACGAGGCGATCCTGACCTCGCCGCTGTTCCCGCCCGAGGGCTTCGGTCCGGCGGTGACGCGGGACAGCTCCGGGCGCTTCCGGACGACCTACACGGTGCCGGCCGGCACGCCGCCCGGACCGTACGACATCGGGCTGCGCTGTGGCGGCGGCAACCTGGGGGTCTCGGCCACGCTGCGGGTCGTCTGACGGTCCCGGGTCCGGCGCGGCCGGTCACCGCCCGGCGATCACCACGATGACGGTGGTCGCGGCGAGCAGGACGGCCGCGCCGGCCACGGCGATCCGGGCCGGGCCGACGGTCCAGTCGCGGACGCCGGCGGGCGCGGCGGCGGCGCGCGGCGGTCGTGGCCGTCGCGCGGTCAGCACGGCCACGACGACCAGCAGCAGGCCGGCCGCCAGCAGCGCCAGCGCCGCGCCGATGGCGCCCGGGAAGTACCGGGTGACGATCCCCGGGACGACCAGCACGGTGCCCACCGCCGCGATGGCCAGCACCACCACGTCCCGCATCAGCACGGCGGCGGCGATCAGCAGCGCCGGGGTGGCCACCGCGGGCGCCACGCCCCAGCCCTCGCCGGCCACCGCCACGGCGCCGGCCACCGCGCCCAGCGCGCCCAGGGCGCGGCCCAGCTGCCGCGGCCGGACCACGCCGCCCCAGGCCAGCAGGCCCCACGCCCAGCCCGCGGCGCCGGCCGCCACCCCGGGCAGGACCCCCGCCGAGGGCAGGAGCGCCACCAGGGACGCGGCCAGCACCACGAACGACACGTAGGTGACGACGTGCTGCAGCGGGTTCCGGTGCAGCGCCCACAGCGCGCCGGCGCACGGCAGGACCAGCGCCGCCGCGAACGACAGGGCCGTCCGGCCGCTCCAGCCGAAGGAGTCGTCGGCCAGCAGCACCAGGAAGCCGAACAGGGCGGCACAGGCCAGCGCCCACAGCACCGCCCGCAGCCGCCGAGCGACCCCCGCCGTTCCTGCCGGCACGGCCGCACCGGCCACCGCGAAAGCGACGGCCGCGCCGCCCACGACCGCGAGCCGCCCGGCCCGGCCCAGGTCCGCCCAGTACCACCCGGTCGCCAGGGACAACGCCACGGCGACGAGCGCGCCGCCGAGATAGCCCAGGCCCTCCGGCAGCAGCGACCCGCGCCGCACGGACGGCGGCACGTCGGCGCTCATCCGCCGGGCCTGTTCGGTGGTGACCACGCCGTCGGCCGTCCAGCGCTCGATCAATGCGGTGATCTCCGTGTTTCTCATCGCCGTCACCACCCCGGGTGTCCGCGCGGCGGCCCGCCGACGGGAACGGGGGCCCGCCTCTCCACCATGCGGCAACCGGCGGTCCGTGGCCCAGAGGCGTCCGGCCCGTCGCCGGGACAAGGTCACCGGCGGGACCTTCGCCTCCGGCGCGCGCAGCGGCGCCGGTACGCACTGCTCGGCGTGCGCCCCTGCGACCTGGTCGCGATCGCCGTCGTGGACCGGGTGCTGGCCGGCGGGCGGCGAACAGCTCCCGCGCATCTGCTGACCGGACGCCCGGTCAGCTGTCATCGACCGCCTGGTGTCCGCAGTCCCGGATGGCCTGGGTCACCGCGCGGGAGGGGATCTCGTGGCGGCGGAACGCCTCGGCCGCGGCGCGCTCCGCCGCGGCGAGCCGGCGTTCCCGCCGGGCGTGCTCGGCGGCGCCCGGCAGCCGGCCCACGGCGGCGTCGTGCACGCGGGCGCTCCGCTCGGCCGTGTCGGCGATGGCGTCGGCGGTGCGGGCCAGCGACTCGAAGAGGTCCCCGGCCGGCCCGGTGGTGGGACTCATCGTTCCACTGTGACGCCGCCCGGGCCGGCACGGTAGAGCTGAACGACCCGGCGGGGGCGCGGGACGTCCCCGGACCCGCCGACCGGCACCCCCGGCCGGGACTCCCGGCCCTGGCGGAGTCCCGGGGACGCCACCACGGTGAGGTGAGGAGGCGGTCACCATGCGCCAGAGCATCCGGCTGGGCCGGGTCGGGGGCATCCCGGTCGGCGTGCACTGGTCGGTCCTGCTGGTGCTGCTCCTACTGGTCCAGGGCCTGGCCACCGTGCTGCTGCCCGGGGCCGTCGACGGCTACCGGGCGCCGGCGTACTGGCTGGCCGGCACCGGGCTGGCCGGGCTCTTCCTGGCCGCCCTGCTCGGGCACGAGCTCAGCCACGCCCTGACCGCCCGGCACTACGGCGTCGAGGTCCGCGCGATCACCCTCTGGCTGCTGGGCGGCGTGTCCGAGCTGGACGGCGAGCCGCCGCACCCCCGCGCCGGCCTGCTGATCGCGCTGGCCGGCCCGCTGGCCAGCCTGGGCGCGGCCGCCGCGTTCGCCGGCGCGACGGTGCTGACGTCGTGGGGCGGCCTGCGCCTGCTCTCGGTCGGCTTCGGCTGGCTGGCCGTGGTCAACGCGCTGATGGCCGCGTTCAACCTGTTGCCGGGCGCGCCGCTGGACGGCGGCCGGGTCCTCGGCGCGGTCGTGTGGCGGGTCAGCGGCGACCGCGACCTCGGCCGGCGCGCGGCCACCCGGGCCGGGATCGGGCTGGGCCTCCTGATCGCCGCCGCCGGGATCGCCGTCACGGTCGTCACGGGCCACCTCGGCGGCCTGTGGCCGGCCCTGATCGGCTGGTATCTCACCACCGCCGCCCGCGCTGAGGCGGCAAGCCTGCGGCTGACCACCACGCTGGCCGGCGTCCGCGTGGAGCAGGTCATGTCCGCCCCGCCGGTGTGCGGATACACCGGACAGAGTGTCGCCGCCTTCATCGCCGGCACCGCGGCGGCGGACCCGCACCCCGCATACCCGGTCGTCGACCTCGACGGCCGGCTGACGGGCCTCGCCGTCCTGGGCGCCCTCGCCGCGGTCCCCGCGCCCCGCCGGGCCGAGACCCGCCTCGGCGACGTCGCCGTACCCGCCGCCCGGATCCGCACGGTGCAGTCGCAGAGCCCGTTGACCGACGCGGCGCCGGTGCTCAACGACCCGTTCCGCCTCGCCGTCGTCGTGGCCCACGAACGGCCCTGCGGCGTGCTCACCGCCGGCGACATCCTGCGCGCGATGGACGTCGCCGGCCTGGGCGGATCGCCGGACCGAGGCCGCGGCGGCCGCAGCCTCGAACCGCCGGCGGTCGCCGGGCCGCCGGGGCCGTGAGCGTCGGGACGGCCCCGCCGGTCAGGCGATCCCGTAGGCGATGCCGGCGCCGAGGATGGCGCGGTCGTCGTACTCGTACTCGAGCTCGTCGACGACCTCGACCACCCCGGCGACCTGGCGGGTCATCCGCTCGGCGATGTCGGTCGTCGACCAGCGGTCGACGACCCCGGCCAGGACGACCACGCCGTCCTCGACCGTGACCTGCACCTGGTCGGCGTCGTCGGCCAGGAACGGCCGCACCACCCCGGAGCGGACGTCGGCCAGGATCTCGTCGTCCGGGCGCAGGTGCACCTTGAGCAGGTCGCCGCGGGAGACGATGCCGACCAGCCGGCCCCCGTCGTCGACGACCGGGAGCCGCTTGACGCCCTCGGCATCCATCAGCCGCGCCGCGGCCGGGAGGGAGGTGCCGGCGAGGACCGTCACCGGCGGGGCGCTCATCAGGTCGCCCGCGGTGCGGCCGGTGGCCTTGACCCGTTCGCCGCGGCGGCGCCGGCCCTCGAACAGCCGGGGCGCCTCAGCGCCGGCGTACTCGATCTTGCGAAGCAGGTCGGCCTCGGAGACCACGCCGGTCACCCGCCGGGACCCGTCGACGACGGGCACCGCGCTGAACCGGTTGCCCACCAGCAGGTCGACCACCTCGCGGTACGGGGCGTGCTCGGCGACGGTGACCACCGCCGTGGTCATGACGTCCCGTACCGTCCAGGTCCTCATCGGAAAGCCTCCTTGTCGCCTCGGCCGTACGGACCGGCCGGCTACGCGACGCCGAACGGCGTGCCGCGCTCCGAGCCGGTGATCATGCTGTCGTCGATGTCGAAGGTCAGCCCGTCGGCCACGTCGACCACGCCGGGCACGCGCCGGGTGATGCCGGCGATCCGCTCGGCGGCCGAGCGGAAGTGCACGCGTCCCGACAGGGTGACGACGCCGTCCGAGCACGACACCTGCACGGGGACGCCGGCGTCGGCCGAGGTGTCCCGCAGGGCCTCGTCCATCACGTCGCGGCAGATCTCGCTGTCCGACCGGCGGTGCACCTTCAGCAGGTCGCTGCGGGTCACGATGCCGATCAGGTGACCCTGCTGGTCCACCACGGGGAGCCGCTTGACGTGCTCGCGCTGCATGCGGCGGGCGGCCGCGGCCAGCGACAGCCCCGGCTCGGCCGACACGACCGGCGTGGTCATCACCTCGGCGGCGGTCCGGCCGCCGGCCTTCGCCCGGTCGCCGCGGCGGCGCCACGCGTCGAAGATCCGGGGGCTGGCCCCGCCGGCCGCCTCGACCTTGTGCAACAGGTCGGCCTCCGAGACGATGCCGGTCACCCGGTCGTGCCGGTCGACGACCGGCACGGCGCTCACCCGCCGGCTGATCAGCAGGTCGACCAGCTCCCGGTACGGGGTGTCCACGCCGACCGAGAGCACCTCGCGGGTCATCACGTCATCCACGCGCCACAGCTTCATGGTCGCACCTCCTCCACTCACCACCGACGCTAGGAACGTGCCGGCCGGTGGGCCAGGGCCGACCGGCCCGTCCGGCCGGGACCCGGCGGAAACGCCCCGGCGAACGCCGCATTGGGGCCTTTCGGCCCTGATCAGCCGGACCGCCGACCGGCAGAGTGGACGGACACCAGATCAGCGCACAGGGACCACGGTGATCATGTCTGCCTACGACGATGCCCAGCTACGGACGGCCGCGGCCGCCGCCATTCGGGCCCCTTCGCTGCACAACAGCCAGCCGTGGCGGTTCCGGCTGCGCGAGGGCGGCATCGAGGTGCTCGCGGACCAGTCCCGCCAGCTCGCCGCGGCCGACAGCGCGGGCTGGGCGCTGCGCATCGCCTGCGGCGCCGCGACCTTCAACGCGCGGGTCGCCCTGGCCGCCCTGGGCGTACCGGCGGAGGTCACGCTGCTGCCCCGGGGCGCCGAGCCCCAGGTGATCGCCCGGCTCACCCCGGGCGCGCGCCGGCCGCCCACCTACGCCGAGGAGGCCCTGGCCGCGGCGGTCCCCCACCGGCACAGCAACCGCCAGCCGTTCTGGTCCGACCCGGTGCCGTCGCAGTCCCGGATCGAGCTGCTGGCGGCGGCGCGGGCCGAGGGCGCGTGGCTCGACCTGCTCGTCGGCATGACGCCGCTGGCCGTCTTCGCCGAGATCGCGCAGAGCGCGGACCGCGTGCTGCGCCGCGACCCGGCGTACCAGGCGGAGCTGACCGCCTGGTCGCACACCGACGGCGCCCCGGACGGCGTGCCCGTGACGGCCGGGGCGCCGGCCTCCGAGCCGCAGGATCTGCTGCCGCAGCGGGCCTTCGCCGAGCGCCGGCGGACGCCGGGGCGCGACTTCGAGCCGGAGCCGCTGGTCGGGGTGCTCGGCACCCGCGGTGACCTGCCGATGGACCAGATCGTCGCCGGTCAGGCGCTGCAGCACGTGCTGCTGACGGTGGTCGACCTCGGGCTGGCGTGCTCGATGATCTCGCAGCCGATCGAGGTGCCGGCGGCCCGCGAGCAGCTGCGCCGCTCGCTGCGCCGGTCGGGCTCCCCGCAGATGGCGCTGCGGATCGGCTACGGCCGGCCGGGGCGGCCCAGCCCGCGGCGCGCCCTCGAGGACGTGCTGGCCGGCTGAGCGGCGGGAC
>NZ_BOMQ01000095.1 GCF_016862275.1 Actinoplanes nipponensis | reverse complement strand
TCCGAGACGCTCAGGCCGGCTCAGCGGCGGAGCGTCGCGCCACCCACCGGGCGATCTCGTCGGCGCCCCAGACCACGACCGGGAACGCGGCGATCAGCGCGAGGTGGGACGGGCCGAGGGCCGCGGTGCCGAACACCCGCTGCAGCAGCGGGACGTAGATGACCGCGGCGGTGAAGACCAGCTCGAAGGCGATGCCCCAGAGCAGCAACGGGTTGCTGCGCAGGCCCACGGCGCGCAGCGACGCCCGGTCGGCGCGGGCGGCGAAGGCGGTGCCGATCTGGCAGGCCACGATGCCGGCGAAGGTCACCGTGGTGGCCTGCAGGTAGGCGTGGTGCAGCGCGGCGCCGGGCCCGGTGGGGTCGCCGGGATGCCAGCCGGCCCACCACAGCGTGCCGAAGTAGGCGCCCATGACCAGCACGGCCGAGACGCCGCCGAGCAGCAGCCAGGCCCGCAGCAGCAGTCTGCGGTCGATGACCCCGCTGGTCCGGGGCCGGGGCGGACGGCTCATCAGCCCGGGCTCCGCCGGCTCGCGGCCCAGCGCCAGCGCCGGCAGCGTCTCGGTGCCCAGGTCGATGGCCAGGATCTGCAGCACGGTCAGCGGCAGCGGCACGGCGCCGCCGGAGAGCGCGAAGACCAGGAACGGCACGACCTCCGGTACGGCGTGCGCGAAGATGTACAGCACGAACTTGCGGACGTTGTCGAACACCCGGCGGCCGGCGTGGACCGCGGTGACGATGGTGGCGAAGTGGTCGTCGGTCAGCACCATCGTCGCGGCCTCGCGGGCCACGTCGGTGCCGGAGCGGCCCATGGCGACACCGATGTCGGCGTGGCGCAGGGCCGGCGCGTCGTTGACGCCGTCGCCGGTCATCGCCACGACGTGGCCGTTGGCCCGCAGCGCCTCGCAGATCCGCAGCTTGGCCTCCGGCGAGGACCGCGCGAAGACGATCTCCTCCCGGCCGGCCACCAGCTCGTCGAGGGCGGTGTCGTCGAGGCGGTCCACCTCGGCGCCGCCGACGATCCGGCTGCCGGCGGCCCCGATGCCGACCTGGCGGGCGATGGCCGCCGCGGTGGGCCCGTAGTCGCCGGTGATCACGTGGATGCGGATGCCGGCGCGGTGGGCGTCGCGGACCGCCTCGGCGACCCCCGGGCGGGGCGGATCGACCATGGCGATCAGCCCGAGCAGGATCAGGCCGGACTCGGCGTCCTCCCGGGTGGCCGGTTCGGCCTCGCCGGGGGCGAGCGGCCGGTGGGCGACGGCGAGCACGCGCAGCCCGTCGGCGGCGTAGCCGTCCAGGGTGCGGCCGAGCTCGGCGCGCCGCCCGGCGGTGAGCGGCCGGCTGCCGCCGTCGGCGCCCTGGACGCGGGTGCAGCACTCCAGCACCATCTCGGGAGCGCCCTTGGTGTGCACGGCCGGGCCGGCCGCCGTGGCGTCCACGGTGGACATACGCTTCAGGTGCGCGTCGAAGGGGAACAGCCGCCGCCGGGCCGCGTCCCGTTCCGCCGGATCGCGGGGCACGCCGAACTCCGCGGCCAGGCGCAGCAGGGCCAGCTCGGTGGGGTCCCCGCCGCCCGCCGGGTCCGCGGTCGTGCAGGACGCCGCGGCCGCCGCGAGAACCCGGCCGCCCGGGCTGTCCTCCGCCGACCGCACGGCGGCGACATCCCGGCCGTCCAGCCACAGCCGGGTCGCGCGCATCCGGTTCTCGGTCAGCGTGCCGGTCTTGTCGGTGCAGATCACGGTGGTCGAGCCGAGGGTCTCCACCGCCGACAGGCGCTTCACGACGGCGCCCTTGCGGGCGAGCTCGCGGACGCCGACGGCCAGCGCCAGCGTGATGATGGGCAGCAGGCCCTCCGGGACGTTGGCGACGATCAGGCCGATGGAGAAGCTGATCGCCGCGCCCCAGCTCAGGCCGGCCCAGATCCCGGCGGGCAGGAACGCCACCCCGGCGACGACGGCGACGACGGCGATGAGCCAGGTGGCCCGGCGGACCTGGTTCTCCAGCGGGCTGCGCCGGGCGTGGCCGCGCTGCGACAGCGCCGCGATGCGGCCCAGCTCGGTGTGCATGCCGGTGCGGATCACCACGGCCCGGGCGTCGCCACCGATGCAGGTGGTGCCGCTGAAGACCAGATCGGCGGCGTCGAACAGGGCGCCGCCGGCCCCGGCCGGCCCGGCCGAGCGGGTGACCGCGATCGACTCGCCGGTCAGGGCCGACATGTCCACCGTGACGGCGCCGTCGATCAGCCGGGCGTCGGCGCAGACCCGGTCGCCCTCGGTGATGATCACGACATCGCCGGGGACCAGCTCGCTGACCGGGATCTCGGTGCGGTTGCGGTCGCGTACGGTCCAGGCGGTCGCCGGCAGGAACGCGGCGAGCGCCTCCACCGCCCGTTCCGCCTGCATCTCCTGGGCGAAGGCGAACCCGGCGTTCAGCAGGATCACCACCACGATCGCCACCGCCAGCACCGCGCTGCCGCTGGCCCAGGCCAGGACGGCGGCCACGGCCAGCAGCACGGCCAGCGGCTGGGTGAACTGCGACAGCAGCTCCCGCGGCCAGCGCCGGCCGGTCCGCCGGGACAACTGGTTCGGGCCGTACGCCTGCAGACGGTGGGCCGCCTCCCGGGAGCTCAGGCCGGCCGGCGAGGTCCGCAGGTCACGGAACAGGGCGGTCAACGGCTCGCGGACGTCCGGGTCGGCCGGGACGTCGTCCGTCCGGGCCCGCGGTGGCGTCCGCACCGCGCCCGCCGCGGCCGGCCGGCTCATGGCTGCTCGCTGCCGTCCGGCACCAGCACCTCCGCGAGCGGGCGCCGCGGGGTGCCCGTGGCGGGACGGCCGTACCCGACGCGCAGCACGATCTGCGCCCACTTGCCGGCGCCGCCGTCGCTGAGCAGCCGGCGGATCCCCGGCACCTCGACCGGCTGGCTGATCGGCGTGGTGGCCAGGTTCAGCCAGGTCGCCGTCAGCAGCACCCGCTGCAGGGCCTGCCCGGCGTTCACCCAGTGCCGCCGGGTGTCGCCGTCGGTGGACAGCACCATGATGGTGGGGTACGGCTCGAACTGGGCGGCCGGCCGGTCGAGCTGCGGCTGCAGCAGGCCGAAGTCGCGGATGGGCAGCATCTCCAGGGCGTCCCAGGGCCCGATCGCCGTCACCGGCACGCCGTCGCGCCGCCCCGCGTGCGGGCTGGTCCACCGGGCCAGCTCGGCCCGGTAGCGGCCCTTGGCGCGCAGGGCGCGGTCGGCCTCCTGGGACAGGCCCAGGATCGCGTTGCGGCTGACCGGGTTGGCGACCGTCAGCACGGCGCCCTCGCGGCGGGCGGCGTCCGCCAGGCGTTCCACCGCGTCGGCCGGCACGACCGAGCGGGCAAACGGCCACCGGTTGGTGTGCCGGTGCGGGATCGCCGCGATCAGCGCCTCCGCGGCCGGCGTGGGCGCCATCGGCCGGCGCACGCTGACCCGGGCGACCAGGTCCGGTTCGGTGGCGTCGGGGAACAGCTTGAGGTCGCTGAGGTAGCCCGCGCCGCGGATGGCCAGCCGCAGGGTGAACACGGCGGCGCCGACGCTGATCAGCAGCTCGCGGCCCGTCGGGTCGAGCACGTCCAGCCGGCGGCGCGGGTCGGCGTACACATCGACCTCGAACGGGGTGATCCGGAAGCGCCAGGGCTGGCTGTTGTGCAGCGAGGGCGCGGTGGTCGCCGCCCGCACGCAGGCGACCAGGTCGGGCGCGTCCGGTTCGCCGGTGTCCCGCGATACGGGCTGGTGCGCCTGCTGTGTGCCGATGTCGTTCATCGCCGGCCTCCTGCGCTGGTCGTCTCGCCCCATCACATCCCGGTCCGCGCCGGTCGGACAGGGCCGATGGTCCCGGCGGCGGGGACCCCGGTCCGCGGCCGCCGGACGGCTCCCGATCGGGGTCCAACGGCCCTGTCCCAGCGGGCCGGCGACCGGGGACGCTGGTCGTGACCTGCATCCCCGGTTCGGAGGGGCCCGCTGTGCGGAGGTGAGTCATGAACGTGCTGACACCGGTCACGCGACCGGCGGCCGGAGCCGCCGACCTCGACGACATGGCCGCCGCGATCGTGCGGCACCTGCTGCGGCGACCCGCCGGGACGGCGGGCGGGCCCGAGGTGCGCGCCGCCGCGGCCGACGGCGAACTGCCCGGGGCGGTCCTGGTCAGCGGCACTGCCGCGGGGCCGGCCGGCGGGGTGGTGGCGGCAGCCGTCGACGACGACCCCGGCCGGTACGACGTCGTCCGCTACGCCGCCGCGCTGGCCCGCCACCGGGGTGTGCCGCTGCGCGTGGTGCACGTGTGGGACGGCGTCCGGGCGTCCCACGAGCGCATGTCCGACGCCGACCGGCTGCTCTCCAAGGTGCTCTACGAGCAGCTCACGACCCCGGAGGCGGAGGCGGCGGAGCGCGAGATCCTGCACGACGGCGACGTGGTGGCGGCGCTGGCCGCGCTGAGCGCCGAGCTCGCGGCGCTCGTGGTGGCGGCCCGCGGACGGCCGTCCGGGCCCGGCGGGCTGCCGGCCGGCGTCCACCTGGGCGGCACCGTCCGGCAGCTCGCCGGGCGCACGGCCTGCCCGCTCGCCGTGGTCCCGTGGGCGCCCGTCCTCAATGGTCGTGGCCCTCTCCGGTGACGACCACCGGACAGTGGGCGCGGCGGGACACCGCGTCCACCAGCGCCGCGCCCGCCGGGTCCGTGGCCTGCTCGACGACCAGCAGCGCGCACGCGCGCGAGGCGGCCACGAGCACCACGGCCGGGTCGATGCGCCGGCGGACCGCGGTGGTGCACCGGACGCCGGGGTACTTGTCCGCCCACCGGCGCACCACGTCGAGCTGGTGCGCGCGGTCCTCCGGCGGCACTTCCCCGGTCAGCGTCACGATC
Organism: Actinoplanes nipponensis; assembly: GCF_016862275.1. Classification (GTDB taxonomy): domain Bacteria; phylum Actinomycetota; class Actinomycetes; order Mycobacteriales; family Micromonosporaceae; genus Actinoplanes; species Actinoplanes nipponensis. The sequence goes on along the minus strand of NZ_BOMQ01000095.1, from coordinate 67,556 downwards.
AGTTCGGCGCCCCGGTGGTCGGCCTCGGCGAAGGCGTACCGCAGGGCCGACTCGGCCGGAGCGGCGCCCAGGATGCCGGTGAGGACGGGGCCGACCGGTCCGGCCGGCCCTTGCACGTCTCGTGACACGACTGCTCCTCAGCTCATGATGCTGTGGTCTCCTCGACGGTCACGGCGCTCACCCCGGGGACGGTGCGGGCGAGCACGGTGACCACGGCACGCTGGGTGTCGTTGAGGAACTGCCCGGTGACGGTGGCGACGCCCTCGTGCACCGTGGCCGTCCAGACGTGGGCGCCGTCGGCGTACTCGTCGAGGCGGTGCTGGACGTCCTGGGCCAGGACGTCGTCGCTGCGCACCATGGCCCGCAGGATGTCGCGGCGGCTGATGATGCCGATCACCTCGCGGCCCTCCACGACCGGCAGGCTGCGGATGTCGTGGCGCAGCATCACCTCGGCGATGTCCGCCACGTCGAGATCCGGCGTGGCCGTGTACGGGTCCTTGGCCATCACCTCGGCCACCGTGCCCGGCCGGCGCTGCGGCGCCATGTCCACGTCGCGGCGCAGGTGCGCGCTCGGGTCGCCGGGCACCCGGTGCCACAGCAGGTCGCCCTCGCTCACGATGCCCACCAGCGCGCCCTGGGCGTCCACCACCGGCAGGGCGGTGACCGCCTTGCCCGTCATCAGCTCGGCGGCGCTCTCGATGGGTGCGTTCTGCCAGACGACGTGGACCGGGGTGGTCATGATGTCCTTGGCGCGCACGGTGTCACCTCTTTCCGGCCAGCAGCTTCGTCAGATCGACGAGCCGGTTGGTGTAGCCCCACTCGTTGTCGTACCAGCCGAAGACCTTGACCAGCCGGCCGCTCGCCTGGGTGAGCTGGGCGTCGAAGATGCACGAGGCCGGGTCGCCGACGATGTCCGTCGAGACGATCGGGGCCCCGGTGTAGCGGATGATGCCGTGCATCGGCGCGCCGATGGCCGCGGAGCGCTCGACCGCCTCGTTCACCTGCGCGGCGGTCACCTCGGTGCCGAGCTGCAGGGTCAGGTCGCTGATCGAGCCGTCGACCACCGGGACGCGCAGCGCCACGCCGTCGAGCTTGCCGGCCAGCTCGGGCAGGACCAGGCCCACCGCCTTGGCGGCCCCGGTGCTGGTCGGGATGATGTTCACCGCGGCGGCCCGGGCCCGGCGGGCGTCCTTGTGCGGCGCGTCCAGCACGTTCTGGTCGTTGGTGTACGCGTGCACGGTCGTCAGGTAGCCGTGCTCGATGCCGAACGCCTCGTGCAGCACCTTCACCAGCGGCGCGACGCAGTTGGTGGTGCAGGAGGCGCCGGAGACGATCTGGTGGCGCAGCGGGTCGTAGCTGTCGGCGTTGACCCCGGGGACCAGGGTCGCGTCGACGCCCTTGCCCGGCGAGGAGATCAGCACCCGCGAGGCGCCCGCCTTGAGGTGCAGCGCGGCGTCGTCCCGGGTGCGCAGCTTGCCGGTGGACTCGATGACCAGGTCGACCCCGAGGTCGGCCCAGGGCAGCTGGTCGGGCGAGCGCTGCGAGAAGGCCGGGATGGTGTGCCAGCCGACGGTGATCGCGTCGTCGGTGTGGCCCACCTCGGCGTCGAGGCGGCCGAAGGTCGAGTCGTACTCGAGCAGGTGCGCCAGCGTGCCGGTGTCGTACAGGTCGTTGATGGCGACCACCTGGAAGCCCGCGTTCGACAGGTCCTTGTCCAGCAGGGCGCGCAGGTAATTGCGGCCGATCCGGCCGAATCCGTTGATGGCGATGCGGTAAGTCATGGTCGTCCTCCAGGCTTTGTCGTCTGTCTCCAGCCTCGGCCGCCGGGACCGCCGGGGGCAGGGTCCAAAGACCTCACGGAACGGGTGCTGCGGCCCGGGCGCGGACGCCGGCGCGGGCGCACGCTCGAAGACGCGGAGGACTCGACGGGCCGCGGAGAGGTGACGCCATGGGACCGTCGGAGCGGACAGCGGCGCTGGAGACGCACACCGCCGTGCTGTTCTTCATCGGCGACCGGGTCTACAAGCTGAAGAAGCCGGTGGATCTCGGCTTCCTGGACTTCCGCGACCGCGCCGCCCGGGAGGCGGTCTGTCACCGCGAGGTCGAGCTGAACCGCCGGCTGGCGCCCGGCGTCTACCTGGGCGTGGCCGACGTGTCCGGACCGGACGGCCGGCCGTGCGACCACCTCGTGGTCATGCGCCGGCTGCCGGCCGACCGCAAGCTGTCGGCGCTGGTCCGGGCGGGCGCCGACGTCTCCGGCGACCTGCGCCGCCTGGCCCGGCTCCTGGCGGCGTTCCACGCCGGCGCCGACCGCGGGCCGGCGATCTCCGCCGAGGGCACCCGGGCGGCCCTGCTCGGGCGCTGGGACGCCACCTTCGCCCAGCTGCGGCCGTTCCGCGGCGGGGTGCTCGACGCGAGCGCCGCGGCCGAGGTCGAGGCCCGCACCCACGAGTTCCTCGCCGGGCGCGAGCCGCTCTTCGCCGGCCGGGTCGCCGGCGGGCACATCGTCGACGGGCACGCCGACCTCATCACCGACGACATCTTCTGCCTCGACGACGGGCCCCGGGTGATCGACTGCCTGGAGTTCGACGACCGGCTGCGCTACGTCGACGTGCTCGACGACGCCGCCTTCCTGGCCATGGACCTGGAGCATCTGGGCGCCGGCCGGCTCGCGCAGTCCTTCCTCGACTGGTACGCCGAGTTCGGCGGCGACAGCGCGCCGGCGGCGCTGCGGCACCACTACATCGCCTACCGGGCCTTCGTCCGGGCCAAGGTCGGCTGCCTGCGGCACGCCCAGGGCGACGAGGACGCCGCCCGCGACGTGCGCGACTACACCGACCTCACCCTGCGCCATCTGCGGGCGGGCACCGTGCGGCTGGTCCTGATCGGCGGGCCGCCGGCCACCGGCAAGACCACCCTGGCCGGGCGCGTCGCCGACCGGCTCGGCGCGGTGGTGCTCAGCAGCGACCCCGTCCGCAAGGAGCTGGCCGGGCTGGCGCCGGTCCGGAGCGCGGCCGCCGCCTACCGGGCGGGCATCTACTCCCCCGCGTGGACCGAGCGTACCTACGCGGAGCTGACCGGGCGGGCCCGGCGGCTGCTGGAACGCGGCGAGACGGTGGTGCTGGACGCGTCGTGGACCCGCGCCGAACACCGGCAGGCGGCCCGCGCGCTGGGCGCCGGCACGCACAGCGCCGTGGTCGAGATGCGGTGCGCCGCCGCGCCCGCCACGGTGATCGACCGGCTCGGCCGGCGCAGGGGTGACGCCTCCGACGCGGACGTGTCCATCGCCACCGCTTTGGCGGCCGACGCGGATCCCTGGCCGCAGGCCCGGCCGGTCCGCACCGACCAGGCCCTCGACCGCTCCGCGGACCAGGCCCTGGCGCTCATCACCGGATGACCGGGTAGGCGTGCCGGGACGTCCGGCCCTACTGGCCGGGACGTGCCGGGCGGTACCACCAGAAGGACACGACGAACGCACCGAGCGAGTGAGGGTGAGCCGGATGGCCAGGTATGTGTACGACTTCGCGGAAGGCAACAAGGAGCTCAAGGAGCTGCTCGGCGGCAAGGGCGCCAACCTGGCGGAGATGACCCGGATGGGGCTGCCGGTGCCGCCCGGCTTCACGATCACCACCGAGGCCTGCCGCGCCTACCTGCGCACCGGGTCCGTCCCGGCCGGGCTCTTCGCCGAGGTGCAGGAGCACCTGCGGCTGGTCGAGGCGCGGATGGGCAAGACCCTCGGCGACCCCCAGGACCCGCTGCTGCTGTCGGTGCGGTCGGGCGGCAAGTTCTCGATGCCCGGCATGATGGAGACGATCCTGGACATCGGCCTGACCGACTCCAGCGTGCGGGGGCTGGCGGCGCAGAGCGGCGACGAGCGGTTCGCCTGGGACTCCTACCGGCGGCTCATCCAGATGTTCGGCAAGACCGTGTTCGGCGTGCCCGGCGCGGAGTTCGAGTCCGAGCTGGCGGCGGCGCGGGCCCACGCGGGCGCCGCCACCGACGCCGAGCTGCCGGTGGCGCAGCTGCGGGACGTCGTGCAGGCGTACAAGAAGGTCTTCCAGGCCCACACCGGCCGGGACTTCCCGCAGGCGCCGCACGAGCAGCTGTTCCTCGCCGTCACGTCGGTCTTCCAGTCCTGGAACGCCGAACGCGCCGTGCTGTACCGCCGCCAGGAGCGCATCCCGCACGACCTGGGCACCGCCGTCAACGTCATGGCGATGGTGTTCGGCAACCGGGGGCCGGACTCCGGCACCGGCGTCGCCTTCACCCGCGACCCGGCCACCGGCAAGCGCGGCGCCTACGGCGACTACCTGCAGAACGCCCAGGGCGAGGACGTGGTCGCCGGCATCCGCAACACCGTCGGCCTGGACGAGCTGGCCAAGCTCGACCCGCACAGCCACCGCGAGCTGCTGTCGGTCATGGAACGGCTGGAGCAGCGCTACCGCGACCTGTGCGACATCGAGTTCACCATCGAGCGCGGCAAGCTGTGGATGCTGCAGACCCGGGTCGGCAAGCGGACGGCGGCCGCCGCGTTCGTCATCGCCGCGCAGTTGATCGACGAGGGCACCATCACCCTCGACGAGGCGCTGCAGCGGGTCACCGGCGAGCAGCTGGCCCACCTGATGTTCCCCAGCTTCGACACCTCCGCCGCCCCGGCCCCGCTGACCACCGGCGTGCCGGCCTCGCCCGGCGCGGCCGTCGGCGAGATCGTCTTCGACTCCGCCCGCGCGGCCGCGGCGGGCCGGCCGGTGATCCTGGTGCGGCCGGAGACCAACCCGGACGACCTGCCCGGCATGATCGCCGCCCAGGGGATCCTGACCAGCCACGGCGGGAAGACCTCGCACGCCGCCGTGGTCGCCCGCGGCATGGGCAAGACCTGCGTCTGCGGGGCCGAGGAGCTGCGCATCGACCTGGCCGCCGAGACGGTCACCGTGAACGGCACCGTGCTGCGCGCCGGCGACGTGCTGTCGCTCGACGGCACCACCGGCCGGGTTTACCCGGGCGCCGTGCCGGTGCACCCCTCCCCCGTGGTCCGGTACTTCGAGGGCGAACTGTCCGACGGGGACGATCCGCTGCTGGCCGCGGTGCAGCGGCTGATGACGCATGCGGACCAGGTCCGGCGGCTGGGCGTGCACGCCAACGCCGACACCGCGGCCGACGCCGCCCGGGCCCGCCGCTTCGGGGCGACCGGCATCGGCCTGTGCCGCACCGAGCACATGTTCCTCGGCGAGCGGCGCGAGCTGGTGGAGCGGCTGATCCTGGCCGAGGACGACACCGAGCGCGACGCGGCGCTGGCCGCCCTGCTGCCGTTGCAGCGCGATGACTTCGTCGCGCTGTTCGAGGCGATGGACGGCCTGCCGGTCACGGTCCGGCTCATCGACCCGCCGCTGCACGAGTTCCTGCCGGCGCTGGAGGACCTGACCGCCCGGGTGGCCACGGCCGAGGCGCTGGGCGAGGACCCGGGGCGCGACGCCGTGCTGCTGGCGGCGGTCCGCCGGATGCACGAGTCCAACCCGATGCTCGGCCTGCGCGGGGTGCGGCTGGGCCTGGTCGTCCCGGGCCTGTTCGCGATGCAGGTGCGGGCCATCGCGGAGGCGGCGGCGCTGCGCGTGGCCGCCGGCGGCGACCCGCGGCCCGAGATCATGGTGCCGCTGGTCGGCGCGGTGCCGGAGCTCGAGACGGTACGCGCGGAAGCCGAGTCCGTGCTGCGCGGCATCGAGGGCATCCCGCCCATCCGGATCGGCACGATGATCGAGGTGCCGCGGGCGGCCCTGACCGCCGGCGACATCGCCCAGTCCGCGGAGTTCTTCTCCTTCGGCACCAACGACCTGACCCAGATGACGTGGGGCTTCTCCCGCGACGACGTGGAGGGCGCGTTCTTCGGCCGCTACCTGTCGCTGGGCATCTTCACGGTGTCGCCGTTCGAGACCATCGACCGCGACGGCGTCGGCGAGCTCGTCCGGATCGCCGTCGAGCGGGGCCGCGCCACCCGGCCGGACCTGACGATCGGCGTCTGCGGCGAGCACGGTGGCGACCCGGCCTCGGTCCAGTTCTTCCACCGCGCCGGCCTCGACTACGTGTCCTGCTCCCCGTTCCGCGTCCCCGTGGCGCGGCTGGAGGCGGGCCGGGCCGCCGGCACGGCGGAGAACTCCGACAGTCGGTAAGGAGCAGTCATGACCACCTCCACGACCACCGCGCTCGACGGCCGGACCACCGCGGCGCCCGCCCCGGTGACCGTCCTGCCGGTGGCCGACGGCGGACGCCCGATCGGCGCGTGGGTCGTCGGCCCGGACGGCGCCGCGTTCCGGCCCGTCGTCGACCTGACCCTGCTGGGCGGCGCGGCGCTGGCCGCCGCGGGCGCCGCCACCGTCGCGATCGCCGTGGCGGTCGCGGCCGGCCGGCGCCGCCCGGACATCGGGACGGTGACCATGGGCCCGGGCGGCTGGGTCAGCGTCAAGCGCACCGCGCTGCCCCCGCTGCGTTCCGGCGCGCCCCGGCCCTGGTGGGCCCGGGCGCTCCGGACCCGCCGGCTGGTGCCGCAGCCCTGACTCATGACCCGTGGCGGCCGGGCCCATCGGCCCTGCCACCGGCGCGCGCCGGCGGTGAGACTCGAATCAAGATCACGCGGAAGGGGAAGAGTCATGCGCGCAGCGGTGGTGACCGGCTTCGACCGGCCCCTCGAGATCAAGGAAGTGCCCACGCCGGAGCCGGCGGCCGGGCAGGTGCTGGTCCGGATCGAGGCCAGCGGGCTCTGCCACACCGACATCCACGCCGCCCGCGGTGACTGGCCCGTGAAGCCCACCCCGCCGTTCATTCCCGGACACGAGGGCGTCGGCATCGTCGAGCAGCTCGGCGCGGGCGTCACCGAGCACGCCATCGGCGACCGGGTGGCGATCCCCTGGCTCGGCCACGCGTGCGGGACGTGCGAGTACTGCATCACCGGCTGGGAGACCCTGTGCGAGGCCCAGCTCAACACCGGCTACGCCATCGACGGCGGGCACGCCGAGTACGCCGCGGCCGACGCCCGCTACGTCGTCCGGGTGCCCGACGGCATCGACCCGGCGGTGGCCGCGCCACTGACCTGCGCCGGTGTCACCACGTACAAGGCGGTCAAGGTGGCCGGGGTCACGCCCGGGGACCGGGTGGCGATCTTCGGCATCGGCGGGCTGGGACACCTGGCCCTGCAGTACGCGCAGATCTTCGGCGGGGAGACCATCGCGGTCGACGTCACCGAGGAGAAGCTGGCGCTGGCCAAGAGCCTCGGCGCGGCGCACCTGGTCAACGCCGCGGACACCGACCCGGTGGCCGCCATCGAGGCGCTGGGCGGGGCGGACGTGGCCGTGGTGCTGGCCGCCGACCCGCGGGTCATCGAGCAGGCCCACGCCTGCCTGCGCCGCGGCGGCCGGCTGATCCTGGTGTCGCTGCCCAAGGACAACGCGATGTCGCTGCCGATCTTCCAGACCGTGCTCAAGGGCATCCGGGTGATCGGCTCGATCGTCGGCACCCGGGCCGACCTGGCCGAGGTGTTCCGGCTGCACGTGGCCGGGCGCACCGAGGTGCTCTACGAGGGCCGCCGGCTCGACGACATCAACGCCTCGATCGAGGACGTGCTGGCCGGCCGGGTCCCCGCCCGCCTGGTGCTGTTGCCGTAACGCTTTCCCCCAGGGTCGACGACACCGTCGCGCCCACACCCGAAGGTCCCGGGAGGCTCGTCCTCCCGGGACCTTCGGCCCTGATCAAGAACGGTGTCGACCAGCCAGGCTGGAGGCAGGAACGAGGAGGAGACATGGTGCAGGAACGCAAAGAGGCCTGGCGCGGGTTCACCGGGACGACCTGGCAGCAGACGATCGACGTCGCCGGGTTCATCCAGGACAACGTCACGCCCTACACCGGCGACGCGGCGTTCCTGACGGGGCCCACGCACCGCACGGAGAGGCTCTGGCGGGAACTGCAGCGGATGTTCGTCGACGAGCGCGAGCGCGGCATCTACGACGTCGACACGCACACCCCGTCGACCATCACCGCGCACGGGCCGGGCTACATCGACCGCTCCCACGAGCTGATCGTCGGGCTGCAGACCAGCGCCCCGCTGCGCCGGGCGATCATGCCCGCCGGCGGCCTGCGGATGGTCGAGGCCGGGCTCAAGGCATACGGGTACGCGCTCGACCCGACGGTGCGCGCCATCTTCTCCGGGCACCGCAAGAGCCACAACGACGGGGTCTTCGACGCGTACCCCGCCGACGTGCTGGCCGCGCGGCGCTCGCACATCATCACCGGGCTGCCCGACGCGTACGGCCGCGGCCGGATCATCGGCGACTACCGCCGGGTCGCCCTGTACGGCGTCGACCGGCTCATCGCCGAGCGCCGTGAGCAGAAGGCCGCCCTGGACGCCGAGCTGTCGTCGGAGGACGTGATCCGGGCCCGCGAGGAGCTGGCCGAGCAGATCCGCGCCCTGGGCGAGCTCAAGACCATGGCCGCCGCGTACGGCTCCGACATCTCCGGGCCGGCCACCACCGGCCGCGAGGCGATCCAGTGGCTCTACTTCGCCTACCTGGGCGCCACCAAGGAGCAGAACGGCGCCGCGATGTCGCTCGGGCGCACCGCCAGCTTCATCGACATCTACCTGCAGCGCGACCTGGCCGAGGGCACGCTGACCGAGACCGCCGCGCAGGAGCTGATCGACGACTTCGTGATCAAGCTGCGGATCATCCGGTTCCTCCGCACCCCCGAGTACGACCAGCTGTTCTCCGGCGACCCGACCTGGGTGACCGAGGCGCTCGGCGGCATCGGCACGGACGGCCGCCCCCTGGTGACCCGCAGCAGCTTCCGCTACCTGCAGACGCTGTACAACCTGGGCCCGGCGCCGGAGCCGAACCTGACCGTGCTGTGGTCGCCGGCGCTGCCGGAGGGCTTCAAGCGGTTCTGCGCCCAGGTCTCGCTGGACACCAGCGCCATCCAGTACGAGAACGACGACCTGATCCGGCCCGCCTACAGCGACGACACGGCCATCGCCTGCTGCGTCTCGGCCATGCGCGTCGGCAAGGACATGCAGTTCTTCGGCGCCCGGGCCAACCTGGCCAAGACCCTGCTGTACGCGATCAACGGCGGCCGCGACGAGATCAGCGGCGAGCAGGTCACGCCCCCGATGCCCGCGGTCACCGCCGACGTGCTGGACTACGCCGAGGTCGACGCGGCCTTCGACCGTACCCTCGACTGGCTCGCCGAGACGTACGTGGACGCGCTCAACGTCATCCACTACATGCACGACAAGTACGCCTACGAGCGCCTCGAGATGGCCCTGCACGACCACCCGGTGCACCGCTTCCTGGCCACCGGCATCGCCGGGCTCTCGGTCGCCGTGGACAGCCTCTCGGCGATCAAGTACGCCCAGGTCAAGGCGCTGCGGGACGAGACTGGCCTGGTCGTCGACTACGCCGTCGACGGCGAGTACCCGGCCTTCGGCAACAACGACGACCGCGCCGACGCGATCGCCGTCGAGCTGGTCGAGCGGTTCATGACCAAGATCCGCCGGCAGCCGGCCTACCGCGGCGCCGAGCCGAGCCTGTCGGTGCTGACCATCACCTCGAACGTGGTCTACGGCAAGCACACCGGCAACACCCCGGACGGCCGCCGGGCCGGCGAGCCGTTCGCGCCGGGCGCCAACCCGATGAACGGCCGCGACAAGCACGGGCTGGTCGCCGCGGCGCTGTCGGTCGCCAAGCTGCCGTACCGCAGCGCCCGCGACGGCATCTCGCTGACCACCACCGTGACCCCCGAGGGTCTGGGCCACAGCCGCGAGGAGCGGATCGCCAACCTGGCCGGGGTGCTCGACGGCTACACCGACGGCGGCGGCTTCCACCTCAATGTCAACGTGCTGGACCGCGCGACCCTCGAGGACGCCATGGCCCACCCGGAGAACTACCCGCAGCTCACCATCCGGGTCTCCGGCTACGCGGTGAACTTCGTCCGGCTGACCCGCGAGCAGCAGCACGACGTGATCTCGCGGACCTTCCACGGTGCGCTGTGAGCACGATGACCGCCCCGGTGACCGGTTCCGTCCACTCCTTCGACATCTCCACCGGAGTGGACGGGCCCGGCACCCGTTTCGTCGCCTTCCTCGCCGGCTGCCCGCTGCGCTGCCAGTTCTGCCACAGCCCGGACACGTGGTTCCAGCGCAACGGCGAGCAGACCGGCGTGGACGAGCTGGTCACCCAGATCCGCCGGTACGAGCGGTTCATCAAGGTGGCCGGCGGCGGGGTCACGCTCAGCGGCGGGGAGCCCCTGCAGCAGCCGGCCTTCGCCCGCGAGGTGCTGACCCGGTGCCGGGCGCTGGGCCTGCACACCGCCCTGGACACCAGCGGCTTCTACGGTGACCGGGCCGACGACGACCTGCTCGACGCGGTCGACCTGGTGCTGCTCGACGTCAAGTCGGGCGACCCGGACACCTACCGGCGGGTGACCGGGACCGGCCGGCTGGAGCCGACGATCCGCTTCGCCCGGCGGCTGGGCGAGCGCGGCATCCCGATCTGGATCCGCTTCGTGCTGGTGCCCGGGCTCACCGACGACCCGGCCAACGTCGAGGCGGTCGCCGACCTGGTGGCCGGCATGCCGACCGTCGAACGGGTCGAGGTGCTGCCGTTCCACCGCCTCGGCGCCGCCAAGTACGCGGCCCTGGGCATCGACTTCCCGCTCGCCCGCACCGAGCCGCCCTCCGCCGAGCTCGTCGAGCGGGTGCGGGGCCAGTTCCGGGCGCGCGGGCTGGCGGTCTACTGACCCCGGGCCCCGGACGGCCGGTCAGTGCGGGTGCTCGCCGAGCAGCCGGGTGGCGAGCACCGCGGCCTGGGTACGCCGTTCCAGGCCCAGCTTGGCCAGCAGGCTCGAGACGTAGTTCTTGACGGTCTTCTCGGCCAGGAACATCCGGCCCGCGATCTCGCGGTTGGTCAGCCCCTCGGCCACGTACTCCAGGATCTTGCGTTCCTGGTCGGTCAGCGACGCCAGCTCGCGCGGCTGCTCGACGCCGTGGCGGATGCGCTCCAGCACCCGCTGGGTGACCGCCGGGTCGAGCAGCGACTGCCCGCCCGCGACCCGGCGGATGCCGTCCACCAGGTCGGTGCCGCGGATCTGCTTGAGCACGTAGCCGGCCGCGCCGGCCATGATCGCGGCGAACAGCGCCTCGTCGTCCTCGTACGAGGTCAGGATCAGCCCCTGGATCGAGGAGTCCACCGCCCGCACGTCGCGGCACACGTCGATGCCGCTGCCGTCGGGCAGCCGGGCGTCGAGGACCGCCACGTGCGGCCGCAGCGCGGGGATGCGCCGGGTGGCCTCCTGCGCGGAGCCGGACTCGCCGACCACCTCGATGTCGCCGGCGGCGTGCAGCAGGTCGACGAGGCCGCGGCGGACGACCTCGTGGTCGTCGAGGAGGAAGACACGAATCATGCCTCACTTCATACCGACCCGCGCGCCCGGTGCCAAGGGCGGGGTGCCCGAGCGGGCGCCCGGTGAACAAGGTCGAACGGCCCTGCCGCCCGGGACCGATCCGCGAAAGCCTGGAGAGAGGATGCCCGACGGAGCGGAGGAGCCGACGGTGGACACCAGCACGGTTGCCCCGACCCACGGCCTGACCAGCGCCGAAGCGGCCGCCCGGCTGGCCGCCGAGGGTCCCAACCTGGTGGCCGCGCCCGCGCCCCGCCGGCTGGTGAGCCGCGTCGGACGGCAGCTGGCCGATCCCCTGATCGCGCTGCTGCTGGTCGCCGCCGTGGTCACCGCGCTGCTCGACGATCTGCCCGACACCGCCGTGATCGTGCTGGTGGTGTTCGTCAACACGCTGATCGGCGTGGTCCAGGAGGTCCGCGCGGACCGGGCGATCGCCGCGCTCGACCAGCTCGCCGCCCCCGAGGCCCGGGTGGTGCGCGACGGCGCCGACCGGATCGTGCCGGCGGCGCAGCTGGTGCGCGGCGACCTGGTCCGGCTGGAGGCGGGCGACATCGTGCCCGCCGACCTGGACCTGACCGACGCCCAACGGGCCAGCTTCGACGAGTCGGCGCTGACCGGCGAGTCGGTCCCGGTGCGGCGCGAGGCCGGCGAGCCGGCCGGCGCCGGGACGGTGCTGACCACCGGGCGGGCCGCCGGCCTGGTCGTGCGCACCGGGGCGGCCAGCTCGCTGGGCCGCATCTCGGCCCTGGTGGCCCGGACGAAGCCCGGCCCGACCCCGCTGCAACGGCGCATCGCCGGCCTCGGCCGGGCCCTGGGCGCCACCGCCGTCGCCGTCTCCGGCGTCGTCTTCGCCCTCGGGGTGCTGGCCGGCCAGCCCGTCGCCCGGATGGCGATCACCGCCGTCAGCCTGGTCGTGGCCGCCGTGCCGGAGTCGCTGCCCGCCGTGCTGACCCTGGCGCTCGCCCTCGGCGCCCGGCGGATGGCCCACACCCGGGCCATCCCCCGGCGGTTGCACGCCGTGGAGACGCTCGGCTCGGTGACGGTGATCGCCTCGGACAAGACCGGCACGCTGACCCAGAACCGGATGTCGGTGCAGCAGGCCGTCACCGCCGACGGCGTGCGCTACGCCGTCACGGGCGCCGGCTACTCCCCCGGCGGTGAGATCCGGCAGGCCGGCGGCCCGGTGCCGGTCCCCGACGACCTGCTCCGGCTCGCCCGCGCGGGGCTGCTGTGCAACGACGCCGAGCTGATCCCGCCGGCCGGCGACGGCGCGGACTGGACGGCCGCCGGCGACCCGATGGAGGCGGCCCTGGTCACGCTGGCCGCCCGCTGCGGCCTGGCCCCCGGCCCCGAGCGGGCCCGCACCCCGCGCCTCGCCGAGCACCCCTTCGACCAGGCCACCCGGCGGATGACCACGGTGCACCGGCGCGGCTCCGGCGACTTCCTGGTGGTCGCCAAGGGCGCGCCGGAGAGCCTGCTCGCCGCCGGCGCCGACGACGCCCTGCTGGCGGCGGCCGCCGAGCTGGCGACCGACGGGCTGCGGGTGTTGGCGATCAGCGCCGCCACGGTCACGGCGGCGCCGGACCCGGCCGACCCGCCCGCCCTGCGCGTGCTCGGCCTGGTGGGCATCGGCGACCCGCTGCGGGACACGGCCCACGACACCGCCGCGGCGTTCGAGGCGGCCGGCGTACGCCTGGTCCTGATCACCGGCGACCACCCGGCGACCGCCGCCGCGATCGGCGCCCAGCTCGGCATCCTCGGCCCCGGCGACCCGGTCGCCCGCGGGGACCGGGGCCCGCTGACCGCGGACGACATCGACCGGGCCCGGGTCTTCGCGCGCATCCAGCCCGAGCAGAAGCTCGACATCATCGCCGAGCTGCAGCGCCGCGGCGAGGTGGTCGCCATGACCGGCGACGGGGTCAACGACGCGCCGGCGCTGCGGCGGGCCGACATCGGCGTGGCGATGGGCGGCGGCACCGAGGTGGCCCGGCAGGCGGCCGAGCTGGTGCTGGTCGACGACAACCTGGGCACCGTCTCGGCCGCGATCGGCGAGGGCCGCCGGATCTACGACAACATCCGCCGGTTCCTGCGCTACGCGCTGTCCGGCGGCATCGCCGAGCTGCTGGTGATGCTGGCCGGCCCGTTCCTCGGCATGCCCCTGCCGCTGCTGCCCGGGCAGCTGCTCTGGGTCAACCTGCTCACCCACGGCATCCCCGGGGTGGCGATGGGGGCCGAGCCGGCCGAGGCCGGCGTGCTGCGCCGCCGTCCCCGCTCGCCGCAGGAGTCGGTGCTGGGCGACGGGCTGCTGCGCAGCGTGCTGGTCGGCGGGACGGTCGTCGCGGCCGTGGTCCTGGGCGCCGGCCTGACCGCGCACCAGCTGGGCCGGCCGTGGCAGTCGGTGATGTTCGTGGTGCTCGGGCTGGCCCAGCTGGGGGTGGCCCTGGCGGTGCGGGCCGTGCCGGAGCCCGGCACGAAGCGCAACTGGTCGCTGCTGGGCGCGGTGGCCCTGTCCGCCGTCCTGCAGGTCGGCGGGGTGCTGCTGGGCCCGCTGCAGACGCTGCTGGGCACCGAGGCCCTGACCGTGGCCGAGCTGGCCGCGTGCGCCGCCGTCGCGCTGGTGCCGGGGCTGGCGTTGCGGATCAGCCGCCGCTGGATCCCGTGAGCGCGGCCGCCCGGATCAAGGTCTTCCGGCCTCCCGGGCCGGGGCGGGCCGCCCTGCCGCACGGCGCCCGCCGGGTCGATGCTGAGGACGGGGCGGGTCCCCGATCACCCGGCCCGGACCGATGGAGGTGGCCGCGATGACAACGGCCGAAGCGGGCGCCCGGGGTCCGGTCCCGGCCGACCCCGGCGACGGGGCCGACGCGCTCACCACGGACGGCGCGGTCGTGACGCTGCGCCCGGTCCGCGCCGGGGACCGCGCCGGGATCGCCGCGGTGTTCGACGAGGCGTCGAAGGAGAGCCTGCGGCTGCGGTTCTTCGTCTCACCCGGGACGTCCACCGTGGCCGCCGAGGTGGACCGGCTGCTGCGGCCCGACGACGAGCGGCACGTCGCCGTCGTCGCCGTGCTGGGCGGCCGGCCCGTCGGCGTCGCCTCGTACGAGCGCACCGGCGACCGCAGCCGGCGCGCGGAGTTCGCGGCGTTCGTGGCGGAGCACCAGCGCGGGCGGGGCATCGGCACGCTGCTGCTGGAGCAGCTGGCGGTCCGCGCCCACGACCACGGCATCACCGAGCTGGTCGGCGAGGTGCTGCCGGGCAACGTGCGGATGCTCAAGGTGGCCCGCGACCTCACCGGCCGGGTCCGGTCCCGGTTCACCGACGGCATCGTCGACATCGGGATCACCACCGGCACCGACGAGTCCGCCGAGCTGGCCATCGACGTCCGGGACCGGGTCGCGGAGCGGGCTTCCCTGCACGCGGTCCTCGCCCCCTCGGCCGTGGCGGTCGTGGGCGCCGGGCACCACCCCGGCGGGGTGGGCCGCGAGACGCTGCTGGCCCTGCGCTCCTACGGCTTCACCGGCCGGCTGTACGCGGTCAACCGCGGCGGCGCCCCGGTCGACGGCGTCCCCGCGTACCGCCACGTCCGCGACCTTCCGGCGCCGGTCGACCTGCTCGTCGTCGCGGTGCCCGCCGACCAGGTCCTGGACGTGCTCGCCGAGGCCGGCTCGGTCGGGGTGCACGGCGCCGTCGTGCTGAGCGCGGGCTTCGGCGAGGACGGGGCGGCGGGCCGGCAACTCCAGCACGACCTGCTGGTGTCGGCGCGCGCGCAGGGCATCCGGCTGGTCGGCCCGAACTGCCTCGGGCTGCTCAACACCGCCCAGGCGGTGCGGCTCAACGCCAGCTTCGCCCCCGTGGCGCCCCGCCCCGGCGCCCTCGCGGTGGCCGCGCAGTCCGGCGCGGTGGCGATCGCCGTGCTGGAGAGCGCCGCCCGGTACGGGCCCGGCATCTCGACCCTGGTGTCGCTGGGCAACAAGGCCGACATCAGCGGCAACGACCTCATCGCGTACTGGCACGACGACCCGGCCACCCACGCGGTGGCGCTGTACCTGGAGTCCTTCGGCAATCCGCGCAAGTTCGCCCGTACCGTGCGGGCCCTGTCCCGCCGCAAGCCGGTGCTGGCCGTCAAGAGCGGGCGCTCCCTGGCCGGCCAGCGTGCCGGCGCGTCGCACACCGCCGCGGCGGCCGCCCCGGCCGCCACGGTCGACGCCCTGTTCGAGCAGGCCGGCGTGGTCCGCACCGACAGCCTCGGCGAGCTGCTGGACGCCGCCCGCATGCTGACCGACCAGCCGCTGCCGGCCGGCGACCGCCTCGCCGTCGTGGGCAACGCCGGCGGCCTCAACGTGCTGGCCGCGGACGCCGCGGAGGGCAACGGCCTGCGGGTTCCGCCGCTGAGCCCGGCGACGGTCGCGCGGCTCGCCGTGGCGGCCCCCGCCGCGGCCGCCACGGCCAACCCGGTGGACCTGGGGGCCGGCGCCTCGGCGGCCACCTTCGCCGCCGCCGCGGCCGCCGTGGCCGAGAGCGGGGAGGCCGACGCGCTGCTGCTCGTCGTCATCGGCACCCGGGCGAACGCGCCCGCGGACATCCTCACGGCCCTCGGCTCGGTGGCCGACGAGCACCCCGAGCTGCCGGTGGCCGCGGTTCTGGTCGGCGGGGGCGACGCGGCCATCCTCGGCGCCCGCCGCGCCCCGGTCTTCGACCTGCCGGAACGGGCGGCGGCCGCCCTGGCCCGGGCCGCCTCCTACGCGGCCTGGCGGCGGGAGCCGCTGGGTCACCGGCCGCGGCTGACCGGGGTGGACGCGGACCGGGCGGCGGCGCTGGTCCGCGAGGCGCTGGCCGAGGGCAGCACCTGGCTGCCCTACGAGCGGACCGCCGCGATCCTGGCCGCGTACGGCATCACGATCCTGCCCGCCGCGGTCACCCACACCGGGCGGCAGGCGGTCGCGGCGGCCGACCGGATCGGCTACCCGGTGGTGATGAAGTCCGCCGATCCCGCGCTGGTGCACAAGAGCGACACCGGCGGCGTCCGGCTGGGCCTGGCCGACGCGGCCGCGGTGGCGCGGCAGTACGACACGGTGGCGGCCGCCGGGCAGACCGGCCGGGGCGTGCTCGTGCAGCGGCAGGTGTCCGCACCGGTCGAGCTGCTGGCCGGGCTGGCCCACGACCGGCTGTTCGGGTCGGTGGTCCTGCTGGGGCTGGGCGGGGTGCGGACGGAGCTGTTCGGCGACCGGGCGCTGCGGCTGGTGCCGGTGACCGACCTCGACGCCGGCCGGATGTGGCGCGGTCTGCGCTGCGCCCCGCTGCTCACCGGCTACCGCGGCGCGGCGCCGGTGGACACCGCCGCCCTGGAGGACCTGGTGCTGCGGCTGGGCCGGCTGGCCGAGGATCTGCCCGAGATCGCCGAGCTCGACCTCAACCCGGTGCTGGCCGGCCCGGACGGCGTCGTCGCGGTGGACGCCAAGCTGCGGCTGGCGCCGGTCAGCGGCGAGCCGGACGCCGTCACGCGCCGGCTGCGGTCCGCCGGCGGGTCGTGACCCCGGGGACGCCGGGGCCGTCAGCCGGGCGGGGCGCCGAGGTGGATGCCGATCGTCACGGTGGTCGTCGGCCCGGCGGTGATGTGCACCTGGTCGCAGATCTGGCGCACGATCCACAGGCCCCGGCCCGCCCGGCTGCCCAGCGGGGCCGGCCGGATGCCCAGCCTGTCCGGCCGGGCGATGCCCGGCCCGGCGTCGACGACCTGCACCATCAGCAGCTCGCCGGTGCGCCACAGCCGGAGCGTGCCGGACCCGGCGCCGTGCCGGATGGCGTTGGTGGCCAGCTCGGTGGCGACCAGGAGCACCCGGGGCAGGCTGCGCTCCGGCAGGCCCAGCTCGGTGGCGTGGGCGGCCACGGCGGCGCGGAGCGCGTACAGCCCGCCGGGCGCGAACTGCTGCTCCAGCGCCACCTCGGACGGCGCGTGCAGCGGGCCCGGGCTCGCCGGGGCGCCGTTGCTGCCCTCGTCGCGGCTCATCGCGACGGTTGCATCCGGAACTGGCCGGCCTCGCCCGCCCCCACCAGCCGGAACGTCTCCGCGACGGCCGGGCCGCAGGTGACGATCAGATGCCGGTCGGCCGGCAGGGAGAGCGCCGTCTTGGCGATCATGGTGGCCGCGGTGACGTCGACGAAACGCGCCCTGGACATGTCGACGTGGATGTCCGTGTCCAGCCGCAGGGCCTCGGTCAGGGCTTGGCGCAGGGGTTCCAGCCGGGTGTAGTCGAGCTCGCCGGAGATGCGCACGCCCGGGGGCCGGTGCTGGCGGCAGATGCGCAGCACCGCGTCGTCGTGGTAGGCCAGCGCGGCGACCGTCTTCGGGTGCGCCTCCGCGGCGAAGGCCAGGGTGACCGGGTCGAAGCCGTCGCGGTCGTACTGGCAGACGGCGGTGAAGCGACCGTCGGCGCACAGGCCCGCCGCCGCCTCCTCGAACGCGCGCAGCTCCGGCACGGTGGCGCTGGGCCGGGTCGCCCAGCACATGTCGGCGGTCATCCGCAGGCCGGCGTAGCCCTGCCCGGCGGCCTGCTCGATCTCGCCGGCCAGCGCCTCCACCATGGCCGCCGCGGTCGCGGGGCCGCCCGGGGCCCACAGCTGACCGCCGTCGGTGACGTCCAGCTGGCCGGACCGCACGGCCGGCGGCACGGCGACACCGCGCCAGGTCAGCTCGTCGCTCAGCCGTTGCGGGGTGAGCGAGTGGGTGTAGCAGAGCACCTTGTGGTTGCACCCGAGGCCCTCGGCGACGAACTCGGCGACGATGTCGAGGCGTTCGTCCGGATCGGAGAACGTCAGGCAGACGTGGTCACCGGCGGCGACGGCGTCCACCGTGACAGCGTCAGTCATGCGAGCTCCCGTACTCGTTCGCGACGCCATCACCTTAATCCCTCGTCCCGCGTCGGCCTTTCCCCCGCGCGGCTGAACGGCGATCGTGTCCTCAGCCGACCAGGAACACCGGGCAGTCGGCCCGCTGCAGCAGGGCGCGGCTCACCGAACCCAGCAGGGCGCCGGTGACGGAGCGCCTGCCGTGCCGGCCGACGACGAGGGCGGCCGCGTCGCCGGAGGCGGCGACCAGCGCGGTGACCGGGTCGCCGGCGACGGTCCGGTGGTGCACGGCGACGCCGTCGCGGTGGTCCACCCGGTCCATCGGCACGGGAGCGTCCCCGGCGGCGTGCAGCATGATCAGGTCGCAGCCGCGCACCTGGGCCTCGCGGACCGCGAAGGCGATCGTGCGCGGCGAGGCGGCGGAGGCGTCCACGCCGACCACGAGCGGCCGGGTCGCGTAGCCCGGTCCGGGCGGCCAGCCGGGCACGCGGACGACCAGGACGGTGCCGGGATGCTGGACGGCGACCCGGTCGCCGACCGTCCGGCCCAGGGCGGCGCCGGCGAGGCCGTGCTGGTGCCCGACCACGACGAGGTCGGCGGTGGCGGCCTCGGCCAGCAGCGCGGCGGCCGGCGCCCCGACGGCCAGGTGGCTGGACACCGCGACCGTCGGCGAGTAGCCGTGCACCCGGTCGGTCATCCGTTCCAGTAGCCGGGCGCCGAGGTCCCGGGCCGGGTTGCGGCCGCCGCCGGCGGGTTGCACGTGCACCAGGCGCAGGTCCCAGCCGCGCAGCTCGGCCTCGATCGCGGCGTGGTCCACCGCGGTGTAGCCGGCCAGGCTGTCGTCCACCCCGACCAGCACGAGGCCGGCCCGGGTCCGCTCGGGCTGCGGGGGCGCCAGGACCGGCGCGGTGTCCCGCGTCTCGCGGTAGCCGTACGCGCCCAGGTAGCGGTTGACCGCGTCGCTGTACGGGGTCGACCGGCGCAGGTCGGCCGAGGCCTGCTGGGCTTCTCTTCGCGCTCTCTGCCTGTCGAGGTCACTCATGGCAGCCTCCCGGTGCCGTTTCCTTACCTCTTCAGCACACCCGATCCGCCGGTGTCAGCACAGGGCCGGAGGTCCCGCGGTCGGGAATTCGCCGGCCCTCCGCGGGAGGCTGTCGCCGCGGTCATCGAGGTGCAGCTCCGCCCAACGGCGGGTGGAGGTCCGCAGCCGTCCGGTCAGCACCGTGACGAACCGCGTGGTCAGTTCCAGCCCGAGGGCCGGATCCTCACCGATGAGATTCCGCAGGCCGGCGGCCGCGAACTCCACCGCCCGGATCTCCTCGGTCACCACCGCGCCGCTGACGTACCGGTACGGCTCGACCAGCCAGGAGCACCCGACCACCCCGTCGGCGCCGACGTGGCCGAGCACGACGTCGCCCCGTCCCGGCCCGGGCCCGTCGAGG
Organism: Actinoplanes nipponensis; assembly: GCF_016862275.1. Lineage (GTDB taxonomy): Bacteria > Actinomycetota > Actinomycetes > Mycobacteriales > Micromonosporaceae > Actinoplanes > Actinoplanes nipponensis. The sequence goes on along the minus strand of NZ_BOMQ01000095.1, from coordinate 47,838 downwards.
TCGACGGCCCCGGAGCGCAGCAGCCAGCAGCACTCGGCGGGCCCGTCCGGCCGGCAGAGCCGGTAGCCGGCGGGCCGCACCACCGTACGTCCGTGCGCGGCCAGCCGGTGCAACCAGCCCATCGGCAGGTCGCCCAGGAACGGGTGCAGGACCAGTTCGTCGAAGACGGTCAACGGCGCCATGGTGGTGTCTCCCGCCGGGCGGATCAGGTGGTCAGCCGGGCCGGCTCGTGGGTGAGCCGCTCGATGTCGCCGGCGCCGGCCTCGAGCAGCTGATGGGCCAGGTCGGCCAGGGCGCGGGCGACGGCGAGCTCGTCGCCGATCTCGGGCACCTCGCGGTCGGCCGGGCGGCGCCGGGCCTGCCCCTCCGCCCGCAGCGGCGACGGCGCGCCGCTGTACAGCCGGGCGACGGCGTGCGTGCGGCGCTCGTCGTCGTGTTCGTTGATGTCGATCTCGACGCGCCAGGTTCGGGCGTGGACCATGACAGCACCTTCTTCGTCGTGGTGGTGATGCCGGACGCCTTCATCGCAGCGCGCCGGCCGGCGCCCCGGCAGAGGCTAAGGACCCGGTCAGGAGGTCTCGGTCCCGGCGAGCGCCCGCTCCGTCCCCACGGACCAGCCGGGCGGGACCAGCAGCACCGGGCACACCGTGCCGCGCATCGCCGCGTCGCCGAGCGAGCCGTAGACGATCTCGGCGAAGCGCCCGGTGCGGCCCATGCCGGCCACCAGCAGGCGGCTGCGCCGGGCGGCGCGCTGCAGGGTGTAGCCGATCTCGGTCTCCTGCACGATGAGGCGCTCGACGACCACGTCGGGGTACGTCCAGGCCCAGCCGGCCAGCGCCTCGGCGAGGTGCCGGTCGGTCCGGGCCCGGTCCGCCGAGGCGGGCGACACGTGCAGCGCCACCAGGTGCGCCGCGTCCCGGGCGGCCTCCTCGTAGGCGCAGGCCAGGGTGGCGGTGGCCGGCTGGTGTCCGGAGGCGGCCACCACGACCGGGCCGCGCTCCGAGCAGTTCCCCCGGTGCACGAGCAGCGGGCAGGCGCTCTGGTGGGCCAGGTACGTCGCCGTCGAGCCCCAGCTGGGATGGGTCAGCGCCTCGTCGCGATGACCCACCACCAGCAGCCGCGCCGTGGCCGACCGCTCGGCCAGCACGGCGGACGCCCGGCCGTTGAGCAGTTCGGTGGTGACCGGCAGCCGCGGCGCCTGCAGCCGGGCCCGCCGCGCCGCGAGCTCCAGCAGGTGCCGGCCGTCCTCCTCGGTCGGCAGCGGGCTGCGGCCCTGGGCCCAGCCGCTGTAGCGGCTGGGCCAGACGTGCACGATCGACAGGGCGGCGTGGCGTCGCCTCGCCTCCGCGACGCCGAGGTCGACGATGCTCAGGTGCTCCCGCGCCCGGTCGACGCCGACCACGACGGGAAGGTTCTGCGAGTGCGACACGACGGTGTCCATATCTGGACGGTAGGCGCGGGCCGGGGGCGGGAGAACGGCCGACGGACCGGGATGGCAGGGCCCTTGGTCCGTATCCCGCCCGCCGCGCCGCTCACTTGCCGTAGTACGCCGCCTTCATGAGCTCCTGCATGTCGTCGAGCATCGGCATCCGGGGGTTGGCCGGCGCGCACTGGTCCTGGTAGGCGTTCAGGGCCTGCTGCGGCACGGCGTCCAAAAAGGCCTGCTCGTCGACGCCGATCTGCTGGAACGACTCCGGGATGCCGACCTCGCGGCGCAGCTGCTCCACCGCGGCGGCCAGGGACTCCACGCCCTCCGCCGGCGTGGCGGCCGGCAGCCCGAGGGTCCGGGCGATGTCCTGGAAGCGTTCCGGGGCCCGGTAGCTCTCGTACTTGGGCCAGCCGGTGAGCTTGGTCGGCACGGTGCCGTTGTAGCGGATGACGTGCGGCAGCAGGACGGCGTTGGTCCGGCCGTGCGCGACGTGGAACGTCGCTCCGAGGGTGTGCGACATCGCGTGCACGATGCCCAGGAAGGCGCTGCCGAACGCCATGCCGGCGATGGTCCCGGCGTTGTGCATCTTCTCCCGGGCCTCCGGGTCGTTCGGGCCGTCCGCGACGGCCCGGCCCAGGTAGCCGAAGATCATCTTGATCGCCTGCAGGGAGAGCCCGTCGGTGAAGTCGCTGGCGTAGACCGACACGTACGACTCGATGGCGTGGGTCAGGGCGTCGAAGCCGCTGTCCGCGGTGATCGCCGGCGGCAGATCGGTGGCCAGCACCGGGTCGACGATGGCGACGCTGGGGGTCAGCGCGTAGTCGGCCAGCGGGTACTTCTTGCCGGTCGTGCTGTCGGTGATGACGGCGAACGGGGTGACCTCCGCCCCGGTGCCCGAGGTGGTCGGGATGCACACCAGCCGCGCCCGCTCGCCCAGGGTCGGGAACGTGAAGGCCCGCTTGCGCACGTCGAAGAACTTCTCCCGCATGTCGGAGAAGACCACCTCGGGGTGCTCGTAGCGCAGCCACATCACCTTGGCCGCGTCCATCGCCGACCCGCCGCCGAGGGCCACGATGGTGTCCGGCCGGAAGGACCGCATCAGCTCCGCGCCGCGGTCCACGGTGGCCAGGCTCGGCTCGGGCTCGACGTCGTCGATGATCTGCAGGGCGACCCGTTCCGGCCGGCGCTGCAGCACCGTGATGAGCCGGTCCACGTAGCCGAGCCGGGTCATGGTGTGGTCGGTGACGACGGTGACCCGGTGCACGTCGGGCATGTCGGCCAGGTAGCGGATCGCGTTCGGCTCGAAGTAGATCTTCGGCGGCACCTTGAACCACTGCAGGTTGTTGCTGCGCCGGCCGATCCGCTTGATGTTGATCAGGTCGACGGCGGTGACGTTGTTGGACACCGAGTTGTGCCCGTAGCTGCCGCAGCCCAGCGTGAGCGAGGGCAGGAACGCGTTGTACATGTCGCCGATACCGCCCTGGGAGGCCGGGGCGTTCCAGATGATCCGGACCGCCTTGACGTGCCGGCCGTACGCCTCGGCGACGGCCTCGTCCTCGGTGTGGATGACCGCGCTGTGGCCGAGCCCGTGGAACTCCACCATCCGCGCGGCCTGGTCGAAGCCCTGCTGCGTCGACTCGGCGCGCAGCACGGCCAGCACCGGGCACAGCTTCTCCCGGGTCAGCGGCTCGGCCGGGCCGACGTCGGCCACCTCGGCCAGGATGATCGAGGTGCCGGGCGGCACGGCGAACCCGGCCCGCTCGGCGATCCACTCGGCGCTCTGGCCCACCACCTCGGCGTTGAGCCGGCCCTCGGCGCAGTCGGCGCTGCCCGCGCGGGCGCCGAAGATGAGCTCCTCGAGCTTGGCTTTCTCCGGCGCGGTGACCCGGTAGGCGTGCAGCCGCGCGAACTCGGCCATTGCGGCGTCGTAGATCCCGGCGTCGATGATCGCCGCCTGCTCGGAGGCGCACACCATGCCGTTGTCGAACGACTTGGAGAGCACGACGTCGTGCACTGCCCGGGCCAGCTTCGCCCCCCGGTGCAGATACGCGGGCACGTTGCCGGCGCCGACGCCCAGCGCCGGCTTGCCGGCCGAGTACGCCGCCCGGACCATGGCGTTGCCGCCGGTGGCCAGGATGACCGACACGCCCGGGTGGCGCATCAGGGCGCCGGTGGCCGTCACGGACGGGCTCTCGATCCACTGGACGCAGTGCTCCGGGGCGCCGGCCGCGATCGCCGCGTCCCGCACGATGCGCGCCGCCTCGGCGCTGCACCGCTGGGCCGCCGGGTGGAAGGCGAAGACCACCGGGTTGCGCGTCTTGAGCGCCAGCAGCGCCTTGAACACGGTCGTGGAGGTCGGGTTGGTCACCGGGGTGACCGCGCAGACCACGCCGACCGGCTCGGCGATCTCGACGATGCCGTTGATCTCGTCGCGGGAGATCACCCCGACGGTCTTGAGCCCGGCCATGTGGTGCGGCACGTGCTCGCACGCGAAGATGTTCTTGACGGCCTTGTCCTCGAACAGGCCGCGGCCGGTCTCCTCGACGGCCAGCTGGGCCAGCTCGGTGTGCCGGCTCAGCGCCGCCACCGACGCCTTGGCGACGATCGTGTCGATGTGCTCCTGGGTGAAGGTGTCGTACGCGGCCAGCGCCGACAATCCGCGCTCGACCAGCGTGTCGATCATGCGGTCGGTCTCGTCCGGCGCTTCGACGGGCACTCCGGTGACGGTGACGGTGTCGGCCATGGCAGCATCCTCAGGGTCGGGAGCGGGCGCGTACCGCCCGCTCACCGTCCACTGTCATGATCTCGGCGCCGTCGCACCTGACCGCAACGACCTGACCTGACGGGCCTTTGGTCCCGCACCCGGCACTTCCGGCGGCCCGGACGGCGTGCCGCGCCGGGCGCGGCCACCGGCGACGGAAGGCTCGCGCCGCGGTTTCCGAGAGCCGAGGGGGCATCTGATCCCGGGACCGCCGCGGCCACGAGCCCTCCTGTCCTGATCATCGCGCGGCCGGGCCGGCGCGGCCAGGGCTGCCCGGCCCTAACCCGCGCCGGATGGCCGGACCTCACCGCGTCAGCACGACCTTCAGCGCCCCGGTCTGCGCCGGGCGGGAGAAGGCGTCGTACGCCTGCATGATCTCCTCGAGCGGGAACCGGTGGGTGACCATGTGCCCGGTGTCGAGCTGCCCCGCGACCAGCATGCCCAGCAGCTTCGGCGTCGAGTACGTGTCCACCAGCCCCGTCGTGATGGTGACGTTGCGGATCCACAGATCCTCCAGGTGCAGGGTGGCCGGCTTGCCGTGCACGCCGATGTTGGCCACCCGCCCGCCCGGGCGGACCAGGCTGGTGCAGAGCTCGAACGTCTCCGGGGTGCCGACCGCCTCCATCACCACGTCGGCGCCGAGCCCGCCGGTCAGCGAGCGGACGGCGGCGAGCGGGTCGTCGTCGGCCATGACCGTGGTGTCCGCGCCGAACAGCTTGGCCGCCTGGAGCCGGCTCTGCGCCTTGTCCACCGCGACGATGTGGGCCGGCGAGAACAGCCGGGCGCCCAGGATCGCGGCCAGCCCGATGGGCCCGGCGCCGACCACGACCACCGTGTCGCCGGGCCGGACCCCGCCGTTGAGCACCCCGACCTCGTAGGAGGTGGGCAGGATGTCGGCCAGCAGCACGGCCGCCTCGTCGGTCACCGAGGCCGGCAGCTTGTACGTCGACAGATCCGCGAACGGGATGCGCGCGTACTCGGCCTGCACCCCGTCCACGGTGTGGCCGAGGATCCAGCCCCCGCCGCCCAGGCACTGTCCGTAGCTGCCCTCGCGGCAGAACCGGCACACGCCGCACGCCGAGATGCAGGATGCCAGCACGCGGTCGCCGACGGCGAGCGCGCTCACGCCGGCGCCGGCCTCCACGACCGTGCCGACCGCCTCGTGCCCGAGGATCCGGCCCGGGGTCACCTCCGGCACGTCACCGCCGAGAATGTGCAGGTCGGTGCCGCAGATGGTGACCGCGTCGACGCGGATGACCACGTCCTTGGGGTCCTGGACGCGCGGATCGGGAACCTCGGTCCAGGACCGCTGTCCCGGACCGCCGTAGACGAGTGCCTTCATGACGCCCTCCTTCACGAGCGCTGACGTGCCTGCCTCCCACGCTGCGCCGGCCCGGTCGCCCGGCGGCAGGGCCGTTGGACCCGTCCGTGCTGCTCAGTGCCGGCTCGGCTCACGCGCGCGGCGGCTCCACGGGGTGCTCCCGCTGGTCCCGGGCGGCCAGCACGGCCATCTCCGCGCGGTAGCGTTCCCGGCTGACGGCGCCCGCGAGCAACCGGGCGTACAGGACGGCCTCGGGGTCCGGCGCCGGGCGGGGCGGCAGCGCCTGCACCTCACCCAGGCACGGATCGACCCGTGGGCAGGGATCGACGCGGGCGGGCGGGCCGACGCCGGCCACCGGTCGCGGAGCCGCCGGCGGGCGCCGCAGCAGCGGCAGCACGAGCAGGGCGAGCCGGACCGCGATGAGAGTCCACACCGCGACGGTCAGCGTGTCCACGGCCACCTCCAGCCCGCGCTCGCGGCGCTGCCGCGGCACGCCACCGCGGCGGAGGCGGACCGGGGCCACACCGCCCTCGCGACCATCGTCGGCGGCGCGGCCGGCCGGCGACAGGGCCGAACGTCCCGGTGGCCCCGCCGGACCGGGGCCCGCGCCCCGGGCCGGTCAGCGTCGGCAGCGGGGCCGGGAGACTCTGTCGGCCCGCCCCGAACGGCGCTTTGCTGGAGGCAGGACCGCCGGCGCCACGCCGGCCGGTGAGTGGAGGCGAGCCATGTCCGTGGTGCGGCTGGAACACTTGACCAAGGTCTTCCCCGGCGGCACGACAGCTGTCGACGACTTCACCCTGACCGTGGCCGACGGCGAGTTCCTCGTGCTGGTCGGCCCGTCCGGCTGCGGCAAGTCGACCGTGCTGCGGATGATCGCCGGGCTGGAGGACGCGAGCGGCGGTGACATCCTGGTCGACGGCGAGCCGGTCACCGACTGGGCGCCCAAGGAGCGCGACATCGCGATGGTCTTCCAGAACTACGCGCTCTACCCGCACATGACGGTCCGGCAGAACATGGGCTTCGCCCTGAAGCTGCGGCACGTCCCGAAGGCCGAGGCGGACCGCCAGGTTCAGGAGATCGCCCAGCTGCTCGGCCTGGCCGAGCTGCTCGACCGGAAACCGGCCGCGCTCTCCGGCGGCCAGCGGCAGCGGGTGGCGATGGGCCGGGCGATGGTCCGGCAACCGCGGGTCTTCCTCATGGACGAGCCGCTGTCCAACCTGGACGCCAAACTGCGCGTGTCGATGCGCGCCGAGCTGTCCCGGCTGCACCAGCGGTACCGCGTCACCACGGTCTACGTCACCCACGACCAGGTCGAGGCGATGACCCTGGGCGACCGGATCGCCGTCATCGACCGGGGCCGGCTGCAACAGGTCGGCACGCCCGAGGAGCTGTACCGGACGCCGGCCAACCGGTTCGTCGCCGGCTTCATGGGCTCGCCGAGCATGAACTTCGCCACGGTCACGCTCAGGGGCCGGGATCCGGTCACCGTGACGCTGGGTGGCGTCACGTTCCCGCTGCCGGACGCGCTGGCCCGGTGGCCCGGGCTGCTGCCGTACCTCGGCCGGCCGGTCGTCATCGGGCTCCGCCCGGCGGCGTTCGCCCTGGCCGGCCCGGCGCCGGCGACGCCGGCGCTGCCGGTGGTGCCGCTCGGGGTGGAGGCGCTGGGCGACGAGAAGCACCTGTTGTTCGGCGCGCCCCGCGCCGACGACACCGAGGCCACCGGCCCGGCCGGTGACGACGGGCCGATCGCCGTGGACGAGGCCGCGGCCTCGCAACTGTGGACCGCCAAGGTCGCCGCGCACGCCGACGTGTCGATCGGCCGGCCGGCCCTGCTGTCGTTCGATCTCGGCGAGGCGCACTTCTTCGACCCGCGGACCGGCGAGGCCGTTGCCGCGGCGCCGGCCGGGGCCCCGGAGCCGGTCCTCGCCGCCGTGAGCGGACGGCCGGGCCCATGACCCGGCCCGGCCCCGGTCTCCTGCGGCCGGGCCGGCCCGCCGGGGCCGGCCGGCGCGGGGACACCCCGGCGATCGTCGTCGCGGACCTCACCCGCCGCTACGGCGACCTGCTCGCGCTCGACCACGTCGGCTTCACCGTCGAGACCGGACAGATCGTGGCGTTGCTGGGTCCCAACGGGGCCGGCAAGACCACGGCGGTCGAGATCCTCGAGGGCTACCGGCCCCGCGACGACGGACAGGTCTCCGTGCTGGGTTTCGACCCGGCCGACGGCGGACGCGCCTACCGGGAGCGGATCGGCATCGTCCTGCAGACGGCCGGGTTCGAGGACGAGTTCACGGTCGATGAGCTGCTCCGGCTGCAGGCGTCGCTGTATCCGCGCCGGTACGACCCGGGCGAGCTCGCCGGCCTGGTCGGCCTGGCCGACCGGCGCCGCACGCGGGTGAAGGCGCTCTCCGGCGGCCAGCGACGCCGGCTGGATCTGGCCCTGGGCCTGGCCGGGCGGCCCGACCTGCTGTTCCTCGACGAACCCACCACCGGGTTCGACCCGGCGGCCCGGCGCCACGCGTGGGATCTGATCGACCGGCTCCGCGAGCAGGGCACGACGATCCTGCTCACCACCCACTACATCGAGGAGGCCGAGCGCCTCGCCGACCGGGTGGCGGTGCTGCGGGCCGGACGCCTGGTCGCGTGGGGCCGGCCGAGCGAGCTGGAGGCCCGGTGCGGGCTGCCGACCCGGCTGGCGTTCCGGCTGCCCGACGGCTTCACCGCCGACCGCCTACCGCCGATGTCGGGCGTCCGGACGGTCGAGGGCGCCGACGTGGTCGTCCGCACCCACCGGGCGGTCGCCGACACCCGCCTGCTGACCGACTGGGCCGCCGCCAACCACCTCGACCTGCCGACGCTGACCCTGACCCCGCCGGGCCTGGAGGACGCGTACCTGAGCCTCACCGGGGAGCCGGCCGATGACCACCGATGAGCGCCCGGCCGTGGCCGAGCGGACGCGACCGCTGCCGCATCCGGTACGGACCCTGACCGTGCACGCCCTGCGCGGTTTCGCCCGCTCGCCCCTGTCGGCGTTCTTCACGCTGATCTTCCCGCTGGCCTTCCTGGTCATCGTCTCGGCCATCGTCGGCAACGGCCCGACCGGCGCGGGTGTGCCGGTGGCGCAGTTCCTGGTGGCCCCCTTCGCCGTCTTCGGCGTGGCCCAGGCCACCTTCGTGGTGCTCGCCACCGACACCGCCGGGCTGCGCGAACGCGGCGTCCTGATGCGGTTGTGCGGCACGCCGGCGCCGGCGTGGACGGTGCTGGCCGCCCGGGTGTCGGCGAGCGCCGTGGTGTCCGTGGCCGCGGTGGTGCTGCTGACCGGCGTCGGCGCCGGCCTCTACGGGGTGGAGGTCGTCTGGCGCAAGATCCCGGCGCTGCTGGTGACGCTGGCGCTGGGCATCGCGTGCTTCTCGGCGCTCGGGCTGGCCGTGGTGGCGCTCACCCGTACGGTGCTCGTCGCCCAGACCCTGACCCAGGGCCTGCTCATCCCGCTGGCCTTCATCTCCGACGTCTTCATCGTCGGCGCCGAGCTGCCGGTGTGGCTGGACCGGCTCGGCACGGCGCTGCCGCTGCGGCACTTCGCGCACGCGATGACGGAGACCTTCGATCCGGCCGGCGGGTACGGGTTCCGGCCGGGCGACCTGCTGGTGCTGGCGGCCTGGGGCGTGCTCGGCGCGGTCGTGGCCGTCCGGCGTTTCGGCTGGCTGCCGCGCGGCTCGGCGACGCCCGCGACGCCCGCGCCCGCTCCGGCGGCGCCGGCGTCCCGGCCGGCCGGGCCCGCGCCGCGCCCGATCGGAGCCGGCCGGCGCACGCCGGCGGCGCTGCTGGCCGGCCAGGTCCGGTACGCGCTGATCAGCCAGTGGCGCGACCCGCTCTCGGTCTTCTTCGCGGTGGTCTTCCCGGTCCTGCTGCTCGCGCTGTTCCCGGCCGTGTTCGGCGCCGCCCCGGTGCACGGCCTGGCCCCGGCGCAGTACCTGCTGCCGGGCCTGACGGCCTACGCGATCGCGGTCGCGGGCTACGTCACCCTGCCGGAGGCCGTCGCCCAGGCCCGCGGCAAGGGCGTCCTCAAGCGGCTGCGGGGCACTCCCCTGCCGCTGCGCTGGTACGTCGCCGGCCGGGTGGGCGCGGTGCTGGTGGTGTCGATCCTGTCCACCGTCCTGCTCTGTGGAGTCGCCGTGCTGTTCCTCGACGTCCGCCTCGACGCGGCCCGGCTGCCGGCCGTCGCCCTCGCCGTCGTGCTCGGGGTCGCGTGCTTCGCCGCGCTCGGCCTGGCGGTCGTCGCCCTGCTGCGCTCGGCGACCTCGCTGGTCGCGATCACGCTGGGCACGCTGCTGCCGCTCAGCTTCGTCTCCGACGTCTTCCCCGTGGGCGACGCGCCGCTGCCCGGCTGGCCGGCGCTGATCGGCAACCTGTTCCCGCTCAAGCACCTCGCGGCGCTCCTGCTGGCCGCCACGTCGCCGGCCGGCCCGGACAGCGGCATCGCCGCCGGTCACCTGGCGGTGGTGGCCGCCTGGACCGTCGCGGCGCTGCTGATCCTCCGGGTGCGGGGCCTGTTCCGCGGCTGACCGCTACCGGTCGCTCCACGCCTGCACGATGCGCAGCTGACGCCGCGACGAGGCGGCGAGCTGGAAGTACACGTTGCGCACGTCCGGGGCCCGCAGGCCGGGCAGCATCGGCTCCAGGATCTCGACGGTCTCCCGCAGCGCCGCCGCGATCACGTGCAGGGCGGCGGACCGGCCCGACCGGCCGAGCGACAGCAGCCGCTCGTAGTCGCGCCGGGCCGCCGGGTCGGCGAACACCCCGGGCGCCAGGTGCGTGCCCGGGTCGCCAGCCGCGTAGCGCTCGAGCAGCAGCCGGACGGCGACCAGCTCCCGGGTCTGCGCCGCGAGCAGCTCGACCGGGAACGGCGTGTGCTCGTCGGCGAAGGCGGCCAGCAGGTCGTGCACGATCTTGATCCGTACCGCCAGGGCGCGCAGGTGGGCGCGCTGGGTCAGGGCGATCGGCCCGGAGGGCTGGTCGAGCACCTCGACGCCGCAGAATCCCGCCCGGTCCCGCCAGGGCTGGTCGAGCACCGGCGTGTTCTCCCGCTGCGACATGGCAGCCTCCTCAAGCGAGCAACCGGGCGTGGCGGTGGCTGAACTGCTCGACGTCGCCGGTGGCCACGTCGAGCGCCTTGGACGCGAGGTCGGCCAGCGCCCGGGCAGCGGCCAACTCGTCGCCGACCTCCGGGACCTCCCGGTCGGACGGCCGCCGGTAGGCCTCGCCCTCGCCGCGCAGGTACGGGCGGACACCCCGCAGCACCGCGGCCGCATGGGTCCGGCGCTCGTCCTCGTGCTCGGTGATCGTGATCTCGACCGTCCAGGTACGCGCACCGGCCATGGCGGAGCCTCCTTCGCACGACGGGACCACCGTGACGCCGGGCCGTTCGGCCGGCCCGGCCGGGGCCTTCCCCTCGCCTCCATCACAGCGCGACGGGCGCGCGGGATGCAGTGCCATTGGTCCCGAGTGTCCCCGCCGGTTCCCGCCGGGCGGGCCGGCGGAGGTCAGCCCGGCGGGGGCAGGGTCAGCGGATGGCGGTCGGCGTCCCGCTCGGCCAGCCGCTGCATGGCCCGGCGGTACTGCGGCCCGCTGATCTCGTCGGCCATCAGCTGCCGGACGAGCACGCCTTCCAGCGTCTCCGGCTTCGGCTCGGCCGGGTCCGGCCCGGACTCCTCGGCCGCGGTCCCGTCGTCGGGTACCGGCTCGCGGAGAGCCGACCAGGCGGTCACCACGAGGAAGAGCACCATCGCGATCGTGACCAGCGCTACGAGGATCATCCTGATCACCCCCTCAGGCACCATCTTCGATGCGGTGGCGGGAAGCCCGGCAGGGCCCGACGACCCATCGCTCCGGGCCGGTCGGGCTCGGCCGCGCGCCCTCCGGGACGCGCCGCGGTCACCAGGTCAGGCGGGTGGCCGACAGCTGGTGGTGCGGCACGACGACCAGCGGGCACCAGGTGCGCCCCAGCAGCCTCCGGGTCGTGGCGCCCAGCTCGTCCGCGGGTCCGGGCCGATCGCTGGAGACCCCGATCACCAGCATCGAGGCCGCCGCGCTGAGCGCGATCAGCGCCTCGACCGGATCCGGGTGGTGCAGGACGTCGCGTTCCACCCGCGCGGCCGCCTCGACACTCAGGTTCGCGTCGACCAGGGCGGTGAGGAGCCGGTCCGCCTCCGCCAGGTCGTGGTGGCAGGTCCGGTGGTGCGCGCAATCGGGCGGCCGGCAGTCCGACCAGACGTAGGCCACGCGCAGCGGCACCGCCGAGGCCTCGGCGACCGCCCAGCCATGCCGCAGCAGCGCCGCGGGATTGCCGTCGTCGTCGAGCGCGACGACGACCGGTCCGGTGGGGACCCCGGGCGATCGGCCCGCGACGGTCAGCGGGCGGCCGGCGGGCGCCGGGCGCGGCGGATCCTCGAGTGGTGTCAGCATGACGGTTGACATCTTGCTGCCCCCTTGCCGGGGCCCGGCGGTCCACTGTGCTGTGTTCTCGCCCGGCCCGGGTCAAGGATGCCGCGCCGACGCCGGCGCCGGTGGGGCCGTCCGGCCTGTGGCGCCGGGTCCTCGGTCATCACCGTGCGGCCCCGGCGCCGGTCGGTCAGACCTTGCCGCGGACGACGACCACCGGGCAGCGGGCGTGGTGCACACAGTGCTGGCTGATCGAGCCGAGCAGGGTGCCGGTGAAGGCCCCGTGCCCGCGCGAACCCACCACGAGCAGCGCCGCGTGGGCCGACATGTCGATCAGCACCTGGGCCGGGTGCCCGGCCACCACGGTCTCCAGCACCGGGACGTCGGCGTCGACGGCGGTCAGCGCCTCCTGCACCGACTGGCTCAGGGTCTTGCCGGCGGTGCCCGACAGGTCCTCGTACGGGAACACCATCCCCATGCCGTAGTAGGCCGGGAACTCCCAGGTCGTCACCGCCTGCACCCGCGCGCCGGCGCGTCGTGCCTGTCCGAGCGCCCACCGCAGCGCCGCCTGCGACGACGGGGAACCGTCCACGCCCACCACGATGTCGGTGTCGCGGACATCGCTGTTGTTCGGTCCTTCTCGTTGCGCCATGACGTGCCTCCCATCGCTCGGGGAGCCACGGGCGCCCGGCCCGGACTCCCCTGTTCACCATGGGCCCCGGGTGGCGGTCCGCCCAGGGTCGAAATGCCCGTACCGCGGCCATCCGGCGCCCGGCCGGCAGGTCGGGTCCTTCGGCCCGTGCCGGCCGCCGCACCCGGCCGGACGATGGGCGCAGCACGGCAGAAGGGACCGACGCCATGATGTCCTCCGGAAACGGCCTGGGAGCCGGCTGGATCCTGATCGTCCTGGCCGTCGCGTTGACCGGACTGGTGCTCACCGCGGTGGTGATCGCCGCCCGGGACCGCGGTGGCGCGGCGGAGCCGCCGGCCGGGACCGAGCGGACTCTGGCCGACCGCTTCGCCCGCGGTGAGATCGACGCCGAGGAGTACGAGCAGCGCCTGCGCACGCTGCGCTCCGGGCGGCGCTGAGCCGGTCGCCGGGAGGGGACCTTCGGCCCTGTCCGGGCCGGCACCGGAGTTGATGCCATCGAGGGATCCCCATAGAGGTGGTGACCTATGGACGGCATGCTCCCGACGGTGCGCCGCACGCTGGCGGTCCTGGTGCTCGCCGCGCCGATGGCCCTGACCGGCCCGGCCGCCTCGGCGGCGCCCGGCGGCCAGCCCGGCACCATCACCGGTTCCGGCTTCGACGCCTGCACCGCTCCCCCGAGCGCCACGATGACGGCCTGGCTGGCCTCGCCGTACCGGGCGGTCGGGATCTACTTCGGCGGCAACAACCGCGGGTGCGCCCAGCCCGAGCTCACCGCCGACTGGGTCACCGAGCAGCAGGCGGCCGGCTGGCACCTGGTCCCGCTCTACGTCGGACCGCAGGCGTCGTGCACCACGTCGAACAAGAAGAACCTCATCGACAACACCCAGGCCGCCGCGCAGGGCCGGGCGGCCGCCGACGACGCGGTCACCCAGGCGACGGCGCTGGGCCTGGCGCCGGAGAGCGCGCTGATCTACGACATGGAGGCGTACCGGACCGACGACGCCACCTGCCGGACCGGCGTGCTGTCCTTCCTGAGCGCCTGGACGGCGCGGCTGCACGACCGCGGCTACCTGTCCGGCTTCTACGGCAGCATGGGCTCGGGCGTGGCCGACCAGGTGACCACCTACGACGCCGTCGGCTACGCGCGCCCCGACTACCTCGACTTCGCCCGCTGGGACGGGGTCGCCACCGTGTCGGACCCGGCGATCCCGGCCGGCTACTGGGCGCCGCACCGCCGGATGAAGCAGTACCGCGGCGGGCACGACGAGACCTGGGGTGGCGTCACCATCAACATCGACAACGACTACCTGGACCTGGCGCCGCTGCCGCCGGCCCGCTTCGCCGACTTCACCGGCAACGGCTGGTCCGACGTGCTCGCCCGGGCGACCAGCACCGGCGTCCTGTCCGTCCACCCCGGCAACGGCAGCTTCGTCGACACGGCGGCCCGGCGCAGCCTCGGCACCGGCTGGACGGCGATGAACGCGATCGTGCGGATCGGCGACCTCGACGGCGACGGCCACGAGGACCTCGTGGCCCGGCAGAGCTCCAACGGGGACCTCTGGTTCTATCCAGGCACCGGCGCCGGGCTCGGCGCCCGCACGCGCATCGGCACCCAGTGGACCGGCATGCGCGAGATCACCGGCGCCGGCGACTTCGACCGGGACGGCACGCCGGACCTGCTGGCCGTGCGGAGCAGCGACGGCAAGCTCTTCCTGTATCCCGGGCGGGGCAGTGTCCGGCTCGGCGCCCGGGTCGAGGTCGGCAGCAGCGGCTGGAACGCGATGAGCGAGCTCACCGGTCCCGGCGACTTCGACGGCGACGGCTCTGCGGATCTGGTGGCGCGCAACACCTCGACCAGCGTGCTCTACCTCTACCCGGGCCGCGGCACCGGCTTCGCCGCCCGGCGCCAGATCGGGACCGGCTGGGGCGGGATGCGTGACGTGCTCGGCGCCGGCGACTTCGACCGGGACGGGCGGACCGACCTGGTGGCCGTGCAGACCTCCACGGGCCGGCTGCTCCTCTACCGCGGCACCGGCAGCGCGCTGCGCGCGGGCGTGCAGATCGCCACCGGCTTCGGTGGACTCGCCCCCGTGGCCTGAGCAGCGCGGAGGCCGGTCCGGACCGCCGGGGTCCGGGCCGGACCTTTGCCGCCCGCGGTCGGGCCGTCGGACTCTGCCGGTGCCGTGGGGCCCACGATCTGCTGAGGGGGAAACCTTCAGGAGGTGTCATGAACCGCTATCCGCTGCGGGTCGAGGCACGCCGAGACGAGACGCTGAGCCGGTGGCTGTGGCTCGTCAAGTGGGTGTTGCTCCTCCCGCACTACATCGTCCTGGCCGTGCTCTGGGTGGGTTTCGTCGTGCTCACGCTCTGCGCCTACCTGGCGGTCCTGGTCACCGGCAGGTACCCGGCCGCGATCCGCGCCTATGACCTCGGGGTGCTGCGCTGGAGCTGGCGGGTCACCTACTACGGCTACCAGGCGCTCGGCACCGACCGGTACCCGCCGTTCACGCTCGCCGACGTGCCGGACTACCCGGCGCGGCTCGAGCTGGCCGAGACCGCCCCGCCGCCGCGCTGGCTGCCGCTGGTCGCCTGGCTGCTCGCCGTGCCGCACGTCCTGCTGCTCGCCGCGCTCGGCGGCGCGGCCACCTGGACCTTCGACACCGGCGACACCACCACGTCCGTGCCGCTGGGCCTGGTGACGGTGGGTGTGCTCATCGCCGGGCTGAGCCTGCTGTTCACCGCCCGCTACCCGCGCGGGCTCTACGACCTGCTCGTCGGCGTGACCCGCTGGAGCCTGCGGGTCACCGCGTACGTCGCCCTGCTCACCCCCCGCTACCCGCCGTTCCGCCTGGATCAGGGCGACCGCGAACCCGACGACGACCCGACCGGGCCGGCGCGGGCCGGGGAACCCCACCCGACCGCCCAGGCCGTCGCCGCGCGGCCGGACGGCGCGCCCCGCGGCTCCGCGGCCGGCGCCGTCAGCGCCCTGGTGGCCGGCGCGGTGCTGCTGGCTCCCGCGGCCGGGTTCGGCGCGGCCGGTATCGCGCTGCTCGCCCTCGACGGGATGCGCGACAGCTCCGGATACGTCACCAGCCCGGTCGTGCAGACGACCAGCTCGACCGCTGCCATCACCGCCGAGGGCATCACGATCGAGGGCGGGGACTTCTGGGCCCGCAACCTCTCCGACGTCGGTGGCGTCCGCATCACCACGGCGAGCACGACCGGCAAGCCGGTGTTCGTCGGCATCGCCCGCCAGGGCGACGTCGAGTCGTGGCTGTCGGGAACGGCCCGGGACACCATCGTCGGGGTCTCGGACGACGCGGTCCGCTACGACCGGACGGCCGGAGCCGTGCGGGCCGTGCCGGCCCCGGCCGAGCAGACGTTCTGGCTGGCCTCCAGCACCGGCGCGGACAACGCGACCCTGCAGTGGCAGGCCACGGACGGCAACTACACCGTGGTGCTGGCCAACAGCGACGGCACCGTGAACGTGGGAACCCGGGTCCGCGCCTCGGCGCAGATCCCGGACCTGACCGCGTTCGGTGGCGGCCTGCTGGCCGCCGGCATCGTGCTGGCCGTGCTCGGCCTCGGCCTCATCGTGCTGGGCGGTGTCGCGCTGGGCCGCCGGCACAGTGGACCGCCGGCTGCCGCGGGACCGCCGGTGGAGCCGCCACAGAACGGGCCGCCGCAGAACGGGCCGCCGCAGAACGGGCCGCCGGCCCCGCAGTACCTGCCGCCGCCTCCGGCGGTCGTGGCCGCCCCGTAGGTGGCGCCACACCGTGACAGACGGAGAGACCCGCCCGGGTCTCTCCGTCGTCCGTTCGGGGCGGTTCAGCCGATCAGGAACACGGGGCAGGCGGCGCCGCGGACCAGCGCCCGGCAGACGGGGCCGGCGAGCGGGGTGGCCGCTCCGTCGCCGCTGTGCCGGCCGACGACCAGGGCCGCCGCGTCCGCCGAGGCGGCCAGCAGGGCCGCGGCCGGCTCGCCCGCGACGGCGTGGTGGTACACCCGCACCCCGTCCGGGCCCTCCCGACGGCCCGGGGGGACCGGCCCGTCCCCCGCGGCGTGCAGGACGACCAACTCGCACCCGCGCAGCCGCGCCTCGGTGCGGGCGAAGTCGAGGGCCGGCGTGACGCGCGATGGATCGTCGACGCCGACGACGATCGGCCGGTCGGCGAGTCCGGGGCGGGGCAGCAGGCCGGGCAGCCGGACCACGAGCGCGGGGCCACGATGGCAGGCAGCCACCCGCTCCCCGATGCACAGTCCGAACGCGGCGTGGGCCGGACCGCTGCGGTCGCCCAGGACGACCAGGTCGTCGTCGGCGAGCTCGGCCAGCAGAACGGTGGCCGCCGCGCCGAAGGCGAGGTGGCCGGAGACCGCGACGGCGGGAGCGCAGGCGCGCACCCGTTCGGTGGTTCGTTCGAGCAGGCGGGCGCCGTGGTCGCGGGCGGAGAGCCCGGCGCCGCCGGCCGGCTGGACGTGCAGCAGCCGCAGGTCCCGGTGGTGCAGCTCGGCCTCGATGGCCGCGTGGACCACGGCGGTGTGCCCGGCCGGCGAGTCGTCCACGCCGACGACGACCGCCCCGGCCGCCGACTGTGCCACCGGCGCGGGCCCCGGCGCCGGAATGATGCTCCTGAACATCGAAGCCTCCCGATGACTGGATCTCCTTCCAGCACACCGCGGGCGCGCGCCGGCGCGCAGGGCCAGAGGTCCCGTCGGCGGGAAGCCCAGGTCCCGGGACGCTCAGCCGGGGCCGGAGGCGCCGGCCGGATGATCGGGATAGGCGTACAGCTCGACCAGCCGGTGCCGGGCGGCCTGGAGCCGGTGGCCCATGACGGTCAGGAACCGCGTGGTGAGCTCCCGCCCGAGCTCCGGGTGCTCGCCGATGAGCAGGCGCACCCGGGCGGCGTCGAACTCGATCGCCTGGCAGTCCTCGGCGACGACCGCCCCCAGCGTCCACCGGTACGGCGGCACCAGCCAGGACCAGCCGACCACGCTGTCCGCGCCGACCCGCTCGATGACGATGTCGCCGCGGCCCGGCACGTGGAAGTCGAGGGCGACGACGCCGGAGCGCAGCAGCCAGAAGCGGTCGGCCGGATGATCCTCCCGGAACAGCCGGTAGCCGGTGTGCCGCAGCACGGGCCGGCCGTGCGCCGCCAGGCCCTGCAGCAGTCCCATCGGGAGATCGCTCAGGAAGGGATGCAGAACGAGCAGGTCGAAGACGGACAACGGTGCCATGACGGCCCTCCTGAACACCGGGCCGGCAGCGTCTGCCGGCCCGTTCTGCTGCGGTGAACAACGGCTGTCAGTGGTGCTGCAGACGCTTCATCTCCTCCTGGATGCGGCTCTCCGCCGGCTCCGCGGGGGCGTAGACGTCCCAGATGTGGAACGCGACCCCGATGCCCCAGCCGAACAGCGGGAACACCGGCCAGAAGAAGCCACCGGCGTCGGTCAGGAACCAGACGGTGGTGAGGAACGCGTTCACCAGCAGGTACGCGAGCAGGTGAGCCTGCAGATCGCGCTTCTTGCGGAGTTGATCGACGGCGAACTGCCGCAGGCCGTCCTCGTCGTCCTGCGGGGTCACGCCGTCCGGATGATAGGTGCGCATGGCACTGCCCTCCCGTGCGAGTCGGTCATCTTCTGTGCGCACGACGTGCGGCCGGACCCGGTCCGGGCGGCCAGACCCGGTCGATCAGGTCCTCGAGCACGGGCCCGGCGACGATCAGCAACGCCAGCACGGCGAGGACCACGACGATGAGCCACGACATGGCGACACCTCCCAAGCTCTCGGACCTGATTCGATCTTCGCGCCGCCGGCGGGGCGCCGGCAGAGGCAGCGGCACCGTCCGGCCGGGCCGAAAGACCCGGCCGCCGGCGGTCCCCGTGGATCTAGAACGACAGCATCCCGCTGACCAGCGCCTGCCAGGTCATCGGGCCCACGATGCCGTCGACCGCCATCGACGGCACGTCGGCGTGGATCGCCGTCTGGAACGCCCGCACCGCGGCGTCGGTCTTCGGCCCGAAGTCGCCGTCGACCTGGAGACCCTTCGCCGGGTCACCGGACAGGTCGCGGTACCGGAACTCCTCCTGGACGCCCCGGACGGCATCGCCCTTGTCGCCCTTGCGGACCTCGATGATCAGCGTCCCCCAGGTGTGGGGACCGACGATCCCGTCCACCGCGATGCTCTTCTGCCGCTGCCATTCGCGGACGGCGGCCTCGGTCCGGGGACCGAAGATCCCGTCCACCGTGACGGTCTTCCCACGGGCCCGCAGCAGATACTGCAGCGTGAAGACCGGGTGCTCCTTGTCTCCCTGACGCACCATCGGCCAGGGGAGCAATGTGCCTGCCATGTCGACCTGCCTCCTTTGTGCTGGGAAGGTGCCTTGACCGGCACGGTAGCGACGCGGGCGCCACCCGGGCAGAGTCGTTGGCCCCCTCTGTGCCGCTCCTCCCGGCAGGACGGGCCGTCGGGCCCTGGGTCAGGTCCCCGCCGGCGACGAGAGTGGACGCTGAAGAGGAAGGAGAACTGCCATGACCACACGGCTGAGCCTGGCCGACTGCGGGCTGAGCGCGGGCAAGAAGGCCCGGCTGCACCGCATCCTCCACCAGCACGGGCTGGGCAACGGCACCGCGTTGTTCCTGCCGTACGACCAGGGCCTGGAGCACGGGCCCCGGGACTTCTTCGCCGACCCGCTCGCCTCCGACCCGCGGTACATCCTCAAGCTCGCGCTCGAGGGCGGCTTCAACGGCATCGCGCTCCAGATCGGACTGGCCGAGAAGTTCTACTGGGACTACGCCGGCGAGGTCCCGCTGATCCTCAAGCTCAACGGCAAGACGGAGATCCCGGCCGACAACCGCGCGCTCTCCCCGCTGCACGCCTCCGTCGAGGACGCCGTGCGGCTGGGCGCCGACGCGGTCGGCTACACGCTGTACGTCGGTTCGCCAGCCCAGGACGCCGACTTCGCCCAGTACCGCGTGGTGCGCCAGGAGGCCCAGCGGCTGGGGATGCCGCTGATCGTGTGGGCGTACCCGCGGGGTGAGGCCATCGAGCACAAGGGCGGCAAGGACTCGTTCTACGCGGTGCACTACGCCGCCCGGACGGCCAGCGAGCTGGGGGCCGACGTCGTCAAGGTGAACTTCCCGCACCCGGAGAAGCACACCGACGTGCCCGAGCCGTACACCGCCGACTTCAGCAGCCAGCAGGCCATCGACGCGGTCGTGCAGGCCGCGAACCGCACCATGGTGCTGGTCTCGGGCGGGTCCCGGGCCGGCGACGACGTGATGATCGCCAAGGCGGAGCAGTCCATGTCCGCCGGCGCCACCGGCCTGATCTTCGGCCGCAACGTGTGGCAGCGCGACCACGACGAGTCGTTGCGCTTCGTGGACCGGCTGCGCGAGATCCTCGCGAAGTACCCGGCATCCTGAAGGGAGAAGTAGTCATGAAGGCGCTGGTCGTCTACGAGTCGATGTTCGGCAACACCGAGAAGGTCGCCCGGGCGATCGCCGACGGCCTGTCCGGGATGCTCGACGTGACCCTGGCCGACGTCGGCACCATGCCGCGCGCGCTGGACTTCGACCTGCTCGTCATCGGCGGACCGACCCACGCGTTCGGCATGAGCCGGCCGTCGACCCGCGAGCAGGCCGCTCAGCAGGCGCACGTCCGGCCCGGCGCCACCGCGGTCGGGGTGCGCGAGTACCTCGACTGCTCGCCGCAGCTGGCGGGCCTGCCGGCCGCGGCGTTCGACACCAAGATCGACAAGCCGCTGCTGCCGGGCTCGGCGCGCCGGATCCAGCGGCGTCTGCGCCGCCTGGGCTGCCGGATCGTCCAACCCGCGCGGTCGTTCCTGGTCGGCGGCACCACCGGGCCGCTCGGCGGGCAGGAGCCGGAGACCGCCCGGCAATGGGGAACGGCGCTCGCGGCGGCCCTCACGGCCGACCGCCACACCGTCTGAGGGCGGCGCCGGCCGGCCTCAGGCCAGCAGGACGGCCGCGCCGTTCACCCGGTCGGCGGCCAGGTCGGCGAGGGCGGCGCCGGCCTGCGCCATCGGGTACGGGCTGACCACCACGGTCAGCCGGTGGCCGGCGGCGAAGGTGAGCAGCGCCCGGCCGTCCTCGCGGGTGTTCGACGTGACGCTGCGCAGCGTGCGCTCCTGGAACAGCTCCCGCTGGTAGTTCAGCGCGGGGATGTCGCTGAGATGGATCCCGGCCACCGCCAGCGTGCCGCCCCGGTCGAGCGCGCGCAGCGCCACCGGGACCAGGTCGCCGACGGGCGCGAAGAGCACGGCCGCGTCGAGCGGTTCCGGCGGCGCGTCGTACGCCCCGCCCGCGGACGCCGCGCCCAGCTCCAGGGCCAGCTTCTGCGCCTGCGACGACCGGGTCAGCACGTGCACCCGGGCGCCCTGCGCGAGCGCCACCTGGGCGGTGAGGTGCGCCGAGGCCCCGAAGCCGTAGATGCCGAGCCGCCCGCCCGGCGGCAGGTCGGCCCGGCGCAGCGCGCGGTAGCCGATGATCCCGGCGCAGAGCAGGGGGGCCAGCTCGGCGACGGAGTACCCGTCCGGCAGGGCGTACGCGAAGTCGGCCCGCACGGTGGTGCAGTCGGCGTAGCCGCCGTCGGCGTCCCAGCCGGTGTACCGCGACCGCGGGCAGAGGTTCTCCGCGCCGCGGCGGCAGTAGCGGCAGGCGCCGCAGGTCTCCCGGAGCCAGGCCACGCCGACCCGGTCCCCCGGCCGGAACCCGGTGACGCCGTCCCCCAGCTCCAGGACGTGACCCACCACCTCGTGGCCGGGCACGACCGCGGGCCGGTGCACCGGCAGCTCCCCGGCCGCCACGTGCAGGTCGGTCCGGCAGACCCCGCAGGCGTCCACCGCCACCAGCAGCTCGCCGGGCGCCGGCCGGGGCACCCGCAGGGACACCCGGCGCAGCGACCCCGCGACGTCGGGACCCGGTGACCGTACCTGCCATGCCTGCACGATGATCGTCCTTCCTCGCCGGCGCGCGTGCCGTCCATGCTGACCCCGCGCCGGCCGCCGGGCCAGGGCCGGTCGGCCCGGGCGGGGCCGGCAGCGCGGTACGCGGCGGCCGGCCGGATGCGGGACCAACGGCCCTGTCCGCCGCGCGCCGCCGGGGCGATGCTGGCCCTGACGCCCACCGGATGCCCACCGGCACCGCGGCGGCCGGACGAACGAGGATGCGGCCACGGCCCATCAGACCCACCGTCGTCAGGACGGGCACCGGCCGGCCCGAGGCGAGCAGCCGGTGGGCGCCACGACCGGACCCGGTCCGGATCGCGCGACGGGAGGCTCGCCATGAAGGCCCACATCGGTGACCGGCTCATTCTCGAAGGCACCCACCTCGGTGACGGCCGCCGGACCGCCGTCGTCACCGCCCTGCGCCACGACGACGGTTCGCCGCCGTACGAGGTCCGCTGGCTCGACGACGGCCGCACCACCCTGATCTTCCCCGGGCCGCAGGCCCACGTCGAACCGGCCACGTCGTCATGACCGCCGTGACCGGCGCGCCGGTCGTCGTGGGCGTCGACGGCTCCCGGCGCAGCCTCGACGCGGTCGAGGCGGCCACCGCCGAGGCGGTGCTGCGGCACCGCCCGGTGCACATCGTGCACGCCTTCGTCTGGCCGACCGTGGGCACCGCGGCGACGCCCGGGCTGGCCGGACCGTCCCTGCGGGCGTTCCGCGACCAGGCCGACGAGATCGTGGCCGAGGCCGCCCGGCTGGCCGCCAAGCTCGCGCCCGACGTCCCGGCCACCACGCACGTCCGCAACGGCGGCGCCGGCCAGGTGCTGCGGGACGAGAGCGGGCACGCGGCCCTGCTCGTGCTGGGCGACCGCGGGCTCGGTGGCTTCACCGAGCTGCTGGCCGGCTCGGTGGCCGTGCAGGCGGCGACCCACGCGGCGTGCCCGGTGCTGGTCGTGCGCGGCGACCGCCACAGCGCCGGCCCGGTCGTGGCCGGGGTGGACGGGTCCGCCGTCTCGATGCGGGCCCTCGACGTCGCCGTCGAGGAGGCCGTGCTGCGCGGCACCGAGCTCGTCGCCGTGCACGGGTGGACGGGCAACTCCGGCACCGAGCTCAACGACACCCTGCCGATGTCCTACGAGGCCTGGTCGGGCGACCAGGAGGAGGAACGGGTGCTGGCCGAGGCGCTGGCCGGGATCGCCGGGCGGTACCCGGACCTGACGGTGCGCCGCGAGGTGATCCGCGGCCCCGCCCGGCAGGTGCTCGTGGAGCGCTCGCGGACGGCCCAGCTCGTCGTCGTCGGCGACCGCGGCCACGGCGGCGTGGCCGGGCTGCTGCTCGGCTCGGTGAGCCAGCACCTGATCCACCACGCGGCCTGCCCGGTCGTCGTGGCCCGGCCGGTCCGGGACGCCGTACGGACCCGCGAGGGAGGCCCGCCGTGACCGTCATCTGGCTGATCGTGTGGCTCGTCCAGGGCACCCCGGAGGTCGCCTCGTGGGGTCCCTGGAACAGCTGGGGCACCGCCTTGTTCGTCTGCCTGGCCATCGACTTCATCGGGGCGCTGGGCAGCAACGCCCGCGGCGGGCGCCGGAGCCGGCGTTCGAGCGGCGCCTGCTGAACCGGGGACGTCACGACCGCCGCCCTCCGGACCCGCCCACCGGGTGCTACCGGCCGGACGGCGGGTCCTGAGCCGGCGGCGGTTCGTCGGAGGGCACCACCAGGACGGGCCGGTGCGCGTGGTGCAGCGTCGCCATGGCCACGGAACCGAGCAGAATCTCCCGCACCACCGACCGGCCGCGGGAGCCGACCACGATCGCCGCGGCCGCCCGGGTGCGGGCGTACCCGCTCAGGGCTTCGGCCACGGCGGACGCCGATCCCTCGCGCCGGCTGCCGACGTGGACCACATCGAGTTCGCGGCCGGCGTCCGGCGCCGGCTGGTCCACGGCGGTGAGCACGATCTCGCGTTCCGGGAAGAGCCGGCTCGCCGTGTCGGCCGCGCGGGCGGCGCCGGGCGAGCCGTCCCAGCCGACCAGCACCGGGCCGGCGGCCAGGGCGGCCGACTCGGCCGCCAGCAGGGGGTGCGCAACGATCAGCGCGGGGCACGGGGTGTGGTGCACCACCAGGTCGGACACGCTGCCCAGCAGGGCCCGGGTGCCACCCAGTCCGCGCGAGCCGAGCAGCAGCAGGTCGGCGTCCAGCTCCGCGGCGAGCTGACCGAACTGCAGTCCCTCGCCGCCGTAGGTACGCCGCACCAGCGGCTCCGCGGTCCAGCCGGCGGCGCGGGCCAGCGTCACACCGCCGGCCGCGAGGCGTTCGGCCTCGCGCTCGCCCTCCCGCTCCACCGCGGCGACGAACTCGTCGAGGTGCCGGGTGCCGGTCCACAGCCGCCGGCGCAGCGGTTCGCTGGCGAACGGCGGGGTCCACAGGTGGGCGACCCACGCGTGGGCGCCGGGGAACAGCGCCGCCCCGGCGTCGATCGCGGCGGTGGACTGCGGCGATCCGTCGTAGCCCAGGATCAGTCGCACTGGTGCGGTGGTCATGGCCGGCTCCTGCCTCTCCCCTGGCGACGGGACCGTCGGTCCCCCCTCCATGGTCGTCCCCGCGGACCCGCGCCGCGCGAGGCCAAGGTCACCCGGGGGCGGCCATCGGTCCCCTTCCCGCGGCGGGGCCGTCGGCCTCTGCCGGAGGGGGGCCGTCCGGGTGTGTACCGAGGAAGCCCGCCGGCCGGTGCACCGGCCAGGAGGAGGCATGATCGTCGTCGCCGCCAACAGCGGGTTGCCGGCGCGGCCCGGCTGGTACTTCAACCTCATGGCCGAGCCCCGGGCCCGGGTCGCGGTCGAGGGCCGGACCCTGGCGGTACGCGCGGAGCAGCTCGGCGGGCCGGAGGCGGCCGCCTGCTGGCAGCGGGTGCTGCGGGCCGCCCCGGCCAGGTACTCCTCCCCCATCATGTCCGGCGCGGGCAGCCCGCACCGCAGGAACCAGCGGTAGACCGCGACCGGCGGGCCAGCCGGCCGCCCACTCGGGCGAGCTCGCCGGCCACGGCCGGAACGGCGTGGGCGAAGAAGGTGCTCATCTCGTCCACCGTCACCCGCTGGCGCAGCCCGACGACCACGCGCGGTTCCAGGGTGACCCGCCGGACCTCGGGCCCGCCCGCGGGCCGCTATCCGGGGCGGCCGCTGCGGCGGCCGGGCGACGCGTGGTCGAGCAGATCCAGGACCTCGGCGTCGGGGACCGGCCGGAAGTCGTCGTAGAAGCGGCCCACCGCGCCGAAGTCCGCCGGCTCGAGCAGGCAGACCACCTCGTCGGCGACCTCGGACAGGGCCCGGACCGCGTCCGGCGGCGCGACCGGGACGGCCAGCACCACGCGGACGGCGCCCTGCAGGCGCGCGACCCAGCACGCCGCCCGGGCGGTCGAGCCGGTCGCGACACCGTCGTCGACGATGACCGCGGTCCGGCCGGTCAGGTCCACCGGCGGCCGGTGCCCCCGCAACGCCCGGGCCCGGTCCCGCAGCTCCGCCCGGGCGCCGGCCTGCGCCGCCCGGACCTGCTGGGGGTCCACTCCGGTCAGCCGGGTCACGCCGGCGTCGACCACGCCGATGCCGCCCTCGCCGACGGCGCCCATGGCCAGCTCGGGCTGCCACGGCACCCCCACCTTGCGGACCACGATCACGTCGAGCGGGGCCCGCAGCTCCCGCGCCACCTCGGCCGCCACCGGCACCCCGCCGCGCGGCAGGCCGAGCACCACCACGTTGTCGTCCCTCAGCTGCGTGAGCGCGCCGGCCAGCCGCCGGCCGGCGTCGGCCCCGTCCCGGAATGCCATGATCTCTCCGATCCCTCATCCGGCCGCCGCGTCACCGCGGCCGCCGGCGCCGCGACGGCACCATGTCCATCGGACGCCGCCGGTGGCTCGCCGAGCAGGGCCGAACGACCCGTTCCGGCGCTGATCGTTGCCGGTGCCCGGCAGAGGCGTCCCCGGCGATCTGCTGTCCGGCGACCCTGCCGGCCGCCGCGCATTGGGCCACGATGGAGGGCGAACCAGTGGCGGAGGTGAGCCGGATGCAGCGATCGGTCGTGAACCCCGTGGTCGTCGGCGTGGACGGTTCGGCGTCGAGCATGTCGGCGGTGCGCGCCGCCGCCGGCCTGGCGTCGCTGTACGGCCTGCCCCTGCAGGTGGTGCACGCCTTCAACTGGCTGCCGGGCAGCCCGGCGCAGACGGACGCGCATCCCGGCGCGACCGCCCATGACCTGCTCCAACGCGCCGTGATCGCCGCCCGGCAGGTGGCCGCCCGCCTGCCGGTCGGCACCCGGCTCCTGGAGGGCGCGCCCGGCTCGACACTGCTGCGGCAGGCCCGCGCCGCCGCCCTGCTCGCCATCGGCGACGGCGGGCTGTCCGCGACTGTCTGCCCACGTACGCCAGCGCCGTGCACGTCGCCGCCCGCGCCGCCTGCTCGGTGCTGATCGCGCGGGCCGGCCATCCGCCCGGCCGCTGCGTCGTGGTGGGCGTCAACGGCTCCTCCGCCTCGGAGCGGGCGCTGGACTTCGCCTTCGACACCGCCGCGCGCAGCGGCGCCGGCCTGGTCGTGGTCCGGGCCGGCGGGGGCGGCGGGGACGACCAGCGGCGTCACCTCGCCGACCTCGTCGGCGTGCGGGAGGACAAGTACCGGATCCGGGCCCGGACCCGGGTCCTGCCGCACGATCCGGCGGCCGCGCTGGTCGCGGAGTCGGCGCAGGCGGGTCTGCTGATCGTCGGCGCCCGCGGCCGGCAGCGCTACGGCGGCCTGCTGGGCTCGGTCGCCCAGACGCTGCTGCACCACAGCAGCGCGCCCCTCGTCCTGGTCCGGACGCTGGTCACCGCCCCGGTGGACCCGGCGGAGCAGAGCCCGGCCGCGGCGTCGGCCCCCTGACAGCGCGCGCAGGGGGGCCGAGTGGGACTTTCGGCCCCTTGTAGGTGATCTTCGTGTCACTCAGAGTGAACCGGCACAGGGAGGTGCGGATGCCGGGATTCAGAACCGCCGTCGCCGCCGACCGGGACGTGGACATCCTCGTCCGGGGGCCGGTGACCACGCAGGACATCACCGGGGTGAGCGCGGCGCTCGCCGGGACCCTGCGGTCGGCGCCGGAGGCCGGACACGTCCGGGTCAAGCTGGCCGAGTACCGCGGCGGGGACCGCGAGGCCTTCGCCGTCGCCCAGGTCAACGTCGAGATCGACGGCCGCCTGGTCCGGGCCCAGAGCACCGCGCGCGCGGTGCCGGCGGCCGTCGACGGCGTCGTGGCCGCCCTGGCGCCGCGGATCCGCCGCCTGCGCCGGCGCCTGTCGGGCAGCGAGCCGGGGCCGCCGTCCTTCGTCGACGAGCGGTGGGACCGGCGCCCGGCCCGGGCGTCGGCGCCGGCCGTCCAGGGCAGCGGCCGGGCGCGCCAGATCACCCGGCACAAGGCGTACCCGCTGGCCGTGCACGACGTGGGCGCCGCGGCGTTCACCATGGACCTGCGCGACTACGACTTCCACCTGTACGTGGACGAGGCCAGTGGCCAGGACACGGTCGTGGTCCGGGCCGGCGCCGCCGGTTTCCGGCTGGTGGCGGTCCGTCCGGAGCTGCTGCCGGCGGGTTCCGGCGGCGTGCCGCTGCAGGGGCCGCCGTCCCGGCTGCCGACGCTGACCCTGCCGGAGGCGATCCGGGCGCTGGACGGCATGCGGCCGGCCTTCCTGGCCTTCGCCGGCGTCGGCTCGGGGCGCGCCACCGTGCTGTACCGCCGGTTCGACGGCACCCTGGGGCTGCTCCGGTCGCTGTGGTGACAACCGCCGGAGCGGAACGGCCGGTGCGGGTGGTTCACCCGCACCGGCCGTTCCGTGGTGGGACGGTCAGAGTTTCGTCGTGACGGTGGGTCCGGCGCTGCCGTTGAGGCCCGCCGGCGCCCGGTCGGCCGGCCGCTCCCCCGGGCGGGCGGCCTGCGCCGCGTCCGCCTCGCGGGCCAGGAACGCGCCCAGCTCGCCGATGGTGCTCATCAGCGGCGCCGGGAAGACGACGGTCGAGTTCTTGTCGACCGCGATCTCCACCAGCGACTGCAGGTTGCGCAGCTGCAGGGCCAGCGGGTGGGCCATCATCGTGTCCGACGCGTCGCCCAGCGCCGCGGCGGCGAGCGACTCGCCCTCGGCGTTGATGATCTTGGCTCGCTTCTCCCGCTCCGCCTCGGCCTGCCGGGCCATCGCCCGCTTCATGGCGTCGGGGAGCTGGATGTCCTTCAGCTCCACGAGCGTGACCTCGACGCCCCACTCGACGGTGGTGACGTCGAGGATCTCGCGGATGTCGGCGTTGATCCGGTCGGTCTCGGACAGTGTCTCGTCCAGGGTGTGCCGGCCGACGACCTTCCGCAGGGTGGTCTGCGCGATCTGGTTGATGGCCGCGTGCACGTTCTCGATCGCGACCACGGACTTCACCGCGTCGACGACCCGGAAGTAGGCCACGGCGGACACGTCGACGCTGACGTTGTCCCTGGTGATGATGCCCTGCGACTGGATCGGCATGGTGACGATCCGCAGCGACACCCGGCGCAGCACGTCGATGACCGGGATGATCACCCGGAGCCCGGGCTCCCGGACGCCGATGACCCGTCCCAGCCGGAACAGCACTCCGCGCTCGTACTGCTTGACGATGCGCAGGGCCAGGGCCAGCACCACGAGCACCGCGACGCCCACGACGACCAGAGTGGTGGTGAGGGTGTTCATCGCATAAACCTCCGCACGGCCGCGGCCCACGGGGCCGGCTGCCCGGCGGGCGCGCACGCCGATTCCACGGTCCGCCGGCCCGGCGCGCGCGGACAGGGCCGAAGGTCACCGGCGCGCCGCCGGGCGCAGTCCGCGCCACTCCCGACACCCCTCGCGGGACCTTCGGCCCCCCGGTAGCGGACCTGCCGCCCTCGTCCGCGCGGTTGGCCGGCTCGACGATGGAGGGTGCAGCCGAGAGGGGTACGGCCATGAGCACCGCAGCCGTCGCCGTCGGTACCGACGGCACCGAGTACAGCAACGCCGCCGTCGACTGGGCGGCCCACGAGGCCCAGCGCCGGCGCCGGCCGTTGCGGATCGTCCACGCCTTCGACTGGGACCGGCAGCAGACCCGCTCCCCGGCCGGCGCCGAGTACGCCGACCGGGCCCGCACGTTCGCGGAGGGGATCGTGGCCACCGCCCTCGACCGGGCCCGGGCGCTCGCGCCGGACATCGCCATCAGGACCGACGTCCTCGTCGGACACGCCGTGCCCCGGCTGCTGGAGGCCGCGCAGGATGCGGACCGGCTGGTGCTGGGCAGCCGCGGCCGGGGCGGCTTCGCCGGCCTGCTGCTCGGCTCGGTGAGCCAGCGCGTCGCCACGCACGCGCCCGGCCCGGTGGTGGTGGTGCGCGGGCGCGGCGGCCCGGCCGGTGGGCCGATCGTCGCCGGCGTGGACGACTCCCCGGCCGCGGATCTCGTCCTGGACGCCGCCTTCACCGCGGCCGCCGAGCAGCAGTGCCCGGTGACCGTGGTGCGCGCGTACCTCCCGGTGATCCCCCTGTGGCTGGTCGATGTGCCGGCGGCGGCGGTCGAGACGCCCGAACAGGACGCGCAGGAGCGGGCCCAGCTGGAGGAACAGCTCGTGCCGTGGCGGGCCAGGTTTCCCGCCGTACCGGTGGGCACCGTCCTGACCCACGAGGGCGCCTCCCTGGCGCTGGTCGAGGCGTCCCGGCAGGCCCGCCTGATCGTCGTCGGCAGCCGCGGGCACGGCGCGCTGGCCGGCGCGCTGCTCGGCTCCGCGAGCCTGCAGCTGCTGCACCACGCCGCCTGCCCGGTCCTCATCACCCGCCCGCGACCGGCGTGAGACCCCCGCCGGCCCGGCAGCCGCCGGGCCGGCCTCGCACCGGATGCCCGGCCCCGGGCCGCGTCCGGCGACACCGCACAGAACGGAGACGCCATCATGACCGCCCGAAAGATCATCGTCGGCTACGACCGCTCCCCCGACGCCCGGGCCGCCGCCCGGTGGGCCCTCGACGAGGCGGTCCGCACCGGCGCGCCGGTCGAGTTCTTCTACGCCTACGAGTGGCCGACCTGGGCGCCGGCCGCCTCCACGGTGCCGGCTCCGGCCGTCTGGCCGGACGGGGAGACCGACCGGGCCATCAAGGGCGCGCTGCACGAGGCCGTCGCCCTGGCCAAGGAGAGCCACCCGTCGGTGCGCACCGACATCTCGATCGTCAACAACAGCGCCGCGCTCACCCTCATCGGCCGGTCCGAGGAGGCCGGCCTCATCGTGCTGGGCAGCCGCGGGCACAGCGCCGTGGTCGGCCTGCTCGGCTCGGTCAGCGTCGCGGTGAGCGGCCATGCCCACTGCCCGGTGGTGGTGGTGCGCGGCGAACCGGAGGCCGGCGGGCCGATCGTCGCCGGCGTGGACGATTCCGGCTCGGCGCAGCTCGCCCTCGGCTTCGCCGTCGAGGAGGCCGTGGCCCGCCGGGTGCCGCTGCGGGTGATCCGCGCCTTCGCGCCGGTGACCGGGCTGTGGGAGGACACCCCGATGGTCACCCGGTCGGTGACCGCGGCCGAACGCCGGCCGCTGGACGAGCTGGTCGCCGGGTGGCGGGAGAAGCACCCGGACCTCGACATCTCCGTCGAGGCCCTGGTCGAGCACCCCGCCGCCGCACTCACCGAGGCCAGCACGGACGCCCAGCTGCTCGTGGTCGGCAGCCGCGGGCGCGGCGCCGTACGCGGCATGCTGCTCGGCTCGGTCAGCCAGCACCTGCTGCGCCATGCCGCCTGCACCGTGGCGGTGGTGCACGAGCGGAAGTGACCGGGCAGAGCGGGACTTTCGACCCGGCCCGTTCAGGGTCTTGGACCCGGGTGTCACCCCGCCGGGCAGGGCACTCTGGCCAGTAGAGAAAAGGACTGAGGAGGAACGATGACCACCACCGGCCGGAGCCACGCGGCAACCCTCGAGCACGTCGAGGCGCCCGGCTCCATGCTCACCAAGACCGCCGCCCGCGCCCTCGCCGTGCTGCGCATCTCCACCGGGTTCGTCTTCCTGTGGGCGTTCCTGGACAAGACCTTCGGCTTCGGCTACGGAACCCCGGACGCCCGCGCCTGGATCAACGGCGGCTCGCCCACCAAGGGCTTCCTGTCCAGCGTCGAGGTCGGACCGTTCCAGAGCTTCTTCCACAACATCGCCGGCGACGCGTGGGCCGACTGGGCCTTCATGCTCGGCCTGCTGGGCATCGGCGTGGCGCTGATCCTCGGCATCGGCATGCGGATCGCCGCGGGCGCCGCCGCCCTGATGATGGCGATGATGTGGGCCGCGGAGTGGCCGCTGGCCAAGACCACCAGCGCCGGCGAGCCCAGCGGCTCGAACAACCCGATCACCGACTACCACTTCATCTACGGTGTCGGCGTGATCGTCCTGGCGCTGACCTACGCCGGGCACACCTGGGGCCTGGGCCGCTGGTGGGCGCAGCTGCCCTTCGTGCAGAAGAACCGCTGGCTCATCTGACCCCGATCCGTCCGCTCCTGCCTGGCCGGTGCTCCGGCCAGGCAGTTCCGTGCCTGGGTACGTACAACGCCCATGATCGTCCCAAATGACCGGTTCCGTGGATCCTCCGTGCGGTCTACCCTGACGGCATGGCCGAACGACGCCCGGCACAGGATCGGCTCGACCCGCCGTCGCTCGGGCTGACCGAGCTCTCCCGGGTGCGGCTCGACGAACTGCTCCACGAGATGCTCGACCGGGTCGGCGACGTGCTGGCCAGCCGGGAACGGCTGCGCGCGCTGCTCGACGCGGTCGTCGGCATCGGCACCGACCTCGACCTGCGCAGCACCCTGCGGCGCATCGTCGAGGCGGCGTGCACGCTGGCCGGCGCCCGCTACGGCGCGCTGGGCGTGCTCGGCGCCGACCGCACCGACCTGGCCGACTTCATCACCCACGGCATCGACCCGGCCCGGCACGCCCGGATCGGCGACCTGCCGCACGGCCGCGGCGTCCTCGGCCTGCTCATCACCGACCCCCGGCCGGTGCGGCTGCCCGACATCACCCGGCACCCCGACTCGTACGGCTTCCCGCCGAACCACCCGCCCATGCACAGTTTCCTCGGCGTCCCGGTCCGCACCCGGGACCAGATCTTCGGCAACCTGTACCTCGCGGACAAGCAGGGCGCCGCGGAGTTCGGCGACGACGACGAGGAGATCGTCGTGGCGCTGGCCGCCGCGGCCGGCGTGGCCATCGACAACGCCCGGCTGTTCGCGGTGGCCCAGCGCCGGGAACGCTGGCTCGCCGCGACCGCCGAGATCACCGGCGTGCTGGTCGGCGCGGTGCGGCGCACCGAGGCGCTGCGGCTCATCGCGCGGCGGGCGCGCGAGGTCGCCGGCGCCGACCTGGTCCTGGTCATGCTGTACGACGAGGACAACGCCCGGTACACCGTCGAGGTGGCCGAGGGCCGCGACCCCGCCTGCCGCCGGCTCATCGGCGAGCCGGTCCCGGTGGACCCGGCGGAGGCCGCCGAGTTCGGGCGCGAGAAGTACCGCATCGTCGACGACCTGAGCGCCGCCCTGCAGTGGCCCGCGAAGGTGCCCGACAGCCCGGCCTTCGCCGTCCCGCTGGCCGACGCCGACACGCTGCACGGTGTGCTCATCGTGACCCAGCCGGCCGGTCAGCCGACCACCGACGAGGAGGCCGTGCTGCTGTCCACCTTCGCCGGCCAGGCCGCGCTGGCCCTGGCCCGGGCCGCGGCGCAGGAGGAACGCGAGCAGATCGTGGTGCTCGAGGACCGCGAGCGCATCGCCCGCGACCTGCACGACGTGGTGATCCAGCGGCTGTTCGCCACCGGCATGCACCTGCAGGGCGCCCTGCCGTACGCGGCCAAGGCGGACGCGGCGAAGCGGATCAACGCCGCGGTCGACGACCTGGACGCCACCATCCGCGACATCCGCCGCTCCATCTTCGAGCTGCGCACCCCGACCGGCCCCTCGCTGCGGGCCGAACTGCGCGACACGGTGGACGCGGCGGCCGAGACGCTGGGCTTCCGGCCGGCGCTGGACACGTCCGGTCCGGTGGACAGCGCCATCCCCGACGACATCAAGCCGGAACTGCTGGCGGTGGTGCGCGAGGCGCTGTCCAACATCGTCCGGCACGCCCACGCCACCGACGCCCGTCTCTCCGTCCGGGTGGCCGGCGGCGAGGTCGTGCTGAGCGTCGAGGACGACGGGGTCGGCTGTGACCCGGGCCTGGCCCGCGGCGGCGTCGTCAACATGGGCGAGCGGGCCCGCGACCTCGGCGGCACCTTCGAGATCCGGCCGCGGCCGGCGGGCCCCGGCACGGTGCTGACCTGGCGGGTCGCCCTCGACGGGTGAAAGGGGCCGTTCGACCCTGCGGGGCGCGGCCGGCGACCGGCACGGTGGTGGGAGGACGGCACGACGGAGGTTCCCACCATGACACCGCTCGATCAGGACGCCCGCGCCGCCGCACGCCGCGCCGGGCCGGACCGCAGCCGGGCGCGGAGCAGGCGATGACCGGGGAGCGCGCGATCGGCGTCGGCGTCGGCGGGGCCGGCGGCTGGCAGGCGCTGGCCTGGGCCGCCGAGGAGGCCGAACGCAGCGAGGGGCGGCTCGTGCTGCTGCACGTCTGCGCGCCCGGCTCGCCGCTGCTGCGGGCCCGCGAGGCGCCCGCCCACGCCGACGTGGAACTCGTCGATCCACCGCTGTCCCGGGCGTACACGAGCACCCAGAGCCGCCTCGGCGGGCAGCGCGTCGCCCTGCGCATCCGCGGCGGCGACCCCGCGACCGCACTGGTCGACGCGTCGGCCGGGGTCCGGCTGCTGGTGATCGGCGCCGGCGCGGGCGGCCGGACGGTGCGCCGGATCATCCGGCACGCGCACTGCCCCGTCGTGGTGGTCCGGCCCGACCTGCCGGCGCGGCCGGACGGACCGCTGGCCGGGCACGTGGTGATCGGGGTCGACGGCAGCGCCGCCGGCCGGGCCGCGCTGGAGTTCGCGGTCGCGTACGCCGCCGAGCACCGGGCGCCGCTGGCCGCCGTCCACGTGGCCGAGTCGGAGCACGCGGACCACTACCCCGACGGCGTCACCCCCGAAGCGACGGCGCCGGAGGCCCTGCGGTTGCTCGCCGGCGAGACGCGCCGGTGGACGTCCAGAGGCCCGGCGCCGCGGATCCGGCACGCCGTCCTGCACGGCCCGGTCTCCGACGCCCTGATCCGGGCCGGCGGCGGCGCCCGGCTGCTGGTGGTCGGCGACAAGCGCCGCGGCGCCGTGGGCCGGGCCCGCACCGGCGACGTGCCGCTGACCGTGGCCGCCGGGGCGCCCTGCCCGGTCACCGTCGTC
Organism: Actinoplanes nipponensis; assembly: GCF_016862275.1. Taxonomy (GTDB): domain Bacteria; phylum Actinomycetota; class Actinomycetes; order Mycobacteriales; family Micromonosporaceae; genus Actinoplanes; species Actinoplanes nipponensis. The sequence continues at coordinate 13,933 of NZ_BOMQ01000095.1, read as the reverse complement.
CCGGCCGACCAGCAGGAAGGCGTCCCGCTGTGACCGGGCGCGCCGGACAGGACGTTCCTCGTCCGGCCCCGGGTCTTCCGGCCCTGAACGCACCGGCCCCCCGGCGACACCGTAAGGGGGTACAGAGCAGGAGGTGCTCACCATGACAGCGTCGTCCGACCACGTGACCGCCACCCGGGCGAGGGCCGCATTCGAGGCCGCCGCCCGCACGTCCCTGCGGGCCCCGTCGGTGTTCAACACCCAGCCGTGGCGCTGGCGCATCCTCGGCGACGCCCTGGAGCTGCGCGCCGACCCGGGCCGCAGGCTGGAGTCGACCGACCCCGACGGCACCCTGATGCTGCTCAGCTGCGGCGCGGCGCTGCACCACGCCCGGACCGCGCTGGCCGCCGCCGGCTGGACGACCACCGTGGAGCGGCTGCCCGATCCGGACCAGCCCGACCTGATGGCCCGGCTGCGGCTGGGCCGCAGCGGGCCGGTCGACCCGGAGGCCCGGGTGCTGGCGGCGGCGATCCCCCGCCGGCGGACCGACCGCCGCGCCTTCGGCCCGCGGGAGGTCCCCGCGGCCACCCTGGACCGGCTGCGCCGGGTCGTCGAACGCGAGGGCGCCGGCCTGCACGTCCTGCGCGAGGACCAGACGGCGATGCTGGCCGTCTCCACCGACCTGGCCGCCACGGCCGAGCTCGACGATCCCGACTACCGGGCGGAGCTGCACGAGTGGACCCACCGCCCGGACGGCAGCGGGGACGGGGTGCCGCTGACCACCGCGGTGCGGCCCGGGCTCCGCCGGGTGCCGGTGCGGGACTTCGCGCCGGACGAGGAGGGCGAGCTGGCCGCCGGCGAGGGCCGGGACCGGGGCGCGTCGTACGTCATCGTGTACGGCATCGGGTACCGGCCCATCGACCTGCTGCTCGGCGGGGAGGCGCTGTCGGCGCTGCTGCTGCGCGCCACCGCCGAGGGCCTGGCCACCGCGCCGCTCAGCGACGCCGTCGAGGTGACCTGGCCCCGGCACCTGCTGCGCTACCTGGTGTCCGGCCTCGGGGAGCCGTACGTCGCCGTGCGGCTGGGCTACGCCGGCACGGCCGAACCGTTGCCCCCGGCCCCGCGCCGGGACCCGGCCGAGGTCATCGAGGTCGTCCCCGCCCGGCCGTGACGCCGGCCGTCAGGGCCGGCCGGTCCCGGACCAGGCCCGGTACGCGGCGACGGCGGTCGGCAGGGTCGGGAAGATCCGTTCCGGCCCGACGGCCGCCGTCAGCCCGTACGCGTCCAGCGCGACCAGCAGGTCCCGTTTCACCCGGGCCAGCGCGAACACCACGCCCCGGCCGGTCAGCTCGGTCCGCAGCTGCTCCAGCGCGTCCAGCCCGGTCATGTCCACCTCGACGTTGGCCTCCGCGTTGAGGACGAACCAGGCCACCGGCTCGCGCTGACCGTCCACCGCGGCCAGGGCCCGGCGCCGGAAGTCCTCGGCGTTGGCGAAGAACAGCGGCGAGTCGTAGCGGTAGACCAGCAAGCCCGGCACGGTGCTGGCCTGCGGGTAGTCGTCGATGTCGTGCATGCCGGCCAGGCCGGGCACGAAACCCTGGACGGCGTCGTGCGGCCGGGCGACCCGGTGCAGCATCTCGGCGACCGACAGCCCGATGGCCAGCAGCACGCCGGAGAGGATGTCGAAGACCAGGACGCCGGCGCAGGCGGCGAGGGCCAGCAGCAGTTCGCTGCGGCGGAACGCGGCCAGCCGGCGGAAGCCCCGCAGGTCGACCAGGCGGGTGGCCGCGTACACGACGATCGCGCCGAGCGCCGCGGTCGGGAACCGGGCCAGCATCGGCCCGGCGAACAGCAGCACGGCCACCACCACGGCCAGGGCCACCAGGGAGTACGCCTGGCTGCGCGCGCCGGCGGCCACGCCCAGCGCGGTGCGGCTGCCGCTGCTGCTGATCGGGAAGCCCCGCAGCAGGCCGGCCCCGACGTTCGCCGCGCCCAGGGCCAGCAGCTCCTGGTTGGCGTCGACCGGCTCGCCGCCGCGGGCCGCGAACGCCCGCGCGGTCAACACCATGTCGGTGTAGCCGACGACCAGCACGCCCACCGCCGGCAGCAGCAGGTGCCGCAGGTCGCCCGCGTCGGGCAGCACCGGGGTGGGCAGGCCGCGGGGCACGGCGCCCACCACGGCGATGCCGTGCCGCTGGAGATCGAACAGCACCACCGCGGCGGTGGCCAGCAGCACGACGACCAGCGGGGTCGGCACCTGCGGGAGGCGCCAGTGACCGAGGAACAGCAGAGCCAGGGCGGCGAGGGCGAAGATCGTGGTCGCCGGGTCCAGCCGGGTCAGCTGCCCGGCGAACGAGGCCAGCTCGGCCGGGATGGAGTCGCCGCTGACCCGCACGCCGGTGAGCTTGCCCAGCTGCCCGACGATCATCGTGACGGCCACCCCGGCCAGGTAGCCGACCAGGATCGGCTTGGACAGCAGGTCGGCGACGAAACCCAGCCGGGCGGCGTAGGCCAGCAGGCACAGCAGGCCCACGATCACGGCGAGGGCGCCGCTCAGCGCGGCGTACCGGGCCGGGTCGCCGCCGGCCAGCGGCGCCACCGCCGCGACCGTCATCAGCGCCGTGGTGGACTCCGGGCCCACCGACAGGTACCGCGACGAGCCGAGGAACGCGTACAGCACCAGCGGGGCCAGGATCGCCCAGAGGCCGGTCACCGGCGGCAGCCCGGCCAGGCCGGCGTAGGCCATCACCTGGGGCACGAGGTACGCCGCCACGGTCAGCCCGCCGAGCACGTCGCCGCGCACCCACGACGCCCGGTACCCGCGCAGCACCGCGAGCCCGGGCAGCAGCGGCGCCAGGCGGCTCAGCCCCGCCGGCCGCAGGGGAATCCCGCCACCCCGGCCGCCATCCGGATGCCGCCGAGCAGGTGGGCCAGCAGCAGCGGCTCGGCGTAGTACTCGGCCTTGTGGCCCATCGCGGTGTAGAAGGCGCGGCCCCCGTCGTACGGCCGGCACCAGGACACCGGGTGGTGCCGGCCCATCCCGGGCGAGCCACCGGGCACGCTGTAGCCGCGCGGGTCGTACGTCCGCTCGTCGACCTCGGCCAGGACCCGCACTTCGCCCCACGGGTTGGTGCGGAAGTTGTACCACTCCTCCTCGCGCTGCCAGCGGCGCGGCAGCGGCCGGGTGGCGGCGGTGTCGCGGCCCAGCACCCGCACGGTCGCGACCTGGAACTGCGGGTTGACCGCGCCCGGGTGGTCGCGGAAGTACGCGCCGACCAGGCCGCCGTACCAGGGCCAGTCGTACTCGGTGTCGGACGCGGCGTGGATGCCCGCGTAGCCGCCGCCGGCGCGGATGTAGCGCTCGAAGGCCGCCTGCTGCGGGTCGCTCAGCACGTCGCCGGTGGTGCTCAGCCAGATCACGACGTCGTAGCGGGCGAGGTTGGCGTCGGTGAACGCCGCGGGGTCCTCGGTCGCGTCGACGGTGAAGTGGTGCCGGGCGCCGAGCTGCCGGATGGCCGCCACGCCGGCCGGGATCGAGTCGTGCCGGAACGCCGCGGTCCGGGAGAAGACCAGCGCGTGGAACTGCCGCCCGCCGGCGACCGCGTCGGCCGGGACCGCCGCCACCATGATCGTCGCCAGCACCATGATCGTCGCCAGCAGCCGGGACAGGAACTTCATGATCCCTCCTCGACGTCCGCACGCGTGTGCCGGGCCCCGGCCCGAGCCTACTGACCGGCGCGGCGGCCGGGAAGACGTCAGCGGGGCAGCGGGGGCAGCGCCGGGCTGTCGAGCCACGCGGCGAACAGGCCGTCCAGGGGCTCGAACGTGAAGCTCTGGGCGTGCGCCCGGAACTGCGCGGTGGTCACGGTCGCGTGCCGGTGCCCGGCCACCCAGGCCCGCAGCAGCGCGAAGAACGCCTCGTCGCCGACCCGCCGGCGCAGGGCGTGCACGGTGAGCGCGCCGCGCTTGTAGACCAGCGGGTCGAACATCCGGTCGACGCCGGGATCGGAGACCACGACGTCGCGCGGCCGCGCCGCGACGCGGGCGTGCCACTGGGCCGCCAGGGCGTCCGCCGGCAGGTCGCCGCCGGCCTCCGACCACAGCCACTCGGCGTACGTGGCGAAGCCCTCGTTGAGCCAGATGTGGCGCCAGTCCGCGACCGTGAGGCTGTTGCCGAACCACTGGTGGGCCAGCTCGTGCACCACGAGCCGCTCGTGCGTGCGCCGCCCGTCGACGTGGTTGCGGCCGAACACCGCCATGCCCTGGGCCTCGACCGGGTCGTCGAGCTCGTCGTCGGCGACCACCACGACGTACTCCCGGAACGGGTACGGCCCGAGCATCCGTTGCAGGGCCGCCATGATCTGCCCGTGCCGGCCGAAGTCGCGGGCCACGGCCGCGCGCAGCGCGGGCGGGATCGCGGCCCGCTGGACCACCCCGCCCACCGCGAGGTCGACCAGCTCGTACCGCCCGATCTGCACGCTCATCAGGTACGGCGACGTCGGCTCGAGCCGCTCGTAGACCCAGGTGGTGCTGCCCGCCCCCCGGCGCCGGGAGACGGGATCGCCGGTCACCAGCACGGTGTACGGCGACGAGGTCGTGACCGCCACCCGGAAGGTGGCCTTGGCCCCGGGCCGGTCGTCGCACGGGAACCACGAGGGCGCCCCGTTGGGCTGGCTGGCGACCAGCACGCCGTCGGTGAGCTCGTCCCACCCGAGGTCACCCCACCGGCCGGCGATCGGCGCCGGCTTGCCCGCGTACCGCACGCCGACCCGGAACGTCTCCCCGGCGCCGATCGGGCGCTCGGGCGTGATCCGCAGCTTGCCCGGCCGGTGGGCGTACCTGGCCGCGCGCCCGTCCACCCGCACGTCCTGGATCCGGAAGCGGCCCAGGTCGAGGGTGAACCGGGACAGCGCCTGGGTGGCCACCGCGGTGACCACCGCCCGGCCGGCGAGCCGGTTGGACTCGACCCGGTAGTCCAGGTCCAGGTCGTAGTGCAGCACCCGGTAGCCGCCGTTGCCGTGCTCGGGAAGGTACGAGTCGGTCGAGCGGTCGGCCCCGGGCGTGGCGCCGCGCGGCGCCGGCGCCCCGGGGGTCATGCGGGCCGGCGGGCGGCCGGCGCGGGCCAGGTGGCGATGGGGTTGCCCCGCCAGCGGCTGTCGGCCGGCACGGCGTCGCCGCGGGTCACCAGCGAGCCGGGCCCGACGGTCGTGCGGGCGCCGATGCTCGCGCCGGGCAGCACGATGCCGTGCGGGCCGAGCGCGGCGCCCGCGCCGAGGGTCACCTGGTCCATGCTCATCACCCGATCATGAAACAGGTGGGTCTGCACGACACAGCCGCGGTTCACCGTGGCGCCGTCGCCGAGCGTGACGAGGTCGTACTCGGGCAGCCAGTACGTCTCCAGCCACACGCCCCGGCCGATCCGCGCGCCGAGCGTGCGCAGCCAGGCGCTCAGCAGCGGCGTCCCGGTCGCGAAGCGGACCAGCCACGGCGCGGCCAGCACCTCGACGAACGTGTCGGCGAGCTCGTTGCGCCAGACGAAGGACGTCCACAGGGCCCGGTCGGCGACCCGGAACCGGCCGACCAGCAGCCACTTCGCGGCCGTCGCGGTGGCGGCGGCGACGAGCGCGGCGGCGAGCATCACCGGGCCGGCGGCGAGCGCGGCCGGCCCCGGGCCCGCGAAGCGCCACACCGCCGCCAGCGCGGCCAGCACCCCGGCGGCGAGGGCGGCGGCGAGCATCACCGGGATCACCCGGCACAGCTCGATCGCGGCCCGGGCCAGCTTGAGCCGCAGCGGCGGGTCGAAGGTGCGGCTGGTGTCGGCCGCCTCCACCGTGCGGCGCAGCGGCATCGGCGGGGCGCCCAGCCAGGACGAGCCCTTCTTGGCCTTGCGCGGCGCCGACGACAGCACGCCGACCAGGCCGCGCTTGGGCACCGAACGGCCGGGGGCCGCCATCCCGGAGTTGCCCAGGAACGCCTGTTTGCCGATGCGGGCCGGGGCGACCCGCAGCCACCCGTGGCTCAGCTCGTACGTGGCCACCATGGTGTCGTCGGCCAGGAACGCCCCGTCGTCGACCGTGGTCATCGCCGGCAGGGCCAGCACCGTGGACGCCTCCACGCCGCGGCCCACCTTCGCGCCCAGCAGCCGCAGCCACACCGGGGTGAACAGGCTGGCGTAGAGCGGGAACAGCCCGACCCGGGCCATCCCCATGAGCCGCTCGGTGGCCCATACCTGCCACGCCACCCGCCCCCGCACGGGGTGGTACCCGGCGCGCAGGCCGATGCTGAGCGCCCGGACGGCCAGGAGCACCAGCAGGGCGTAGCCCAGCAGGTAGGCGACCGTGCCCGCCGCGACCGCGGCCAGCAGCGGGCCGGCGGACGGCCGGGTGGAGGCGGTCCAGCCGAACAGCGCGATCCCGGGCAGCGCGGCCAGCACCGGCACCAGCCCCAGCAGTTGCGCGGTCAGGCCGTACGCGGCGGCCCAGAACCGCGCCCGCGGCCCGGAATGCGGCGGGCGCCGCGCGGGCCAGTCCGCCGGCTCCTTGGCCGCGGGCGCCGCCGGGGAGCCGGCCCAGCGCTGGTTGGCCGGCACGGCGCCGGCCACGGTCGAGCCGGCGGCGACCCGCGCGCCCTTGCCGATCCGGGCGCCGGGCATCAGGGTGCTGCGCGACCCGACCCGGGCGCCCGCGCCGATACGCACCTTGCCGATGTGGACGACGTCGCCGTCGACCCAGTGGCCGGACAGGTCGGCCTCGGGCTCGACGGCGGCGCCGCGGCCCAGCTTGAGCAGGCCGGTGACCGGCGGCGCGGCGTGCAGGTCGACGTCCGGGCCGACCTGGGCGCCGAGCGCCCGGGCGTAGCGGGTCATCCAGGACGCGCCGGCGACGCCGGTCGCGCCGGTCAGCTCGGCGAGCCGTTCGGCCGCCCACAGCCGCAGGTGCACGCGGCCGCCGCGGGGATAGTCGCCCGGGCGGACGCCGCGCAGCAGCAGCCGGGCGCCGCCCGCCGCCAGGGCGATCCGGCCGGGCGGGCTGAACAGCAGCGCCCAGCCCACGACCGGCCACCACCAGGCCACCGCCGGGGCCCACGGCGCCGGGGCGACCAGCGGGAGGACGGCGCCGAGCGCGGCCAGCACGGTCAGCCAGCGCAGCCCGACCAGCGCCAGCATCGGCATGATCAGCAGGGCCTGGACCAGCCCGGCGCGCCGCGGGGTCGGCCGGACCTCCCGGCGGACGGCGGCCGTGCCGTCGAGGGCGTCGAGCACCGCCGCGAGCTGCGAGAGCCGCGGGTGCAGGTAGATGTCGGCCACCGAGACCCGCGGGTGCCGGCGCCGGATCCAGGCGACCAGCTGCGCCGCGTTCAGGCTGCCGCCGCCGTGGTTGAAGAAGTCGGCGCCGGCCTCGGTGGGCCGGACCCCGAGGATCTCGGCCCAGCCGCCGGCGAGCCACAGCTCGGTCGCGGTCAGCTCGGCCGCCGGCGCCTCTCCCGAGGGCAGCGGCCAGGGCAGCGCGGCCCGGTCCACCTTGCCCGACGTGCGGGTCGGCAGCGCGTCGACCACGGCCAGCAGCGGGACGAGCGCGGCCGGCAGGTGCTCGCGGATCCGCAGCGCGGCCGCCGCGGCGTCGAAGGCGGCGCCGTCCTGCGGCACCACGTAGCCCACCAGCAGCTGGTTGCCCGCGGCAGTGCGCTGCACCGCGGCCGCCGCACCGGCGACGCCGGGCAGCGCCTGCAGCGCGGCGTCGACCTCGCCCAGCTCGATCCGGCGCCCGCCGAGCTTGATCTGCTCGTCCCCGCGCCCGACGAACAGCAGGCCGGCGGGCTCGGCGCGGACGATGTCCCCGCTGCGGTACGCCCGGTCCCAGCCCAGCGCGGGCAGCGGCGCGAACTTCTCGGCGTCCTTGGCGGCGTCCAGGTAGCGGGCCAGGCTCACGCCGCCGATCACCAGCTCGCCGGTCTCCCCCATGGCCACCGGCGCGCCGGCCGGGTCGACGACCGCGAGCTGCCAGCCGGCGAGCGGCAGCCCGATGCGCACCGGCCCCTCGCCGGTCATCCGGGCGGCGCAGGCGACCACGGTCGCCTCGGTCGGCCCGTACGTGTTCCAGACCTCGCGCCCCTCGACGGCCAGCCGTTCGGCCAGCTCGGGCGGGCACGCCTCGCCGCCGAAGATCAGCAGCCGGACCTCGTCGAGCGCCTCGACCGGCCACAGCGCGGCCAGCGTCGGCACCGTGGACACCACGGAGATGCGCTGCTCGGCCAGCCACGGGCCGAGGTCGACGCCGCTGCGCACGAGCGCCCGCTCGGCCGGCACCAGGCAGGCGCCGTGCCGCCAGGCCAGCCACATCTCCTCACAGGACGCGTCGAACGCCACCGACAGCCCGGCCAGGACGCGGTCGTGCGGGCCGATCGCCTCGCCGGCCTCGCCGGCGAGGAACAGCCGCGCCTCGGCGTCGACGAAGGCCGCCGCCGCGCCGTGGCTGACCGCGACGCCCTTCGGGGTGCCGGTCGAGCCGGAGGTGAAGATGATCCAGGCGTCGTCGTCCGGGCCCGGGCGGCCGGTGCGGCCCCCGGGGCTGCGGCGCGGCGTCACGCTCAGCCCGTCGCCGAGCACGGCGGCGACGCCGGCCTCGGCGAAGACCAGCTCGGCCCGTTCCGCGGGATCGTCGGCGTCGACCGGGACGTAGGCCGCGCCGGCCGCCAGCACCCCGAGAATGGCCAGGTACAGCTCCGCCGTGCCGGAGGAGACCCGGACGCCGACCCGGTCGCCGGGGCCGATGCCGTGCCCGGCGAGCGCGCGGCGGACGGCGTCGACCCGGTCGGCCAGCTCGCGGTACGTCAGCGCGGTGGCGCCGTCGTCGAGCGCGCGGGCGGCCGGGTGCGCGTGCACGGTGGCGTCGAGGATGTCGATCAGGGTGCGCCGCGGCGGGGCGGCGGCGGACCGGAACACCGCCGGGGCGACCGGCGCGGTGTGCAGCGGGGGAAGCGGGACGAGGTGCAGGTCGGTCGTCAGGGTCACCGGGCGTGCACCACATTCACCTCGCGGCTCGGGCTTCCACCAGGATTGCGGCGTGCGAACCCGCCCTGGGCAGCCCTCAACGCTACGTCGCGGAACGGCCGGATGACGGCTGGGCAGCGGTTTGGTGTCGACCGCCACAGCGAATTCACCCGGGCCGGGCTGGAGCGGGTCTGGGCGATGGGCTGGCCGTTCCACGCCCGGCGGCGGTTCGCCGGCCGCACCCGGCGCGCCACCGACACCGCGCGGACCGTCGGCCCGGGGCATCCCGAACGGCACGAGCCACCGGCGATCGCGGCGCGGCTACCCCACCGGGTCGGCGGCCGGTTCCGGGGCCCCGATCAGCCGCAACGCCGCCGGCCGCACCCGCACCGTGATCTGCCCCCGGCCCAGCGGCTCGCCGTCGGCGTACACCGGCAGCGGCCGGGAGGCCCCGATGGTGATCTCCCGGATCCGCCGGGCCGCGATGCCGGGCCGGCCCAGGTGCGTCCCCCGGCGCAGCGCGGCGAGCGCGCCCAGCATGTGCCGGCGCGACAGGGCGCCGACCGTGACCAGGTCGAGCAGGCCGTCGTCGAGCCGGGCGCCGGGGGCGATCGGCAGGCCGCCGCCGTACCAGGGCGCGTTCGCGACGACCACGGCGTGGCCGGTGAACGACACGGTCTCGCCGTCCACGGTGAGCGTGTAGTCGACCGGGCGCCAGCGGGCCAGCACGGCGAGCCCGGCGAGCTGGTAGGCGATCGGCCGCCGGGGCAGCCGGCGGCGGTTGGCGAGGTCGTTGGCGGCGGCGTCGATGCCCGCGCAGACGCTGCCGACGACGACGCGGCCGGCGGCCTCGGCGACGTCGACGGCGTGGCTGGGCAGCGTGCGCAGGGCCGCGGCGGCCGCGGCCGGGCCGGCCGGCAGCGCGACGGCCCGGGCCAGGTCGTTGCCGCGCCCGGCCGGGACGACCGCCAGCTCGGCCGCCGTGCCCACCACGCCGGCGGCCACCGCGCCGGCGAGGCCGTCGCCGCCGACGGCCAGCACCGTGTGACCCCGCGCGGCGGCGTCGGCGGCCAGCTCGGTGGCGTGCCCCAGGGCCCGGCTGTAGGTGACGGTCACCGCGGCGCCGTCCTCGCGCAGGGCGCGGGCCAGGCGGGTGATGCGGCCGGCGGCGGCGCCCGCGCCGGCCGCCGGGTTGACCACCGCGGTGAAGACGTCGCGGCTCACGGCAGCAGGATGCCCGGGTTGAGGATCCCGTACGGGTCGAGCGAATCCTTGACCCCGCGCAGGGCGGCGACGCCCACCGGTCCGATCTCGCGCGCGTACCAGGGCTTGTGGTCGCGGCCCACGCCGTGATGGTGGGTGATCGTCGCCCCGGTGGCGGCGATCGCGTCACCGGCCGCCGCCTTGGCCGCCCCCCACTGGGCCACCGGGTCCGGCGCCTGGGCCGCCACCACGGTGAAGTAGAGCGACGCGCCGGTCTCGTAGACGTGCGAGATGTGGCAGAGCACCAGGGGCGGCGTCCCGGCGGCGGACAGCGCCCCGGTCAGCGCGTCCCGCACGGCGGCGTACGTCTCGGGCAACCGGTCCCAGAACGTCGCCGTCTCCAGCGTCTCGGCCAGGGCGCCGGCGTCGAGCAGCGCGTCGCGCAGGTACGGCGCCCGGAACCGTCCGGCGCGCCACTGCTCGCCGGGCGCCTCCCCGAGGGGCGTGCCGCCGAGCTCGGTCAGCCGCCGGGCCGCCGCCTCGCCGCGGGTCGCGACGTCGGCCTCCGTACCCTCGAAGCCGACCACGGCCAGGCAGCCGCCGCCGGCGTCCGCGCCCCCGCCGGTGGTCGCGTTGATCGCCGTCTCGGTCTCGTCGGAGAGCCGCAGCACGGTGGGCAGCGGCCCGTCCTGGGTGAGGGTGCGCAGCGCGCGGGTCCCGGCGGCGAAGGACGCAAACGCCCAGCCGGCGTAGCGGCGGGCGGCCGGGGCCGGGCGCAGCCGCAGGGTGAGCTCGGTGATGACCCCGAAGACGCCCTCGGAGCCCAGCAGCAGCTGCCGCAGGTCGGGGCCGGCCGCGGATTCCGGCGCGCGCCCGAGCTCGAGCGGGCCGACCGGGGTGGCGGCGCGCAGCCCGACCACCATGCGGTCGAAGCGGCCGTGACCGGCGGACGCCTGGCCGCTGGAGCGGGTGGCGGCGAACCCGCCGAGGCTGGCGTACTCGAAGGACTGGGGGAAGTGGCCGAGGGTGAAGCCCTCGGCGGCCAGCAACTGCTCGGCGCGCGGCGCGCGCACGCCGGCCTCGAATGTCGCGGTGCGCGACACCGGGTCCAGCCGCACCAGCCGGTCGAGCCCGGCGAGGTCGAGGGCGAGCACGCCGGCGAAGCCCTCGCGGCCCGCGGCCAGGCCGCCCACCACGGAGGTGCCGCCGCCGAACGGCACCACGGCGACGTGGTGCGCGGCGCAGGCGGCCAGCAGCGCCACGACCTCGTCATGGCCGCCGGGCCGGGCCACCGCGTCGGGCGCCCCGGGGGCCTCGCCGCCGCGCAGCCGCAGCAAGTCCACGGTGGACTTGCCGGCCGCGTGGGCCAGGCGGTCGGCGTCGCCGGTCTCCACCCGGGGGCAGGCGGCGCGCAGGGCCTCCAGCACGGGGGCGCCGAGGGTGGGGCGGGGCAGCCGGGCCGTCGCGGCGGCGGGCCGGGGCGGCCGCACACCCAGGGCGGCGCCGAGCAGGTCGCGGACGCCGGGCGGCAGGGTCACGGCGTCGGCCGGGTCACCCCAGCGGGCGACGGGGCTCAGGTCGGTCATGGTTACACTGTGACACATGACGTCTAGTCGTAACACCCCCGACCGGCGGACGGCCGACGACGTGCTGCTGGACGCCGCCCGCGATTGCGTCCTGGCGGTCGGGCTGCGGCGTACCACGCTCACCGACGTGGCCCGCCGCGCCGGCGTCTCCCGGATGACCATGTACCGCCGCTGGCCCGACATGGCGTCGCTGGTGGGCGACCTGATGACCCGCGAGTGGAGCGAGCTGGCGCTGCGCGCCCGGGCCGCGGCGAGCGGCGAGCACGCCCGGCAGCGGCTCGTCGACGGCCTGGCCTCCGGCGCCCGGCAGCTGCGCGCGCACCCGGTGTTCCGCCGCATCGTGGAGCTGGATCCCGAGGTGCTGCTGCCGTACCTGGTGGACCGGCGCGGCACCAGCCAGGACCTGATGCTGGCCGCGCTGGTGCGGGACCTCGCCGAGGGCCACGCCGACGGCTCGGTGCGGCCGCGGCCCGCCGGGCTGCTCGGGCGCGGCGTCCTGCTCGCGCTGCACGGCTTCGTCATCTCGGCCGGCACGATGGCCGACGAGGTCACCGAGGCCGACCTGGACGGCGAGCTGCGGCTGCTCCTCGACCGGTACCTGGCCCCGTGAACGGCACCGCGCTCACCGCCGCGCGGCGCCGGCGCGAGCTGGCCGAGCTGGCCGGCGGCGTCCGCGTCGACCTGCTCGTCGTCGGGCTCGGCGTCACCGGGGCCGGGGTCGCCCTCGACGCCGCGTCGCGCGGGCTCACCGTCGCCGCCGTCGACGCCCACGACCTCGCCTTCGGCACCTCGCGGTGGAGCTCCAAGCTGGTCCACGGCGGCCTGCGCTACCTGGCCGGCGGGCAACTGGGGCTGGCCTACGAGAGCGCCGTGGAACGCGACATCCTGCTCCGCCGGGTGGCCCCGCACCTGGTCAGCGCGCTGCCGTCGGTGCTGCCGCTGACCACCGGGGTCTCCGGCCGGCGGGCCGCGCTGGCCCGCGCCGGGTTCGCCGCCGGCGACGTGCTGCGGGCCGCCGCCGGCACGCCGGCCGCCCGGTTGCCGCGCTCCCGCCGGATCGCCCCGGCCGAGGTGCACCGGCTGATCCCGGCGGTCCGCCGCGACGGCCTGCGCGGCGGCCTGCTCGGCTGGGACGGCCAGCTCGTCGACGACGCCCGGCTGGTGGTCGCGCTGGCCCGCACCGCGGCCGGGCACGGCGCCCGCATCCTCACCCGGTGCCGCGTCGACGACCTGCACGGCGACGGCGCCACGGTGGTCGACACGGTCACCGGCGCCGAGCACGCGCTGCGCGCCCGGGCCGTCGTCAACGCGACCGGGGTGTGGGCCGGCCGGCTGGATCCCGGCGTCCGGCTGCGCCCGTCCCGCGGCACCCACCTGGTGCTGCGCCCCGGCGCCCTGGGCGGCCAGCTCGCCGGCCTCACCATTCCGGTGCCGGGCGAGGCCAACCGGTTCGTGTTCGCCCTCCCCCAGGGCGACGGCCGCGTCTACCTCGGGCTGACCGACGAGCCGGTGGACGGCCCGGTGCCCGACGTGCCCGAGCCCAGCGTGGCCGAGCGCGGCTTCCTGCTGGACGTGCTGGCCACCGCCGTGGACCCGGCGCCGCGGGAGGCGGACGTGGTGGGCGCGTTCGCCGGCCTGCGCCCGCTGCTGGCCGGCTCCGGCGAGAGCACGGCGGACCTGTCCCGCCGGCATGCCGTACGCACGTCGCCCGGCGGGGTCACCACTGTGGTGGGCGGGAAGCTGACCACGTACCGGCGGATGGCCCGGGACGCCGTGGACGCCGCGCTGGCCGCCCGGGGGCTGCCGCCGGGCCGCTGCCGCACGGCCGACCTGCCGCTGGTCGGGGCCGCGCCGCCGCCGGCGCTGGCCCGGCTGTCGGCGCCCGCGCGGCTGATCGCCCGGTACGGCACCGAGGCGCCCGCGGTGGCGGCGCTGGCCGCCGACGACCCGGCGCTGGCCGAACCGGTCGCCGACGGGGTCGCCGTGACCGGCGCGGAGCTGCTGTGGGGGCTGCGCCAGGAGGGCGCCCTGGACGAGGACGACCTGCTCGACCGGCGGACCCGGATCGGGCTGGTGCCGGCCGACCGGGCACGGGCCCGGCCGGCCGCGCGCGCGATCGTGGAGACGGAACAGGGGCGGCACCCCTGACGGGTGCCGCCCCTTCGAGTAAGCGTCC
>NZ_BOMQ01000094.1 GCF_016862275.1 Actinoplanes nipponensis | reverse complement strand
CCTGTTCCGGCCGACCGGCCAGGTCGCGGGCCGAGGCGGCCTCGTGCGGGTCGAGACCCTCGTAGCCGGTCAGCTCGTGCTGGCGGGCTTGCTCCTCGATCCAGCGGTTGTGCGCCTCCCAGGCGGCTTGCTTACTGGTGCCCAGCGCCGCGCCGATCTGGTTCCACGACGCGCCGCTGCCGCGGGCGGACCGGACCATGGCCTGCCGGCCGTAGCCGGCCTTGCGGATGACCACCTCGCTGAGGGCCAGCAACTCCAGCGCTTCGTCCCGGGTCAGGGGCGGATTGTCGGCCTCGGCGGCCATGGCGGCGAGGGCGTCCCGCATCCTCAGCTCGTCGTAACGCGTTGTGGCGGTGGAGAGCGTGTGCTGTTGCTCCAGTTCGTCGGGAGTAGTCATGAATTCCAGTCTTCCGTCAGGTTCGCCTGACGTCAAGCTGGCCTGACAAACCGAAGCGAAATGCCGTTACTTCTCCGGATAAATCCGGGTCAAAGGCCTCAATATTGGGGCCCGCAATTGCATGAACACCTCAGCCGTTCAGTCAAGATTTCGGGATGTGCGGCTTCGACCCGCCGTTCGGCGGTGTCTGACGTACTCAGCGTGTGGCACCATCATGGAACCCCACCCCGACTGACACCTTCAGTACAGGAGCCATAGATGTCCGCAAAGAAGCTCGGCCGCTTCACCGCCGGCTTGTTCGTGGCACTCGGACTGGCATTCGGCGGTGCTGCCGCGGCATCGGCCGGCGGGAGTGGCGCGACTGCCTCTCTCCCTGCCCTGCCCAACTCCGCCGTCGTCGCCCAGTTCGATTACGACTGGAGCTGACGGCGCGGGCCGCGGCGCGGCCACGGGGGCACCTCGTTTGGAACACACCGAGCGGTAGGGGCGTTGGATGGCAGGGCGGCAGTCCCCACCGCGACGATCGCCTGAGTACGTCTGGCTCATCACCGGCAGCCTGGCGATCATCGCCATCGTGTTCAGCGCCGTCCTCGGCGCCCGGCACGACGGCTGGTCGGGTCAATGGCTCGCCGCGCTGGTCGCGCTTCCACTCTTCGTGCTGCTCGGCGCGGGCTCCCGGTACATCCAGATCGGCCGGCACGGCACCTCGCTGAGCCTCAGCGAGATAGCCCTCGTGCTGGGCTTCTACTTCCTTCCGGCCGTCCTGGTGGTCGCGGTCAGCTCGATCGCCGTGGTCATCAAGGAGGTCCGCCGGCACGCCGCGCCGGACCGGTTCGCGTTCAACGTCGCCCGCAGCGCCGCCGCCGTGGCCACCGCGGGCATCGTCCTGGAGGCCTTCCCGCCGATCGCCGGCGACAGCGGCCCCTCGACCTGGGTCGCCCTCGCCGTCGCGGTCACGGTCAACACCGTCCTGACGCTCTTCGCGGTGGCCGCGGTGATGGCGACCGTGCAGGGCCTCCAGGCCGGCCTCGAGATGCTGCGGGTGACCTGGCCGGGGCTGATCGCCGCCGAGCTGTGCATCGTCATCGGCCTGGTGTTCATCGTCGCCCTGGAGGCGACCTGGTGGTCCGCCTTCCTGCTGTTCATCCTGGCCGGCGTGCTCATCCTGGCCTACCGCTCCTACTCGGACTTCCTGCGCCAGCACCACACCCTGGCCGAGCTCTACGAGCTCGCCAACGCGGTGGTCGAGTCCAGCCAGGACGTGACGCTGATCGACTCGCTGCTGGTCCGCGCCCGCTCCCTGATGCAGGCCGAGTACGCGACGTTCCGCCTGCCCGCCACGGCGCGTCATCCCGAGGTGCTGCTGACCTCCAAGGTCGAGGCCCGCGGCCTGCTGGACCTGAGCCGCACCCCGGCCAAGATCACCGAGCGGGCCACCGCCGAGCGGCGCAGCGTGGCCGTCGGCTCGAAACTCACCACCGACCGCGACCTGCAACCGGCCCTCAGCGAGGCCGGGATCAAGGACTGCATCGTCGTGCCGCTGCGCTCCGGCCAGGCCGTGATCGGCACCCTCGAGGTGGTCAACCGGCTCGGCGACTTCAAGCACTTCACCACCGCCGACGTCCAGGTGGTCGAGACGATCGCCGCGCACGCCGCCGCCGCGGTGGAGAATTCCCGCCTGGTGGAGCGGCTGCGCTACGACGCGTACCACGACCGGCTCACCTCGCTGCCCAACCGGCGGCGGATCACCGACGCGCTCACCGAGTCCGTGAAGATCCGCACCCCGGGCGAGGTGGTCGCGGTCATCCTCTTCGACGTGGACGGGCTGCGCGACGTCAACGAGTCGATGGGCCACGCGGCCGGCGACAAGCTGCTCGCCGAGGTCGCCGGGCGGCTGCGCAACATCGCCGGGCCGGGCGCCCTGGTCGGCCGGATCGGCGGTGACGAGTTCGTGGTCACGCTGCGGGCCGAGAGCACCGAGGAGACCGTACGGCTGGCCACCGAGATGCGGGAGCAGCTGCGGGGCCCGATGGCCGTGGGCACGCTCACCCTCGACGTGGACACGGCCGCCGGCGTCGCCGTACAACCCGACCATGGTGACGATCCCGACGCCCTGTTGCGCCGCGCGGAGCTGGCCGCCAACGCCGCCAAGGCGCTGCCGTACGGCGTCCAGCTGTTCCACCCCGCCCTGGAGTCCCGGGCCGTGCGCCGCCTCGGCCTCGCCGCCGATCTGCGCCGCGCGCTGGATTCCGGCCAGCTCGAGGTGCACTTCCAGCCCAAGGTCACCATCCAGGACCGGCACCTGATCGGCGTCGAGTGCCTGGCCCGCTGGCAGCACCCCGCGCACGGCGAGGTCTCCCCGGAGGACTTCGTCGCCGTGGCCGAGCACACCGGGCAGCTGCACCGGCTCACCGAGGTGGTGCTGACCGCGGGCCTGCGGCACTGCCGGGAGTGGGCCGACGCCGGCCGGCCGCTGTCCATCGCGGTGAACCTGTCGGCGCGCACCCTGCTGGACCCGCGCTTCCCCGACCAGGTGCACGAGCTGCTGAAGCAGTACCAGGTCCCGCCCCAGCAGGTCACCTTCGAGATCTCCGAGCCGGGCATGCTCGGCGAGATCGAGCGGGCCCTGCCGACCCTCTACCGGCTGCGGGACCTCGGCGTACGGCTGTCGGTGGACGACTTCGGCACGGGCGCCTCCTCGCTGTCCTACCTGCGCCAGCTGCCGGTGCACGAGGTCAAGATCGACGACAGCTTCGTGCAGGGCATGGCGACGGACTCCGGCGACCTGGCGATCGTGCGGGCGGTGATCGGCCTGTCCCGCGAGTTCGGGCTCACCGTGGTGGCCGAGGGCGTGGAGAGCGAGCTCACCTTCGACCTGCTGGCCGAGCTCGGCTGCGAGATCGGGCAGGGCTACTTCTTCAGCCGGCCGCTGCCGGTGGAGCGGCTGAACACCTGGCTCAGCGCCCAGACGGAGCCGGAGGAGACGCCGACCGGTGAGGTGCGCCGGCTCCGGGCCGTCGGATGACACCGTGCTGACCTGGTATTTCGCCGCACCGGGGAGGCGATTTCACCTCGGCTGCGGTGCCGTGTAAGCTTCATCCTGCGCATCACGCGAGAGATCGCGCGCGCCCCCTTAGCTCAGTCGGCAGAGCGTCTCCATGGTAAGGAGAAGGTCTACGGTTCGATTCCGTAAGGGGGCTCCAACCGGGTTCGTCCTTCGCCCTCGCCAAGATCGGTGAGGGCGTTCGATCGTGAGCCTGGCGCGGCGGTGTAGCTCAGATGGCAGAGCAAGCGGCTCATAATCGCTGTGTCGCCGGTTCAAGTCCGGCCACCGCTACTCATCCGGGACCCGTCCCGGATGCCGTACGAACCCGGGCATCCGTCCGCCGGTTTTGCATGTCCGCGTGACTAGCGTCTACGCTGGTATGTCGTATGTGAATCCCGTGAGCAGGAAGGCACCCCGCCGTGGCCAAGGCGACCGACGTCCGTCCCAAGATCACCTTGGCGTGTACGGAGTGCAAGGAGCGCAACTACATCACGCGCAAGAACCGCCGTAACGACCCCGACCGCATCGAGCTGAAGAAGTTCTGCCCTCGGGACGGCAAGCACACCCTGCACCGCGAGACCCGCTGATCTTTCGTACGACGACGTGGCGGTGACCCTCAGGGGGTCGCCGCCACTTCTGTTTTACCGGGACAGCGCGGGCCGGGTAGTTTCGCCTCATGCCCCTGGACCAGTCCTTCGTCGGCCGCAGCTGGCCGGCCACCGAGCCCTATCTCGTGGGCCGCGAGAAGATCCGTGAGTTCGCCACCGCGATCGGCGCCACCGACGCCGAGTATCACGACCCGGAGGCGGCCCGCGCGGCCGGCTATCCGGACGTGGTGGCCCCGCCCACCTTCCCGGTCGTGGTGACCATGGCGGCCAGCCGGCAGATCGTCGCCGACCCGGCCCTGGGCCTGGACTACAGCCGGGTGGTGCACGGCGACCAGAAGTTCGCCTACACCCGCCCGGTGGTGGCGGGCGACTCCCTCGTCTGCGTGAACACGGTGGACGAGATCACCTCGCGGGGCGGCCACGACTTCCTGACCACCCGCACCGAGGTCACCACCGAGGCCGGCGAGCCCGTCGTCACGGTCTGGTCCAAGCTCGTCCAGCGCGGGGAGAACTGATCATGGCGGATGCGCTGCCCACCCAGACGTTCAAGGTCACCCGGGCCGACCTGGTGCGCTACTGCGGCGCCTCGGGCGACTTCAACACCATCCACTGGAGCGACCGGATCGCCAAGAGCGTCGGCCTGCCCGGTGTGATCGCCCACGGGATGTACACGATGGCTCTCGCCGGCCGCGCCGTCACGGCGTGGGCCGGAGCACCCGACGCGGTCGTCGAGTTCGGTGTGCGGTTCAGCCGCCCGGTGCCGGTGCCGGACACCGACGAGGGCACCGAGGTGGTGATCAGCGGGGTGATCAAGGAGGTCACCGACGACGGGCTCACCAAGCTCGAACTGACCGCGACCTGCGGCGGCGACAAGGTGCTGTCGCTCGCGAGGGCCACCATCCGCAAGAGGTAGGCCCGGGTTGGGAATCACGCGGACCTACCCGTACACTGGTCCGCCGTGGGGTAGTGAACCCTGCCTTTCGCGCTGCGACGGGCAGGATGCCTCACAAAGGGGTGTAGCTCAATTGGCAGAGCAGCGGTCTCCAAAACCGCAGGCTGCAGGTTCAAGTCCTGTCACCCCTGCGCACCGATCGGCCCAGTAACCGGACCGGCTCACGTGGCCGGTCCGCCCGGCGGCGGGCGGCCGGCTTGACCGACCGCCGCATACGGCGCCGATGCGACATCCCATCGACGACGGAAGAGGGCGGAAGTGGCCGAGAGGAAGCGACCCGGTGACGACGCTGCAGGCGACCGCCCCGAGGACGAGGCCTACACCGACAGCGACCTCCAGGACGGCGCCATCGCGGCGGCCGACGAGCCGGAGGGCCGGGGCGGCGACAAGGCCGAGTCCGGCGGCGTGGCGACCAAGCGGGAAGGCCGGCGCGGTGGCAACCGCATCGGTGGTTTCTTCCGCGAGGTCGTCAGTGAGCTGCGTAAGGTCATCTGGCCGACCCGCAAGGAACTGCTGACCTACACGGGCGTCGTGATCGCCTTCGTCACGGTGATGACCACGATCGTGGCGCTGCTCGATTACGGGTTCGGCAAGGCCATCCTGGCGACGTTCGGCAACTGAAGCTGATAGTTACGGAAGTGAGCAAGCGTGCCTGAGTACGACGACGAGACCGCCCTGACCGCCGACGAGCAGTCCGCGGTCGCGACGGCGGAGGACGCCGAGTCGGTCGAGGCCGCCAGCGCAGAGCCAGTCGCCGAGGCGGAAGCCCCGGAGGCGGACGAGAACTACGACCCGGTCGCCGAGCTGCGGCAAAAGCTGCGGTACGCACCCGGCGACTGGTACGTGGTGCACTCGTACGCCGGCTACGAGAACAAGGTCAAGACCAACCTCGAGACCCGGATCACCAGCCTCGACATGGAGGAGTTCATCTTCCAGGTCGAGGTGCCGACCCGCGAAGAGGTCGAGGTCAAGAACGGCAAGCGCCTCCAGGTGCAGAACAAGGTCTTCCCGGGCTACATCCTGGTCCGGATGGATCTCACCCCCGAGTCGTACTCGTGCGTGCGTAACACGCCCGGCGTGACCGGCTTCGTGGGTGCCACCGACCGGGTGGACCGCCCGGCCCCGCTCTCGCTCGACGAGGTGCTCAAGTGGCTCGCCCCGGCCGTCGAGGCCGAGGAGAAGAAGGCCAAGCCCGAGGTCCGCGTGCTGGACTTCGAGGTCGGCGACTCGGTCACCGTCACGGACGGCGCGTTCGCGTCGCTGCCGGCCTCGATCAGCGAAATCAATGCCGACCAGCAGAAGTTGAAGGTGCTGGTCTCCATCTTCGGTCGCGAGACGCCGGTGGAGCTCAACTTCAACCAGGTCGCCAAGATCTAGTTCATCGACGGAAGTCGTGGGAGGGGCGCGAACGGCGCGCCCCGCCATCTACCACAGGAGTAAGAGAGACATGCAGCGCAGCAAGGCGTACCGCAAGGCAGCCGAGCAGATCGACACCACCGCGCTCTACGCGCCGGCCGAGGCTGTCAAGATCGCCAAGAACGCCAGCCCCACCAAGTTCGACGCCACGGTCGAGGTCGCGATGCGCCTCGGCGTGGACCCCCGTAAGGCCGACCAGATGGTCCGCGGCGTGGTCAACCTGCCGCACGGCACCGGCAAGACGGCCCGCGTGATCGTCTTCGCCCAGGGCGCCAAGGCCGAGGAGGCCGTCGCGGCCGGCGCCGACGAGGTCGGCACGGACGAGCTCGTCGCCCGCATCCAGGGCGGCTGGCTGGACTTCGACGCCGCGATCGCGACGCCGGACCAGATGGCCAAGATCGGCCGGATCGCCCGCATCCTCGGCCCCCGTGGCCTGATGCCGAACCCGAAGACGGGCACGGTCACCATGGACGTGACCAAGGCGGTCTCGGACATCAAGGGCGGCAAGATCACGTTCCGGGTGGACAAGCACTCGAACCTGCACCTGATCATCGGCAAGGCCTCGTTCTCCGAGGAGCAGCTGGTGGAGAACTACGGTGCGGTCCTCGACGAGGTGCTGCGCGCGAAGCCGTCCGCGGCCAAGGGCAAGTACCTCAAGAAGGTCACCGTCAGCACCACCATGGGCCCCGGCGTGCCGGTCGACCCGAACATCGTCAAGAACCTGCGCGGCGACCACCCCGACGCCTGACGATCCAGCTCCACAGGAAGCCCCCGGGGATCACCCCGGGGGCTTCTTCTGTGCGAGGCTGTCCGGCGTGCGATTCGACCAGGTCTGGTTCCGGTACGCACGCCGCGCGGCATGGACGCTGCGGACGGTGTCGGCCACCGTCGAGCCCGGCGCCACCGTGGTCGTGCTCGGCCGCAACGGCGCCGGCAAGTCGACGCTGCTGCAGCTCGCGGCCGGGGTGCTGCGCCCGGTCCGGGGCGCCGTCCACGACCGGCCGCCGATCGTCGGCTGGGTCCCGGAGCGCTTCCCGGCCGATCAGCCCTTCACCGCGCAGCAGTATCTGACCCGGATGGCCGCCCTGCGGGGGCTGCCCGGCCCGGCCCGGGTGGAGCACTGGATCGACCGCCTCGGGCTCGGTGACCACCGCCACACCCGGCTCGCCGATCTCTCCAAGGGCACGGCGCAGAAGGTCGGCCTGGCCCAGGCCCTGCTGTCGGCGCCGGGGCTGCTCGTGCTCGACGAGCCCTGGGAGGGCCTGGACGCGGTCGCCCGCACGCTCATCCCGGGCATCGTGGCCGAGATCACCGCGGCCGGGGGAGCGGTGCTGGTCAGCGACCATCGCGGCGAGATCGCCGGCCTGCCCGACGCGATCCACTGGACGGTGGCCGGGGGCGCGGTGCACACCACGGGGGAGCCGCAGAGCGAGGCGGACGAGGTGGTGGTCGAGGTCGCCGTCCGCCGGGCGGACGCCGACGACACGGTGGCCCGGCTGCGGGCCGACGGTCACCGTGTCCTGGGGGTACGCCCTGCTCCGGAGGCGTCCCCGGGCGCCGACGCGTCCTCCGCGGCCGGGGAGGTGGCCCGGTGATCGCCCTGGTGCGGATGCGCCTCGTGGCCTTCGTGCGCGGCGGCCGCGCGCTGCCCCCGATCATCACCGCCCTCATCGTGCTCGGGGTGATCCACGGCGGCGGCCAGTCCCCGGCCGCCCCGGCCTACGGCTACTCCGCCGTGATGCTCTTCCCGGTGCTCGCCTGGCAGGCCAAGCTCCTGCTGGACGCCGAGCCGGACGGGCAGCGCCGCCTGGCCCGCCTGGCCGTCGGCGCGCGCCGGGAGGTGGCCGCCGGCCTGCTGGCCGCGTCCCTGGTGGGCCTGGTCTTCTGCGCCGTCGCCATGCTGGCCCCGTGGTGGCCCTTCCACGCGATCAGTGCGCCCGGCCCCGGCGAGCCGTCCCTGGCGGCCGGCCTCGCCCTCGGCGCCCTGGCCCACCTGCTGGCGGTCCCGGCGGCCGTGGCCCTGGGGGCGGTGGCCAGCCGGGCCGTGACCCGTACGGTCCGCAACGGCGTCGCCGTGCTGGTGAGCGGCGCGGTGCTGACGATCGTGCTGGGCCTGAGCGGTTCGGTGGCGCCGTGGCTGGCCCCTCCGGTGATGGCCACCGCCCGGGCGCTCGCCGCCGAGGAGCTGCCGCCGGCCGGCCGGTTCTGGCTGCTCGCGTCGTGGACAGCGCTGTGGTGCGCGGTCGTCGTCGGCGGCTACGCACGGTTGCGCCGCCGCCGCTCGTGACGGCGATTTGGTTTCGGCGCGCGCGCTCGCGTACAGTTGCCGAGAAGTTCCACCCATAGACCGCTGGTCGTCGTGATCGCCGTCGTCAGACGGGGGTCCCGGTCGAAGGTCCCGCAGCATGCGGGCGGCCCGCGCAGGGGAGAACGGTTCGTGATCATGTCGACGCGGCAACGCGTCCATGTCCCGCCCCGTGCGCCCTGCGCCGGGGCGTTTCTCATGTGCGGGCCCGCCGACAGCACCGGCCGGCGGCTGAGCACTGAGAGAGGAGGGACATGGCGGACAAGCCGGTCCGGGCCGACAAGGCCTCTGCCGTCGCCGAGCTCACGGACAAGTTCCGTAACTCCGCGGCCACCCTGCTGACCGAGTACCGCGGCCTCACGGTCTCCGAGATCACCGAGCTGCGGCGCTCGCTGGGCAACGACACCAAGTACTCCGTGTCGAAGAACACGCTCGCCAAGCGGGCGGCGACCGACGCGGGTATCGAGGGCCTCGACACGCTGTTCACCGGTCCTACCGCGCTCGCCTTCGTGTCCGGCGACCCGGTCGAGGCGGCCAAGGGCCTTCGGGCCTTCGCCAAGGCCCACCCGGTCCTGGTCATCAAGGGCGGCGTCTTCGAGGGCAAGGCCATCTCGGCCGAAGAGGTCAGCAAGATCGCCGACCTCGAGTCCCGCGAGGTGCTGCTGGCCAAGCTGGCCGGCGCCATGAAGGGCAACCTGACCAAGGCGGCGGCCACGTTCCAGGCCCCGCTCGCCCAGGTCGCCCGCCTGGCCGCGGCTCTGCAGGACAAGCGCGCACAGGACGGTTCCGCCGAGGCCTGATCGGGCCGCGCGGAGTTCGACTTTCCCATTACAGAAACAACGAAAGGTTGCCAGACATGGCGAAGCTCAGCACCGACGAGCTGCTCGACGCGTTCAAGGAAATGACCCTCATCGAGCTCTCCGAGTTCGTGAAGCAGTTCGAAGAGGTCTTCGAGGTCACCGCGGCCGCGCCGGTCGCCGTCGCCGCCGCCGGTGGCGCTGCTGCCCCGGCCGAGGCCGAGGCCGAGAAGGACTCCTTCGACGTCGTCCTCGAGGGCGACGGTGGCAAGAAGATCCAGGTCATCAAGGTCGTGCGCGAGCTGACCGGCCTGGGCCTCAAGGAGGCCAAGGACGCCGTCGAGGCCGCCCCCAAGGCGATCCTCGAGGGTGTCAACAAGGAGAAGGCGGAGGCCGCCAAGGCCAAGCTCGAGGGCGAAGGCGCCAAGGTTACCCTCAAGTGACCTGAGCTCCACCGTTTCACCTCGGCGCAGGCGAGGACCCGACCGGGTCCTCGCCTGCCCTGTTTCCGGGACCTGAATCACCTGGTCAGGGCGGTTTCGCCGGCCGTCGGAAGGACGACGGACAAATGCTGTCGGCCCGCGCTTTTCGTACGCTAAAGTCGCTATGCCGCGTCCGGTGGGCGACGGCGCACGACCGACCCGGGGCGCAACCCTTGACTGTGTGTCCGCTGACAGGCACGCTGACATCAGCAAGTTTCCGCGCTTGCGACAGCCGCCCTGTGGGTAGTCCTGGTGTCACCGGGATCCCACAGACCGGCACCCGAGGGAGTTTCGCCGCGTTCCGAGCGGCCCCGCACGAGGCACTGGCCGAGAAGCACAGGTCAGAGGCCGCGGGGACACGTTCCGCAGGCCCCCTCCGGTGTGGGCTGGACAGCGGTTAGCCGAGCGGCTACACTGCTAGTTTGCGCTGCCTTCTGTCATGAGCCCTGCAGGAACATCGATCCGGATGATTTCCTGGGGGTTCATTGGAGTGCACGCACACAAGTGACGCAGACAGTTGCATCAGCAGCTCAGCCGCATCAGCAGCACCGGTCCTCGGAAGGACGCATCTTGGCAGCTTCCCGCCCTGCGAAGACCAGTCGTACGTCGAGCGCTTACGCTCCCCGCCGTATCTCGTTCGGCAGGATCACCGAGCAACTCGAAGTCCCCAACCTCCTCGCCCTCCAGACGGAGTCCTTCGACTGGTTGGTCGGGAACGAGGCTTGGCAGACGCGCTCTACGGACGATCCACACGCCCACTCGGGCCTCGCAGAGATCCTCGAAGAGATCAGTCCCATTGAGGACTTCTCCGGCACCATGTCGCTGTCCTTCTCAGCGCCGCGCTTCGACGAGGTCAAGGCCTCGATCGAGGAGTGCAAGGAGAAGGACCTGACCTACTGCGCACCGCTGTTCGTGACCGCGGAGTTCACCAACAACACCACCGGCGAGATCAAGAGCCAGACGGTGTTCATGGGTGACTTCCCGATGATGACCCCCAAGGGGACGTTCGTCATCAACGGCACCGAGCGCGTCGTGGTGAGTCAGCTCGTCCGCTCGCCGGGCGTGTACTTCACCAAGGAGCCGGACAAGACCTCCGACCGTGACCTCTCCAGCGTCAAGGTCATTCCGAGCCGGGGCGCCTGGCTCGAGTTCGACATCGACAAGCGCGACACCGTCGGTGTCCGCATCGACCGCAAGCGCCGGCAGGCCGTCACCGTCCTGCTGAAGGCGATCGGTTGGTCGGCGGACCAGATCCGCGAGCGGTTCGGCTGGTCCGAGCTGCTCATGACGACGCTCGAGAAGGACCACATCGGCGGGCAGGACGAGGCCCTGCTCGACATCTACCGCAAGCTCCGCCCCGGCGAGCCGCCGACCCGGGAGAACGCGCAGACCCTGCTCGACAACCTCTTCTTCAACCCGAAGAGGTACGACGTCGCCAAGGTCGGTCGCTACAAGTTCAACAAGAAGCTCGACATCGACGTCCCGATCGTCCGGGGCACGCTGACCGAGGAAGACATCGTCAAGACCGTGGACTACCTCTGCCGGCTGCACGCCGGTGAGGAGGGCTACGAGGCCGACGACATCGACCACTTCGGCAACCGGCGCCTGCGCACCGTGGGCGAGCTCATCCAGAACCAGGTCCGCGTGGGCCTGTCCCGGATGGAGCGCGTCGTCCGCGAGCGCATGACGACCCAGGACGTCGAGGCGATCACGCCGCAGACCCTGATCAACATCCGCCCCGTGGTGGCCGCGATCAAGGAGTTCTTCGGCACGTCGCAGCTCTCGCAGTTC
This sequence comes from Actinoplanes nipponensis, assembly GCF_016862275.1. Lineage (GTDB taxonomy): Bacteria > Actinomycetota > Actinomycetes > Mycobacteriales > Micromonosporaceae > Actinoplanes > Actinoplanes nipponensis. The sequence goes on along the minus strand of NZ_BOMQ01000094.1, from coordinate 56,551 downwards.
ATGGACCAGACCAACCCGCTGGCGGGTCTGACCCACCGGCGCCGGCTGAGCGCGCTCGGCCCGGGTGGTCTGTCCCGTGAGCGGGCGGGCTTCGAGGTCCGTGACGTGCACCCGTCCCACTATGGCCGGATGTGCCCGATCGAGACGCCGGAAGGCCCGAACATCGGCCTGATCGGCGCTCTCTCGACGTTCGCGCGGGTCAACCCGTTCGGGTTCATCGAGACCCCGTACCGCAAGGTCGAGGCCGGCCGGGTCACCGACCAGGTCGACTACCTGACCGCGGACGAGGAGGACCGGTTCGTCAAGGCGCAGGCCAACGCGCTGCTGGCCAGCGACGGCACCTTCGCCGAGGACCGCGTCCTGGTCCGCCGTAAGGGCGGTGAGGTCGACTACGTGCCCGGCACCGAGGTCGACTACATGGACGTGTCGCCGCGGCAGATGACCTCGGTCGCGACCGCGATGATCCCGTTCCTCGAGCACGACGACGCCAACCGCGCCCTGATGGGTGCGAACATGCAGCGTCAGGCCGTTCCGCTGGTCAAGGCGGAGGCGCCGCTGGTCGGCACGGGCATGGAATACCGTGCCGCGGTCGACGCCGGCGACGTGGTCGTGGCCGAGGTCGGCGGTCTGGTCGAGGACCTGTGCGCCGACTACGTGACGGTGCACCAGGACGACGGCCACCGCCGCACGTACCTGCTGCACAAGTTCCGTCGCAGCAACGCCGGCTCCTGCGTCAACCAGAAGCCCGTCGTCTTCGAGGGCGACCGGGTCGAGGCCGGCCAGGTCATCGCCGACGGTCCGTGCACCGACGAGGGCGAGATGGCCCTCGGCCGGAACCTGCTCGTCGCGTTCATGTGCTGGGAAGGCCACAACTACGAGGACGCGATCATCCTGTCGCAGCGCCTCGTGCAGCAGGACGTCCTCACCTCGATCCACATCGAGGAGCACGAGGTCGACGCCCGCGACACCAAGCTCGGCCCGGAGGAGATCACCCGCGACATCCCCAACGTCAGCGAGGAAATGCTCGCCGACCTGGACGAGCGCGGGATCATCCGGATCGGCGCCGAGGTCGTGCCCGGCGACATCCTGGTCGGCAAGGTCACGCCCAAGGGCGAGACCGAGCTGACCCCGGAGGAGCGGCTGCTGCGCGCGATCTTCGGTGAGAAGGCCCGGGAGGTCCGGGACACCTCGCTGAAGGTGCCGCACGGCGAGACCGGCACGGTCATCGGCGTCCGCACGTTCTCGCGGGAGGACGGCGACGAGCTGCCCCCGGGCGTGAACGAGCTGGTCCGGGTGTACGTCGCCCAGAAGCGCAAGATCCAGGACGGTGACAAGCTCGCGGGCCGCCACGGCAACAAGGGCGTCATCTCCAAGATCCTGCCGATCGAGGACATGCCGTTCCTGGAGGACGGCACCCCGGTCGACATCGTGCTCAACCCGCTGGGTGTGCCCTCGCGCATGAACATCGGCCAGGTCCTGGAGACCCACCTCGGGTGGATCGCCAAGACGGGCTGGGAGGTCGAGGGCGAGGACGCGGACTGGAAGCGTCAGCTGCGCGCCATCGAGGCCCACGAGTCGCCCAAGGACAGCAACGTCGCGACCCCGGTCTTCGACGGCGCCCAGGAGGACGAGATCAAGGGTCTCCTGGAGTCGACGCTGGTCAACCGCGACGGTAAGCGGCTGGTCAACGGCGACGGCAAGGCACAGCTCTTCGACGGTCGTTCCGGCGAACCGCTGCCGGACCCGATCTCGGTCGGCTACGTCTACATCCTGAAGCTGAACCACCTGGTCGACGACAAGATCCACGCACGGTCGACCGGCCCGTACTCGATGATCACGCAGCAGCCGCTGGGTGGTAAGGCGCAGTTCGGTGGTCAGCGCTTCGGTGAGATGGAGTGCTGGGCGATGCAGGCCTACGGTGCGGCTTACGCGCTGCAGGAGCTGCTCACCATCAAGTCCGACGACGTGCTCGGCCGCGTGAAGGTCTACGAGGCGATCGTCAAGGGCGAGAACATCCCGGAGCCGGGAATCCCCGAGTCCTTCAAGGTGCTTCTCAAGGAGCTCCAGTCGCTGTGCCTGAACGTCGAGGTGCTCTCCAGCGACGGGGTTGCCCTGGAGATGCGCGAGACGGACGACGAGGTCTTCCGGGCCGCGGAAGAACTCGGCATCGACCTGTCCCGACGCCCGAACGAGGGCGTCAGCAGCGTCGAAGAGATCTGACGGAGTGCGGCCCCCGGCAGCGCGTGACGCTGCCGGGGGCCGCCCCGCCGGCCTGGAATTTATCCGAGCAACGAAACACGAGGGATAGTCCAAGTGCTCGACGTCAACTTCTTCGACGAGTTGCGCATCGGCCTTGCTACCGCTGACGACATCCGGCAGTGGTCGCACGGCGAGGTCAAGAAGCCCGAGACGATCAACTACCGCACGCTCAAGCCCGAGAAGGACGGACTCTTCTGCGAGAAGATCTTCGGTCCTCAGCGGGACTGGGAGTGCTACTGCGGCAAGTACAAGCGGGTCCGGTTCAAGGGCATCATCTGTGAGCGCTGCGGCGTCGAGGTGACCCGGTCCAAGGTCCGTCGTGAGCGCATGGGCCACATCGAGCTGGCCGCGTCGGTCACGCACATCTGGTACTTCAAGGGTGTGCCGAGCCGGCTGGGCTACCTGCTCGACCTGGCCCCCAAGGACCTCGAGAAGATCATCTACTTCGCCTCGTACGTGGTCACCTCTGTCGACGCTGACGCCCGTCACCGCGACATGTCCACCATCGAGAACGAGATCTTCGCCGAGAAGCGGCAGTCCGAGAACAGCCGCGACTCCGAGATCGAGAAGCGCGCCGCCAAGCTCGAGCAGGACCTGGCCGAGCTGGAGGCCGAGGGCGCCAAGGCGGACGTGCGTCGCAAGGTCAAGGAGGCCGGCGAACGCGAGATGCGCCAGATCCGTGACAAGGCGCAGCGCGAGATCGACCGCCTGGACGAGGTGCTCGACACCTTCCGCAAGCTCGACAGCAAGCAGCTGGTCACCGACGAGCTGCTCTACCGCGAGCTGCGCGACCGCTTCGGTGAGTACTTCACCGGTGGCATGGGCGCCGAGGCGATCAAGGCCCTGCTGGAGAACATGGACCTCGACGCCGAGGCCGAGTCGCTGCGGGAGACCATCCGCAGCGGCAAGGGCCAGCGCAAGATCCGTGCGCTCAAGCGGCTCAAGGTCGTCGCCGCGTTCCTGAACACCCGCAACTCGCCGCTGGGCATGGTCCTGGACTGCGTCCCGGTCATCCCGCCGGACCTGCGCCCGATGGTGCAGCTCGACGGTGGCCGCTTCGCCACGTCCGACCTGAACGACCTGTACCGCCGCGTGATCAACCGGAACAACCGGCTCAAGCGGCTGATCGACCTCGGCGCCCCCGAGATCATCGTCAACAACGAGAAGCGGATGCTGCAGGAGGCCGTCGACGCGCTGTTCGACAACGGCCGCCGCGGCCGGCCGGTCACCGGCCCGGGCAACCGTCCGCTGAAGTCGCTGTCCGACATGCTCAAGGGCAAGCAGGGCCGGTTCCGTCAGAACCTGCTCGGCAAGCGCGTCGACTACTCCGGCCGTTCCGTCATCGTCGTCGGCCCCCGGCTCAAGCTGCACCAGTGCGGCCTGCCCAAGCAGATGGCGCTGGAGCTGTTCAAGCCGTTCGTGATGAAGCGCCTGGTGGACCTGAACCACGCGCAGAACATCAAGTCGGCCAAGCGCATGGTCGAGCGTCAGCGCGCGGTCGTGTGGGACGTGCTGGAAGAGGTCATCAGCGAGCACCCGGTGCTGCTCAACCGCGCACCGACGCTGCACCGCCTGGGCATCCAGGCCTTCGAGCCGCAGCTGGTCGAGGGCAAGGCGATCCAGATCCACCCGCTCGTCTGCACGGCGTTCAACGCCGACTTCGACGGTGACCAGATGGCGGTGCACGTGCCGCTGTCGGCCGAGGCGCAGGCCGAGGCCCGGATCCTGATGCTGTCGTCGAACAACATCCTCAAGCCGGCCGACGGCAAGCCCGTCACCATGCCCACCCAGGACATGGTCATCGGCCTCTACTACCTGACGCACCTCACCAAGGGTGCGAAGGGCGAGGGCCGGACGTTCAGCTCGGACGCCGAGGCTCGGATGGCGTTCGACAACGGCGAGCTGCACCTGCAGGCGCTCGTCAAGATCCGCCTGCCCGAGGTGCTCGAGGTCGACAACGGCGCCGGCGCCCCCACCTGGGAGCGTCCGGAGGGCTGGGAGTCGGGCGACAAGCTGGTCGTGGAGACCACCCTGGGACGGGTGCTCTTCAACGAGACGCTGCCGCCGGGCTACCGCTACGTCAACTACGAGATCCGCAAGGGTCAGCTCTCCGCGATCGTCAACGACCTCGCCGAGCGCTTCCCCAAGGTCGCCCTGGCGGCGACCCTGGACGCGCTCAAGGAGGCCGGCTTCCACTGGGCCACCTGGTCCGGTGTGACGATCGGTATGGGTGACGTCATCGGTCCCCCGCGCAAGCCGGAGATCATCGCCCGCTACCAGGGCGAGGCCGACCGCATCGACAAGCAGTACCAGCGTGGTCTGATGACCGCCGAGGAACGTCGCGGCGAGCTCATCGACATCTGGACCAACGCGACCAAGGACATCTCGAAGGAGATGGAGACGGCGCTGCCGCAGGAGAACCCGCTCTGGGTCATGATCAACTCCGGCGCCCGCGGTAACCTCCTCCAGCTCCGACAGATCGCCGCGATCCGTGGTCTGGTGGCCAACCCCAAGGGCGAGATCATCCCGCGCCCGATCACCTCGTCCTACCGCGAGGGCCTGACCGTGCTGGAGTACTTCATCTCCACGCACGGCGCGCGTAAGGGTCTGGCCGACACCGCGCTGCGTACCGCCGACTCGGGTTACCTGACCCGGCGTCTGGTGGACGTCTCGCAGGACGTCATCATCCGCGAGGAGGACTGCGGCACCGACCGCGCGATCCCGATGCAGGTGGGCGACCGCGAGGCGGACGGCACGCTGGTGGTGCACACGCACGCCGAGACCGGCGTGCACGCCCGGACGCTGGCCGACGACATCGACGACGCCCAGGGCAACCGGGTGGTGTCGCGGGGCGACGACCTCAACTCGATCATGGTCGACAAGCTGGTCGCGGCCGGCGTCGAGACGGTCCGGGTGCGCAGCGTCCTGACCTGTGAGTCGAAGCTGGGCGTCTGCGCCGCGTGCTACGGCCGCTCGCTGCCGACCGGCAAGGCGGTCGACATCGGCGAGGCCGTGGGCATCATCGCGGCCCAGTCCATCGGTGAGCCGGGTACGCAGCTGACGATGCGTACCTTCCACACCGGTGGTGTCGCGGGTGAGGACATCACCCAGGGTCTGCCGCGTGTGCAGGAGATCTTCGAGGCCCGCGTGCCCAAGGGCAAGGCGCCCATCGCCGACACCCCGGGACGCATCCGCATCGAGGACGGCGAGCGCTCGCGGAAGATCATCGTGATCCCGGACGACGGCAGCGAGGAGATCGTGTACGACAAGATCTCCAAGCGCGTCAAGCTGCGGGCCCACGACGGCGACCACGTGGCGGTCGGCGAGAAGCTCACCGAGGGCACCATCGATCCGCACGAGCTGCTGCGCATCATGGGCCCGCGGGCGGTCCAGGTCCACCTGACCAGTGAGGTCCAGGAGGTCTACCGCTCGCAGGGTGTGCTCATCCACGACAAGCACATCGAGATCATCATCCGCCAGATGCTCAAGCGGGTCACGGTCATCGATTCCGGCGCGACCGAGTTCCTGCCGGGCGTGCTGGTCGACCGCGCGCTCTTCGAGTCGGAGAACCGCCGGCTCGTGGGCGAGGGTGGCGAGCCCGCCGCCGGTCGCCCGGTGCTGATGGGTATCACCAAGGCCTCGCTGGCGACCGACTCCTGGCTCTCGGCGGCCTCCTTCCAGGAGACCACCCGGGTGCTCACCGACGCTGCGATCAACTCGCGCAGCGACTCGCTGGTGGGCCTCAAGGAGAACGTCATCATCGGCAAGCTCATCCCGGCCGGTACGGGCATCAGCAAGTACCGCAACATCCGGGTCGAGCCGACCGAGGAGGCCAAGGCCAAGGTGTACTCGATGACCGGGTACCCCGAGACCGACTACGGCTTCGGGCCGGCCAGCGGGCAGGCCGTGCCGCTGGACGACTTCGACTTCGGGTCGTACCGCTAAGGGTTTTCCGCACCGACCGAGGGCGGCCGCGCTTGTCTGCGCGGTCGCCCTTCGGTGTTCCTAAGATGGACGGGTGACATTCCCCGCGACGACCGTGCCCACCCGCCACCCGATGGATCCGGAACCGGCGCCGTCGACCAAGGCCCGGGCCGTCTTCGCGCTGGGGCTGGCCGCGTTCCTGACCGGCGCGCTGGTCGGCGGCGTGATTCCCGCCACCGTGGCGTTGCTGCTGGCCCGCCAGGTCCGCCGGCAGGCCTACGACGCCGGCGGCTACCTGCTCGGCGCCGCGTGGGTGCGCCGCGGGGAGCGGCTGGCCTGGGCCGGGATCGTGCTGGCGCTGACCGCGCTGGTGGTGGCCTCCATCGCCGGGCTGCTGCACCTGGCCGGCACGACCGGGGGCCAGGACTTCAGCTCCAACACCGATTGAGGCCCGTCAGCGGGCCCCAGGGCTGCGCCGCACCACGTTCGGGTGACATGCTCGAAGATCCAGGGGTACGTGGGGGAGAGGGACGGTCCGGTGACGCAGCATCCAGGTTCGTGGCCGCCGGCCGGACAGCCGGTGACGATGGCCGGCCCGGCGCCGGTGCTGCCGCCCAGGCCCAACGAGGCGTGGACCCCGGAACGCGTGGAGCCCGTGCCCGGCACGGAGTTCGCCCTGGTCCAGCTGCGGGTCGCGCCGATCACCTCCGGCCTGGCCACCGGCTCGCTGATCGCCGGCATCGCGGCGATCCTGGTCTCCACCCTGGTGCTCTGCTTCGGCCTGATCGGCCTGTCCGACGGCTGGGGAGCGGTCGTGGCGGGCGCGTTCGCGCTGCTGGGCGTGCTGATCGGTGGCGGCGCGGCGGGGGTCGGGCTGGCCGCCCGGCGTCAGATCAGGCGCTCCGGCCAGGACGGCAGGGTGCGCTTCGTCGGCCGGGGCGTAACGACCGCGGGCATCTGCTGCGGGTTCGCGGGCCTGGGAATCTCGGCGCTGACGCTGCTGTTGATCCTCGTGTTGCAGTTCTCCTGAGACGCTGTGACCCGGATACGACACCGAGGCGTCGTTGCCGCGGGGCACCCGGTACACTTGCTAGTTGGAGATGTCCATCAGGGGAAGCAGTCGGACGAACATCCTCGTTTTGACCTGTGTCCCTGTGGTGGGTACTCTTTCCCCTCGTGCCCAGGCTCGCCTGGGCAACTCGTGCGTGCGCCCGAGTCTGTAGTAACCGACGGGGCAGTGGCACGACAGGGTTTTCAGCCCTGACAAAGACAGAACACCCGACGCGTGTGCAAGCGCGCGGCGGGACCGTGAGCCGGACGACACGCCCGACCGCGGGTGCCGGGGATCCAAACGGGATCTCTCGGTGCACAAGGCAGAACGAAGACGGTGCGGCCGCTGAAGGGCGGCCGAAGGGAGCGGAGAAACCCGGTGCCCACGATCCAGCAGCTGGTCCGAAAGGGCCGCCAGGCGAAGACGAGCAAGACCAAGACGCCGGCGCTGAAGGGAAGCCCTCAGCGGCGCGGCGTGTGCACGCGCGTGTACACCACTACCCCCAAGAAGCCGAACTCTGCGCTGCGCAAGGTCGCTCGTGTGAAGCTCAGCAGCCAGATCGAGGTGACGGCGTACATCCCGGGCGTCGGCCACAACCTGCAGGAGCACTCGATCGTGCTCGTGCGTGGCGGTCGAGTGAAGGACCTTCCGGGCGTCCGCTACAAGATCGTCCGCGGTTCGCTGGACACCCAGGGTGTCCGTAACCGCAAGCAGGCCCGCAGCCGTTACGGCGCGAAGAAGGAGAAGAGCTGACATGCCGCGTAAGGGCCCCGCTCCGCGCCACCCGGTGGTTCCGGACCCGGTTTACAACTCGCCGCTGGTCACCCAGCTGGTGAACAAGATCCTGGTCGGGGGCAAGCGTCAGCTCGCCGAGCGCATCGTCTACGGCGCCCTCGAGGGCTGCCGTGAGAAGAGCGGCACCGACCCCGTGGTGACCCTCAAGCGCGCCATGGACAACGTCAAGCCGACCCTCGAGGTCCGCAGCCGCCGCGTCGGTGGCGCGACCTACCAGGTGCCGGTCGAGGTGCGGACCCCGCGCCAGACCACCCTCGGTCTGCGCTGGCTGGTCCAGTACTCCAAGGCCCGCCGCGAGAAGACCATGATCGAGCGCCTGCAGAACGAGCTGCTCGACGCCAGCAACGGCCTCGGCGCTGCGGTGAAGCGGCGCGAGGACACCCACAAGATGGCGGAGTCCAACAAGGCCTTCGCGCACTACCGCTGGTAAGACCCGCTGCCGGCCCGGTTCCCGCCGGGCCTTCGCAGTTCAGTCGTACCGGTTCTGCAGAGACGACGACGAAGAAGAGTAGGGATTGAAGTGGCTGCCGCAGACGCGCTCGCCAAGGTTCGCAACATCGGCATCATGGCGCACATCGACGCTGGTAAGACCACGACGACCGAGCGGATCCTGTTCTACACCGGTATCACGTACAAGATCGGTGAAGTCCACGAGGGCGCGGCCGTCATGGACTGGATGGAACAGGAACAGGAACGCGGTATCACCATCACCTCCGCCGCCACGAAGTGCGAGTGGAAGGGCTACACGATTCAGATCATCGACACGCCCGGCCACGTCGACTTCACGGTCGAGGTCGAGCGGTCGCTGCGCGTGCTCGACGGTGCCGTCGCGGTCTACGACGGCGTGGCCGGCGTGGAGCCCCAGACGGAGAACGTCTGGCGGCAGGCGGACAAGTACCACGTTCCGCGCATGTGCTTCGTCAACAAGCTCGACCGGACCGGCGCCGACTTCTTCCGCTGCGTGCAGATGATGATCGACCGGCTCAACGCCACCCCGCTCGTCCTGCAGATCCCGATCGGGCTCGAGGGCGACCACATCGGCGTCGTCGACCTGATCAACATGAAGGCGCTCACCTGGCGCGGGGAGACCCAGAAGGGTGAGGACTACGCGATCGAGGAGATCCCGGCCGACCTGGTCGACTCCGCGAACGAGTGGCGCGAGAAGCTCATCGAGACGCTCGCCGACGTGGACGACGCCGTCATGGAGAAGTACCTCGAGGGCGAAGAGGTCTCCATCGACGAGATGAAGGCCGCCATCCGGCGCGCCACCATCGCCAGCAAGGCGAACCCGGTGCTGTGTGGTTCGGCGTTCAAGAACAAGGGCGTTCAGCCCATGCTCGACGCCGTGGTCGACTACCTGCCCTCGCCGCTGGACGTCCCGGCCATCGACGGCACGGCGACCGACGGCGAGACGCCGATCGTCCGCAAGCCGTCGAACGACGAGCCGTTCTCCGGCCTCGCGTTCAAGATCCAGACGGACAAGCACCTCGGCAAGCTGACGTACGTCCGGGTCTACTCCGGCACGCTCGAGTCCGGTTCCCAGGTGGTCAACTCCACCAAGGACCGCAAGGAGCGGATCGGCAAGATCTACCAGATGCACGCCAACAAGCGTGAAGAGCGTCCGACGGCGTGGGCCGGCGACATCATCGCCGTCCAGGGTCTCAAGCAGACCACCACCGGCGACACGCTCAGCGACCCGGCGAACCCGGTCATCCTCGAGTCGATGACCTTCCCGGAGCCGGTCATCCAGGTCGCCATCGAGCCGAAGACCAAGTCGGACCAGGAGAAGCTGGGCGTCGCGATCCAGCGCCTGGCCGAGGAGGACCCGACCTTCCGCGTCTTCAACGACGAGGAGACCGGCCAGACGGTCATCGCCGGCATGGGCGAGCTCCACCTGGACATCCTGGTGGACCGCATGCGCCGCGAGTTCAACGTCGAGGCGAACATCGGTAAGCCGCAGGTGGCGTACCGCGAGACGATCCGCGGCAAGGTGGAGAAGCTCACGTACGTGCACAAGAAGCAGACCGGTGGCTCGGGCCAGTACGCCAAGGTTGTCGTCACGGTCGAGCCGCTGGAGCTCGCCGCGGACGGCCCCACGTACGAGTTCGTCAACGCGGTCTCCGGTGGTCGCATCCCGAAGGAGTACATCCCTTCGGTGGACGCGGGCGCGCAGGACTCCCTGCAGTACGGCGTCCTCGCCGGCTACCCGATGGTCGGCGTCAAGCTGACCCTGGTGGACGGCCAGTTCCACGAGGTCGACTCGTCGGAGATGGCGTTCAAGATCGCCGGCTCGATCGTGATGAAGGAGGCGGCCCGCAAGGCCGACCCCGCGCTGCTCGAGCCGATGATGGCCGTTGAGGTCACCACCCCTGAGGACAACATGGGTGACGTCATCGGTGACCTCAACTCCCGCCGTGGCATCATCCAGTCGATGGAGGAGCGCTCCGGCGCTCGGGTCATCAAGTCGCTGGTGCCGCTCTCGGAGATGTTCGGCTACGTCGGCGACCTGCGGTCGAAGACTCAGGGCCGGGCCAGCTACAGCATGCAGTTCGACTCCTACGCCGAGGTTCCTCAGAGCGTCGCGAAGGAGATCATCGCCAAGGCCACGGGCGCGTAAGCTCCCAGCCTGATGAGGCACGTGCGGTCCGTCGAGGACCGCACGTGCACGAGCAGTCGACAGAGTCCCTATCGCCTTATCGGGCGTGCCGGGCGAAAGTAAAGACACAGTCCACAGGAGGACACCAGTGGCGAAGGCGAAGTTCGAGCGGACTAAGCCGCACGTCAACATCGGCACCATTGGTCACATCGACCACGGTAAGACGACGCTGACTGCGGCCATCACGAAGGTCCTGCACGACGAGTACCCGGACCTCAACCCCTACACGCCGTTCGACGAGATCGACAAGGCGCCGGAGGAGAAGGCCCGCGGCATCACGATCTCGATCGCGCACGTCGAGTACCAGACCGCGTCGCGGCACTACGCGCACGTGGACTGCCCCGGCCACGCCGACTACATCAAGAACATGATCACCGGTGCCGCCCAGATGGACGGCGCGATCCTGGTGGTCGCCGCGACCGACGGCCCGATGCCGCAGACCAAGGAGCACGTGCTCCTGGCCCGCCAGGTCGGCGTTCCGTACATCGTCGTCGCCCTGAACAAGAGCGACATGGTCGAGGACGAGGAGCTCCTGGAGCTCGTCGAGCTCGAGGTCCGCGAGCTGCTGAGCACCTACGAGTTCCCGGGCGACGACCTTCCGGTCGTGCGCGTCTCGGCGCTCAAGGCGCTCGAGGGCGACGCGGAGTGGACCGGCAAGCTCATGGAGCTGATGAACGCGGTCGACACCGCGATCCCGCAGCCCGAGCGTGACACCGACAAGCCGTTCCTCATGCCGATCGAGGACGTCTTCACGATCACCGGTCGCGGTACGGTCGTCACCGGCCGGGCCGAGCGCGGCATCCTCAAGCCGAACGAGGAGGTCGAGATCGTGGGTATCCGCGAGAAGTCGACCAAGACCGTTTGCACCGGCATCGAGATGTTCCGCAAGCTGCTCGACGAGGCCCGCGCGGGCGAGAACGTCGGCCTCCTGCTGCGCGGTATCAAGCGCGAGGACGTCGAGCGCGGCATGGTCGTCGTGAAGCCGGGCTCGAGCACTCCGCACACGGAGTTCGAGGGCCAGGTCTACATCCTCTCGAAGGAGGAGGGCGGCCGGCACACGCCGTTCTTCCAGAACTACCGCCCGCAGTTCTACTTCCGCACCACGGACGTCACCGGCGTCGTCACGCTGCCCGAGGGCACCGAGATGGTCATGCCGGGCGACTCCACCTCGATGTCGGTCAAGCTGATCCAGCCGATCGCCATGGAGCAGGGCCTGAAGTTCGCGATCCGTGAGGGTGGCCGCACCGTCGGCGCCGGAACGGTCACGAAGATCAACGTCTGAGTGAGGGACCCCTCACTGGTGACCCCGATTAGCATTGCCGCGATCGATACGGCATACTAGTCAGGTTGCGTCCGCGCAGGGTGGTTGGCTGCTCTCGCTCTTGAGAGAGGGCGGTCAGCCACCCTCGCCGGGTGTCCGGCGTGTTTTGACTGGCCGCCGGCATCCCCGATCCCGACGGATCAAGGATTTCCTCCGGGGAATCCTTGTGGGCAAGATCGCTCCAGTTGCCTGGGGCGGAGCTTGATTCCAGAGCGCGACACGCCCGACCGCGGGGGTCGGACATCGCAGGACCAACGGTCCTGCGGGCATGCGAGGGCCACAGCTTTCGCACGTAGCGGCATCGAGAGAAGGAAACAGAAGCCACCATGGCGGGACAGAAGATCCGCATCCGGCTCAAGGCCTATGACCACGAGGTCGTTGACTCGTCGGCACGCAAGATCGTCGAGACGGTCACGCGCACCGGAGCTTCGGTCGCGGGCCCGGTGCCGCTGCCCACGGAGATCAACCGTTTCTGCGTCATCCGTTCGCCGCACAAGTACAAGGACTCGCGCGAGCACTTCGAGATGCGCACGCACAAGCGTCTGATCGACATCATCGACCCGACTCCGAAGACGGTCGACTCGCTGATGCGCCTCGACCTGCCGGCTGGCGTCGACATCGAGATCAAGCTGTAGGGATCCGGACAATGGACAGGCAAGTGAAGGGCATCCTGGGCGCCAAGCTCGGCATGACCCAGGTCTGGGACAACAACAAGGTCGTCCCGGTAACCGTGGTGCAGGCCGGCCCGTGCGTCGTGACCCAGGTCCGCACCGCCGAGACTGACGGCTACACCGCGGTCCAGCTGGCGTACGGCGCCATCGACCCGCGCAAGGTCAACAAGCCGGAGGGCGGCCACTACGCCAAGGCGGGTGTGTCGCCGCGGCGCCACATCGTGGAGCTGCGCACCACCGACGCGAGCGAGTACGAGCTCGGCCAAGAGGTCACCGTTGAGGCGTTCGCGGCGGGTACGCCGATCGACGTCACCGGAAAGACCAAGGGCAAGGGCTACGCCGGCGTCATGAAGCGGCACGGCTTCCACGGCCTCAAGTCGAGCCACGGTGTCGAGCGCAAGCACCGCTCGCCCGGCTCGATCGGCGCCTGCGCGACGCCCGGCCGCGTCTTCCGGGGCACCCGGATGGCCGGCCGCATGGGCAACAAGCGCTTCACCGTGCAGAACCTGACGGTGCAGGCGGTCGACCTCGAGAACAACCTGCTGCTGGTCAAGGGCGCCGTGCCCGGTCCCAAGGGCGCGCTGATCCTGGTCCGTACGGCGGCGAAGAAGAAGGGTGGTGCCAAGTGAGCTCGGTTGACGTCATCAACGCCGAGGGCACGAAGGCCGGCTCGGTGGAGCTGCCCGACGACATCTTCGACGTGCAGGCCAACATCCCGCTGATGCACCAGGTCGTCGTGGCCCAGCTCGCCGCCGCCCGTCAGGGCACGGCCAAGGCCAAGACGCGCGGCGAGGTCGCCGGCGGCGGCAAGAAGCCGTACAAGCAGAAGGGCACCGGCCGCGCCCGTCAGGGCTCGATCCGCGCGCCCCAGTTCACCGGCGGTGGCGTCGTGCACGGCCCCGTGCCGCGCGACTACACCCAGCGGACCCCCAAGAAGATGAAGGCCGCCGCACTGCGGGGCGCCCTCTCCGACCGGGCCCGCGACGGCCGCGTCCACGTGATCGAGGCGTTCGTCTCCGGCGAGAAGCCGTCGACCAAGGCCGCTGTCGCGACGCTGCGCAAGGCGACCGAGTCCCGCAAGGTGCTGGTCGTGCTCAGCAGCTACGACGAGCTGAACTGGATCTCGCTGCGCAACGAGCCGACCGTGCACCTCATCGAGGCCGGCCAGCTCAACACCTACGACGTGCTGGTTGCCGACGAGGTCGTCTTCACCAAGGAAGCTCTCGACGAGTTCCTGGGCGTTCCCGCTGAGGCCGCCGAGGAGGGGGACAAGTGAGCACGATCGCCGACCCGCGCGACATCATCGTCGCGCCCGTGGTCTCCGAGAAGAGCTACAGCGTTCTCGACCAGAACTGGTACACGTTCCTGGTCCACCCGGACGCGAACAAGACCGAGATCAAGATCGCGATCCAGCAGATCTTCGACGTCCGCGTGCTGACGGTGAACACCATTAACCGCCAGGGCAAGCGCAAGCGCACCAGGACGGGCTTCGGTCAGCGCAAGGCGACCAAGCGTGCCCTCGTGAAGCTGGCTGACGGTGACCGTATCGAGGCCTTCGGCGGCCCGGTCAGCTAAGGGGTTGTAAATCATGGCTATCCGTAAGTACAAGCCGACCACGCCGGGCCGTCGCGGCTCCAGCGTCGCCGACTTCGCCGAGATCACCCGGTCGACGCCGGAGAAGTCTCTGCTGGCCCCGCTGCCCAAGAAGGGTGGTCGCAACGTCCACGGCCGCATCACCACGCGGCACCAGGGCGGCGGCCACAAGCGGCAGTACCGGCTGATCGACTTCCGGCGCAACGACAAGGACGGCGTGCCGGCCAAGGTCGCTCACATCGAGTACGACCCCAACCGCACGTCCCGCATCGCACTGCTGCACTACGCCGACGGCGAGAAGCGCTACATCCTCGCGCCGAAGGACCTCAAGCAGGGTGACCGCGTCGAGTCGGGCGTGGGCGCTGACATCAAGCCGGGCAACAACCTGCCCCTGCGCAACATCCCGGTCGGTACGACGGTCCACGGTGTGGAGCTCCGTCCCGGCGGTGGCGCCAAGCTGGCCCGTTCGGCCGGCGTGGGCATCCAGCTGCTCGGCCGTGAGGGCGTGTACGCCACGCTGCGTATGCCCTCCGGTGAGATCCGTCGCGTCGACATCCGCTGCCGCGCGACTGTCGGCGAGATCGGCAACGCCGAGCAGTCGAACATCAACTGGGGCAAGGCCGGCCGCATGCGATGGAAGGGCAAGCGCCCGACCGTCCGTGGTGTCGCCATGAACCCGGTCGACCACCCGCACGGTGGTGGTGAGGGTAAGACCTCAGGTGGTCGCCACCCGGTCAACCCCGCCGGCAAGCCGGAGGGCCGTACCCGCCGCAAGGGCCAGGAGAGCGACCGCATGATCGTTCGTCGCCGCTACGCCACCCGCAAGCGCGGGTAACGGGAGTTAAAAGATGCCTCGCAGCCTGAAGAAGGGCCCGTTCGTCGACGACCACCTGCTCAAGAAGGTGGAAGTCCAGAACGAGAAGAACTCGAAGAACGTCATCAAGACCTGGTCGCGGCGCTCGACGATCATTCCCGACATGCTCGGGCACACGATCGCGGTGCACGACGGGCGCAAGCACGTCCCGGTGTTCATCACCGAGGCCATGGTCGGTCACAAGCTCGGCGAGTTCGCTCTGACCCGCACGTTCAAGGGTCACGAGAAGGACGACCGCAAGAGCCGTCGTCGCTAATCAGTCCACGGATCAGAAAGGGGTTACAGCGATGCCAGTCAAGAGCGATGCTCCGGCACTCCCGGGCGCTCGGGCAGTTGCGCGCCACGTGCGCATCTCGCCGAACAAGGCGCGCCGTGTGATCAACCTCGTCCGCGGTCTGCCCGCGAAGGAGGCTCTCACGGTCCTGCAGTTCGCGCCGCAGGCTGCGAGTGAGCAGGTCTACAAGGTGCTCGCGAGCGCGATTGCGAACGCGGAGAACAACGAACGGCTCGACCCGGACGCGCTCCTGGTCAGCGAGGCTTTCGTGGACGAGGGTCCGACGCTCAAGCGGTTCCGGCCGCGGGCGCAGGGCCGGGCGTACCGGATCCGCAAGCGCACCTGCCACATCACCGTGGCGGTCGAGGCGGTTCAGGTGACCACGCCGGCCCGCAAGGCCACGGCCAAGAAGGCCGCGCCGGCGAAGAAGGCTGCTCCGGCGGCCCAGTCGGCCGAGTCTCAGACCAGCACGGAAGGCGCCGAGTAATGGGTCAGAAAGTTCACCCCACCGGGTTCCGCCTCGGCATCTCCACCGACTGGAAGAGCCGCTGGTTCGCCGACAAGCTCTACAAGGACTACATCGGCGAGGACGTCAAGATCCGCCGCATGATGTCCAAGGGCCTCGAGCGCGCCGGCATCTCCAAGGTGGACATCGAGCGCACCCGGGACCGGGTCCGCGTGGACATCCACACCGCCCGGCCGGGCATCGTCATCGGCCGTAAGGGTGCGGAGGCCGACCGGATCCGCGGCGAGCTCGAGAAGCTCACCGGCAAGCAGGTCCAGCTGAACATCCTCGAGGTCAAGAGCCCCGAGTCGGACGCGCAGCTGGTGGCGCAGGGCGTCGCCGAGCAGCTGTCCAGCCGGGTCAGCTTCCGCCGGGCGATGCGCAAGGCGATGCAGTCCGCGATGAAGAACCCGATCTGCAAGGGCATCCGGGTGCAGGTCTCCGGCCGCCTCGGTGGCGCGGAGATGAGCCGCACGGAGTTCTACCGTGAGGGTCGCGTGCCGCTGCACACGCTGCGGGCCAACATCGAGTACGGCTTCTTCGAGGCCCGTACGACCTTCGGCCGCATCGGCGTGAAGGTCTGGATCTACAAGGGCGACGCCGTACCGGGTCGCGAGGTCGCCCCCGAGGCGCCCGCGCGTCCGCGCCGGGACCGCGCCGAGCGCCCCGACCGTCCGCGTCGCGGCCGTTCCGGTTCGTCCGGCACGACCGCGGGCGGCACCGAGGCCGGCCGCGCCGCCCAGGCCGCGGCTGCGACCCCCGCTCCGGCGGAGGCCGCTCCCACGACCGACACCGCCGCTGCTCCGGCTGCGGCCGAGAAGCAGGAGGGCTGACACATGCTGATGCCGCGTAAGCCCCCGAAGGGCTTCCGCAAGCCGCACCACCCGGACCGCCACGGCGCGTCCAAGGGCGGCAACCGGGTGGTCTTCGGTGAGTTCGGTATCCAGGCCCTGGAGCCGGCATACGTGACCAACCGGCAGATCGAGTCAGCTCGTATCGCCATGACCCGCCACATCAAGCGTGGCGGCAAGGTGTGGATCTCGATCTTCCCGGACCAGGCACTGACCAAGAAGCCCGCCGAGACCCGCATGGGTTCCGGTAAGGGCTCCCCGGAGTGGTGGGTGGCGAACGTCAAGCCGGGACGCATTCTCTTCGAGATGTCGTTCCCGAACGAGACGATCGCGCGTGAGGCGATGCGTCGCGCGATCCACAAGCTTCCGATGAAGTGCCGCATCGTGACGCGCGAATTGGGTGAAAGCTGATGGCAGCCGGCGTTAAGGCTTCCGAGCTGCGGGAGCTCTCCGAAGAGGAACTGGTCTCGCGGCTGCGGGAGTCCAAGGCGGAGCTCTTCAATCTCCGCGTGCAGGGTGCGACCGGTCAGCTCGACAACCACCGTCGGCTGCAGGTCGTCCGCAAGGACATCGCGAAGATCTACACGATCATGCGTGAGCGTGAGCTGGGGCTCTCGGCCGCGCCGACTGAGGTGACTACAGCATGAGCGAGAACGCAGCTGCTGCGCCGCGGACCCAGCGCAAGACGCGCGAGGGCCTCGTGGTCAGCGACAAGATGGACAAGACCGTCATCGTCGAGGTCGAGGACCGCGTCAAGCACGCGCTGTACGGCAAGGTCCTGCGCCGCACCCGCAAGCTTCAGGCTCACGACGAGCAGAACGCGTGCGGCGTCGGTGACCGGGTCTCCCTCATGGAGACCCGCCCGCTGTCGCGTACCAAGCGGTGGCGTGTCGTGGAGATCCTCGAAAAGGCCAAGTGAGTTTGCTGGGCCGGCCGGTTCGTCCGGCCGGCCCAGCGGACCATCGTTCCGCCAAGCTCTGGTACGTCCCCGTGCCGGAGAACTGGCAGACATAGGAGACAGACGTGATCCAGCAGGAGTCGCGACTGCGCGTCGCCGACAACACGGGTGCCAGGGAAATCCTGTGCATCCGCGTTCTGGGCGGCTCCGGTCGCCGTTACGCGAGCATCGGTGACGTCATCGTGGCCACGGTCAAGGACGCCATTCCGGGTGCCGGTGTGAAGAAGGGTGACGTCGTCAAGGCCGTCATCGTCCGCACCGCCAAGGAGCGGCGCCGTCCCGACGGCTCGTACATCCGCTTCGACGAGAACGCCGCCGTCATCATCAAGGACGGTGGCGACCCCCGCGGTACCCGCATCTTCGGCCCGGTCGGCCGCGAGCTGCGCGACAAGCGGTTCATGAAGATCATCAGCCTGGCGCCGGAGGTGCTCTGACCGTGAAGATCAAGAAGGGCGACACGGTCGTCGTCATCGCCGGCAAGGACAAGGGCGCCAAGGGTAAGGTCATCGCGGCCTTCCCGCGGCAGGACAAGGTCCTGGTCGAGGGCGTCAACCGTATGAAGAAGCACGAGAAGATCCGCACGACGCAGCGCGGTTCCAAGACCGGCGGCATCGTCACGCAGGAAGCCCCGATCCACATCTCGAACGTGCAGATCGTGGATTCCGAGGGCAAGCCGACTCGCATCGGCTTCCGGCGGGACGACAACGGCCAGAAGGTCCGTATCGCGCGTAGCACCGGTAAGGACCTGTGATGACTGCCGCCACCGAGCCCAAGACGCTGCCCCGGCTGAAGCAGAAGTACCGCAGCGAGGTCATTCCTGCGCTTCAGGAGCAGTACAAGTACGGCAACCCCATGCAGCTCCCCGGCCTGGTCAAGGTCGTCGTGAACATGGGTGTTGGCGAGGCCGCCCGGGACGCCAAGCTGATCGACGGCGCCGTGCGGGACCTGACCACCATCACGGGTCAGAAGCCGCTGGTGCGGCGGGCGACCAAGTCCATCGCGCAGTTCAAGCTGCGTGAGGGCATGCCGATCGGCGCGAAGGTCACCCTGCGCAACGACCGGATGTGGGAGTTCCTGGACCGGCTGCTGTCCATCGCGCTGCCGCGTATCCGCGACTTCCGCGGGCTGGACGGGCGCAAGCTCGACGGCCACGGCAACTACACGTTCGGTCTGACCGAGCAGTCGGTGTTCCACGAGATCGACCAGGACCGGATCGATCGCACCCGGGGCATGGACATCACGGTGGTCACCACCGCCACGACCGACGAGGAGGGCCGGCAGCTGCTCAAGCTCCTGGGCTTCCCGTTCAAGGAGAACTGAGCATGGCTAAGAAGGCGCTGATCATCAAGGCGGCCGCGAAGCCGAAGTTCGCCGTCCGGGCCTACACCCGCTGCCAGAAGTGCGGACGTCCGCACTCGGTCTACCGCAAGTTCGGCCTGTGCCGGGTCTGCGTGCGGGACATGGCTCACCGTGGTGAGCTCCCCGGCGTCTCGAAGGCCTCCTGGTAACCCTTGCAATACCGCTTCGCCGTAGGCCCGGACTTCCTGGGAACCCCGGCGAGAAAGGTTGACGAATACCCATGACGATGACGGACCCGATCGCAGACATGCTCACGCGTCTGCGTAACGCCAACCAGGCGTACCACGACAAGGTGACCATGCCCTTCTCGAAGATCAAGGCGAGTATCGCCGAGGTCCTCAAGGCCGAGGGCTACATCGCTTCCTGGTCGGCCGAGGAGCCCGCGGAAGGCGAAGTCGGCAAGCGCCTGGTCGTAGAGCTCAAGTACGGCCAGAACCGCGAGCGCAGCCTCGCCGGCATCAAGCGCGTGTCCAAGCCCGGCCTCCGGGTGTACGCCAAGTCCGACGAGCTCCCGCGCGTGCTCGGTGGCCTGGGCGTCGCGATCGTTTCGACGTCCCAGGGGCTGCTGACCGACCGGCAGGCCCGCAAGCGGAGCGTTGGCGGGGAAATCCTCGCCTTCGTTTGGTAACGGAGACTTAGACATGTCGCGAATCGGACGTAAGTCGATCCCGGTCCCGGCCGGCGTCGACGTCACCATCACGGGCCAGACCGTCAAGGTCAAGGGCCCCAAGGGCGAGCTGTCGCACACCGTGGCCGAGCCGATCACCGTCGAGAAGGCGGAGAACGGCGAGCTCGCCGTCAACCGCCCCAACGACGAGCGTCGGGCCAAGGAGCTGCACGGCCTCTCGCGTACCCTGGTCGCCAACATGATCGTCGGCGTCACCGAGGGCTACAAGAAGACGCTGGAGATCAACGGCACCGGTTACCGCGTGACCGCCAAGGGCAAGGACCTCGAGTTCGCCCTGGGCTTCTCGCACCCGGTCAACGTGGTCCCGCCGGCCGGCATCACCTTCTCGGTGGAGCGGCCGACGCAGTTCACCGTGGCCGGCATCGACAAGCAGCTCGTCGGCGAGGTCGCTGCGAACATCCGGAAGATCCGCCCGCCGGAGCCGTACAAGGGCAAGGGCGTCAAGTACCAGGGCGAGGTCATCCGCCGCAAGGCTGGAAAGGCAGGTAAGAAGTGACCGCCACGCTGCTCAAGCGCCGCAATGGCGGCGGTGCGTCGTACAAGCGCGCCGTCGGAAAGGCGCGTCGGCACTTCCGGGTCCGCAAGAACGTTCGCGGCACCGCCGAGCGTCCCCGTCTGGTCGTCACCCGGTCCACGCGGAACATCACCGCGCAGATCGTCGACGACCTCAAGGGCCACACGCTCGCGTCGGCCTCCACGCTCGACGCCACCCTGCGTGGCACTGAGGGTGACAAGAGTGCCCTGGCCACCAAGGTCGGCACTCTCCTCGCCGAGCGGGCCAAGGCCGCAGGCGTATCCAAGGTCGTCTTCGACCGCGGTGGCAACCGGTACGCGGGGCGGATCGCCGCGCTTGCCGATGCTGCCCGCGAAGCCGGACTCGAGTTCTAGGAAGGAATACCAATGCCTGGTCAACAGCGCCGTGGCGGCGGCTCCGGCTCCGGCGGTAACAACGAGGGTGGACGCCGCGACAACCGTCGTGAGGGCGGCCGCAACGCGCCCGTGGAAAAGACCCCGCACCTCGAGCGGGTCGTAGCGATCAACCGTGTCGCCAAGGTCGTCAAGGGTGGTCGTCGCTTCAGCTTCACCGCCCTGGTGATCGTGGGCGACGGCGACGGAACCGTCGGCATCGGCTACGGAAAGGCCAAGGAGGTGCCCGCGGCGATCGCCAAGGGCGTCGAGGAGGCCAAGAAGCACTTCTTCAAGGTGCCGCGCATCGCCGCGACGATCCCCCACCCGATCCTGGGTGAGGCCGCCGCCGGTGTCGTGCTCCTCAAGCCGGCTTCCGCCGGTACCGGCGTCATCGCCGGTGGCCCGGTGCGCGCCGTCCTGGAGTGCGCCGGCATCCACGACGTGCTCAGCAAGAGCCTCGGCTCGTCCAACCCGATCAACATCGTGCACGCGACGGTGGCGGCCCTCAAGGGCCTGGAGTCCCCGGAGGCCGTCGCGGCCCGCCGTGGCCTCCCGGTCGAGGACGTCGCGCCCGCGGCCATGCTGGCGGCGCGTGCGGAAGCGGCGGTGCACTGATGGCACGCTTGAAGGTCACCCAGCTCCGGTCCGGCATCGGCCGTAAGCAGAACCAGCGGGACTCCCTGCGGTCGCTCGGGCTGAAGCGGATCAACGATGTGGTGGTCAAGGAGGACCGCCCCGAGATTCGGGGCATGATCTTCGCCGTGAGCCACCTCGTCAGTGTCGAGGAGGTCGAATAATGGCGATCAAGGTTCACCACCTGCGCCCGGCGCCCGGCGCCAAGACCGCGAAGACCCGGGTGGGTCGCGGTGAGGGCTCCAAGGGCAAGACCGCCGGTCGTGGCACCAAGGGCACGAAGGCGCGCTACCAGGTTCCGGCCCGGTTCGAGGGTGGGCAGATGCCCATCCACATGCGCCTGCCCAAGATGAAGGGCTTCAAGAACAAGAACAAGGTCGTCTTCCAGGTCGTGAACCTGGACCGGCTCGCCGAGCTGTTCCCGAACGGCGGCGAGATCGGCCCGCTCGAGCTCGCCGACGCCGGCGCGGTCCGCCGCGGCCAGCTGGTGAAGGTTCTCGGCTCGGGCGAGTTGGGCGGCGTGTCGCTGCAGGTTTCGGCGCACGCGTTCAGCGAGTCGGCCAAGGAGAAGATCGCCGCGGCTGGTGGTTCCGCCACCGAGCTGTGAGGATTTCCGGGGATGCTGGCCCGGGCATCGCGAGATGCTCGGGCGGCATCCCCGTTGTGGCGTCTGACCTGGCGTTTCGCCGGGCCGGGCGCCGCCGCTCGACCGGTCGTCCGATTGCCCTTCGTCCCAGGGTGATGCACATAGGGCGACCGTGCCTCACAACAGGCACGTCAGACTGTTAAAGTCCGTTCCCAGCTAGGGATATCGGTCGTCCGGACCGATGCCTCCCCCCATCCGCCGGATACGCGGCGGTCACCTCGCGCAGGAGGAAGAAGTTGCTCTCCGCCTTTTCCAGTGCGTTCCGGACGCCTGACCTGCGCAAGAAGTTGCTGTTCACAGTAGCGATCATCGCGGTCTACCGGCTCGGCGCCACTCTGCCCAGCCCAGGCGTGTCCTACACCAACGTCCGCAACTGCCTGGACGTCGTGAACAGCACCAACGCCGGCGGCGGGGTGTTGAACCTCCTGAACCTCTTCTCCGGTGGCGCGCTGCTCCAGCTCTCGGTCTTCGCGCTCGGCATCATGCCGTACATCACGGCATCGATCATCCTGCAGCTGCTGACCGTGGTGATTCCCCGCCTCGAGCAGCTCCGTAAGGAAGGCCAGTCCGGCCAGGCAAAGATCACCCAGTACACCCGCTACCTGACCCTGGGCCTGGCGATCCTGCAGTCCTCGGCGTTCGTCGCGCTGGCCCGCTCCGGCCAGCTCTTCGCCAACGCGTGCCCGCAGGACCAGGCGAACTTCCAGATCGTCCCGGAGAACACCGGCATCCCGGTGTGGCTCACCCTGGTCATGCTGGTCATCACGATGACCGCCGGCACGGGCGTGGTCATGTGGCTGGGCGAGCTGATCACCGACCGCGGCGTCGGCAACGGCATGTCCGTCCTGATCTTCACCTCGATCGCCGCCCGCCTCCCCGGCGAGGGCTGGACGATCAAGGAGAGCAGCGGCGTCGCCAAGTTCCTGCTCGTCATCGCGCTCGTGCTGCTGGTCATCACGGCCGTCGTCTTCATCGAGCAGGCCCAGCGCCGGATCCCGGTGCAGTACGCCAAGCGCATGATCGGCCGGCGCATGTACGGCGGCACCTCGACGTACATCCCGCTGAAGGTCAACCAGGCCGGTGTCGTCCCGGTGATCTTCGCGTCCTCGCTGCTCTACCTGCCGCAGTTGTACCTGCAGTTCTTCGACCAGAACAACCTCAAGGGCTATCAGCAGTGGATCCAGAACAACCTGGCCAACCCGAGCCACTGGATCTACATCACCACGTACTTCCTGCTGATCATCTTCTTCACGTACTTCTACGTCTCGATCACGTTCAACCCGACCGAGGTCGCGGACAACATGAAGAAGTACGGTGGTTTCGTTCCGGGCATCCGGCCCGGCAAGCCGACCGCCGACTACCTGGACTTCATCCTCAGCCGGATCACCCTGCCGGGTGCGCTCTACCTGGGTCTGATCTCGGTTCTGCCGAACTTCTTCTTCATCTGGCTGAACAGTAAGCAGTACCAGAACTTCCCGTTCGGTGGTACGGCGGTGCTGATCATGGTGGGTGTGGGCCTGGAGACGGTCAAGCAGATCGAGAGCCAGCTGATGCAGCGCAACTACGAAGGGTTCCTCCGGTAGTGGGGGCGCGGAGCCGGGGGGCTCTGGCGTCCGTGGTCTGCGGGGCTCGTTCTCACCGAATCGAGGCGATGTAGGTGCGGCTGGTACTGGTGGGCCCCCCGGGGGCCGGCAAGGGGACCCAGGCTGAGTTCATCGCTGCCCATCTCGCCGTACCGAAGATCTCGACCGGTGACATCTTCCGGGCCAACGTCTCCCAGGGGACACCGCTCGGCGTCGAGGCGAAGCGCTACATGGACGCGGGCAATCTCGTCCCTGACGAGGTGACCATCAACATGGTCCGCGACCGGCTCGCCGAGCCCGACGCCGGCGACGGCTTCCTGCTGGACGGTTTCCCGCGAACCGTCCCGCAGGCGTCGGCGCTGGACAAGCTGCTGGCCGACCTCGGCATCGCGCTCGATCTGGTGATGGAACTGGTGGTCGACGACGACGAGGTGATCCGGCGGCTCTCGGGCCGCCGGACCTGCCGTGGTTGCGGCAAGATCTGGCACGTCGAGTTCGACCCCACCAGCAAGGACAACATCTGCGACCGGTGCGGCTCCGAGCTGTTCCAGCGCGACGACGACAAGGCCGAGACGATCGCCAACCGGCTGGTCGAGTACGCCGACAAGACCGCGCCGCTGGTCGACTTCTACGGCGCCCAGGGCAAGCTGGTCGGCATCGACGCGACCGGCCCGGTCGAGGACGTCACGGTGCGCGCCATCGACGCCCTGCGGTCGTACGGGGGATAACCGATGCGCCGTCCGCAGCTGGACATCCAGCTGAAGACCCCGGAGCAGATCGAGCTGATGCGCGGCGCCGGCCTGGTCGTCGCCGCCGCCCTCGACGCGATGCGGGACGCGGTGGCCCCGGGCGTCTCCACCGCCGACCTGGACGCGATCGCCGAGAAGGTCATCCGCGACGCCGGTGCGGTCCCGTCGTTCAAGGGCTACCACGGCTTCCCCGCCTCCATCTGCGCCTCGGTCAACGCCCAAGTCGTGCACGGCATCCCGGCCGCCGGTCAGGTGCTCCAGGAGGGCGACCTGCTGTCGCTCGACTGCGGCGCCATCCTGCACGGCTGGCACGGCGACTCGGCCATCACCGTCGGGGTCGGCGAGACCGACCCGGCGCTGCTCAAGATGGCCGAGGTCGCCGAGGACGCCATGTGGGCCGGCATCGCCGCCGCCGCCCGGGGCGCGGCCAACGGCCGCGGCCGGCTGACCGACATCTCGTTCAACGTCGAGAAGGCCGTCCGCAAGGCGGGCCGCTACGGGATCGTGGACGGCTACGGCGGCCACGGCATCGGCACCGAGATGCACCAGGACCCGCACGTGCTCAACCACGGCAAGCCCGGCAAGGGCCCGCGCCTGGTGCCCGGGCTGTGCCTGGCGATCGAACCGATGATCACCATGGGCTCGCCCCGCACGGTGGAGCTGGACGACGGCTGGACCGTGGTTACCCGCGACGGTTCGCGGGCCGCGCACGTCGAGCACACGATGGCCCTGCTGGACGACGGCGTGTGGGTCACCACGGCCCGGGACGGCGGCCGGGCCCGCCTGGGCGAGCTGGTGACCGCCCGGCAGCCGCTGGTCGACTCCGTCGCGGAGTAAAAGTCCGAGGAGCTTGAGGCCGATGAGTCGGGACGAGATGCGCGCCGGCGATGCCGACCGCCAGGCTGTCGTCGAGCGGCTCAAGACGGCCCTCGAGGAGGGCCGGCTGGATCTGCACGAGTACGACGAGCGGCTCCAGCAGACCTACGCGGCCAAGACGTTCCGCGAGCTGGACGGCGTCGTCACCGACCTGCCCGGTCCGATCCCCGCCCAGCAGTCCCGGGTGCAGCCCTTCCAGCCGCCCGCTGCGCCGCAACCGGCGGCCGGGGTGGGTGAGACCCCGCGCTCCGGTGTCCGGCCCTTCCTGGCCTCGTACGGCGGCGTGGTGCTGGTCTGTTTCCTCATCTGGGGCCTGTCCTGTCTCGGCTCCCGCGAGTTCGTCTACCCGTGGCCGCTGTGGATGCTGATCCCGCTGATCCTGGGGCTGCTGCGCCGGTGGGGCGGACGCAACCGGTGATGCCGGGGCTGGCCCGTGGCTGGCATGCTGGAGGGCATGGGCCGGGACGAGATGAGAGCGGCCGACGCCGACCGGCAGGCCGTCGCTGATCAGCTGAAGGCGGCGCTCGACGAGGGCCGGCTGGATCTGCACGAGTACGACGAGCGGTTGCGCCAGGCCTACGCCGCGAAGACCTACGGTGACCTGCGCCCGTTGCTCAGCGACCTGCCGGCGGCCGCGGTGCCGGCGCCGCGTGGCCCGGCCGGGTCGCCGCCTCGTCTCGTGGACGCCTCCGACGCCACCCTGACCCGCCGCTGGCTGGCCGCGGTCTGGTCCAGCTGGTTCCTGGTCGTCGGGATCAACACCGTGGTGTGGGTGACCGTCAGCGTCGCGTCCGCCGACTTGATCTACTTCTGGCCGGTCTGGGTGGCCGGGCCGTGGGGTGCGGTGCTGGTCTTCGTGACCCTCGCCGGCCTGGTCGGCGGGGAACCCCGCAAGCAGGCCGAGAAGCGGGCCCGCAAGCGGCGGGCGAGGCAGCTGAAGCGGGAACGCCGGGCGCTGACGGCGGACCCGATCGCGCCGGACGAAGCCGCCTTAAAGCTGATGAAGACCGACAAAACGGCGGGCTGATCGCCGGTCCGACACACCCGACCCCGGGTTACGGGGACCTCGGTTTGGTGTCGATGGTCCTCGCGCGTACACTGGCTAGCTGGCGCGCAGCGTCCACTCCTCCATGTCCACCAGCGCTTCGGTGGCGGGGGAGCCGCGGCTGGTTCCGGCTCGAACCCTCGATCCGGGATGAACGTTGTGAGCCTGCCCCAGAACCCGATGTCAGGTAGCGGAGGACATGCCAAAGAAAGACGGAGCCATCGAGATCGAAGGCCGAGTGATCGAGCCTCTGCCGAACGCCATGTTCCGTGTGGAGCTTGCTAATGGTCACAAGGTACTGGCTCATATCAGCGGCAAGATGCGGCAGCACTACATCCGCATCCTCCCGGAGGACAGGGTCGTCGTCGAGCTTTCGCCGTACGACCTGACCCGTGGGCGAATCGTCTACCGCTACAAGTAAGGGTCGCGGGGGCTACGCCTAGTCCCGTCTGACAGAGAGTCAAGGCACAACCGTGAAGGTCAAGCCGAGCGTCAAGCGGATCTGCAACAACTGCCGGGTCATCCGGCGGCACGGCCGCGTCATGGTCATCTGCAAGACCGACGCGCGCCACAAGCAGCGCCAGGGCTGAATCAGCTCGTCTGATTCGGTAGCCGCACTGCCAGGTCCGTACCACTGAACAAGCTCGTCCCAGCCGCGGCGTCATCTTGCGATGAAGCGCGGTTTCACCCCCGGTCGGAGGCCGGGGCCCCGCCCGGGCAGGTGGGGGTGGGTCGGGCACAGACCTCCGTGAGACACCTGAGGAGTACGCCCACTTATGGCTCGACTCGTCGGCGTCGATCTTCCCCGCGAGAAGCGGATGGAGATCGCGCTCACCTACATCTTCGGGGTCGGTCGGACCCGCGCCGTGGAGGCGCTCACCTCGACCGGCATTGACCTGAACAAGCGCGCCAAGGACCTCACGGACGAGGAGCTGGTCCAGCTCCGCGACTACATCGAGGCCAATTTCAAGGTTGAAGGCGACCTGCGCCGCGAGGTCGCCGCCGACATCCGCCGCAAGGTCGAGATCGGCTGCTACGCCGGCATCCGCCACCGCCGGGGTCTCCCCGTCCGCGGACAGCGGACGCGGACCAACGCTCGTACCCGCAAGGGTCCGAAGCGCACGGTCGCTGGCAAGAAGAAGCCCGGTCGGAAGTAATAGGAGCGCACTGACTTATGCCACCGAAGGCACGCGCCGGAGCACCTGTCAAAAAGGTCCGTCGCAAGGAACGCAAGAACGTCGCCCACGGGCAGGCGCACATCAAGAGCACCTTCAACAACACCATCGTGTCGATCACCGACCCGACCGGTGCTGTGATCTCCTGGGCCTCGTCCGGCCAGGTGGGCTTCAAGGGCTCCCGCAAGTCGACTCCGTTCGCCGCGCAGCTGGCCGCCGAGGCCGCCGCTCGTCGGGCCATGGAGCACGGCATGCGCAAGGTCGACGTGTTCGTCAAGGGCCCCGGCTCCGGCCGGGAGACCGCCATCCGTTCGCTGCAGGCCGCGGGCCTCGAGGTCGGTCAGATCTCCGACGTCACGCCGCAGCCGCACAACGGTTGCCGTCCGCCTAAGCGTCGCCGGGTCTAAGGGAGAGATCGAAGCATGGCTCGTTACACAGGGGCGGACTGCAAGCGCTGCCGCCGCGAGAAGATGAAGCTGTTCCTCAAGGGCAGCAAGTGCGACGGGCCCAAGTGCCCGTTCGAGTCGCGTCCCTTCCCGCCCGGCCAGCACGGCCGCGGTCGGACCAAGGAGACCGAGTACCTGCTCCAGCACCGCGAGAAGCAGAAGGCCCGCCGCACCTACGGCGTGCTCGAGAAGCAGTTCCGCGGTTACTACGAGGAGGCTGTCACCAAGCCCGGCAAGACCGGTGAGGTGCTGCTGCAGATCCTCGAGTCGCGTCTCGACAACGTGGTCTACCGGGCCGGCTACGCCGCGTCCCGCGACATGGCCCGCCAGCTGGTCAAGCACGGCCACCTGCTGGTGAACGGCGTCAAGGTCGACATCCCGTCGTACCGGGTGAAGGACCACGACATCGTGCAGGTCCGGGAGAAGTCCCGCGAGATGACGCCGTTCGTGGTCGCGCAGGCGCAGGCGGGTTCCCGCCCGGTGCCGGCGTGGCTGGAGCCGATCCCCAGCGAGATGAAGATCCTGATCCACTCGCTCCCGGCGCGTCAGGTCATCGACACGCAGGTCCAGGAGCAGCTGATCGTCGAGCTCTACTCCAAGTAGGGCCACGAGGGTGCCGGCCCACCGGCCGGCACCCTTTCCGACGGGCGTCATATAGCGGATGCCCCGACAGAAAGAAGAACCAAGTGCTCATCAGCCAGCGCCCGAGCCTCTCGGAAGAGTCGCTCAGCGAGACCCGCTCCCGGTTCACCATCGAGCCGCTGGAGCCGGGCTTCGGCTACACCCTCGGCAACTCGCTGCGCCGGACCCTGCTGTCGTCCATCCCGGGCGCGGCGGTCACCAGCATCAAGATCGACGGCGTGCTGCACGAGTTCACCACGATCCCCGGGGTCAAGGAGGACGTGGTCGAGCTCGTCATGAACGTCAAGGAGCTCACCGTCAGCTCCGAGCACGACGAGCCGGTCAGCATGTACCTGCGCAAGCAGGGCCCGGGCGACGTCACCGCGGGCGACATCCAGCCCCCGGCCGGCGTCTCCGTGCACAACCCCGACCTGAAGCTGGCCACGCTCAACAGCAAGGGCCGGCTCGACATGGAGCTCACCGTCGAGCGGGGTCGTGGCTACGTCACGGCCGCGCAGAACAAGAGCGCCGGCGCCGAGATCGGCCGCATCCCGGTCGACTCGATCTACTCGCCGGTCATGAAGGTGACCTACCGCGTCGAGGCGACCCGTGTCGAGCAGCGCACCGACTTCGACCGGCTGATCATCGACGTCGAGTCGAAGGCGTCGATCTCGCCCCGTACCGCGCTGGCCTCGGCCGGTTCGACCCTGGTCGAGCTGTTCGGCCTCTGCCGCGAGCTGGACGAGACCGCCGAGGGCATCGACATCGGCCCGTCCCCGCAGGACGCGCAGCTGGCCGCTGATCTGGCCCTGCCGATCGAGGAGCTGGACCTCACGGTCCGGTCGTACAACTGCCTCAAGCGCGAGGGCATCAACACCGTCGGTGAACTCATCGGGCGGACGGAGGCCGACCTTCTGGATATAAGGAATTTCGGTCAGAAGTCCATCGACGAGGTCAAGATGAAGCTCGCCGGCATGGGCTTGGGCCTCAAGGACAGCGCGCCGTCCTTCGACCCGGCGCACGTGGTCGACTCGTTCGGCGACGTGGACTACGACACCGACGACTACCGCGAGACCGAGCAGCTCTAATCCCGGCTGCCGCGTGACTCCAGGCGGCTGTGCCGCCCGGCAGGAATTTCAACGAGGAGCAAGAAGATGCCCACGCCCACCAAGGGTCCCCGCCTCGGCGGCAGCCCGGCGCACGAGAAGCTGCTGCTGGCCAACCTGGCCACGGAGCTCTTCCGGCACGGGAAGATCAAGACCACCGAGACCAAGGCGAAGCGCCTGCGCCCCTTGGCGGAGCAGCTCATCACCAAGGCCAAGCGCGGCGACCTGCACTCCCGCCGCCGCGTCCTGGGTGTCGTCAAGGACAAGGACGTCGTCTACTCGCTGTTCGAGTCGATCGCGCCGCGGTACACCAACCGCCCGGGTGGCTACACCCGGATCACCAAGGTCGGTATCCGCAAGGGTGACGCCGCTCCCATGGCCGTCATCGAGCTGGTCGAGGAGCTGCAGGTCGCGGCCACCACGGCGCCGGCCAAGAAGGCGGCCCGCAAGGCCGCCGCACAGCAGGACAAGGTCGAGGCCCTGACCCGCGACGAAGAGGTGGCGCCGTCCTCCTCGTCGGCCGACGCGGCCGTGGACCAGGACTCCGAGCCGCCGGTGAACGCGTCCGGCGACAAGGGCGCCGAGGGCCCGGGCGACCAGGCCGAGGGCGAAGACCCCGACGCCAAGGCCTGATCCGCTTCTGGTTTGTTGGCCCGGCACCCTTTGTGGGGTGCCGGGCCTTCCTTTTCCGTACGGCTTCCTTGCCCCCGAGTCAGCGGAGGACCGCCCCGACATGACCGACGCGACGCGCCTGCGTCTGGACGTCTCCTACGACGGCCGGGAATTCTCGGGCTGGGCCGTGCAGCCCTCCCGGCGCACTGTCGCCGGGGTCCTGCTGGAGGCGCTGGAGCGACTGACCGGCGCCGGCGTGCCGCTCGGCCTGACGGTCGCCGGGCGCACCGACGCCGGGGTGCACGCGACCGGCCAGGTGTGCCATATCGACCTCCCGACCGCCGTGTGGGAGTCGTTGTCGGAGTCGCTGGTGCGCCGGCTGGCGGGTCTCATGCCGCCGGACGCCCGGGTGCGGTCCGTGACGCCGGTGCCGTCCACTTTCGACGCCCGTTTCTCCGCCACCTTCCGCCGGTACGAGTACCAGGTGGCCGACACCGTCCACGGGCCCGAGCCGCTGCGGCGCTACGACACGATCGGCTGGATGCGGCCGCTCGACCTCACGCGGTTGCGGGAGGCCGCCGCCGGGCTGGTCGGGCTGCACGACTTCGCCGCGTTCTGCAAGCGCAAGGAGCACGCCACCACGGTGCGGGCGATCACCCGGCTGGACTGGCGCCGGGAGCCGGACGGTGTGCTGGTCGCCACCGTGCAGGCCGACGCCTTCTGCCAGGCGATGGTGCGCAGCCTGGTCGGCGCCATGCTGACCGTGGGGGACGGCCGCCGCGACCCGGGCTGGCCGGCGAAGCTGCTGACCCTGCGGGAACGCTCCAGCGAGGTCACCGTCGCCCCCGCGCACGGGCTGACCCTGATCGCCGTGGGCTACCCCGACGAGGCCGGGTACGCCGAGCGCGCCGACGCCACCCGGCGGCTACGGGTGTAGCGTCCGCCGCCCGACGACCCGCTCGCCCAGGTACCGCTGGACCAGCTCATCGGTGATCCGGGCGGCGTACGGATCGTCGTCGGCGACGAGCTGACCGTCGGGCCGGGCGACAACGCAGTACAGCAGGTAGTGACCGCGGTGGTGCCAGCCGACCTGGGCCAGCGGCTCGGCCAGCGGATCGCCGGCGGTGCCGCCGAGGGTGGCGAAGGTGCCCCGGCCGCTCTCGACCAGCGGGCCGGTCAGCTCGCTGACCTGGGCCGCGCCGCTCTCGTCGGCCAGGTTGAAGAGACCGGCGGTCACCTGGTAGCCGCCGTAGGGCGCGGTCAGCCGGGCCCGGACCACCTGGTCGCAGCCGTGGTCGGCGAGCAGGGCGCCCAGCTCGCCGACGGTGGCGATCCCGCAGGAGGTGTCGCTGTGCGTCATGGTGATCTGGTAACCCTGCGCGCCGGCCGCGAGCCGGACCGCCGGCTCGGGGAAGACCTCCCGCTGGGTCAGCGGCTCGGGGTCGATCTGCCGGGACGCGATGCCCGGCTCGGCGCCGGGCGCGGCGGTGGACGCCCGCCCGGGCCCGCGGCTCTCCTCGGCGACGACGAAGAAGCCGCTCAGCCCGACGATGGCCAGCACGATCAGACCGGCGAGGCCGCGCAGCAGCGTCTGGAGGGCCTGCTGCGGTTCGTGCGGCGCCCGTCGCGCCGCGGCGTGCCGCTGCCGGGCGGAAACGGCGAGGCCCGGCGCGATGCGGTGCTGCGGCGCGGGCGTCCGCTCCGGTACGGCGTGGGCCGGCGCGCTCGCCGTCTGGTACTGCGCCACGTGGAGCCGGGCGGCCTGCCAGACCAGGGCGATCCGGTCCGAGGTGTGCTGGCCGAGCGAGATGCGGTCCCGGGCCAGCGCGATCCGGTCCGAGGTGCGCTGGCCGAGTGAGAAGCGGTCCCGGGACTGCCGCAGCCCGTCCGGGGCGCACAGCGACGACGCCTGCTGCTCCCGCGCCGACGGGTGCCGGTCCCCGGCGCGCAGCGGGGATGTCCGCCGCGCCGAGCCGGGCTGGGCCGGCGGGTGAGCGTGGGCCGGGCCGCCGGTGCGGCCGCGGCGGGCCAGCGCCTGGCGGATGATCGCCTGGCGGGCCCGGGCCTGGCCGGCCTGGGCCTGGCGCACCAGCGACTGGGGAGTCAGCAGGGCCAGCCCACCCGCCGGGCTCGCGCGGTGGCCGGAGCGGGGGTGCGGGTCGCCAGGCATGCGGCCACGGTAGGAGGGCACCGTGATCGATGGACGTACAGGCTGTGCGGCACCTTCACCCGGCCTGTCGTCGTTGGCGCGCCGGCGTGGGGGAGGATGGGCGGCGTGACCGCCGACCATTACTTCAGCGCCGAACCGGCCGCGCCCGCCAAGCGGAGCCGCATCGAGTTCACCGCCGCGGGGCGCGCCTACGACCTGGCCGTCGCGGGTGGGGTGTTCTCCGTCGGGCGGCTCGACCCCGGCACCGCCGTCCTGCTGCGCAAGGGCGACCTGCCCACCGCCGCGACCACCGGCACCCTGCTCGACCTGGGCTGCGGCTACGGTCCGATCGCGTGCGTGCTGGCGAGTGAGGCGCCGGCGACCACCGTGTACGCGGTCGACGTGAACGCCCGGGCCCGCGAGCTGACGGTGGAGAACGCGGCCGCGCTCGGCCTCGGCGACCGGGTGCGGGTCGCCGCCCCCGACGAGGTGCCCGGCGACGTCACCTTCGCGCAGATCTGGAGCAACCCGCCCACCCACGTGGGCAAGGCCGAGCTGCACGCGTTGCTGGAGCGCTGGCTGCCCCGGCTGGCCCCGGACGGGGTCGCCTGGCTGGTGATCAACCGGAACCTCGGTGGTGATTCCCTGCACACCTGGCTGACCTCGCTGGGCTGGGACGTGACGCGTACGGCCAGCCAGCGGGGCTTCCGGGTGCTGCGGGTGACCGGAAAAACCGACTGACCCGCGGCGGCCGGTCGGGGAGGATGCCCACGTGGGTTACGTAGACGTGTCCGGGGTCGGATTTGTGCTGCCGGACGGCCGGGAGCTCTTCTCCGACGTCTCGTTCCGGGTCGGCGAGGGCGCGAAGGTGGCGCTGGTCGGCCCGAACGGGGCCGGCAAGACCACGCTGCTGCGGATGGTCGCCGGCGACATCGCGACGCCGATCGGCAGCATCGCGCGGGCCGGCGGGCTGGGCGTGATGCGCCAGTTCATCGGGATGATCGGCGACGACCGTACCCTCGACGACCTGGCGCTCTCGCTGGTCGCGCCGCCGCTGCGGACCGCCGGCGCGGTGCTGGCCGCGGCCCAGTCTGCGTTGGAGCGCGACCCGGACGCCGAGAAGGCGCAGCTGGCCTACGCCAACGCGATCGCGGGGTGGGGCGAGGCCGGTGGTTACGACGTGGAGGTGCTCTTCGACGTCGTGGCGGTGGCCATTCTCGGCAAGCCGTGGGAGGAGGTCAGGCACCGTCCGGTGCGGACGCTCTCCGGCGGTCAGCAGAAGCGCTT
Organism: Actinoplanes nipponensis; assembly: GCF_016862275.1. Lineage (GTDB taxonomy): Bacteria > Actinomycetota > Actinomycetes > Mycobacteriales > Micromonosporaceae > Actinoplanes > Actinoplanes nipponensis. The sequence goes on along the minus strand of NZ_BOMQ01000094.1, from coordinate 22,935 downwards.
CGCGCTCGACCTGCTGCTGCGCGGCGGCGACGAGGTGCTGCTGCTCGACGAGCCCGACAACTTCCTCGACGTGCCCGGCAAGCGCTGGCTGGAGGCGCGGCTGCGGGAGTCGCCGAAGTCGGTGCTCTTCGTCTCGCACGACCGGGAGCTGCTGGCCCAGACGGCGAACCGGGTGGTGGCCGTCGAGGGCGGCAGCGCGTGGACGCATCCGGGCGGCTTCGCGTCCTGGCACGAGGCCCGCTCCGACCGCCACGAACGGCTGCTGGAGCTGCGCCGGCGCTGGGACGAGGAGCACGAGAAGCTCAAGGAGCTCGTCTTCACGCTGAAGAACAAGGCGGCGTACAACGACGGGCTGGCCTCGCGGTACCAGGCGGCGCAGACCCGGCTGCGCAAGTTCGAGGAGGCGGGGCCGCCGCCGGTGCCGCCCAAGGAACAGTCGCTGCGGATGAACCTGCGCGGGGGGCGTACCGGAAAACGCGCGGTGATGTGCACCGGGCTGGAGCTGGAGAACCTGACGTTCCCCTTCGACCTGGAGATCTGGTACGGCGACCGGGTCGCCGTGCTGGGGGCCAACGGCACGGGCAAGTCGCACTTCCTGCGGCTGCTCGCGGCCGGCGGCACCGCTCCCGACGTGGACAACAAGCCGGTCGACGGGGCGCCGCTGGCCCACGTGGCCCACAACGGCGTCGCGCGGCTCGGCGCCCGGGTCCGCCCGGGCCACTTCTCGCAGACCCACGACCGGCCCGAGCTGCTGAAGCGCACCCTCGTCGAGATCCTCTGGCGGGGCGACGACCACCGCTCCGGGATGGACCGGGCCGGCGCGATGAAGGCGCTGAACCGCTACGAGCTCGCGGCCCAGGGCGATCAGGTGTTCGGCACCCTCTCCGGCGGGCAGCAGGCGCGGTTCCTGGTGCTGCTGCTGGAGCTGTCCGGGGCGACGGTGCTGCTGCTGGACGAGCCGACGGACAACCTGGACCTGGCGTCGGCCGAGGCGCTGGAGGAGGGGCTGCGGGCGTACGAGGGCACGGTGATCGCGGTGACGCACGACCGCTGGTTCACCCGGGGCTTCGACCGTTTCGTGCTGTTCCAGGGCGACGGCGAGGTCGTGGAGACGCCCGAGCCGGTGTGGGACGTCCGCTAGTTTCCGTGCCCGTAGATGGCGAGCGGATCGGTCACCGCCGACTGATCGCGGGCCGCCGCCATCCGTTCGGCCCGCCGGTGGAGCGCGGCCGCGCCGCCGCGGGGGGAGAGTCCGGGCCAGCGGCGGCGGGCGCCTTGGCGGGTCATGCCGGCGGCGGCGCCGAGGGCGGGGTAGTCCGCGCCGTATTCGGCTGCCCGCTCGGCTGCCCGCGCCGTGAGAGTGGTGATCTCCCGCTCGGCGGCGGTCAGCGCGGCCAGCAGGGCCAGCCAGGCGTGTCGGCGGGCTTCGGAGCTCAGGCCCTCGGCCCACGGCGTCTCGGGTAGCGCGGGATCGTCCCGGCGTGCCTGCTGCCAGGCGAGGTGTTGCAGCTCGCTGTCCATGAGCCGAGGAAAGCACTGACAACAACTGTTGTCAAGCGGTCACTCGCCGGTGCGGCCGTCGAGGCGTTCGCGCAGCAGGTCGGCGTGGCCGTTGTGGCGGGCGTACTCCTCGATCATGTGGGTGAGCACGTAACGCAGCGAGAACCGGTCCGCGCCGTGCCGGCCGAGCACATCGAGGGACCCGGCGGCGTCCACGATGGCCCGGGAGTGCGCACACTCCGCCCGCCATGCGACGAACGTCTCGTCCGGGTCCGAGTCGGGGTCGAAATCGGTCTCATCGGCGCCGGGCCGGTCCCACAGCGGCTCGCAGTCCTCACCGTTGACGACCGCGCGGAACCAGCTCCGCTCCACCTCGGTGAGGTGGCGCACCAGGCCGAGCAGGCTGAGGCCGGACGGATCGACGGCACGCTCGCGCAGCTGGTCGGCGGTCAGGCCCGCGCACTTCAGGGCCAGGGTGTCGCGCTGGCGCTGCAGGAAGCCGGTCAGCGTGGCGCGCTCGTCCGCCGCCCGGGGCGGCTCGCATCTCGTGTCGATGGTCACGACGGTCATCATGCCGAGCGGGCGGGGACGCCGACACCGGTTTCGGTGGGGGCCGTCACTGCCGTTTTTCCGCGCGACCGTTCCCGCAGCGTGCGGGCTCTGCGCGACCACATGACCACCCACAGTGGAGGAACGAGGGGGTTTACGGGCGGCGGGACGCGGGTTACGGTCTGCTCGGAACCAACCCCACGGGAGTCCGGTGCACCGGGCTGAGAGGGGGGCTGTCGCGGCCCCCGACCGTCGAACCTGATCCGGATCATGCCGGCGCAGGGAGGAGTGTGTTGTGGGCCCTGTCTTTCCGCACCTGCACGTCATCACGGACGCCCGGCGTGGCCGGGAGCCGCTGACGGTCGTGGCGGCCGCGATCGCCGCCGCCCGGCGGCTGGACGGCTGCCACCGGCTGGCGGTCCAGGTCCGCGTCGAGGACGACGTCAGCGACCGGGACGCCTACGAGCTGGCCGGCGCCGTGCTCGAGCTGTGCCGCCCGCACGGGGTGTGGTGCCTGGTCAACGACCGGTTGCACGTCGCGCTGGCGGTCGGCGCGGACGGCGGGCACGTGGGCGCCGCCGACCTGCCGGTCGCGGTGGCCCGCAAGGTGCTCGGCCCCACGAGCGTGCTGGGCGCCACCTGCCGGGACGCCGCCGGGGCCCGCGCGGCGCGGCGGGCGGGCGCGTCGTATCTCGGCGTCGGGCCGGCGTTCGCCACCACCACCAAGACCGGGCTGCCGAGCCCGCTCGGGCCGGGCGCGGTGGGCGCGGTCGCGGCCGCCGTGCCGGACACGCCGATCGTCGCCATCGGGGGAGTGACCGCCGGCAACGCACGGTCGCTGATCGGCGCCGGGGCCGCCGCGGTGGCGGTGGTCGGGGCGGTCGCGGCCGCTTCGGATCCGGCCCGGGCGACCGAGGACCTGCTGCGGGTGCTGGCATGACCGACCGCACCGGGTCGAGCCGCGCCCCCGCCGGCCAGGGCTACGAGGGCGTGCCCGCCACCGAGGTCGTGGTCGTCGGCGGCGGCATCATCGGGCTCTCGATCGCGTGGCGGTGCGCGCGGCGCGGGCTCGCGGTGACCGTCCACGACAACGGCGGGGACGACGGGGCCTGGTACGCGGCGGCGGGCATGCTGGCCCCCGCCGGGGAGGCGGGCTTCGGCCAGGAGGCGCTGACCGAGCTGCTGGTGGAGTCGGCGGCGCGCTGGCCCGACTTCGCGGCCGAGCTGCGGCGCGAGACCGGCGTCGACGTCGGCTACGACACCGCGGGCACGCTCAGCGTCGCGCTCACCGCCGACGACCTGGCCGAGGCGCGGCGGCTCTGGGAGCACCGGCGGGCGCAGGGGCTCGGGGTGCATCCGCTGCTGCCGAGCGCCGTCCGCGAGCGGGAGCCGGCGTTGTCGCCGCGGCTGCGGGGCGGCGCCCACGCCCCCGACGACTGCCAGGTCGACCCGCGTCGTGTCGTCGCCGCGCTGCGCGCCGCCCTCGGGGCCGCGGTCGTGCCCGACCGGGTCGAGGCGATCGTGCGGCCGGGCCTCGGCGGCTCGGCCGGGTCCGGTGACGGTGACGCGTCCGACCGGCCGGCCGGGCTCGTGCCGGGGGCGCAGGCCCGGGACGGGCGGATCGTGGTGATCGCCGCCGGCGCGGGGACCGCCGCGCTGACCGGGCTGCCCGTCCGGCCGGTGAAGGGCCTGGTGCTGCGGCTGCGCGGCGAGCCCGGCCTGCTGCGCCACGTGGTCAGCGGCTGGGCCGACGGGCGGCACGTCTACCTGGTGCCGCGGGCCGACGGCGAGGTGGTGGTCGGCGCCACCCAGGAGGAACGCGGCGACGCCACGGTCACCGCCGGGCAGGTGCTCGACCTGCTGCGCGCGGCCACCGACCTGGTGCCCGACCTGGCCGAGCACGAGCTGGTCGAGACGCTGGTGCGGCACCGGCCGGCCACCCCGGACAACGCGCCGCTGCTGGGCCCGTACGGCGAGGGCGTCGTGGTCGCCGCCGGGCACCACCGCAACGGGGTGCTGCTCGCCCCCGTCACCGCCGATCTGATCGCCGACCTCGTCGCCACCGGGAAGTCGGCGCCACTGCTGGACGCGTTCGCACCTGGGAGGTTCGGATGAGGGTGATTCTCAACGGCGCCGCACGCGACGTCGACGTGCTCAGCGTCGAGGGGCTGGTCGAGCAGCTGACCAGCGCCCGGCGCGGGGTCGCGGTCGCCGTCAACGGCGAGGTCGTGCCGCGTTCGTCCTGGCCCGCCGCGCGCCTGTGCGACGGCGACCGGGTCGAGGTCCTCACCGCGGCGCAGGGCGGCTGACGTGCTCGGCGAATCCCGGCTCATCCTGGGCACCGGCGGCGCGGAGAGCCTGGCCGCGCTGGAGGCGGCCATCGTCGCCTCCGGCACCGACCTGGTCACCGTGGCGCTGCGCCGGGTCGACGCCGCCGGGCCCGGCCTGCTGCCGATGCTCGACCGGCTCGGCCTGCGGATCCTGCCGAACACGGCCGGCTGCTACACCGCCACGGACGCGGTCAAGGCCGCCCACCTGGCCCGCGACGCGTTCGAGACGGACCTGGTGAAGCTGGAGGTCATCGGCGACGAGCGGACCCTGCTGCCGGACGGCGTGGAGCTGCTGCGGGCGGCCGAGACGTTGGTCGCGGACGGCTTCCGGGTGTTGCCGTACACCAGCGACGATCCGATCCTCGCGCGCCGGCTGGCCGACGTCGGGTGTGCGGCGGTCATGCCGGCCGGGGCTCCGATCGGGTCCGGCCTGGGCATCTCCAACCCGCATCACATCCGGCTCATCCGCGACAGCGTGGACGTGCCGGTGATCCTCGACGCGGGCATCGGCACCGCCTCGGACGCCGCGCTGGCGATGGAGCTGGGCTGCGACGCGGTGCTGATCGCCAGCGCGGTCACTCGGGCCGCCGACCCGGCGCGGATGGCGGCGGCGATGCGCCACGCGGTGGAGGCGGGCCGGCTGGCCTACGGCGCCGGCCGGATCCCGCGCCGCTATCACGCGCTGGCCTCCACATCGGACGAGGGACGGCCGGCATGGTGATCCCGGGCGGGCTCGTCGTGCTCACCGACCGCCGGCTCGCGGCCCGGCCGCTGACCGAGGTGGTCGCGGCCGCGGTCCGCGGCGGCGCCGCCTGGGTCGTGCTGCGCGAGCGGGACCTGGGGTACGCCGAAAGGCGCGCCCTCGCCGACACCCTGCGCGCCGTGGTGCCGGCCGGCCGGCTGGTGATCGCCGGCCCGGACCCGCTCGGCGGCGACGCCGTGCACCTCGCGGCCGCCGATCCCGTGCCCGCGGGCGTCGGCCTGGTCGGGCGTTCCTGTCACGGGGCGCCGCGACTGTCCACGGAGGACTATGTGACGCTCTCGCCGGTCTACCCCACGCTCACCAAGCCCGGCTACGGACCGGCGCTGGGCCCGTCGCGGGCCGCCGCGCTGGCCGGCGCGGTGCCCTGGCTGGCCCTGGGCGGGGTGCACTCGCCGCAGCGGGCGGCCGCCTGCGCCGCCGCCGGGGCGGCCGGGATCGCGGTGCTGGGCGCGGTGATGCGCGCGGGTGACCCGGAGACGGTGACCCGCACGCTGGCCGAGTCCTTCGCCGCGGCGGCCGCGGGGGTGCGGGCGTGACGCCGCGGGTGGTGCTGACCATCGCCGGGTCCGACAGCGGGGGCGGTGCGGGGATCCAGGCGGACCTTAAGACCTTCGCGGCGCTCGGGGCCTTCGGGGTCTCCGTGCTCACCGCCGTCACCGCCCAGAACACCCTGGGCGTGCGCGCGATCCACCCGGTGCCGGTGGAGGTGGTGGCGGCCCAGCTGGACGCGGTGCTCGAGGACCTGGCCCCGGACGCGGTGAAGGTCGGCATGATCGGGGACCCGGCGGTGGCCGAGCTGATCGCGGCGCGGGCCGGCCGGCTGCCCCACCTGGTCGTCGATCCGGTGCTCGTGGCCACCAGCGGGAGCCGGTTGTCCGGGGTCGACGCGGTCGCGCCGCTGCTGCCGTACCGCTGCGTGCTGACGCCGAACCGGCAGGAAGCCGGCGCCCTGCTCGGTCGCCCGGTGACGACGACGGCCGAGGCCGCCGCCGCGGCGGCGGAGCTGGCCGCGCTCGGCCCGGGCGCGGTCGTCGTGACCGGCAGCGAGTCGGCCGTGGACGTGCTGTACGCCGACGGGACGACCACGGTGCTGGACGGCGACCCGGTGCTCAGCGGCAACAACCACGGCTCGGGGTGCACGTTCTCGTCGGCGATCGCGGTGCGGCTGGCCGCGGGCGATCCGCTGCCGGTCGCCGTGCGCGCCGCGAAGGACTACGTCGGGCGGGCGCTGGCCGGCGCCCGCGACTGGAAGCTCGGCGCGGGACCGGGCCCCCTGGACCACTTCGGCTTCCCCGGCTGACCGGCTCTACCGGCCTTCGGCGGTCCGTGCTGCCGTATGCCGTCCTTTTTGTCCCCAATTGAGGAGGAACCATGAGGCGCAAGGTGTACGTCGAGGGCTCGCGTCCGGACCTGCGGGTGCCGTTCGCCGAGATCGACCTGACCGGCGACAACCCGCCGGTCCGGCTCTACGACACGTCCGGCCCCGGCAGCGACCCGGAGGTGGGCCTGCCGCCGCTGCGCGGCCCGTGGATCGCCGAGCGCGGGGACGTGGCCCCGGTGGCCGGCCCGGGTACGCCGCTGGCCGGCACCCGGCCCACCCAGCTCGCGTACGCCCGGGCCGGGATCGTCACGCCGGAGATGGAGTTCGTCGCGATCCGGGAGAACGTCGAGCCGGAGGTGGTGCGCGAGGAGATCGCGACCGGGCGCGCGGTGCTGCCGGCCAACGTCAACCACCCGGAGATCGAGCCGATGATCATCGGATCGCGTTTCCTGGTGAAGATCAACGCGAACATCGGCACCTCCGCGGTCAGCTCGTCGGTGGCCGAGGAGGTGGAGAAGCTGACCTGGGCCACCCGCTGGGGCGCCGACACCGTGATGGACCTGTCCACCGGCAAGCGCATCCACGAGACCCGCGAAGCCATCGTGCGCAACTCCGCGGTGCCGATCGGCACGGTCCCGATCTACCAGGCGCTGGAGAAGGTGGACGGCGACCCGGTGAAGCTGTCCTGGGAGGTGTTCCGGGAGACCGTGATCGAGCAGGCCGAGCAGGGCGTGGACTACATGACCGTGCACGCCGGGGTGCTGCTGCCGTACGTGCCGCTGGCGGTGGACCGGATCACCGGCATCGTCTCGCGCGGCGGATCGATCATGGCGGCCTGGTGCCTCGCCCACCACCGGGAGAACTTCCTGTACGAGAACTTCGCGGAGCTGTGCGACATCCTGGCGCGGTACGACGTGACGTTCTCGCTGGGCGACGGGCTGCGGCCGGGTTCCATCGCGGACGCCAACGACGCGGCCCAGTTCGCCGAGCTGCGCACGCTGGGCGAGCTGACCCACGTCGCCTGGGAGCACGGCGTGCAGGTGATGATCGAGGGGCCGGGGCACGTGCCCATGCACAAGATCAAGGAGAACGTGGACCTGCAGCAGGAGCTGTGCGGCGGCGCGCCGTTCTACACCCTCGGGCCCCTGACGACGGACATCGCGCCCGCGTACGACCACATCACCTCGGCCATCGGGGCGGCGATGATCGGCATGTTCGGCACCGCGATGCTCTGCTACGTGACGCCCAAGGAACACCTCGGGCTGCCCGACCGGGACGACGTCAAGGCCGGGGTGATCGCGTACAAGATCGCCGCGCACGCCGCCGACCTGGCCAAGGGGCACCCGGGCGCGCAGGACTGGGACGACGCGCTGAGCAAGGCCCGGTTCGAGTTCCGCTGGGAGGACCAGTTCAACCTGGCCCTGGACCCGGAGACCGCGCGGGCGTACCACGACGCGACCCTGCCCGCGGCGCCGGCGAAGACCGCGCACTTCTGCTCGATGTGCGGGCCCAAGTTCTGCTCGATGAAGATCACCCAGGAGCTCAAGGAGTACGCGGCCCGGGGCATGCAGAACAAGAGCGAGGAGTTCGTCTCCGCCGGCGGCCGGGTCTACCTGCCGGTCACTCAGAGCTTGTAGAAGTTGGCGTAGTGGTCGGGGGTGAACCAGGTCTCGCGGGTGGACCGGTTCACCACGATCCGGTACGCGTCCCGCGCCGCGCCCCGGGAGCGGGGGTAGACGTCGTACTCGCTGTAGGTGGCGTTGGCCGGCAGCTGACCCTCGCGGTTCTGGAACGTGCCACCGGTGTAGTTGTACTGCCCGTACGGCCAGCTGTACCAGCCCGCGCTGGTCGGCCAGCCGAGCGAGCTCCAGCCGGTGCGCGCGGTCCGGGCCGCCGAGCAGCGCGACTGGGTGCAGCTGGAGTGGACGGCGGCCTCGGCGGCGGCGGTGTGCGTGGGCGTCACCACGGCGGGGGCGACGAGGCCGGCGCCGGTGAGGGCGAAGACGACGGCGACCGCCGACAGCAGGCGGCGCAGGCGGGACGGGCGGGGTGCGTCAGCAGACATGGCGAACTCCGTAGCGTCGGTGGCCCGTCCGACCGGGCCGTGCCCACATCGTGCGGGTCCCGAAGCCGGTGCGGTACATCCCCGACGCATCATTCCATCGGCGTTCGGCTATGTGTTGGCCGCCGCTCGCCCGCTATTTGCCCAGGCCGCTGACCCAGTCCACGTAGTCCTCGTCCTTGCCGCCGGCGGCCTTGCGGCGGCCGGCCGGGCCGGGCTCGGTCTGCGGGCCGGGCGCGGTCTGCTGGCCCGGCGCGGTCTGCTTGCGCGGGGCCGGGGTGACGGTCAGCGGGGGCGTGACCGGATCCGGGTGCGGCAGCGGCGCGCTGATCGCGGTCGGCTCGGGGGTCAGCGGCTCGGCGGACTTGCCGCGGCCGAACGGGCGCAGGCCGCGGCCCAGCCGACCGCCGGCGGTGCGGGGCGGCTCGGCGGTGGTGCGGGGCGGCTCGGCTGTAGTGCGGCGTGGCTCGGCGGTGGACGTGGACGTGCCGACGCCGGGGGGCAGCGGGCGGGTGGCGGGCTCGGGGACGTACGGCTGCGGCTCGGCCCGGCCGCCGGGCCGCGGTGCGGTCGCGGCGGGGGACCAGGGGGCGCCACCGGATCGCGGTGACTCGTCGGGGCCCCGCGAGCCTGTCCGGCCCGGGGCGTCGGTCCGGCCCGGGGAGTCGGTTTCGGCCCGGGAGAAGGCGTCGAACGAAGCCGGCTCCCGGTGGGCATGATCAGCCGGGGGGACATCACCACCGGAGCGGCCGCCGGGGAACTCGCGGGCATCGCGACCGGGCGAGCCGGGCCTCCCGGCCGGGCCGGTGGCCGGGAACTCGCCGGTGCGGCCGATGAAGGCGTCGGCGACGTTGGACCGGCGGCCACGCCGGCGTGGCTTCTCCGGTTTGCCCTCGGCCGCGCTCGGGCCGCCGAGGCCCGCGCCCGCGCCGGCCGAGTGCGCGCCCGCCGGGCCCCCGTCGCCCGGGTCCGCATCGGCCGGGTGCCCGCCACCCGGGCCGCCACCCGGGCCGCCACCCGGGCCGCCACCCGGGCCGGCGCCCGTCGGAGGCGACGCGGCGCGATCCCGCGGGGACAGGTCGAAGACGCCCGTGTCGGCCGGGCGTGCCGGCTGGTCGCCGGCCGGCGCGCCGCCGGCCGCCGCGATCGCCGATTCCGGCTGGTTGGTGCGCCGGGGCAGCGGGGGCTTCTCCGGCTCGTGGCCGTCCCGGTCGTCCTCGTCGCCGGGCAGCGGGCCGCGGCGCAGCACCGCCGCCAGCACCGACCCGAGCACCCCGGCGCCGGTGGCGGTCATCGCCGCCCAGTACGGCACCACCTGGTAGCGGTCGCCGCCGGAGCCCGGCCCGGCGATGAGGTACGCGATCGTCAGCAGCGCCGGACCGGGCAGGCCGGCCAGCGCGATCGTCAGCGTGGGCAGTTCGCGCCGGCGGGCCGCCCAGCCCAGCGTCGCCCCGATCAGCAGGGCCAGGGCGGGCATCGTGGCCAGCGCCGTCCGCTGGGTCACCGCGGGGGACAGGAAGCCGGCGTCGAAGACGCCCAGCCGGACCGCGGGCAGCGGGTCGCTCGGGGCCAGCGAGGGCGCCACCGACACCAGCGCGACCAGCCACACCGCCGCGCCCAGCGCGATCAGGCTCCACCGGGCGACCGCCTGGGCCAGCGCGGCCCACGCGGCGAACACCCCGACCAGGGCGCCCAGGCCGGCGCAGATGGCGATCACCACCACCGGGTTCACGCCGTCGACCTGGGCGGTGCGGGCCGGCTGCATGGTCAGCGGCACCACCACGCCCGCGCCGATCGCGGCGGAGAAGGCCAGCGCCAGCTCGGCGCCGACGCCGGGCACCGGGGCGCCCGGGGACCAGCGCCGCAGCAGGCCGGCGCCGGCCAGGGCGCCCACCACCGCCGCCAGCATCGGGACCCAGGCCACCCAGGCCAGCTGGGCCGTCCACTGATCACGGTTGGTCACGTCCAGCACGCGGGTGAGCCGCACGATGCCGAGGCCGTACGCCAGCCCCAGCTGGCTCGCGCCGGCCAGCGCGCCCACGCCGAGGGTGGCCGCCAGCAGCTTGGCCCAGGTCCGAAATGCCATGCCGGGCAGGTTACGGAATGGTCCGTGGCGCTGCCAGTCCGGAGCCCCCTTCTTAAGGCAGGCCAAAATTCCGCTCAGGCGGGGTCCGGCCCGGCCTTCAACTCTACGATTCGGCCGATATACACAGTGTCACCGGCGTTGGTCAGCATGTGCGTCTGGCCCGGCTCCCGGTAGACCACGCTGCCGGTCTCCTCCTCGACGTCGATGCGCTCGCCGGCGGCGGTGTGGATGACGTTCCGGGCGCCCTGCACGGCGATCACCACGTAGGCCAGCCCGTGGTGGTGCAGCGGCTGGGTCTCGCCCGGGGCCAGGGTGATGTGCCATACCCGGACCCGGTCGTTCTCGAGCAGGATCTCCTGCCCGACCGGTCCCAGCGCCTGCTCCGTCATAGCTCTCCCAGCTGCGGCAGGACCCGGGACGCGATGAGCTCCACGTGATCCAGGTCGGACATGTCGATCACGCGCAGGTGCACGCGGGTGGCGCCGATCGCGGCGAACTCGCCGATTCGCTGGACCAGGGTGTCCGGCGACCCGACCACCGGGTCCTCCGGGGGCAGGGCGCTGGGGACGTGCAGGGGAGCGGCCCGGCGCTCGGCCTCCGCGTCGGTGCGGCCGATCGCCACGACGATCCCCGCTGACAGCGTGACGCTGCGCCCGTACCTCTTGCTCGCGGCCCGGACCCGGTCGAAGGCCGCCGCCGTCTCGCTCACCGTCTTGAACGGCATGTTGAACTCGTCCGCGAAGCGGCCGGCCAGCTCGGGCGTGCGCTTCGCGCCGCGGCCGCCGATGATGATCGGCGGCCCGGGCCGCTGCACCGGCTTGGGCAGCGCCGGCGCGTCCAGCAGCCGGTAGTGCTTGCCCTCGTGGGAGAACCGGGCGCCGTCCGGCGTCGACCACAGCCCGGTGATGATCGCCAGCTGCTCCTCGAGGCGGTCGAAGCGCTCACCCAGCGGGGGGAACGGGATGCCGTACGAGGTGTGCTCGCGTTCCAGCCAGCCGGCGCCCAGCCCCAGCTCGACCCGCCCGCCGCTCATCGCGTCCACCTGGGCCACCATGATCGCCAGCGGGCCGGGCAGCCGGAACGTGGCCGAGCTGACCAGCGTGCCGAGCCGCAGCCGGGACGTCTCGCGGGCCAGGCCGGCCAGGGTGAGCCAGGCGTCGGTCGGGCCCGGCAGGCCCGGGTCGGCGCCCATCGACTGGTAGTGGTCGGCCCGCAGGTAGCCCTCGAAGCCGCCGTCCTCGGCGTGCCGCGCCAGCCGGAGCTGGTCGTCGTAGGTGGCGCCGCGGTGCGGCTCGGTGAACAGGCTGACGCGCATCGGCTGGTCCCTAGGCCATCAGGAGTTCGTGCAGCTCGGCGCTGCACCGGGCGACGTCTTCGAGGTGGGCCCCGCGGCCCAGGGTGCGGGGCCGCGGGATCCCGATGTCGAGGATCTCGCGGATCCGGCCGGGGCGCGGGCTCAGCACCACCACCCGGTCGGCCAGCAGGACCGCCTCGTCGATCGAATGCGTGACGAACACGATCGTGGTGCCCAGCTCCATGTGCACCCGCTGCAGCTCGCCCGAGAGTTCCTCTCGCGTGAGCGCGTCCAGCGCCGAGAACGGCTCGTCCATGAGCATCAGCCGCGGGTTCGCGATCAGCGACCGGCACAACGCCACCCGCTGCTGCATGCCGCCGGAGAGCTCGTGCGGCAGCCGCTTGGCGAAACCGGAGAGCCCGGTCATGGCCAACAGCTCGTGCGCGCGGTCGCGGTGCGCCGCCTTGCGGCCGCCGAAGATCTGCACCGGCAGCAGCACGTTGTCCAGCACCGAGCGCCAGGGCAGCAGGGCGGGCTTCTGGAACATCATCGCGATGTCGCGGCGCGGCTTGGTCACCCGTTCGCCTGACACCCGGATCTCGCCCGCGGTCACCGGGAGCAGTCCGGCGACCAGCCGCAGTAATGTGGACTTTCCGCAGCCCGAGCGGCCGAGGACGGCGACGAACTCGCCGTCGGCGACGTCCAGGTCGATGCCGCGTAAGGCCTCCACCGTGCCGGAGCGGCCCGCGAAAGTCCGGGAGACGCCGGTGAGACGGATCATCTGCGGGTGCTCCCGATAGCGTCGGATCGATGCGGTGCCACTCTAGCCAGCTCTCGCCGCGGCGCCGTGACCACCCCGTCCACAAGGGCCTTTGAGACATACCTGTCATCGATGTCCGGGCCCGGGTCCCCTACGCTAACGCCGAGTTCGCGCACACCTCCAAGCGGCGCCGGTGCACCCTCCGCCCGGCGCCGACTGCCTCGACACCCCCTCGGTTGGGAAGGAACACGGTGCACAGAAGAACGTTCACCCGCATGTTCGTGGCCGCCGCGCTGGCCACGACCCTCGCCGCCGCAGCCGGTTGCAGCGACGACGGGGATGACACCAGCGCGTCCGGCGGCACGCAGACGCTGGAGAAGATCACCTACCTGACGTCGTTCGGCACCTTCGGCCGCGACTCGTACGCATACGTGGCCAAGGAGAAGGGCTACTTCCGCGACGCCGGCTTCGACGTCGAGATCAAGCCCGGCGGCGGCAGCGGCGAGGGCATCAAGCAGATCGTCGCCGGCACCGCGCAGTTCACGCCGATCGACCTGACCGGCGGCCTGCTCGCCGCCGGCGGCCCGGCCAAGGCCAGCGGCTTCACCGCGGTCGGCGCCGTGCAGCAGCGCACCATGGCCGCGATCATGTCCCTCGACGGCTACGGCATCACCGCGCCCAAGGACCTCGAGGGCAAGACGCTGGCCGACACCCCCGGCTCCGTCGTGCGCAACCTGTTCCCCACGTACGCGAAGCTGGCCAACGTGGACGCGACCAAGGTCAAGTTCGTCAACGGCAACCCGCAGACGCTGTTCGGCACGCTGGCCCAGCACAAGGTGGACGGCATCGGCCAGTTCGTGGTCGGCAAGCCCACCATCGAGGGCATCGCCAAGAAGCCGGCCGTGCTGCTGCCGTACAGCGACTACCTGCAGGACCTCTACGGCAACGTGCTGATCACCAGCAGCAAGTACGCCAAGGAGAACCCGGAGAAGGTCAAGAAGTTCACCGCCGCCCTGCTCAAGGGCCTGGAGGACGCGATCACCAACCCCGACGAGGCCGGCAACCTGCTGAAGAAGAACGTGCCGACCGCCGACCCCAAGTCGGCCGCGGCGGAGCTGACGCTGATGGCGCCGTTCGTGCGGTCCGAGGCCTCCGGCGTGCCGGTGGGCGCCCTGGACAGCCAGCGGGTCGCGCGCAGCATCGCCATCCTGCAGGGCTCCGGCCAGATCCAGGCCGGACTGACGCCCGAGCAGGTCATCAGCTTCGACCTGGTGCCGAACGCCTGATCCGGCTCAGCCACGGGGCCCGTCCAGCCGGCGGGCCCCGTGCGCCGGGAAGTGGGAGCGACAAGACCGATGACTGACCTGGCGACAGCGCCCGCCCCGGCGGCGGCCGAGCCGGCCGGGGGCGCGCGCCGCCGTACCCTGCTGGCCGTGGCCTGGCCCCTGCTCGGCCTGGCCGTCGCGATCGGCCTCTGGTGGGCCGGCACGACGCTCTTCTCCATCAACACGGTGGTGCTGCCCTCGCCGCCCGCCGTGATCGACGGCTTCGGCCGCTACCACGAGTTCCTCGTCGACGAGGCGTGGCACACCACCGCCGCCACGGTCGAGGGCTTCCTGCTCTCCGTCGGCGTCGGCGTGCTGCTGGGGGCGGCCATCGCCGCGTGGGGGCCGTTCGAGCGGATGTTCTCGCCGCTGCTGGTCGCGTTCAACGCGGTGCCCAAGGTGGCGCTCGCGCCGCTGGTGCTGATCTGGTTCGGCTACGGGCGCACGCCGATCCTGGCGATGGCGTTCATGGTCTGCTTCTTCCCGATCGTGCTGTCCACCGCGACCGGCCTCACCAGCACCCCGGCCGACCTGGCCGAGCTGGTCCGGTCGATGGACGCCTCCCGGATGCAGACCTTCGCCCGGGTGCGGCTGCCCGCCGCGCTGCCGCAGATCTTCGTCGGGCTCAAGGTGGCGATGCCGCTCGCGGTCATCGGCGTGGTGGTCGGCGAGATGCAGTACGGCGAGAGCGGCCTGGGCACGATCATCGTGCAGACCAGCGGCCAGGGTGACACCGCGACGGCGTTCGCGGCCATCACCCTGCTGGCGCTGATCAGCATCGTCCTGTACTACCTGCTGGTCGTCGGGGAACGGCTCGCCCTGCCCTGGGTGCGCGCCACCACCTCGCAGCGCTGAACGCAACGGGCCGGCTCACCGAGCCGGCCCGTGGCCTCGTTCGTACCGGGGTCAGCTCAGCAGCCGCCAGCGGCCGCTGCGCGCCACCAGCAGGGTCAGCGCCTGCGGCATCAGTCCGGAGTGGTTGTCCGGGGTCAGCCGGATCGGGCCGGCCAGCCCGTCGGTCTGCGAGGTCTCCAGCACGTCGCGGATGCGCTGGCGGTCGCCGCCGACCCGGGCCACCGCGTCGGCGATCAGCTCCACCGCGTCGGCCGCGAACGCGGCCACCCCCGAGTAGCTGCCGTACCGGGCGGTGTAGTCCCGGAACCACTGCTTGCGGGCCGCCTTCGCCGGCGTCGTGGCGATCACGTCGTCGATGGCCAGGATCTGGGTGAACACCATGGTGGTCTTGTCGGTGGCGGTCGCGGCGGCCTGCGGCAGGAAGAGGTCGCCGGCGGCGGCGGCGTCGAAGTAGACGGCCCCGGTGAAGCCGGCCGCCTTGGCGCTGGTGGCCGCCAGGGTCGCCTGGTCGGAGCCGGCCAGCACCACGAGGGCGTCCGGCCCGGCGTCGGTCAGCGTGCCGACGGTCTGGCTGATCTCGGTGGCCGCCGGCTTCACGCTGCGGGTGCCCGACACCTCGATGTCCGCCGCCTCGAGCTGCAGGGCCATCTTCTTCTGGGCGGCGCGCCCGTAGAGGTCGTCGGCCCACAGCAGCGCGGCCTTCTTCGTCTTCTTCCGGACCAGCTCGGCCACGATCGCCGCCACGCTGTCGGTCGAGTTCGGACCGAGCTTGAAGACGTACCGGCGGTTCTCCACCGGGGTGGTGACCTCGTCGGCCGCGGCGAGCGCGATCGTCGGGATCTTCTGGTCGTTGATGGTCTTGGCCGCGTTGACCACGCACGCGCCGCAGGATCCGGTGATCACCGCGGCGACCGCCTCGTCCTGGGCGAACGCGCCGATGTTGCGCAGCGTGGCGGTGGGGTCGGACCGGTTGTCCTGGATGCGCAGCACCAGCTCGCGGGAACCGAGCACGCCGGAGGCGTTGAGCTGGTCGACCTTGAGCTGCAGGGCGCGCGAGTACGCGAAGTCGACGGCCGAGCCCGAGGTGGCCAGGTCGGCGCCGATCACGATCTGGGTCTTGTCGCCGGCGTCGGCGTCGGAGTCCGAATCGCAGCCCGTCAGCGCGGCGACGACGAGCGCCGATGCAGCCACGGACGCCGTCAGACGGCGGGGGAGCCTCACTGCGGGTGCCTCCTAGGGGCGGTACCCGGGATGAACCCATCCCGGTGCACGCAACGTTGTCCGGTGTGGACCGCGCGAACACGGACAGTCCGTCCGTCCGATCGCGCCAAACCTTGCCAACGTGAAGGTCCCTGGTCAAGCCGGGCCCGGACGGCCCGACGGGACGACTTTCCCACATAGTGGTTGGAATCTTGATGGATCAGCGTCACTGCACCGATACGGAACGTCGCGACGGTTACATTCGTGCACGTCAACGCCTACGCAGTGTCGATTGTCGAACCGAACGGTTGATTGCCAGCGCGCCGTGAACGCTGTTTCCGGAACGCCGCAGACTTCCCAAACCGTTGCCGGTTCTGATGAAATCGCGGCCGTGCCGCGTGTGGCACGGGCCCTGTCGCGTGGATCGGCTATTCCCGGGCGGCAGCATCGGGATGGTCGAAGAGATGCGGGGATGACCAGCGAGGAGATGTCGTGAGCACCGGTTCGTCGGCCCAGGCTTCGACCTACCCCGCCCTCGCCTCCGGAAACCCGGCGGGGAGCAGCGCCGACGGCGGCCGTACCGGCGGCGGTGGCACCCGCGAGCGGCGTGGCCGCATCCCCCGCCTGCGCGACGCGAAGATCCGCTCCAAGCTCGCGCTGATCCTGTTCGTGCCGCTGCTGGCCGTGCTCGCGCTGGCCACCGTCCGGCTCGTCGACGTGGGCGGCTCCGCGCTCGACGCCCGTCAGGTCGAGGACCTGACCCGGCTCTCCACCGACGTCTCGGACCTCACGCAGTACCTCCACAAGGAGCGGATGGCCGCGGCGGCGTTCCTGGCGACGCCCAGCGCCAAGGCGGACGGTTACAACGCCGCCATCGCTCTCAGTGACCAGCGGATCCAGCGGTACACGGCGGACCGCCGCGAGCTCGACGAGCCGCCCGCCGCCGTCCGGGACCGGCTGGCCCGCATCGACGAGCACCTGCAGACGATGGACGCCACCCGTAAGAAGGTCACCGACCGCGACGAGATTGCCGTCTCCGAGGTCGTCCTGCGGTACGGCGTCGTGCTGACCGACCTCGTCGGCTACGGCGAGGTGCTCAGCCAGTACGCCGGCGAGGGCGCGGTCGCCGACAGCCTGCGGGCCGTCTCCGCGTTCGCCCGGGCCAAGGCCGGCACCGCGGAGCAGGAGGCGGTCGCCTACGCCTCCCGCGCCTCCGGCGACGTCAGCGCCGAGCAGCTCTCGGTGCTCACCGCCACGGAGACCAGCCAGCAGGAGGCGCTCGAAAGTTTCGCCCTGGTGGCCACCCCGCAGCAGCGCGCGCTGGTGGACAACACCGTCACCGGCGACGCGATCAACCTGGCCGACCAGTACGCCACCCGGCTCAACCGCTCCGAGCCGATCCCGGCGATCGAGGTCACCCAGGCGTTCGGCGCGGTCGTCGACCTGATGCGCTGGGCCGAGCAGCGGCTCGAGACCCAGGCGCTGGACCAGGCGGCCGACGAGAGCTCCGCGGTGGGCCGGCAGGCCGCCCTGGAGGCCGGCCTGGTGCTGCTGACGCTGATCATCGCCGTCGCGCTCGCCGTCGTGCTGGCCCGCTCGCTCAACCTCTCGCTGCGCCGGCTGCGCGAGGGCGCGCTGGCCGTGGCCAACCGCGACCTGCCCGAGGCGGTCGCCCGGCTGCGCGACGTCCGCAACCTGGGCGACGGCGGGGCCGACGACATCGTGCGGCAGGTCCGGGACCCGATCCGGCTCAACAACCGCGACGAGGTCGGCCAGGTGGCGCAGGCGTTCAACGTCGTGCACCGCGAGGCGGTCCGGATCGCCGCCGAGCAGGCCGCGCTGCGGACCAGCGTCTCGGCGATGTTCCTCAACCTGGCCCGCCGCTCGCAGAGCCTGGTCGACCGGATGATCGGCGAACTGGACCAGATCGAGCGCGGCGAGGAGGACCCGAAGCGGCTCGCGCAGCTCTTCGAGCTCGACCACCTCGCCACCCGGATGCGCCGCAACGACGAGAACCTGCTGGTCCTGGCCGGCGCCGACTCCAGCCCGCCGCGCCGCGAGGACGCCCTCGTGGTCGACGCGCTGCGGGCCGCGCAGTCCGAGGTCGAGCTCTACAACCGCATCGAGTTCGGCACGGTCGACACCGACATCTCGATCGCGGCCGTGGCCGTCAACGACGTCGTGCGGCTGGTCGCCGAGCTGCTCGACAACGCGACCCGCTTCTCCCCGCCGAACACGGTGGTGGTCGCGGACGGCCGGCGCATCCGCGACTACGTGGTCATCCAGGTCGAGGACCGCGGGCTGGGCATGTCCGAGGAACAGATGGACTCGCTCAACCGGCGGCTGGCCGAGACGCCGGACGTCGACGTGGCCGCGTTCCGGCTGATGGGCCTGGCCGTGGTGAGCCGGCTGGCCAACCGCTACGGCATCCGGGTGGAGCTGCGGGCCAACATCGAGGGCGGCACCGTCGCCCAGGTGATCCTGCCGAACCACATCGTGGTGCTCCCGCACAACCGGCCGCTGGACCCGCCCTCGCGCGGCAACCGCCAGCTCGACGCCACCCCGGCCAACTGGAACGACCCGATGCCGCTGGGCCGGGGCAGCGCCGCGACGGCGACCCTGCCGGCCATCGCCCCCGAGCCCTGGGGCCGGCGGGCCGACGACGGCCTGGTCCGGGCCGGCGCCGGCGGCTTCCCGGCGACCTCCGCCCCGCAGCAGCCGGCGCACCCCCAGCTCCCGCGGCAGCCCTCGCAGCTGCCCGGCCGCGGCGAGGACATGCCCACCCCGGACCGCCCGACGCTGCCCAAGCGCGGCGAGAGCGCGCCGGCCACGGACCGTCCGCCGCTGCCCACCCGGGTCACCCAGCCGGCCGAGTCCACCCCGGTCTCCGGCCCGGGCTACGGTTCCGGCGCCACCAGCTCGCCGACCATGGCGTACCCCACCATGAAGGCCGCGGCGCCCGACCGGCAGGTGCAGCAGAGCTTCGCGCCCGCCTCGGGTTTCGCGACGCCGGACGGCGGCACGGTGCCGGCGCCGCGGCGACCGGCCAGCCCGAACCCGAACGGCTGGGGCGCCGCGCTCGCCGCGATGCCCCCGCCGCCCCCGCCGCCGGCCGCGCAGCCCGAGGACCGCGGCGAGAGCTCGCCGATCTTCCTGGAGATGCAGCAGAGCTGGTTCAAGGGACACGACGGGCCGATCTCCGAGGAGTGGAGCATGCCGACCGCGGGGTACGCGCCACCGCCGAACCACTCGCAGGCCGCGGCGGCTGCGGCGGCTGCGTCCCCGCCGGCGCCCGCCCCCGCCCCGAAGGCCACCCCGCCGGCTGCTCCGGCCCCGCCGGCCACCCCGGCGCCGGCCCCGGTCCCCCCGGCTTCCCGGCCGGAACCGACGACCTCCCGCACCCCGAGCGCGGGGCAGAATGGTTCGCGACCGGCGGAGGCCGGTCCGGACAGCGGCTCCCAGGTGCCCCGGCCACGCAGGTCGGCCGAGGACGCCTGGCGTACCGCCGCCGACGAAGGATGGCAGCGGGCGATGGCCGCGGCGGAACCCACCGTCAGCGACACCACCCGTTCCGGACTACCCAAGCGGGTGCCCCAGGCCCAGCTCGTCCCCGGTGGCGTGCAGAGCAGCCCGCGCAACCAGAACCGTCGCAGCCCGGATGAGGTACGCGGCCTCCTCTCCGCGTACCACCGCGGTGTGCAACGTGGGCGCACCGCCGGCAGTGAAGAAGCTGCCGCAGTAGCCCCTGCTCCGAAGGAGAACTAACAGTGACCAGGCCCCCCACCATGCAGGACATGGGCTGGCTGCTCAGCAACTTCGCCGACAGCGTGGCCGGTATCGCGCACGTCGTCGGGGTCTCCGCGGACGGCCTGCTGCTGGCCTCGTCGCGGGACCTGCCGGCGGACCGCGCCGACCAGCTCGCCGCGATCACGTCCGGCGTCGTCAGCCTCACCGACGGCGCGTCGCGGATGTTCAACGCCGGCGCGGTGCAGCAGACCATCATCGAGATGGACAGCGGATACCTGTTCCTGATGTCGATCAGCGACGGCTCGTCGATGGCCGTGCTGGCCGCGCGCAGCTGCGACGTCGGCCAGGTCGGCTACGAGATGGCCCTGCTGGTCGAGCGGGTGGGCGCCGCCCTGGTGCCCGCACCCCGCGAGGCCGTCGCGCACCAGGTCTGACCCGTACCACCCCGCAACGCTGCTGACGTGAGCCGGAAGGAGGTGACCGCACGATGGGGCAACCCAGTGACCCCCGGGGCAACCTGGTCCGTCCCTACGCGGTCACCCGGGGCCGGACGGAGCCGCGTCGCGACATCCCCATCGAGGCGGTGCTGGTCGCCAGCCAGGCCGCCGTTCAGGAATCCCGGTTCGCCGGGCATGACAAGTACCGCATCGCCGTGCTGTGCGAGCCGCGGGCGCAGTCGTTGGCCGAAATCGCGGCCTACAGCCGGCTCCCGTTGGGAGTAGCCCGGGTGCTCGTCGCCGACATGGTCGCCGACGGGCTGTTGTCGCTGCACAGTGCCGCTCCCAAGGAAGGCTTCACGGAGCGGATGGATCTGCTGGAAAGGGTGTTGAGTGGACTTCGCAAGCTCTGAGCGGGCGGGGGCGCAACCCAAGGAGATCACCTCCGCGAAGATCGTCATTGCCGGCGGCTTCGGCGTGGGCAAGACGACCCTGGTCGGTGCGGTCTCCGAGATCGAGCCGCTGACCACCGAGGCCGTGATGACCTCGGCGGGCCAAGGCATCGACGACGCGTCCAAGGTGCCCGGCAAGGAGACCACCACGGTCGCCATGGACTTCGGCCGCATCACCATGGCCGACGACCTGATCCTGTACCTCTTCGGCACGCCCGGGCAGACCAGATTCTGGTTCATGTGGGACGAGCTGATCAGGGGTGCGGTGGGCGCGGCCGTGCTGGTGGACACCAGGCGGATCTCCGACGCCTTCGCGCCGCTCGACTATTTCGAGAACCGTCACCTGCCGTACCTGGTGGCGCTCAACTGCTTCGACGGCGCTCCCCGGTACGAACCGGAGGAGGTCCGCGAGGCCCTGGCCATCGCGCCGCACGTGCCGCTGCTCATGTGCGACGCCCGGCACCGCGACTCGGTGAAGTCGGTGCTGGTCGGGGTCGTGGAGCACGCGATGGCCACCCTGGTGGCCGAGCAGGGGAGGGGATTCCCCGCAACGGTGGGCTGAGTACCGGCCCGCTGCGGCGGTCCGCCGGCGCGCGGACCGTCGCCCGGCGGCGGGCTCGGGTTCACCGAGGGTGGATGGCGCCCTTGTCCGCTCCGGGCGGGTCGCTCCCCGGCACGGCCGAGGTACGCGCTCCTGGTGAGTGCTGTACGGCGTGATCCGCCGCTGTCGGCTGACCGATGCCGACAGCGACGGCGACTGGCTGACACCGACGTTCAACAAGCTGATCCATCGCCATCGCAACGTCGTGGAGCGTGGCTTCAACCGGCTCGAGCAGTGCCGGTCAGTGGCCACCCGCTACGACAGGAACAGCACCGGCGCCCAGCCTCACCCGGCCACCGGCGCGACCGGATGGAACCACGCACGAGCTTGGGCTAGGGCGTGTTTCGTAGTGCTCGCAGCCATTGGTTGATGGCGGCGATGGTGAGGGTGGCTTCGTAGCGGACGGCGAGTTTGTCGTACCTGGTGGCCATGGCGCGGTGTTGTTTGAGCTGGTTGATGCCGCACTCGACGGCATGACGCAGGCGGTAGGCGTCAGGGTCGAAGGCGGGCGGGCGCCCGCCTTTGGACCCTTTGGCTTTGCGGTGGGCGTCCTGGTCGGCCTTGCTTGGGATTGCAGGCTCGGATGCCACGGGATCGCAGGTGGGCGCGGTTGGCCTTCGATGTGTACGCCTTGTCGGCCAGCACGGTGTCCGGCCGGGTTCGGGGCCGGCCGCCACCGGCCCGGGTAACACGCACCTTGGCCAGCACACCGATGAACTGAGGACTGTCGCCTCGCTGGCCGGCGGTGACCACCAGGGCCATCAGTTTGCGGCCTTGTTCGCAGGCCAGATGCGTCTTGGTGGTCCACCCACCGCGGGACCTGCCGAGGCCGTGATCTGCCGGCTCTGACTGGACACCGCCAGGCGGCTCCTTCTGCCCGTCGCCGTCACGCCGGGCTCCGGCCGCGTGTTGATGGGCGCGGCTGATCGTGGAGTCCATGCTCACCGTCCAGCCGATCAACCCGGCCGCATCAGCACGGGCCTGCAACACGGTCAGGATCTGCGTCCAGACGCCGTCACGTTGCCAGCGACGGAACCATCGATACAGGGTTTGCCACGGCGGATACACCTCGGGCACGTCCCGCCAGGGTGACCCGGTCCGGACCCGCCACCGGATCCCGTCAATGATCACTCTTATCGTTCATCTGCGGGGCCGACTACGCACCGTTCCGGCAGGCAGCAACGGTTCGAGCACCGCCCACTGCACGTCGGTCAAGTCGTGTCGCCTCGCTGCCGCTACGCTCGGCACGAGGTCTCCGGTGTGAAGTTCTGGCTTGGTCGCTTGAACCAAATACCGGAGACCTCTTCAGTTCTCGATCACCGCCACGCCGCGACATCGACGTCGCCTACGAAACACGGCCTAGTGGCGGGAGTGCCCGGTGCGAACCGGCGAGCGGCGCACCGCCGCCGGCCCTTGGCTGGATCTTGGTGCGTGCAGCCCACTTTCGCGGCGTGGCGTCAACAAGATCCAGCCGAAGAGGGCGCGCGGTGGCGGGCTCTGCGCAGGGCGGGTGAGGCCGGGCGCGCTCAGAGGGCCGGTACGGCCGGGACAGCGAGGCCACGGCCGGGGGCAACGTCACGGCCGGGGGCAACGTCACGGCCGGGGGCAACGTCACGGCCGGGGGCAACGTCACGGCCGGGGGCAACGTCACGG
>NZ_BOMQ01000093.1 GCF_016862275.1 Actinoplanes nipponensis | reverse complement strand
GGGGGCAACGTCACGGCCGGGGGCAACGTCACGGCCGGGGGCAACGTCACGGCCGGGGGCAACGTCACGGCCGGGGGCAACGTCACGGCCGGGAAGCCCGCTCGGCGGAATCCCGTCCCAGGCCCCACCATGCACCCAGCGGAACCGGCTAGGACAAAGCACGGACCTCGCAATCGGCGGGAGCGACGGTCAGCACCATGCAACCAGGCACGACATCAAGAATCTGCTCTTGATCTTCACTTCAGGAACCCGGCTCTTGATCTTCGGGGAGTCAGGCGGGGAGCCGGTAGCCCCGCTTGACCACGGTCTGGATCACGCCGGGCGTGCCCAGGCCGGCGCGCAGCCGGGCCACCGCCATCTCCACCGCGTGCTCGTCCGCGCCCCGGGGCAGGGCGCGCAGCAGGGCCGCGCGGGACAGCACCCGGCCCGGGGCCGCGGCCAGCGCGCGCAGGACCGCCATCGGGGCCGGGGCCAGCGGCTTCAGGTCACCGTCGACGATCGCCGCGTGGCCGCGCAGGGTCAGTTGGTGGCCCGACACCTCCAGCGACAGGGCCCGGCGGGGGAGCTCGTCCACGATCATGCGGACCAGGGCGCTGAGCCGGGCCCGGGCCGGGGTCACCACCGCGATGCCGTGCCGGCGTAGCGGCGCCGCCGTCACCGGCCCCACGCAGGCCGGGAGGACATCGGCGCGTAGCGCCTCGAGCAGCGGCTCCGCGCCCGTCCCGGCCGCGCGCAGCAGCGCGGCCACCGCCGGCGCCGAGGTGAACGTCACCGCGTCCACCAGGCGGCCGGTGACGAGGTCGACCAGGCGGTGCAGCGGCGCCGGATCGACCGGCGGCGCCCAGCGGTACACCGGCACCTCGATCACCCGGGCGCCGGCCGCCAGCAGCGCCTCGGTGTACTCCGGCTGGCTCTCGCCGTGCAGCTGCATCGCCACCGTCAGGCCGGTGAGGCCGCGCCCGGTCAGGTGCTCGACGACCTCCTCGTAGCCCTCGCCCTCCGGCGACCACTGGTCGTGCAGGCCGGCGGAACGGACGGCGGCGCGGGCCTTGGGGCCGCGGGCGACCAGGTACGCGCGGGAGAGCACCGACCGCAGCGGCTCGGCCAGCCCCCAGCCCTCCGCCGCCTCCAGCCAGCCCCGCATCCCGATCCCCGTGTTGACCAGCACGATGTCCGGTGGCGTCGCGAGGCAGGCGCGGGTCGCCGCGCGCAGTTCGGCGTCGTCGGCGATCGGCACGATGCGCAGGGCCGGCGCGAGCACCACCCGGGCGCCCCGGTTCTCCAGCAGTCCGGCCAGCTCGTCGCGGCGGTGGTCGGAGGTCACGCCGACGGTGTAGCCGGACAGCGACGCCGCGGGCTCCGCGAGCGCCGCCGCGGTGATCACGGTCTTCCTCGTGCCGCCGGCCCGCTCCGTCATCCGGCGGCCCGCCCTCCCCACACCTTCGTGCGGGGAGGGATTCCAGAAAGCCGCGGCGTGGCCGGCCGGTCCACCGAAGGGCACGCTCGGAGACCGCCGTCCTCGGCGTCGACCCGCTCCCACGTCACGCCTGCGTTCTCCGCCGTACCTCCGACCGGCACACGCCGCGGCTCCCCGGCGCCGAGCCGGTCAACCGGCTCGGCGGGTACCGCCAGGTCCGTCCTCAACCCTGGCGGTGGTGCTGCGGTGGTGCGCCCGAGCGCGCCGCCGGGCCGGGGCCCGGGCCGCGCCGTCGGGAAGACCGCACCACTCGCCATGTCCGGAAGCGTGCCGGGGCGGAATTTCGGCTGCGCGTCCCGTATGTTTCGAACCTGCTAAGAGGCATTCACGTCCGCGCGGGACCACGGTGGGTGGAATCACCCCAGCCCGATGTCGGCGTGCCGCGGGGCACCACCTAAACTGGGGGCGCTACGTTATCCGGTCCCGTCTGCGTGACGGGCCCACCGCCCGTTTTGACCGCGCGCCGCGCAGGCGGGTATTGTTGCCTGCTGTTGTGCGACAGCTGCGTTGTTGCGACCAGCGCGCGCCCCCAGACCGACGACGAGACAAGGTAATTCTGTGCGTACGTACAGCCCGAAGCCGGGTGAGATCGAGCGTCAGTGGCACATCATCGACGCTTCCGACGTCGTTCTGGGCCGGCTCGCCACCCACACCGCTACCCTCCTGCGCGGGAAGCACAAGCCCACGTTCGCCCCGCACGTCGACACCGGCGACTTCGTGGTGATCATCAACGCGGGCAAGGTCGCGCTGACCGGCAACAAGCGGCAGACCAAGGTCGCCTACCGGCACTCCGGCTACCCGGGCGGCCTCAAGCAGGTCGGCTACGAGGAGCTGCTGAGCAAGCGCCCCGAGCACGCGGTCGAGCTGGCCGTCAAGGGCATGCTCCCGCACAACAAGCTGGCCCGGCAGATCATCAAGAAGCTGAAGGTCTACCCGGGCGCCGAGCACCCGCACGCCGCGCAGCAGCCGGTGCCGTTCGAAATCAAGCAGATCGCGCAGTGAGCGCGGGCGAAGGAAACAGCATGACCGACATCGTCGAGCCCGAGGTCGCCGAGACCGTCGAGGCCGCGCCGGCCGCCGAGGAGCCCACCGCGGAGGTTCCCGCCGAGGAGCCCACCGCCGAGGAGCCCACCGCCGAGGTCCCCGCCGCTGAGGTCCCCGCCGAGACCGTCGTGGTCGTCGAGGCCGCCCCGGCCGTGGTGCGTGCCCCGCGCCCGGGCGACCGCCCGATCCAGACCGTCGGCCGCCGCAAGGAGGCCATCGTCCGGGTGCGTCTCATCCCCGGCACCGGCAAGATCACCTGCAACGGCCGCGACCTCGAGGCGTACTTCCCGAGCAAGGTGCACCAGCAGCTCATCCGCGAGCCGCTGAGCACCGCCGAGAAGCCCGAGCAGTTCGACGTGATCGCCAACCTGCGTGGCGGCGGCATCACCGGCCAGGCCGGCGCGCTGCGCCTCGGCATCGCCCGGGCGCTCATCACCAACGACCCGGACGACCGCCCGGCCCTGAAGAAGGCCGGCTTCCTCACCCGCGACTCGCGGGTCAAGGAGAGCAAGAAGTACGGCCTCAAGAAGGCCCGCAAGGCCCCGCAGTACTCGAAGCGCTGATCGCAGCGCTCGCCTTGCACCACGTCTGACCGGACGGCCGGGTGCGCCCCCGCAGGGGCGTGCCCGGCCGTTCGCGTTTCCCTCCCCACCAACAGCACCGGGCGGCCGCGCCGAGCAGGCGCGGCGCCGGCGAAAGGAACGACCGCCATGGGGCGACTCTTCGGCACTGACGGCGTACGCGGGCTGGCGAACGGTGACCTGCTCACCCCGGAACTGGCCCTGTCGGTCGCGGTCGCGGCTGCTCGGGTGCTCATCGAGAGCGACGCCAGCCACCAGCCCCTGGCGATCGTCGGGCGCGACCCGCGGGCCAGCGGCGAGATGCTCGAGGCGGCGGTCGTGGCCGGGCTCACCAGCGCCGGCGCCAACGTCGTCCGGGTCGGCGTGCTGCCCACCCCGGCGGTCGCGTTCCTGGTCGGCCAGGCCGGCGCGGACCTCGGCATCATGCTGTCGGCGTCGCACAACCCGATGCCGGACAACGGCATCAAGCTCTTCGCCCCGGGCGGTCAGAAGCTCCCGGACGAGCTGGAGCAGAAGATCGAGGCGGCCATCGCGGACGGGCACGGCCTGGTCGGCCGCCCGACCGGGGCCGGCGTGGGCCGGGTGCACGACCTGCTGGACGGCGCCGAGCACTACGTCAAGCACCTGGTCGAGTCGACCCCGCACGCCCTGGCCGGCGTCAAGGTCGTGGTCGACTGCGCGAACGGCGCGGCCAGCGAGGTCGGCCCGACCGCGTACGAGGAGGCGGGCGCGGAGGTCATCGCGATCCACGCCGACCCGGACGGCCTGAACATCAACGACAACTGCGGCTCCACCCACCTCGAGGCGGTCCGGGCGGCCGTCCTGGAGCACGGCGCCGACCTGGGCCTGGCCCACGACGGCGACGCCGACCGCTGCCTCGCGGTGACCGCGGCGGGCGACGTGGTCGACGGCGACCAGATCATGGCGATCCTGGCGCTGGCCATGCGGGAGGCCGGCACGCTGACCGAGGACACGCTGGTCGCCACGGTGATGAGCAACCTGGGCCTGCGGCTGGCGATGAAGGATGCCGGCATCCGCCTGCTGGAGACCAAGGTCGGCGACCGGTACGTGCTGGAGGAGCTGGCCGCGGGCGGCTACGCCCTGGGCGGCGAGCAGAGCGGCCACATCGTGATGCCCGAATACGCGACCACGGGCGACGGCGTGCTGACCGGTCTGCACCTGATGGCGACGATCGCGAAGACCGGCAAGTCGCTGGCCGAGCTGGCGGCGGTGCTGCACACCCTGCCCCAGGTGCTGATCAACGTGCCGGTCAAGGACCGTCAGGCGGGCGCGGACGCGCCGACCGTGCAGGCGGCGGTGGCGCTGGCCGAGAACGAGCTGGGCGAGTCCGGCCGGGTGCTGCTGCGGCCGTCGGGCACCGAGCACCTGGTCCGGGTGATGGTCGAGGCGGCCACCGAGGAGCAGGCGCGGGCCATCGCCGAGCGGGTGGCTGACGAGGTGCGGACGGCCAGCCCGGCCTGAGGTTGGTGAGGCGACGGCGGGTCCGGGATTTGCCGGGCGCGCCGTCGGCGTCTCCCCGCCGGTCCGGCGCCGGCCCGGCGGCGGCTCGGCCTCGCCGGGCGGCGTTCCGGCGCCCGGCGTTTCCGTGGGCGGCCCGGCGGCGGGTCCAGTTGTTTCGGTCGCCGTGGGCCGCGGGTCAGGCCAGGGTGCGCAGGCGCCGGGCGGCCTCGTCGATGACGTCCTCGCGCTTGCAGAAGGCGAAGCGGATCAGCCGCCGCCCCTGCTCCTGGTGGTCGTAGAACACCTGGGTCGGCACCGCGACCACCCCGCAGCGCTCGGGCAACGCCCGGCAGAAGTCGACGCCGTCGGTGCCGCCCAGCGGCGTGATGTCGGCGGTGACGAAGTAGGTGCCCTCGGACGGGAGCACCCCGAAGCCCGCGTCCGTCAGGCCCGCGACGAGCCGGTCGCGCCGGGACTGCAACGCCTCCCGGAAACCGGTGAAGTACGCATCCGGCAGGCCCAGCGCCACCGCGACCGCCGGCTGCAACGGTCCCGCGTTGACGAACGTCAGGAACTGCTTCACCCGCAGCGTCGTGGACACCAGCGTGGCCGGGCCGGTCGCCCACCCCACCTTCCAGCCGGTGCACGAGAAGGTCTTGCCGGCCGAGGAGATCCGCAGCGTGCGCTCCCGCATGCCCGGCAGCGTGGCCAGCGGGACGTGCGGCGTGGCGGCGTCGGTGAAGACCAGGTGCTCGTAGACCTCGTCGGTCACGGCGTACACGTCGTGCTCCTGGCAGAGCCGGGCGATCAGCGCGAGCTCCGCCCGGGTGAAGACCTTGCCGGTGGGGTTGTGCGGCGTGTTCAGCAGGATCATCCGGGTGTGCGGGCCGAACGCGGCGCGCAGCTCGTCCTCGTCGAAGGCGTACCGCCCGTCGGGGCCGGGCCGCAGCGTGACCGGCCGCCGGACCGCGCCGGCCAGGGCGATCGAGGCCGCGTACGAGTCGTAGTACGGCTCGAAGCACACCACCTCGTCCCCGGGCTCGCACAGGCCGAGGATGCTCGCGGCGATCGCCTCGGTGGCCCCGGCGGTGACCGCCACCTCGGTGTCCGGATCGCGCTCGAGCCCCCAGAACCGCCGCTCGTGCGCGACGATCGCCGCTCGCAGCGCCGGGATGCCCGCGAGCGGCGGATACTGGTTGGCGCCCGATCGCAGCGCCTCGGCGGCCGCCGCCAGCATCTCCGGCGGCCCGTCCGTGTCGGGGAAACCCTGCCCGAGGTTGACGGCGCCGGTGCGCGCCGCCAGCGCGGACATCTCGGTGAAGATGGTGGTGCCGAACGGGCGCATGCGCCCGACGAGCGGATCGGCCGGGGTCGACGTCGTCACGTCTGCCAGCCTAAGGGCGTCCGCGCGGCCGGCGCTGCCCTCCCGGCGCCCGCGGTCAGTAGACCAGCTTGGTGCAGGCGGCGGTGATGAAGTTGCCCTCGCTCGTCTTCTGCGCCACTTCCTGGCCGTCGACCTTGGCGCTGCAGCTGAGCGTGCCCTGCGAGGTGGCGCCGCGGACAGCGATGACCGAGACGAGCGCCGAGCCCTTCATCGTCACCGACTTGCGCCAGGGCAGCGAGGCGTTGCGGACCCGCTTCGGGTCGCCGCCGAGCTTCTCCACG
This sequence comes from Actinoplanes nipponensis, assembly GCF_016862275.1. GTDB lineage: Bacteria > Actinomycetota > Actinomycetes > Mycobacteriales > Micromonosporaceae > Actinoplanes > Actinoplanes nipponensis. The sequence goes on along the minus strand of NZ_BOMQ01000093.1, from coordinate 15,306 downwards.
TAGACGATCTCGACCGGGCCGTCGCCGGTGACCTCGTACTCGACCTTGATCTCCTTGTCGGGGTCCAGGTCGGGCAGGTTCGGCAGGCCGGTGGGCAGGTCGGTCGGGAGCCCGGTGGGCAGGTCGGTGGGCAGATCCGTGGGCAGGTCGGTGGGCAGGCCGGGCACCTCGGTCGGGATGTCCGGCAGGGAGTCGATCTTCTCCTGGGCCTTGTCGGCGGCGTTGTTGACCAGCAGCACGGCCGAGGTCACGCCGCCCGCGCAGAGCAGCAGGACCACGGCCACCAGCACGGCCACCAGCGGCAGGTTGCTGCGCTTCGGCGCCGGCGGCGGGGCGCCGTAGCCGGGTTGCTGGCCGTAGCCGGGGGGAGGGCCGTAGCCGGGCGGGCCGTAGCCCGGCGGCTGGTTGCCGGGCGGCTGGTTGCCGGGCGGCTGGTATCCCGGCGGCGGGTACTGGCCCGGCTGCTCCGGCGGCGGGTAGCCGGCCTGGGCGTCGTAGTGCGGGGCCGGCTGCGCGGGGAACTGCGAGGTCGGCGGGTAGCCCTCCGGCGGCCCGCTGGTCTGCGCGTTCGGGGTGGGCAGCGAGGCGTAGCCCGGCTGGAACGACGGGGCCGGCGGTCGCGGCGGCTGCTGCGGCTGGGCCGACAGGGAATCGCCCGACGGTGACGACCACGGCTGACCGGATACGGGTTCCTCCGCGGGGTACGGACGTGTCGGGTCGGAAGGCGGTGGGTAGCTCAATCGTCTCTCCAGAGCAGGCGTCCGCCCGACGGTACGCCCCCGGCGCCAGATGCGGATCACCCGGTCGTGTCGTCGACGGCGCTGAGCTGGCCGGGAAGGGGGACATGACCGCCCGAACGGACCTTTCGATCACGTACGATGCGCGAAAGTATGCCTCTCGCGCAATGGTGGTGAGCGGAAGTCCGCTACGCTGCCCCACATGTGTGGGATCGTGGGTTACGTCGGCGGTCGGCCGGCTCTGCAAATCGTCCTCGACGGGCTTCGCCGGCTGGAGTACCGCGGCTATGACTCCGCCGGTATCGCCGTCATCGACAACTCCGTCATCCTGACCGAGAAGAAGGCCGGCAAGCTGGCGAATCTCGAAAAGGCGCTGGTGGAGCGCGCGGGTGACGGCATCTCGGTGGGCTCCACCGCTATCGGGCACACCCGGTGGGCCACCCACGGCGGTCCCACCGACCGCAACGCGCACCCGCACCTGTCGGCCGACGGCCGGGTCGCGGTGATCCACAACGGCATCATCGAGAACTTCGCCCGGCTGCGCGCCGAGCTCGAGGCGACCAGCGTCGAGTTCGTGAGCGACACCGACACCGAGTGCGCCGCCCACCTGCTCGCCGCCGAGATGCGGGCGCTGCGCGAAGCCGGAGCGGGCGCCGGGGCCGAGGACGGCCCGCAGCTGCTGGCCGAGGGCATGCGCCGCGTCGTCCGCCGGCTCGAGGGCGCCTTCACCCTGCTCGCGGTCGACGTCGAGGTGCCGGACGCGGTCGTGGCCGCCCGGCGCAACTCGCCGCTGGTCGTCGGCCGCGGCGACGGGGAGAACTTCCTGGCCAGCGACGTCTCCGCGTTCATCGAGCACACCCGCGAGGCGGTGGAGCTGGGCCAGGACCAGGTCGTGCTGATCACGCCCGCCGGCATCGAGATCACCGACTTCACCGGCGCCCCCGCGACCGGCAAGGAGTTCCACATCGACTGGGACGCCTCCGCCGCGGAGAAGGGCGGCTACGACTACTTCATGCTCAAGGAGATCGCCGAGCAGCCCCAGGCGATCGCGGACACCCTGCTCGGCCGCCTCTCCGAGCGCGGCGAGATCGTCCTCGACGAGGTCCGCCTCACCGACCAGGACCTGCGCGACGTCGACAAGGTCTTCATCGTGGCCTGCGGCACGTCGTACCACGCCGGCATGGTGGCCAAGTACGCGATCGAGCACTGGGTGCGCATCCCGTGCGAGGTCGAGCTGGCCAGCGAGTTCCGCTACCGCGACCCGATCCTGGACCGCTCGACCCTGATGATCGTGATCAGCCAGTCCGGCGAGACCATGGACACGCTCATGGCGCTGCGCCACGCCAAGGAGCAGAAGGCCCGGGTGCTGGCCATCTGCAACACCAACGGCTCGACCATCCCGCGCGAGTCCGACGCGGTGCTCTACACGCACGGCGGTCCCGAGATCGCGGTGGCCTCCACCAAGGCGTTCGTGACCCAGCTGGTCGCCTGCTACCTGATCGGCCTGCACCTGGCCCAGATCCGCGGCGTCATGTACGCCGACGAGGTCGCCGCCGTGGTCTCCAAGCTGCAGGCCACCCCGGACGCCCTGCGCGAGCTGCTGGGCGGCATGGAGGACGTCCGGGCCCTGGCCCGCGACCTGCGGACCGCCTCGACCATCCTGTTCATCGGCCGGCACGTCGGCTTCCCGGTGGCGCTGGAGGGCGCGCTCAAGCTCAAGGAACTCGCGTACATGCACGCCGAGGGCTTCGCGGCCGGCGAGCTGAAGCACGGCCCGATCGCCCTGATCGACGAGGGCACCCCGGTCGTCTGCGTAGTGCCGTCCCCGGCCGGGCGTGGCGTCCTGCGGGACAAGGTCGTCTCCAACATCCAGGAGGTACGCGCCCGGGGCGCCCGTACCATCGTGATCGCCGAGGAGGGTGACGACGCGGTCCGCGCGTACGCCGACCACCTGATCGTGGTGCCCCGCACGCCGACGCTGCTCGCCCCGCTGATGACCACCGTCCCGTTGCAGATCCTCGCCTGCGAGATCGCCGCGGCCCGGGGTCACGACGTCGACCAGCCGCGCAACCTGGCCAAGTCCGTCACCGTGGAATGACATCGCCCCGCCCCACCGCGATGGCTGCGAGCGCGTCCAGCGCCGCGCTGCCGGGCTCCCAGTAGCCGAGGTGCCCGGCGTCCGGCTCGCTCGCGAACACGCGGGCGCCGAACGCCGGGTCGCTCGGGTTGGCGCCGAAGAACAGGTCGTTCTCCGGCCGGGTGAAGGCCAGCAGGGCGCCGCCCGGCACGGCCTGGCTGAGGAGCAGATCCCCGGCCAGGCTGCGCGGCGACACCGCCGCCCACTGGATGACGTCGGACCGTGACGTCGAGGACCACACGTGCCCCGGCGGCGCGTGCAATTCGGCCGCCGAGTCGACGCCCACCCCGGGCGACCCGACGAAGACCACCTCGTCGGTGGCCAGCCCGGCCCGGGCCGCCGCGGCGCCCACGACCAGCGACCCGTAGCTGTGCCCGAGCACGGTCTGATGCGCCGGCGGACCGAGGTGGGTGGCGCGCAGCCCGTCCTGGAAGCCGCGGAGCCCGATGGCCCCGGCGGTGGCCTGGGCGCGGCTCGCGGCCTCGGGCACGAAGTCGGGTGCGTCGTAACCGAGCCACATGATCGTGCTGGTGGCCGCCTCGGGGGCGAGCTGGTGGGCCCGGGTGGCGATCCGCTCGGCGCGGGCCAGCTCACCGCCGTACGAGGCGAGGTCGGCGGTCATGCCCGGCACCTGGGTCAGGACGTTCGCCGCCCGGTCGGGGTCACCCACCGCGACCACGGCCCGGCCCTCCCCGGCCGGATCGATCCGCAGCAGGTACGCCCGCGGGCCGGCCCCGTCGGCGAGCCTGTCCCGCAGCGCGGCGAGACCGGGCAGCCGGGCCGGCAGGTCGTCGAGGGCCAGCCGGTTCGCCAGGTCGCGGACTGCGGCCGGCACGCCGTCCAGCGGACCGAGCCCCTCCGGCCGGGTGGCCAGCAGCCACCGCCGCTGGGCCGGATCCAGCGCCTCCCACCACCGTCGTACCTGGGCGGGCGTGGCCGTGCAGGCGGGTGGATCGACGGTCGGCGGCCGGACGGGCCCGCCGAAATCCACCTCGCTCAGCCGGCTCGCGGCGGCGCTGTCGGCCTCCGCGGCGATGGTGAGCGCCGCCGTGATGGTCGCCGCGGTCGCGCGGACGGCCTCCGCGGGCCGGCCGCTGACCGTGCCGTCGGCGGTGACGGCGACGCCGGCGGGGATGTTCGCCGGCATCGACCGGCCGCGGGCCAGCGCGGCCGCGAACTCGCTGAGCGCCTGGTCGGCCGCCCAGCAACCGAGCCGGAAGAGGGTCAGCCGCCGGATCAGGGTGGCCAGGAGGGCCGCCGCGGCGTCGGCGGCCGATCCGCGCCAGATGGTGCGCAGCCGTGCCGCGTGGGCGCGCAGCTCGGCCGCCCACCGGCCGGCGGTCGCGGCCCAGACCCGCCACGCGGTCGCCGGTTCGCGCCAGCACCCGGGGTCGGTGGCCCGCAGGTGCGGAAAACTCACGACGGGCCGGCTCATCGCACGTTCCGCAGCCGGGCCGCGGCGCGGTCGTCCGCGTCGTCGTAGTCGTCCGCTGCCGCCGCTGCCTGCCGGGCCGCCGCCGTGATGTCGTCGGCGAGCGCCCGCAACCGCATCCGGGCGGCGGCCGCGGCAGCCGCGGCGGCGGCCGTCGCCGACCAGGGCGGCCCGCTCGGCGGGGGCGGCGGATCGGTGCTGATCCGCGCGGCCGTCGTGGACAGCGCGGTGGCCCAGGCGCGGACCGCTGCGGCGTCGACCTCGAGCTCGGACGTCATCGGCAACCTCCAGATTCGTCGGATGAGGCCGACGACGCTAGGGCAGCGCGGGGCCGCGGATCCGCCCCTGTGGACAAGCCGTCGCGGGCGTACCCCGGTTGTCCACAGGCTCGGCGCACGACCGGCCGCGGCGGACCGCGGGCCGATAGGGTTGCTGCTGTGATCGTGGCTGTGGGGATCGACGTCGTGCTGGTCGAGCGGTTCGGCAAGGCGCTGGAGCGCACGCCGCTGCTCGCCGACCGGCTCTTCACCGACTCGGAGCGCATGACCTCGGCCGGCAATCCGCGCTCGCCCGAGTCGCTGGCCGCCCGGTTCGCGGCCAAGGAGGCGGTCGCCAAGGCGCTCGGCGCGCCCGCGGGCCTGCGCTGGCACGACTGCGAGGTGGTCACCGATCCGGACGGACGGCCCTGGCTGACCGTCTCCGGTACGGTCGCGGCGGTGGCGACCGCGCGGGGCGTCAGCCGCTGGCATCTGTCGCTGTCGCACGACGGTGGCATCGCCTCCGCGATGGTCGTCGCGGAGGCCTGAGTTCCTCAGGGGGTTGCGGAATGCGGCAGGCGTGGCGCGTGGCGGATGTGCGTGCGGCGGAGAAGGCCCTGATGGCGACCCTGCCGCCGGGGACGCTCATGCAGCGCGCGGCGGCCGGGCTGGCCCGCCGGTGTGCCCTGCTGCTGCGGGAGTCCGGCGGCGTCTACGGCGCCACCGTGCTGCTGCTGGTGGGCAGCGGTGACAACGGCGGCGACACGCTCTATGCGGGCGCGACGCTCGCGGCCCGGGGCGCCGGCGTCCGGGCCGTCCTGCTGCGGCCCGACCGGGTGCACCTGGCCGGCCTCGCCGCGCTGCGCCGAGCCGGCGGCGTCACCGTCACCGAGCTGCCCGGCCGGGTCGACCTGGTGGTCGACGGCATCGTCGGGATCGGCGCCAGCGGCGGCCTGCGACCGGACGCGACGGCGCTGGTCCGACGCCTGCCGGAGCTGCGGGCCCGGGACGGCGGGCGGCCGCCGGTGGTCGCGGTCGACGTGCCCAGCGGGGTCGCGGTCGATACCGGCGACGTGCCCGGCGAGGCCGTGCACGCCGACGTCACCGTGACCTTCGGCTGCCTGAAGCCGGCCCATGTCGTCGGCCCGGCCGCGACCCTGGCCGGTCACGTCGAGCTGGTCGACATCGGCCTGGCCGCGACGCTGCACCCCGACCCCGCGGTCCGGGTGCCCGACGCCGCCGACATCGCCGCCTGGTGGCCGCGCCCGAACCCGGCCTCCGACAAGTACAGCCGGGGCGTGGTGGGCGTCGCCACGGGATCCGCGACCTACCCCGGCGCCGCTGTGCTGTCCGTCACGGGCGCGCTCGCCGGCCCGACCGGCATGGTGCGATACGCCGGCAGCGCCGCCCCGGAGGTGCTGCACCGGCACCCGTCCGTGGTCGCCGCCAAGCGGGTGGCCGAGGCCGGCCGGGTCCAGGCCTGGGTCTGCGGCTCGGGGCTGGGCACCGACGAGGCGGCCCGCACGGAGCTGCGCAGTGTGCTCGCCACGTCTCTGCCCGTGCTGCTCGACGCCGACGCGCTCACCCTGCTGGTGGACGGCCAGCACGCCGCCGACCTGCGCCGCGACGCCCCGCTGGTGATCACCCCGCACGACGGTGAGTTCGCCCGGCTGGCCGGGGAGCGACCGGGCGCGGACCGGGTCGGCGCGGCCTGCCGGCTGGCCGCCTGGATCAACGCGGTGGTGCTGCTCAAGGGCGACCGGACGATCGTGGCCACCCCGGCGGGCGGGGCCTGGGTCAACCCGACCGGCACGGCCGCGCTGGCCACGGCGGGCAGCGGCGACGTGCTCGCGGGCCTGCTCGGCTCGCTGCTCGCCGCCGGTCTGCCCGCGGAGCGAGCGGCCGTCATGGCGGCCTACGTGCACGGGCTGGCCGGGCGGCGGGCCGAGCGCGACGGCCCGGTGACCTCGCAGGACGTGGCCGCGGCGCTGCGCCCGGTCCTGGCTGGCCTGCTGTGACGCGGCTCCGTCGTACCGGTCAGTAGGCTGATGAACATGTGGCAGGCCGAGGTCCGGGTAGATCTGGACGCCATCCGGGACAACGTCGCGACGCTGCGCGCCGGCACCACCGCGGAGATCATGGCGGTGGTCAAGGCCGACGGCTACGGGCACGGCATGGTGCCGGCGGCCCGGGCGGCGCTGGCCGGCGGTGCGACCTGGCTGGGCGTCGCCACCCTGGAGGAGGCGCTGACCCTGCGCCGGGCCGGGCTCACCGAGCCGGTGCTCGCCTGGCTGCTGGCCCCCGGGCTGGCGCTGCACGAGGGTGTCGCCGCCGATGTCGACCTCAACGCGGGCAGCCTGGCCCAGCTCGACGAGCTGGTCACCGCGGCCCGCCGGGCCCAGCGGCCGGTGCGCGTGCACCTCAAGCTCGACACCGGCCTGGCCCGCGGCGGCGCCACCCCGGCCGACTGGCCGGCCCTGCTGGAGGCGGCGGCGAAGGCTCAGGCCGACGGCGAGGCGGAGGTCGTCGGCATCTGGAGCCACTTCGTGTACGCGGACGCCCCGGGCCACGAGACGGTCGACCACCAGCTCGCCGTGTTCGCCGAGGGTCTGGCCACCGCGGAGCAGTACGGCATCGAGCCCCGCTACCGCCACATCGCCAACTCGGCCGCTACGCTGACCCGCCCCGACGCCCACTACGACCTGGTCCGCCCCGGGGTGGCCATCTATGGCCTGTCCCCGCTGCCGTCCGAGCACCCGACCGGGCTCCGGCCGGCGATGACGGCCCGCGCCCGGGTCACGCTGACCAAACGGGTCCCGGCGGGCCAGGGCGTCTCCTACGGTCACGCCTACCACACGGCGCGGGAGACGACGCTGGCGCTGGTGCCGCTCGGCTACGGCGACGGGGTTCCCCGGCACGCGTCCAATGTGGGGCCGGTGGCTCTCGGCGGGCGCACTCGCACCATCGCGGGCCGGGTCTGCATGGACCAGATCGTCCTGGACTGCGGCGACGATCCGGTGGCCCCCGGGGACGTGGCGATCCTGTTCGGGCCGGGTGACGACGGCACGCCCACCGCCACCGACTGGGCCGAGGCGATCGGCACGATCAACTACGAGATCGTGACCCGCTTCGGGGGCCCGCGCGTGCCCCGGGTCTACGACGGCACGGCGGGCGTCCCGGCCGAGGCGGCGGCGGGCGATCACCACAGCCGGGAGGCGTCGGGGAGCCGCGAAGCGTCGGGAACCCGGGAAGGGGAGAGTCTGTGAGCCACGCGAAGTCGTCCGGGCGGCGGCCCGTCGCCCGGCGCCGGGCCAAGCAGGTCGGGATAGTCGGCGCCGCCATCGGTCTGGCCGCGGCCGGCCTCGCCACCGCCTTCGCCGTCGAGCGGGCGCTGGTGCGCAAGTCGCTGAACGCGCCCGGCGACCCCCACGCCGGCGAGGAGTTCGGCGACCAGCCCTTCGACCGCGAGCTGACCGTCACCGCCGCCGACGGCACCGACCTGCACGTCGAGATCGTGGAACCGCGGGTGACCGGCGACGGCGACCGGCCCACCGTCGTCTTCGTGCACGGCTTCGCCCTCGACATGGGCACCTTCTACTTCCAGCGCCGGGCGCTGACCGAGCTGGGCGAGCACCGGCTCGTCTTCTACGACCAGCCCGGCCACGGCCGGTCCAGCCGGCTGCACTCCGGCAACTACGACATCGCCGCGCTCGGCAAGTCGCTCGCCGCGGTGCTCGACGAGGTCGTGCCGGAGGGGCGCATCGTCCTGGTCGGGCATTCGATGGGCGGCATGACCATCATGGCGTTCGCCGAGCAGTATCCGGAGTGGTTCGGCGAGCGGGTCGTCGGCGTGGTGCTGATGTCCACCTCGGCCGGTCTGATCGACAAGAGCAAGATCGGCGTGCCCACGCTGGTCGCGCGGGCCAGCGCGCCGTTCTTCCCGATCTGGGGCGGCGCGGCGCGCCTGGGCGGCGGCGTCATCGACCGGGCGCGGGTCGCGACCGGCGATCTGGCCTGGTTGCTGACCCGCCGGTACGGCTTCGGCGACGCCCGGCCCAGCGCCTCGTTGGTCACCTTCGTGGAGCAGATGAACTCGAAGACCTCCGTCGAGACCCTCACCAAGTACCTGCACACCCTGTACTCGCACAACCGGTTCCCGGCGCTGTCCGCGCTGCGCGGCGTGCCGGTGCTCGTGCTGGTCGGCACCAAGGACTACCTGACCCCGGTGACCCATTCCGAGGAGATCCTGCGGCACCTGCCCGAGGCGACGCTGGTCAAGATCGACAACAGCGGGCACGTGGTCATGCTCGAGAAGGCCGACGAGGTCAACGCCGCGCTCATCCCGTTCCTGGAGAAGGTCTCTTGACGCCGGTCCGGCTGGCCACGGTGGACGACACGCAGACCTTCGGCCGGCGGCTCGCGGGTGTGTTGCGGCCCGGGGACCTGGTGTTGCTCACCGGCCCGCTCGGCGCCGGCAAGACCGCGCTGGTGCAGGGCATCGGCGCGGGGCTGGGCGTGCTGGGCGCGGTCACCTCGCCGACGTTCGTCATCGCCCGGGTGCACCGGCCCGATCCCGCGCTGGGCGGCGGGGTGCCGCTGGTGCACGCGGACGCGTACAGGCTGGGCGACGCCGCCGACCCGCGGGCCGAGATCGACGACCTCGACCTGGACGCGTCGGCCGACGACGCCGTCACCGTGGTGGAGTGGGGCGCCGGCCTGGTGGAGCAGCTCAACGACGCGTACCTGGCCGTCCGGATCGACCGGCTCGACGACGACACCCGGGTGATCGACCTCGTCCCCCACGGCGGCGACTGGGCTGCCCGACTGGAGAAGATGTGAACCTGCTCGACCTGCTCCCGCCCGAGTGGCGCACGGAGCTCACGCCGTTCCTCGACGAGGCCGCCACGGCTGCCCTCGGCGCCTTCGTCGGCGCGCAGTACGAGACGAACACGGTGTACCCGCCCGTCGAGGACCTGTTCGCGGCGTACCGGCTGTGCCCGCCGGACCGGGCCCGGGTGCTGATCCTGGGCCAGGACCCGTATCACGGGCCGGGTCAGGCGCACGGGCTGAGCTTCAGCGTCCGGGCCGGGGTGCGGATCCCGCCGTCGCTGCGCAGCGTCTTCAAGGAGCTGGCGGAGGACGTCGCGGTGCCCCCGGCGACCAGCGGCGACCTGACCGGCTGGGCGCGGCAGGGGGTGCTGCTGCTCAACGCGGTCCTGACCGTGCGGGCCGGCGCCGCGGCCTCGCACGCCAACAAGGGCTGGGAGGCGTTCACCGACGCGACGATCCGGGCGCTGGACGCCCGGGACGAGCGCGTGGTGTTCCTGCTCTGGGGCAGCTACGCCCGCAAGAAGGCGGCGCTGATCTCCAATCCCGCGCACGTGGTGCTGGAGGCGGGCCACCCGAGCCCGTTGAACCCGAAGGGCTTCCGCGGCTCGCGCCCGTTCAGCGCGGCCAACAAGGCGCTGGCCGACGCCGGCCGCCCCCTCGTCGACTGGGACCCGCGGGCCGGCGGTTAGGGTTCTCACGTGCTCGTTCTCGCGCTGGACACCTCCACCCCCGCGGTGACCGCCGCCGTCGGCGAGGTCACCGACAGCGGCATGAAGGGCATCGCGGAGCGCCGTACGGTCGATCCCCGCGCGCACGGTGAGCGGCTCGCGCCGCAGGTCCGGCTGGTGCTGGACGACGCCGGGGTGCGCGTGGGGGAGCTGGCCGCGATCGTCGCCGGCGTCGGCCCGGGCCCCTTCACGGGGCTGCGGGTCGGCCTGGCCACCGCCGCCGCCATGGGGCAGGCGCTCGGCATCCCGACGTACGGGATCTGCTCGCTCGATGCCCTGGGCCGGGCCGCCGGTCCCGGCCGGGTCCTGGTCGCCACCGACGCGCGCCGCCGCGAGGTCTACGTCGCCACCTATGCCGACGGGGTGCGGGTCGCCGGGCCGGAGGTCGCCAAGCCGGCCGACGTCGCGGTCGACGCCGACCGGGCCGTCGGCGAGGGCGCGGTCCGGTACAGCGAGATCTTCGGCATCCCGGTCGACGACCGGCTGCAGTACCCCCCGGGCGAGGCGCTGATCGCGCTGGCCGCGGAGTCGGTGCGCGGGCGGGCCCCGGGGGATCCGCTCACCCCGCTCTACCTGCGCCGGCCGGACGCCGTCGAGCCGGGCGCGCGCAAGGCTGTGCTGCCCTGATGCGCATCAGCCGGTTCCGCTGGTGGCACATCGCCGAGGTGCTGCCGATCGAGGAGGACCTGTTCGGCGCGGAGAAGTGGTCGGCCGCCATGTTCTGGAACGAGCTGGCCCAGCGGCACTTCTACCTGGTCGCGGAGGAGGACGAGAAGGTCGCCGGCTACGCGGGCCTGGCGATCGTCGACCGGGAGGAGTCCTGGGTGCAGAACATCGCCGTCGACCGGCGGGCCCAGCGCGGCGGCATCGGGCGCCGGCTGCTGGAGGCGCTGCTGGCCGAGGCGGGCCGGCGCAAGGTGCTGCTCGAGGTCGCCGTCGACAACGCGCCCGCCCAGCGGCTCTACGCCGCGTACGACTTCGAGCCCGTCGGCCTGCGGCGCGGCTACTACCAGCCCAGCAACACCGACGCCGTGGTGATGATGCGAAGTGCCTGACGAGCCTCTGGTCCTCGGGATCGAGACCTCCTGCGACGAGACCGGCGTCGGCATCGTCCGCGGCCACACCCTGCTGGCCGACGCCCTGGCCTCCAGCGTCGAGCAGCACGCGCGCTTCGGTGGGGTGGTGCCCGAGGTGGCCAGCCGGGCCCACCTCGAGGCGATGGTGCCGACCATGCAGCGGGCGCTCGACGACGCCGGGGTCACGCTGGCCGACATCGACGCGATCGCGGTGACTGCGGGGCCCGGCCTGGCCGGGGCGCTGCTGGTCGGGGTGGCCGCCGCCAAGGGGTACGCGCTCGCGGCCGACAAGCCCATCTACGGCGTCAACCACCTCGCCGCCCACGTTGCCGTCGACACCCTTGAGCACGGCCCGCTGCCCGAGCCGGCCATCGCCATGCTGGTCTCCGGCGGCCACTCGTCGCTGCTGCTGGTGGACGACCTCACCGCCGGCGTCACGCCGCTCGGCGCGACCATCGACGACGCTGCCGGGGAGGCCTTCGACAAGGTCGCCCGGCTGCTCGGCATGGGTTTCCCGGGCGGGCCGGTGATCGACCGGACGGCCCGGGCGGGCAACCCCGCCGCGATCGCCTTCCCGCGCGGGCTCACCGCGCCGAAGGATCAGCTCAAGCACCGCTACGACTTCTCCTTCTCCGGGCTGAAGACGGCCGTGGCGCGGTGGGTCGAGGCGCGCGAGCGCAGCGGCGAGCCGGTGCCGGTGGCCGACGTGGCGGCCAGCTTCCAGGACGCCGTGTGCGACGTGTTGACCAGCAAGGCCCTGGACGCGTGCCGGCAGCACGGCGTCGAGACGCTGATCATCGGTGGCGGCGTCGCCGCCAACTCGCGGTTGCGGGTGCTCGCCGAGGAACGCGCGGCCAAGCTGGGCATCCGGGTGCGGGTGCCCCGCCCCGGGCTGTGCACCGACAACGGCGCCATGGTGGCCGCGCTCGGCTCGCACCTGGTGGCGGCCGGGGTCGCGCCCAGCCGGCTGGACCTGCCGGCGGATTCCGCGATGCCATTGACCTCGGTCACTGTGGCGGGGTAGGAAGCAGCATGATCGCACGCATGTGGGAGGTACGGGCCCTCGGCAGCGGCTTCGACGAGCTGCTCGCCTGGGTCTGCGACGTGGCGCTGCCGCAGGTGGAGGTGCTGCCGTCGCACGTGTCGAGCGAGGTCTACTCGTCGACCGACCACCGCATCGTGGTCATCTCCCGCTGGCGGCACACCCCGGCGGACCTGCCTGCGCCGCCGGCCCACCTGACCGCCCGCGCCCCGCACGCCTGGGACTTCACCCCCGTCGACCGGTGACGGCGGGTCAGCGCAGGGCCAGGGCCACCCCGAGCAGCACCAGCGTGATCAGCGCGACCGCGAAGACGAGGAGCAGCTCGCGGCGCTGCTTCTCCTCCGGGGTCTCGGCGGGCAGGTCGCTCACCACCGCCGCCAGCTCCTCCAGGGTGCGGGCGGCGCTGGCCAGCCCGACCCGCTGGGCGAACTCGTCCAGGGTCAGCCGTCCGGCGCCGGTGTGCCGCTCGAGCGCGGCCACGATCCGCTGCCGATCCTCGTCGGAAGCGCGCATGCTCACGCGGGCACTCTAGTACCCGGCTCACAACAGGGGATCGGCCAGCAGTCGTTCGAAGGCCAGCTCGGCCGCGCCGATCAGGGCGGCGTCGTTGCCGAGCTCGGGCGTACGCAGCCGGACGTGCTCGCGGCAGGCCGGCAGCGCCACCTCGTTCAGCCGGCTGCGGATCTGGGCCGCGGCGACCAGGTACACGTCGCGCAGCGTGCCACCGAAGATCACCGCCTCCGGGTTGAAGATGTTGATCAGGTTGCCGACGCCGAGGCCGATCCAGTCGCCGACCTGCCGCACCGCCTGCTGGGCCGCCCAGTCGCCGCGCATCGCCGCGTCCACCACGTCCAGCACCGCCTCGCGGCCGCTCAGGTGACCCCGGCCGGCCAGCTCGAGCAGCGCGTACTCACCGATCTCCGTCTCCCAGCAGCCGCGGGAGCCGCAACTGCACGGGCGGCCCTTGGGGTTGACGACCATGTGGCCGACCTCGCCGCCGTACCCGCCGTGGCCGGTGACCCGGCGGCCGCCTGCGATGATGCCGCCGCCGACGCCCACGTCGCCGTACAGGTAGATGACGTTGTCGCGGCCCGCCGCCGCGCCGCGGCTGTGCTCGACCAGGGCCGAGACGTCGGCGATGTTGCCGACGATGAGCGGGCCCACGTCCCCGATCTCCTCGCTGAGGGCCTCGCCGACCGGCTCCTCGACCCAGCCGATGGTGGGGGCCAGGCGGACCATGCCGTCGTCGCGGCGCACCATGCCGGCCACGGCCAGGCCGCCGCCGACGTAGCGGGCGCCCTCGGGCACGTCCAGGCGCATCTCGTGGATGAAGCCGGCCAGCGGCTGGACCGCGTCGATAACCTGCATGCCGCGCGGGCGGTCGGTCTCGCGCCGGTCCAGGATCCGGCCGCCCAGCCCGACCCGGGCCGCGCGCAGCCGGTCCACCTCGATGGCCAGCGCGTACGCGTACACCTGGGACGACTCGGGCCGGACGACCAGGGACGGTCGTCCGGCCCGGCGGGTCTGCTGGGGCGGGCGTTCGGTGACGAGCCCGGCGGCGGCCAGGTCGGCGGTCAGCGCGCCGATGGTGCTGCGGTTCAGGCCCAGCTTGGTGGTCAGCTCCGCCCGGGACGTATCGCCATGGATGTGGACGTACCGCAGCAACGTCCCCAGGTTGTGCCGGCGTACCTCCTCCTGGCTGGGGCCGGCTCGCATCAGCTGGCTGCCCCCTTACCGTGAGGCTCGCTCATCGGTTACCGGTGGCTGCCGCTCTACGCCGCGACAACGCGTCCACGCTGGCGGCCAGAAGCAGGATAAGACCTGTCACCACGAATTTGGTACCGGCGCTGTACCCCATCAGTCCCATGCCGTTGTCGATCACCGCGATGACCGCCCCGCCGATGACCGCGTCCAGCACCCGGCCCTTGCCGCCGAAGAGGCTGGTGCCGCCGATCACGGCCGCGCCGACCGCGTACAGCAGCACGTTGCTGCCGCCGGAGTTCGGGTCGACCGAGTTGGCCCGGCTGGCGGCGATGATGCCGCCGATCGAGGCCATGAACGAGCCGATCACGAAGACCGAGATGCGGATCCGGTCGACCGGGATGCCGGCCCGGCGGGCGGCCTCGGTGTTGCCGCCGACCGCGTAGACGTGCCGGCCGTAGGCCGTGCGCCCGAGCACGAAGGTCCAGATGACCAGGAAGACCGCGATGATCGGCGCCACGATCGGCACGCCCTTGACCGACCCGCTGATCAGCGGGTTGATGCTGCGCTCGGCGGTCAGCACGGCGACGGCGGCGAACAGGATCACCGCGAGCGCCGCGATCCGGCTGAGCACGATGCCGAGCGGGTCGGTGACCAGGCCGCGGACCGCGCGGCCGCGGATCCGCGCGAACTGCACCGCGGCGTACCCGGCCACGGCCGCGATCGCGAGCGCCCAGCTCACCACGACCGACATGTTCTTGTTGGCCAGCGAGAGCACGAAGGTGTCCCGGATGGAGATGTTCTTGCCGCCGCTGAGCAGCACCAGCAGGATGCCCTGGAAGGCCAGGAAGGCGGCCAGCGTCACCACGAACGACGGGATGCCGACCTTGGCCACCAGGAAGCCCAGCACGAAGCCGATGATCAGGCCGGTCACCACGGCGACCGGGATCGCCGAGCTCCAGTGCCAGCCGTGGGTGGTCAGCAGGATGGCCATCACCGCGCCGCACACGCCGCTGGCGAAGCCGGCGGACAGGTCGATCTCGCCCAGCAGCAGCACGAAGACCAGGCCCATGGCGATGAAGATGACCGCCGCGCCCTGGGAGAACAGGTTGGCGAAGTTCACCGCGCTGAAGAACGTGGGCCGGGCGATGCCGAAGATCAGGCAGAGCACGATCAGGCCCAGGATGGCCGGCAGGCTGCCGATGTCGCCGCCGCGGACCCGGCCCCAGTAGTCGTGCAGGTGGCTGGCGACCGTGGGCTTGACCACCCGGACGCCGGCGCTCGTGGTCGTTGTGGTTGTCATCGGTCCGCTTCCTCCGCAGGCGTGATGTCGGCGAAGCCGGAGGCGGCCGGCTTCTCGGGCGGC
>NZ_BOMQ01000092.1 GCF_016862275.1 Actinoplanes nipponensis | reverse complement strand
GTAGCAGCTGAGCGTGACACCCAGCACGAGCGCCGGCGGCAGCGCGGGCGCGGCCAGGATGCCCAGGCCGGCCAGGCAGTGCAGGAACACCGACCAGGGCATCAGCCGGTCGGCGCCGACCAGCCCGCTGACCCGCTGGGCCAGCAGCGCCCCGGCGACGGCGGCGACCGCGGCCACCGACATCACCGTGCCCAGCGTGGGCACGGACAGGTGCAGACCCCGGTAGGCCAGGATCGGCAGCACGGTCACGAAGATCGGGCCGCCCATGTTGAGCAGCGTGGTGCCCAGCACGGTGCCGCGCAGGACCGGGTCGTTCCAGTTCAGCCGCACCCCGGCGACCAGCCTGGTCCACATCGGCTCCCGCTGCGGCGAGCGCGCGCCGTACGGCCGCATCGCCCGCACGGTGGCCGCCGAGAACAGGAAGGTGGCCGCGTCGACCAGCAGCGAGGCCACCCCGAGCAGCCGGTACAGCACGCCGGCCACCGCCGGCCCGACCACCTCGGCGGCGCTGCGACTACCCTCCAGGTGCGAGTACGCCCGGACCCGGCCGCCGATCGGCACGATCGCCGAGATGGTGGCGGTGTAGCCGATGTTGAAGAACACCGAGGCCGCGTTGGCCAGCGCCACCACGACGAAGATCAGCGGCACGGACAGCACGTCCAGCCAGTACGCGACCGGGATGGTGGCGATGGCCAGCACCCGGACCAGGTCGCACCAGATCAGCGTGCGGCGCAGGTCCCAGCGGTCCACCAGCACGCCCGCGGCCAGGCTGAGCACCGGGATGGCCAGGTACTGCGCCATCCCGACCAGACCCACCTGGAAGGCCGAGGCGTGCAGCAGCAGGATCATCACGGTCGGCACCACGAACACGTTGATCCGGTCGCCGACGTTGCTGACGCTCTGCCCCAGCCACAGCAGGTTGAAGGCGCGCCCGAGCCCGCGCGGGGCGTCCTCGCGGACCGGCGCGGCGGCCGGCGAGCTCATGTCGCCCGCCGCTGCACCAGCGGGGACACCTTGCCGGTGCGCTCGTTGTGGATCAGCGCGTCGGTGACGCGGACCTCGAGGGCCTCGGGGTCGCGGTGGAAGGCGCTGCTCGGGCCGCCGAAGGCGGAACCGAGGATGCGGTCGCGGACCCGCGCGGCCAGCCCGTCGGCCGCGTCGCGGGCCGGCACCACCAGCACCTCGCAGGTGCTGCCCCGGGCCGGGTACTCGGTCAGCACCAGCTGGCTCTGCGACACGCCGGGCACGCCGGCGACCTCGCGCAGCAGGGCGTCCGCGTTGAGCAGCAGCCCGCGGAACTTCACCTCGCCGTCGCGGCGGCCCAGCACCCGCAGCGCCCGGCCGGGCACCCCGCAGGTGCAGGTGACCCACTCGCCGGCGTCGCCGGTCTGGTAGCGCAGCACCGGGTTGAGCCCGTGCGGCTTGAGCGACGTGAAGTCGATGAGCTGGTCGGCGCCGATGTGCACGAGCTGCGACGGCAGCGGGTGCCAGGTGTCGTCCGCGCACTGCGGCGTGTTCGTGCCGGCGACCCACGTCTCGGTGCTGCCGAACAGGCCCCAGCGGCGCGCCCGGGGCGCGACCGCCGGCAGGTCCTCGTCCAGGCCGGGGTTCCAGGCCTCGCCGAGCCACAGCACGGAGCGCAGGTCCGGCAGCTTGAGCCCGAGCTCGCGGGCCCGGCCGATGATCGGGCGCAGCACGCTGGGCGTACCGCCGATCGAGGTGACCCCGCGGTCGGCGAAGAACTCCAGCCAGGCGTCGTACTCGCCGCGGTTGATCGCGCCCAGCCCGATGCCGGTGCAGCCGGTCAGGTCGGCGTACGCGCCCATCAGGTAGTGCGCGCCCCACAGCTTGCCGGCGCCCCAGGCGTTGACGAACAGGTCGTCCGGGCCCAGCGGCTTCCACTGCTCGTACACCTCGGCCATGTAGAGGCCGGTGGGCGCGTACCCGAGCTTGGGCGAGCCGGTGCTGCCGCCGCTCTGGAACGTCCAGGTGGCGCCGTGCTGGGCCTTGGGCTTGAGGTGCTCCAGGGCCACGTTGAGGTCGTCCTTGCGCATCACCGGCACGTGCACCAGGTCCTCGAGGCTGTCCAGGGCGACGATGTCGGCGTACCGGTCGGCCAGGGCCGGCACCGAGCGCAGCTTGGCCAGGGTGTCGGCGACGGTGGCCACCGCCAGCGGGGCGGCCGAGAAGAATTCCGTGGTCACAACGCACCCCCGTGCAGTCGCGCGTGCCCGTCCCGGTAGGCCAGGAACCGGTCCCGGACGATCGCCCGGTTCTGGGCGACCACCGCGGGATCGTGCGGATCGGGGCACATGATGGCGCCGTCCGGCTCCACTTCGGACAGCCAGAACCGCTCGCCGTCGTGCAGGAAGTCCACGCAGAAGTACGGCATCGGCAGCCTCCTGGCGAAGTAGTCGACCGCCGCGGCCAGCTCGTCCGGCAGCGGCGCGTAGTGCAGCCGCGCCCCGGTGCTGTACTGCGGGTAGCGGGCGCCGTCGCCGGGAATGCGGACCAGCGTGGTGTGCGGCTTGCCGTCGACCATGTGGATCCGGTAGTCGGTGGTGGCCCGCCCCAGGTACGGCTGGAACACCAGCGTGGTGTCGCCGCCCTGGGCCAGGCTGAGCAGCCCCCGCACGTCGTGGTCGTCGTGGGCCATGTTGATGCCGCGCGAGGCGGCCCAGCCGGCCGGCTTGACGATCGCCGGGTACGGCAGCTTCTCGACCGCGGGCAGGAACTCGTCGTACAGCAGGTCGCGCCCGGAGCCGATGCGCACGGTCGGCACCGGCGGGATCGGCGAGTCCTTGAGGAACAGCAGGGTGGCCAGCTTGTCGTTGCCGAGCGCGGCCAGCCAGGCCGGGTGCGGCAGGTAGAAGCCGGCCTGCTCCAGCACGGCGTAGAGGGTGAACTGGTTGAAGGCGTCCGCGGCCTGGTACGGCAGCGTGTAGGGGGAGGTGACGAACAGGGTGTCCCGCGGGGTGACCTGGACCCCGTCGACGTACACCCGCGGGTCGCGGGGATCCAGGGCGTCCACGGTCACCGCCTCGGGCGAGGTCCGCTCCCAGCTCAGGCCCAGTTCCGCGGCCACCTCCTGGTAGGTCTGCCAGAACGCGCGGTTCCACTGCGCCGCGGTCCGGGTCGACTCTCGGTCCGGGAAGATCCAGCACATGCGCTGCAACATGGGCCGAAGCCTGGCGAGCGGCGCTGCGGATCCGCTGCGGATCCGCCACGCCCGCCGGCCACCGGGCGTGCAGCGGATCTGTAGCGGATCCGCAGCGGCCGCGCCCACGGTGGGGCGATGAGCGCTTCCCGAACCGTCGTGATGGTCGATGCGTACGCCCCGACCCGGCGCCTCGCCCCGGTGTTCCACCAGGCCGGCTACCAGGTGGTCCGGGTGCAGAGCACCCCGGATCCGCCGCTGGTGTACCAGGGCGCGTTCGACCTGTCCCCGTACGCGGCGAACATCGTGCACACCGGCGACCTGGACGCCACGCTCGCGGCGGTCCGCGGGCACGACCCGGTCGCCGTGGTGGCCGGCGGCGAGATCGGCGTGGAGTTCGCCGACCGGCTGGGCGCCGAGCTGGGCCTGCCCGGCAACGGCACCGCGCTGAGCGTCGCCCGCCGCGACAAGTACGTGCAGATCGAGACGGTGCGCGCCGCCGGCCTGCGGGCCACCGGCCAGCTGCTCGTCGAGGACGCGGAGCAGCTGGCCGCCTGGCACGAGGAGCAGGGCGGGCGGATCGTGGTCAAGCCGATCCGCAGCGCGGCCGGCGACGGGGTGCACTTCTGCGCCACGCCCCGGGAGTCGGTCGCCGCGTACCGCAAGATCCTCGGCAGCGAGAACATCTTCTCCCGCCGCAACGAGGCCGTCGTCGCCCAGGAGTACCTGATGGGCGGCGAGTACGTGGTGGACACGGTGAGCTGCGACGGCCGGCACCACGTCACCGACATCTGGAAGTACGAGAAGCTCACCGCGAACGGCATCGTCGACCTGACCTGCGGGGTGCGCCTGCTGCCGCGGCGCGGCGCGGTCCAGGAGGAACTGGTGCCGTACGCGTTGGCCGTCCTGGACGCGCTCGGCATCCGCTACGGCGCCGCCCACCTGGAGATCAAGCTGACCCCGGGCGGGCCCTGCCTGGTCGAGGTGGGCGCCCGGATGGCCGGCCTGGACCTGCCCGGCTTCTGCCAGCCCGCGCTGGGCGAGGGCCAGCTCGAGTGGATCGTCGACGCCTACGTGCGCCCGGAGCGGTTCGCTGCCCGCGCGGGCGCCGACTACTCGATCAGCCGGCACGTGGTGAGCGCCTGGGCGGTGTCCACGGTGGAGGCGCCGCTCCGGTCGTACCCGATGATGGGGGTGATCGAGGCCCTGGAGAGCCTGTACGACATCCGCCCGGTGGTGGCGCCCGGCGGCCGGCTGCGGCGCACGGTCGACGACCTGAGCACCCCGCTGATCGTCAACCTGATGCATCCGGTTGAGGAGGTCGTCGACCGTGACTTCGGGACGTTCCGCTACCTGGACGGCCCGGCGTTCTACGAGCTGGCCGAGGACGCCTGATGCCGGCCCGGCCGCACGTCGTGGTCATCCACCGCTGGCGGGCCCGGTACGCCGAGTACGCCCGCTACCTCGACCACCGCACCCACGCCGTCACCTACGTGGCCACCGCGGTCGGGGCCTCGGCCGTCCCGCCCGACGCCGCCGCCGTGCTGCTGGTGGACGCGACCGACGACCGGCCGGCCGTGGCCGACCGGGTCAAGCAGCTGGCCCACGAGTTCGGGCCGCCGGCGGCGATCATCGCGCTCAAGGAGGACGACCTGCTGGTCGCCGCGGAGCTGCGGCAGGAGTGGGGCTGCCCCGGCTGGACGCCGGGGGAGCTGCGCCCGTACCGGGACAAGGTGACGATGAGCGGCCGGGTGGCCGCCGCGGGCCTGGCGGTGCCGCCGTTCACCACCGTGCGGGAGGCGGCGACGGTGCGGGCCTTCGGCGACCGGTACGGCTGGCCGGTGATCGTCAAGCCGCGCACGGGCAGCTCCAGCGCCGGCGTGGTGCGGCTGGACGGTCCCGGCGACCTGCGCCGGCTCGATGTCACCGCCGGGTCCGGGCTGCTGGCCCAGTCGTTCGACCCGCGCCCGATCCACCACGTGGACGGCTACTTCGACGGCGCGGCGCTCGGGCCGTACCGGGTGTCGCGGTACCTGAACACCTGCCTGGGGTTCCGCGGCGGGACCCCGCTGGGCTCGGTGGAGGAGGACGATCCCGGCCTCGTCCGCGCGGCCGGCGGGTACGCCGCCCGGGCCCTGGCCGCCCTGTCCGACCGGCCCACCGTGTTCCACCTGGAGCTGTTCCTGGACCGGTCGACCGGCGAGTGCGCGTTCCTGGAGGTGGGCGCCCGTGCGGGCGGCGCGGAGATCCCGTTCCTGTGGCGCGAGGTGCACGGCTACGACCTGATGGAGGCGGCCTTCCGGCTCGCCCTGGGGCAGCCGCCGCGGCCCTGGCCGGCCGCGCTCGGGCAACCGGGCGGCGAGGTCGGCGGCTGGCTGCTCGCGCCCGCCCCGGCCCGGCGTCCCTGCCGGATCGCCCGGGCCGGTTCGATGCTGGGCCGCGACCCGGGCCCGTACGCCGAGGCCGTGCTGGGCGCCGGCGCGATCCTGCCGGCCGCCGACGCGTACTACGAGCACGTCGGCGGCCGGTTCCGCTTCCGCGGGCGGAGCTCGGCGGAGGTGGCCGCCGCGATCGCGGCCACCGCCCGGGACTTCCGGGTCAGCGCCGAACCCCTGTGAACAGCCGCGTCGCCAGCTGCCGGTCCGAGCCGCTCACCCGCGGGGCCTGCAGCGCCTCGCCCAGGTAGGCCAGGAACCGCGCGCCCACCTGGGCGTTGAGCACCAGCCGGGCCCGGCTGAACCGGCTCCCGGTCGCCGCCTCGCACATGATCAGCGCCTGGGCGAACCGTTCCTGGCCGCGGCCGGCCGACCCGGCCCGCACCAGCAGGTCGGCGTGGGCGAACAGGGCGACCGTGGCGGCCAGCGGCTCCCGCCCCGGGTCGAGCAGGTCCAGCGTCCGCTCCAGCAACGTGCCGGCCTCGGCCGGCCGCCCCTGCCGGGCCAGCAGGGTGCCCAGCCCGAACGTGGCGATCCGGACGTGGTCCGCCTGGTCGGGGTCGAGCAGCCGCAGCGCCCGGCTCAGGTGCCGGCTCGCGTCCTCGGCCCGCGCCGGGTCGGCCACCAGCACCGCGCCGAGCTGGGCGTGGGCCGCCGCGATGGCCCGGCCGTCGCCCAGGGTCGTGGCCGCGGCCAGGGCCGCCTCGCACGCCTCGGCGCCCACCGCCGGGGTGACCGCGTACGCCTTGCTGACGAAGTCCCAGGTGAGCCGGGGGTCGCGGCGCTGGGCCACCCAGCGCGCCACCGCCGGCAGGTCGGCGGCGTCGGCGCCGGCGGCGGGTTCGGGCGCCGGCCGGGCCGCCAGCCGCTCGAAGGTGGACAGGTACCAGCGGATCGCCCGCTCCTCGGCGACGTCGCGGTCGCTGAGCGCGGCCCCGCACCGGCGGGCGTACCGGCGGACCAGGTCGTACCAGCCGTACCGGTCCGGGCCGTTCTCCACCACCAGGTTGGCCGAGATCAACTCGTCCAGCAGCCGCCGGGTCCGGGGCGCCGAGATCCCGGCGACCGCGGCCGCCAGGTCGAGCCGGACCGAGCCCACCGGCAGCGCGCCGAGCTGGTCGAACAGCCGGCCGGCGGCCGGGTCGAGACCGGCGCGGGCCTGCGCCAGCGCGGCCCGGACCGTGCGGGGGTCGTCGGCCACCGAGAGGGTGTCGGCGTGCTCCCGCAGCTCGTCGGCGAACGAACCGAGCGACTGGGTGGACCGGGCGGCCAGCGTGGCGCCGGCCTGGCGCAGCGTGAGGGGCCAGCCACCGCACAACTCCACCACCTCGGCGCCGCCGGGTCCGGCCAGCCGCTCCGCGCCGACGATCCCGCACAGCAGGTCGCGGGCCCGGTCGCCGGCGAGCGGGCGCAGGCCGACCGTCCGCACCTCGTGGTGGGCGGCCAGCGCGGTGAGCCGGCTGCGGCTGGTCGCCACGAGCAGGCTGCTCGCGGTGGGCGGGACCAGCGGCAGCAGCTGGCCCACACAGCCGGCGTCGTCGGCGACCAGCAGCACCCGCTGGTGGTACAGCCGGGTCCGGAACAGGGCGGCCCGCTCCTCGAACCCGGCC
Source organism: Actinoplanes nipponensis (assembly GCF_016862275.1). Lineage (GTDB taxonomy): Bacteria > Actinomycetota > Actinomycetes > Mycobacteriales > Micromonosporaceae > Actinoplanes > Actinoplanes nipponensis. Next base: position 89,002 of record NZ_BOMQ01000092.1, on the reverse strand, counting down.
GGCAGGCGGCCGGGCGGCACGCCGACCGCCAGCAGCGCGGCCCGCACGGCCGCGTCCGGCGACAGCGCCGCGTCCTTGGCCGAACCGTGCAGGTCCAGGAAGATCTGCCCGTCCGGGAACCGGTCCGCCACGGTGTGCGCCCAGCGCACCGCCAGCGCCGTCTTGCCCAGCCCGCCGGCCCCGGAGACCAGCACGATCCGGGGGTCCGCGCCGGGCTGCGGCAGCGCCGCGGTCAGCGCGGCCAGATCGGGCTCGCGGCCGGCGAAGTGCCCGACGCCGGCCGGCATCTGCGCCGGCCGCGGCTCCGGCGCCGGCGCCGGGACCGCCCCGGCCGGCTCGCGCCGCCGCGCCGGGGTCTCGCCGCGCAGGATGGCGGCGTGCAGCTCCCGCAGGTCCGCGCACGGGTCGCTGCCCAGCTCCTCGGCGAGCCGGTCGCGCAACGTCTGGTACGCCAGCAGCGCCTCCGCCCGCCGGTTGGACCGGTACAGCGCGGTCATCAGCTGCCCGGTGAGCCGTTCCCGCAACGGGTTCTCGGCCACCGCCACGACCATCTCCCGCACCAGCTCGGCGTGCCGCCCCAGGGTCAGCTCCGCCTCGAAGCAGGCCTCCAGGAGCGACACCCGCAGCTCGGCCAGCCGGGCCCGGTCGGGCTCCACGCCGGGCGCGGCCACCCCGCCCAGCGGCTCGCCGTGCCACAGGGCCAGCGCCTGCCGCAGCTTCTCGGCGGCGTCGCCCGGCCGGGCCCCGCTCGCCTGCCGGGCCAGCTCCTCGCACCGCTGCAGGTCGCAGGCGGCGGCCGGCAGCGCCAGGAAGTAGCCCGGGTCGCGGGTGACCAGCGCGCCGCCGATCTTGCGCCGCAGCGACGAGACCAGGCCCTGCACGCGCGCCCGCGGCGCGAGCGGGGGCTGGAAGGCCCAGAGGTTGTCGATGAGCCGCTCGGTCGACAGCACCGTGCCCTCGGCCAGCGCCAGCAGGGCGAGCACGCTGCGCTCCAGCGGGGCGAGCGGTACGCGGGCCCCGTCCGTACGGGCCTCCACCGGCCCGAGCAGTGCCAGTTCCAGCGCCATCGCCGGTCAGTGCCCTGGCGCGACGGCTGGGCGTCCGCTGAGCATCATGCTCTGCCCGCGGAACTCGGCGACGACCTCACCGGCCGCCCGGCGTACGGTCACGTCGTAGACGCCGGTGCGCCCGGCGCGGGCCCGTTCGACCGCCTCGGCGACCAGCTCGTCGTCCACCGCGGCCGGGCGCAGGAACGTCACCTGCGCGCCCTGGGCCACCGCGGCCGGCCCGTGGCTGTTGCAGGCGTAGGCGAATGCCGCGTCGGCCAAAAGGAACAGGTATCCGCCGTGGACGGTCCCGTGCCCGTTGGTCATGGTCGCGGCGACCCGCATCCGCATCCGGGCCCGGCCGGGCCCGAGGTCGTCGAGGTGGATGCCCAGGGTCTGACAGGTGAGGTCCCGCTGGTGCATGGATCGTGCCGACTGGATCGTGTCCATCGTGTGTGCGCCCCCGCTCGTGCCGGTGAGATCGAAGCGAATCTAACCGTGTGGTCACAGCGTCTGACGCCTGGTGAGGAACCGGTCCTCATGGTCACTGTCTGGTTCGGAGGTTTTGTCGGCTCCGTTTGGAGGCGTCGGCGAGGCTATGACGCATTAGTCATATTCACCGTGTCGTGTTACTTCGCGCCTAACCTCCCGTTATGGTAGGGATCCGGCAGGGTGCGCGGGCATGGTGCGGCCCCGGTCGGCGCGAGGTCGGCGCGGGTGGCGTGAGAGTGATCGGCACGAAGCACTGGGGGCCGTCACCGCGGGTGGGTCGTCACCGCGGCCGGAGCCGACGAAGGCGGGCCTCTGCCACCATCACCGTACAACGCGGCGGTGGGCTTGCGGCAAGACCCCGGTCCGGGCGCAGAATCGGCGGCCGGGGTCACCAACTGCGGAGACGGGGCGCGGCGTGCGGGTGTCGACGGAGCGGTACGTGATGGATCTGCGAAGCGTCGACGAGACGCGAACCGCGGTCGCCGGGGGCAAGGGCGCGCACCTGGGCGGACTGATGCGGATCGACGGCGTCGACGTGCCCGCCGGCTTCTGCGTGACCACGGCGGCGTTCCGGCGGATCCTCGCCGAGGCGCCCGCGATCGGCGACCGGGTCGACCGGCTGGCGGTGGTGGACCCGGCGGACCGGGAGGCGATCCGCACGCTCAGCGCGGAGATCCGCCGGGCCATCGAGGAGACCGCCATTCCCCGCGATCTCGCTGCGGCCGTCACCCGGGCGCACGCCCGGCTCGGGGCGGAGGCCGCCTACGCCGTCCGGTCCAGCGCGACCGCCGAGGACCTCCCGACCGCGTCCTTCGCCGGCCAGCAGGACACCTACCTGAACGTCGTCGGGCCGGCGGCCGTCCTGCGGCACGTCAGCCGGTGCTGGGCCTCGCTGTTCACCGAGCGGGCCGTGCTCTACCGCCGGCGGAACGGCATCGACCACCGTACGGTCGCGATGGCCGTGGTCGTGCAGCGAATGGTCTTCCCGGAGGCGTCGGGGGTCCTGTTCACGGCGGACCCCGTCACGGGCAACCGGAGGGTCGCCACTGTGGACGCCGGCTTCGGCCTCGGCGAGGCCCTGGTCTCCGGCCTGGTCAACCCGGACGTCTTCACGGTGCGCGACGACCGGGTCGTTGCCCGGACCATCGCCGCCGCGGGGCGGCCGGCGCTCACGGACGCGCAGGTCGTGTCGCTCGTGCGGCTCGGCCGGCGGATCGAGGCGCACTTCGGCCGCCCGCAGGACATCGAATGGTGCCTGGCCGGCGACGGGTTCCGGATCGTGCAGAGCCGGCCGATCACCACGCTGTTCCCCGTGCCCGAGGCCGGCGACCGGGAGAACCACGTCTACGTCTCGGTCGGTCACCAGCAGATGATGACCGACCCCATGAAGCCCCTCGGGATCTCCATGTGGCAGCTGACGGCCATGGTGGCGATGCACGAGGCCGGCGGCCGGCTGTTCGTCGACGTCACCCGGGCCCTGGCCACGCCGGCCGGCCGCGCCGGTCTGCTGGAACTGTCGGGACGGTCCGACCCGCTGGTCCGGGACGCGCTGGAAACCGTCATCGGCCGCGCCGGCTTCCTCCCGCCGCTGCCGGACGCCGCTCCGCCCGGGCCGCCGGCCGGCGCCGCGCCCGCCCCGATCGAGACCGACCCGGCCATCGTCACCGAGCTGATCGAGCGCAGCCGGGCCTCCGTCGCCGCCCTGGAGCGCGGGCTCCGCGCCCGCAGCGGGCCCGCGCTGTTCGACTTCCTGCTGGAGGCCTTCGAGGAGCACAAGCGCGTGCTCCGCGACCCGCTGAACTTTCCGGCGATCATGGCGGGCATGGAGGCCACCTGGTGGCTCAACGACAAGCTGCGGGAGTGGCTGGGCGAGAAGAACGCGGCCGACACGCTGACGCTGTCCGCCCCCGGCAACGTCACCTCCGAGATGGGCCTGGCCCTGCTCGACGTCGCCGACGTGATCCGGGCCCGGCCGGCGGTGGTGGCGTTCCTGCGGGACGTCCGGGACGACGACTTCCTGGACGACCTGGCGAGGCTGCCGGGCGGGGCCGAGGCGCGCGGGGCCATCGAGACCTACCTCGAGCGGTACGGCATGCGCTGCGTCGGCGAGATCGACATCACCCGGCCGCGGTGGCGTGAGCGCCCCGGCACGCTGGTGCCGGTGATCCTCGACCACGTCCGGAACTTCGCGCCGGGCGCCGCCGCGCGCCGTTTCGAGCAGGGGCGACAGGCGGCGCGCGAGAAGGAGCACGAGGTGCTGTCCCGCCTGCGGGCCCTGCCGGAGGGGGAGAGCAGGGCCGCCGAGACCAAGCGGATGATCGACCGGGTCCGGACCTTCATCGGCTACCGGGAGTACCCGAAGTACGACATCGTCAGCCGCACGTTCCTCTACAAGCAGGCCCTGCTGCGCGAGGCCGACAGCCTCGTGCGGGCCGGCGTGCTGGCCGACCGGGAGGACGCCTTCTACCTCACCTTCCCGGAGCTCCACGAGGCCGTGCGCACCAACCGGGTGGACGATCGGCTCATCCGGCAGCGGCGCGAGGCGTTCCGGTCGTACCACGCGCTGACCCCGCCGCGGGTGCTCACCTCGGAGGGCGAGGGCATCGACGGGGCGTACCGGCGCGACGACGTGCCGGCGGGCGCCTTGGCCGGCCTGGCCGTCTCCACCGGGACCGTCGAGGGCCGGGCCCGCGTCGTCCTCGACATGGCGCGGGCCGACCTGGCGGCGGGCGACATCCTGGTCACGGCCTACACGGATCCGAGCTGGTCGCCCGTGTTCGTCGGCATCGCGGGCCTGGTGACGGAGGTGGGCGGCCTGATGACCCACGGCGCGGTGATCGCCCGGGAGTACGGCCTGCCGGCCGTCGTGGGGGTGGCGCAGGCGACCCGGCTGATCCGGGACGGCCAGCGGATCCGCGTGCACGGGACCGACGGGTACGTCGAGATCCTGGCTTGACGCGCGCCGGCGCTCGCGGCGGCCGGTCCCCCGGCTGGGTGAGGGACCGGCCGGTCCGGGGCGGCGTCACACGGTCAACAGCGCCAGGATCGCGTTCAGCAGCGCGACGATCTGCGCCACCGGCGCGTTGAGGCCGCCGTTGAGCAGGCCCGCGATCGCACACAGCAGGTTGCCCAGCAGGTTGCCCGGCCCGGAGTTCGCCGTGATGTCGAGCACGACGGTGTTGAGGTGCACGGTCAGCCCCAGCAGGTTGAGGTCCAGCGGGCCCAGCACCAGGTGCAGGATCGGACAGGCGGCCAGGGTGCCGAGGCCGCCCGCGGGCAGCTGCACCGGCAGGGTGACCGGGGTGTCCGCGGCCCCGACGGGCGAGCCGGCCGCGTCGGTCAGCACGCTGTGCAGCGTGCCGACGGCGACGACCCGGCCGTTCCGGGCGGCGAACCGCTGAGGGGTGAAGGTGCCGGTCACGGTGCCGCCGTTGCCGAACGTGCCGTCCACGGCCGACGTCATGGTGCCGGCGGTCGCCCTCGGCGCCGGCGCCGCCGCGGCCGGGCTGCCCACGGCCGGGACCGTCGCCAGGGCGACGGCGCCGGCCACGGCGAGCCGGGCGATGATTCCGATGCGCATGTTCCGCTCCTTCCATTGACGAACTTCGTCGTCGTGCAGTATCTGCCCGCCGCTGTCTGCCGCACCCGGAAAACGCCGAGAAAAGGATTCAGATAGCAGGAATCAATGGCGAAAGAATGCTTCGGAATGCGGTGCCGGCGCAGGCACCATCGGGCGCGCGTCATCGTCCACCAACGAGTGTGAAGTGCGATGACGGCACTGTGCCGCGGCGGCTCGGTGGGGGAGCCGTCGGAATGTGCGCGCCACCATCATCGTGGCACGGACAATTGTCAAGGTGAAGATCACAGGGCCGGCCGATGACAACGGTCACCATTGTTCGATGACAAAAGTCATCGCTCGGCATTCCGGCCGGTAACGACCCGCCGGCGGCGCGCCCTACGGCGTGGCCCGGGCCCGGTACGCGGCCTGCGCCAGCAGCGCGTGCCCGGCGGCATTCGGGTGATCACCGTCGGCCGCGAGCACCGGTGTCGGGTCGCCCGTCCCGGCGCTGCCCTTGAACGGGGCCAGCGTGTCGACGTAGGTCGCACCGGCGTCGGCGGCCGCCGCGAGCAGTGCCGCGTTGCAGGCCAGCGTGGCCGCGCCGGCCGTGGAGCGCCGGTCGTCGTCGTACTTGCGCGCCCCCACCTCGCCGTCCTCGACGACGTTCCAGTAGCCGAACACCAACACCGCCACTCCCGGTCGCAGCTGGCGCACCGAGCTCACCGCGGCGGTCACGTTCGCGCGTACCGCCGCCACGGCCTCGGTGTACGAGCCGTCGTCGAGGTCCGCCGCGACGTCGTTGGCGCCGGCCATGATCAGCACGACGTTCGCCCGGCGGACCTCGGCCCGGGCCCGCCCGGTGGCCAGCTGGCGGCGGACACCGAGCGACGTCGCGCCCGCCTCGGCCAGGTCGTCCGACTCCGCCGCGGGGGACAGCATCGTGGCGTAGAGGCCGGGGAAGGGCGTGCAGTCGCAGGCGGTGCCGGCCGGGACCGAGTCGCCGAAGGTGACCACGGTGACCGGGGGCGCCGGCGCCGGTGGCGTGGTCGCGCAGCCGGCCAGCGCCCCGACGGCGAGCAGCGCGACCGGGAACCTCACGGCGCCTCCGCGGGGCGGGCCAGCCAGGACGAGAGCCAGTCGAAGGCGGCCGGCTCCATGAGCTCCCACGCCGCGTCGCTGTGTCCACCGTGGGCCACGACCCCCGTGGTGACCGCGAGCGGCGCGGTGGCCAGACCGGCCATCAGGCTGCTGTCGCGGCGCGAATGCGGGTCGTCGGCGGTGTACCCCAGATACAGCCCGGCCGGTGGCTGCGGCAGGTGCCGCAGCCGCCAGCCCACGTTGTTGGTCGTCCGCTCGGAGCCGTCGCCGACGCGGATGCCCGGCGAGGCGTACCCGGACAGGCTCGCCGCCGCCGCGTACTGGCCCGGGTGCCGCAGCAGCAGGTCGGCGGCGCAGAACCCGCCGGCCGAGTAGCCGATCAGACCCCAGGCGCCCCGGCCGGTCCGGACCCGGTAGCTCGCCCGGACCGCCGCCGGCACGTCCACCGTCAGGAAGGTCTCCGCCCGCGGACCGCCGGCCAGGTCGGTGCACTCGGTGTCGACCATGGGATCCGGGGTCTGGTACGGGAACACCACCAGCGCCGGTGCCATCCGCCCGGCGGCGATCTCCTGGTCCAGGTGCCGGCGCACGTCGAGCCGGCGCAGCCACGACTTCGGGGACCCGGGGAAGCCGTGCAGGGCCTCGATCACCGGATAACGCTGGTGTCCCCGCTGGTAGCCGGGCGGTAGGTAGACGTAGGCGGGCATCGTCATCCCCGAGGCCCGGCCGGCCACCGCGAGCCGCACGACGCGGCCGCCGGGCCCCGACGGCGCGGCGACCGGGCCCGGGCCGGGCGGCACGGCCGGATCGCGTTCCCCGGCCAGGGCCGCCCAGCTGGTGTACGTCTCGGTGAGCCGGTTCAGCTGCAGCGCGACGGTGGCCGCCAGGCTCAGCACGCAGGCAGCGACCAGCGCGGCGCGGGTGATGCGCCCGGCCCGGTCCCAGAGCACGGCGACCGCCACCGCGGTGGCCAGCACCGCGGCCAGACCGGTCAGCAGCAGCGGCAGTCCCTCGATCGTCATGACGGTTCGGCGGGCGGGAGAACCCGCGCGGGCTCCAGCGCCGGCGGGCTCTGCGCGACGGCCCACCTGGTCGCGGCGGCCCAGGTCGCGAAGTCGTGCACCGGGACCGGACATCCGGGCGGGGTGGCGGCGTGCCCGGTCACGGCCAGCGCGGTGAACCGGCCGGGGAACTCCGCCACCAGGCGCCCGGCCAGGGGCACCCGGGCGGCCGCGGCCACGATGACCCACCCGTGCGAGGTTACTCTCAGGTCGCCGGCCAGCAATCCCGGCAGCCCGGCCAGCGCATCCGTCCGGGGGCCGGGCTCGAGCCGCACCTCGACCAGGTCCGCGGGGGCGGGCCGGCCGCCCAGGGCGAGCAGCACCGGGAAGGCGACCGGCCGCACCGGGTACGCGGCGGGCACCGTCACCGCTGGCGGCGCCGCGAGGTGCCAGGCGGCGGATCCGGCCGGCTGCCACGGCTGGTCCGGGTGGCGGGCGAGGGAGGCGTCCAGCCGTCCGGCCGCCACCGGCACGCTGCCGGCGGTGGTGCTGGTCCGCCCGGCCAGGGCCTGCCACGACGGATAGAACAGTTCCTGCCGGTTGGCGACGAGCCCGATGGTGAGCACCAGCAGCGCCTCGCCGAGCAGCACGCCCAGGACGCGGGTGGGCAGCCGTCGCCGGCGGCCGCCACGGTTCCAGGACCACCCCAGCAACCCGATGACGGTCAGCGTCGCCGCGCCGGCGACCAGGATCAGCGGTACGCCGATGAGCGTCATCGGCTCAGCTCCAGCGGGGCGGACGGCCCGGGCGCCGGCCGCCGTCCGGCGCCGGGCAGGAAGGCCTCGGCCGACAGCGCCGCGACCGCGATCCGCGGCAGCTCGCGGACCGACGGGAAGCACAGGTAGCGGGGCTGCCAGGCCGGCTGGTACTTGGCGTTGGCCCGGTACAGCGACTCGATCTGCCAGAAGCGCGAGGCGGCCCGGAGCACGTGGTGCGACAGCCGCAGCACCGGTCCCGCGCCGAGCTCGTCGGCGCGGGCGAACACCGACCGCAGCACGGCGAAGTTCAGCGAGATCCGGCGCACGCCCAGCTCCGGTGCGGCGGTCATGGTGGTGACCACCATGAACTCGGTGAGCCCGTTCTCCGCCGTGCGGTCGCCGCGCATCAGGTCCAGGGACAGCCCGTCCGCGCCCCAGGGCACGTAGTGCAGCAGCCCCCGGATCCGGCCGTCCGCGTCGCGGCCGACGACGAACAGGCAGTCCTCGTCGCCCGGATCGCCGAGGCGGGACAGCGCCATCGAGAAACCCCGTTCCACCCGGCCGTCGCGGAAGGCGTCGGCGGCCTGCTTGGCCTCGGCCAGTGCCTCCGGCGTCAGGTCCCGCAGCCGGGAGACCTCGCAGGTGTAACCGGCCCGCCGCACCCGGGCGACCGCCTGGCGGACGCCCCGCATGGCCCGCCCGTCCAGGCCGAACGAGGCGACTTCCAGGATCGCCTCGTCACCGAGCTCCACCACGTCCAGCCCGGCCTTGCGGTACGCCCGGCCGGCCGCGTTCCCGCATCCCAGCACGGCCGGCGTCCAGCCGTGCCGGGCGCAGTCCCGCAGCCACGCCGCGATGGTCTGCGGCCACTGCGACGCCATCCCGATCGGGTCGCCGGAGGCCAGGCTGACCCCGTTGACCACCCGGTACGCGATCACCGCCCGGCGCGAGGGCGCCCAGAGCAACGATTTGTCCGGGCGCAGGGCGAAGTAGCCCAGCGAGTCGGCCCCGCCGTGCCGCCGCACCAGGTCCCGGACGATCAAGTCGTCCTCCGCGGTGCGCTGCGGCAGCCGGTGGGCCGGGCGCAGCAGCAGCACCACGGCCACCGCGACCGACAGCAGGCCGAACATGCCGGTGGTGTAGCTGACCGCCTCGCCGCCCAGCGGATGCACGAACCGCACCGGCCCGGAGACGCCGGCCAGGCCCAGCGCCGCCTCCTTGGCCCAGGCGAGCACCCCGGGGCGGCCCTCGAGCCGGTTGGCCCGTGCCGCTATCTCGAGCAGGCCCAGCAGGAAGCCGGCGCCGGCGAAGCCGAGGAACGCGAGCAGGGCGCGCCACCGGTTGACCGGGTCGGCCAGGGCCTGGAACCGGCGGCGGACCACGATCAGCATGACCAGCAGCGCGGCGGAGACGGCGGCGGCGTCGAGCCGCCAGCCCTGCGCCAGGTGCAGCGTGACCCCGCCGCCGGCCACCACCACAGCGACCTGCCAGGCCCGTCGCTTGCCCCGGCGCAGTCCCGCGCCGAGGTAGACCAGCAGGAGACCGGAGGCGGCGGTGGCCGCCCGGGCGGTGAGGACGCCGGCCATCGGCAGCAGCCCGGCCAGCTCGCCGAGCCGGCCGTGGGGGGCGGGCAGGACCACGGTCAGCACGTTGTACAGACCGGCCAGCTGGACCAGCCGGGCGACGGCGGCGCGGGACAGCGGGGGCTGGGGCCGCCACGTCTCGGCGGCCCGGTCGGACTCCGCCGGCAACTGCGTCATGGGGGGATCGTCTGTCCGTGGGCTTGGGGCCAGCCTAAAGCTTTCTGTGTCCTTGCTGTGTCCCCCGGCCGGCTCAGGAGATGAGGTCCTGCAGCGCGACGGCCGGGTCCGCCAGGGCGGCCGGGTCCACCGTGGCCCCGGACAGGCCGGCGCGGATCAGGTCCTGGATCGGGTCGGTGACGTCCCAGACGTTCACGTTCATGCCGGCCAGCACCCGGCCGCCGGCCGTCCAGAACGCCACGAACTCGCGGCGGTCGACGTCACCGCGGATGACCAGCTCGGTCGCGGTCCCCGGCGGTGTCCAGCCGGCGTACTCCAGGCCGAGGTCGTACTGGTCGGTGAAGAAGTACGGCAGGCGGTCGTAGCTGACCGGCCGGCCCAGCATGGCGCGGGCGGCGGCCGGCCCGGACTCGCGGGCGTTGGCCCAGTGTTCGACCCGGATCCGGGCGCCGAGCAGGGGATGCCGCCAGTTGGCGACGTCGCCGGCGGCGAAGATGTCGGGGTCCTCGGTGCGCAGCCCGCCGTCGACGAGGATGCCGTTGTCCACGGCCAGCGAGGCCGCCTCGGCGAGCCGGGTGTCCGGTGTGACGCCGACGGCGATCAGGACGACGTCGGCGTCCAGGACGGTGCCGTCGGTCAGGACGACCTGCGACACCCGGCCGGTCCCGCGTAGCTCACGGGTGTGGGCGCCGAACCGGAAGACGACGCCGTGCTCGCGGTGCAGGGCGGCGAAGGATGCGGCCAGCCGGTCGCCCAGGACGCGCTGCAGGGGGAGGGCGGCGGTCTCGACGACGGTGACAGCGGCGCCGCGCGCGCGGGCCGCCGCGGCGATCTCCAGCCCGATCCAACCGGCGCCGATGATCACCAGCCGGGCGCCCGCGACCACGGACTCCGCGAGGCGGGCGGAGTCGGCCAGGGTGCGCAGCCGGAGCACGCCGTCGAGGTCGGCGCCGGGCACCGGCAGGTCGCGCGGGCCGGCCCCGGTGGCCAGCAGGAGCTTGTCGTAGGCCAGCTCCTCGCCGCCGGTCAGCCGAACCCGGTGAGTGGCCCGGTCGATCGCGGTGACGGGGCAGCCGGTGCGCAGCTCCACCCCGTGCCCGGGATACCAGTCCGCGTCGTGCACGTGGACGCTGTCCGGCGTGGCGGTGCCCAGCAGCAGGCCCTTGGACAGCGGCGGGCGCTCGTACGGGCGTTCCGGCTCGCTGCCGAGCAGGACCACCCGGCCGGTGAATCCCTCGGCGCGCAGGGTCTCGGCGGCGGTGGCGCCGGCGAGTCCGGCGCCGACGATGACGAACGTGCGGTGGTCGGCCATGGGGTCTCTCCTTGCCGGATCGGGGTTCACCGGTCACCCGGCCGGGCGAGGGCGAAGAACTCGGCCCGCGACCGGCCGTCGTCGCGCAGTGTGCCCAGCAGGGTGGAGGTGACGGTGCGGGCGCCGACCGCCTGCACGCCGCGCAGGCTCATGCACAGGTGCTCGGCCTCGATCACCACGCCGACACCGCGGGCGTGCAGGTGCCGGTCGAGCCAGTCGGCCACCTGCCGGGTGAGGCGCTCCTGCACCTGCGCGCCGTGGGCGAAGAGCTCCACCACGCGGGCCAGCTTCGAGAGCCCGAGGATGCGGTCGCCGGGCAGGTAACCGACGTGCGCCACCCCGATGAACGGCAGCAGGTGGTGCTCACACACCGATCTGATCGGGATCGCGCGGGCCAGCACGAGCTCGTCGTAGCCCTCCTCGTTGTCGAACGTGGTCAGGTCGAACGCCCGCGGGGTCAGCAGCTCGGCGTAGGCCCGGGCCATGCGCGCCGGCGTCTCCGACAGCCCGGGGGCGGACAGGTCCAGGCCCAGGGCGGTGAGGAAGTCCGCGGCCGCGTGCTCGGCGCCGGCCGGGTCGGCCGCGGTACGGCGGGGAATGACGCGTTCTGCGGTGGCCGTCATCGGAGCCTCTCCCTTTTCGCTAACGTCGACTGGTGTTATTGCCATCCTGGACCGCCGGCGTCCCCAAATGCAATAGCGGCTGTTGGTGATAATCTGGCGCCGTGACCGACCGCTGGACCGCCGTGGCGACGCTGGTCGACGCCTCCCGCCGCGCGCTGTACGACTACGTGCGCCGCCAGGACCACCCGGTCGGCCGCGAGGAGGCCGCCGCCGCGACCGCCATGTCGCGTGGCCTCGCGGCCTTCCACCTCGACAAGCTGGTGGACGCCGGCCTGCTCGCCGCCCGCTACGAGGCCCCGACGGGCCGGCCCCGCGGTCGCGGCCGCGCGCCCAAGGTGTACGAGCCGCTCGGCGACGGCCTGGCCGTCACCGTCCCGCAGCGGCAGTACGAGCTGATCGCCGACATCCTGGCCGAGGCGGTGACCGCCGAGCAGGCCCCGGCCGAGGTGGCCCACCGGCGCGGACGCGACCTGGGCGCCGGGCTGCGCGGGGCGGGCCTCCTCGACGCGCTGGCCCAGCTCGGCTTCGAGCCCCAGGTCCAGGCCGACCGCGTGCGGCTGCGCAACTGCCCGTTCCATGCCCTGGCCGCGCGGCACACGGCCCTGGTCTGCGACCTCAACCTGCACTTCGTCACCGGCCTGCTGGGCGGTCTGGACGAGGCCGGGCCGGCGCGCCTGGCCCCCCGCCCCGGAGCCTGCTGTGTCGAGCTGCTGACCCCGCCGCCGCGGTGAAGAATCTCCGGTGGCGGTGTCGGATCGCGGCCGGGCCGTTCGTGGCAGGGGTGAGCGCGACCGCCGGGGTCGCCCGGACCACAGGAGATGAGCCGAGATGCAGTACCTGGTTTCCGTGATCGACGACAGGACCGACTCCGGTACCGCGGACGAGATGGCCGCCGTCGACGTGTTCAACGACCGGCTCCAGGCGCAGGGCCACTGGGTCTTCGCCGGCGGCCTCGCCGCGCCCAGCTCGGCCACCGTCATCGACAACCGGGGCGGCGGGGAGCCGGTGTTCACCGACGGGCCGTTCGTGGAGACCAAGGAGTACCTGGCCGGCTTCTGGGTCATGGAGGCGGCCGACCTCGACGTGGCGCTCAAGCTCGCCGCCGAGGGTTCGAGGGCCTGCAACCGGCGGGTCGAGGTGCGGCCGTTCCTGTGACCCGGCCCGGCGTGCAGGAGGCGATCACCCGGGTCCACCGCGCGGAGTGGGCGCGGGTGGTCGCCGGCCTGACCAGGAAGTTCGGTGACCTCGACGTCGCCGAGGAGGCGGCCGCCGAGGCGTTCGCGACCGCCGTGCAACGGTGGCCGGCCGACGGCGTACCCCCGAATCCCGGCGCCTGGCTGACCACCACCGCCACCCGCAAGGCCATCGACCGGATCCGGCGGGAGAGCAAGCGCGCCGACAAGCAGAGGGAGGCCTGGATGGCGTCCGCCGACGACCCGGGCGAGCCGGGCGGCGCGATCGACGACGAGCGGCTCCGGCTGATCTTCACGTGCTGTCATCCGGCGCTCGCGATGGAGACCCGCGTCGCGCTGACCCTGCGGATGGTCGGCGGCCTCACCGTGCCCGAGATCGCGCGCGCCTTCCTGGTGCAGGAGGCCGCCATGGGGCAGCGGATCACCCGGGCCAAGGCCAAGATCAAGGCGGCGCGCATCCCGTACCGGGTGCCGGCCGCGGGCGACCTCCCGGGCCGCGTCTCCGGCGTCCTCGCGGTGCTCTTCCTCGTCTTCAACGAGGGCTACCTGGCCACCGGCCCCGGCACCGACCCGGTCCGGCCCGACCTGACCGCCGAGGCCGTCCGGCTGGCCCGCCTGATCCGGGCCCTGCTGCCCGACGACGGCGAGGTGGCCGGGCTGCTGGCGCTGATGCTGCTCACCGAGGCCCGCCGCGCCGCCCGGGTCTCGGCCGGCGGCGAGCTGGTCACCCTGGCCGAGCAGGACCGCGGGGCCTGGGACGCGGCGCTGATCGTCGAAGGCCACCGGCTGGTGCGCGAGCGCCTGGCCGCCGGCGTGGCCCCGGGCCGCTACCAGATCCTCGCGGCGATAAACGCCGTCCACACCTCCGCCCGCGACGCCCGCGACACGGACTGGTCGCAGATCGTCGCCCTCTACGACCAGCTCGTCCGCCTCGACCCGTCGCCGATCGTCGCCCTCAACCGGGCCGTGGCCGTCGCCGAGCTCGACGGACCGGAGGTGGCGCTGGCGGCCGTCGATCGTCTCGAGCAGAGGCTGGCCGGCTATCACGCCTACCAGGCGGCCCGGGCCGACCTGCTGCGCCGGCTGGGCCGCAGCCGGGAGGCGCGCGCGGCGTACGACCGGGCCATCGAGCTGGCGGGCAACACCGCCGAGACCGCCTACCTGACGCGCCGCCGCGATCAGCTGGCCGTTGCTGCCGAGCCCTGGAAGACGGTCTAACCCCGGTTCTCGCAGTGGGAACAAGGCGGGACCCGGGCCAGGACCGAGTACAGATTGCCGGCCGATGCGGGCTTCTCGCGGCCCGCGGCAACGGCCGTCCCCGCAACTGACTCGATCATTTGACCGCCGATAAAGCCCACGGCTCCCGGGCGAACCGGCGGCAGGCCACCCATCTTCGACCCCGAGCGGTACCAGGACCGCAACCAGATCGAACGGGCCTTCAAATCGAACCGAGCAAAGACATGATCCATCAGATTCGCCCTAGCGGCGCCATTTCGGCACGCCGTCCACGATGGACGTACGCGTGCTGCGCACGCGCGGGTCCCGTCCGCCGGGGGCCCGGCGCCTCCCGGCCGGCGGCCGTCCGGCCCTGCCTGCCGCGCGCCATCCGGCGCAGGATCAGGGGGAAGGGCGGAAAAGCCCGAGCAAGGCCGGTAGACATGCGGCAACTACCCGAACAGGGTGAGGCGGACCGAGGGATTTCCCCGCGCCTACATGCGAGGTTCGACTCCTCGCCCGGCCACCACGGGAGGTTTACCGGATCAGGCACATTCACCGATTCCGCGCATTCGGCCGTGTGCGCGCCGGGCAGCCGGTTTCCGGGGCCGGAAGCCCCGTCATTTCCATCCTTTGTGCGGTGTTGCGAGCGGCCGGGCCGGAGTTGAATGCGCGGGAGAGCCTCCTTTTATCGAATTCGTCGATCACGGGGGCGGGTCGGCGAATCGGTCCCGACAGGATGGTGACGAGAATGCGCAAATCGGCTGTGGCCGGCGCCGTGCTGGCGCTCACCGCAATGCTTTTCGCAGCGCCCTCCGCGGGCGCGGCGCCCCTGGCGGATGCCGGGTCCGCGGGTGCGCACGTGCTACCCCTGGACCCGGTAGCCATCGACGACATCAACGCCCTCGAGCAGCTCTACGGTCCACCGTCGCCGCAGCTGGCGCCGGATCCGACCGCGGACGCCCGCTGCGGCCCGGCGGCGCCCGACCCGGTGCCCGACGGCGAGCCCATCGTGGTCACGATGCCGCCCGCGCCGGCCTTCACCGTCGGGCGGATCCCCGCAACGGCCTGGCGTGATCCGCCCGTCGCGGACCCGTCCTGGCGGCTGCAGTTCCAGGGCCTGATGTGGATGAAGTCCTTGGCGCGGCGGGCGGCCATCGACGGCCAGCTGCAATCGCTGGGTGCGCTCGTCGACCAGGCGGTCACCTTCCACCGCCAGAACCCCGACCCCGGCAACAACAACTACGGCTGGGACGAGGGCACGGCGCTGCGCCGCCTGGAGACGGAGAACTGCCTGTACGCGCTCAGCGCCGCGGAGTCGCTGCGGACCGGCATGACCGCCGACGCCAAGGTGCTGCTCGGGCCGCGCTACTACGGTCCGCCCAACTACTCCGTGCACAACCACGGTCTGATGGCCAACCTGCAACTGGTGCGGGCCGGTGAGCAGCTCGGGGTGCCGTCGTGGAAGTCCACCGCCGTCAAGCGGATGACCAGCGAGGCGCCGCAGGCGTTCTCCTCGCAGGGCATCACCTACGAGCAGTCGTCGGCGTACCAGGGCGGTAACGCCGTGTTGTGGGGTAATGCGGTGACGGTCCTGCAGAGCACGCCCGGTTCCGAGGACGCGGCCGCCTCGATCGGCAAGATCGTGGCCACGGCCCGGGTCGCCTACGAGTGGATGACCGAGCTGGACGGGGTCATCGTGCAGATCGGGGACTCCGACGAGATCACCGGGGCGGCGCCGACGCTGAGCACGCCGCGCGTGCTGCGCGACGACCAGACCGGCTGGGTGATCGGCCGCTGGTCGTGGACCGATCCGAACGCCGTCTACTACACCGTCCGGACCGGGCCGCCGCGCCGCGCGCACGGCCAGCACGACCGCGGCGGCGGGGTGACCTTCAGCGTGGCCGGCGTGCGGGTGCTGGTCGGCCCCGGCCGGTTCAGCTACGACGCCGCGAACAACTACAACGCCTACCAGATGTCACCGAACAGTCACAACGTGGCGCTGCCCGACGGCGGCTCGGTGACCTCCGCGGGCGGCAAGGTGACCGGCAGCGTCGTCCAGGGGCCCGCCCACGCCTGGACGACCCAGGACACGATGTTCGGAATCACCCACAACCGCAACATCAACGTCAACCGCGACACGAAGACCATGAAGATCACCGACACGTATCCGTCGAAGAGCCTGTGGCGGCAGTACTTCCACCTGGATCCGCAGTGGACGAAGGTGTCGGCCCCCGTCAACGGGACGAAGCTGGTGTTCGCGCACCCGTCCGGGCGGCGGCTCACCATCACCACCACCGGCCGGATGTCCAGCGCGGTGCAGGGCATCACCCGGCCCCCGCAGGGCTGGCACTTCCCCAAGTGGAACAACCGGGTCTGGGCGTACGAGATCGTGATCCGCTCGTACGGGCAGTCCTCGGTCACCAGCCTCCAGGTCAGCTGAGTGGCGTCACCCGGCCGGGCGGCGACAGCCCGGCCGGGTGACGGCCTGGCTCGATAAGGTGACGGCCGCGCGGGCCGGCCCCGTCGTTGGGTAGCCTGCCACCGTGAGCCGTCTCCCGTCGCCGACCGCCTGGCCCGGTCTCGTGCGATGGCTGACGGTCGTGCTCGCCCTGACCGGGCTGGGGCTGCTCCAGCCCGGCCACTGCGACGACTCGCCCGAGGCCGTGACCACCCGGCCCGCGGCCGTGCAGCACGCCGGCTCCGCGGCCGTGGCCGCGCACCACCACCATGATCACCACAGCCGGTCCGGTCATCCGGTGGTGACCGACACCTGTCGCCTGCTGACGACAACGGTGGCGGCTACCCACACCGTCGCCTCGTGGTGGACGGCGCCGTCGACGCGGGCCGTCGGGGTCGCCGCCGCCCCGCGCCGGCCGTTGCCGCCGGGACGGATAGTGCCGCGCGTCGCCCTGGACGCGCTCGGCGTCTCGCGCACGTAGCAGAAGCCGCCGGCCCGAGGTCCCGCCGTCAACGCGCGGCGTCCTCGTCGTCCGGCCCCTCCCGCCGCTCGCCGCTCCGCCCCCGGGGCGACAGCGACGCGGCGCCTTCTGCCCGTGCCAGCCAAAGGGACGACCACCTCCATGAGCGACAACAGCACGTATACGTTCGCCGTCGCCGGCATCCGTTCCGCCTCCTGCGCCGCGCGCATCGACGAGGCTCTCGAAGACCTGTCCGGGGTCCACCGCTCGCAGACGTCCGTGTCCGCGGGCCGCACCGTCGTCGACACGGACCCGTCCGGCGTCGACCTCGAGGTGCTCGTCGCCGTCCTCGCCTCGCTCGGCCACCGGGCGACGGTGCAGGCGTCGTGAGCGCCGACTGGCTGGCCCCGGTGCGCTCCGCGCGCAGCTGGGCCGCCCCGGGCGGGACCCTGGGTTACGACACCTGGGGCGCCCACGGCCGGCCGGTGCTCCTGCTCCACGCCCCGCTGTTCGACCGGACCATGTGGTGGCCGGTCGCCGCCGATCTGCGGACCGAGGCCACCATGATCGCCGTGGACCTGCCGGGGCACGGCGCCTCGCCCGGCCGGGACCACTACCACCCGGAGGCGGTGGTGGAGGACCTGGCGCACCTGGTGCACGGGCTGGGCGCGACCCGGGCGCCCGTCGTGGTCGGCCACGGCGGCTCGGCGGGCCTGGCGGCCCTGTTCGCCGTCCGCTTCGCCGCGCACGCCCTGGTCACGGTGGATGCCTGCGCCGGGCCCGGCGGCGGTACGCCGGTCGACGGTGACCACGTGCGGCGGTACCTGGCGACGATGCCGGCCGATGCGCTGCCGCCGTCGTACCGTGGCCTGGTCACCGCCAAGCCGGACCCGGCGCTGCTGGCCGGATACCTCGGCTGCGGCGCCGCCGGGCCCCCGGGATCGGCGGGCCCGGACGCCGGTCGCCTGCCGCCGGCGGTCCGGCGGTTGGACGTCCACAGCCAGGGGACGCCCGGCGAGACGGCGGCGGTCCCCGGAAGCCGCACGGTCGTCTACGGCGTCCCGGGCCGGTTCGCGCACCTCGCCGACGTGCCGCGCTTCGGGTCCGACGTGCGGTCGGTGCTGTGAGCGCTGACGGCGCGGGCTAGGTTTGACGGGTGCGGAGCGACGGAACGGGACAGACCGGGCGATTTGCTCGGCTGATCCTGCTCGCCTGCACGGTCTTCGGGCTGGCGACCATGCACACGCTGGGGCACTCCGGCGTGCACGCCCCGGCCGCGGATCCGCACGGAGCCGCCTCCGCCGGGATGGCCTCTCTGGCCGTGAATGTTCCTCTGGTCGGGATGGCGGCTCCCGGCGGAATGGCTTCCGGCGCGACGGTCCATGACCGCGGCCTGCTGAGGGACGTTGCGGTGCCCGCGTCCGCCGGGGTCTGCGACGGGCGATGCGCCCACGCCCCGGGCTCGTCGCCGCACGGCGGTACGGCCGGTTGGGGAGTCTGTGTCGCCGTGCTCGGCGGCCTGGCGATGCTCGTCCTGCTCGCCCTGGCCGTCGCGGGATCACGCACGCGCGGAACGGGTGGGCCGGAACCGCGCCGCCGGTCCGTGGTGTCCCGGGGGCCGCCGGTCCGGCGCAGAGGCCTCGCCCTGGCCGCGGGGTCGGTGCTGCGCATATAGGCGGGATGCGGCCGGCCCTCGGGTCGGCACGTCCCGTCCTGATCGCAGGTGTACCGATTCCGAAAGGCTTTTTGTCGTGTTCAAGAATTCTGTGCCGTCGCGCCGTGCCCTGCTCGCGGGCGCGGCCGCTGCTGCCCTCCTCGCCCTGTCCGCCTGCGGCGGCACCGACACGTCCGGCTCGGGCATGGACCACGGCTCGGCCGCGCCGCCGGCCGCCGGCGCCTCGGCCGCCGCGGCGGCGTTCAACGACGCCGACGTGATGTTCGCCCAGATGATGGTCCCGCACCACCGTGCGGCCGTCGAGATGGCCGGCCTGGCCGCGACCCGCGCGTCCGACGCCGAGGTGAAGTCCCTGGCCGCCGGGATCAAGGCGGCTCAGCAGCCGGAGATCGACACCATGACCGGCTGGCTGGGCGCCTGGGGGCAGCCGGCCCCGATGCCGGGCATGTCCGTGCCGGCCATGAGCCACGGCGCGATGCCGGGCGCCATGTCGGACGCCGACATGCGGACCCTGACCGCGGCCCGGGGCGCCGCCTTCGACAAGCAGTTCCTCACCATGATGATCGCCCACCACGAGGGCGCGGTCACCATGGCGCAGGACGAGATCAAGAGCGGCTCGAACACCGACGCCCAGGCCCTCGCCCAGCGGATCGTCACCGATCAGCAGGCCGAGATCGCCACGATGAAGACCATCCTCGACCGTCTGTAACATCCTCGACCGTCGGTAAGCAGTGCGCCGGCCGGGCGCCTCGATCGGGGCGTCCGGCCGGTCCGCCGGGTCCCGTCCGCGGTCGCCGAACCTCCGGGCCGGCCCTCGCGCACGGGCGGTAGGACCTTCGGCCCGGGCGGGGGGTGCCGTTCGCCGGTATCCGCCGCGGCTGTCCGGGAGCACGGTGAAGGTTTCCGGCAGCCCATCGTCCGGCGGTAGTGCGCCGCGGCGGTGACCGAGGAGACCGTCATGATGTACTACGGAACCGGCATGAACGGCTGGGGCATGGCGCTGATGACCCTGAGCGGCCTGCTGTTCTGGGGGCTCATCATCGCCGGCATCGTCGTGGTCATCCGGCACACCGGCGCCGTCGCGCCGCGCGGCGGGCCCGTCGCGCACGGGCCCAACCCGCAGCAGGTGCTGGCCGACCGGTTCGCCCGCGGCGACATCGACGAGGAGCAGTACGTCCGCAGCCTCAAGATCCTCAACGAGACGATGCCCGGCGGCTGATCCGCAGCCGTCGCCCCGGCGCCCGGCACGCCAGCCGATCGACGGCCGCGGCTGCCCGATCATCGGTCCCGGGCCGCGCCGCGGAGGTCCACACTGGACTTTCGCATTGTCGGACCCCGGGGGAGAATCATGAAGTTCGTCCGGTACGCCGCGGCGGTCGCCGTGACCGTGCTCGCCGCTCCGGTGGCCGCGCCCACGGTGGCGCACGCGGCCCCGCGCCGGTACACCGCGATCGACCTGGGCACCCTGGGCGGCGCCGGCACGACAGCCGCGGAGCTGACCGAGACCGGCACGGTGGTCGGCAGCAGCACCCTGGCCGACGGCAGCCGGCACGCCTTCCTCTGGCGCCGCGGGGTGATGACCGACCTGGGCACGCTGGGCGGCCGGTATTCCGCCGCGGTCGGTGTCAACGAGTTCGGGATGGTCGCCGGCACCGCGGCCGACGCGACCGGCGCGCTGCACGGGGTGGTCTGGGACCACGGCCGGATCATCGACGTCGGCTCGCTGAACGGGCGGCCCTCGACGTACGTGCGCGGCATCAACGACCGCGGCCAGGTCGTCGGCGAGAGTCAGGTGCCGGACGAGCACGTGCACCGCTTCGTCTGGCGCGACGGGGTGATGACCGACCTGGGCCCGGTGGAGGACTACACCGACACGATCATGATCAATAACCGGGGCCAGGTGCTGGGCACCTTCTACCAGTCGCCGTACGGCTATCCGTGCGACTGCTCGGCCGGGGTGCTGCGCAACGGGGTGGTGACCACGTTCGGGGACTTCAACTCGCCCGCGGCGTGGATGCACAGCTACCCGTACGACATCAACAGCCGGGGCGAGGCGGTCGGCTGGGCCTGGAAGGACGAGCAGAGCCGCCGGCCGTTCCGGTGGCGCGACGGGGTCCTCAGCGACCTCGGCACGCTCGGCGGGCCGGAGGGCACCGGGTACGCGGTCAACGAGCTCGGCGTGGTCGCCGGCGTCTCGCAGAACGCCGCCGGGCGCGACCTGCCCACCCTGTGGCGCGGCGGGACCGTCACCGACCTGACGGCCCGGGGGCTGGTGGAGACGGACCGGATCGTCGACATCAACGTGCTCGGTCAGCTGCTGTCCAACCGCGGCGACCGGGCCTACCTGTACCGCTGATCCAGCCCGGCGGTCGCGCTCCGGCGCTGCCGACCGCGGCGTCGCGGTCGGCAGCCGCCGGAGGCGGGGGGCCCGGTGCTGCGGTCGGCGACCGGGTCCGGCGTACCCCGGTCAGGTCGTCGCCGGGGCCGGCCAGTCGATGCGGTAGCGCTGCACCGGCCCGAGGGTCTTCTCCGGCTTCAGCACCAGCTTGGTGACCAGCGGCATCAGGATGGGCATGAGGGCCTGCGCGACCGGGCCCGGGGTCTTGGAGCGGTTGATGGTGGCCGCGCGGGCGGCCACCTCCTCGACCCGGGCGCGGCGCAGCCGCTCGTAGGCCGCGAAGGCCGCCGGCACCGGCAGGTCGCGCAGGCAGCGGGCCAGCTGGACGGCGCTCTCGACGGCCAGGGACGCGCCCTGACCCGAGCTGTTGGAGGGCGCGTGCACCGCGTCGCCGGCCAGCACCATCCGCCCGCGGTGCCAGTGCGGCACCGGGGGCATGCTGAACAGCGCCCCGTTGACCTGCAGGTCCGCCGGCGCGAGGCGGCGGACCAGGTCGCCGCCCGGGGTGTCCTCGCCGTACACCTCGCCCAGCGTGCGCAGCCACTGCTCGCTGGGCACGGCCCGCGCCTGGCCGATCGTCAGGGGCCGGGGGTGGGGCAGGTTGATGCCCACCGTCGTGCCGCCGCCCGGCGCCGGCCAGTAGAGGTAGTAGCCGCGCCGGCCGAACGCGAACGTCATGGTCCCCGGCTCCTCGGGCACCTCGGCCGCGGACACGCCCTCGAAGGACAGCATCCCGGTGTACCGCGGGCCGGGCGCCGCCGGGTCGATGAGCCCGCGGACGATGGAGTGCACGCCGTCGGCGCCGATGAGCACGTCGGCCCGGGCCTCGCCGCCGTCGGCGAAGACGGCGGTCACCGCGTCGGGCTCCTCGCGGGCGCCGACGAGCCGCCGGCCGTGCTCGATGCGGATGCCCTCGGCGGCGGCCCGCTCGCGCAGGATCCGGTACAGGTCGCCGCGGCGCACCACCTGCAGCGGCCCGACGCCGGCGGGGGCGGGCAGGTCGATCCGCCGGCCCCGGCCCACCCGCAGCACCTGGCGGCCGGCCGGCCGGCCCACCGCGACGGTCGGCTGCCCGGCGCCGACGATGTCCAGGGCGGCCAGGCCGTTGGGGGCGAGGGCGATGGTGCCGCCCACCCCGTCGGCCGAGGTGGGGTGGCTCTCGAAGACGGTGGCCTCGATGCCGGCCTTGTGCAGGGCCAGCGCCGCGACCGGGCCGGCGATGCCGCCGCCGATGACGACGGCCGTGCGTACGTGTCGCATGGTTCTTCCTCCTGCGGTGTCGTGCTCGAACCGCCGTGGGAGGACCCGGATATCCTGTGGTTGCCGCCTTCGGGCCGGGGCCGATCCCATGGTCTGGGCCGAGGGGTGTGGGCCCCGGTGACCTGTTGCAGCAGGTCGCCGGGGCCGTTCTTCAGGTGCGGGACGGGTCTGCGGTGGGCTCGTCCTCTCCGGTTCCGGCGATGCCGGTCTCCGCGAGCGCCGCCAGTTCGGCGGTGATCTCGCCGGTCTCGTGGGCCCGCCGCCACTGGGCCAGCCCCGGCAGCGTGCCGGCGGTCAGCTCCGCCAGCAACGAGCGCATCCAGGTGGCCTCGGCCGCGAGCATGGCCAGGTCGTACTCGACCTCGATCAGGAACAGCCGGGGCACCCGGGGGGAGTGCTCGTCGATGGTCGCGCGGGCCCCGGCGATCTCCCGCTCGACGGCGGCGAGACGCCGGCGCAGCAGCTCCGCCACCTCGTCGGGGGCCAGCACCGACATGACCGACAGCCCGGCGCGGAACCGTGGGAATTCCGGCTCGGCGGCGGACAACAGCTCCCGGGTCCAGTCGACCAGCTCGGCGCGGCCGGCGTCGGTGATGCGGTAGACCGTGCGCTCGGGCCGCCGTCCCGCCCGGGTGCTCTCCACCTCGGCCAGCAGCCCGTGCTTGGTCAGGTTGCGCACGACGGTGTAGAGCGAGCCCCACTTGATCTGCAGGTCCCGCTCCTTGCCCCAGCCGCGCAGCGCGCCGGCCATCTCGTACGGGTGCATCTGCCGGAACGCCACCGCCGACAGCACGCCGAGGGCCAGGAGATTGCCGACCCGACGCCGCTCGGCCACCTCTCCACCTCCATACTCGTCGGCGAGTATACGCATCCGAGTAGTGGGCGGACAAGGCGTCGCCGCCGGTCACCAGCCGATCAGCAGCAGGGCCGCGGCGCCGACCAGGCCGGCCTCCACGAGGAGCACGAACAGCCGGTCGCTGACCCGTCCCAGAGTCCTCTTACCGGCCCACGCCCCGGCCAGGGTGGCCGGGGTCAGCGCCGCGCCCAGCAGCAGCACCCGGGCGCCGAGCAGGTGCACGCTGCCGTACGAGGCCAGCTTGCTGAGGTGCATCAGCAGCGCACAGCCCGCCTCGGTGCCGATGTAGGCGCCCCGGGTCAGGCCGGCGGCGAGGAAGAACGGGGCGGTCAGCGGGCCCACCGACCCGAGCAGCGCCGAGCCCAGGCCCGACGCGGCCCCGATCGCGGTGAACGTGCGCGGGCCGGGCGTCCGCGGATGCGGGCGCAGCCGCCGCCACAGCACCACGACCAGGAGGAACACGCCGAGGAGCCGTTGCAGGCCGGCCAGCGGCGCCCGCGCCAGCAGCAGGCCGCCGGCCACGCACAGCGGCACCGCGCCGGCGGCGAACCGGCCGATGATCGGCCAGCGCAGCTCCCCGCGGTTGAGCCATACCCGGGCGCCGTTGCTGGCCAGCTGGGTGACGGTCAGCAGCGGCACCGCTACGCGCAACCCGAACAGGACGGTGAACACCGGCAGCAGCAGCACCCCGCCACCGAACCCGGCCACGGCGGACAGCCAGGCCAGGGCGAACGCGGCGGCCGAGGCCAGCGCCAGCACCCCGGCGAAGTCGGCGGGGTCGGACGCCGCGGTCACCAGATGGCTCGGGCGAGCAGCAGGCCGGTGGCAGCGGCCCCGAGCCCGGCCACCACCGAGACCATCACGTTGAGCGCGGCGTAGAGCCGGGCGCCGTCCTGCACCAGCCGCAGCGTCTCGTAGCTGAACGTGGAGTAGGTGGTCAGCGCCCCGCAGAAGCCGGTGCCCAGCAACGCCGCCGCCGCCGGCCCGGCCGGCAGGCCGGTCAGGAAGCCCAGCAGCAGCGACCCCGCCACGTTCACCGTGAGGGTGCCCCACGGGAACACCGAGTCGTGCCGCGCCTGGATCGCCCGGTCCGTCAGGTAGCGCAGCGGCGCGCCGACCGCCGCGCCGAGCGCGACCAGCAGCACGGTCACGGCGCGCTCGGCGGGCGGCCGAGGTAGCGGATCACCTCGACCGGATCGAGGATCACCAGCCCCTCGGTGATCAGCTCGTCGAGCTGCGGCAGGAACTCGCGGATCTTGTCCTGCTCGTCGACGATGATGACCGCGACCGGCAGGTCCTCCGACAGCGAGAGCAGCCGGGTGGTGTGCACCCGGTTCGACGCGCCGAAGCCCTCGACCCCGCGCAGCACGGTGGCGCCGGCCAGGCCCGCGGCGTGCGCGCGGTGCACGATCTCGGTGAACACCGGCTTGTGGCGCCACTGGTCGGACTCACCGACGAAGACGGTGAGCCGCAGCGCCGTCCCTTGCCTCTTCACCGCCTCCACCAGCCTTTCCGGACCCGCCGGTCTCCCGTTCCGCGGCGTCAACCGCGACGATACCGGCGATGTTTCGCAGGCTGTGCACCACGGGCTGCGCGTCATCGGTGTTTGTCGATACGGTCGGGGACGTCGCCGGGCGGGACGGAGGCCGCGGACTTGTCTGATCGGGTACGGGTGGACGACCCCGGACGGGCCGAGCTGAGCCTGTCCAAGGGCTGGGTGCAGGGCGTGGCCCTGGTCATGCTGTTCGGCTTTCTCGTCATGGGTGTGCTGGCGCTGCGGACGTACACCGACTCGATGCCGCTGCCGCAGCGGGTGACCGGCCCGGGCGGCGCGGTGGTCTACACCGGGGCGGACGTGACCGCCGGGCAGCAGACGTTCCTGCGC
Organism: Actinoplanes nipponensis; assembly: GCF_016862275.1. Taxonomy (GTDB): domain Bacteria; phylum Actinomycetota; class Actinomycetes; order Mycobacteriales; family Micromonosporaceae; genus Actinoplanes; species Actinoplanes nipponensis. Next base: position 63,950 of record NZ_BOMQ01000092.1, on the reverse strand, counting down.
CGGGGCCTGCAGCAGTACGGCTCCGTGATGGGTCACGGCGGGTACCTCGGCCCCGACTACACCGCGGACTACCTTCGCCGCTCGGCCGACCACATCCGGAACGAGCTCGCCGCCGCCGGGCAGCCGGAGCCCGCGGAGGCCGTCAAGCGGATGCTGCGGGCGAACCGGTACGACGAGGCGAGCGGCGAGCTGGTGTTCACCGCCGAGCAGGTCTCGGCGTTCGAGGACGCCACCCGGCACTACGCCGACTTCTTCGGCACGGACAGCACGCGGTACGGCCTGCCACCCCGGATGATCACCGACCGCCGGGAGATCCACGAGCTGACCGCGTTCTTCTCGTGGACGGCGTGGGCGAGCGCCGCCGAGCGGCCCGGCCACGACTACTCCTACACCAACAACTGGCCGTCCGAGCCGCGCGTCGACAACACCCCGACGGCCGACATCGTGGTCTGGTCGGGCCTGTCGCTGACGGCCCTGCTGGTCGGCCTGGGCGCGCTGTTCGCGCTCTACGGGCGCTGGAGCCGGACGCTCGGCTGGCACGCCGCCGAGCAGCCGGTCCTGGCCTTCCGCCAGCCCGGCGAGGTGCCCGTGACCAGGGCGCAGAAGGTCACCGCGTGGTTCTTCTTCGTCGTGGCCGCGCTGTTCCTGGCCCAGTCCCTGCTGGGCGGCGCGATCGAGCACTACCGGGCCGACCTCAGCACGTTCTTCGGCATCGACCTGGCCCGGGTGTTGCCGTTCAACCTCGCCCGCACCTGGCACGTGCAGCTGTCGCTGTTCTGGACCGCGGCGGCGTTCCTGGCCGCCGGCATCTTCCTCACGCCGATCATCGCCGGCCGTGAGCCCCGGCGGCAGCACTGGCTGGCCTGGGGTCTGCTCGGCGCGCTGGTGGTCGTGGTCGTCGGCTCCCTGACCGGCGAGGCGGTCAGCATCTTCGGCGCCGGCTGGGCCAAGGGGTCGATCCTGTTCGACCAGCAGTGGGAGTACCTGGACCTGCCGAGGTTCTGGCAGGCGCTGCTGACCGTCGGGCTGTTCCTGTGGATCGCGATCGTCTATCGCGGCCTCCGGTCGCGGCTGCGCACCGAGCACAAGCTCAACATGCCGTGGCTGTTCCTCTACGCGGGCCTGGCCATCCCGGCGTTCTACGCGGTCGGCATGCTCGCCTCCACCGGGACCCGGCTGACCGTCGCGGAGTTCTGGCGGTTCTGGGTCGTCCACCTCTGGGTGGAGGACTTCCTGGAGCTGTTCACCACGGTGATGGTGGCCTACGTCTTCGTGATGCTGGGCGTGGTCCGGCGCCGCATCGCCATCCAGCTCATCTTCCTCGACGTCATCCTCTACTCCGCCGGCGGCGTGATCGGCACCATGCATCACCTGTACTTCTCCGGCACGCCGGTGGAGCACATGGCCCTCGGCGCGTTCTTCTCGGCGCTCGAAGTGATCCCGCTGACGTTCCTGACCGTCGAGGCGTGGACGTTCCTGCAGCTGGGGGCCCGGCAGCAGACCCGCAGCAGCGCGCCGTTCCCGCACCGCTGGGCGGTGATGTTCCTGGTGGCCGTGGGCTTCTGGAACTTCGTCGGCGCGGGCGTCTTCGGATTCCTGATCAACCTGCCGGTGGTGTCCTACTTCCAGATCGGCACGGCGCTGACCGCCAACCACGCGCACGGCGCCATGATGGGCGTCTACGGCATGCTCGCGGTCGGCCTGACGCTGTTCGCGTTGCGCTACCTGATCCCGGCGTCGAGGTGGCCCGACCGGCTGGCGCGGACGTCGTTCTGGTCGCTCAACATCGGCCTGGCCTGGATGGTCTTCGTCACCCTGCTCCCGCTGGGCATCCTCCAGCTGTGGCACTCGGTCGACGACGGGTACTTCGAGGCGCGCACGCTCGGCTACCTCACCGAGCCGGGAAACGCGGTGCTCGAATGGCTGCGGATGCCCGGCGACCTGATCCTGATCGTCGGCGGCGTCCTGCCGTTCCTGTGGATCACCTGGCTCGGTGTCCGCTACGGCATCAGGCCGACGGCGACCGAGCTGCCGCCGGAGACCCTCTACGTCGAGGAGACCCCGGAGGCGGCGCAGGACCGGACGGGCCGCCCGGTCCTGACCGGCTCCGGGGCCGAGGCGCCCCGGTCGCGGAGCCGCTACGCCTCCGACCGGCGGACCGAGGGGGAGGAGCCGTGAGCGGGTTCTCGGCCGCCGCGGTCACGGTGGAGGACTGGCTGGCGGCCGGCTACTGCGTGGCGCTGGTCGGGCTCGCGTACGTCATCGACGGGCTGGCCCGCCGGGCGGCGTCGATCGCCGAGGGCGGCCCGGCCGGTGGCTTCGTCTATCACCGGGACCACGACGCCTGGCAGTGCCCGCAGGACCAGTGGCTGTGGCCGCAGTCGTTCGACGCGCGGAACCGGGTGATGCGCTACCGCGGCACCCCGTCGGTCTGCAACGCCTGCCCGGTGAAGGCCGGCTGCACCACCTCCGCCTCCGGGCGGGAGGTGCACCGCCTGGTCGACTCGTGGCCGGCCTCCGAGGCGGCGCGCTTCCACCGGGGGATCGCCTGCGTAGTGGTGGTGCTGGGCCTGGTGTGGCCGCTCGGCACCGCGCTCACCGGGCCGGGACCCGACGCCCTGCTGGTGCTGGTCGGGGCCATGGCCGCGGCGCTGCTGCTGAGCCTGCCGCTCTGGTCCCACCTGCGCCGCATCCCGGTGTTCATCCCCGAGGGCGTACGACACCGTTCGCACGATGACGCCGCCGCCGAGCGCGCGGCGGCCGCGGCCGCCGCGCAGCGCCGGCGGGCGAGCTACGGCTCGGACCGGCGCGGGCCGGGGGCCATCCGGTGATCATCGTTGCGGTGCTCGCCCTCGGGCTGCTGCTGGCCGTCGTGGCCTCGCTGCGGGTGCTGAAGGAGTACGAGCGCGGGGTGGCGTTCCGGCTGGGACGGTTGCGCCAGCCGCTGGGACCGGGCGTCCGGGTCCTGCTGCCGGGGCTGGACAAGCTGGTCCGGGTGGATCTGCGGGTGGTGACGCTGACCATTCCGCCGCAGGAGGTCATCACCCGCGACAACGTGCCGGCCCGGGTGAACGCCGTGGTGCTCTTCCGGGTGGTCGACCCGGTGAAGTCCGTGATGTCGGTGGAGAACCACGCGGTCGCCACCTCCCAGATCGCCCAGACCACCCTGCGGTCGGTCGTCGGCCGCGCGGACCTCGACACGCTGCTCGCGCACCGGGCGGACCTCAACGAGGACCTGGCGAAGTCGATCGCCGCCATGACCGAGCCGTGGGGCGTCCGGGTCGAGGTCGTGGAGATCAAGGACGTCGAGATCCCCGAGGCGATGCAGCGGGCCATGGCCCGCGAGGCGGAGGCCGAGCGGGAACGCCGGGCGAAGGTGATCAACGCCCGCGGCGAGCTCCAGGCCTCGGCGCAACTGCGGGACGCGGCCCGGACGCTCAGCGAGAGCCCGGCGAGCCTCCAGCTGCGCTACCTGCAGACGCTGCTCGAGCTCGGCGCGGACCACAACTCCACGGTCGTCTTCCCGCTGCCCATCGACATCATCGGCCCGTTCCTCGACGCGTTCCGCGGCGGCGCGGCGCCGGGCGTCAACGGGGCCGCACCGGCGGCCCGCCCCGCGGAAAGGACCCGCGATGACGACTGATCCCGGCCCCGTACCCGAGCCCGGCCGCCGGATCCGGCTGACGCCCGTGCCCCCGGGGGTGTGGCTGGTCGTGCTCGGCGGCGGGGTGGCCGTCCTGGGGCCGCTCTTCGGGTTCCTGATCGGCACGGTGCTGGGCACCGAGCGGGAGACCCTCGGGATGAGCCCGATCTACCTGTTCCTGTTCCTGGGCTTCCTGGTCGCCGGCGCCGGGCTCGGCCTCGCCGGCCTGGGCGTGCGCCGCATCCTGCGCCACCGGGGCACGATCGCGGAGTGACGGCGGGCCGCGGTCAGGCGGCCGCGCAGGGCCGGCCGCCGACGGCGTACCCGGTGGGCGGCGCGTTGCCGGCCCGCCAGCTGCCGAGCACGCCGACCGTGGTGCTCGCGCCGGCCGCCAGCGTGCGGTTCCAGGACGCGCCGGTCAGCGTCACGTCGGGGCCGGACTGGGTGAAGTCGCCGTTCCACGACGCGGTCAGGCGCTGGTCGCCGCCGTACGTGAACGTGAGGCTCCAGCCGTCGAGCGTGGCGGCGCCGGCGTTGGTGACGGTCACCTCGGCCACGAAGCCGCCGGCCCACGCCGAGGTGACCCGGTAGCCGACGGCGCAGGCCGGCGCCGGCGGCTCGGTGGTCACCGGGGGAGTGGTCGGCGGCGGGGTGGTGGTCACCGTGGTGACGGTGTTGGAGGCGATCGACACGTTGCCCGCCGCGTCGCGGGCCCGGACGTAGAAGAGGATCCGGCCGCCGCCGGTGGGGGCGACGTAGGTGGTGCCGGCGGTGCTGCCGAGCAGGGTGGAGGTGTACCACCCGTCGAACCGGTAGACGTCGTAGCCCACGACCCCGACGTCGTCGGTGGACGGGGACCAGCTGAGCACCGCTCCGGACGAGGTGACGGCGGTCGTGGTGAGGCCGGCCGGCGCGCTCGGCGGGGTGGTGTCGGCCGCGGTGTCGGAGGCGGGGGTGACCACGGTGACGGGATCGGAGGACGCCGATCGGTGGTCGACGACGTCGACGGCCGCGACCCGGAACGTGTACTCGTGGCCGGGCGCGAGGCCGGTGATGGTCGTGGCCGTGGCGTTCCCGGCGTCCGCCGACCGGACGACGTCGTCGAACGCGAGGCTGTAGTGGATCTCGTAGTGGTCGACCGGGCAGCAGCCGGGCCGGGACGCGGTCCACGCGAGCGACACCGAGGCCGCGTGCACCGCGGTCGCGGCCGGGCCGGCCGGCGCGGTCGGCGGGTAGGGCGACGGGTTGGGCGCGGAGGGGCCGGCGGTGACCGGCCGGTCGCTGCCGTGCGCGGCCGGGCCGGTCAGCACCCCGGCGGCCAGGGCGCCGGCGGTGAGCAGGACGGCGGCGATGGTGGTTCCCGGGCGGCGCGGCATGTCTCCCAGCCTCCCGTTGCCATCGAGATTAGTCAATGTGGAAAGCGGCCGGTCCGGTCAGGCGGCCGCGGTTGACGGCGACGGCGACGGCGACGGCGCGACCGTGGCGCTGATCGTCGCCCCGCTGCGCCCGCGGGCGCGTACGCCGCTGATCAGGCACAGCGCGGCGCCGAGCACGACCCAGGCGGTCAGCACGGTGAGGGACCGGGCGGCGTCGTGACCGTCGAAGAACGCGGTGGAGCGCAGCAGATGGCCACCCGCGCCGGGCGGGAGCAGTTGGCCGAGCGCGCCGGACCAGCCGGGCAGCATCTCGGGGGCGGTGCTGGTGCCGGCGAACGGGTTGCCGATGAGCATCATCACGGCGGCGCCGGCGCCGAGTCCGGCCGCGCCGAGCAGCGATTCCAGGCCGAGCACGGTCAGGGCGGTGGCGGCGATGGTGAGGGCGACGGCGCCGGCGTTGGCCAGGTAGGCGCCGTCGAGGGAGCCGAGCCAGAACTGCAGGATCGCCGCCATGGCGAGGCCGCCGGTGACCGCGAAGGCGAGCGCGCCGGTGACCCGGCGGCCGGTGCCGCGGACGAGGCTGGTCAGCAGCGCCGCGGCGAGCAGGCCGCCCATGACCAGGGGCAGGGCGCCCGCGGCCAGGCCGGCGCCGCGCGGGTCGTCGGCGGGCAGGGCCACGACGTCGCGCACGGCGACCGCCGGGCTGCCCGCCGGCGCCTGCGCCCGGGCCAGCGCGGTCGCGACGCCCTGCAGGGCCTGGGCCACCGGCGCGCTCGCGGCCGACGCGATCATCACCCGCGGCGGGCCCGCGCTGACGTCGATCGCCCCGTAGACCTCGCGGTCGCGGATGAGTCGTTCGGCGGTGGCGGTGTCGGCCACCTCGGTGACGGCGAAGGCGTCCGGCATCCGCTCGGCCAGCGACGCGCTGACCCGGTCGGCGGCCGGGGCGGGCCCGACGACGGCGAGCGGGATGTCGTGCACCGAGGACCGTACGGACGGCCAGGCGAAGGCGGTGAGCAACACACTGATGATCAGGGTCAGCAGGGCGACCGCGCCGGCCACCCGGGCCCAGGACGACGGCGACGAGGTGTCCCTTGGTGGCGAGACGGGCACGGCCATGTCGACTCCCTCAAAAGAGAACGGTTGTTCGCTTTACGATGGTGCGCGGCGCGTGACGACTTGTCAAGAATGAACGTTCGCTTTACTGTCGGGGCATGCCACGCGTCTCCGAGCAGTACCGGACCAACCGCCGCGGCGAGATCGTGGTCGCGGCGGCCCGGCTCTTCGCCGCCAACGGGTTCCACGCCACGTCGATGGCCGACATCATCGGCGCGTCCGGGCTGTCCGCCGGCGCGGTGTACCGCTACTTCCGGAGCAAGGAGGAGCTGATCGGGGCCGTGGCGGAACAGGCGCTGTCGGCCGCGGACGAGACGTTCGCGCTGCTGCTGGCCGACGGGGCCACCCCGTCACCCACCGACGTGCTCACCGCCGTCCTCGAGGCGGTCAGCGAACGGATCGCCGACCACCCGGTCCTCGGTGTGGACGTCACCCGGATCGGGGTGCAGGTGTGGGCCGAGGCGCTGCGCAGCCCGGAGCTCGCCGCCCGCGCCGACGAGGTGTACCGGCGGCTGCGGGGATACTTCTCCGAATCCGCCCGCCGCTGGCAGGCCGCCGGCCACCTGGGCGCCGACGCGGTGCCCGAGCAGGTGGGCGCGGCCATGCTCGGGCTGGTGCAGGGCTTCGTCCTGCAACGGCTGCTGGTCGCCGGCACCGACACCGAGGGCTACCTCGCCGGCGTGCGGGCCCTGCTGGGCCCGGCGGGCGACCGTCCGGCCGACCCACAGGTCGGAACCTGACCGCAATTCCGGACACGATGGACCCATGACACCAACGTGGAAGATCGAGCTCATCCCCGTGCCGGTGACCGACGTCGACCGGGCCAAGGCGTTCTACCAGCGGCTCGGGTTCAGCGCCGACCACGACCACCAGGTCCGCGACGGCCTGCGGTTCGTGCAGCTCACGCCGCCCGGGTCGGCGTGCTCCATCATGATCGGCGAGGGCGTGACCGGCAAGACGCCGGGCACCCAGGAGATCCAGGTGGTGGTGGCCGACGCCCACGCCGCCCGGGACCAGCTGCTGGCCGCCGGGATCGAGGCCGGTGAGGTCGAGGTGCACCCGTGGGGCCACTTCGTCCACTTCCGGGACCCGGACGGCAACCGGTGGGCGCTGCAGGCGGTCGAGTACCGGCCGCACGGCTGAGCGATGGCCGCGCCTAGGTGTGCCTAGGCCGCTCGCCGGCCCGTCTGAACGCTGCTGACCAGCGAAGATAGGTAAGCCCGGCCGATGTGGCGGAACCCTGTCCGACCGAGGATCGAGCTATCACCGGTTGACGAGGAGACAAGCCATGTGGATGCACCCGGACCTGTTGTTGGTACTGGCGAACGACCGGCGCCGCGAGCTGATCGCCGAGGCCGACCGGGCACGCCTGCTCACCCGCGCCCGGACGGCCCGCCGGGCCCGCAAAGCCCCGGCCGTCCGGGGCCGGCCCACCGGTACCCTGAGGCCGTGCGAACCCTCGGCGGCGGCGCCGGCCCGGTGATGATCGGGCGGGACGGCGAGCTGCGCCGGCTGGCGCGGCTCGCCGCGGCGCGTGAGCCCGCCGTCGCTCTCATCGCGGGCGAGCCGGGCATCGGCAAGACCCGGCTGGTGCACGAGCTGCTGGCCACCCTGCCCGCGGAGACCGTGGTGCTGGTCGGCCAGGCGGAGCCCGGCTCGCTGTCCCGGCCGTACGAGGTGCTCCTGGACGCCGTCGACGGCCGCCCGGAAGTCGACGAGGAGCAGCTGGCCGCCCTCGCGGACCCGGGGCGCAGCGCGGTCGAACGCCTGCACACCGGTCTGGCCCTACTGGCCGACCTGATCGGCGACGCGCCCGCGGTCGTCTTCTTCGAGGACCTGCACTGGGCCGACTCGGAGAGCGCGGCGCTGTTCGAACGGATCGCCGACCAGCGCGGGCCCCGGCTGCTCATCGGCACGTACCGGCCGGACGAGGTGACCCGGCGCCAGCCGGTGGCCGGCCTGCTGGCCCGGATGGAACGCCGGCACACCGTCACCCACGTACGGCTGGACCGCCTCACCCGCGCGCAGACCGCGGCGTTCCTGGCCGCGGCCACCGGCGCGCCGGCGCCGCTGCGCGCCGCGACGGCGCTGCACCACCGCACCGGCGGAAACCCGTTCTTCCTGGAGGAGCTGCTGCGCGCGCTGCCCGGGTACGACATGGAGGCGCTCGTCGAGCAGCCGCTGCCGTGGAGCCTGGCCGACGTCCTGCGCCGCCAGGTCGACGACCTCGACCCGCTCAGCCACCGCGTCGTCGAGGCGGCCACCGTGCTCGGCCAGCGCATCCCGTTCGACCTGCTCGCCGAGGTGACCGGCACGGGCGAGGACGAGCTCATCGCCGTGCTGCGCGGCCTGGTCACCCGGGGCGTCCTGGTCGAGTCCGGCGAGGACGAGTTCGCGTTCCGGCACGCGCTGGTGCGCGAGGCGATCGCCGACCAGATGCTCAGCCGGCAGCGCCGCCGGCTGCACGAGGCGGCCCTCGACGTGCTGCTGCGGAGGGGATCGGCCGTCGGCCCGGTCCCGGGCGGCGCCGGGGACGACGGCCCCGACCCCGCCATGGTGGCGCACCACGCCCGCGGCGCCGGCCGGTACGACGACATGATCGCCGCGGCCCGCCGCGGCACCGCGCTCTACCTCTCCATCGGCTCGGCCTACCAGGCCCTGCAGCTGGCCGAGACCGGCCTGGACGAGGCGCCCGACGACACCGGCCTGCTCGCCGGCGCCGCCCGGGCGGCGTGGCTGGCCGGCCTGCTGGACGACGCCCTGCGCTACGGCCGGCGCTGGCGGGACGTCGCCGGCACCAGCACCGACCGGGCCGAGTCGCTGTACCTGCTGGTCCGCATCGCCTGGGAGTCCCGGGAGACCGACGAGATGCGCGCCCTGACCCACGACATCGAGACCCTGATCGCCCAGCTGCCGCCCGGCGCCGACCAGGCGCGGGCGATGACCGCGATCGCGCAGTCGGCGTACCTGCGTGACGACCTCGACGCCGCGCTGCTCTGGTCGGAGCGCGCGCTGGCCCTGGCCGACGAGTTCGACCTGCCCGGCGTCCGCCTGGCCGCGCTGGTCGAGAAGGGCTCGACGCTCACCGAGCGCCCGCAGACCGCCGCTGCCGGCCGGAAGATCCTGTCCACACTCGTCGACGAGGCCGAGCGGGCCGGCGAGTGGGTGCTGGCCGCCCGCGCCCTCAGCAACCTGGTGCAGGGCGAGCCGCCCACCTCGCCGGCCGAGCACGCCGAGATCCTGGAACGCATGCGGGTCGACGCCGAGCGGGCCGGCTTCGAGTCGCTCGCGGTGGCCACGTACTTCCAGGGCCGGGCCCGGCTGGCGCTGCGGGCCGGCGACCTGCGCGCCGCGATCGCGGCGCTGGAGGAGGGCCGCGAGCAGGACCGCGGCTACCGGCGCCGCGGCCGCTGGGCCGACTACCACGGGGTTTTCCTGGCCGGGCTCTACCTGGAGGCCGGCGAGCTGGACCGGGTCGAGCAACTCGTCGCCGACCTGGCGGCGGTGCCCAACAACCCGCCGACCACCATCCCCGGCCTGGCCTTCCACCTCGCCTGCCGCCGCGGCGACCGGGCCCGCGCCGAGGCGGGGCTGGACGAGCTCGTCGCGGCCCTGGCCGGGGAGACGTGGCGCAGCGGGGAGCAGGCCCACGATCTGATCTCCGCCGCGCTGGAGATCGGCCTGCCGGCGCACCGGCTGGACCGGCTGGCCGCCGCGCTGCTCGACGCCGAGGTCTGGGACGCCTACCGGACGCTGGTCGAGGCCCAGCTCGCGGAGGCGCGCGGCCGGCCCGCCGAGGCGCTGGCCGGCTACCTGTCCGTCGCCGAGGCGCACATCCTGGGGCCGGCGAACCGCGGCACCGTCCGGGTCGGCGCCGCCCGCTGCCTCCTCGCGGGCGACCGTCGCGAGGAGGCCACCGCGCAGGTGGCGGCGGCCACGGACCTGCTGGCCGACTGGGGCGGCTGGCGGGTGGCCCAGCTCGCCCGGGTCCGCGCCGGGCTGGGCCTGGCCCCGGCCGACGCGCCGCCGGCGGTCACCGGCCCGGCCGCGCTCACCCCGCGCGAGCGGGAGGTGGCGGTGCTGATCAGCGACGGGCTGACCAACCCGGAACTGGCCCGGCGTCTGTACATCTCGCCGAAGACCGCCGCCGTGCACGTCTCCAACATCCTCCGCAAACTGGGCGTCTCGTCCCGGACCGAGGTGGGCGAGCTCGTCGGGCGGCGCTGACGGGCCGCCTACGGGGTGATCAGGACCTTGCCGACCACGCCCCGCTCGACCGCGTCGTGGGCGTCGGCGGTGCGCTCCAGCGGGAAGTGGTGCAGCGGCAGCCCGTGCTCCTCGCCGACGGGCAGCGCGCCGTCGCGCAGCGCCGCGCCGACGTCCTCGGCCGCGGCCTGCAGCGCCGGCTCGCCCAGCGTGTAGAGGATGAGGAACTGCACCCGGGTGTTGAGCATCATGTGCGGGCGGATGTCGAACGCGGCCGTGTCGCCGCCGTTGTTCGCGTAGATCGCGATGGTGGCGTGGTTGGCGACGACCGCCCGGTTCAGCTCGGCGTTGCCGGCCGGGGAGACCTCCACGACGACGTCCACGCCGTCCGGGGCGGCCGCGCGGATCTCCCGGGCCGCGTCGCCGTGCCGGTAGTCGACGACGTGGTGGGCCCCGGCGGCGGTGGCCAGCGCGGCCTTCCCGGGGCTGCTCACGGTGGTGATGACGGTCGCGCCGGCCCAGCGGGCGAGCTGGATGGCGGCGTGCCCGACGGCGCCGGCGCCCCCGGCGACCAGCACGGTGCGGCCGGCCATCGCGAAGGGGCTGAGCCGGGCGGGACCGCCCTCGGCCACCGTCAGGGCCCGGTGCGCGGTGATCGCGGGTACGCCGAGGGCGGCCCCCACGTCGTACGCGATCCCCTCGGGCAGCGGGAAGGCGTGCGCGGCCGGCACGATCGAGTATTCGGCGGCGGTGCCGAAGGGACCGCTGTGCGCCGCGAGCATGACCCACACCCGGTCGCCGGCGTGCAGCGACAGCACGCCCGGTCCGACCGCGTCCACCACGCCGGCGCCGTCCATGTTCGGCGTGACCTCGGCGAAGCCGGGGTCGCCGGCCGAGCGCCGCTTCCAGTCCGTCGGGTTGACCCCGGAGCGCATCACCCGCACGCGGACCTGGCCGTCACCGGGCTCCGGGACCTCCCGCTCGGCCAGGCGCAGGACGGAACTGTCACCGGTGCTGCTGAACACGATCGCCCTCACGGCACCGAACTTACGGCAGCCGGCCGCGAAGGGGGTCCTGTCGGTACCGGCACCGGCAGGGACTGGATGCCGGCCCGGTCCGTGCGCTTGGCTGGACGACGTCGATCGAGAGGAAGCGCCATGGAACTCAGGACCGTCAGCGCCACCGTCAAGATGCCCGCCACGGCGTTCACCGGGGACGTCTACATGACGCCGATCCAGCAGGGCACCGGCCCTTCGCGGCTGACCGTCGCGCTGGTGCGGTTCGCCCCGGGGGCGCACACGAACTGGCACTCCCACGCCGTGGGGCAGACCCTGCACGTCACCGAGGGCGTCGCCCTGGTCGGCACCCGCGACGGCGCCGTGGTGCGCGCCCGGGCCGGCGACACGGTGGTCTGCCCACCCGGCGAGGAGCACTGGCACGGCGCCGCCGCGGACACCTTCATGAGCCACCTGGCCATGCTGGAGGCCGGCCCCGACGGCGGCGACCCGACCACCTGGCTCGAACCGGTCGCCGGTGACCGGTACGAGGCCGCGAACCGGCGGTGACCGCCGCCGTCAGCTCATCGTCACCACGTCCATTTCTGCGCGGCGCTGCCGTTGCAGGTGCCGAGAAGAATCGCCGCCTTGTTGTCGGCGGACGCCACCGCGAGACACACCGCGGTATTGCCGGTCGGCCGCATTGTGCCGTCCGAACCGAATTGCCAGGTCTGGGCGATTGATTTGTTGCAGGTGTAGGTCCACACCTTCTGGCCGGCCACGAAATTCCGCGACGGCACGTCGAGACAGTTGCCCAGCACGCGCACCGATTTGTCGTCGGGCAGCCGGGTCAGCGCCTGCGCCTTGCTGTTGTTGCAGTCGTAGGCCTGCACATAAGTACGAATTGCCGTCGCGGACAACGGGACGTCGATGCACCGTCCGGTGCTGTTCCTGACCTGGCTCATCACCGGGCTCGGGCCCTTGGCGACCTGCACCATCTTCGCGACGGACGGGACTCCGGCGTCGTCGACGACGAAGAGCATGTAGAAGCCGGGCGGGGCCACCCCACCGTTCGGCGGCCCGGTGACCGTCAGCGTCGTGCCGGAGGCCGAGAAGGTCAGGGGCACGTAGCGCTGACCCTGGTTCACGCTGTGGGTCACGTCGCCCAGGCCGACCAGCGCCACCTTGCGGATGCTCGACGCCTGCGCGGAGGAGATGGTGAACGTGGCGCCGATGCCCACGCCGGTCGGCGCCGTGGAGATGACCGGCCGCGTCGCGAGCCGCCCGCTGCCGTCCTTGTCGTACAGGTAGGGCGGGGTGAAGTACTCGATGTTCTTCTCCAGGTAGCCGGCGGTCATGCAGATGCCGCAGATGCCGCCGCCGCCGGTCATGACCCGGCCGTCCGGCAGCAGCGCCGCGGTCGAGTGGTACTGCCGGACCCGGCTCGCGCCGGCCAGCACCGTCCACTGGCCGGTGGCGGGATCCCAGCGCTCCGCGGCCGTCGCGGCGTGGTTCAGGTCGACCAGCGGTGAGGTGGCGGTGCTGGTCATGCCGCCGGTGGCCAGCACCGAGCCGTCGGCCAGCAGGGTCGCGTTGAGCTGCCGCCGTCCCGTCGACAGCGAGCCGGTGGCGGCGACGGACGGCGCCAGGCCGGTCCGGCTGTCCAGCACGACGGCGGTGCGGGTGGGGACCTTGGCGACCCCGTCCTCGGTGATGTTGCCGCCGCCGACCACGAGGGTCCTGCCGATGTCGTACGTGGAGAAGCTCCCGTAGTCCCGCGAGATGCTGTCCCGCGTGGTGGTCGCCGTGATCACCCCGTTGCCCGCGGTGGTGACCGTGTACCCGGTGGCGTACGGGCCGACGAGCCCGAGCTGGGCGTCGGGCCGCGAGCCCAGGAACGGGTAGAGCCGCGCGCTGTACTTGGTGAACCCGGTCAGCGCGCGCACGGCGCCGTTCGTCTGGTACACCTCGGCGGTCGTGGGGCCGCCACCGATGATGACCTCCTCGCCGTTGGCCGTCTCGGCCACCGAGGGATACCAGCGTGCCGCGGCCATGTCCTTGCCGCGGGTCCACGTCTCGGTCTGCCAGTTGAACACGTAGGTCCGGACCGTGCCCTCCAGGCTGGCGTTGGCGTTGCCGCCGGCGACCAGGATGTTGCCGTTGGCCAGGTGCGCGAAGCCGGAGCAGAAGATGTTGGATCCCTGCAGATCCACCCGCTTGGCGGTGTCGTCGGCCGGATTCCAGACCATCGCGCGGGTGAAGCTGTGGTCCGGGTACGACTCGGCGGCGTTGTCGCCGACGGAGTCCCAGATCAGCACCTTGCCGTTGGGCAGCACCGCCTCGAACACGGGAACGACGCTCGTGCCGATGACCGGGCTCCACGATCCCGACTGACCCGGGTCGTCGGCGACGCTCGCCCGGGTCCGCGCCGTGCCGGGGCGCCGACCGGTCTCGCGCTCGATCCGGGCGGCGTTCCGGGCGCTCCGTTCCTCGATGACCCGCATCGGCGTGCCCACCAGGTCCTGGGCCAGGTGCTCGCGCAGCTCGTCCTGGTCCGGAGCGTGCGCGTGGGCCTGCGTCGCGGCCCGGGCGTGGCCCGCCCCGCCGGCGGCGGCCGGCCCGGCCGCGGCGAACAGCACCAGCGCGAAAAGAGATCCGGAAACGATGAGGGCCCGACGTCTGCGCATTGCGAATGTGTCCCTTCGCCGAAGTAACACAGCGATCGCCATCGACGTTTATCAAGACCCATTCGCGCCCGACCCGGCCGTTTTCCGCCAGTAACGGACACGCCCTTCCGGCCGCGCGAACAAGGATCATGCGCGCGCCGGGAGATCATCGTGGGCGTGTACGGAAATGGGCCACTGAGGAATCGTCTGAGCCCCGCTTGTCCCATGTGGCCAGTGCGGCCACCTTAACCCTTCGTTAAGTCGCCATTCAATACGTCGGGGCGCAACGCTATGGTCGTTCCCGCCGCCGTCCGGGTCGGCGGCGCTGACCGAACGGCTGTCGGCCGGCCGGGCCCCGGATGACGTCGGCGGCCGCTCACGTCACCGGGAGCGGGCTGCCGGCCGGGCAGGGGCCGGAGGCCTCGTACCGTCCGGGTCCTCGGCCCCTGGCGCGCCGGGCCGGGTGCGGCCAGCCTCGGAGACGGGAGGTGTGCGTCATGACTACGCCATCCATCGGTGCCTATCCACCCACCCCACCGCCACTCCCGGAGTCCCCGGTGCGCCGGCTGCGCCGCAGCCGCAGCGACCGCGTCATCGGCGGCGTGTGCGGCGGCCTGGGCCGCTACCTCGGCGTCGATCCGGTGCTGCTGCGGATCGCCGCGGTGGCGCTCGTGCTGGCGAGCGGGCTCGGCGTGCTCGCGTACGTGATCGCCTGGATCGCCGTCCCGGACGACGCCGGCGAGCCGGAGCCGGCGCCGGCCCGGTCCTCCCCGGGCTCACTGTCCTGGTACGCCGGGATCGTGCTGGTCGCGCTCGGCGGCGTGCTGCTGCTGCGCCTGGTCGCGCCGTGGTTCGACGTGGCCCTGGTCTGGCCGCTGATCATCATTCTGGCCGGGGTCCTGGTGCTGATCTCCGCCACCCGTGACCGGAGGCGGTGATGACCACCGTGCCGGCCCCGGCCGGGCTGGGCGGCCGGACCGCGCCGCGGTGGGGTCCGCTGATCGCCGGTCTGCTGGTGGTCGCGGCCGGGGTGGCGTGGCTGCTCGACGGGCTCGGCGTACCGGTGCCCTGGCGGGTCCTACCCGCGGTCGGCCTGCTCGCGGTCGGGCTGGCCGTCCTGGTGCTCCGGCGCGTCCCCGGCGCGCTGGCCGCGGCCGGCGTGCTGCTGCTGATCGCCGCGATCCTGGCCGCCCTGCCGGTGCGGCGCTACGCGGGACCGGTGGGGCAGCGCAGCGTCGCGCCGGCCGCGACCGAATGGCCCGTGCACACCGTGGTGGGCATCGGCGAGCTGCGGGTCGATCTGACCGAGCGGGCGCTGCCCGCCGGCGGCCGGATGGAGGTCGCCGTCGGCATCGGCAAGCTGTCCCTGACGGTGCCGGCCGGGGGCCCGGTACGCGTCGTCTCGGCGGTGGGCTCGGGCGACATCGAGGTGGACGGCCGTTCCGTCGACAACGGGATCGACGCCGGCTGGACCCAGGCCGGCGCGGGACCGGCGGTGGACATCGACGCCCGGGTCGGGCTCGGACTGATCGAGGTGTGGCATGAGTGAGCCGAGAGAACGGACGGCGTTCGCCGTCGCGATGGGTGTCCTCGCCGCCGTGGCCGGGGCCGTGCTGCTGCTGGCCGCCCTGGACGTGTGGCGGCCGTCGCTCAGCTGGGCCGGACCGGCCGCGCTGGTCGCCACCGGGCTGGCGCTGCTGGTGGGCGGCACCGCACGCCCGGTCGGGTGACAGCACCGCACCACCGGCACGCGTGAGGCCCGGACCCCGGCGACGAGTCGCGCGACGCCGTCAGTCGAGGCAGAACTCGTTGCCCTCGGGGTCGGTCATCACGATGAAGCCCAGGCTCAGCGGCGGCTCCGGCTCGGCCCGGCTGACCCGCTTGGCCCCCAGCGCGACGAGCCGGTCGCACTCGGCCTCCAGCGCCGCCATCCGCTCCTCGCCCCGTACGCCCGGGGCGGCCCGGACGTCGAGGTGGACGCGGTTCTTGCCGGCCTTGTCCTCCGGCACCTGCTGGAAGAACAGCCGCGGGCCGTGGCCGTCCGGGTCCTCGATCGCGGAGCGGGTGTTGCGCTGCTCCGGCGGCACGCCGGCGCGGTCGAGGAAGTCGTCCCAGGCGGCGAGCGGGTCGGCCCCCGCGGGCAGGTCGACGCCGGGCGGGCCGGGGTGGACGTAGCCCAGCACGTCGCGCCAGAAGGACGACAGCGCCGCCGGGTCGTGGGCGTCGAAGGTCACCTGGATCTCGCGGCTCATCGGGTTCTCCGTTCTCGGTGGTCCATGGCGACCACCTTGCCAGCCCTGGCGGACAGTATCGGTCCGCTATGTCTGCCAGGGTGGAGAGATGGACGGGGCGAGCGGCGGCGAACGGGGCACGACCGAGCGGGTGCTCACCCTGCTGGGCCTGCTCCAGCAGCGGCAGGTCTGGACCGGCCCGGAGCTCGCCGAGCGGCTCGGGGTGACCTCGCGCACGGTGCGCCGCGACGTCGAACGGCTGCGCACGCTGGGCTATCCGGTGCACGCCGCGCAGGGGGTCGGCGGCGGCTACCGCCTCGGCGCCGGGCAGCACCTGCCCCCGCTGCTGCTCGACGACGAGGAGGCGATCGCCACCGCGGTCTCGCTGCTGGCCGGGGCGGGCGGGGCGATCGCCGGCGCCGGGGACGCCGCGCTGCGGGCCCTGACCAAGCTCGACCAGGTGCTGCCGCTGCGGCTGCGGCACGACGTCCGGGCGCTCTCCGGCTCGGTGGAGTCCTTCGGCGGCGGCCGGACGCCGGTCGATCCCGAGGTGCTCATGACGCTGGCCCGGGCCTGCCGCGACGCGGCCGAGGCCGGCTTCGGCTATCCGTCCGGCGGTGAGGTACGGCGGCGCCGGGTCGAGCCGTACCGCCTGGTCGCCTCCGACCGGCGCTGGTACCTGGTCGCCTTCGACCTCGACCGCGACGACTGGCGTACGTTCCGCGTCGACCGGATGACCGAGGTGGCCGCCCGGGCCTGGCACTTCCGCCCCCGCCCGGCGCCCGACGCGGCGGCGTACGTGCAGGAGAGCGTGGCCAGCCGGGTCTACCCGCACCGGGCGCGGTTCCTGCTGCACGCGCCGGCCGAGACCGTACGCGCGCAGCTGCCGGCGTCCGCGGCGGTCGTGCGGCCGCGCGGGAACGGGCGGTGCGAGGTGCTCAGCGGCGCCGGCAGCCTCGACTTCGTGCTGTTGCACGTGCTCCTGCTGGGACACGACTTCGAGGTGCTGGATCCGCCGGAGCTGGTCGACCGGTGCCGGGTGCTGGCCGGGCGGCTGCTGGCGGCCGGCGGGTGACCGGGCCCGGACCCACCGGGCGCCGGCCCAGGACGCGGAGGTCCTGGGCCGGGGTGGAGCAGGGGCCGCCGGGGCCGCCGCTCAGCCGAAGGTCACGTCGCTGCACCACATGTAGGCCTGGTCGAGGTGCGAGGCCTGCCAGATGACGAAGACGGTGTGCCGTCCGGTGTAGCCGGAGGTCGAGACCGTGAACGAGATGTTCTGCGCGGGCGCGTACCGGCCGGTCTGCGTGATCAGGTCGAGGTTTGCCCACCCGAGGCGCTGGGTGGTGGGGTCGAACCCGTTCTTGCTGACGTAGACCCGCAGGAAGTCGGCGCCGTGGCTGGCCTGGTCGTACAGGTGGACGGTGAAGGTCCGGCCGACGGTGGTGGTCTTCCACGCCCCGGGGGTGTTCAGGCTGTTGTTGCGGGCGAGGGCGTTGCTGCACAGCTGGCCGTCGGGCGTCCGGGCCTGATAGTTGCCGCCGAGGCCGTCGCGCAGCGCGCTCATCCAGTTCCACATGGTGTCGGGGTTGGCCTGGAACGCCTGCCAGCACATCGGATCCTGTTGCTGCATGGCCGGGTTCGTGTGGTTGCTGCCCCAGTCGCGCCAGCACTGGTAGGCGCGGGAGGCCGGGTCGACGATGGTGCCGTGGGCCTGGGCCGGGCCGGCCGCGGGCAGCAGGCCGAGCACGAGGGTGAGCAGCAGGACGAGCGCTCGAAGGGGCTGACGGGCGGCGGACCGGGGTCGTCCACCGCGGGGTCGGGGCTGGGGGGAAGGTATGGTTCGTCCTCCGTTCGGCGGCGCTGGGAAGGGAAATGGGAGCGCTCCCAAGAGTATGGCATCGATGGATGTCAATTTCAATGATTGGTCAGGTTTAGTGGGACTGTGTGCCGACTTGACGGGAGTCGTCGCGGCGGGCGGACTTCCTCAACCGGGCCCGCGGCTGGCCGATAGCACCGGGAGACGGTCGACGCAGCGGAACCCCGCGACGCCGCCACCGTCGACGGTGCAGTGGCGGGGGCGGAAACCAGATGACGACACGGGTGGCGGGACCGGCCGACGGCTGGGCCGGGCGGCTACGAGCGTGCTCGAGCCGCACCCGCGGCAGCGCCGCGCTCCCCGGCGCCGCCGTCACCGCCGCCTTCGCCCTGTCCGGCTGGTACGTCTCGACCGCCGCCGGCCTGCGCGTGCAGGTGCTCAGCTGCTGGCTGGCCGTAGCGCTGTTCGCGTCGGCGATGTCGTACTACGCGTTCCGGGCCAGCCGGCAGATGGACCGGGCCGATCCGCGCCGCCGCTTCTGGACCGCCATGGCCGTCGCGGGCTGCGTCTTCAGCGCCGGGGAGTGGGCCCAGCTGGCGGCCTCCTTCGGCGCGCCGTTCTCGCTCGCGGCGCTGACCGGCGCCGGGGCGGTCCGCACGGGCGCGCTCGGCCTGGGCTGCGTGATCCTGACGGTCGTCGTGCTGACGTACCCGATTCCGCACCGGTCGGCCCACGAGCGGCTCTGCTACCTGCTGGACGTGGCCACGGTGGTGGTGGCGGCCGGCGCGTACGGGCTCTACTGGACCGTGTCGAGCACCACCGACGACCTGTCCGTCCGGGCGCACGACCTCGTCATGGTCGCGGCCGGCCCGGTGGTGGCGATGGTGACGGCGTTCGCCGTGGCCCGGCTCTTCCTGAGCGGGGTGGCGCCCTTCCGGTGGCACATGGGCGTCCTCGGCCCGCTGGCCGCCGCCGTCGAGGGCATGTCCCGCGCGCTGGGCCCCGAACTGGTCCGGGCCGGGCACCCGGGCGTCATCTTCGCGATGACGGCCTCCTCGCACGCCCTGCTCATGGTCGCCGCCTGGTCGCAGTGCCGTTCCCTGCACGTCGGCGGGGGCCGGCGCGCCGAGAACCGCAAGCGCCCCTTCAGCCTGCTGCCGTACGCGGCGCTGGTCGCCACGTTCGCGCTGCTCGTGGTCACGCTGGCGGTCAAGGGGCTCGATCTGCGCGCCTGGGTGGCCATCGTCGGCCTGGCCGCGATCACCGGCATCGTGGTGGCCCGCCAGCTCACCGCGTTCCTCGACAACGCCCGGCTGCTGCGCGAGCGCGACGCGCTGGCCGAGCGCCTGCACGTCATGGCGTTCACCGACAGCCTCACCGGCCTGGGCAACCGGGCGCAGTTCCTCGACCGGCTCGGCGCGGCGCTGCGGCGCGACGGCCAGGTCGGCGTGCTGCTGATCGACCTCGACGACTTCAAGCCGGTCAACGACTCGTACGGCCACGCGGCCGGCGACGCGGTGCTGGTGGAGACCGCGGCCCGGCTGCGCTCGAGCGTGCGGCCGGGCGACGTGGTCGCCCGGCTCGGCGGCGACGAGTTCGCCGTGCTGGTCGACCAGCCGCAGCCCGGCGAGGTCGCCGTCGTGGCCGCCCGGATCGTGCAGGCCGTCGGCGAACCCTGCCGGCTGCCCGGCGGCGAGCAGGTACGGGTGCGCGCCAGCGTCGGCGTGGCCCAGGCCACCTGCCGGGACCAGGACACCTCGATGCTGCTGAGCACCGCCGACGAGGCGATGTACGCGGCGAAGTGCGCCGGCAAGGGCTCGTTCCGGCTGGCCTCCGCGGGCTAGCCGGAGCCCCCGGCCGCGGCTGCCTCGGCGGCCCGGCCGTCCGGCGGGTCCGGGTCCCGGCGACCCCGGCCCAGCCGCGCCGAGGCGATCAGGCCGATCAGCAGGAAACCGGTCGCGGTGAAGGCGGTCCACCGGGTCGCCGTGGAGAACGCCTGGCGCGCGTCGTCGGCCAGCGGCGCGGTGCCCGGATCCGCGGCCAGCCCGCCGATGGCCGCCCCCGCGCTGTCCTTGACCGCGGTGATCACGGCGTCGCGTTCCCCGGCCGGGATGCCGCGGTCGGTGAGCGCGGCGCCGAGGTGCCCGGCCAGCGTGGTGAACAGCACGGTGCCGAGCACGGCGATGCCCAGCGCGGAGCCGAGCTGCCGGGTGGTGCTCTGGGTGCCGGACGCCTGGCCGCTCATCGCCACCGGCACGTCGGCCAGCACCACGCCGGTGATCTGGGCGGTGGCCAGCCCGACGCCGATGCCGTAGACCAACAGCATCGGCGCGAACGCCCACCACGGCGTGCCCGGCGCGACGACCACACCGAGTCCGGCCACGCCGGCCAGCTCCAGCAGGATGCCCAGGCGGACCGAGAACACCGCGCCCCGCCGGGCCGTCAGCGGCGCGGCCAGGCCGCTGGCCAGGAAGCTGCCGGCGGCCAGCGGCAGCAGCGCCAGCCCGGCCTCGAAGGCGGTGTAGCCCCGCACGTTCTGCAGCCACAGCGGCAGCGAGAAGAGCAGGCCGAACTCGCCGAGGCTGACGATGCCGGCCACCAGGTTCCCGTTGCGGAACGACGGGATGGCGAACAGCCGCAGGTCGAGCAGCACCGATCTGCCGGCGGCGTTGCGGCGGCGTTCGACCACCACGAAGGCGATCACGCCGGCGACGGCGAGGGCGAGGGCCACCGGTACGGGGGAGAGCCGCGCCGTCCAGGAGAAGCCGGCCACGTCCACCGGGCCGGTGCGCTCGAACCAGCCGTAGTTGCGCCCCTCGATGAGGCCGAAGACGATGCCGGTGAGCGTGACCATGGAGATCAGGGCGCCGGCCCAGTCGTTGCCCCGCCGGTCGCGGGGCTCGCGGGACTCCGGGAGCAGCAGCAGGGCGCCGGCGATGATGAGGGCGCCGAGCGGGATGTTGATGCCGAACGCCCACCGCCAGGACAGTTCGGTGGTCAGCCAGCCGCCGAGCAGCGGGCCGAGCGCGGCGGTGCCACCGATGGTGGAGCCCCACACCGCGAAGGCGATGCCCCGCTCGCGGCCGGTGAAGGTGGCGTTCAGCAGCGACAGCGAGGCGGGCAGGATCAGCGCCCCACCGACGCCCTGCACGAGGCGGAAGGCGATGAGCAGCGGCGGGTCGGGCGCCTGGGCGCAGCCGATGCTGCCCAGGACGAACACCACGACCCCGATCAGGAACAGCCGGCGCCGTCCCGCCCGGTCCGCCGTGCGGCCGGCGACCAGCAGCAGGGCGGCGAAGACCAGCGTGTACGACTCCTGGATCCACTGGGCGTCGCTGGAGGTGGCGCCGAGGTCCTTGATGATCGACGGGACGGCGACGTTCACGATGGTCGCGTCCACGATGATCATCGCGACGCCGAGGCTGACCACGAGCAGGCCGAGCCAGCGGCGGCGGTCACTTCTCTCCGACATCATGATTCTCGTTATACAGGTAACTAGAGAATCTAGCTACCTGCCTGCCGTAGAATCGCGCCATGACCGGGCAGCGGCGGGCACCACGACACAGCGAGCTGGCGTACGCCGTCCGGGACATGCTGCGGGCCAACGGCGAAGCCGTGCAGAGCGTGGCGCGCCGGCTGGCCCTCGGCCTCACCGACGTCACCGCGCTGGATCACGTCGTGACCAGCGCGGACGGGCTGGGACCGAGCGAGCTGGGGCAGCGCCTGGGCATCCGGTCGGCGTCGGCCACCACGCTGGTCGACCGCCTGGAGAGCACCGGGCACGTGCGCCGGGTCGCGCACCCGTCGGACCGGCGGCGACAGTCCGTGGTCGCGACCGACCGGGCGTACGAGGAGGTCTTCGCGGCCCTGGCCCCGCTGCTCGGCCGCATCGACGAGGCGGCCGGGCAGCTGACCCCCGAGCAGGCCGCCGCCACCGCGCGGTTCCTGCACGACGTCGCCGGGGCCATGCGCGACTACGCCGCCGAGCGCTGAGCGGCATTCTGCCTGATTCCGGCCCCGGGCCGGCGGGCACCGTGAGACCGTCACCGGGGACGGGGGAATGCATCGCCCGTCGGGCAGACGACGAGGGGGCGCTCCCGTGCCATGGACCGTCAAGCGCCGCCTGGCCGCCATCGGCGTGCTGGCCATCGCCGCCTCGCTGACCGTCGGCACGATCGGCTACGTGGAGGCCGAGGCGGCCGGTGACCGCGCCGATCGGGCGTTCCGGGTCGCGGAGGCCCTGGCCTGGACGATCGACTCCCAGCACACCGCCTCGGTGGTGCTGGCCGACGCGGCGATCCTGACCCAGGCGGTGTCCGCCGAGCGGCGGGCGGAGGTGATCGACCAGCTCACCGAGCACGCGGGCGAGCTGGCGGAGCAGCAGGCGACGCTGCGGTCGGTGGATCTGGACGCCGGGATCGACGACGCGGTCGCCCGGTACCTGCCGACGATCCAGCCGGTGCTCGACGACGCCGCCCGGCTCGCGCAGGTGTCCGGGGTGCTGCCGCAGGCCACCTTCGACACCACGCAGGAGCACTGGGACGCGCTGGACGCCGGTAGCGACGGCCTCAAGACGCTGCTCGGCGAGAGCGCGGCCCGGGACGTGACGGCCGCACAGGACGGCGACACGCGCACCAAGCTGGTGCTGGCGACCGTCACGATCCTGTCCGCCCTGCTGGTCGGCATCGTGATCTGGTTCGTCGCCCGGTTGATCGCGGCGCCCGTGGCGGCCACCAAGGCGCTGCTCGAACGGGTGGCGGCCGGTGACTTCCGCCATCGGCTGACCGTGCGGGCCCAGGACGACCTCGGCGCGATGGGCGCCGCGCTCAACACCACCGTCGACCGCGTCGGCACGGCCATCACCGACATCTCCCGCAACGCCACCACCCTGGCCGAGTCCGCGGAGGCCCTGACCGAGGTGAGCCGCGAGGTCTCCGCCGGCGCGGAGCGGGCCTCGGTCGAGGCCGCCGCGGCGGCCGGCAGCGCCACCCAGGTCAGCGAGGACGTGCAGGCGATCGCCACCGGCACCGACGAGATGCGGTCGGCGATCTCCGAGATCGCCGGCAACGCCACCTCGGCGACCACGATCGTCGCCAACGCGGTCATCGCCGCCGAGGGCGCCAACCGCACCGTGGTGAAGCTGTCCGGCTCCAGCGCGCAGATCGGTCAGGTGGCCCAGGTGATCGCCGCGATCGCCGAGCAGACCAACCTGCTGGCGCTGAACGCCACCATCGAGGCGGCCCGGGCCGGCGAGCTCGGCAAGGGCTTCGCCGTCGTCGCCGGCGAGGTCAAGGACCTGGCCAGCGAGACGGCGAAGGCCACCGAGGACATCGCCCGGCAGATCACCGCGTTGCAGGCCGACAGCACCGACGCCGCGGCCGCGATCAGCGGCATCTCGTCGACCGTCAACGAGATCGCCGACATCCAGCAGGGCATCGCCGCCGCCGTGGAGGAGCAGTCGGCCTCCACCGAGGAGATCGGCCACCGGGTGGCCCGGGCCGCCGGGCGCACCGGCGACATCGCCGAACGCGTCACCGCGGTCACCACCACCTCCCGGGAGGCGACCCGGTCGGCGGCACAGACCCAGCGGGCCGCCCAGGAGCTCGCCACGACCGCCGCGAACCTGCGCTCGGTGATCAGCCAGTTCCACCTGACCTCCTGACGGCCCGGGCCGCGGCGGTCAGCGGTCGTAGCCGAACATCTTCGCGGCCAGGTCGGTCATCACCTCGGTGGCGCCGGCGCCGATGCCGAGGATCCGGCTGTCGCGGTAGTGCCGTTCCACCTCCGACTCGCGCATGTACCCCATCCCGCCGTGCAGCTGGACCGCCTCGTCGACCACGTGCTTGACGGCGTCCACCGCGGCGTTCTTGGCCAGGCAGGCCTCGCCGACGACCAGCTCGCCGGCCGCGTGCCGGGCGGCCACCCGCCGGGTGTACGTGCGGGCCAGCTCGATGCGCTGGCGCATCTGGACCAGCTTGTGCCGCACCACCTGCCGGGCGATCAGCGGCTTGCCGAAGGTCGAGCGGGCGCGGGCGTGGGCCAGCGTGAGGTCCAGGCACCGCTGCGCCACCGAGTACGCGTGCACCGCCGCGATGATCCGTTCCGGCACGAACACCTGGGCGATCAGCGCGAACCCCGAGTTCTCGGCCCCGATCAGATTGCCGGCCGGCACCCGGCAGCCGGCGAACGACAGCTCCGCGGTGTCCGAGCAGAGCCAGCCCATCTTGTCGAGCCGGCGGGACACCGTGAAGCCGGGCGTGCCGCGCTCGACGACGAGCAGGCTGATGCCGGACGCGCCGGGGCCGCCGGTGCGCACCGCGGTGGTGACGAAGTCGGCGCGGGTGCCCGAGGTGATGAACATCTTGGCCCCGTCGACGACGTAGTGCTCGCCGTCGCGGACCGCGGTGGTGCGCAGCGCGCCCACGTCCGACCCGGCGTCCGGCTCGGTGACGCCGAGGGCGCACACCACCTCGCCGGCCAGGGCCGGGCGGACGAACCGGTCGATCAGCGCGGAGTCGCCGGCCGCGATCATGTGCGGCAGCGCGATGCCGTGCGTGAACAGCGCGGCGTGGCAGCCGGACGAGCCGCCCGCCTCCAGGAAGGCCTCGGTGGCGACGACCGTGTCCACGGTGTCGCCGCCGTCGCCGCCGTGCTCCTCGGCGAAGCCGATGCCGTACAGGCCGGCCTTGGCGGCGCGCCGGTGCAGGCCGCGCGGGATCTCCCCGGCGCGTTCCCAGTCGTCGAGGTGCGGGGTGATCTCGCGGCGGACGAACCGGGCGGTCGCCTCGCGCAGCGCCGCCCGTTCGGTGGTCTCGAAGGGGTCGTCGGTCATGGTCGGATCTCCTTTGCGCCGCGTTCGACCAGCGTCTGCGGGTCGCGCCGGCCGAGCAGGATGGCGGCGGCGCGCTTCCAGCGCCGGATGAGCACCTCGCGTTGGGCCAGGTCCCCGCTGACCAGGCCGGTCATGGCCAGCCCGGTCAGCACTTCGAAGCTGAGCTGGACCACGGTGGCCAGCCGGGGGTCGCCGGGCGCGGACTCCTCGAGCAGGTCCCGGGAGCGCTCGTGCAGCACCCCGAAGACCTCCTTCTCCACCGGCGTCAGGGCGGCGCGCAGCTCGGCGTCGGTGCGGGCGGCGGTCCACAGCTCGAGCGCGGCCCAGAACAGCGGCGAGGAGAAGTGCCGCCACATGATGTCGATCAGCGCGTCGAGCCGGCCGGCGCCGTCGCCGGTGGTGGTGGTGCGCACGCCGGCGATCTCGGCGGAGAGCGCCTCCAGCCGCCGCCGGGCGAGGTGCTGCACCGCCGCGACCAGCAGGTCCACCTTGGTGGGGAAGTGGTGCAGCAGCGTGCCGCGGGGCACGTCGGCCAGGGCCAGCACCTCGGCGGTGGTGGTCTCGGCGTAGCCGCGCTCGACCAGGGACTGGACCGTGGCGTCGAGGATCTTGGACCGGGTGGTCTCGCTGCGCTGCGCCTGGGTTCGCCGGCGGGCTTCCGCTGTCACGGCACATACCGTACGCCCTGACGGTTAGTTGGGGCCACCAGGCCGAAGCCAGGGCTTGCCGTGACCCAGGTCACTCACATACCGTCACGCCAGACTGTTAGGGAGACCTCCATGCCCGCTGCGCGACCGTACGCGCGACTCCGAGCCGGCCTCGCCGTGGGCCGAGCGGTGGCCGCCACCACGCTGCGCCGGGCGATCCGGCGATCGGCGCGGGGGCACGTCCCGCCCCCCGTCGAGCCGCCGCGCGTCTTCGCGTACCCCTGCGTCGCCTCGGCCGAGGTCCCCGCCGACCCGGAGCGGGTCTTCGCGGTCCTGGCCGACCCCGCCCGGATGGGCGACTGGCTGGTGCTGCACGCCGGCTGGCCGGCGCCTCCGCCGGCCGCGCTGGTCCCCGGCGCGCGCTTCGCCCAGCGGGTCGCCCTGATGGGCGTGCCCAGCGAGGTGCGCTGGACGGTCACCGGCGCGGAGCCCGCACGCACGGTCTGGCTGGACGGCACCGGCCCGATGGGCATCGCCGTCGGCTTCTACCTGTCGCTCGCGCCCACCGCCGCCGGCACGGTGGTGCGCTGCGACGGCGGCGTCGAGGGCGGCACCGCGGACGGGCCGCTCGGCGCGATGCTGGCCCGCAACCTCGCCGAAGCCGTGCAGAAGTCGCTGGAGCAGCTGACCACCGCGGTGCGGGACGTCCCGGCCGCGCATCCGCCCGCGGTCGCCGCCCCGGCGAACCGCCCGACCGCCGCGGCGCCGAGGACCAGGCCCGCCCCGATCCGCCACGAGCGCACCGGCCTTGACCTCGACCCGTGGACCCCGGTCGTGGTCGGCGTCGGCCAGGTGTGCGAACGCTCCACCGAGCCCCGGGGCGGCGATCCGGTGTCGCTGGCCGTGCGCGCGCTGCGGCTGGCCGCCGGGGACGCCGGCGTGGGGGAGGAGCTGCTGGCCGGCGCCGACGCGGTCGGCTACGTCGCCAGCGTCTCCTGGCAGTACCCGGACGGCGCCGCGCTGATCGCCGAGGCGGTCGGGGCCCGGCCGGCGGAGACCGTGCAGAGCGGCATCTTCGGCGGCGACGGCTCGCTGCGGCTGCTCAACGACGCGGCCGCCGCGATCGCCGCCGGGCGGGTCTCGGTCGCCCTGCTGGGCGGGGCCGAGGCCGCCGCCACCGCGGCCGCCGCCGAACGCGCGGGCCGCGACCTGGCCTGGCCCCGGCAGCCGGACGGCACGGCCCCGGCCCGCACCCTCGGCGCCCACACCCCGCCGAACAACGAGGCCGAGATCGCGGCCGGCCTGGTCGCGCCGGTCCACCTGTACGCGCTCATCGAGTCCGCCGTCCGCCGGCGCCTCGGGCTGTCCCCGGCCGCGCACCAGGCCCGGATCACCGGACTCTGGTCCCGCCTGTCCGAGGTGGCCGCGGCGAATCCGTACGCCTGGCTGCCCGGCCGGCGCACCCCCGACGAGCTGGCCGCCCCGGACGGCGCCAACCGCCCGATCGCCGCGCCGTACCGCAAGCTGCTCACCGCCCACCTGCAGGTGAACCAGGCCACCGGCATCATCGTGTGCAGCGCCGACGCCGCCCGGCGGGCCGGCATCGCCCAGGACCGGTGGGTGTTCGCGCACGCCGGCGCGCACGCCACCGAGGAGTGGTACGTCACCGAGCGCGCCGACCTGGCCGCCTCGCCCGCGCTCGGCGCCGCCGGACGGGCCGTGCTGGGCCACACCGGACTGTCCATCGAGGACATCCGCCACCTCGACCTGTACGCCTGCTTCCCCTCCGCGGTCGAGGTCGCCGCGGCCGAGCTCGCGCTGCCGATCGACGACCCGGCCCGTCCGCTCACCGTCACCGGGGGACTCACCTTCGCCGGCGGGCCCGGCAACAACTACGCGAGTCATGCCGTCGCGAACCTCGTGCCCCGGCTGCGCGCCGACCCGGACAGCTACGGCCTCGCCACCGCCGTCGGGTGGTACCTCACCAAGCACGCCGTCGCCGTGTTCTCCGCCCGCCCGCCGGGGCGCGGATACCGTGACCTCGACGCCGACCTGCGCCGGCCCCGCCCCGCCGTCCGTGCGGTCAGCCCGGCCCGGACCGGCCCGGCGGTCCTGGAGGCCTGCACCGTCGCGTACGGCCGCGACGGCGAGCCCGAGTCCGGCATCGTCACCGCCCTCACCCCGGACGGCGCGCGCGTGGTCCGCCGCACCCGCGACCGCGCGCTGATCGACCGGCTCCGCACCGAGGACCCGCTCGGCTGGCGCATCGACGTCACCGGCGACGGGTTCGCCGTCGCCGACACCACGCCCGCGCCGCTGCCTCCGCCCGGCGAGCCGCCGGTGCTGGTCGAGTGGCAGGGCCCGGTCACCGTGATCCGGCTGCGCCGGCCCGCCGCCCACGCCGACGCGGCGACCGCCCGGGCCCTGGAACGCGCGATGGACGCCTTCGAGGCCGACCCGGACGCCCGGGTCGCCGTGCTGACCGGCGTCGACACCGCGTCCCGCGTGGACCCGGACGGCCCGGCCGCTGCTCCGGGCGGCGACACCGCGTCCCGCGTGGACCCGGACGGCCCGGCAGTCACACCAGCCGCGGATCCGGTCGCCGCCCGGTGTGATCCGCTCGGCCCGGCCGCCCGGCCGCCCGGCAAGCCGCTGATCGTCGCCGTCGAGGGCGCGGCCCCGGCCGGCGGCCTCCCGCTCGCCGCCGATCTGATCGTGGCCGGCGAGGACGCCACCTTCGCCCTCCCCGAGGTCCAGCGGGACCCGGCCGCCGCGGCCGGCGCGCTGCTGCGGCTGGCCCGGAGCCTGCCCCGGGCCACCGCGCTGGAGTTCGCGCTCACCGGCGAGCCCCTGCCGGCCCGCCGGCTGCACGAGCTCGGGCTGGTCAACCGGGTCACCGCGCCCGGCGCCGCCCTGCCGGCCGCCCTCGACCTGGCCCACCGCATCGCCGCCACCGCCCCGCCGGCCGCGCTCCTGGCCCGGCGCATCGTCGACGAGCATCGCGACTGGAGCAGCGCGGCGGCGGGCGACCGCCTCGCCGGCATCACCGCCGAGGTCACCGGCCCGGTGGACGTGCACGACCCCGCCGAACAGAGGTGCCGATCATGATCAGGAACACGCTCGAACACGCGCAGGCCGTCCGCCGCATGCACCAGATCGGCATCGTCAACCTGCTGCGCCCCGGCCGGCTGCTGCGCGCCGCCGTGCACAACGCCCGGCTCGGACCCCAGGCGGCGCTGATCATGAAGGCCGCCGCCGAGCACCCCGACGCCCCGGCGGTCACCGACGACCGCGGCACCCTCACCTACCGCGAGCTCGACGAGCAGTCCAACGCCCTCGCCCACGCCCTGCACGGGCTCGGCCTGCCGGACCGCTCGGTGGTCGCCGTGCTGGCCCGCGACCACCGCGGCCTGCTGCTGGCCATCAGCGCCACCGCCCGGGCCCGGCTGCGCCTGGCGCTGATGAACACCGGGTTGGCCAAGCAGCAGCTCATCGAGGTGGCGGCCCGGGAGAAGGTCCGGGTCGTGCTGTACGACAGCGAGTTCGCCGACGTCGTCGACGGGCTGCCGGCCACCGTCTCCCGCTACCTCACCCTGGGCGCCGGCGGCCCGTCGATCGACGAGCTGATCGCCGCGCATCCCCGTACGCCGCTGCCCCTGCCGGACCGGCCCGGCGGGTTCATCATCCTCACCAGCGGCACCACCGGGCTGCCCAAGGGCGCTCCCCGGACCAAGGTGTCGCCGCTGGCCAGCGCCCTGATCGCGGACCGGATCCCGTTCCCGCGCCGGGGCGCCGTGGTGATCGCCTCGCCGCTGTTCCACAGCACCGGGTTCGGGGCCTGGACCGTCGGGCTGTCGCTGGCCAACCATGCCGTGCTGATGCGCCGCTTCTCCGCCGAGAGCATCCTGCGGGCCATCGCCGAGCACCGCGCCGAGATGCTGGTCGCCGTGCCGACCATGCTCACCCGCATCCTGGCGCTCGGCCCGGAGGTGATCGGCCGGTACGACACCAGCTCGCTGCGGACCGTCTTCGTCGCCGGATCGCCGCTGGCCCCCGAGCTGACCAACCGGTTCCAGGACATCTTCGGCGACGTCGTGCACAACGTGTACGGCTCCACCGAGGTGGCGGTGGCCTCGGTGGCCACGCCCGACGAGGCGCGGCGGGCCCCGGGCACCGTCGGCCGGCCCCCGGTCACCGTCCACGTCGCGCTCTTCGACGCCGACGGCCGGCGGGTCACGGCGCCCGGCGAGATCGCCCGGGTGTTCGTGCGCACCGGCATCCCGTTCGAGGGTTACACCGACGGCCGGCACAAGCAGGTCATCGACGGCTACATGGCCACCGGCGACCGCGGCCACTTCGACGCCGAGGGTCTGCTCTTCATCGACGGCCGGGACGACGACATGATCATCTCGGGCGGCGAGAACGTCTACCCGCTCGAGGTGGAGAACCTGCTGGCCGAGCGCGACGACGTGCTCGAGGCGGCCGTCATCGGCGTCGACGACCCCGAGTTCGGCACGCGGCTGCGCGCGTTCGTCGTGCCCACCGGCGCATCGGCGCGCGACCCCGAGGAGATCCGGGACCACGTCCGGGCCAACCTGGCCCGCTTCAAGGTGCCGCGCGACGTGGTGTTCCTCGACGAGTTGCCGCGCAACCCGACCGGCAAGCTGATCCGCCGCGACCTGCCCACCGGCCCGCTGCCGGCCGGTCAGGGCGAACAGGTCCGCCGGTACGGGAACTCGGGCACGTAGCGGGCCCACTCGCCGGCGGTCAGGCCGCGCCCGGTGGTGACGCAGGCGTACCGGGCCGGGTCGGCGCGGAGGCTGTTCAGCTTGCGGTAGCTCCACAGCGCGACGGTCGGGTGGTCGCCGCCGGCCGGGCCGGTGACCGCCAGGGTGCGCCCGTCCGGGCTGAACTCCACGGCGCGTCCCCCGTCGCCGGCGGTGCTGCGCAGCGTGGTCAGCCGGATCGGCACGGCCGGGCCGGCGGTGTCCCACAGGGTCACCGCGTAGTCCTGCCCGGCCGTGGCCAGGGTGCGGCCGTCCCGGCTGAACGCCACCGACCCGACCCAGCCGCCGTGGCCGGTCAGCGTGGCGAACCGGTGCGGTCGCGCGCGATCGGTGACGTCCCACAGTATCGCCGTGGTGTCCAGGCTGCCGCTCACCAGCGTGCGCCCGTCCGGGCTGAAGGCCACCGACAGCACGGCGTCCAGGTGGCCGGCCAGCACGGCGAGCCGCCCGGGGGCGGAGCGGCCGGCCACGTTCCAGAGGGTCAGCGTGCGGTCGTCGCCGACGGTGACCAGCGTGCGCCCGTCCGGGCTGAAGGCCACCGCGCTCTGGAAGCCGATCGTGCCGCCGACCGTGGCCCGCTGAACGGGCCGGGTCCGCTCGGTCACGTCCCACAGCGCAAGGGTGGTGGGGCCGGCCACGACGGCGAGCGTGCGCCCGTCCGGGCTGAACGCCATCGCGTTCCGGCCGTGCGCGGGCGCCATCGAGGCCGCCAGCGTCACCGTCCGGGTTGGACGGTCCGTGTCGGTCAGCGTCAGCCGGCCGTCCTGCGCCCCGACGGCGGCCACGGTCCGGCGGTCCGGGCTGAACGCGACCGACCGGACCCGCTGCCCGCCGTGGAGGGTCAGGCCGGCGCCCGGCTCGGGACGGGCGGGGTCGGTGACGCCCCAGGACTTCGCCGTGCCGCCGGACCCCGCGGCCAGCAACGTCCGGCCGTCCGGGCGGAACGCCGTGGCCAGGGGGTTGCCGTCCGGGACGGGCAGCGCGGCGAGCAGGTCCGGCGTGCCGCGGGAGGTCACGTTCCACATCGTGGCCGTCGCGGAGCTGTCGGTGGTGACCAGAGTGCCGGCGTCCGGGTCCAGGGTCAGCGCGCCGATCCGGCCGTAGGCGCGCACCGTGGTGGCCAACACGGGACCGCCGGCCTGGGCGGTGTCCCACACCATGGCCGTTCCGCTCGCGTCCCCGGCGGCCAGGAAGCCGCCGTCGGGGCTGAACGTCACCGTGGCGACGATGCCGGCCAGGCCGGCCAGCCGGCGGAAGGGCAGGTTCTCGTCGGGCTCGGGGTCCGGCATGGGCGGCGGCTGGGGATGCCCGGCGCCCGGCGGCTCGTCCAGCGCGCGCAGGCCCGGGACGTCGGCCTCGTCGGTCCCGTCGGCCTCGCGGGTCAGGTCGTAGAAGTCCACCTTGCCGTCGTACGAGCCGACGACCAGGGTGGAGCCCTTCGGGTCGAACGTCATCGAGGCGACGGTGAAGCCGATCAGGCTGCGCAGCGCGACGGGATCCGCCCGGTCGGTCAGGTCGTAGACCGGGATGAAGCGGCCCTTGTTGGCCACCAGCGTCCGCCCGTCCGGGCTGAACGCCAGGTCGTCCACCGGATAGGCGCCCCAGTCGGTCAGCGTGGCCAGCCGCGCGGGCCGGCGCCGGTCGGTCAGGTCCCACAGGACCGTGTGTCCCGACCCGTGACCGGTGGCCAGGGTGGTCCCGTCCGCGCTGAACGCGATCGCGTAGACGTGGCTGTCGTCCGGCAGCGTGACCAGCCGGGCCGGGCGGGACCGGCGGGCCACGTCCCACAGCACCGCCCGGCCCGTCGCGCCGACCACGGCCAGGGTCCGCCCGTCCGGGCTGAAGGTCAGGGAGCTGCCGGGCTCACCGGGCTCGCCGAGGGTGCCGAGGCGGGCCGGCCGGGTCCGGTCGGCCACGTTCCACAACGACACGCGACCGTCGACGCCCAGGGCGGCCAGGACGCCGTCGGGCGCGTACCGGGCCGAGGTCACCCCGCCGAGCGTGCCGGCGTAGCTGGTGGCCGTGACCAGGCCGGTGAGCTCGCCGCGGGTCTCGGCGCCGGGCTCGATCGACTGGGCGGCGGCGCCCAGCATCAGGGCCGCCCTCGGGTCGTTGCCGAGCGTCGCCCGGGCCTGGTTGAGCAGCCGCCGGCTGACCGCGACGCGCTGCTGCCGGTCCGCCTTGGCCTGCTGCCGCTCGGCCTGCGCGGCGGCCTCCCGGGCCAGCCGGTGCTGCTGCTCGGCGATGCGGGCCAGCCGCCGCGCCTCCTGGTCCAGCCGCTGGGCCCGGGCCGCTGCCTCCTTCGCCCGCCGCTGCTGTTCCCGGGTGCGGGTCGCCGCCTGATCGGCCAGCCGCTGCTGCCGCTGCGCCTCCGCGGCCGCCTGGTCCGCCAGTCCCTGCTGCTCCTGGGCCAGCCGCTCGGACCGGTCCGCCTCGGCCGCCGCGTCCGCCGCCCGGGTCTGCATCTGCTGCGCCAGCTCCTGCTGCCGCAGCGCCTCCTCCGCGGCCCGCTCGGCGCTGCCCCGTTGCACGTCCGCCACCTGCTGCTGCCGCAGGGCCTCGGCCGCCGCGTCCCTCGCCCGCTCGGCGTTGCGCACCGCGGACAGCCCGGTCAGCGAGGCCAGCACCAGCAGCACGACCAGCGTCACCACGGCCCCGGACCGCAGCCGCCGGGCGCGGCGGTGCTGCCGGACGTCCTCGCCCTCCAGCTCGTCCTTGTGCATGCCGTGCATCGGGGCGGCGAGCTGCGCGATCGCGTCGCGGAAGCGGGAATGCTGGAGGCTGAGCTGCTCGCTGTGGCGGGCCCACCGCAGGTCCAGGAAGAACGGCTCCTCGCTGAACACCCCGCGCAGCGCCGCCGGCACCGCCGTGGAGTCCTCGGCGAAGTCGTGCTCCTCCGGATCCCAGGCCCACTCGCCGTCGGTCACCACGGGCAGGATCCGGTCCGCCGACTTGGTGGCGATCCAGTGCTCGATCTCCCGGTTCACCCACGGCGACCGGGCCGCCTCGGGGGAGGCCAGCAGCACGAAGTACTCCGAACCGTCCAGAGCGGTCTGGATGGAGGACCACAGGCCCGGGGTCACGGCCAGCCCGGTCTGGTCCCGGAAGATCCACAGCGCACGCCGACGGTGCCAGGGCTTGGCCAGCCGGTGCAGCCCGCGTTGCACGGCCGGCGCGAGCCGCCCGTCCGCCGCATGGCTGTACGAGATGAATCCATCGAACGTCATGGCGGGTCCCCCGGGGCCGTCGGCGCGTGCTGCGACGACAGATTGTGCACGCCACGGGCCCACGGGGAAAGCTGGAAGATCGTATTGTCATGGTGCTTCGCCAGCTTGACGAGCCCCGGTACGGAGGTCGGCGTGCGGTTCGGCGTCACAGGTCATCGCGTTCTTCCGCCGAGCATCGTCGACTGCGCGGTGCGACATTGGCGCCGGGTGCTGCCCGCCGGCGGCCCCCCGCACGGGGTGTCGAACCTGGCCGACGGCGCCGACCAGCTGTTCGCCGCCCAGGTTCTCGCGGCCGGGGGCACCCTGGAGGTGGTGCTGCCGTGCCGGGGCTACGCCCGCTCACTGCTGGCCGACGACAGCCGCGCGCGGTTCGAGGAGCTGCGGCGCGCGGCCACCACGGTGACCACGATGCCGTACCCGGAGCCCAGCGAGCGGGCGTTCCTCGCGGCCGGGCAGGCGCTGGTCGACCGCTGCGATCACCTGTTCGCCGTCTGGGACGGCCGCCCGGCCCGCGGCGTGGGCGGCACGGCGGACGTCGTGGCCTACGCCCGGGCCCACGGCTGCCCGGTCACGGTGCTGTGGGTGGACGGCGTGTTCCGGGCCTGACTACCGTCCGGGGGCGGCCGGCACCTCGAGGCCCGGCGCGGCGGGCACGGCGAGGTCGGCGAAGCCGCGCCGGGCCAGCTCCCGGTGCGGCCGGCCACCGTCGGGGTCGCCGCCCGCCTCGGCGGTGGCGGCCAGACCGTCGTGCGCGCGGGCCTGCTCGTAGCGGTCGCCGATCTCGCGGGCCAGGATCAGCGCCTGCTCGTGCTGGGCCCGGGCCTCCCCGGCGGCGCCCGCGGCGTGCAGCACCTGGCCGAGGTCGTTGAGCGCCTCGGCCTCGCTGGCCCGGTCCCCGATCCGCCGGTGCAGCACCAGGGCCCGGCGGAGGTGACCGGCGGCCTCGGCGAGCCGGCCGCTGCGGGCGTGCACCGCGGCGAGGTCGGTCAGCACGTACGCCTCCGCGGTGCGGTCGCCTGCCTGCCGGACCACCGCGAGGCTCTGCTCCAGCAGCACAGCGGACCGTTCCAGCTCGGCCGGCTCATGGGACAGCCGGGCGAGCAGGGACGA
The DNA here is from genome assembly GCF_016862275.1 of Actinoplanes nipponensis. Taxonomy (GTDB): domain Bacteria; phylum Actinomycetota; class Actinomycetes; order Mycobacteriales; family Micromonosporaceae; genus Actinoplanes; species Actinoplanes nipponensis. The sequence goes on along the minus strand of NZ_BOMQ01000092.1, from coordinate 29,298 downwards.
CACGTACGCCTCGCTGAACCCGTCACCGAGCCGCGCGAAGAGCTCCAGGGCCGACCGCAGCCGTTGCGTCGCCGCCGCCTGGTCGCCCAGCCGGGCGTCCACCAGGCCGAGCCGGACCAGCGCGTCGGCCTGCCCGGCCCCGTCGTCCAGCCCCTGGTAGTGCGCCCACGCCCGGCGGTAGTGCTCCGCGGCCTGCCGGTAGTCGCCCAGCCGCCAGTGCACGCTGCCCAGGTTGCGCAGCGCCACCGCCTCGGCGGCGCGTTCGCCGAGGTCGGCGTAGAGCATCAGGGCGTGCCCGTAGGTCGCGGCGGCGTCGTCGAGGCGGCCCTGCCGCCGGTGCAACCGGCCCAGGTCGGACAGCGCCCGGGCCTGCGCCTGCCGGTCGCCGACGGCGCGGGCCGCCGCTACGGCGGACGCGGTGACGGTCACCGCCTCGGCCACCGGCCCGCCGGCGTCGAGGTAGCGGAACAGCGTGCCGGCCAGCGCGATGGCGTGCCGGGGCCAGCCGTGGGCGGCACCGTAGATGCAGGTGGCGGCCAGGTTGGGCCGCTCCGCCTCGATCCAGTTCCGGGCCGCCTCGGGGTCGCCGGGGCTCGCCCCCTGGCGCGGGTGAAGCGCGTCCATCGCCGCGACGGAGCCGGCCAGGTAGTGGTCGAAGAGGCCGGTCAGCGCGGCTCGGCGGTCGGCCGGCGCGTCGTGCGCGGCCGCGAGTTCGGCGGCGTACGCCCGCAGCAGGTCGTGCATCCCGTACCGGCCGCCCCGGCCGACGTGGATCAGGCTGGCCCGGACCAGCACGCCGAGCAGTCGCCGGGCCTCGCCCGCGTCGGCGCCGGTGAGCGCCGCGACGGCGTCGACGTGCACGTTGTCGCCCGGGTGCAGGCCCAGCAGCCGGAACACCCGGGCCGCGTCGGCCGGCAGGTGCTGGTAGGACCAGGAGAAGACGGCGCGGACCTCGGCGTGCGGGTCGCCGCCGGCGTTCAGCAGGTCGAGCCGCACCTGGTGGTCGCCCAGCTCGGCGACCAGCTCGGCCAGCGAGGCGCCGGTGCGCTCCGCGGCCAGCTCGGCGGCGATCCGCAGGGCCAGCGGCAGCCGGGCGCAGGCCGCGGCCAGCGCGGCGGCGACGGCGGGCTCCCGGTCCACCCGCGCGCCGATCAGCCGCCGCAGCAGGGCCACCGCGTCCGCCGGGGGGAGCAGATCCAGGTTGACCCGTTCGGCGCCGTGCACCGCCACCATGCCGGGCAGCGAGTCGCGGCTGGTGATCAGCACCAGGCACGAGCCGGTGCCGGGCAGCAGCGGCCGGATCTGGTCCACCGAGGACGCGTTGTCCAGCAGCACCAGCATCCGGCGGCCGGTCAGCTCGGAGCGGTACCGGCCGGCGCGCTCGTCGATCCCCGGCGGGATCTCCGGCCCCCGGACGCCGAGCGCGGTCAGGAAACCGGCCAGCGCGTCGGCCACCGCCACGGGCTGCTCGGCGTCGTAGCCGCGCAGGTTCACGTACAGCTGTCCGTCGGGGAACGACCCGCGGACCCGGTGCGCCCACCGTACGGCCAGGGCGGACTTGCCCACCCCGGCGGTGCCGGACAGCAGCGCGACGGTCAGCGGCGGCTCGTCGCTCTCCGGCGGCGCCAGCAGCCTGTCCAGCGTGGCCAGTTCCTCGGTGCGGCCGATGAAGGCGCGCACGTCGGCCGGCAGCTGCGCGGGCACCGGCGTCGCGGCGGTGAGCGGCACGCCGGGGGAGCGGGCGTCACCGGCCGCAGCCTGCAGGCCCGGGTCGGCGGCGAGGATCCGCTCGTGCAGGCGGCGGAGCGCGGCGCCGGGGTCGCTGCCCAGCTCGTCGGCGAGGCAGCGGCGGATCCGCCGGTACTGCTCGTCGGCGTCCGCCTGCCGGCCGCACCGGTAGAGGGCGAGCATGGCCTGTCCGGCCAGCCGCTCGTCCAGGGGATGCTCGGCCACGGCGGCCGACAGGGCCGGCAGCAGCTCGCTGTGCCGGCCCAGCCGCAGGAGCCCGTCGTTGCGGTCGAGCTCGGCGGCGAACCGCTCGCCGAGCAGCAGGCGCCGCATCGAGGCCAGCCACGGGGTGTCCAGGCCGGCGAACGGCTCGCCGCGCCACAGCCCGAGGGCCTGCTCGGTCAGCTCCGTGGCGGTGGCGTCCGCGTCGGACTGCCGTGCCAGCGTCATGAGCCGGCGGAAGCGGTGCAGGTCCACCGTCTGCGGGTCGGCGGTCAGGACGTACCCGCCGGGCCGGCGCCGGATCTCCACCTCGCCGGCGCCGGCGACGGCGCTGCGCAGCCGGGAGAGGTAGCTGTAGAGCGCGCCGGCGGCCCGCTGGGGCGCGTCCTCGCCCCACACCCGGTCGATCAGCTGGTCGACCGTGACCGGCCGGCCCGCCTCGACGAGCAGCACGCCCAGGACGCAGCGCTGCCGGGCGTGCCCGAGGGCGACCGGACGGCCGTCGATCCGGGCCTCCACCGCGCCCAGCACCCCGAACTCCGCCGTCAACTGACCTCAGCACACCCTTCGACCGGACGCTCCACCAGGAGATTCAAGATATCCACAAGAACGCGACCAGTCTTGCATGCTTCGTACAAGGTCCGCCGACGACCATTGGTCTCGTTGCAGGGGAGCAGGTCGCCCTCGCCCGGTTACGCGGAGCGTACGGGGGAATCGGGACGTGAAGGTGAGACCAAGCGCGACGGGCGGCCTGCCCTGTGACGAGGCTGAGCGCCGAGGAAGTCCAGCAGCAGGGCGTTGACCGTCTCGGGGGCGTCGAGCTGCAGCCAGTGGCCGGCGCCCTCGACCCGCTCGTAGCGCCACGGGCCGCTCACATGTCCGGCCGAGCCGGTCATCCCCTCCTCGATCAGGGCGAAGTCGCCGCTGCTCCACAGGCCCATCGCCGGCACGGTCACCGGCGGCAGCGGGGCCGGGGGACCGAACAGCGCCTCGGGCGACAGATTCGCCCGGTACAGCGCCAGCCCGGCGGTCAGCGCCGCCGGGTCGGCGAGCCGCTCGACGACCGCCTCGATGTCCGGGTGCGCCGACCATTCGCGCAGGTTGCCGAAGTCGTCGTCGGACAGCCACCGCTCGGCCACCCCGGCGAACTGGAACAGCAGCATGTACCAGGACTTCTCCCGCTGCCTCAGCCCGGCGGCGCGGAACGCCGCCGGATGGCCGACGGACATGGCGGTGAGCGAGGCGATTCGGTGCGGCGCCAGCGCCGCGGTCATCCAGGCGATGGCGGCGCCCCAGTCGTGGCCGACCAGGTGGACCTCGCGGACGTCCAGCGCGTCGAGCAGGCCGACGACGTCGCCGATCAGCGCGGGCAAGGCGTAGGCGGCCACGTCGGCCGGCTTGCCGGACCCGCCGAAGCCGCGCAGGTCGGGGACGATGACCCGGTACCCGGCCGCGGTGAGGGCCGGCACCTGGTGCCGCCACAGGTCACCGGTGTCCGGCCAGCCGTGCAGCAGCATCACGGGCACCCCCGAGCCGGTGTCCCGGACGCGCAGGGTGATGTCACCCACAGTGATGTCCATTGTGTCCCTCCAGGGATCAGGCGATCGCGGCGAGCAACTCGTCCCGGCCCGGGCCGGGCAGCGGGTACTGCGGGGCGTCCCGGCCGAGCGCCACGACCCGGTCGACCGCCCCGGGCGCGCCGAGCACCTCGTCGGGCGTGGCGATGAAGGCGGCCACGGCGGTGTATCCGCGGGCCAGCTCCGGGTCGGTCAGGCTCGCCGCGAACAGCGCCTTGCTGATCGGCCAGCGCGGATCGTCGGTGCGGTACGCCGTCCCGGCGGCGTCCGCCGCCAGCTCGGCGAGCCGGTGCCGGTCGTTCCACAGGGTCGCCCGGTACAGCGGCTCGACCACCTGCGTGCTGACCTCGTCGAACCGCCGGGCCAGCTTGTCGTGGTCGGCCGGGTCGGTCTCGCGCAGCAGGTCCCGCAGCAGGCGGCCCTGGATCAGCGCCATCGACGCGCCCCGGCCGACCGAGGGGTTGGTGCAGGCCCAGGAGTCGCCCACCTCGACCACGCCGGTGGCCACCGGGTCGCCGTCGACCACGAGGCGCCGGTGCCGGTCCTCGATGCCGGCCATGACGTCGACGCCGGAGATCGCCTCCCCGTCGGCCCAGTGCGCGAGCAGGGGGTACCGGGCGACGGCCGCGTGCCAGCGGTCCGGCTCGCGCAGTCCCCGCAGCGCCTTGTCCCGGCTCGCGGTGGCCAGCACCACGCTCCAGGTGTCGTTGTCGCCGGGCAGCGTGATGGCCGACAGCGAGTCGTAGTGCTGCAACAGGTTGGCCAGCAACACCGGTGACCCGCCCGTACCGGAGCGGAAGTGCCGGCAGTGGTAGACGAAGCCGGAATCCGACCGCTCCTCGGCCGGCGCCCGGGCGCCGGTCGCGGCCAGCCAGGCGCCCAGCGCCGACCGCCGGCCCGTGCAGTCCACCACCAGGTCCGCCGGGATCGCGGCGCCGCCGGCGGTCAGGACACCGGTCACCCGGGGCGCCGGCGAGCGGCCGCCCGTGGTCAGGCCGGTGACCGCGACGCCGCGCCGGATCGTCACCCCGGCGGCCTCGGCGACGGCCGACATGACCGCCTCGAGCACCGGCCGGCGGGCGGTCACGGTGGCGAACCGCTCGTCGCCGGGGCGCATCGGGCCGCGCCGGGACACCGGCAGCTCCTCGAGCAGGTTGACGGGCCGGGCGCCGGCCGCCCGCAGCGCCGCGCCCAGCTCCGGCAGCTCCTCGCGCACCTGCTGCCACCAGCGCGGCAGCATGAAGTGCGGCAGCCGGAACTGGTTCACGCCGCGCCGCTGCCACCCGTTCCAGGCGGTGTCGGTGTCCTCCGGCGGTGGCGGGGCGGCCGGGTCGCGTTCGACGACGATCACCTCGTGCCGGTCGCGAGCCAGCAGCAGCGCCGTGCCCAGGCCGCCGAGACCCGCACCGAGGACCACTATCCGTGCCATGTCGCACCTCCGTCGATGAGCCGATGGCGGCATCCTCGCCGCGACGCGTGCCCGTTCTCCAGGTCAGTCGGTGCTCATCCGCTGTCCACCGGCGCCGCGCCGATCTCCATCGCCCACAACACCTCGGTCAGCTGCTCCACCGCCCGCCCCAGGTGCCGCCGGTAGGTGCTGAACGGCAGGCCGAGCACCTCGGCCGCGGCCTCCTGGCTGGGCGCCGGGCGCAGGAACGTGCGATGCAGGACGGCCCGCAGCTGCTCGCCCCGGGGCTCGCCGGCGAGCCGGCCGACCGCCGCCTCGATGCTCGCGCGCACCGCGCCGGCGTCGGCGCCGAGCCCGCCGCCGACCAGCGGGCAGCCGGCGAGCCGGTCGGTGCGGTGCAGGTGCTGCAGCGCCGACCGTACGGCGGCGCCGAACGCGTCCCGGGACAACGGCGGCGGCCGCAGCGCCGACTCCGGTGGCGGCCCCGTGCCGCCGTGATGCTCACGGTCGTTCATCAGGTCGAGCCACGCGTTGACCGGGAAGCGCCGCCAGTCCATCCCGTACGCCACGTGCGGGCGTCCGGCGACGTCGAGCCCGACCAGCGGGCGGAAGCCGAGATAGTCGAAGAACGGCCCCCAGTACGCGGGATCGCTGGACACCACGAACGACCACGCGACCGGTTCGGTGCACCAGGTCATGATCGAGGTGACCGAGCCGGCCAGCAGCGCGTACTTGTCCCGCTGGAAGTCGCGGACGCCGGACCAGAACCGGCCGATGTCGACGCGCTCGCCGGGGCGTACCGGCGCGGTGCGGGCCACGTGCTCGAGGATGGCGCGGACGACGGGATCCCGCTCCTCCATCGGGGAGCCGCACGGGCAGAAGACCCCGTACGCGAAGCCGACGACACCCTCCTCGGTCCGCACCACGTTCAGGTGGCCGGGCTCGTCGGCGAGCCAGCGTTCGGCCAGGGCCGCGCTGGCCGGGCCCTCGCTCCGCTCGATCAGCGACAGGATCGGCGCGTGCTCCTCGGGCCGGGCCGGCACGACCGCGGCCGAGCCCTGGCTGCGCAGCGCGAAGTAGGCCCCGGTCAGCGGGCTGCGCCGGTGCAGATAGGCCAGCTGCTGGGCCAGCAGCTGGCGGTCCAGGCCGGTGGTGGCCCGGATGCCCGCCACCACGTGGTCGTGGATGATCCGGTGCAGCGCCCGGTACCGGTCCGGCGAGCGGCGCTCGAACTCGGCCTCGAGCACCTCGCGGGTCAGGTCGTGCGGGGTCAGCCCGCCGGGCCGGCAACCGACGAACGGCCGTTGCCGCAGCCATCCCCACACCTCGGGCGCGGCGGCGCCGACCGTCTTGCGCAGCAGGTCCTCGGTCGTCAGCCAGGCCCGCGCGCAGGTGGCCAGGCCGGTCACGTGCGCCTCCGAGGGCGCGTCCCGCAGCAGCGACTCCAGCAGCACCGAGATCAGGTCGGGCACCTCGGCCAGGCTCTCCGGCACCGTGCCGCCGCGGGCCACGTCGGCCAGCAGGGCGAGCGTCAGCGGATGGCCGCGGCCCAGCGCCGCCAGCCGCTGCCGGGCCGGCCCGGCCACGCCGGCCCGGGCGAGCAGGTCCGCGCTGTCGGCCTCGTCGAGGTGATCGACGCGATGCACGGCGAGCACCGCCCGCCAGCCCGGGTCCACCCGCCAGGCGGCCGGCGGCGGCTCGCGCCCGGCCAGCACCACCAGCCCGTCGGCCGGCAGCTCGGGGATGAACTCCCGGCGCAGCCAGCCGTCGACGGCCCCCAGCTGCTCGTACGAGTCGACCAGCAGCACCGGGCCGGGGCCGGCGGCGGACCGCAGGACCGCGTGGCGAAAGCCCTCCGGCGACGGTTCCATCTCCTGGCCGTCCAGCAGCGCCGGCACCCGGCCGGCGGCCCGGGCCCGGGCGGCCATCTCCAGCAGCAGCGTGGTCTTGCCGATGCCACCCGGGCCGTACACGAACAGCACTCGCCGCGGCGACCGCCCGGACAGCGCGTCGGCGAAGGCCCGCAGCTCGTCGCGGCGGCCGACGAAGTTCCGCCGCCGCGCCCGCTCGATCACGTCCCCGAGGACGCCGGTCACCACCGGTCCAGTCTCGGCCCTCGGCCGGCGGAATGGGCCCGGCCTGTCGTCGGCCCGACATCCGGCCGGGCCGGATGATCGAGCCCGCGGGGGTGGCCCGGACGCGGCGCCGGACGTAGGTTCTAGGCATTGACGGCGGTCATCCGCAGGGGGTGTGGCACCCGTGAGCGATCAGGACCGGGCCTTCTTCCTGGTGGTCACCATCAGGCCGCGGCCGGATCGGCGGCGGGAGGCCGAGGCCCAGCTGCAGTCCATGCGGCGGGACAGCCTGACCGAGCCGGGGTGCGTGTTCATGCACCTGGTGCAGCCGCAGGACGACCCGGACACCTGGGTGATGCTGGAGATGTTCCGGTCCCGCGCGGCGTGGGACGAGCACATGGGCCAGCCGTACAACGTGCGGGGCAACGCCATTCTGGAGGATCTTCTGGCCGCCCCCTCGGAGCTGCGCTTCTTCACCGAGAAATGATCTGACCTGGCCGATCAGTCGGTGCACGAAGGACGTAAGGACCCGTTTCCGCGCGGCCCCGCGGGTGTGCAATGAATTGCCGCGCCCGGCCGTCACGCCGTGGGCCCCGCCGGGCCGGCGCTCACGCTGCAGGACGCCTACTTCTGCCCGCCGGACATCGCCACCTGCGACTGTTTCACCTGGTGGGACTGCGTGAAGTGCACCGTCTGGGAATGGCCGACGGTCTGCCGGGACCCGTTCGCCCGGGCGCCGCCGGCGGTCACCGCGCGGGCCGGTCGGGCCGGCGCCTGCGCGCCGTCACCCGCCCCCGTGTCCCGCGTCCGGCGGCGGAACGGCACCTCCGCTCAGGCCCCGGGCGACCGGCCGGGCGAACTCCGGCTCGAGGCCCAGCCGGGCCAGGGTGAGGCAGACGGCCTCGTGCAGCGGGTCGGCGGTGAGCGTGCAACCTTCGGCCGCGGCGGCCTCGTGCAGCTCGTAGAGCACGCGTACGCCGGCGACCCCGATGAAGCGCAGACCGCCGAGGTCCAGGGTGAGCGTGGCGGGGCGGAAGCGGTCCAGGACGTCGATGATCGCGGCCCGCAGCCACCCGACGTTGCCGGTGTCCAGCTCGCCGGCGACCGCGACGCAGACGTCGGCCGGCCCCGACGAGGTGGTCCGGACACGCAGCAGGGCCGGCGGAGCGTGGTCCACGTTCATGCCGTCATCCTCGCCGCCCCGTCGCCGCGGCGAATCGGTCACCTGACCGATGCCGGTCCGCGGCCCCGCGCCGGGCGCCCACCCACGCGGCGATCTGGGCCCGCGCCGAGAAGTCGAGCTTGGTGAGGATGTGCTCGACGTGGGTGTTGGCCGTGCGCCGGCCGATGACCAGGCGGTCGGCGATCTGCTGATTGGTCAGCCCGTCGGCGATCAGCCCGGCCACCTCGCGTTCCCGCCGGGTCAGCGGGGCCCAGGCGGCCGCCGGCTCCGCGCCGGCGCCGGGCCGCGGCTCGTCCAGCGCGTACGTCATGCCGGTGTCCGGATCGTAGGCCAGCCCTTCGGCGAGGACCGCCTCGAAGCGCCGGTCGCCGAGGAGCTCCCGGGCCCGCCGCTCGGCCCACCCCCGGCTCTCGCTCAGGTACGGCGAGCCCATCTGGGGCCGGCCCACGTTCTCCCAGATCCGGTGCGCGACGGCGATCAGCCGGGCCGCCCGGTCGCCGTCACCCTGCGCCGACGCGGCCGAGGCCAGAGTGTCCACCACCATGGCGCAGCCGGCGTGGTCGCCGAACTGCCGCTTCGCCCACAGCGCGGCGCGACCCCGCTCGACCGCGGCCACCGGATCGCCCCGGGTCACCTCGATCACCGCCCGCACGTAGTCGGCGTAGGAGCGCCCCCACAACTCGGGCCGGTTCGCGCAGAGGCGAAGGTTCTCGTCGTTGACGGCGACCGCCCGGTCCACGTCGCCCAGGATCGCCAGCGTGACGGCCAGGCCGGGCAGCGCGACGAAGAAGCCGTCGTCCGGTTCGCCCTGGCCGGTGTGCAGGCGGACCGCCTCCTCGAGCTCGGCCAGCGCGCCGGACGGATCGCCGCGCAGCGTCGCGACGATGCCCGTGACGTACGCGATCCAGCCGCTCGCCGCGACGTCGCCCTGCTGCTCGGCGTACGGGCGGCAGGCCGCGAGGCGGTCCAGCGCCGCGTCCAGGTCGCCCTGCAGGGCGCAGAGCCACGCGCAGAGCCAGAGCGCCGCGGTCAGCATCGGTGCCGGCTCGCTCGCCGCCGCGGCGGCCCGCTCGAGGTAGCGGCGTCCCTCGCGCGGATGCCCGCAGGCGAACCAGAAGTACCGCAGCCTCACCGCCAGCTCCAGGCCGGCGTGCCGCTCGCGCGGGTCGGCCAGGCTGAAGTCGAGCGCGGCGCGCACGTTGGGGTGCTCCCGGATGAGCCGCTCGAACCAGGCGAGCTGGTCGGGGCCGTGCCACTCGTCGTCGAACCGGCGGGCCAGCCGCAGGTAGAAGTCGCGGTGGCGGCAGCGGGTGGCGTGCTCCTCGCCCGTGGCGCGCAGGATCTCCAGCCCGTACTCGCGGATGGTGTCGAGCATGCGGTAGCGGTCGCCGGCGGGCGCGTCGCGGACCAGAACGGACTTGTCGACCAGGCCCGCCACCAGCTCCAGCGTTCCGTCGCAGATGTCCCGGACCGCGTCGAGGCCGAAGCCGTCGGCGAAGACCGCGGCCCGCGCCCATACCGCCCGCTCGTCCGGCGAGCAGAGCGCGTAGCTGCCGTCGATGGCCGTCCGCAGCGACTCGTGGCGGCCGCCGCCGGCCCGGTGCAGCAGGTGGTCCCCGTCGGCGAACCACTCGTCGACCAGGCTCGCGATCCGCTCGACCGGCAGCGCCCGGGTGCGGACGGCGGCGAGCTCGATGCCCAGCGGGATCCCGTCCAGGCGGCGGCACAGCCGGGCCACCACGGCCCGGTTCCCGGCGGTGACGGCGAAGCCCGGGGCGGCCGCGGCGGCCCGCTCGGCGAACAGCAGCACCGCCGCGTCCTGCTCCCGGTCGGCGGGCGGGCCGTCCGGGCCGGACACGGGCAGCGGGTGCAGCAGGAACACGTGCTCGCCGTGCGTCCCCAGCGGCTGCCGGCTGGTGGCCAGCACCTGCAGGCCCGGCGCGGCCCGCAGCAGCCGCTCGACGAGCCCGCCGCAGGCCTCGACCACGTGCTCGCACGTGTCCAGGATCAGCAGCAGGCGGCGGTTCTCGAGATAGCCGGCGAGACTGTCCACGGGCGGGCGTACGGTCTGGTCCTGCACCCCGAGGGCCTGGGTGATCGCCTCGGTGACCTGCTCGGCCTCGGTGAGCATCGACAGGTCGACCAGCCACACCCCGTCCGGGAACGCGCGCCGCACCTCGGCGGCCAGGCGGATCGCCGTCCGCGTCTTGCCCACCCCGCCGATCCCGGTGATCGTGACCTGCCGCGAGACGGCCAGCAGGCGCTTGAGTTCGGCGCGCTCGCGGGTACGCCCGACGAAGCTCGACAGCTCCGCCGGCAGGTTGCCACGCGGCTGCCGCGCCGTCCTCACCTGCGCCCGACCACCCACCACCAGAAGGTAGTGGCCCGGGAGGCGGCATGCCCATGCCGTCGACCGATCGGGTGAGGGCCGGGTGTCGCCCGGATCCGGGCCCGCTTTCCTAGCCGGTCGGCCGCGGCGACGCGGGGTGCGGCGGTCGGGCCGGCTCGGCGCCGGCGGAGCCGGCCCTCAGACCGGCGAGATTGCGGCGCGTCTGCGCCGTCTCGTCATGATCGGGTCCCAGCGTCTGCTCCTGCAGGCCGAGGACGGCGCCGAGTTCCCGGGCGGCTTCGTCCAGGTCGCCCTGATCGCGGATGGCCAGCGCGCGGTTGCGGCGGGTGCGCAGGGTGTCCGGATGCCGGACGCCGAGCAACTCGGCCTGGTCCTTCATCACCTGGCGGAACCCCTCTTCGGCCAGGCCGAACCGGCGCCGGTCGTAGTCGAGGAGCGCCAGATGGTGGCGGGTGTCGAAGACGTGCGCGTGGCGCTCGCCCAGAACCTGACGCTGGAGCTTCAGGACCTCCTTGAACTCCCGCTCGGCGTCGTCCCTCCGGCCCTCGCCGCGCTGGACCAGAGCGATGTTGTGACGGGTACGCAGCAGATCCGGGTGGTCCTCGCGCAACAGCTCGCGCTGCGCGCTGAGGACGGCCTCGAACTCGGTGCGGGCCGCCCGCATGTCCCCGCGGTCGTAGAGCACCCGGCCGAGATTGTTCTGCACGATCAGTGACACACGACGCTCGGCCGTCCTGCGCAGAACCTCCAGTACGGAGCGGAAGGCGTCCTCGGCCTCGGCCAGGCGTCCGCAGCGGTGCAGGATGCGCGCCCGGTTGTAGCGGCACGCGAGGGTCGTCTCATGGTCCTCGCCGTGCAGGCTGCGGAAGGCGAGGTAGACGGCCTCGTGTTCGGCCTGCGCCTCGTGGACCTGGCCCTGATCGAAGAGCACCAGGGCGAGGTTGTTCCGGGTGGCCAGGGTCTCCTCGTCCTCGTCACCCAGGAGGTGACGCCGGGTCTTGAGTGTGTCCCGGTACAGGGCCTCCGCCTCCGCCCACCGGCCCCGCGTGTAGAGGACGCGAGCCTTGTTGTGCTGCGCCCCGGCGATCACGAGCTCGAGCTGCCGTTCGGCGTCCTCGTAGGAGCCCTCCTTGAACAGGGTCTCGGCCTGCGCGTGGTGCTCGACGACGTACTCGGCGCTGAGGAAGGAGACGGCCGGCTCCGCGGTGCGCGAGCCGGTGGCCCGCGGAAGAGCGTCGTCGCCGGCTTGCGCGTCCTGCCAGAGATTCGTGAAGAACCCCTTGTCGCCGCCGAGCGCGTCGACGATCAGGAGCAGCGTCTCCAGCTTCGGGATCCGCTTGCCCTTGATGACGTCGTTGACCGTCGTGTGACTCAGCGCCTTGAACTCGCCGTGGCGAAACGGGCCCGGCCCGGCGGACGCGCTGAGCTTCCTGATCCGGCGGGCGATCGTTCGGCAACTCGGCGCGCCCGATGCCATGTGGGCCTCGCGCAGCGCTTCCGGCAAACGGGCGGCCGTGCTCATCCGCGCCTCCGATCCCTGGGCGGGCGGCCCTCCATCGACGCGCGCTGCCTGCGCAGCGATGGCACGCGACCCCGCGCCGGGTCGGTGTCGACGCGCTGCCGACCCGCGCGTCCCGGCCGGCCGGACCGGCTGGACCGGCTGGGCGGGACGTGTCGCCGGCCGGCGACCGGCGGTGGCTGGTCGCGCCGGAGGAGCAGGCCCACCATTTCACGCGCTCGCCGGCGGTGTCCATCGTGGCGCGACCAGACGTAGGTCGAGACGAGGACGAGGACGGCCAAGGGGGAGATCAGCCACGAGAGAACGGCGATCAGAACGGGGATGATCGTGCTGCGCATGACGTTGTCTCCTTCGGTCGTGCCGGCGGCCCTCGGTGGTACTGGTCAACAGTGCGGCGTCGGGATCATCGCCGGTAGCGTTCGATACGGATCTTGACCAGAGTTGACAAGATCGGACAGCTGTCGGTCCGGGTGTCCGCTGACGCGTCGCCGGATGTCATGATCACTCAGCGTGGCATCGACTTCCTACTATGCCGGGGGTCGCGGCGCGACGCCGCGATCCATCGTCAGAAGGGTCGTCACCATGACACTGAAGACGCACCGACTACTGACCGCGGCGCTGGCCGGCATCGTCCTGTCCGCCGTGGCCGCTGCGCCCGGCTCGGCTGCCCCGGTCTCCGCCGATCGCACCAGCGCGGCCGAGAGCAAACGGGTCGACGCGGTGCCCACGCCCAAGCTGGGCTGGTACAAGTGCTACGAGATCGCCGAGTGCGCGACCGTCCGGCTGCCGCTCGACTACGACCAGCCGCGCGGCGCCACCACCGAGATCGCCGTGCTGCGGGTCCGGGCCCGGGACCAGCGGCACAAGATCGGCAGCCTGTTCCTCAACCCGGGCGGCCCGGGCGGCTCGGCCACCGAGTTCGCCCGCTATGCGCCGGAGTTCCTCAGCGACTCGCTGCTCGATCGCTTCGACATCGTCGGGGTCGACCCCCGCGGCATCGGCGCCAGCGCGAACGTCCGCTGCTTCAAGTCGGTCAAGGACCAGACCGCGGTGCTCGATCTGTTCAACGTGCCGTTCCCGGTCACCCGGGCCGAGGAGCAGCGGTACGTGCGGGGCTCCAAGCTGCTCGGCAGGGCCTGCTCCACCACCGGCCGGCCGCTGACCGGCGCGATGTCCACCGCCGAGGTGGCCCGCGACATGGACGTGATGCGCCGCGCCGTGGGCGACAAGAAGCTGAACTACCTGGGCTTCAGCTACGGCAGCGCGCTGGGGCAGTACTACGCCAACATGTTCCCGGACCGGTTCCGGGCCCTGACCGTGGACGGCGTGCTCACCCCGACCGCGTGGGTCGGCAACACCCGGCAGATCCTCGACGAGCGGCTGCGCTCCTCCGACGGCGCGTACCGGGCGCTGATCGAGATCCTGCGGCGCTGCGACCGGGCCGGCGAGAAGTACTGCGTGTTCGCCGCGGGTGACCCGGTCCGCAACTTCGAGACGATCGCCCGGCGGCTGCGCGCCGAGCCGATCCAGCTGCCCGACGGCGAGGGCGGCACGTTCACGGTGACGTACGCGATCTTCGTCAGCGCGATCCTCGGCGCGCTCTACGGCACGGACGCCGGTGAGGTGGTCACCGAGATCTCCGCGGAGGTCTGGGCGGCCCTGCAGGGTGGTTCGACCGCCGCGCTGACCGCGCGGGCCCGGGCCGCCCGGGCGAGCAGGCAGGGGTACGACTTCCCGTACGAGAACGGCTTCGAGGCGACCAGCGCGGTGATCTGCACCGACGGCCGGCACCCGGCGGACGCGGGATCCTGGCCCGCCGCCACGGCCCGTCGCGACCGGCAGGCGCCGTACTTCGGCCGGGCCTGGGGCTGGATCGACAGCCAGTGCGCCCACAAGATGTGGACCGTGCAGGACGAGGACGCCTACCGCGGGCCGTTCAACCGGCGGACCGTCGCTCCGGTGCTGGTCGTGGGCAACTTCTGGGATCCGGCGACGAACTACCGGGGCGCCGTCGCGTCGAGCCGGCTGCTGCCCAACTCGCGGCTGCTGTCCAGCAACAACTGGGGCCACACCGCGTACGGCTCGGGCGTGTGCGCCACCACCGCGATCGACAACTACCTGCTGACCGGCAAGCCGCCGGCCAAGGGGACGGTCTGCACCGACTCGGCGCAGCCGTTCACCGAGCCGCTGCCGCCGCCGGGTGAGGTCGCCACCCTGTCCTCGCCGACCGGCAAGCAGCGCCCGCCGGTCGCCACGGTGAACCCGGAGTCGCCGCTGCTTCCGCAGAAGTGACCTCTCGTGGGCGGGGTGGCCGCGGCTGCCCCGCCCACGATCGGTTTGCCGTCATGGTCGGGGAATCGCACCGGAGGCTGACGCTCCGGGACACGACATGATCGCTTTGGGATGTTCCGGTCAACCTGTGTAGTCTGCAGTCCGCCTTTGGAAATCTGCGTTTTGCAGATAGCGAGCGGCGTTCGCGCTAGCATCGGCCATATGGAGGGCTGGACCATGACGAAGATGTTCGATGTCCGCAATTCGGACGCCTTCCGGCGGCTCCGCGAAACGGAGAAGGTGGCCGGTAGCATCTTCTACAACGCCCCGCTCTACGTCCCGGGCGTGTTCCAGGAGCCCGCGTACGCGCAGGATCTGATCTGCGGCATCTCCGGCCTGGACCCGGCCGACGCCGAGGCCGTCGAGCGCCGGGATGTCCGCGACGAGCGCCATGGGGCTTTCCTCGAGCGGCTGCGCAGCGACGACCCGCCGCAGGTGCACGTGGTGCTGGACGAGTCCGTGCTGCGCCGGGCGCCCGCCGGGTCGGCCGCGATGCGCCACCAGATCGAGCACCTGATCGAGGTGTCGCACCTGCCGACCGTCCGGATCGGAGTGATTCCGCTGGAGCACGGCCCGCATCGGGGCCTGGCGGGAACCTACGAGCTCTACGACGCGGCGGACGGCAGCCTGGTCTTCTTCGAGGGCGCCGAGGGCGACCGGATCCTCGACGGCGACCGGGACCGGATCGCCCTCTACCGGGAGCTGACGAACTCCCTGATGGACGCGGCGGCCTCGGGCGAGGAGGCCCGCACCCTGATGGCCAAGCTCATCAGCGGCTGACCGGCGCTTCGGTCAGGCGGCCGGGTCGTCCCCGGCCGTCAGGCCGGCGATGAAGGCCCGGAATGCGCCGAGGTCGAAGGCGAGAACGGGACCGAGCCGATCCTTGGAGTCGCGCATGAGCACCCGGTCGCCCTCCTTCCTGATCTCCACGCAGTTTCCGCTGGAGCTTCTCGAGCTCTTGTGCCAGCCCGGTTCGGTCCGGTTGCGCACTGTGCCTCCTGGGAACGGCCTCGCATCGGCCCATCGGTCGAAAGGCCACGTCTCAGGGGCGGCAGGGGCGGCATATCCGAACGCCGCCGGCCACGCCGGCGAACAGGGCAGCCCATGGGAGTCGGCCAATCACTGACAGTACCCGAAATTGAGCGTGATGTATCCGCCGAATGGACGACGGCAATGTGCCGCCGTGGTGTGTCGACAAGGGAACGCCAGCGCGATGCTAGGCTTTCGCGGGTGGGCATCGGCCACTTGCAATCTGCAGATTCATGGCGGCAGTCGACGGGCGGTGAGGCATGCCGGAGGGAGCTGAGCAGTTCGTGACGCCCGCGGCCCCGATGGGACCCAAGGTGGCCAAGGCGAACGTCGCCCAGCGCCTGCGGGAGTTGCGCGACGAGGCCGGCCTGAGCGTTGCCGCGGTCGCCACCGACATGGACTGGTCGGTCTCGAAACTCACCCGAATAGAAAAGGGCGAGGTGTCGATCCAGCCCTTGGAGGTTCGCGCGCTGCTGGGTCACTACGGCGTAACCGACGAGAATGTGCTCGCGGAACTGTCCCGGCTCGCCCGTACCGCCCGCTCCCGGCAGTGGTACAGCCGCCATCGATTGACCGGGGCCTATGCTGATTTCGTGGCTTACGAGAACGAGGCCGCCGTCATCCGGGCCTGGCAGTTGCTGTTCGTTCCCGGTTTGCTGCAGACCCGGGACTACGCGCGCGCCGTCACCGCGCGCACGCTGCGCGCCGATCCGAACGACGAGCAGGTGCAGGCCCGCGTCGAGTTGCGGATGGATCGTCAGCAGGCGCTGTTCGAGCGCCTCGGCGGCCCGGACGCGCCGCGGGTGATAGCGGTGATCGACGAGGCCGTGCTCCGGCGTCCGATCGGCGGCCGCGACCTCATGGCCCGCCAGCTCGACCATCTCCTGAAGCTGGCCGAGGACGACGAGACCTTCGCCCTCGGCGTGACGCCGCTGGATCTGGAGCACCACTCCGGCCTGGGTGGCTCGTTCGAGCTGCTGAAGTTCGCCGGCCGCAGCCACCCCGACGTGCTCTTCGTGGAGGGTGCGGCGGGAGCCGACTTCCTGCTGACCGACCGCGGGGCGACCGACCGGCACAACGCCCTCTTCCAGGACCTGGTCGATTACGGCCGGACGGGCGACCGGGCCCTGCAGCTCATCCGCTCGAGCCGGGACGCGCTGCGCGGCGGCTGAGCTCAGGGCTGCGGCCGTTCGTTGGCTTCCCGGGCGCGGATCACGGCCCGCCGTACCTGCTCGAAGACGCGGTGGTCGGCCGAGGCGAACAGCACCACGCGACGCCCCCGGTACCACGCCGTGAGTTCCATGCGCCGGGGGTTGCGGCGGTCGTCGGCCCAGAGGGCGCCGGCCAGGCCGGCCGCGGCGACCGCGCCGGACCCGCAGAGCAGCGTCCCCGCCGAGCCGTACAGCGCGGCGACGCCCGTGGCCAGCAGGAGTTCGACCACCGCGCAGTAGAGCGCGACCGCGCGGGCCGGGTGGGCGTAGAGATAGGACGGATCGTCGATGACCAGATCGCCGATCCGGTACCGGGCCTGCGAGGTCTCGATGTAGGCGCGGGTGACGACGATGCCGGGGCCGGGGTAGTAGACCCGTCCCCCCGCCGAAGTGTCTGAGTTGGCTGCCATGCCGACCTCCCGGTCTCATGGTCGGCCCTGAATCGGCTGTCAGCAAGACTCATTTATCACTCAGCCGTCGGCGTGCGGCTATCTGCGTAACGCAGACTAGGAGGAAAGCGTGTTTCATACGGTTCGTCCCGGCGTTTAGCGGGTCTTGAGTGATTCGTCCCTTGCCGCGCTGAACGAACGCTCAGCTCGGGCGGCGCTGCCCGCGCCATCCGGTACGGATGCCGGCGCCCGTAGGGCGGGGTCGTCGTCCATCCGACAGTTCCCGCCGCCGGGCGATCCACCCGCGGATTCGCGCCCGGGCGCGGGAAATCACGTCGCTGGCCGCGGCGCCGCCGGAGTACAACTGGAGTGGCCGGGGCACGCGGGACTGGCGGCGAGGGGCACCGTGATCGCGGGAGGCCGTGATGAGGCCCGACGGAGAGGCCGGGATTCGCTTCGAGATTCTGGGACCGCTGCGTGCCTGGCGCGGTCCGACCCCGGTGTCGCTGGGCCCGGCGCAACGCCGCGCCGTGCTGGCGGTGCTCCTGCTCAACGCCAACCGGCCGGTCGGCCGGCAGCAGCTGGTGGAGGCGCTGTGGGGCGAGGCGATCCCCGGGTGCGCCGTCAACCTGCTCCAGCGGCACGTGTCATCGCTGCGCCGGGTGCTGGACGACGCCCCCGCCTCGGCCAGCCGGCTGACGTGGACGGACGCCGGCTACCGCCTGGAGGTCGCCGCCGGCGCCCTCGACCTCGCGGTGTCCGACGCGGAGCAACAGCGGGCCCGGGTGGCCCGCGCCCGCGGTGACCTGCCGGCGGCCGCCGAGGCCCTGGCCCGCGCGGTGCGGCTGTGGCGCGGGCCCAGCTTCGAGGGGCTGCCCGGTCCCTACCTGCAGCAGCAGCGGGCGGCGCTGGCCGAGCGCCGGGTCGGGCTGGCCGAGGAGTGGATCGAGGCGGAGCTGGCGCTGGGCCGGCACCGCGACCACATCGCCACCCTGCGCCGCCTGCTCGCCGAGGAGCCCCTGCGGGAGCGCCTGTACGAGCTGCTGATGATCGCGCTGTACCGGTCCGACCGGCAGGCCGAGGCGCTCGCGGTGTTCCAGCAGGCGCGCCGGCGCCTGCGCGACGACTGCGGCATCGATCCGGCCGAGCCGCTGCGGCTGCTGCACCGGCGGATCCTGGCCGCCGATCCGGACCTCAAGAACGCCGCCGGGGAGACCGGCGTGACCGACGCCGTACCGGTGGAGCCCGCGCGGGACGACGACCGGTCCGGCGGTCCCGCCGCGGCCGGCCAGACACCGGCGCAGCTGCCGCTGAACATTCCCGACTTCACCGGCCGCGACGACGAGCTGGTGCGGCTGGACCGGCTGCTCGACGACGGCGGCGGCCCGGACACCGCCACCCCGGTCGTGGCGATCTCCGGCACCGCCGGCATCGGCAAGACCGCCCTGGCGGTGCACTGGGCGCACCGGGTGCGCGACCGGTTCCCGGACGGCCAGCTCTACGTCAACCTGCGCGGCTTCGACCCCGGCGGCGCCGCGGTGCAGCCGGGCGAGGCGATCCGCGGCTTCCTGGACGCGTTCGCCGTGCCGCCCCAGCGCATCCCGATCAGCCCGGACGCCCAGGCCGGGCTGTACCGCAGCCTGCTGGCCGGCAAGCGGGTGCTGATCGTGCTCGACAACGCCCGCGACGCCCAGCACGTCCGGCCGCTGCTGCCCGGGGCGCCGGGCTGCCTCGTCGTGATCACCAGCCGCGATCAGCTGGCCGGGCTCATCGTCGGCCAGGACGCCCGGCCGGTCACCGTGGACCTGCTGTCGGCCGTCGAGGCGCGCCGGCTGCTGGCCCGGCGGATCGGCCGGGCCCGGGTGGACGCCGAGCCGGGAGCGGTCGAGGACATCATCGACGCGTGCGCGCGGCTGCCGCTCGCGCTCACCATCGTCGCCGCCCGCGCCGCCGTGCACCCCAAGTTCTCCCTCGCGGTGCTGGCCGGGCAGCTGCGGACGGCGTACTCCGGCCTGGACGCCTTCGACGACGGCGACGCGGAGACCGACGTACGCGGGGTCTTCGGGTGGTCGTACCGGACGCTGAGCGGGGGCGCCGCCCGGATGTTCCGCCGGCTCGCGCTGCATCCGGGCCCGGACATCGCGGTGCCCGCCGCGGCCGCGCTGACCGGCGGCACGATCCGCGAGGCGCGCCGGCAGCTGGCCGAGCTGTCCCGGGCCCATCTGGTCACCGAGCACGCGCCGGGCCGGTTCGCCTTCCACGACCTGCTGCGGGCGTACGCCGGCGAACAGACGTCCACCCTGGACACGCCGGCCGACCGGCGCGCCGCGATCCACCGGATGCTCGACCACTACCTGCAGACGGCGGGCCTGGCGACGGCCCGGCTGAGCCGGCGCGAGGACCCGCTGACCCTGATCCCGCCGGCGCCCGGAACGGTGTGCGAGGACATCCCGGACCGCACCCGGGCGCTGGCCTGGTTCACCGCCGAACACCCGGTGCTGGTCGCGGCGGTCGGCCGGGCGGCGGCCCACGACTTCGCGGCGCACAGCTGGCAGCTGGCGTGGACGCTGACGACGTTCCTGTTCTACCAGGGGCACCTGCGCGACCAGTTGCTCACCGCGCAGGTGGCCCTGGACACGGCCCGGCGCTCCGGTGACCGGTGCGGGCAGGCCTACACGCATCTCAGCCTGGCCCGGGTCCGCACCCGGCTGGGCGACTTCGCCGACGCCCGCGCCCATCACCAGCTCGCCTTCGACCTGTTCACCGGGCTGGCCGACGGCGCCGGCCGGGCCCGCACCCAGCTGAGCACGTCGTGGATGTACGACCAGCAGCGCCGCTACCCGGACGCGCTGCGGCACGCCGAGCTGGCCCTGGAGCTCTACCGGGCCTGCGAGCACCAGGTGGGGTGGGGCCGGGCGCTCAACGCCGTGGGCTGGTACCGGGCCCGGCTGGGCAGCCCGCAGGAGAGCCTGAGCATCTGCCGGCAGGCGCTGGCCATGCTGCAGGAGGCCGGCGACCGCGAGGGCGAGGCCAACACCTGGGACAGCCTCGGATACGCCTACCACGCCCTGGGTGCGTTCGACGAGGCGGTGCGCGCCTATGAGCAGGCCCTGGAGGGCTTCCAGGACCTGGGCGACCGCTACAACGAGACCGACTCGCTGACCCGGCTGGGCGACGCCCTGCACGCGGCCGGCGACGCAGACGCGGCGTACGCCGCCTGGGGCCGGGCCGTCACCATCCTGGACGAGTTGCGCCATCCCGACGACGCCCTGATCCGGGCCCGGCTGGAACCGGTCGAGCCGGCCCCGATCGGAAGATGAACATCGATCGATGACATCCGCCGCGGTGCGGCGGTATGGTGGCCCGGCACGCGTGTGACCTCGGGAACCTGTGGACCGAAGGAGCTCAGGCGATGGCTGACGAACTCCCCGTCACTGAGGACGAACTGCGCAATCTGGCCACCAAGCTCGACGAGTTCGCCCGGACCCTGTCGGAGACCGAGCGCGGCGTGCTGCTGACCATCATGCACCGGTTCGGCCGGCCCGCCGCCGAACCGGCCCCGGCCGTCCGCGCCGGGCTGCTGTCGGAGGGCTTCCGGGACGCGTACGAGCGGGGCCGGGGCACGGCGTTCCGCACCGTCGCCGAGTCGGCCAAGGGCGGCAGCATCCAGGACGCCCTCGACGGACCGAGCGTCGAGAACTCGGTCCAGCACTCCGGGCCGGACACCGAGCCGCCCCGCTGACCGTCATGGCCTCACCGCCGCGGGTCGCGCTCGTGTCGATGCCCTTCCACTCCCAGTTCCGGCCGTCGATCCAGCTGGGCCTGCTGAAGGCGATCGCCGGCGCCCACGGGTTCCCGGCCGAGACGTTCCACCTCAATCTCGAGTTCGCCGACCTCATCGGCGCCGGCGCCTACGAGGCGATCGGCGACGTCGGGCGGTCCTTCCTCGGCGACTGGCTCTTCGCCGCGGCCGCGTTCCCGGGCCCGGCCCCCGGACCCGGTGCGCCCGTCCCGGCCGACGAGCCGTTCCTGCGCGCCGCGCTGCCCGACGTCGCACACCCGCTGGAGTTCCTGAGATCCGTGCGCGAGGAGCAGGTGCCCCGGTTCCTCGACCGCCTGATGGCCGAGATCCCGTGGGGCGGCTTCGACGTCGTGGGCTTCACGTCGACGTTCCAGCAGAACCTCGCCTCGTTCGCCCTGGCCGCCCGGATCAAGGCCGCCCACCCCGCGGTGGTCACGCTGTTCGGCGGGGCGAACTTCGAGGGCGAGATGGGCGTCGAGCTGACCGGCGCGATCGGCTGCGTGGACTACGCGGTCATCGGCGAGGGCGACGAGGCCTTCCCGGAGTTCCTCCGGGCGCTGGCGACGGGCGCCGACCCGGCGGCCGTGCCGGGCGTGGTGTGCCGGCGCGACGGGGGCGTGACCGCGGTCGGGCACCGTCCGCCGTTCACCCGGCTGGACGAGCTCCCGATGCCGGACTACACCGAGTACTTCGACCGGGCCGAGCGCCTCGGGCTGCTCACCCGGGCGCCAAGGCGCGACGTCGCCATCCCGTTCGAGAGCTCCCGGGGCTGCTGGTGGGGCGCCAAGCACCACTGCACGTTCTGCGGCCTCAACGGCACCGGGATGGCCTTCCGCAGCAAGTCGCCGGGCCGGGTACGCCAGGAGCTGGCGCAGGCGGCGCGCCGCTACCGCAGCTTCCGCTTCGAGGCCGTCGACAACATCCTGGACATGGCGTATCTGCGTACCCTGCTGGCCGAGCTGGTCGCCGCCGGCACCGACTACGAGATCTTCTACGAGCTCAAGTCCAACCTGACCCGCGACCAGCTGCGGCTGCTGCGGCAGGCCGGCGTGAGCCGGGTGCAGCCGGGCATCGAGTCGCTGAGCACGCCGGTCCTGCGGCTGATGCGCAAGGGCGTCACCGGCATCCAGAACGTCAACACGCTGCGCTGGGCCCGCTACTACGGCATCAAGGTGCACTGGAACCTGCTTTTCGGCTTCCCCGGCGAACGCGCGGCGGACTACGAGCGCCAGGAGGCACTCCTGCCGCTGCTGGCGCATCTATCACCGCCCGGCGCGCCGACCCGCATCTGGATGGAACGCTTCAGCCCGATCTTCGCCGATCCGGCGGCGTTCCCGGCCCGCTACCGGCGCCCGCACCGCGGCTACGGGCAGATCTATCCCGAGTCGGTCGACCTGGAGCGGATCGCCTACTTCTTCGAGTACGAGTTCGACGGGTCGGTGCCGGAGGAGACGATGGACGGCACCCGGCGGGTGGTGCGGGCCTGGCGGGACGCCTGGCGCGCGCCGGAACGGCCCACCCTGACCTTCCGGCACGCGGAAGGCTTCCTGCAGATCGAGGACGCGCGCACGCCGGCCGAGGCGGGCACGTTCACCTTCGACGGCCCGCTGGCCGCGATCTACCTGAGCTGCGCCGATCGCCCGGTCACCGCGGCGGCGATGCACGGCCGGCTCGACCCGGGCCCGTCCCGGGACGAGGTGACCGGCGCGCTGGCCGAGTTCTGCGACCGGGGCCTGATGATGCGCGACGGCGACCAGTTCCTCGCCCTGGCGCTGCCCGCGACCGCGGGACGGTGAGCCGGTGGTCGCCGACGTCCTGTCCTGGCGACCGGCGGCGGCCCGGCACCGCGAACTGCACGACCGGTTCGCGGCCGCCTCCCGGGACCGGTTCGAGGCCATGCTGGACCGGTTCGTGCGGGCCCACATCGGCGACCGGCTGCGCTCGATCGTGGGCGAGCTGCCCGAGGCGAGCACGACGCGGCTGGTGCTGGCGCCGGAGAGCGGCCGCCGGCTGCACTACGGACCCCCGCACGACCTGCACTTCTTCCTGACCGGCGCGCTGGCCGAGCTCCGCCGCCTCGACCCGGCGCGGGCGCCGGGCCGGCCGGTGTGGACCGCATTGGGCGACTGCTGGTTCCCGGCGGAGGGCGCGGACGGCGCGTACCACGCGCCCCGGCTGGCCCCGGGCATACCGGTGGACACCCGCAGCCCGTACGCCGCCCTGGACTGGGCCGGGCCGACCGTGGCGTACCGGCCGGAGGCCCTGCGCGAGGTCGTGACCGCCGCCGACGCCGCCCTGGCCGCCGCCCGGCGGATCAGCCCCGAGGCCCACCACCTGGTCACCTCGTCGGTCCGGGTCGTCGTGGCCCGCCGCGGCCCGGGCGACGCCGCGACGTCGTTCTCGACCGAACGCCGCATCGGCGGCCCCGCCTTCGGCAACCTGGCCGGCCCGCCGGCCGACCCGGCCGGCGTCCTCGACCGGCTGCTCCACGAGGCCGTCCACTCGTTCCTCTACCTCGTCGAACGCGACGAGCCGCTGCTGCGGGACCGGGCCGCCGCCGACCGGGTGCCCGTCGCCTCGCCGTGGACCGGGCGCCGGCTGCACCTGCACTCGTTCGCGCACGCCTGCTGCGTGTGGTTCGCCCTGTGGTCGTTCTGGCGGCGTCCCGCGGCGGCCCGGGAGTTCCCGGCCGACCGCGTCGCGGCGCTGGCCGGCCGGGCACGCGACGGCTTCGACCGACCGGCGATGATCGACGCTCTGCGCACCGCCGAGCCGTTCCTGACGCCCGGCGGCCGGGCGGTGGCCGGCCTGGTGGACGCGATCCGGCACGGCTCGTACGACTGACCGGGCCCCGGCGGAGCGATGCGGTGCAGAGATCGCTGTAGCGGATGGTCCAGCGGTGCCCGCGAGGCTGAACGGCATCAGCGCGACGACGAGTGAGCGCAGCCAGGAGGCCCCGGTGACCAGGACGGAACCGCGAGAGGGGGCGACGACGTGACCGAGCTGTCATCCGTGCGCCCGCTGCCCGCCCGGCGCGACGGCGTGACGACCGTCCGGGTGCTGATCGCCGACGAGATACCGCTGATCCGCGCCGGTGTAGCGGCCGTGCTGGACGCCACGCCGGACCTCCGCGTGGCCGGCGAGGCCACGCCCGGTGACGTGCTCGCCGCCGCCGCCGGGCTCCGCCCCGACGTGGTCGTGACGGACCTCCCGGCCGGCGGCGCCGACGTGATCGCCGAGGTCGTCGCGGGCGGGACCGCCCGGGTGGTGGTCCTGACCGACCGGCACACCCCCCGGCTGGTCTGCGACGCGCTGCTCGCCGGCGCGGCCGGCTACCTGCTCAAGGAGACCGCCACCGACCGGCTGGCCCGCGCGGTCCGCACGGTCACCGCCGCCGGCATCTGGCTCGACCCGGCGGTC
The DNA here is from genome assembly GCF_016862275.1 of Actinoplanes nipponensis. Lineage (GTDB taxonomy): Bacteria > Actinomycetota > Actinomycetes > Mycobacteriales > Micromonosporaceae > Actinoplanes > Actinoplanes nipponensis. The sequence continues at coordinate 5,054 of NZ_BOMQ01000092.1, read as the reverse complement.
CTGGGCGACCTGTTGCGGGAGGCGGCCGGCCGGCCGGTCCTCGGGCTCGCCGGCGCCCCGCCGGACCGGCTGACCCGGCGCGAACACGAGATCCTGGTGCTGATGGCGCGGGGACTGTCCAACGCCGAGATCGCGGACGCGCTGGTCCTGAGTTCCCTGACGGTACGGACGCACGTCGGGCGGGTGCTCATGAAGCTGGGCGTCCGCAACCGCACGCATGCCGTCACGACGGCGTACCGCCTCGGGCTGGTGCAGCTGCCGCACGCCGCCTGAGGTGCAGCTCGGCCAGCCAGCCGTCGATCTCGTCGTCGAGCTCCGCGAGCTCCGGCCGGCCCGCGCCGAGCAGCGGCTGCAGTTCGCGGCGGAGTCCACGCATCGCGCGCCCGGCCTGCCTCCGCTGACCTTGCTGCCGGCGCACATCGGCGGCGTAGTAGCGGACCTGCAGCGTGGTGAGGTGGTCCGCACCGAGCACCCTGCGGTAGTCGCCGATCAGCCGGTCGACGAGCGACCGCGCCTCGTCGAGCTCGCCCGTGCCGGCCAGCCATCCGGCCAGCACGAGCTCGACGTCCAGCGTGTCCGGATCATCGACGCCGACCACGGTGCGATATCTGTCCACCAGCGCGCGGAGCCGGGATACCGCCACCGCCGGGGACTCGAGTTCGCCCAGCATGCAGGCCAGATCCTTGCGGGCGTTGAGCGTGTCGCGATCGTCCGCCCCGACCCGCCGGTCGTACCGGGTCACCAGGGCCGCCAGGGACGCCGCGGCGCCCTCGCGGTTTCCCAGCGCTTGCTGGAACACCGTGATGCCGTGCAGTGCGGCGAGGGTGTTCAGATCCTCGGCGGGCAGGACCCGGCGGCGGATCTCCCACACATCGCGCATCTCGTCCAGCGCGCCGGCGTGGTCTCCGGTGCGATGCCGGGCCCACGCGAGATTGTGCCTGACGGTGAGTGTGTCGGCGTGCTCGGCGCCGAGGTGCTTGACCGCCGAAGGCACCAGCTCCTGCCAGTATCGCAGGGCTGTGACCGGCAGCCCCTGGGCGGTGAGGCTGTTGCCCGCGCGAAACACGACCCGGTGCAGCCCGTTCCGCCACAGCGCGTCATCGGCGTTCCGGCGCAGGGCCTCGGTGTTGTTGCGCAGCTGCTCGACGAGGCCGACGTCGCCCTCGACCGTGGGCCATCTTTCCAGCAGGGCGTCCGCCGCGCAGCCGGCGAGTGCGCACACCGCCGCGGGCGCGTCCTCGCGTACCGACCGCTGCAGGAGCGGGTGCACAGTGATGGTGCGATGCCCGTCGAGGTCCTCGCACAGGCTCAGCAGCCGCAGGTTCGACACGCCGTCGCGGGCGTCGTCGGCGCTGGTCGCCCGGCCGCGGCGGGCCGTGAGCATGGCCCGGACGGCCTCGGTCAGGAACAGTGCCGCCGGGGAGCCGTGCGGATCCAGATTGGCCGCGAACTGGAGCAGCAGCCGAGCCGCGCCCTCGGGCCGGCGTTCGTCGGCCGCAGTGATCGCGAGGTTCCACGCCGTGGCCAGGGTCGCGGCGTCCCGGTCCGGCGAGAGATCGACGAGCCGCAGCTCCCGGAACCTGCGCAGATACTCGGGGCAATCCAGCGCGTAGTTCTTCATGTACGCCCCGGCCAGCGACAGGGCGAGCGGCAGGTGGCCGAGCTCCTCGGCGAGCCGGGCGGCGTCCTCGAGGCCTTCGCCGTCGAGCTTCTCGCGCAGGTAGCCCAAGGACTCGCCGGGCTCGAAGACACCGACGGTGTGGACGATCCGCCCGTGTCCCTCGAGCGCGTCCTGTCGACACTGGGTGGTTACCACCGTCGCGGTGTCGCCCGGCAGCGGCCACAGACCGTCCAGATCGGCGGGGTTCCGCACGCCGTCGTAAACGATCAGCGCCCGGTGGCCGCCGCGCTCGGCGAGCCGGGCCAGCACCTGCCGGGCCAGGACCTCCTCGTCGCCGTCGGCCTCGATGCCGAGCTTGCCGGCCAGTTTGCTCAGGGCGGCGAGCGGGGCGGCCCGGTCGGCGGCGTCCACCCAGACGACGACATCGACGAGGTGCTCCGTCCAGGACCGGTAGACCAGGTCGGCGGCGAACTGGGTCTTGCCCACCCCGCCGAACCCGCGGAGAACGACCGTGCGGCCGCGCGCGACTTCGAGGCTGAGCTCGTCCGCGAGGGGACGGCTCTGGTAGGCGTCGGCCAGGGGCGGCGGCGACCCTACCCAGTGGTCGTGCCGCAGGGTCTGCTCGAACAGTTTGAGCCACCGCGCGAGATCGGGCTCGCCGGGATGCCCACCGAGGCGGTGCAGGACCCGGACCATCGCCTGGACGAAGATCCAGTCGATCGGCGCGTTCCCCTCGAGCTTCTTCCCGATGGTGGTGTGCGAATAGCTGTGTCCGATGTCCTCATCTTTGGTGCGTTCTGCCATCAGTCGCAAGGGTGGTTGGCCGTTGTGCTCACGGCACAGGCGCAGCTGCAGCCGTAGGATGGACTGCGGATCTCGCGGGGTCTCGGATCGACGGGCCATGACCGATAGTAGGCATGCAATACCCCTCTGTGACTACCGCGCAAGGGCGGTCCAAAGTGGCGGCCTTGTATCAGGCTGTAACGCCAGGGTGACGCTGTCGGGGGATCGGCCGAGGCTGGAGGAGTTCTGTCGTCGTCGATCTCTGCGGGGAGAGCCCTCCGATGTTCCTACTGCCCGTGTCCTGGTCCGACCTCTCGGCCATCCTGAACGCCGCCGGTGCCGTCGTCATCCTCGTCGGCGGGGCCCTCGACGTCGCGCGGAAGGTGCGTGAGCTGCACGACCGCAGGCGCGACGACGAGGGCGACCGCTAGATCCGACGGGTCAGGCGGGGGTGCAGGTCAGCGCCGGCGTCGACGCGCTGCCGCCGGCGAGGAAGCCGAACGTCGTCGAGGCCCCGGCCGCCAGGCTGCCGTTGTACGAGGCGTTGCCCACCGCCACGGTCGAGCCGCTGGTGCTCAGCGTGCCGTTCCATGCCTGGCTGATGGTCTGTCCGGCGGCCGGCGTCCAGCTCACCCGCCAGCCGCCCAGGGCGGACGGGCCCGCCGTGACGGTGACCTCCGCCTGGAACCCGCCGTTCCAGGTGCTGGTGGTGCGGTAGGTCGCGGCGCATCCGGCCACCGGAGGGGTCGAGGGCGCAGGGGTGGTCGGCGGGGGCGTGCTCGGCGGCGGTGTCGAGCCCGTGGGGGAGAACTGCCACCAGTCCACGTTGAACAGGCTGCCGCTGCCGCCGGTGAAGCGCAGGTACAGGTCGTGCTGGCCGGCCGCGGTCACCGGGCACGACACGGTCGTCCAGGTCTGCCAGCCGCCGGTGCCGGGGACGGTGCAGGTCCCCGCCAGGGCGCCGGTGCTGCCGTCGAGCCGCACCTCGATCCGGCCGCCGCTGGTGGCGGAGGCGACCCGGGCGGTGAAGGTCGCGGCGCCCGTGCCGAAGGCGGCCCCCTTGACCTTGATCCAGTCGCCGTTGTCGATGAAGCTGACCGCGCGGTTGCCGGTCCCGGCCGCCTCGGTCTCGACTCCGGTCTCGGTGGCGATGGTCTCCGCCTCCTGGCGGACGTACGGGTTGAGCGTCCCCACCTGCGGCGCGCCGGCCGCCGTCATGGTGATCGTCGGGATGGTGCCGTCGGCGCGGTAGCTGAACTTCTCCACGGCGACCGAGCGGGTGTAGCCGCCGCCGCCCGGCAGCGCGCCGTTGTGGTAGAAGAAGTACGAGCCCCCGTTGAAGTCGACGATGCCCGGGTGGTTGGTGAAGCTGCTGCCCTGGGTGGGCATGATCGTGCCGCGGTAGGTCCACGGTCCCAGCGGTCCGGGCGCCGTCGAGTAGGCGATGAACTCCGAGCAGCACTTCGCGGCGAACACCAGGTAGTAGAGGCCGCTGCGCTTGTAGACCCAGGGTCCCTCCTCGAACAGGGTGGGCCGGTTCGCGTCGCCGGTGCGGGTGCCGAAGCCGGCGGTGGTGAGCGGGATCTTGGCGGGGCTGCCGGCGTAGGAGATCATGTCGGCGTTGAGCCGGACGTACCACAGGTCGGGGTTGCCCCAGTAGAGGTACGCCTGGCCGTCGTCGTCGATGAACACGGTCGGGTCGATCTGGTTGGTGTCGACCAGCGGGTGCCCCAGGGCGTCCCGGAACGGGCCGGTGGGGCTGTCGGCGACCGCGACGCCGATCGCCATCCGGCCGGCGCGGGTGGTCATCGGCACGTACCAGTAGAACTTGCCGTTGCGCTCGACGGTCTGCCCGGCCCAGGCGTTGCTGCTCGCCCAGCTGAAGCTGGCCAGGTCGAGCGGCGAGCCGTGGTCGGTCCAGTTGACCATGTCGGCGGACGACCAGACCCGCCACTCCTTCATGGTGAAGTACGTCGAGGCGTCCTCGTCGTGGCCGGTGTAGAGGTAGACCCGGCCGTTGTGCACCAGCGGCGCCGGGTCGGCGGTGTAGATGGTCTGGACGATCGGGTTGTCCGCCCGCGCCGGGCTCGGCGCGAGCAGGGTCAGCAGGGTCAGGCTCAGCACCGCGAGCACGGCGCGCACCCGGCGGAACGGCGATGGTTTCATGGGGTCCTTCCGGCCTGGAGGGGATGGTGCCCGCCGGCCCGGACGGGCCGGGCCGGCGGGCGGGGTCACCGGCGCGGGCTCAGCCCACCCGGCAGGTGGGAGTGGCGCCGGGCCCGGTCCCGGTGCCCTGGAAGCCGAACTCGGTGCTGCCACCGGCGGCGATCCGGCCGTTGTAGTCGACGTTGCGGAAGCTGACCGTCCCGGTGGTCCCGGTGTTGGTCGCGCTCCAGGCGCCGGTGAGGGCGCTGCCGGAGGGCAGCGTCACGCTGACGGTCCAGCCGTTGACCGCCGAGGACCCGGCGGTGACCTTCACCGTGGCCACGTAGCCGCCGTTCCAGCTGTTCAGCGAGACGGCGGCGGTGCAGCCGGAGCCGGACGGCGGCGGGGTCGGCGAGCTGGTCGGCGGGGTCACCGGCGGCGTGGTGGGCGGGTTGGTGGTGCCGCCGGCGTTGAGGGCGTTCAGGACGGCGGTGTAGGCGGTCTT
>NZ_BOMQ01000091.1 GCF_016862275.1 Actinoplanes nipponensis | reverse complement strand
ACCGCCCGAGAAGCCCTCCGCCTTCAACGGCGACGCCATCGACATCACGCCCGGAGGCGACCAGTGACCACCACCACGACCACGGCCGGCGGCGTCAAGGTCGTCAAGCCGACCGTCGCCGGGCACATCCACGACTACTGGGGCCGGGTCCGCGGCGGCGACCTCGGCAGCCTGCCGGCCGTGCTGGGCCTGATCGTCCTGTCGCTGATCTTCGGCGTCGCGCGGGAGACGTTCTTCAGCCCGCTCAACTTCGCCAACCTGTTCACCCAGGGCGCCCAGGTGGTGTTCATCGCCATGGGCCTGATCTTCGTGCTGCTGCTGGGCGAGATCGACCTGTCCGCCGGCTACGCCAGCGGCGTGTGCGGCGCGGTGATGGCCATCCTGCTCACCAACCACGGCGTCGCCTGGTATCTGGCCATTCCCGCCGCCCTGCTCACCGGGTTGGTCATCGGGCTGGTGCTGGGCCTGCTCATCGCCAAGGTCGGCATCCCGTCGTTCGTGGTGACGCTGGCCGCCTTCCTGGCCTTCCAGGGCATCCTGCTGGTGCTGCTCAAGGGCGGCATCAACGTCTCGATCCGCGACGAGTTCGTCATCTCGCTGAACAACGACAACCTCTCGGTGCTGTGGAGCTGGATCCTGGCCGTGGGCGTCGTGATCGGTTACGCGCTGGTGCAGTTCAACCGGATGCGCGCCCGGGCCGCCCGCGGCCTGGTGACCGACCCGGTGGGCGTGGTGCTGCTGCGCGTCGGCGGGCTGGCCGTGCTGATCCTGGCCACCACGGCCGTGCTGTCGCAGGAGCGCGCGGTCAACCCGGCGATCAACTCGCTCAAGGGCGTGCCGATCGTGGTGCCGATCATCGGGGCGTTCCTGATCTTCTGGACGTTCGTGCTGGGCCGCACCACGTACGGCCGGCACGTCTACGCGGTCGGCGGCAACACCGAGGCCGCCCGCCGGGCCGGCATCCCGGTCGACCGGATCCGCATCTCGGTCTTCGCGATCGGCTCGTTCATGGCCGCCATCGGCGGCATCATGGCGGTCAGCCGGGCCAGCTCGGTCGACCCGAACACCGGCGGCAGCAACATCCTGCTCTACTCGGTCGGCGCGGCCGTCATCGGCGGCACCAGCCTCTTCGGCGGCAAGGGCAAGGTGATCAACGCGGTCATCGGCGGCGCGGTCATCGCCGTGATCGACAACGGCATGGGTCTGATGGGTTTCTCCGCCGGGCAGAAGTACATCTTCACCGGCCTGATCCTGCTCATCGCCGCCAGCGTCGACGCCCTGGCCCGGCGCAGGGCGGCTGCTACCGGTACCCGGTGAGCACCACTTCGGGCCCGGGGACGGCACGCTGATGCGAGCCGGCCCCAGCCCGGAGGAGGTACGCCGGCACAACCTCGGGTCGCTGCTGCGGTACGTCCACCTGCACGGCGCGACCTCCCGCGCGGAACTGACCAGCCTGCTCGGGCTCAACCGCAGCACCATCGGCGCGCTGACCGCCGAGCTGACCACCGCGGGACTGGTCAGCGAGGCGGCGCCGCGCGAGACCGGCCGCGCCGGGCGGCCGTCGCTGGTCGTGCGGCCCCAGTCGGCGCGGGTCTACGCGTACGCGCTGAGCGTCGAGGTGGACCGGCTCCGCGCGGCCCGCGTCGGGCTGGGCGGCCGCATCCTCGATCACCGCGAGACCGCCCGCCCGCCCGGCACCCTGGTCACCGACGTGCTCCCGGCGCTGGCCGGCCTGGTCGGCGAGATGCGGGCGGACGTGCCCGGCGATGCCCGCTACGTCGGCACGGGGGTGGCGGTCGCCGGCCGGTTCCGCCGCGCCGACGGCACGGTGCGCCTCGCCCCGGCCGTCGACTGGGCCACGGAGCCGGTCGCCGCCGCGCTCGCCGCCGAGCTGGGCGGCCCGGGCCGGCTCACCGTCGGCAACCACGCCGACGTCTCGGCCCTGGTCGAGCACAGCCGGGGCGCCGCCGCCGGCTGCGACAACGTCATCTACCTGCACGGCGACGCCGGGATCGGCGCCGGCGTCATCGCCGGCGGCGGCCGGGTGACCGGGTACGGCGGCCGCGGCGGCGACGTCGGCCACATGGTGGTCAACCCGTACGGCCGCGAGTGCAGTTGCGGCTCGCGCGGCTGCTGGGAGACCGAGATCGGCGAGCAGGCGCTGCTGCGGCGCGCGGGCCGGGAGGGCGAGACCGGCGGCGCGGCGGTGCTGGCCGTGGTGCGGGCGGCGATGCACGGCGACAGCCGGGCCCAGTTCGCGGTCCGCCAGGTCGGTGACTGGATCGGCTTCGGGGTGGGCAACCTGGCCAACATCTTCAACCCGGAGACGGTGATCTTCGGCGGCACGCTGCGCGACGTGTACCTGGTCGCCGCGGCCCAGATCCGCAGCCGGCTGAACGAGGTGGCGCTGCCGGCCTGCCGCGAGCACATCCGGCTGCGTACCCCCGGCCTGGGCAACGACGCGGCCCTGATCGGCGCGGCCGAGCTGGCCTTCGAGCACCTGCTGGACGACCCGCTGCTGGGCTGACCCGCCGCCGCGGCTCACCCGGTCTTCCCCGCCCGGGTCGGGACGTTGCGACGGTCGCCGCCGGAAACGGTGGTGCGCATCCGCCGAGCGCCTGGGATCCTCGCCGGATGCCCGATCCCGCCGCGGTCCGCGCGGCCTGCCGCCGCATCGGCGCCACCGTGCGCGCCGACCACCGCTACGCCCACACCAGCCACCTGCGCGTGCTCGTCGCCGGTGAGTTGGTGTTCGACGAGCACTATCGCGGCCCGGTGGTGGCCGACGTGTTCTCGGTGACCAAGACCGTGGTCGCGACCGTCGCCGGCGTCGCCGCGCGCCAGGGGCTGCTGCCCGGCCTGGACGAGCCGCTCGACGCGGTGCTGCCCGCGCTGCGGGGGACGCCGGCGCGCGGCCGGACCTGGCGCCAGCTGCTGAGCATGACCCGCGGCGCCGCCGTCGACGGGCCGTGGGACATCGACGCGGTCACCGCCCGGCCGGGGGGTCAGGTCGCGCACATCGCGTCGGCGCCGAGCACCGATCCGCCCGGGCGGGTCTTCCGGTACGACAACGGCGCCGCCCACCTGCTGTCGGCGGGTCTGTCGCGAGTGGTCGCGGCCCCGGTCGCCGAGTACGCCGCCGCCGAGTTGTTCACCCCGCTGGGCATCGCGGACGCGACCTGGGCCGCCGACCCCGACGGGGTGAGCTACGGCTTCGCCCACCTGCGGCTCTCGGCGGACGCCCTGGGCCGGCTCGGGGAGCTGTGGCGGGCCGGCGGGCGACCGCTGCTCGATCCGGCCTTCGCGGCCGCGATGACCACGGCGCAGACGCCCGGCGGGCCGCCCGAGGAACTGCCGTACGGTCTCGGCATCTGGGTGGACGACGGCCTGCTGCTGGCCGGCGGCTGGGCCGGGCAGCACGTCGTGGTCCTGCCGGGCGCCGTGGTCGTCACCACCGGCGACCCCGGCTTCGACCCCGGTCCGCCGCCGCGGGACGAGTTGCCCCCGGACTGGCGGCCGGCGCTGGACCTCGTCCGCCGGCACCTGCTGCCGGTCCTGCGCGGATGATGCCGGCCGGGTCGTCAGTCGTTGCCCTCGAGGATGCGGCGGGCGGACGAGAGCATCCGGAAGATCTCGATGCGCGCGTCCAGGAACCCCATCCGGTAGTCCGCCCCGGTCCGCGGGTGCCGGGCCCGCTCGGCGTCCCGGTGCCCGGCCAGGGCGTCGACCCGGCCGGCGTCGTACGCCAGCAGCGCGTCGTCCATGGGCACCTCCCGTGTCGTCACGGCCCGCGTCTGCCGCCGGCCCGCGCGACAATGTCGCACGCCCCGGGGACCCCGGATACCGGCTGTCCACCCGATCCGGGCCCACCCGATCCGCCAACCTCTCCACGGGGTGTGATCATCCCGGCCGGTACGCGTCACGCCTGGGCTACTCCATCAAATGAGTTTGATGTAATGTGCGGTGCATGGCGTCCGCGCATCCGGCTCCCCCGGCTTTCGTGCGGCTGGCCGCCCACCCGCTGCGGTGGCGGCTGCTGACCGCGCTGGCCTCCGGCGACCTGCGGGTCCGGGAGCTGGTGGCGCTGGCCGGCGAGCCGCAGAGCCTGGTCTCGTACCATCTGCGGCTGCTGCGCGACGGCGGGCTGGTGACCAGCACGCGCAGCACCTTCGACGGTCGCGACAGCTACTACCACCTGGACGTACGGCGCTGCGGGGCCGCGCTGGGCGACGCCGGCGCCGCCCTGCACCCGGCCCTGCGCCCGGGGTCCGCTCGCGAGCCCGGGCGGGCGCGGCAGCACGCCGGCGTGCTGTTCGTGTGCACGGGCAACAGCGCCCGCTCGCCCATCGCCGAGGCCCTGCTGCGGCTGCGCACCGGCGGCCGGATCGAGGTGGCCAGCGCCGGCAGCCGGCCCCGGCCCGGCATGCACCCCGACGCCGTCCGGGTGCTGCGCGAGGAGTACGGCATCGACATCGGTGACCGCCGCCCCCGGCACTGGGACACGCTCACCGGCCACGAGTTCGACTACGTGATCAGCCTGTGCGACAAGGCCCGCGAGGTGTGCCCGGAGTTCCCGGCACGGCCCCGGCGGGCGCACTGGAGCATCCCCGACCCCGGCCGCCTGGACTATCGCGCTCTCCGCGGCGTCGCGGCCGACATCGACACCCGCATCGGGCACCTGCTGCCCGTCCTTCAGGAGGCACCGTCGTGACCACATCCGAGCAGTACGCCAGCGTGCGCTACCTCGTCGACGACGTTCAGGAGGCCGTCGACTTCTACACCACCCGGCTCGGCTTCACCGTCAACACCAGCGCGGCGCCCGCGTTCGCCGACGTCGTCCGCGGCCCGCTGCGGCTGCTGCTGTCCGGCCCGGCCAGCTCGGGCGCCCGCGCGACTCCGGGCGACGCCGCCACCGCCGGCCGCAACCGCATCCACCTGACGGTCGAGGACCTGGACGCCGAGATCGACCGGTTGCGCGGCTCCGGGGCGGCCTTCCGCAGCGAGGTCGTGTCCGGCCCCGGCGGACGCCAGATCCTGCTGGCCGACCCGGCCGGCAACCTCGTGGAGCTGTTCCAGCCCGCCGGGCGCTGACCCGGCGGCGGCCTACGCCGGCGCCGGGGAGGTGCTCGGCCGGCCGGCCTCGCCGGTGGCCCCGAGGACCTCGTTGCACCAGGTCATCGCCGAGAGGTAGGTCTTGACGGCGTCGCCCGGGTCGAGCAGGTCGGCCAGGCCCGCGGCCTCGCCGTTCTCGTAGTCGCGGACCACCGCCAGCACGTGTCCCAGCCGGCCCGCGCCGTCGGCGAGGGCGGCGCTGATGTCCTCCGCCAGCGGCAGGTGCTGGGCGAGCTCGGCCGGGGAGTGCCCGATCACCTCGGCGACCCCGGAGAGCAGTCCCACGCTGAAGGCCGCGTCGCCGGAGAGGCCGACGCGCTGGGCCACCGTCTGGCACATCCGGGCCCGGGTCATCGTCTTGACCAGCTGGCCCTCCGAGCCCTCCGCGAGGTCGCCGACCAGCATGAGGGTGACCCACTGGCGGATGGTCGGCAGGCCCAGCAGGACCGCGGCCTCGCGGACCGAGGACACCCGGGCCTTCAGCCCGGACGCCGCGGCGTTGGTGGCCTGCAGCAGCCGGTAGGTCAGGGCCGGATCGCCGGTGATGAACGAGACCACCTGATCGAAGTCGACCTCGGCGGCGGCGAGCGCGTTGACCAGCCGCAGCCGGCTGAGCCGGGCCGGCGAGAGGCCGACCATGGACACCACGTGCGGGCGGCCCAGCACGTGGCCCTGGAAGAGGTGGAAGCCGAGGTCCATCGCCTGGTGCAGCTGCTCCTCGGTCTCCAGCCGCTCGGCGATCAGCTGCACACCGGGGTTGTCGGCCAGGCACCGGCGGGCGATCCCGGCGGCGTCCGCGCCGGTGCCGAGCACGTCGATCTTCACGTACGTGGCCAGCGGCAGCAGCCGGTCGTGGGCCCCCGGCGTGTAGTCGTCCAGCGCGATCGTGAAGCCCCGCGACACCAGCTCCTCGACGCCGGCCACCACGGCCTCGTCCACGTCGACGGTCTCGATGATCTCGAGCACGGTCTGGTCCGGGCCGAACGGGATGGGCAGCTCCCCGATCAGGAACTCGCGGGTGATGTTGATGAAGCAGGCCCGGTTGCCGACCAGCTCGTCGAGGCCGAAGTCGGTGAACGCGGCGACGATCACCCGGCTGGTCGCGTCCGCGGAACGGCGGGAGGCCTGGGTGGCCGCCGCGGCGTCGCGGAAGAGCAGCTCGTAGGCGACGACGTCGCCCGACCGGTCATAGATCGCCTGACGCCCGACGTGGACGACAGGCAGCCCCGCGTTGCTGGGTTCCACCCGACCAGGCTAGCCAGGATAGGGACCGTGCGTGGCAAAACGGACATCATGCCCGCGTACCGGTCAGGCCGCCGTCGCCCGGCGGCGGCGACGGCGGGCGCGCAGCAGTTCGATCCCGACCGGGATCAGCGAGACGGCGACGATGCCGATCAGGATGAGCTCGACGTTGTCCCGGACGACCGCGATCCCGCCCAGCAGGTAGCCCAGGACGGTGACGCCGCAGCCCCACAGCGAGCCGCCGACCAGGTTGAAGCCGACGAACGTGCGGTACCGCATGTGGCTCGCGCCCGCCACGATGGGCGTGAACGTCCGCACGATCGGCACGAACCGGGCCAGCACGACCGACCGGGCGCCGTGGCGGGCGAAGAAGTCCCGGGCGCGGGCCAGGTTCTCCTGCTTGAACAGGCGCGAGTCGGGGCGGCGGAACAGCGCCGGTCCGAACCGCCGGCCGAAGGCGTAGCCGAACTGGTCCCCGGTCACCGCGGCGAGCGACACCAGCAGGCACATCAGCCACAGCGGCAGGTGCAGGTAGGCGCCGCCGGCGATGAGCAGGCCGGCCGTGAACAGCAGCGAGTCGCCCGGCAGGAAGAAGCCGACCAGCAGGCCGGACTCGGCGAACACGGCGGCCAGGATCCCGATCACCCCGAAGGTCGAGATGAGCCGTTCGGGGTCGAGGAAGGACGGTCCCAGCGCCAGGCCGGCTGCCGACAGCATCGGTGTGTCTCCGCTCGTCCGGCCCCGCCGTATGTCGCCTCGGATGCCGACCAGCTACCCGCTCACGCCCGGCGTACACCTGCCGGGGGTGGCGACGGCCAGGTGACCACCATCCGGGCGCCGCCGGTGACCTCCTCGAAGTGCGCCTCGCCGCCGTGTGCCTGCGCGAGCTGGCCGACGATCCACAGGCCGAGGCCGACGCTGCCGGGGGTCTCGCTGCCGAACCGGGTGAACAGGCGGGACCGCGCGGCGGCCGGGACGCCGGGGCCGTGGTCGCGTACCGCCAGCGTCGCGGTGCCCCCGTCGGCGGTGACCCGCACGAGCACCGGCGGCCGGCCGTGGCGCAGCCCGTTGCCCACCAGGTTGACCACGATCTGCTCGAACCGGTCCCGGTCGAGGGTCAGCACGAGGTCCGGGTCGATCTCGACGACGACGTCGTCGCCGGGCAGGTGGGCGACGGCCGCGGTCACCACCGCCCGGACCGGCCAGGGGCGCAGCTGGAGGACCAGCCGGCCCTGGGTGTCGATCCGGTCCAGGTCGAGCAGCCCGGCGGTGAGGTGGGTCATCCGGGCCACCTGCCGCAGCGCCCGCTCGATGAGCTCGCCCCGGCCCTGCTCGGGGCCGTCCCGCAGCTCCTCCAGGACCAGTTGCACGGTGTTGAGCGGGGAGCGCACGTCGTGGGCGAGGGCGGCCACGAGCGCCGCCCGCCAGCGGTCGATCTGGGCCAGCCGGGCCCGGTCCTCGCGCAGGTACCGCGCCTGCGCCTCGATCAGCAGGGCCACGCCCAGGGCCACGGGCAGCAGCACCGCGGCCGAGCCGAGCACGGCCGGCGGCTGGTCGGTGAGGATCAGCGGGACGAGGTACGCCGCCAGCGCCGGCGCCACGAACGCGACCAGCAGCCGCCGCCGGACGTGCAACGCCGCCCAGGCGAAGATCAGCACCAGGAACGGGCCGGTGCCGGCCGCCATGCCGCCGAACGCCCACGTCGAGAAGCCGAGCACCGCGAAGGCGGGCAGGGCGAGCAGCGCGGGTGCGTTCGCGGGCCACCGCTGCCACGGCAGCGGCACGATGAACCCGGCGAGCGTCAGGTCGGCGGCGGCGATGATCAGCAGGTCCGTCGCGCGCCGGGTGTCGTTGGCGATGCCGACGAGGGCGAGCAGCCCGGAGAGCGCGAACAGGGCGGCGACCTGAAGCGCGGCGGCCCGCGGTCCGCTGCCGAGCAGACGAGCTTCCTGACGTGTGGTTATCCGGACATTCTAGGACAGCGCGGCCGCCGGCCGAGGGCCTGTCGCCGTTGTCACCCTCATCTGTCCGCCCGGCACGCCGACGGGACTGACATGCGAGCAATGGTGAGACGTTTCGGGCCGGTCCTGGCCGCGCTGGTCGGCTGCGGCGCCGGTTTCCTGGTGCTGCAGCAGGTCACGACGCGGGCGTTCGACGGCCTGGAGGCCCGGCAGGTGGCCCAGGACGCCGACCGCATCCGGATCGGGCTGGACGGCCAGGCCCGCCTGCTCACCGCGTTCGGGGCGACCAACGCGGTCTGGGACGACACCTACCAGGACATCCGGGACGCGGACCGGGCGGCGTTCGGTGACGACTTCCCGCCGGACGCGACGCATGCGGCGAGCGACCTCGACGGCCTGCTCGGCGTCTCCCGCGACGGCCGGCTCGTGGTGGGCGGCTACACCTCCGACGCGCCCGGCTTCGGGACGCCGGCGCCGCAACTGACCGACCCCGCCCTGCTGAGCCGGCTGTACGACCCGGCCGGCCGGCCCGGCGCCGCCCGCTGCGGCATCGTCTCGGCGGACGCGATGTACCTGTTCTGCGGCACCGCCACCTACCCGAGCAGCGGCGAGGGCACCTCGTCGGGCGGGCTGGTGCTGCTGCGGCGACTCACCCCGGACCGGCTCGCCGCCCTCGGCACGGACGTCAACCTGCCCACCCGGCTGGTCGCGCAGCCGCGGGCCGGCGGCGTCAGCCAGCCCTCGGTGTCCAGCCTGCTGGGCCCGCTCACCGTACGCACCAAGGTCCTGGGCGGCGACAGCATCGCGCTCGACGCCGCCATCGGCACCGTCGACGGCGCGACGCTGGTGCTGGAGTCGGTGCAGCGCCGCCCGATCCACGCGGCCGCGACCGGCACCGCCCGTACGCTGTTCGTCCTCATCGCGGTGGCGACGCTGCTGCTGGTGCTCCTGCTGACGGTCTCCACCCGCCGGGCGGTGCGCCGCCGGGTCCGCCCGCTGCGGCAGACCACCGAGCGGATCGTCGCGTCCGGGGACCACGACCTGCGGATCGGCGCGACCGGCGACGACGACATCGCCGGGCTGGGCCGGGCCATCGACGCGATGCTCGACACCATCAGCAGCCGCGACCGGGCGCTGCGGGCCGGCCAGCACGAGCGGCAGCGGGAACTGCAGGAGACCCACGAGCGGCAGAGCGCGGCCGAGCGGGAGACGCAGGAGCAGGCGCGGCAGCTCGTCGCCGAGACCTCCGCGCTGGTCGCGCGGCAACTGGCCGACGTCTCCGCGCGGGCCGGCACGGTGGGCGACGCCGCGGCGCAGATCGACGACCGGGTCCGGGACGCCCGGGCCGCGGCCAGCCACCTGCTGACCAACAACGACCAGGCCAGCCGGGCCGTCGGCACCCTGCACGAGAGCCTGCAGAAGGTCGACGAGGTGGCCCGGTTCATCGGCGGCATCGCCCGGCAGACCAACCTGCTCGCGCTCAACGCCACCATCGAGGCGGCGCGGGCCGGGGTGGCCGGCCGCGGCTTCGCCGTGGTCGCCAACGAGGTCAAGACGCTGGCCGCCACCACCGCGGAGTCCACCGACACCATCACCGCGACGTTGGCCGAGCTGAACGCCCACGTGACCGCGGTCGTGGAGATCATGACGACGATGAGCGCCACCATCACCGACATCGACCACACCACGGCCGGCGCCGAGACGATGACCACCGCACAGGCCGCCACCGTGGCCGGCCTCACCGCCGAGGTGAGCGCCGCCATCGACCGGCTGGCGGGCCTCGCCGCCCGCCGGTGATCCCGGCGCCGCTCACAGGTCGCGGCGCTGGAAGACCAGCGCCGCCAGCCCGAGCACCAGCGCCACCCAGACGCCGGCCCAGGCCAGGTAGCCGGCGGTGAGCGGGGCCATGCTCAGGAACGGCGAGTCCTCGAAGGCCGGGAACTGGGACAGCCCCGGGTGCTGGAACGCGTGCATGGCGCCGCGCCACAGCCCGTCGGTGGGCAGCAGCATCCGGGAGACCGTGCCGACGCGGGCCACGCCGTCGTTGCCGAACGCCTCGCCGACCATGCCGACCACCCCGGCGATCCAGGTGGCCCCGAACAGGCCGACCGCGACGATGCCCGAGGCCATCGGCGAGATCACCGTGGACAGCAGCAGGCTCAGGGTCAGCAGCACCGTGGTCTGCGCCGCGAGCAGGGCCAGCCCGGTCGCCGGGTGCGGCGGCCAGTAGTCCACGGTGACCCGCACGATGAGCAGCTGGCCCAGCCCGGCCACGGTCACGAACGCGCTGCCGAACGCGGCCAGGCCCAGCCACTTGCCGGCCAGGACGGCGGGGCGGCGGACCGGCCGGGTCATGACGGCCAGGACGATGCCGGACTCGATCTCGCCGGCCAGGGTGGGGCCGGCCAGGAAGGCCGTACCGAGGGCGGCGATCAGGCTCAGGCCGAACATCACCAGGTTGAGCACCGTGGAGGCCGCGATCCGGGCCTCCCCGGTGGTGAAGGCGCCGAACTCGGCGTCGAGCCGGTGGAAGCCCCAGGCGCTGAGGCCGAGCAGCACCACCGTCATCACGACGATCGAACGCAGCACCCGCCGGCGGACGGCCTCCTGCAGGGTCAGCGCGGCGACGGTCAGGACGGTCCGGGCGATCATCGCTGACCACCGCCCGGCCCGGTACGCAGGATGTCCAACAGGCGCTCCTCGAGGCTGATCCGGCCGGGTTCGACGGCGTGCACCCGGACCCCGAGGCCGATCAGGTCGACCACCAGGTCCGGCACGGTGGCGGGGTCCTCCTCCGGGGGCAGCATGACGGTGTACCAGTCCCCGCTGTGGGTGAGCCGGCCGGCCGCCGCCAGCCGTTGCCGCGCCCGGTCGCCCACCGCGCCGAGCCGCAGCCGCAGCTCCCGGGCCCCGAGCAGCTCCGCCAGGGTGCCGGCGGCGGCGACCCGGCCCCGGTCCAGGATGACGACGCGGTCGCAGACCCGCTCCACCTCGCCGATGAGGTGCGAGTTCAGCAGCACGGCGACCCCGCGCTCGCGCAGCGAGAGCAGCAGGTCGCGCACGTCGGCCCGGCCCAGCGGGTCCAGCGCGCTGGTCGGCTCGTCGAGGACGACCAGCTCCGGGCGGGCCACCAGGGCCACCGCCAGCCCGAGGCGCTGCTGCATGCCCTTGGAGAAGCCGCCCACCCGGTCACCGGCGCGGTCGGCCAGGCCGACCAGGGCCAGGCACTCGCCCCGCTCGCGGGCCGGCACCGGGACCCCGGCGAGCCGGCAGTGCAGGGTCAGCACCTCGGCCGCGGTGAGCCACGGCTGGTACCGGAAGAGCTCCGGCAGGTAGCCGACGCGGGCCCGGGCCCGCGGGTCCCGGCCCGGGCGCCCGAGCAGCAGCACCTCCCCCGCGTCCGGCCGGACCAGGCCGAGCAGGATCTTGATGACGGTGGTCTTGCCCGCGCCGTTGGGCCCGAGCAGCCCGACCACCTCGCCGCGGCCGACGCTGAAGGACACGTCGTCCACCGCCGTCCGGCGCCGGTACCGCTTGCGCAGGCCGGAGCACCACACCGCGGGCGCGGGCGGCAGCTCGGCCAGCAGCCGGTCGGTGTCGTCGCGGTCCGGGTCGCCGGCCACCGCGGCGGGGCCGGCGACGGGGCCGGTCGTCACCGCTCCCCCAGCCCGCGGGCGACCGACAGCACCTCGTCGGGGCCGAGCGAGCCGGCCACCGCGGTGACGACGCCGTCGTCCACCCACACCACCCCGGCCACCAGGCCGTCGCGGGACTTCAGCACCGTGGCCGGCCGGCCGCCGACGTCGGCGGTGGCGCTGGTCAGGTACTGCGAGTTGACCGGCAGGGGCAATGTCGTGCCGTCGCCGGTGAAGCCGCGCAGCTGCGCCGCGACGGCCGCCGGCAGCCCGGGCAGCGACAGCAGGTAGTCGGCCGCCGTCCGGAACGGGATGCCCTCCGAGTACGCCGTGGGCGCCACGCCGCGGGCCACGATCAGCGCCGGCACGCCGCGCGCCTCCCGCCACACCGCCGCGAGTCCCGGGCCGGCGGTCAGCCGGAACGTGCTGCCGTCGAGGCCCGGGGGCGGTGCGGGCAGCGTCCGGCCGGCCGCCGCGGCGGTCCGCGCGGCCTGCGCCGCCGAGAAGGTGAACTCCGCGGTCACCCGGTCGCCGACCTGGAACGCCGGCTCCCCCGTCACGCCACGGGGCAGGTCCCGCACCCGCGGCACGGCCAGACCGGTGGCCTTCTGCGCGGCCGCGGCGTCGGCGACCGCCCGCACCCGGGGCTCGGTGACCTCGACCGGGCCGTACGCCGAGAGGTCGGGCAGGGCGATCAGGTCGGCCTGGCTGAGGGTGACGGGCGCGATCCGCTCGGTCCGGTAGATCTGCAGCCAGTCCGCGGCGGCCGCGGCACTGGCCGCTCCCAGGACGGCCACGACGGCGACCGCGGCCACGGCCGGCCGGCGCAGCGCCGCCCGCCATCGGGGGGCGGCCGTCGCGGCGCGGCCCCGGCGGCTGTCGGCGGCGACGGACCGCGACAGGCGGGACCAGCCGGCGTCCACGTCCACGGTGGCGTCGACGTCCAGGGCGGCGCGGCTCAGCGACGCGTCCCGGCGGGCCGCGGCGAGCCCGGACCGGCAGGCCGGGCAGCCCGCCACGTGCTCGCGGTCGGTGTCGGCGACCCCGGACGGCTCGTCCAGGAGCCGGCGCAGGGTGCCGTCAGTCGGATGGCGCATGGCGGTTCAACTCCTTGCGTAGGGAGGACTCGGCGCGGCGCACGGTGGTGCCGACGCTGCCGGGTGACAGATCGAGGGCGGCCGCGACCTCGGCGTAGCTCAGGCCGCTGTGCCGCAGGACCAGGGCGACCGCCTGCCGGCGGGGCAGCCGGGCCAGCGCGGCCCGCACCCGGCGGCGCTCGTCGCGGGTGACGACGGTGTCGGCGACGTCGGGGCTGACGGCGGCGCCACCGCCGGCGGCCTCCTCGCGCCAGGCGCGACGCCGGCCCGTACGGAGATGGTTCAGCGCGGTGTGGGCGGCGGCGACGGACAACCAGCCCGGGGCCTCCGCGGCCGGCACGGCGGAGCGCCCGAAGGTCAGGAACACCTCCTGGGCCACGTCCTCGGCCTCGTCGCGGGAACCGAGCACCCGGGCGGCCACCGCGACCACCCGGGGGTACGCGGACCGGAACACCGCTTCCAGGTCGGCCCGGACGGCCCCTCGTCCCGCCGGAGCCGGCACGGCCACCCCGCCCTCCCGCTCGGCTCGCCGCACGATCCGGCCGGCGGGGGACGGAGCCGCCGGCACGACGGCGGCCGGCGCGGTCCCACCGTGCCCCGCGAGTTCCCCATCCTGCTTCACATCTACAGAGCACCACCGGCGGCGCGTATGTGACACCACGGTCGCACGCTGCCAGACTGCCGGGATGGAAGAAACGGCACGCACCCCGCGCAACGGCCCGGACAGCCCGCCCACGATCGGACGTCGCACGTTCTTCACCCGCACGCTGCTGGCCGCCGGCGCCGCCGCCGGGCTGCTCACCCTCACCGGCTGCCCCGGCGGCGACCAGGACGACGACGATGACGACGACGGGGACGACGACTAGGACCACGCGCCGCCCGTCGGCTCGGCGGCAGCCGCAGCCCGGCGGGCTCAGTCCCGCGGGCTCAGCCCGGCGGGCTCGATCCAGCGGGCTCAGTCGGGCGCGGGGCGGCTCAGCCGGCGCAGCGCCGCGGCGAAGGCGGGCACGTCGTCGCCGAGCCGGGCGAAGAACGCCGCGTCGCACTCCTCCACCGCGACCACCGCGCGGTTGGCCAGCGCGCGTCCCTCGTCGGTCACGGCCAGCGCCCGGGCCCGCCGGTCGGTGGGATGCTCGGGCCGGTGCACCAGGCCCCGGCCCTCCAGCGCGCGCAGGACCTGGGAGGTCATCATCGGGTCGGTGGCGGCCACCCCGGCCAGCGCCTTCTGGGTGACCGGTCCGGACGACTGGAGATAGGTCAGCGTCGCCAGCAGCACGAACTGCACGTGGGTGAGGCCGAACGGCTTCAGCGCGGTCCGCTGGGCGGCCTGCCACCTGTTGCTCACCTGCCAGAGCAGCAGACCCGGGCTCTCGTCCGCGCTGGAGTGCCGGGTGGCCAGGCTCACGACGCCGGGACCGGGGCGAGCATCGCGCCGTGGATGACCGTGAAGTCGTGCTCCGACAGCGGGACCAGGCCGCGCCGCAGCTGCTGGCCCCAGCCCGGCGCCGCGGTGAGGTCGAGCGCCAACGACTTGATCGGCGTCTCGGCGGCGCCGTCCACGTAGCGCACCCGGCGGCGCCACGGCCGGAAGTCGCCCTCGTCGGCCTGCCAGATCTCGTCGTCGGCGACCTGGCCGATGGCCGTGCAGGCCTGCAGCGGCTCGCCGCCGCGCAGGCTGGTGCGGGGCGAGTAGTAGACGAGCCAGTCGCCGGCCGCGAGCCGGGCCAGCCCGTCGCGCTTGCCGTGCCCGAGCTGGGCGATGCCCAGCCCGGTGCCGCGCCGCACGTGGTCGCGGCAGACGACGCCGAGCCAGTGCCTCATGCCGCCACCCCCGCCGCGCGGGCCGCCGCCTCGAGCCGGTCGAGATCGGCCGCGAGCCCCCGGGCGATGTCCCGGCCCAGCACCAGGTCCCAGAAGAACGCGAGCGGCCCGGCGAGGGTGACCCGCACCGCCACCTCGGTCCGCCCGTCGGCCGCCGTGCCCACCCGGTGCTCGAAGGTCAGCTTCGCGCCGACCAGCAGGGAGACGTCGATGAACTCCCGGCCGGGGACCAGCGAGGCGATGACGAACTTCGTCGTCGGGCCGCCCTTCGGCTTCAGTGCGCCGGTGGCCCCGGTCCGGAAGGGCCCGTCGAGGCGGACCCACTCGGTGTCGGTGTTCCAGCTCGGCCAGGTGGCCATGTCGGCCCAGCGCTCGAAGAAGGCGGCGGCGGGAACGTCGGTCGTGATGCGGGCGGTGGCGATCGTCTTCATGAAATTAGTATGCGCGCTTAGTATTTCGCCGTCAAGCGTGGGCCGGCGTCCACTCGTAGTGCGTCGAGGTGGTGATCTGGTGAAAGCCGTGGCGGCGCAGGATGGGCGCGCTGGCCGGGGAGGCGTCGACGTGCAGCAGCCGGAAGTTGCGGTCCACGGCCGCCCGGGCCCGGGCGGCGATCAAGGCGCGGTAGATGCCCCGTCCCCGCCACTGCGGCAGCGTCGCTCCGCCGAGCAGCGCGACGAAGTCGGTGCCCGGGCAGAACTCCGCGAAGGCGGCACCGGCCACCCGCCCGCCGGACTCGGCGAGCAGGATGGTGATCAGGTCGGGGTCGGCCGACACCCGGGCGCCCAGGTCGGCCGCGACCCAGGAGCAGTCGACCCCGAACACCTCGGTCTGCAGATCGGCGAAGCGGCGCAGGTCCTCGGCCTCGCTGACCTGCCGCAGCACCACGCCGTCGGGCAGGACCGGTTCCGCGGCCACCGGCTCGGCGGGACCGATCAGCACCGACGCCGGCTCCCCCGGCACGAAACCGGCCGCGGCCAGGCGCCGGGGAAGATCCGCGGGCCGGTCGTGGGCCCGCAGCTTCCACTCGACGCCCTGGCCCCGGGCCCGGAAGTAGTCCCGCTGACGGGCGATCAGCCGGTCGAGCCCGGCCCCGGTGACGCCGACGTCGCGCGGCGCCCGGATCCGGCCCACGGGCCCGCCGACGATCCGCAGGACCGGACCGTCCCGCTCGTAGGTCAGGCCGGTCGGGACGGCGCCGGAGGGCATCCGCATCTGTGCGTCGTAGGCGGCCAGGAGCGCGTCGGTGTCGACCATGGACCCATCGTCGCGCCGCCGGGCAACCGGCCGGGGGCGCGTCCTCCCGCCACCGGCCGGTTGCGGCACCGGGCCGCCCGGCGGGTCAGCCGGTGGGCAGGCACTTGCCGGCGTTGCCGACCTCGCGGGCCACCCGCTTGAAGGAGCCGCCGGTGAAGCGGTACCGGTAGGTGAAGCCGAGATCCGCGCATCCCTTGCTGCTGCTGTCGTCCACGCCGTTGGCCTCGATGACGACCTCGCGGCCGTTGACCCGCAGCGTCGTCAGCCAGGGCTCGTCGGCCGGGCCCACGTCGGCGAGCAGGGTGCCGACGCGCTCGGGCCGGGTGGACGGGGACGTGCCGTCGAAGACCTCCACGGTGGACGGCCAGTAGGACGTCACCGCCTCGCAGCTGCGGGCGACCACGGCGTCGTACGTGCCGTCGCCGGTCACGTCCGCGGTGACGACCCGCTGGACGATGACCCGCTGGCCGTCGTTCGGGCAGGGCTTGACGATCTTCTTCCAGTCGGCGTCCTCGCCGAGCCCGGCGAGCATGCCGCCGTCGCCCGGGTCGCCCCCGGCGGCGTCGCCGGACCCGCCCGCGCCGTCGCCGGCGTCGCCGGCCGGCGTCCCGGTCGCGGCGGCCGGCGTCCCGGTCGCGGTGGCCGGCGGTACGGCGGCAGACCCGCTCACCGGCGGCTGGGCCGGGCCACCGGCGCTGGTGCAACCTGCGGCGAGCGCGAGGGTGGCCAGCGGTACCGACGTGAGCAGTGCGACGCGCTTGAGCACAGTTGATCCCTGTATGCCGGGGCGGTCACCAGTACCGGACCGCCTCGGCTCGCAGCCTACGGAGTCCCGTGGGAGCGCTCCCTCACGCGTTCGTGCCATCCCACGGGCGCGGGCTCAGCCGGAAGAGCCGGATCTCCCGGTGCTCGGCCCGCGCCGCGTAGGCGTCGTAGCCCGGCCAGATCCGCTGCAGCCCCTGCCACATCCGGTCCCGCTCGGCGCCGGTGAGCAACGTGGCCCGCACGTCGATCTCCCGGTCGCCGAGGGTCACCCGGGCCGCCGGCTGCGCCAGCAGATTGGCCGACCAGGCCGGGTGGTGCGCCTGACCCCAGTTGGAGCCGACCACGACGTAGTCGTCGCCGTCGGTGGCGTACAGCAGCGGCTGGGTGCGCGGCAGGCCCGACTTGCGGCCGGTCGTGGTGAGCAGCAGCGACGGCAGCTCGTGCCGGCCGATCACCGACCAGCGCCCGCCGGTGAGCCGGTACAGCCGGCGGTCCAGCGGGGTCAGCAGCCGGCCGAGCGTGGCGAACCAGCGTCGGCGGCCCAGGCGCCGCAGCAGGGCGGTGTAGGACGACATCCGAGAAGTATCGCGTGATCTCCGTGGCCGGGCCGGGAGAGGTTCGTGAAAAGGTCGCCCGATGATCGTGGTGCAGCGCGTGGTGACGGAGTGGACGAAGCGATCGCGGGGCGCTCCCGGTGCGGTTCGGCGCAACGCGGTGCCCGAGGCGTGCCCGGTGCCGCCGGCCGATGGGGCCGGCGTGCTCGTCCACCAGGTCTTCGCCCGCGAGCGGGACGGCTTCGCCGGGCGGGAGACCCGCTCGGGTCACACCCTGCCGGCGTCCGGGTCGCTCCCCCTCGACGGCGTGGCCGGCGTCCGCCTGGAGCGGGCCGACGGTCGACTCCAGGTCACCGGCGTCACCGGCGTCTGGTGCCAGTGCTTCACCGTCTTCCCCCGGCGACCTGACCGCACGGTGCTGGTCCTGCTGCCGGGCCGGTGGGGGCGATGGCGCCTGAACTTCCGGCTCTGGGAGGACGACGGCCACGGCGAGTGGCGCTACCAGAAGTGGGTCGTCAACGTCGCCCACCTGGCCGGGCCGGCGCCGGCGGAGCTGTTCCAGGCGTCGCCGCCGGCCACGGTGACCGACGAGATGGTCCAGCTCGCCCGGCCGACGGCGTGGGACCGCCGGGCGCTCCGGCCGGGGGCAGCACCGGGAACCTGCTGACCGGCCTCCTCGGCGAGCTTCGACAGATTGCGCCGGTCCGGAGGTGGGGCTACAGTCGGCCGGCGTGGGAGCGCTCCCACGCCGCCGTCTCCCCCCTCAACCGACGGAGCCCCCGTTCATGCGCAGCAACAAACTCAAAGTCCTCCTGGCCGGCGCGGTCGTCGCCGCCGCCTCGGCAGTGGCCCTGATCGCCCTGCCGGCCTCCGCGGAGACCGCCGCGTTCACCGTGACGAACTCCTGGAGCACCGGCTACGAGGCGAGCGTGGTCGTCAAGAACGACACCTCGTCGACCATCTCCACCTGGCGGGTGGAGCTCACCCTGCCCGCCGGGACGTCCGTCGTCAATGCCTGGAACGCCACGCAGGCGAGCGCCGGCAGCACGTACACCTTCACCCCGGCCGGCTGGAACGCCACCCTCGGCGCCGGCGCCTCGACCGAGTTCGGGCTGATCGTCAACGGCACCGGGCGGCCCACCACCTGCCTGGTCAACGGCAAGGCCTGCGGCGGCGGCGGCACGCCGACCTCGCCCGTACCGTCGCCGACCCGGACCATCACCCCGACCCCGACCCCGACCACGACGCCCACCAGCGCGCCGGCCGGCCGGACCCCGGTGGCGATCAACGGGCAGCTGCACGTCTGCGGCGTCAACCTGTGCAACCAGTACAACCGGGCCATCCAGCTGCGCGGCATGAGCACGCACGGCCTGCAGTGGTTCGCCAACTGCTACAACGCCGCCTCGATGGACGCGCTGGCCAACGACTGGCAGGCCGACCTGCTCCGGATCGCCATGTACGTGCAGGAGGGCGGCTACGAGACCAACCCGGCCGGCTTCACCAGCCGGGTCAACACCCTGGTCGACCTGGCCGAGGCCCGCGGCATGTACGCGCTGATCGACTTCCACACGCTCACCCCCGGCGACCCGAACTACAACCTCGACCGGGCCAAGACCTTCTTCGCGGCCGTCTCGGCCCGTAACGCCGCCAAGAAGAACGTGATCTACGAGATCGCCAACGAGCCGAACGGCGTGAGCTGGGCCGGCATCAAGAGCTACGCCGAGCAGGTCATCCCGGTGATCCGCGCGAACGACCCGGACGCCGTGGTCATCGTCGGCACCCGGGGCTGGTCCTCGCTGGGCGTCTCGGACGGCTCGAGCTCGGCCGAGGTCATCGCCAACCCGGTCCGGGCCACCAACATCATGTACACGTTCCACTTCTACGCGGCATCGCACAAGGACAACTACCGCGCCGAGCTGGAGCGGGCGGCCGCGTCGCTGCCGATGTTCGCGACCGAGTTCGGCACGGTGAGCGCCACCGGCGGCGGCGCGGTCGACACGGCGAGCAGCGCGGCGTGGCTCGACCTGCTCGACCGCCTCAAGATCAGCTACGCGAACTGGACGTTCTCCGACGCCGGTGAGGGCAGCGCCGCCCTCAAGCCGGGCACGTGCGCGAGCGGCACGTACGCGGGCACCGGGGTGCTCACCGAGTCGGGTGCGCTGCTGCGCAGCCGGATCCGCACTCCCGACTCCTTCCCGACCAGCTGATCCGCGGCGCTGTCGGCGGGCCCCGGCCCGCCGGCAGCGCCGCGTCGTCTCCGGCGCTTGGCAAACCGTACGAGCGTACGGTTTGATGGGGGCATGTCGCTGCTGCCGGAGCCCGGACCGATCCGCACGCTCGCCGTGGCCACCCTGGTCAACACGGTCGGGAGTGGACTGTGGATGGCGTCGAGCGCGCTGTTCCTGACCCGCTCGGTCGGCCTCACGGTCGCGCAGACCGGCCTGGCCCTCACCCTGGTCGCCCTGGTCAGCCTGGTGACCAGCACGCCGGTCGGCTACCTGGCCGACCGGCTGGGCCCGCGCGGGGTGGCGATCGCCGGCCTGACCGCGCTGGGCCTGTGCGAGGTGGCCATGGTCGAGGTCCGCTCGCTCGCCGGGTTCCTGGCGGTGGCCGGGCCCATGGCGGTCTTCGACGCGGCGCAGCGGGCCGCCCGGGGCGCCGTCATCGGCGGGACGGTGCCGCCGGAACGCCGGGTGCACACCCGCGCCTACCTGCGCTCAGTCACCAACGTCGGGATCACCGTCGGGGCCGCACTGGCCGGCGTCGGGCTCACCGTGGACACCCGCGGCGCGTACCTGGCCCTGGTCCTCGGGGACGCGGTGACCTTCCTGCTCGCCGCCGCCGTGCTCACCCGGCTGGCGCCGATCGCACCCGTACCCCGGTCGGCGTCCGGGCCGCGGCTGACCGCCCTGCGCGACCGGCCGTTCCTCGCCTTCGTCGTGCTGGACGGGCTGCTGGCCACCAATTTCGGCCTCTTCGAGGTGGCCCTGCCGCTGTGGATCGCGGGACGCACCGACGCGCCGCGCTGGATGATCTCGGTGGTGTTCGCGGTGAACACCGTGACCGTGGTGCTGTTGCAGGTGCGCGCGGCCCGGGGCACGGACACCCTCGACGGGGCCGCCCGGGCGTCCCGGCGGGCGGGGTTCGGGCTGCTGCTGGCCTGCCTGATCTTCCCGCTCACGGCCGGCACGACCCGGTGGCTGACCATCGCCCTGCTGGTGGCCGCCGCGCTGGTGCACGTGGCCGCCGAGATGTGGTACTCGGCCGGCGGCTGGGGCATCTCGTTCGGCCTGGCGCCGGAGCACGCGCACGGGCAGTACCAGGGCACGTACTCCATGGGCCACCAGTTCGGCCAGATGATCGCCCCGGCCGTGGTCACCACCCTCGCGCTGGGCTGGGGCACCCCCGGCTGGCTGCTGCTCGGCGCGGCCTTCGCCGTCGCGGGCTGCCTGGTGCCGCCGGTGGTGCGCCACGCCGCCGCGCGCCGGCCGCACGCGGCCGACGCCGCCTACTCGGCCTCCTCCTCCTGATGCACCGGGGACGAGGTCAGCAGCTCCAGCTCCCACCGCACGGCGAAGCCCTCGCCCTCCTCGTCGGCCACCAGGTACGAGCTGACCCGCACGCCGAGGCCCAGCTGGTCGGCGGCGCGCAGATGCTCGACCACCTCGTCGATGCCGGCCAGGTAGTGGGTGGCGATCAGCTCGGGGGCCGTCTCGCCGGTCGTCTCGTCCTGCGTCCTGCTGTCCACGTCGGTCACGGCCACCAGGGTAGAGCCGGGGCCCGGGGCCACCTACTTCGGTCTCGCGGATACCGACCGACGGCCGACGAGGAAGCGGACCCGGAGCTGCTTGCATGAGGGGCATGACAGCGACCGCCACCCCACCCCGCCCGACCCCGGTCTCCGCCCGCGCCCTGGGTCCCGACCTGGCCCGCGGCGGCATGCTGCTGTTCATCGCCCTGGCCAACTCGCACTACTTCCTGCGCGGCGCCACGGTGCTCGGCGGCTACCCGCAGGACGGTTCCGCGCTCGACCGGGCCGTCATCTGGCTGCTCGCGACCTTCGTCGACGGCCGGGCGTTCCCGCTGTTCGGCGCCCTGTTCGGCTACGGCGTCGCGCGCATCGCCGACCGGCAGCGCTCGCTCGGCCCCCGCGGGGTACGCCGGCTGCTGTGGCGGCGCAGCCTGGTGCTGGTGGTCGTGGGCGTCCTGGACGCCCTGCTGTTCTTCGCCGGCGACATCCTGGCCGCGTACGGCGTGCTGCTGCTCCTCGGCGCCTGGTGCGTGCGCTGGCGCAACGGCGCGCTGCTGGCCACGGCGGCGCTGTTCCTCGTGCTGACCGCGCTGCCCGGCGACGGGTCGCTGACCATCAGCAGCGATCCGCCGCACGCCGCGATGCTGCCGCCGGACCTGGCCGCCGTGCTCCCCGCCCGCGCCCAGGTGTCGCTGTACGTGGCGCTGCTCGGGCCGATCGGCTTCGTCTGCCCGTTCCTGATCGGCCTGTGGGCCGGCCGGGCCCGCCTGCTGGAGCGGCCGGAGCAGCACCGCCGGCTGCTGCGCGGCACGGCGTGGGTGGGCCTCGGCGCGGCGGCGCTCGGGGCGCAGCCGGTCGCGCTGATCCTCGCCGGGGTGGTGGACTCCCCCGCCCGGCCGGTGCTCGAACTGCTCGGCCCGCTGCACGACGCGACGGGCATCCTGGGCGGCTTCGGCTACGCGGCCCTGCTGTCGCTGCTCGCCGTCCGGCTGGGCGCCCGCCCGCGGCCGGTGACCACCGCGATCGCCGCCGTCGGGCAGCGGTCGATGACCTGCTACCTGGTCCAGTCGGTGGTCTGGTCGGTGGTCTTCACGCCGTTCCTGCTGGACCTGTCCGGCGCCCTGAGCGTCACCGCCACCGCGCTGCTGGCCGCGGCGACCTGGCTGGCCACCGTGGTCCTCGCCGACCGGATGCGCCGCCGCGGCCGGCGCGGGCCGTTCGAGGCGCTCATCCGGCGCGTCACCTACGGCCGGGCGGTCGCCGGCGCGCCCGCGGCCGGCCCGGACGCCGGACAGATCGGTCCTGATCATGACCAGAACCGCCCGACCGGATGAGCCGGACGGGCCGCCCCGGACCGCACCATGGCGGCGTGATCCGCAGAACGTTCGCGCTCGTGCTCGTCGGCGTGGTGGCGTCCGCCGGCCTGGTGGCCAGCGGCGCGCACCACGGCGCCTCGGCCGGGACCACCGGGCGCCCGGCGGGGCTGGACGTGCTGTTCGTCGGCAACAGCCTGATCGGCACCCGCGCGGCCACCGGCGAGGACACCCCGGACGTGGTGCGCCGGCTGGCCCGCGACGGCGGCCGGGAGGTCCGGGCCACCAAGGTCATCCGGTACGGCCAGACGCTGCGGCGTACCTGGGACGGGGGCGCGGCGCGGCACGCCCTGGACGGCTCCACCCGCTACGACTACATCGTGCTGCAGGAGTACAGCACGCTGATCGTCACCGACCCGGCGCGCGTCACGGCGACGCTGCTGGACACGTACGCCCCGGCCCTGGCGCGTTCCCTCAAGCCCGGCGGGCGGGTCGTGCTCTTCGAGAACTGGGCGCTGGCCGGCCCGGCGCCGTCGGCCGCGCGGGCGCGCACGGTGGCCGTCATCCGCGCCGGGTACGCCCGGCTGGCCGCGGCGCTGCCGGCGCCGACCGTGATCGCCCCGGTCGGCGACGCGTTCGAGGCGGTGGTGACCCGCGACGGCCCCGGCGCCGTGCTCGCCCCCGACGGCAAGCACCCGACCGGCCGCGGCATCTATCTGGAGGCGGTCACCCTGCACGGGCTCTTCTTCGGCGAGTCGCCCCGCGACCTGCCCGATCTGTACCTGCCGCCGGCGACGGCCGGCCGGCTGCGGACCGTGGCCGCCGCGGCCCTCGGCTACTGAGGCGCCGGGCCCGGCCGGCGCCCGCGCCCCTTACGGGATCAATGCGAATATCGGCATGTCTCGGGAGTATTGACGGTTCTCTTTGCCGCGCCACGCGGGAAACATGGCCGTCATAGCGGTGTCACTCTCCCGCCACCCGCGGCCTGATCACCCGCCCGTCGCGGAGGTGAGGCTCTTGGCCGTGAGGTATCCGGCCACAGTCGAGTGCGAGCAGGATGGGAGCACAACAGATGGCAGGCAACAGAGCGGTTGTCTATCAGGGTCCTGGCCAGGTGGAGATCCGCGACGGCGAGTACCCCACGTACGAGATGAAGGACGGCCCCGGTGTCAACAAGGCCAACGTCGGCCGCAAGACACCGCACGGCGCGATCCTCAAGACCGTCGCCACCAACATCTGCGGCAGCGAC
Organism: Actinoplanes nipponensis; assembly: GCF_016862275.1. GTDB lineage: Bacteria > Actinomycetota > Actinomycetes > Mycobacteriales > Micromonosporaceae > Actinoplanes > Actinoplanes nipponensis. The sequence continues at coordinate 22,937 of NZ_BOMQ01000091.1, read as the reverse complement.
CAGCACATGGTCCGCGGTCGCACCACGGCCCCGGCGGGGCTGGTGCTCGGCCACGAGATCACCGGTGAGGTGGTCGACGTCGGCCCGGGCGTGGAGTTCATCAAGGTCGGCGACATCTGCTCGGTGCCGTTCAACATCTCCTGCGGGCGGTGCCGCAACTGCAAGGAGCGCAAGACCGGCGTCTGCCTCAACGTCAACCCGGACCGGCCGGGCTCGGCGTACGGCTACGTCGACATGGGCGGCTGGGTCGGCGGGCAGGCGGAGTACGTCATGGTGCCGTACGCCGACTGGAACCTGCTGAAGTTCCCCGACCGGGACCAGGCCATGGAGAAGATCCTCGACCTGGCCATGCTCACCGACATCTTCCCCACCGGCTACCACGGGTGCGTCAGCGCCGGCGTCACGACCGGATCCACCGTCTACATCGCCGGGGCCGGCCCGGTCGGCCTGGCCGCTGCCACCTCGGCGTTCCTGCTGGGGGCCGCGGTCGTCATCGTGGGCGACCTCAACAAGGAACGGCTGGAGCAGGCCCGCAGTTTCGGCTGCGAGACGGTCGACGTCTCCCAGGGCGAGCCGGTCGAGCAGGTCTACGACATCCTGGGCCGGGACGCCCCCGCGCTGGGCCAGCCGCTGGTCGACTCGGCCGTCGACGCGGTGGGGTTCGAGGCCCGCGGGCACGGCGCGAACGCCGAGACCGAGATGCCGGCGACCGTGCTGAACTCGCTGATGGACCTCACCCGGGCCGGCGGCGCGATCGGCGTGCCGGGCCTCTACGTCACCGGGGACCCCGGCGGCGTCGACGAGGCGGCGAAGGTGGGTTCGCTCTCGCTGCGGCTGGGCCTCGGCTGGGCCAAGTCGCACTCGTTCGTCACCGGCCAGTGCCCGGTGATGAAGTACAACCGGGAGCTGATGATGGCGATCCTGCACGACCGGGTGCAGATCGCCCGGAACGTCAACGCCACCCCGATCCCGCTCGACGACGCCCCCCGCGGCTACGAGGAGTTCGACCGGGGCGCGGCCCGCAAGTACGTGCTCGACCCGCACGGCATGATCAGCCGCCGCGCGAACTGACCGGGTGCGGATGGCCGGGGTCGCCGGGCCGAGCCGGCGACCCCCGCCACCGCGGGCCCGTCCGTTACTGGCACTGCCGCCAGGCGAAGTGGTACGTGGTCGCGATGCTGCCGTCGGTGGAGTCCATCGTCAGGAAGCTGGCGTCCGTCGACGTGCCCTTGGCGACCCGCAACTCCGTGTTGATGTTGAGGTTGCGCAGCTCGCCGCACGGATGCCAGACGACCGCCGCGACGGGCACCTCGTCGCTGGCGAACCAGTTGTCGTCCAGGGGCGCCGTGATCGGGTGGGTCGTGAAGGTGCTCTGGGTCATGCCCTGGAAGTAGTAGTTCGCGCGCTGTGAGGCGGTGGCCCCCCGCTGGAGCAGCCCGTAGCCGCGGTAGTCCACCTTCGTGATCGCGAAGGTGAAGCCCTGTGGCACGTGGACCAGCACGTTGAGCTGGCAGTTCTTGCGGCCCTCGGTGCTGGCGATGCCCGGGCCGGCCTGGGCCAGGTACTCGCTGTAGATGGCGGTGAACGCCGTGTTGTCCGGCGAGACCGCCACGTCGGCCGTGCCCGGCCGGCAGCCGGAGCCCGCCATGGCGACCAGGTCGATGACGATGTGGTCGCGCGGCGGGTCGTCCAGGATGCTGCTCGCCGAGGCCGGCGCCGCCACGGTCAAGGAGGAGGCGAGTAACGCCAGCACGGCTCCCCCACGCACCAACAATTTACGCATGGAACTCCCTTCGAAATTTCGGAAACGACGATGCGCGCGCGGGGCAATGCTATTGGTAGACATAGAAGAGCGTCAATGTGACGTTCTTTTGTCGCATGACGCGGCAAGTGCGCGGCGCTATACAGCTTCATCGGGCAACTCACCCCGGATGCAGCACCCAAGCTGCATTTAGACGCTGCCGCGTCCCATCTGGTGCATCGATCCTCGCCAATGCTTGCATACCAACAGGCGGCTGGCTAACATTCCCTGGCGGAAGACAATGGGGCAGCCGGCAGACGATGATCGATATTTCTGCGTCACATTCTCGGGCAGCTGTGGACGTGGGAATGCGATGAATCCTGCCCGCGGGAAGAACAGTCGGCATGTCAGTTACGAACGAGAGGATCACCATGACCAGACGCCTCGTCGGCGCGAGACGGACGGCTTTCGCCGTACTCGGCACGGTTCTCGCCCTGTCGCTGTCCACGGCGGCCCGGGCCGCCGGCGGAGAGACGCTCGCCGCCGCCCCGGACGGAAACGTCACCGCCGAGGTGATAGCCGCGAACGGCTCGGGCTGCGCGCCCGGGACCGCCACGGTGGTCGCCAACGCCGACCGCAGCGGCTTCCGGATCAGGTACCACGACTTCGTGGCCGAGGCCGGCGGCGCTGCCGACCCGACCGACCGCCGCAAGAACTGCCAGGTCGGCGTGCTGATCACCGTCCCGGCGGGCTGGACGTTCGCCATCGCCGAGGCGGAATACCGGGGCCGCGCCCGCCTCTACGCCGGCGCGACGGCCCTGCAGCGCACCAACTACTACTGGCAGGGCTCCTCGGCCAACAACAGCAGCGAGGAGACCTTCACCGGGCCCCTCAACGGCTACTGGGACACCAGCGACGTCGCCCCGGTGCTGATCTACAGCCCGTGCGCCGAGCAGCGGGTGCTGAACATCAACACCGAGCTGCGGGTGGACAACGGCACGTCGACCGCCCGCAACAGCATGTCGATGCGGTCGAGCGACGGCGACGTCGACACCCTCTTCCACTTCAGCTGGACGCGGTGCTGACGCCGTACCACCCCCGCCGCGTGCCCCCGCCGGCCACGAAGGGCTCACCCGGGCCCCTCGTGGCCGGCGGAGTATATTGACCAAGGTCAATGCTTTGGAGCGGAGGTTCCCGTCATGCGCCGTCGATTCGCGTTCTCCGGCATCCTGATCCTCGGCCTCGGCGCCCTCGCCGCCGCGCCGGCCACCGAGGCGCTCTCCCAGGTCCGGCCCGCGGCCGCCCCGGACCTGACCAGCCCGCAGACAGTGGCGACCGGGCTGGCCGTCCCGTGGGGGCTCGGCTTCCTGCCGGACGGCAGCGCCCTGGTGACCGAGCGGGCTGGCGGCCGCATCCTGCGGCTGAGCCCCGGCAGCGCCCCGGCCGTGGCCGCCACGGTGCCCGGGGTGGTGCCGGCCGGCGAGGGGGGCCTGCTCGGCCTGGCCGTGTCGCCGACGTACGCCGACGACGGCTACGTGTACGTCTACTACACCGCCGCCTCGGACAACCGCATCGCCCGCCTGCGCCTGGACGCGCCCCAGGACCAGCAGGTGATTCTCAGCGGGCTGGCCAAGGCGACCATCCACGACGGCGGGCGCCTCGCCTTCGGCCCCGACGGCATGCTCTACGCCGGGGTGGGCGACGCCGGCGGCACCGCCAACGCCCAGAACCAGCAGAGCCGCAACGGCAAGATCCTGCGGATGCGGCCCGACGGCGGCGTGCCCGACGCCGGCAACCCGTTCCCCGGGTCGCTGGTCTACAGCCTGGGCCACCGCAACGTGCAGGGGTTGGCCTGGGACGCCCAGGGCCGGCTGTACGCCTCCGAGTTCGGCCAGAACACCTGGGACGAGGTGAACCAGATCGTCCCGGGCGGCAACTACGGCTGGCCGACGGTCGAGGGCCGCGCCGGCGACCCCCGCTTCCGCGACCCCATCGTCGTGTGGAGCACCGCCGAGGCCTCCCCCAGCGGCGCCACCATCGACGACACCACCCTCTACGTCGCCGCCCTGCGCGGCCAGCGGCTGTGGTCGGTGCCGCTGGACGGCACCGGCGGGGCGGGCGCTCCGGTCGCGCTGCTCCAGGGCCGGTACGGCCGGCTACGCACGGTGGAACGGGCGCCGGACGGCTCGCTGTGGATCACCACCAGCAACCGGGACGGTCGCGGCACGCCGGCGGCCGACGACGACCGGGTGATCCGCTTCCCCGCGGCCGCCGTGCCGACGCCGACCGGCTCCTGAGCCCGGGCTCAGTCGAAGGCGGGCAACCCGTCGATGCTCGCCGCGTTCTTCGCCCGGCGGTAGTCGGTCAGGGCGTCCTCGCTCTTGCGCGAGCTCCACTGCACCAGCAGGTCCCGGTCGCCCTCGTAGGTCATCCGGGGGACGGCGTACCCGCAGGAGTCGCTGACCCGGTGCACGGCCACGTCGACGATCGCCCGGGCCCCGTGCAGGTCGGGCGGGGCCGGGAACGCGGCCAGCAGCTCGGCGTACCCGGGGTCGGTGGCCGGCACGACCCGGCCGGTGCCGTGCAGCCGGACGATGTTCGGCGTGGCGCCGAAGGCGCAGAACATCAGCGTGATCCGGCCGTTCTCGCGCAGGTGCGCGGCCGTCTCGGCGCCGCTGCCGTGGAAGTCGAGGTACGCCACGCGCAGCTCGCCGAGCACCGCGAAGGTGCCGCCCATCCCCTTCGGCGAGACGTTGACGTGGCCGTCGGCGCCGGCGGGCGCGGTGGCCACGAAGAACATGGGCTGGCCGAGGATGAACGCGCGCAGCCGGTGGTCGATGGAGTCGTGGACCTTCATGCGGTCATGATGCCTCAGCCGCGGTGGTGCTTCTTGACGAAGGTGTAGCCGGGCGCCAGCGGGCTGGCCGGGACCTGCTCGCTCTCCACGGCCCGCTCGTGCAGGGTGAGCTGCCGTTCCGACGGCTGGGCGCCCGGCGGCAGCTTGCGGACGAAGCCGTTGACCCAGTGGTCGCGGCGGTCGGCGCCCTCGCCGTCGGCCTCGTCCTCCTCCCCCGGGTACGGCGCCGGCTCCACCAGCGGGGCGTAGAACAGCATCTCGGCGGGCTTCTGGCCGTCGACCGCCGGGTAGGACGGGTAGCCCGCCGCGTCGACGCTGCCCGGCACCCGGGTCAGGTAGCCCTCGCGGATCAGCTGCTCGACGGCGTTGCGGAGCAGGAACGTCCCGCGCGCGCCGCGGCCGAGCCCGCACTGCGCGGCCAGCCCCGACTCGGGGAACACGGCGCTGCCGTCGGTGAAGACGCGGCCCAGTCGGCGGACGGCGTGCAGCACGTCGCCGCGGTTGGACTTGCGCACGTGGAACTCGCGGGTGACGACCCTGGGGTCGTACTCGTGGAAGTAGTCGGCGCCGTCGACGCGGACCGGCTCGGCCAGCGGGGTGGTCCGCACCACGACCTCGTCCCGGGCGGAGTGCCAGGCGACCGTGACCAGCACGCCGGGCCGCAGGTCGGGCGGCCAGGCGAGGCCGGTGAACTGCCATTCGACGTCCTGCCGCAGCGCCGCCGCGAACCCGTGCCGGGTGGGCGTCAGCCCGTGCTCGCGGTGCTCGAGCACCAGGGCGATGCGCTCGCGGTCCCGCAGGGTCTCGACGCACTCCTCCGGGACGGCGCACACGCCGCCGTCCAGGTCGGCCTGCCACAGCGCGAATCGACGGCTCACCCGTACCATGATCCACCTCCGCGTGCCCCGGCGCGCAGCGACCATACCCCCGCGCCCGCCGGGCGCGGGATCACCCTCCGGCGCCCACCCGCGGGTCGTGCACCTGCAGGATGCGCTGCAGTTCGTCGGCCAGCACCCAGATCGCGGTGATCCGTCCGTCCGGGCCCAGGCTGAGCACGTCGATGCCCAGGCCGGTGACGGTCCGCCCGGTCGGCGGCAATTCACCCAGCGGGGTACGCCACGGGCCGGTGTGCCGCGCGCGGTGCCGGAACGCGACGGTCAGCTTGCCGGGCGCGCTGACCCGGTCGACGACCTCGATGACGTGGTCGGTGAACGCGGCGTGCAGCGCCGCCGCCCGCGCCACCAGGTCGGCGACCGGCATCGGGACGCCGTTGATGGTCACCGGGTCGGCGTAGAGCCGGGCGAAGACCGCCACCGGGTCCGGGTGCCCGGCGGGCGGCACCCGCCACAGGTCGAACAACTCCCGCTCGATGTCCACTTCTCCCCCTCCTGGGCGGCGAACCGGCACCGCTCAGGATCGTCCGCGCCCGTCCGGCCGGCAAGCCGGGCCGCGGAACGGTTCCTTTCCGTGGGTCCGGGCGTAATTTGAGGTGGCAGGTCGTCCCTCCGGCACCCAGCGGCGAGGAGTCATCGATGAACCAGCTGATCAACGATCCGTCGAATGTGGTCGCGGACGCGCTCCGCGGCATGGCCGACGCCCATCCCGAGCTCCGCGTGGACCACGAGAACCGCATCGTCTTCCGCGGCGACGCCCCGGTCCAGGGCAAGGTGGGCCTGGTCTCCGGCGGCGGGTCCGGGCACGAACCGCTGCACGCCGGCTTCGTCGGCCCCGGCATGCTGGACGCGGCGTGCGCGGGCGAGATCTTCACCTCGCCGGTGCCCGACCAGATCATGGCGGCGACCAAGGCCGTCGACGGCGGCGCCGGGGTGCTGCACATCGTCAAGAACTACACCGGCGACGTGATGAACTTCGAGATGGCGGCCGAGATCGCGGCCGCCGAGACCGGCGTCGAGGTCGTCGCCGTGGTGACCGACGACGACGTGGCGGTGCAGGACAGCCTCTACACCGCCGGGCGCCGCGGGGTCGGGGTGACCGTGCTGGTGGAGAAGATCGCCGGGGCCGCCGCCGGCCAGCACCGGCCGCTGGCCGAGGTCGCCGACATCGCCCGCAGGGTCAACGCGAACGGCCGCAGCATGGGCGTGGCGCTCTCCTCGTGCACGGTGCCGACCGCCGGCAAGCCCACCTTCGACCTGCCGGACGGCCAGATGGAGGTCGGCATCGGCATCCACGGCGAGCCGGGGCGGCGGCGGGCGCCGCTGGCCACGGCCGCCGAGATCGCCGAGATGCTCGTCGGCCCGATCCTCGGCGACCTCGACTTCACCGGCGGCGACGGCGTGATCGCCTTCGTCAACGGCATGGGCGCCACGCCGCTGATCGAGCTGTACGTGGTCTACCACGAGGTGGCGGCGATCCTCGCGAAGGCCGGCATCACGGTGGCCCGGTCGCTGGTCGGGCCGTACATCACCAGCCTCGACATGGCCGGCTGCTCGGTCACCCTGGTCAAGACCGACGACGAGATGCTGCGGCTGTGGGACGCGCCGGTGCGTACCCCGGCGTTGCGGTGGGGAGCCTGACCGCGATGACCGCCACCGTGGACACCGCGGCCCTGACCGCCTGGGTCCGGGAGTTCGGCCGGCTGATCGCGGCCGGCCGGGACCTGCTCACCGAGCTCGACTCGGCGATCGGCGACGCCGACCACGGCGTCAACATGGACCGCGGGATGACCGCGGTCCTCGCCGCGCTGGCCGCCGACCCGCCCACCACCCCGGCCGACGTGCTCAAGCGGACCGGCATGACCCTGGTCAGCAAGGTCGGCGGGGCCAGCGGCCCGCTGTACGGCACCGCGTTCCTACGGATGGCCGCCGCGGCCGGGGCCGCCGACGCGCTCGACGCCCCCGGGTACGCCAAGGTGCTGCGGGCCGGGCTCGACGGGGTGGTCGCCCGCGGCAAGCCCGCGGCCGGCGACAAGACGATGTACGACGCGCTGGCCCCCGCGGTGGACGCCCTGGACGAGGCGCTGGCCGCCGGCCGGCCGCTCGGCGAGGCGCTGCGGGCGGCGCTCCGGGCGGCCGAGCAGGGCCGGGACGCGACCATCCCGATGGTGGCCCGCAAGGGCCGGGCCAGCTATCTCGGCGAGCGCAGCGCCGGGCACCAGGACCCCGGCGCGACCTCGGTGACAATGCTGGTGAGCGCGGCGGCGACCGTGCTCGGCGGGGACTGAGGGCGTGGTCGGCCTGGTGGTGGTCAGCCACAGCCGGGTCCTGGCCGGCGCCGCGGCGGCGCTCGCGGCGGAGATGATCCAGGGCGTGCCGGTGCCGGTCGAGATCGCCGCCGGGCTCGACGACGAGACGTTCGGCACGGACGCGGTGGCCATCGCCGAGGCGGTGGCCGCCGCCGACCGGGGCGACGGCGTGGTCGTGCTGATGGACCTGGGCAGCGCCGTGCTGTCCGCGGAGCTGGCGCTCGACCTGATGCCGGACGACCGGCGCGACCGGGTCGTGCTGTGCCCTGGACCGCTGGTCGAGGGTCTGGTGGCCGCCGCGGTGGCGGCCGCGGGCGGGGCCGGCCGGGACGAGGTCGCCGCCGAGGCCACGGCCGGGCTGGCGGGCAAACAGTCCCAGCTCGGCGCGCCCGCCGCCACCAGCGCCGACACCGGGGACGGTGCCGGGGACGGGCCTTCGGCCACGGTGGTGGTGCGCAACCGGCACGGCCTGCACGCGCGGCCGGCTGCCCGGCTCGTCGCGCTGGCCCGGTCCCTGGACGCGCAGGTGCGGATCCGCAACGCCGACACGGGGTCGCCGTGGGCGCCGGCGACGAGCCTGTCGCGGGTCGCCACCCTGGGCGTGCGGCACGGGCAGCGGATCGAGGTACGCGCCTCGGGCCCGCGGGCGCGGGCGGCGGTCGACCGGGTCGTGGCGCTGGCCGGCCGCGCGTTCGACGAGACCGAGGAGACCGCCGGCGCCGGACCGCAGCCGTGGGCGGCGGACCAGCCGCGGGGCGGGCCCGCGGACCAGGCGGAGGACCGGGGCCGGGCCGCGCTCTCCGGCCGGGCTGAAGGCGGTCCCGCGGCGCAGGCGTCGGGCGGGACCGGCGCGGGACAGCCGGCGGCCGGGTGGCCGGCCTCGCCGGGCATCGCCATCGGGCCGGCCCGGCGCCTGTCCGCGGCGCCGCTCGCCGTCCCCGACGTCCCCGCCCGGGAACCGGCCCGGGAGTGGCAGCGCATCGGCGACGCGCTCACCGCCGTCCGGCACGACCTGGCGCGGCTGCGGGCGGCCACCGGGGGCGAGGGCTCGATCTTCGACGCGCACCTGCTGCTGCTCGACGACGACGACCTGCTGGCCGAGGTGCGGTCCCGGACCGACGCCGGCGAGAGCGCGCCGCGGGCCTGGGCGGCGGCCACCGACCGGATCGCCGGGGAGTTCGAGGCGCTGGCCGACCCGTACCTCAAGGCCCGGGCCGCCGACGTGCGCGCGGTCGCCGATCAGACGCTGCGGGCCCTGCTCGGCGTGCCGGGCGAGGTGGTGGCCGGGTCCGGGGTGCTGATCGCCGCCGATCTCACCCCGGCCGGGGCCGCCGGGCTCGACCCCGGCCGGATCGCCGGGGTCCTGCTCGCGTCCGGCAGCCCGGCCGCGCACAGCGCGATCCTGCTGCGGACCCGCGGCATCCCCGCCGTGGTCGGCGCCGGGCCGGCGGTCCTGGAGATCGCCGACGGTACGCCGGTGGCGCTGGACGGCCGCACCGGCGAGGTGCTCGTCGCCCCGGCGGAGCCGGTGCTGGCCGAGCTGCGCGCCCGCGCCCGCGACCAGGAGTCCCGCCGGCGGCACGCGGCCGGCCGGGCCGCGGCTCCGGCCGTGACCCGCGACGGCGTCACCGTCGAGGTCGGTGCGAACGTGGGTTCGCCGGCCGACGCCCGGGCCGCCGCGGAGCACGGCGCGGACCTGGTCGGGCTGATCCGCACCGAGTTCCTGTTCCTGGACCGGGACGCGGCGCCGGACGTGGCCGAGCAGGAGGCCGCCTGGCGGGAGATCGCCGGGGCGCTGGGCGGCCGGCGGATCACCGTCCGCACCCTCGACGTCGGCGGGGACAAGCCGCTGCGGTACCTGCCGGCGCCGGTCGAGGCGAATCCGTTCCTGGGCGTCCGCGGGCTGCGGTACACGCTGCGGCATCCCGCCCTGCTCACCGACCAGCTGCTGGCCGTCGTCCGGGTGGCCCGCGACGTGCCGGTCAGCGTGATGTTCCCGATGGTGAGCACGGTCGGCGAGCTGCTGCGCGCCCGCCGGATGCTCGACGACGTCATCGCCCGGGAGGGCGGCGGCCCACCCGCCGGCCTGCGCGTGGGGATCATGGTGGAGGTGCCGTCGGCCGCGCTCAAGGCGGCCACGTTCGCGCCGTACGTGGACTTCCTCAGCATCGGCACGAACGACCTGACCCAGTACGCGCTGGCGGCCGAGCGGGGCAACCCCGCGCTGGCCGAGCTCGCCGACGGGCTGGATCCGGGCGTGCTGCGGCTGATCGACGCGGCGTGCCGGGGCGCGGGTGAGCGCGTCACGGTCGCGGTGTGCGGGGAGCTGGCGGGCGACGAGGCGGCGGCGCCCCTGCTGACCGGGCTCGGGGTCCGCGAACTGAGCGTGACGCCACCCGCTGTACCGGCGATCAAGGAGGCCGTGCGCGCCACCGACCGGGCCGCCGCCGCCGACCTCGCGCGGGCCGCGCTGGGGCGGCCGGACGCCGCGGCCGTGCGCGCGCTGCTCGGCGCGGGACGCTGACGCGGCGGTCCGGCCGCGGGCCGGGCACGCGAGGATGACCGGATGACCATGATCGAGAAGTGCCGGATCTCCCTCACCGGGCCCGGCAGCCACCTGCTGGTCCGCCGGCCGGGGGTGGGCAGCCTGCACGTCGGTCCGCCCGGGAGCGGCGCCGACCTGCACGTCGACCCGGCGGCCCGGATCGACTGGTCGGTGTTCGACGCGCTGACCACCCCGGCGGGTGACCCGTGGCCGCGGTACCTCACCTACACCGGCGACGACGACGCCGTCCTGGCCTGGACCCGGGAGCGCCCGGCCGAGGGCCTGCGCGTCGCACCGCTGCGCGACGCCGACTGGGACGCCTCCGGCTCGCGGATCCGGGAGCTGTCCCTGGTCAGCCACGGTCCCCGGATCCGGATCCGGCTGCCCGCGCCGTCGGTGCTGCGGCACCTGACCCTGCACGGGGACCCGGCCCGCTTCACCATCGTCGCGCACCCCGACGGTCTACCGGCGTCCGTCGCGCTCGTGCTGCCGGACGCGCCGACCGCCGACCGGATGCCCGCACCGGCCTCCGGCGCGGGCGGCGCCCGGGCCCTGCCGCCGCTGCCCGCGCTGGCCGGCGTGACCGCGCTGACCGTGATCGGCGGCCCGCTCGACCGGCCGCTCGACTGCCGCAGCCTCGGCCGGTTCCCGGCCCTGCACAGCCTGGACCTCCGGGGCGCCCTCGCACACCCGGAGGCGCTGGCCCGGCTGCCGCTGGCCGCCCTCGAGCTCCGGTACGTGCCCGACCTCGCCGGGCTGCCGCCGCTGGACACCTGGCCGGCGCTGACCCGGCTCATCGCCTGGAACATCGACGAGGCCGGCGGGCGGCAGCTGCGCCGGCAGCTCCGGGCGCTGCCCGCGGGCCGGCTGAGCGACCACAGCGGCGTCAGCCGGCTGCGGTCGCGGCGCTGGTTCGTCGAGGAGTACGGCCTCCCGTTCTCCGGCTGGCCCGCCCGCGCCGCCCGGCCGGCGACGAAGGCATTCCGGACGGCGGCCGCCGCGGCGGCCGCCGCCACCGGGCTCGCCGAGGCGGAGCGGGCGATCACCGGCTTCGTCGGCGCGGTCAACGCGCTGCCCGGCATCGAGACGGGCGAACGCGACGACGCCGCCACGGCGGTGGCCCTGCTGGCCGCCCTCGCGGGTGTGCCGGTCGCCGAGCAGCAGGCGCTGACCTGGTTCGACGCAGCCCGGGACTTCTGACCGGCGCCGCCCTCGCGTACGGTGCGCCTGTGAATCTTGCGGGAGCCGCGGCCGGCGGCCGGTGGACCACGCAGCGCTGGTTCGCTGTGGTGCTGTCGGCGATGGTCCTGCTGGTGCTGGCCGGGGTGGTGGTCGGCGCGCAGGCGTTGTCGCGTACCGCGACGGTGTCCAACCACCTGAGCGACCGGATCTCACCGGCGCGCACGGCCGTGGTCGAGTTCCGCGCGGCGCTGGCCGACCAGGAGACCGGGGTACGGGGCTACCTGCTCAGCAGCCAGCGGCAGTTCCTGGAGCCGTACACCCGGGGCATCGGCGAGGCGCGGGCCGCCGTGTCCCGGATGCGGGCGCTGCTGAGCGACGAGCCCGGCGCGCTGGCCGCCCTGACCGCCGCCGAGCAGGAGGCCGGCCGGTGGCGCGCGGTGGCGGACCGGCTGATCGCCGGGCACCCGGCCGGCGCCGGCCCGGCGTCCATGGCTGTCGTGCTGCGCGGCCAGGACGCCTTCACCACGGTCCGGTCCCGCGTCATCGCCCTCGACGAACGGCTCGCCGAGATCCGCCGGGACGGGCGCGCCGACCTGGACCGCTCCCGCCGGGTCCGCGACGGCGTGTTCCTCTTCCTGGCCGCGGTCCTGCTCGCCTTCATCGTGGTGATCGCCGTGCTGCTGCGCCTGGCGGTGCTGCGACCGCTGAGCCGGTTGAGCGCCGCGGTCCGCCGGGTCGCGGGCGGCGACTTCGAGCATCGGCTGACCCCGCACGGCCCGGCCGACCTGGCCCGGCTGGGCCATGACGTGGAGGCGATGCGGCGCCGCCTGGTCGACGGGCTGGCGGCCAGCCAGCAGGCCCGTGACCAGCTGGAGCAGCAGCGGCGCGAGCTGGAGCGGTCCAATGCCGACCTGGAGCAGTTCGCCTACGTCGCGTCGCACGACCTGCAGGAGCCGCTGCGCAAGGTGGCCTCGTTCTGCCAGCTGCTGCAACGCCGGTACGCCGGCGCGCTGGACGAACGGGCCCAGCAGTACATCTCGTTCGCGGTCGAGGGCGCCACGCGGATGCAGAGCCTGATCAACGACCTGCTCGGCTTCTCGCGCATCGGCCGGGTGCACAACGCGACCCAGCCGGTCGACCTGGACCTGGTCGTCGCCCAGGTGGAGGACGGCCTCGCGCTGGCCATCGCGGAGAGCGGCGCGCGGATCGTCCGGCCGGCGCTGCCCACCGTGCACGGCGACGCCACGCTGCTGACCATGCTGTGGCAGAACCTCATCGGCAACGCGATCAAGTTCCGCCGCCCGCAGGGGGAACCGGTCATCCACATCACCGCCGCGCAGGCCGACGGGGTCTGGACGTTCGCGGTGCAGGACAACGGCATCGGCGTCGACCCCGAGTTCGCCGGCAAGATCTTCGTCATCTTCCAGCGGCTGCACCCGCGCGACAGCTACCCGGGCACCGGCATCGGCCTGGCCGTGTGCAAGAAGATCGTCGAGTACCACGGCGGGCACATCGCGCTGGACCCGGCGTACCGGGAGGGTGCCCGCCTGACGTTCACGCTGGCGGCGGCGGTGCCGGCAGCGGTGCCGGCGGAGGATGCGCCCGCGCCCGCCGGGTGAGTGGCGGGCGGCCGTCATCGTGCCCGGCCGGGTGTCTGCCCGGTCCTGCTCGTCCGGGTCGCGGCCCGGCGCCCGCGGGCGGGCGCCGGGCCGGGAAGAGGACCTTCGCCCGCGCCGTTCAGCCGTTGATCACCTTGTGGCCGCTGTCGCCGGCGCCGATGCTGATCTTGCGGGGCTTGGCCCGCTCGGAGACCGGGATGCGCAGCGTCAGCACGCCGTTCTCATAGCTGGCCTGCAGGTTGTCGGTGTCGAGGGTGTCGCCGAGGAACAGCTGGCGGCTGAACACCCCCATCGGCCGTTCGGAGATCACGCCCTCGACGCCCTCCTTGCCCGCGCGCTGCCGCTGGGCCCTGACCTGCAGCACGTTGCGCTCGACGGTCAGGTCGATCGAGTCCGGGTCGACGCCGGGCAGGTCGAAGTAGACGTTGAACCACTCGCCGTCACGCTCGGCGTCCACAGGCATCACCGCCGGGCGGCCGGCGGTGCCGGCGAGCTGCTCGAACAGGCGGTCGAACTCGCGGAACGGGTCGGTACGCATCAACATGGTCATCTCCTCCTCGGTGCTCCTTCACCAGGACGGGTCCGGGGGAACCACCCGGAGTTGAGTCCCCTTGACTCAACCCCCCTTCTTCTTTACAACAATCTCGTGTCACCGTCAAGGCGACCCCGCGCCCCCCCGTTACGAGCTGGCTGAGCTGGTGATTCTCCCCAGACTTGACGGTGGTGGGCTCAAGTTTTATGACTGGAAGTGGCAGCCTTTCCAGCGAGGAGCGGATCGCGGTGGCAACGACTGACTACTACCAGATCCTCGGGGTGAGCCGGACGGCCGGCCAGGACGACATCCAGCGCGCATACCGCAAGCTCGCCCGCCGCCACCACCCGGACATCAACCGGGAGCCCGGCGCCGAGGAGACCTTCAAACAGATCAACGAGGCGTACGAGGTCCTCTCCGACGACCGGAAGCGGGCCCGGTACGACCGCTTCGGCGACGCCTGGCGGCAGGTGCCGGAGGGCTACGAGGGTCCGGCGCCCGGCGCCGGCCCGTTCCCGGGCGCCGGCGGCCGCCGGGTGTACGTGCACAACCCGGGCCGCGGCTCCGTCGGCACCGGCCTCGACGACCTGCTGGGCGGCCTGTTCGGCGGCGGCTTCGGGCCGGCCACCCGGTTCTCGGCGCCGGGCGCGGACAGCGAGGCGGAGCTCGAGCTTCCGGTGGAGGACGCCTACACCGGCGGCCGGCGGCGGATCACGCTGCAGACCTCGGCCGGCGCCCGCGGCTACGAGGTCGCCATCCCGGCCGGCGTCACCGACGGCCAGCGCATCCGCCTGGCCGGGCAGGGCGCGGCCGGGCTCGGCGGCGGTCCCCGTGGCGACCTGTACCTGGTGGTGCGCCTGGCGCCGCACCCGCGGTACCGGGTCGAGGGGCGGGACATCACCGTCGACCTGCCCGTCGCGCCGTGGGAGGCGGCGCTCGGGGCGAGCGTGCCGGTGGACACCCCGGGCGGCCCGGTCCGGGTCCAGGTCCCGCCGGGCTCGTCCACCGGGCGCCGGCTGCGGCTGCGGGGCCGCGGCATGCCGCACCCGCGGGGCACGGCCGGGGACCTGTACGCCGAGGTGCGCATCGTCGTACCCCCGCAGCCGTCGGCCGCCGAGCGCGCGCTGTGGCAGCGCCTGGCCGAGGCGTCCGGGTTCGACCCGCGCGCCCAGCGCGTCGCCGCGGCCGGCCGGCCCTGACCCGCCCGGCCCTGGTCCGCCGGCTCCCTCCCACCCGGACGCCGTCCTAAACGTGACCGTCGTCAGCAATCACCCCTCATCCGTCTCATCCCGAGCCCATGACAGCGCTCACTGGGTCCGCCCCTGCGCCGCGCCGAGACTGGGAGGCAGCAAGGCCAGCCGACCAGGACCGATCAGCGGAGGGGAGCCGGCGCCATGGACAAGCAGTACGAACGGTTCTGCGTCGCCGACCCGTACTTCTACGACGCGCTGACCAGCGCCCAGCCCGAGGCGACCTGGTTCGCCGCGGCCCGGCGTCCGGTGCCGGACGGCTGGCGGCGCGAGACGCTGGACGACTGGCTGATCTACGGCCCGGAGGGCGGCGAGCTGCCCGACCAGGGCTGGAAGATCCACGTCTCGGCCTGCCTCGACAACGCGGAACGGGTCCTGGACCGGGTCTTCGGCTACTGCCGGTCCCGGGGCCTGCCGTTCAAGTTCATCCACGGCCGCGCCGCGCTGCTGCTGCGCAACGCCAAGTACGCCCGGCGCGGCTCCAGCGGCAAGTTCATCACCGTGTACCCGCGCGACGACGCCGAGCTGGAGGTCGTCGGCAAGGAACTCGGCGAGCTGCTCGACGGCGAGCCGGGCCCGTACATCCTCAGCGACCTGCGCCTGGGCGACGGACCCGTGCACGTGCGGTACGGCGGTTTCGCCGCCCGGTACTGCGTCGCGGACGGCGTGGTCGAGCCGGCCCTGGCCGACCCGTCCGGCCGGCTCGTCCCCGACCGGCGCGACCCGGTCTTCCGGACGCCGGACTGGGTCCCGCTGCCCCGGTTCCTCGGCCCGCACCTGGCCGCCCGCAACGCCACCACCGTGGTCGACCTGCCGTACCGGATCGAGGAGGTCATCCACTTCTCCAACGGCGGCGGCCTCTACCGGGGCACCGACACCCGGACCGGCGACCGCGTGGTGCTCAAGGAGGCGCGGCCGCACGCCGGCCTCGACGCCGACGGCGTGGACGCGGTGGCCCGGCTCACCCGCGAGCAGGAGGCGCTGGAGCTGCTGTCCGACCTGCCCGGCGTGCCCCGCGTGCACGACCGGTTCCGCCTCGGCGAGCACGACTTCCTGGCCCTGGAGCACATCGACGCCGTGCCGCTGAACAAGCTGCTGGTGGACCGGTACCCGCTGATCGACGCGCGGGCCGGCGCCGAGCGGTACCGCGCGTACAGCCGGTGGGCGCTGCACGTCTACGCCCAGGTCGAGCGGATCATCGACGCGGTCCACGAGCGCGGCCTGGTCTACGGCGACCTGCACCTGTTCAACGTGCTGGTGCGCACGGACGGCCCGGACGCGGACACCGCGGTCCTCATCGACTTCGAGGTGGCCGGCCCGGCGGACGGCTACCGCCGCCCGGGCCTGCGCAACCAGGGCTTCGCGGCGCCCCGCGGGGTCACCGGGCCCGACGTCGACCGGTACGCCCTGGCCTGCCTGCGGCTGGCGATGTTCCTGCCGCTGACCGCCATGCTGCGGCTGGCGCCGGAGAAGGCACGTGACTTCGCCGCCGTGATCGCCGAGCACTTCGAGGTGCCGGCCGAGTTCCTCGACGAGGCGGTCGCCACGATCACCGGGCGGCCCGCCGCCCCCGGCCCGGCTGCCCGGCCGCGGCCGGACACCGACGTGCCGGCCCTGATGCGCCGGCTCACCGACGCCATCGTGGACAGTGCCACCCCGCGCCGCGACGACCGGCTGTTCCCCGGCGACATCGAGCAGTTCCACTCCGGCGGGCTGAACCTGGCCTACGGCGCCGCCGGCGTGCTGCACGCCCTGGCCGCCACCGGCGCCGGCCCGTTCCCCGGCTTCGAGGACTGGCTCGTGCGGCGGGCGCTGCGCCCGTCCTCCGGCTCGCGCCTGGGCTTCTACGACGGGCTGCACGGGGTCGCGTACGTCCTGCACGAGCTGGACCGCCGCCAGGAAGCGCTCGACGTGCTCGCACGCTGCCTGGGCGAACCCTGGGACGAGCTGGGCACCGACCTGATGAGCGGGCTGGCCGGCATCGCCCTCAGCCTGCTGCACCTCGCCGACGCCACCGGCGAGACGGCGCTGCACGACGCCGCCCGCCGCGCCACCGACCTGGTGTCCGCCCGGCTGGCCGCGGTCGCCGCCGAGGAGCCGCCGGCCGGTGAGCGCGCCGTCAGCGGCGGACGGCAGCCCCGGGCCGGGCTCACCCACGGCTGGACCGGTCCCGCCCTGCTCTTCCTGCGGCTGTACGAGCGCACCGGCGACCCCGCCCAGCTGGACCGGGCCGTGACGGCGCTCCGCCAGGACCTGCGCCGCTGCGTCACCCGGGCCGACGGCGCGCTGGAGGTCGACGAGGGCTGGCGCACCATGCCGTACCTGGCCCAGGGCAGCACCGGCATCGGCATCGTGCTCGACCAGGTGCTCGCCCACCGCCCCGACGAGCGCCTGGCCCGGGCCGGCGCCGCGATCGGCCGCGCCGCCGGGTCCCCGTTCTACGCCCAGGCCGGGCTGTTCGCCGGGCGCGCCGGGATCATCCGCTACCTGGCCGGCCACGACCGCGACGACGACCGGCTGGACCGGCAGGTCGGCAACCTGGCCTGGCACGCGGTGCCGTTCCGCAGCGGGCTCGCCTTCCCCGGCGACCAGCTGCTGCGGCTGTCCATGGACCTGGCCACCGGCACGGCCGGGGTGCTGCTCGCCCTCGGCGCGGCCCGCCACGACCCCGCGGCCGACCTGCCGTTCCTCGCCCCGGCGGCCGGCCCGGCCGGCGCCCGATGACTTCCGCCCGACCGGGCGGGAAGAAGAACGCACCACCGAGCAAGGAGGAGAACGACCATGGCACTTCTCGACCTGCAGGGAATGGAACTGTCCACCGAGGCGAAGAACTCCGGCGGCGGCGGTGGCAGCCGGGCCAGCCTGCTGCTCTGCGGCGACAGCTCGCTGAGCGTCACGACCTGTAACTGACGAGGCGGGAACGGCGCGGCCCCGGACCGGACACCCCCCGGTTCCGGGGCCGCCCTTCTCGTCGCGACCCGACAACCGTCCGAGGAGGCGCGATGTCCGCGGTGACCGGCGACCGGGTGCTCGCCCGCGCGGTCCGGCACGGCGGGCCGTGGATCGCCGTGCTGGCGGTGAGCGCCCTGGCCGTGGCCGGGGCGGACCTGCTGCTCCCGGCCGTGCTGGGCGCCGCCGTCGACGCGGCGCTGCGGCCCGGCGACCGCCCCGGCCGCTGGATCGCCGCGGCCGTCGCCCTCATCGCCGTCATCGCCGCCGCCGAGATCCTGACCGGGCTCGCGGCCGGCCTGGGCACCGCCCGGGCCACCGCCCGGCTGCGGCACACCCTGATCCGCCACGTGCTCGCGCTGGCTCCCGGCGCCGCCCGGCGGCACCCGGCCGGCGACCTGGTCAGCCGGCTGGTGGGCCAGGTTCCCGGCGCGGCCGGGGCCGGCCCGGCCGTCGCCCTGGCCGCCACCGCGCTCGTGCCGCCGGCGGGCAGCCTGGTCGCCCTGACCCTCATCGACCCGTGGCTGGGCGCGACGTTCGTCGCCGGACTGGTGGTGCTGACCCTGCTGCTGCGCGCGTACGTGGCCGACACGGCCGACGCCGCCACCCGTTACCAGCACACCCAGAGCACCATCGCCGCGCGGCTGGCCGAGGCCCTGACCGGCGCGCGCACGATCGGGGCCGCCGCCACCGTGGACGCGGAGATCCGGCGGGTGCTGCGGCCGCTGCCCGAGCTGGGCCGGCACGGCGCCCGCATCTGGGACGCGATCGGCCGGGCCGCGGCGCAGGGCGTCCTGCTGGCGCCCCTCATGCAGCTGGCCGTGGTCGCCGTGGCCGGGCTCGCGCTCGCCGCCGGCCGGCTGACCCCCGGCGCGGTGCTGGCCGCGCTGCAGTACGTCGCGCTCGGCGCCGGGCTCGGCGGGGTGGTCGGCGTGCTGGGCCGCATCGCCCGCAGCCGGGCCGGCTGCCGCCGGACCGCCGAGATCCTGGCCGCGCCGGCGCAGCGGTACGGCCGGCGGGACCTCCCGCCCGGCGCCGGCCGCCTGGAGCTGCGCGGGGTCACCGTGCGCCACCCGGACGGCGCGGGCCGGCCGCCGGTGCTCGACCACCTCGACCTGGTGGTCGCGGCCGGCGCCACCGTGGCGGTGGTCGGCCCGTCCGGCGCGGGCAAGTCCGCGCTGGTCGCGGCCTGCGGCCGGCTCCTCGACCCGGACGAGGGCGAGGTGCTGCTCGACGGGGTGCCGCTGCCCCGGGTACGCCACGAGTCGCTGCGCCGCGCCGTCGGGTACGCCTTCGCCCGTCCCGTCCTCGTCGGCGAGACCGTCGACGCCGCCCTCGCCCTGGGCCCCGGCGCCCCCACCGCGGCCCGGATCCGGGCCGCCGCCCGGGCCGCCCGCATCGACACCGTCATCGAGCGCCTGCCCGACGGGTACGACACGCGACTGGCCGACACCCCGCTCTCCGGCGGCGAGGCGCAGCGGCTCGGCATCGCCCGGGCCCTGGGGGCGCAACGGCTGCTGGTCCTCGACGACGCCACCTCCAGCCTGGACACGGTGACCGAGCACGAGGTCGGCCGGGCGCTGATCGACGCCGCTGACCGCCGTACCCGCCTGGTCGTCACCCACCGGGCCGGCACCGCCGCCCGGGTCGACCGGGTCGCCTGGCTCGACCACGGCCGGCTCCGCGGGTACGCCGAGCACCGGGTGCTGTGGCGCGACCCGGGCTACCGGGCGCTGTTCCCCGGGGCCGGCCGATGAGGTACCTGCTGCGGTTCCTGCGCCGCCATCCCGCCGAGCTGGGCCGGCTGGCCTGGTGGTCGGCCGTCGAGGCGGTGCCCGCGGTGCTGTCCGGGCAGGCCGTCGCCCACGCCGTGGACCGCGGCTTCCTCGCCGGCCAGCCGCGCACCGGCCTGGCCTGGCTCGGCCTGCTCGCGGCGGCGGTCGTGCTGGGCGCGGCCGGCACCCGCAACACCTACCGCTGCCTGGCCGGCCTGGCCGAGCCGCTGCGCGACGACCTGGTGACCCGCGTCGTGGGCGGCGCGCTGCGGTCGGCGGCGGGCGGCGGCGACGGACGCGGGGCCGTGGCCCGGCTCACCCACCAGGTCGAGATCGTCCGGGACACGTTCGCCGGGGCGGTCATGACGCTGCGCGGCTTCCTGTTCGCGGTGACCGGGGCGCTGCTGGGCCTGGCCGCGCTGGCGCCGCGGCTCGCCCTGGCCGTGGCGGCGCCGATCCTGGCCGGCCTGGCCCTGTTCGCCGCGACCCTGCCGGCGATGGTCGCCCGGCAGCGCGCGTACGTGCACGCCGACGAGGAGCTCGCCGACCGCGCCGGCCTGGCGTTCGCGGGGCTGCGGGACGTCGTCGCGTGCGGGGCGGAGGACCGGGTGGCCGCCGCCCTCGCCGGGCCGGTGGACGGCCAGGCCGCGGCGGAACGCGCGGTGGCCCGCATGACGGCCGTCCGCGGCCTCAGCCTGGCCGTCGCCGGCTGGCTGCCGGTCGTGGTCGTGCTGCTGGCGACGCCGTGGCTGATCCGCGGAGGGCTGACCGCCGGCGCGGTCCTCGGCGCCCTGACCTACCTGCTGCACGGCGTGCAGCCCGCCCTGAACACCCTGATCGGCGGCCTCGGCGGCGGCGGGGTACGCCTCACCGTGACCCTCGAACGCATCCTGCGCGCCGCCGGGCCCGGCCCGGCGGCCGGACCGGCCTCGGCGGCGCGACAGCCGGACACAGCGGACGTGAGCCTGCGCGGCGTCACGTTCTCGTACGGCCGGCACGCCGAGCCCGTGGTCCGCGACCTCGACCTCGACCTGCGCGACGGCGACCACCTGGCGATCGTCGGCCCCAGCGGCATCGGCAAGTCCACCCTGGTCGCCCTGCTGGCCGGCACCCTGCGACCCGGGCGCGGCGAGGCCCGGCTGGGCGGGACCCGCCTGGCCGACCTCGACGCCCGGACCCTGGCCCGGCACCGGGTGCTCATCCCGCAGGAGGCGTACGTCTTCAGCGGCACCCTGCGGGACAACCTGCGCTACCTGCGCCCCGCCGCCACCGACCGCGACCTCGACCGGGCGGTGGACGCCGTCGGCCTGCGCGACCTGGTCGAGCGGCTCGGCGGCTACCCCGCGACGGTCACCCCGGACCGGCTGTCGGCGGGCGAGCGGCAGCTGGTGGCCCTGGCCCGGGCGTACCTCTCCCCGGCCCGGCTGGCGCTGCTCGACGAGGCCACCTGCCACCTCGACGCCGCCGGCGAGGCCCGCGCCGAACGGGCCTTCGCCGACCGCCCGGGCCCGCTGGTGGTGGTCGCCCACCGGGTCACCTCGGCGCTGCGGGCCGACCGGATCCTGCTGCTGGACGGCCGGAACGCGATCCTGGGCACCGACGAGTCGCTGCGGAGGACCGCGCCGCTGTACCGCGCCATCGTCGGCCACTGGGACGGTCCCGGCCCGGCGCCGTCAGCGGAACCAGCCCGCCTCCTCGGCGAGACGGACGGCCTCCAGCCGGTTGCGCGTACCGGTCTTGCGGAGAATGGCGGAGATGTAGTTGCGGACGGTGCCTGGCGACAGATGCAGCTTCGCGGCGACCTCCTGCGACGGCACCCCGGACGCGACGACACCGAGCACGTCCAGCTCCCTCGCTGACAGCGGGCTGCGCGGGGCGGCCACCACGGCGACGGCCAGACCGGCGTCGATCACCCGTTCGCCGCGGGCCAGCCGCCGGATGCCGCGCACCAGCTCGCTCGGCGCGGCGTGGGTGCCGACGACCCCCCGGACGTGCCCCTCCAGCGCCCGCCCGAGCAGCCCGGGCGCGTCCGGGCCGGCCAGCACCAGGGTGGCGCAGTGCGGCAGCTCCCGGGTGAACCGGTCGATCGTGCGCAGGCCGTCATCGGCCAGCAGGTCGACGCCGATCACGGCCACGTCCGGCGGCACGGCCCGGGCCATGTCCAGCGCCTCGTCGAGGCGGCCCAGGTCGGCGACCACCTCGAAGTCCTCCTCCAGGGACAACGTCGCGGCGAGGGCGCCGCGCAGCAGATTCACGGGTTCGACGAGCAGAATGCGGATCACGATGGCCTCCCAGCCAGGGTCAAAGCTTCGCGGTGGGAATGCCGGCGTCCGGCGCGGCCCGGCCCCGGTCACGGGGCGGAGCGCGGATGTCAGGAACGGCCGGCGGAAGGCCGGCGCCGGGTCACCACCCGGGCGCGGGCCGGTTTCCTGTCCCCGGAGGGAGGGCGATCAGCTGGGAGGTCCGCTGTAGCGGACGGATCGCCCGCGGGCGGCGGAGTCGGCGGCCGGCAGCAGGCCGGCGGTACGGATCTCCGGCCGCCAGGACGACGGGACGGTGCCCACCACGGTCGAGCCGGCGCCGCCGGAGTCCCGGGAGTGGCCCATGCCGGCGGAATCGGTGGGCTGCCGCGGGGGGCCCGGCGGGGGGATCGGGTGGGGGCGGGCCTGGGAGCGGGTGAGGGGGGTGGTGGTGGCTGGTGCTCGGAGGGCAGGGGCCGGGGGTGGGGTCGCGACGGGCTGACGGGTCAGGGGGGCGGTTTTGTCTGCCGGCCGGGTCGGGTCGGGGAGGGTGAGGTGGGGTGCGGCAGTCGGGGGGCGGACTGGCGGGATGAGCGTGGGCAGGGTGGTTGAGGGGGGTGGCAGGTTGGGGGGTGCCGGCAGGGCCGGGAAGGTCGGCGGGACCGGAGGCGTGGGCGGGACGGGGAGGGTGGGCAGGGCGGGCAGCGCCGGCAGCACCGGCAGGGCAGGCAGGGCAGGCAGCGCGGGCAGGGCGGGCAGCGCAGGCAGGGCAGGCAGCGCGGGCAGCACCGGCAGGGCAGGCAGCACCGGCAGCGCGGGCAGCGCAGGCAGCACCGGCAGCGCGGGCAACGTGGGGTTTGCCGGCAAGGCCGGCACGGGCGGCAGCGCAGCTGATGGAAGTTGGACAGGCGAGGGCGGGAGCTCGGGCAAGGCCGGAACCGCAGGCGCAGACGGCAGCGCGGGCAGCGCGGGCAGCGCGGGCAGCGCGGGCAGCGCGGGCAGCGCGGGCAGCGCGGGCAGCGCGGGCAGCGCGGGCAGCGCGGGC
>NZ_BOMQ01000090.1 GCF_016862275.1 Actinoplanes nipponensis | reverse complement strand
AGCGCGGGCAGCGCGGGCAGCGCGGGCAGCGCGGGCAGCGCGGGCAGCGCGGGCAGCGCGGGCAGCGCGGGCAGCGCGGGCAGCGCGAGGTTTCCCGAGTAGGGAGGCGCCTGCGGCACGGCCGGACGCTCGGAATCCGCAGGCGCCTGCGGCACCTCGGGGGGCTCGGCAGCCGCCGGCAGGCCGGGGAGAGCCGGTAGTTCCGGCACGACGGAACGCGCGGCGGTCTTCTCCGCCCGGCGGCGCAGGTCGGAAGCCCGCTGCCCCTCTTGCACAGTCGCCTCGCCGGTGACCGTGGCGATCGCGTGGCCGATCAAGCCGGTCCGCGCCGGCCGAGCCGGCGAGTCGGTCCACTTCGGCCGCTGGTGCCGCGAAGCCGACTGCCGTCGCCCCTCGGCCACCGGCACCGACGCGGCCTCCCCCACGGCCCTGGGAACCGATGCCTCCCTCGGAACCGACGCCTTCCCCGCCGCCCTCGGGGCCGACGCTTTCTCCCCTCCCGGCTTCGGCACGGAGATCTGCGGCGCCTCCACCTTGGGCAGGGAAACCACGACACCCGCGGACCGCGGACGCGAAGCCTTCGGGCTCTCCCCCTCGGGCCCCCGGGCCTTGCCCACGTCCGCTCCCGGCCGCGGCGCATTCCGGCCGCCGCCCTTCGAGCGCGAAGCCACCGCGGGCGTCGACCGTGGATTCCCGGACTGCCCGGCTGGAGATTTCGAGGTTTTCCGCGCGTGTGCCTTCGGCTCCGCAGCCGCCGACGCAATGACCTTGGAAACCGAGACCTCGGCCGCCGATATCCGGGGCGCCGCCGAGACTTTCGGGGCGCGCCGGTCCTTTTTCCCATGGGCCGACAGATCCGCGGCGTACGCCTCCGGAGCTGCTCTTTCCGCCCTTCCCGGGGCACCCTCGTCAGCCCGTGCGGCGTGATCGAAAAAGCTCAGCGCAAGATAGGCGACCACCGCCAGCCCGATCGTCGAAAGCAGCCGGAAAATGCGCTGAGCTGCCGATACGGACTGACCACGGCGCACCACCGAACCTCCTTCCGATCATTGACGGGCGTCAGTTCCCCATACCCCTCAATCGGACGCTAACACCGGCCCGGCAAGGTCGCAGGGCTGTGCGCGGGCCCGGTTCACCCAGGCGGGTGTCCGGAAAAGATCAGCTCATGCCGCTCGGCGTCGCCCTGCGGGCGGGTGTGCAGCTCGGTCTCCGGCGCCGGCCGGGCCCCGACGTGGTCCGCACCCACCAGGCCGGCTGCGCCGGGCCGTCGTGCCCCAGCCGGTCGTGCACCGCGTGCGCCAGCCGGGTCTTGCCGCTGCCGCCCGGGCCCCCAGGCTCAGCAGCCGGGCTCTGCGACGGGCGTGCCGCCGGGCCGGTCAATCGAAGTGTCGGCTACCCGCCCGGCGCCCGACCCGGTACCGCCTGCCCTAGGGTGGGGCGCCATGGGTGCGATGCGGTCACGGTGGACGGTGCCGGTTGCTCTGCTGCTCGCCTACGCGACCGCCCTCGTGCTGGTCTACCTGCGGTTCGGTCCGCTGCGCTCGGCGTCCGAGCCGCTGGAGGTGGCCAGTTGGGCGTCCGCGGTCTTCGCCGTCGGGTTGTCCCTTGTGCAGTTCGCCCTGTCCCTGCCGCGCCGGCCGGCCCGGGGCGAGCGGGCCAGCACCCCGGATCAGCTGGCGCTGGCCAAGCGGATGATCGCCCGGGCCGCCGAGCACGACGTGGGGCGCCAGATCGAGCGGCACGACCTCGACCGCACCGCGCCGTTGCCGGTGCGCTGGTCGGTGAGCGGACCGAACCCGGCCGACGTGCGGCGGATGGCGCGCAGCGTCGGGGTCGCCGTCGAGAACCGCCGGATCCTGCGGCTGACGCTCAGCGGCACGATCGACGACGTGGTCGCCCGGTTCGAGCAGCTCGCCGCGCCCCGCCTCGTCCTGCTCGGCGCGGCCGGCGCCGGCAAGACCTCCCTGGCCCTGCTGCTGGCGCGCGAGCTGCTGCGGCGCCGGCGCGACGACCGACCGGTGCCCATCGTCCTGGCCGCCTCCTCCTGGGACCCGGACGAGAAGGACCTGCGGGAATGGCTCGTGGAGCGGCTCGGCGCCGACTATCCGGAGCTGGCCGGCAACACCGCGGCGTACGGCGGCACGGCGGCGCTGCGGCTGGTCCTCGACGGCGACGTGCTGCCGATCCTCGACGGCCTCGACGAGCTGCCGGACAAGGCCCGGGCCGCCGCGTTCCGGCAGCTCAGGCAGCTGCCCCGGAACCTGCCGCTGGTGCTGACGTGCCGCAGCGACCAGTTCCGCCGCCTGGAGAAGGGCGGCGCCGTCGACGCGGCCACCCCCATCATCGAGATCCGGCCGCTGACCGCCGCCGCGGCCCTGACCTATCTCGCGGCCGCCGACGAGCGCTGGGAGCCGCTGCGCGAGCGGGTCGAACGCGGCGAGAACATCGGCCCGCTGGGCGCCGTGCTCGCCTCCCCGCTGCTGGTGTTCATGGCGATGGCCGTGGTCGCCGCCGGCGACCGCGAACCGGCCGAGCTGCTCGCGCTGGGCTCGAAGGCCGAGATCAGCGACTGTCTGCTGGACCGGTTCGTGCCGGCCGCGGTCGACCGGCACCACCGCTTCGTGGCCGGCACGTCCCGGGTGGAGGCCCGCGCCGAGCGGCCGGTCCGCTGGGACGCGGACCGGGCGCTGGCGTACGCCGTGGTGCTCGCCGCCCACGTGAAGGAGCACGGGACCGGGGAGCTGCGGTGGTGGACGCTGCCGCAATCGTTCCCCAAGGGCGGGGGCACGTTCCCGTGCGCCGCCCTGCTGCTGACCCTCGGCGGGACCGCGCTGGCCCGGCTGGTCACCACCGGCCGGCCGCTGCCCACCGCCGCCGACCTCGGCCTCGCCGCGTTCGCCAGTGCCGTGGTGGCCACGTTCGTCCACCTGGGCGCCGACCGGGGCGGGATCCGCCGCCAGCCGGCCCTGACGCTGGGCAGCGGTCTCGCCGCGCTGGCGGCCGCGCTCGTGGGTGGGCTCGTGGGTCTCCGCACCGACTGGCCGGCCGGGCTGGCCGCCGGCGCGGCGACCGCGTCGGTGGTCCTCGTGGTCACCCGGTGGCTGGCGGCCCGCATCGACCACCGGGAGCGGGCCGTCACCGCGCGCGGGCTGCTGCGGCGCGTACGCAACGCCGCCGTCGCCGGCGCGCTCGTCTGGGGTACGGGTTTCGCGGCGCTGGCGTGGTTCTCCACCCGCGACGCGCCGCTGGCCACCGCCGTCGGCGTCGGCGGCGCCCTGGTCCAGCTGCGGGTGTCGCCCTGGTCGCACTGGGTCGACGCGCGGCTCTCCGCCGCCGTGCACCGCCAACTCCCGGTGCGGCTCGTCCGGCTGCTGGACGACCTCGCCCGGGTCGGCGTGCTGCGGGAGACCGGCGCCACGTACCAGTTCCGCCACGACGCGCTCGTCACCCGGCTGGCCGAGCACCGGCCCGCATCGGTCAGGAATCGAGAAGGACGCCGGCCCGGCCCCGCCTAGCCTCGACCACGGACAGGAGGTGGGCAGATGGCTCAGCAACAGGCAGGCCGGCGGGCGCCGGGCACCCCCGGGGCGTTCTCCCGGTGGATGCAGCGGACGATGAACGCGCGGATGAACCGCAAGGTCCGGCGGGGCCGCGGCACGTTCATGGGCATGGACGTGCTGATCCTCACCACGGTGGGCCGGCGCAGCGGGCAGCCGCGGGAGACGCCGCTGGCCTGGTTCGCCGACGGGACGGGCGGGTGGCTGGTCATCGGCTCGGGCGGCGGCAGCCGGCACCCCGACTGGTACGGCAACCTGATGGCCCACCCCGGCCGGGCATCGGTCGAACTCCCCGCCCGCGGCGCCGTCCCGGTGACGCCGCACCGGCTCGACGGCGCCGACCGCGAGCGCGCCTGGCAGCGTATCGCCGCGGCCGCCCCGCGCATCGCGAAGTACCAGAGCCGCTCCGCACGCGAGTATCCGATCGTCCGGCTCACCCCGCGGTGAGGTCCCCGGCGCGCGACCGGGGTTGAAGCCGGGCCCCGGTGATGGCAGAACAGTCGTGTGTCCCCTCGAGACGATGCCGCCCCGCCCGCGCAGTTGCCGCCTGACGTCGACGGGTTCACCGGCCGGGTGGCCGAGCTGGCGCTGCTGGACGCCGTACCGTCCGGCGTCGTGGTGGTCTCCGGACCGCCCGGCGCCGGCAAGACCGCCCTGGTCGTGCACTGGGCGCACCGCGCCGCCGGGCGGTTCCCGGACGGCCAGCTCCACGTCGACCTGCACGGCTTCGACGGCGCGGCCCGGCCGCGGGACCCCGCCGAGGCGGTGCGGCTGCTGCTCGACGCGCTCGGGACCGACCCGCACCGGATCCCCGCCGACCCGGACGCCCGGCTGGCGCTCTACCGCAGCCTGACCGCCGGGCGCCGCATGCTGCTCGTGCTGGACAACGCCCGCGACAGCGAGCAGGTGCGCCCGCTGGTGCCGGCCGGCGCCGGCATGCGGACCGTCGTCACCAGCCGGCGCCGACTGACCACGCTGGTCGCCGGGCTCGGCGCCCAGCCGCTCGAGGTGGACGTGCTCCCGCCGCCGGCGGCGGTGGAACTGGTCCGCCGGCGGCTCGGCCCGCACCGGGCCGGCCCGGACGAGGCCGGCCCGGACGAGGCCGGCCCGGACGTCCTGGCGGAGATCGCCGAGGCGTGCGGCCGGCTCCCGCTGGCGCTGACGCTCGCCGCGGCCCGGGCCCGGCTGACCGGCACCCCGCTCGCGACGCTGGCGGCCGAGCTGCGCCGGCCGGCCGGGCGGCTGGAGGCCCTCGACGACGGTGGCGGCGGCGGGCTCCGCACGGTGTTCTCCTGGTCGTACGAGCGGCTGGGCCCGCCGGCGGCCCGCCTGTTCCGCCTGCTCGGCCTCGCCGCCGGCCCGGACATCACCCCGGCCGCCGCGGCCGCGCTGGCCGGCCGGCCCGCGCCCGAGACCCGCCGCAGGCTGCGCGAGCTGGTCGACGCCGGGCTGCTGGCCGAGCGCGGCGACGGCCGGTACGCGATGCCCGGCCTGATCCACACGTACGCGGGGGAACTCGCCCGGCGCCAGGAGTCCACCGGCGACCGCCGCGCCGCGCTGAC
Organism: Actinoplanes nipponensis; assembly: GCF_016862275.1. Classification (GTDB taxonomy): domain Bacteria; phylum Actinomycetota; class Actinomycetes; order Mycobacteriales; family Micromonosporaceae; genus Actinoplanes; species Actinoplanes nipponensis. The sequence goes on along the minus strand of NZ_BOMQ01000090.1, from coordinate 60,626 downwards.
CCGCCTGACCGACCATTACACGCACACCGCGTACCACGCCGACCTGGTGCTCAACCCGGCCCGCGCGCCCATCCCCCTGCCGCTGGCCGAGCCGGCGGACGGCGCCCGCCCCGCGCCGCTGGACGACCTCAAGGCCGCCCTGGCCTGGCTGCGCGGCGAACGCGAGACGCTGCTGGCCGCGCTGCGCCAGGCCAAGGACGAGGACCTGGACGCGCAGGCGTGGCAGCTGAGCTGGGCGCTGGACACGTTCCTGCACGAGCAGGGGCGGTGGGACGACGAGGGCGCGGCGTGGGCGGTGGCGCTGGAGGCGGCGGCAGCGCTGGGCGACGGTCCGGCGCTGGCGTACGCGTACTCGTTCCTGGCCGTCGCGGACGGCCGCCGGCAGCGGTTCGAGACGGCGCGGGAACACCTGCACCGGGCGCTCGGCCTGGTCCGGGCCGCCGGTGACCAGGCGGGCGAGGGCGAATGCCTGTTCATCCTGTCGTACCTGTGCTGGTTGCAGGGCGACCAGGACGAGGCGCTGGCCCGGGCGCGGGAGTCGCTGGCCCTGTTCCGGCTGGTCGACGACCCGATGTGGGCGGGCAAGGCGGCCCTGGCGACGGGCTGGTACCTCGCGCAGAGCGGCGAGCCACGGGCGGCCCTGCCGCACTACCGGGAGTCGCTGCGCCTGCAGCAGCGGGCCGGGGACCAGCCGAACGAGGCGGTCACCCGCGACAGCCTGGGCTGGCTGCAGCTCCAGCTCGGTGACCTCGACGACGCCGTCCGGCACCTGCGGGAGGGTCTGCGGATCGCGCGGCGGCTCGGCAGTCCCGCCCTGGAGGCGCAGCTGCTCGGGCATCTCGGCGACGTGCACGAGGCCCTCGGCGACCCCGGCACGGCCACCGCGCGCCGCCGGCGGGCGTACGCGATCCTCGCCGAGCTGGGCCACCCGCAGGCCGCCGAGCTGCGCCGCAAGCTGGCCGGGGCGCCCCCGGCCACGGGCGGCGCCGATGATCCGGACCCCGCCGCCGAGCTCGGCCGCCGCGTCCGGGACCACCGGCTGCGGCGCGGGCTGTCGCAGGAGGACCTGGCCGCCCGGACCGGCCTGAGCGTGCGCACCGTCCGCTACCTGGAGTCGGGCCGGGCCGGGCGCCCCCGGCCGGAGACACTGCGGCTGCTCGGCGACGCGTTCGGCCTCGAGGGCGACGAGCGGGAACGGTGGCACGCCGAGGCGTCGCGCGACCGCGGCCCGGCCCGCTGAGCCGGCCCGATTGCCGGTTGCCTGCCGGTTGCCTGCCTGTGCTCCGGGCCCGCCCGCACCGAGGATGGACGTCGTCGGGACAGGCGACGGCACCGTCGCCGGGGCGCCGGCCGGGGGTGGTGCGGCTCCTTCGGGGTGGGGAGCCGCACCGGGCGCCCGGCGCCGGCCCGAACCCGCCGAGACCCGGGAGGCCGGACCATGTCGTTGCCGTCGCTGCTGCTGACCACCGCGCCGCCCGCGGCCGGCGTCGTGCTGGGCCGTCTCCTCGGCGGCCGTCTCACCGGGTTGCGCATCCTCGCCACGAGGGCGCTCTGGCTGCTGTGGCTCGCCGCCGCGGTGCAGTTCGCACAGTTCTCGCTGCCGGCCGTCCGGCACGCCGCCGAGCAGGTCCTCGGCGTGCCGCTGCTCGCGGTGGTCTTCCTGCTCGTGCTGGCCTGGCTGGGCGCCGGCCTCGCGGGCTGGCCGGCGGCGCTGCGGGCCGCCGCCGCCGTGATCATGCTCGGTGCGGCCCTCAACGGGCTGGCCATCGCGCTCAACGGCCGGATGCCCTACGCGCCCGCGGCGGCCCGCGCCGCCGGGCTGCCGGCCGGGGTCGTCACGGCGAAGAACGAGCCGGCCCACGCCCGCACCCGGGTCGCCGGCCTCGGCGACACCATCGCGGTCCGGCCGCTGCGGGCGGTCATCAGCCCCGGCGACATCCTGATCGGCGGCGGCGCCTGCGCGCTGGTCGTCCTGGCGATGCGCCGGCACCGACGGGGCGGTGCCGCGCCCCGATCCGAGGCGGAGGAGGTGAATCATGACCCGCACCTGGACCTGGCCGCGCGTCGCCCTGGCGCTCTGCACGCTGGCGGCGCTGGCGACACTGCTCGCCACGATCGGCGCGCCGATGACCGAGGGAAGCTGACCGCGGTTGTCGCGGCCGCCGGCGCCCCGCTGATGACCACGGCTTTGCTGCTGCTCACCATCGGGGCGCCGCACGAACACGGCGGCTGACGCGCTCTGCGCCCCCCATGACCGCCGGGGGCGCGGGGCCGGCGCGGAGTACGTTGGGCCGACCGTCGATCCGAGAGAAGGCCCGCGATGACCGACACCCGTCCCGACCCGGCCGCCGCGGAGGCCGAGCGCGCCCGCATCCGCGCCGCCCACCTGCGCCCGGCCGGCGAGCGTCCCGCCTCCACCGCCCGCGGCCTGCACCACACCGCCCTGATCAGCAGCGACGTCGAGCGGACCGTACGGTTCTATCAGGACGTGCTGGGCTTCCCGCTCACCGAGCTGATCGAGAACCGCGACTACCCCGGCTCGTCGCACTTCTTCTTCGACATCGGTCACGGCAACCTGGTGGCCTTCTTCGACTTCCCCGGTCTGGACGTCGGCCCGTACGCGGAGGTGCTCGGCGGCCTGCACCACCTGGCCATCAGCGTCGACCCCGACCGCTGGGGGCAGCTCGTGGAGCGGCTCACCGCGGCCGGCGTCGAGCACGAGGTGCACAGCGGGGTGTCGGTCTACTTCCGCGACCCCGACGGCGCCCGCTTGGAGCTGATCGCCGACCCGCTCGGCGAGATGTACGGCCACCAGGTCCTCTGAGGACCCCCGCCGGTGCCCGTGCCGCCTGCCACCACGCCTACAGCATCCTAGGAACCTGGTTCACTTGATGCCCCGCCTCGCGGGCCGCCCGCGGATCCTCCTTGCGAGCCAGTAGCCGCCCGGTCGAGCAGCAGGTGGCAGTCCCCCGAGCAGCAGGTGGTCCAGGCGGCCCCGGTGCTCGCGGACGATCAACACGGTCGCCTGCGGACTGTTGACGTGGGCGAGGTCGCAGGTGTCGCGTTGGTCGTCGGCGGTCTCGCCGATCGCCGCGGCGAGGATCGACGCGAGGTCCTCGCCGCCGGCCCCCGCCAGGGCGCCGAGCAGCGCCCCGCTGAGCCGGCGCGTGTACCAGGCGACACCGTGCGAGCAGATCGCCTCGGCGCCCGGGATGCCGGCGCCGTCCAGCAGCGCCGGGCACCGCGCCGACGAAGTCCTCGTTGGGCCCCCGGTTCGGCCGGCGCTGGTGGCCACGCCGACGTGCCCGCCGGGACCCCGGTCGCGGGTGGTGTTCCCGCTCGCGGTCGGCTCACGACAACAGGTCACCAGCGGAGGCGGGCGTCCGGGCCGCGGGCGCCGGCCGGCGGGCGTCGGGGATCTCGCCGGTGAGCACGATGTCGGCGGCGACCTCCCGGACCTTGCGGTGCTGGCGCTGCGCGCACCGGCGCACCACGGCGAAGGCCTCGTCCGGGGTCACCCGGCGCTGCGCCATCACGATGCCCAGCGCGATGCCGATCGACCGGCTGGAGCGCAGCGCGTCACGCAGCTCCGCACAGGTGCGCCGGCAGTCCGTGGCGGCCAGCGCCAGGGCGGCGTGCGAGCAGAGCAGACCGGCCCGGGTCTCGGCGGCCGCGCCGAGCGCGTACGGCGCCCGCGCGTACAGGTTCAGGGCGCCGAGCACGTCGTCGCCGGCGGCGAGACGGACCGCGAGCAGGCAGCGGATGCCCGTCTCCCGGGCGATCCGCCGGCTGGTCTCCGGCCAGTGCTCGTCGAGCAGCAGGTCGCCCACCCGGCACACCGGGCGCAGGCGCACGGCGTCGAGGCCGGGCCCGGATCCGGTCTCGTGCTGAATCCGTCCGGCCCGGGCGGCCGCCTCCGCGGTCGCCGCGACCGGGACGATCCCGCCGTGGCGGTCCAGCAGGGAGATCGCCGACTGCTCGCAGCCGGGCACCAGGGCCGGCGCGGCCGCCGTGATCCGCCGGCGGACCTCCTCGGCGTCCGGCAGGTACCACGAGCCGGCGAGCCGTGCCAGGCTCCGCGCCAGTTCCTCGTCCGCGCCCACGGCGTGCACCCTCCCGTACCGGTTCCGCCCCTGACGATTCCCGCGCGGGCGGGCCCGGTGGTAGAGGCGGACGGCCCGTGGATCACGGCGGTCCGGGCCCGGTCGCTCAGGCGGGCACCGGCGGGAAGAAGGGCCGCAGGAAACCCGGCGGGCGGAACGGCTGCCAGTCGTCCTCGGGCTGAGCCAGCCGGTCGGCGATCGCCCACAGCACCGCGGGATGCTGGCCCAGGCCGAAATGGCTGCTGACGGTGGCGATGTTCTCGTGCCGTTCCCGCGACGACGGGTGCAGCGAGGCCCGGTACGAGACGATGCCGTCCCACTGCGACAGGATGGACGTCGCCGGCACCGGCAGCGGCGGCTGGACCAGCTCCGACGGCGGCAGCAGGTCCTCCGGGGCGTGCCGGTGCACGTGCCGGTTGTAGTACGGCATGGCATGCGTCTGCGCGGGGTGCGACATGCGGATCGGGCTGCCCAGCGTGATCACCTGCCGGACCAGGCCGGGGTGGGCGCGGGCCGCGGCGACCGCGTAGATGCCGCCCAGGCTCCAACCGATGAGGCTGACCCGCCGGCCGTGCCGCTCCGCCAGCTCGGCGACGAGGCGGGGCACGTGCTCGATCACCTCGGGGGTGGGGCCGCGGTTGCGGCCCAGGTTCCAGCCGCTGACCTCGTAGCCGAGGCGGCGGATAGTGCGGCGCAGCACGATCGTGGAGCCGTCGCCGCCGCCCAGGCCGGGCAGCACGAGCACCGGGTGGCCGTCGCCGAGGGGGGCCGCCCGCAGCAGCCAGCGGCCCACGGCGCTCGGTCCGGCGCTGCCCAGGGCCCGGACGGCGTCGGTGCAGAACAACAGCCAGTGCGGGGGGAGCTCGTGCGGCTCGGGCGGGCGTCCCGGATGAGCGGCGCCCGGTTTCCACGGATCGCCGGCCTGCCGGGACGCCTCGCCGGGCTCCACCTCGCCGCCCGGAACGGGACGGTCGGGCACAGGTGTGGTGACCATGCTGCCGCCTCTCGCGGCGCCGGCGTGCACAGTGGGCTCTGGCCTACCGGATGACCCGAGATTAGCTCACGATCACCCCGCCCGGCAGCCCGCGACCCTCACGCGCCGCCGGGAACCGCCCCGATCGGGGGCGGCGCGGCCGGTCCCTGGTCCGGGCGCCGGCGGATGCGCCGCAGGCAGGAACGCAGCTTCTGCTGCATGAGATCGGTCGCCTCCTGCAGGCTCACGCCCACCGCGTGCACGTGCACAGGCAGGCCGTTGACGTTGACATGGGCGTCGACCCGGTCACCGGGAGCCGCCGCGTCGAGGGTGAGCCAGGACTGCAGCACCGGCGCCGGGGCGTGGTGCAGCGCGGCCTCCAGCTTCTCGACGGCGTACGTTCGTGCCGTCTCGTCGACGGGACCGTGGGTACGGACGTGCGGAGCGGTGATCGGGCTGATGCTCCTCATGACGTGCCTCCCGGATGTCCCCCTGCCCGGTGCAGGGCTCCTACGAAGATCATCGAACCGGGACGGAACGGCTGCCCAGGGTCTTTCGGCCCGGGCCGGACGCGGACCCGTGGATCGGGACCTACGACCCTCCCCGCCCCGCCGTACGCCGGCGGATACTCGCTGTCACACCCCCATGTCAACCGGTTCCGAACGAGGATCTGGAGGTCAGGTCATGACCACTGTCGCCGGAGCCGCCGTGGTCGTCGGCGTCGACGGATCGTCCCGCAGCATGGCCGCCGTGGAGGTGGCCGCCGCGGAAGCCGCCCGCCGTCATCGCCCACTGCGGATCGTGCACGCGCTGAGCTGGCCGGCGCTGCAACTGCCCCTGCCGCCCGGCCTGGCCGAGGCCTCGCCGGAGGCCGTGCCGACCCAGGCCCGGGCCTACCTCGTCGAGGCGGTCCAGCGTGCCGGCGAGGTGGCTCCCGGCGTCCCGACGACCACCGAGCTGCTCTCCGGCCCGCCGGCGGCGGTCCTGACGCGGGTCAGCGCCCGGGCCGAGATGCTCGTCGTCGGCGAACACGGGCAGGGCGGCCTGCTCTTCGGCTCGGTGGCGCGGCACCTCGCCTCCCACTCGGCCTGCCCGGTGCTGGTGGTTCGCGGTGAGCTACGGGCCACGGGCCCGGTGGTGGCCGGGGTGGACGGCTCCGCCCGCTCGGCCGACGCCCTCGAGCTGGCCCTGGAGGAGGCGGCGCTGCGCGGCACCTCGCTGGTGGCGCTGCACGCCTGGACCGGCACCGACCGCACCGAGCTCGACGACGAGCCGGCGGCCTCGCGCGGGACCCGCTCCGGCGAGGAGCAGGAGCAGCGGGTCCTGGCCGAGGCGCTGGCCGGCGCCGCCGACCGCTACCCGGACGTGCCGGTCCGGCGGCAGGTCGTGCGCGGCCACGCCGGGGCGCTGCTCGGCGAATGGTCCCACCTGGCCCAGCTCGTGGTGGTCGGGGACCACGGCAGCGGCGGGCTCACCGGTCACCTGCTCGGCTCGGTCGGCCGGCACCTCATCTTCGAGGCGGACTGCCCCACGATGGTGGTGCGGTCCCACGCCCGCTCCCGGGTGGGCTGACCGGGCCCCGCCGACCGGCCCGCCCGGACGGGGCTTTGCGCTCTGCCCCGGGCCACCCCGACGTGTCGACGATCGAGGCAGGAGCAGAGGAGGAATCATGACCACCACCGCGATCATCGTGGCCACCGACGGCACCGAGACCAGCCGGGCGGCGGTGCGGTGGGCGGCACGCGAGGCGGAACGCCGCCACGCCCTGCTGCGCATCGTGCACGTGTACGACTGGGAATGGCGCGAGGGACGCTTCGACTACACCAACCAGTACACCGACATCGCCCGGCAGGTCGCCGAACAGGTGACCATGACCGGCCACGACCAGGCCCGCGAGGTGGCCCCGGACCTGTCGATCGAGCTGGACACCGTCCTCGGCCACGCCGGCGCCCGGCTGCTGGAGCTGGCTGGGGGCGCGGAGCTGATGGTGCTCGGCAACCGCGGCCGGGGCGGCTTCGGCGGCCTGCTGCTCGGCTCGGTGAGCCAGCGGCTGGCGGTGCACGCGTCCTGCCCGGTGGTCGTGGTGCGCGGCCGCGGTGACGTCACCGACGGCCCCGTCGCGGTCGGCGTCGACGACTCCCCCGCCGCCGATCACGTGCTCGGCACGGCGTTCGAGGCCGCCGCCGCCCGGGGCAGCGCCCTGGCCGTGGTGCACGCCTACCTGCCCGCCGTGCCGCTGTGGTTGCAGAGCAGCGTGCCGGCCATCGACGTGACGACCCCGGAGCAGGACGCCGCCGAGCGCGCCGCGCTGGCCCGGCTGGTGGCGCCCTGGCAGGCCAAGTACCCGGACGTGGCGGTCGAGACGATGCTGTCGCACGACAGCGCGGCGGCCGTGCTCACCGGCATCTCGCAGGGCGCGCAGCTGGTCGTCGTCGGCAGCCACGGCCACGGTGTGGTCGCCGGCACCTTCCTCGGCTCGACCACCATGCAGCTCCTGCACCACGCCGACTGCCCGGTGCTCATCGACCGGCTTCCGCAGCGGTAGCGCGCCGGCGGCGAGCGGGCCCGGTCACCACGGTGACCGGGCCCGCGCCGACTCCGGCGGCGGCTACGTCAGCAACTTCTTCAGGACCTTGCCGGCCCCGCTGAGCGGCAGGGCGTCGCGGAGCTCGACCAGGCGCGGGTACTTGTACGCGGCCAGCCGCTCCCGGCAGTAGGCGATGATCTCCTCGGCCGTCGTCGCGGCGTCCGGGCGGGTCACCAGGAACGCCTTGACCTCCTGGCCCAGCCGTTCGTCCGGCACGCCCACCACGGCCGCCTGGAGCACGGCGGGATGGTGGTGCAGGACCTCCTCGATCTCGCGCGGGTACACGTTGTACCCACCCCGGATGATCAGCTCCTTCTTGCGGTCCACGATGAACAGGTAGCCGTCCTCGTCGACGTAGCCGAGATCCCCGGTGTGGAACCATCCGTGCCGGAACGCCTCCGCGGTGGCCTCCGGCTGGCGGTGGTAGCCGCGCATCGTGTGGTAGCCGCGGGTCACCAGCTCGCCGACGTGGTCGCGCCCGGGCGGCAGCGGCCGGTCGTCGCAGTCCCACACCTGCACCTGCACGCCCCAGACCGGCCGGCCGACGCTGTAGACGCGGCGCTGGTCGGGGCCCTCGTTGAAGCTGATCGTGGAGGCGGTCTCGGTCATCCCGTACCCCTCCAGGATGGGCACGCCGAACCGCTGCTCGAACGCGTCGAGCACCGTGGCGGCGATCGAGTCCCCGCCGGAGATGCAGACGCGCAGCGAGGACGTGTCGTAGCGGTCCCGTTGCGGGCAGGCCAGCAGCGCGCCGAACATGGTGGGCACGCCGTCGAAGATGGTCGCGCGGTCCCGCTCGATCGTGGCCAGCACCTGTTCCGGGGTGAACCGTGGCACCAGCGACAGGCAGGCGCCGAAGCGGATGCCGATGTTCATCGCGCTGGACATGCCGTAGACGTGGAACAGCGGCAGCACCGTGAGGATGATGTCGTCGGGGTTGAGGGCGAACAGCCGGTCCGGGATGTCGGCGTTCATGTAGAGCTGGAAGTGGGTCAGCTCCGCGCCCTTGGGCCGGCCGGTGGTCCCGGAGGTGTAGACGATCGCGGCGGTGTCGCCGGGCTCGGTGGCGTGCAGCGGGAACGACCCGGTGACCGGCGCCGGCAGGTCGGCGAAGGGCCGGGCCGGGTCCGGGACGGGGCCGGCCACGTAGACCTCGGCCAGGCCGCAGTCGGCGGCCGCCTTGGCCGCCTCGCCGGCCGCGCCGGCCCAGGTGATCAGCAGCCGGGCGGCCGAGTCGGTGAGCTGGTACGCGATCTCGGGCGCCTTGAGCAGCACGTTGAGCGGCACCACGACCGCGCCCGCCTTGAGGATGCCGTAGTAGGCGATCGGGAACTCGGGGACGTTCGGCAGTTGCAGCGCCACCCGGTCCCCCGCCCGGATGCCGCGGGCCCGCAGGCCCTCGGCCACCGAGTCGGAACGGGCGTCCAGCTCGGCGTAGGTCATGGTCACGCCGTCGTGGACGAGGGCGGGCGCGGCCGGGCGGATCTCCGCCGACTCACGCAGGATCACGGCAAGGTTCAACATCGTCGGCTCCCCTCCGGCGTTCGGATGTCTCAGGCGATCGGGGCGCGCGCGGCCGCGGGGGCGCGGCGGCGACGCACGGGTTTGGGCTGGGGCGGCCGGGCCGCCTGGCGCAGGGCCGCCACCTCGTCGGTGACCGACGCGGCGAACCGGTCGGCCTCGGGCACCGACGCGAAGTCGGTCGTGACGCCGAACGTGGCCTGGCCGCCGTAGGTGAAGACCGCGATGCCGATGCGGATCCGCTCGGCGATCGGGACGTAGGGCAGGATCTCGCGGATCGGCCGGCCCAGGATGTAGAGCTGCTGGTCGGGGCCGGGCACGTTGGTGGTCACCGTGGTGATGGCGTGCTGCGGCAGCCGCAGCGCGGTGCGGATGATCAGCGAGACCGGGGTGAAGGGCTCCCGGTCGGCCAGCGCCACCAGCGCCGCCCCGGCCTCCACCTCGCCGGCGGCACGCAGCTCGGCGATCCGCTCGTGCACCGCCCGCAGCCGCTGCGCCGGGTCGTCCAGCTCCACCGGCAGGAGCAGCAGCATGGAGGCGAGCCGGTTGTTCAGCACGCCCTCCTCGTCGCGGCTGCGCACGTTGACCGGCACGAGGGTGCGGATGGCGCCGGCGGCCGGTTCCTCGCCGCGCTCGAGCATGAGCCGGCGGAACGCCCCGGCCACCGCGGCCAGGTAGACGTCGTTGATGGTCACCGAGCAGTCGCCGGCGATCGCGGCGATGTCGGCCAGCGGGGTGCGGGCCACGGCGTACCGGCGGGACTTGCCGAGCGGGCCGGCCAGCGAGGTCGGCGGGGTCGGGGTCAGGCCGAGGGCCAGCGTGGTCAGGCCGCGGGTGGTGTCCCGCAGCCACCGGGTCACGGCGACGGGCGTGCGGACCGCCTGGGCCACCACGCGGGCCTGGTCGAACGGGATCCGGGCGAGCTGGGCCAGCGCGTCGAGGGACAGGTCGAGCGAGCCGGCGCCCGGCACCGGCTGCCAGTGGTCGGCCACCGGCCGGTGCGGGCGGGGGCTGGCGTCGAAGACGAGGCGGTAGAGCTGGTTCCCGGAGACGCCGTCGATCAGGCAGTGGTGCACCTTGGACAGCAGCGCCCAGCGCCCCTCCGGCAGGCCCTCGATCAGCCAGGTCTCCCACAGCGGGCGGTCCCGGTCCAGGCGGTGGGTCATCACCCGGGCGACCAGCCGTTGCAGCGCGGCGTCGTCACCGGGCGCGGCCAGGGCGGTCCGGCGCAGGTGGAAGTCCAGGTCGAAGTCCGGATCGTCCACCCAGACCGGCCGGCCCAGGTTGAACGGGACCCGGCGCACCTTCTGCCGGTAGCGCGGGACCAGCGGCAGCCGGCCCCGGATGGCCGCGGCGAACTCGGCCTGGCTCGGGGCGGGCCCGTCCAGCACGGCGATCGACGCGATCGCCAGCGACGCGTGCGGGTCCTCGTCCTCGGCGTCCAGAAACGACGCGTCCAGCGGGCTCAGGTATTCCACGGCATCCTCCTCGGTCGCAGCGCGTCACTCTTGGTCACCGTGCCTCGGCCGGCGCCGCCGGGGCCAGGGCCGGACGGCCCGCACAGGGGACGTCCGGCCCTCGGTGCGCGGGCCCCGGGGCGGGCAGGCTGGAGGCATGACCGAAGGCTTCGCCCGGCCCGACGGGGTGCGGATCGCCTACGACGTCGAGGGACCGCCCGACGGCGAGCCGCTGTTGCTGATCATGGGCCTGGGCCTGCAGATGCTGTTCTGGCCGGAGGAGTTCCGGGCGCTGCTCACCGGCGCCGGGTTCCGCGTGGCCCGGTTCGACAACCGCGACGTGGGGCTGTCCACCCACCTCCGCGACCTGGGCACGCCCACCCCGCTGGCGCTGGCCCTGCGCCGCGGGCCGGGCTACGCGCTGGCCGACATGGCCGGCGACGCGTTCGCCGTGCTGGACGCGCTGGGCTGGGACAGCGCCCACGTGGTCGGGGTGTCGCTGGGCGGCATGATCGCGCAGACCATGGCCGGCGCCGACCCGGCCCGGGTCCGGTCGCTCACGTCCATCTCGTCCACGCCGGCGCCCCGGATCGGACGGCCCCGCCCGCGCGCCATGGCGGCCCTGTTGCGCCGCCCGGCGTCGGGGCGGGACGACGCGGCCCGGCAGATCGTCGACGTCTTCCGGGTCATCGGCTCGCCCGCCTACCCGCACGACGAGGCGTGGCTGGCCGATGTCGCGCGCCGCAGCTACGACCGGGCCCACGACCCGGCGGGCCTCCGCCGGCAGCTCGCGGCGATCGTGTCGGCCGCGGACCGGCGGCCGATGCTGCGGGCGCTGCGCCTGCCGGCGCTGGTGATCCACGGTGACGCCGATCCGCTGGTGCGGCTGCCGGGCGGGCTCGCGACCGCCCGCGCGCTGCGCGGCGCGACGCTGATCGTCCACCCCGGCATGGGCCACGACCTGCCCGCGGCGCTGCAACCGGCCATCGCCGGCGAGATCGCCGCGGTCGCGCTGCGCGGGTGTGATACCGGCCCGGCGGCGCGTTAAGCTGCGGCGGTGACGGAGAGTTCCGGCCCGCCCCTGAGCCTCGGGGAGATCATCCGGCGCCGGCGCGAGCTGGCCGAGCTGCCGATGCGCCAGCTCGCCGCCATGGTGGGCATCTCGGGCCCGTACCTGTCGCAGATCGAGCGCGGCTTGCGCGCCCCGTCCGACCGGGTCCTGCACGCGATCGCCGCGCAGCTGCGCACGACCGCCGACGTCCTCGTCGAGCAGGCGACCCCGGAGCCGTCCCCGCCCGCCGCGATGCTCGCCGCGATCGCCGCGGACCCCGACCTCACCGCCCACCAGCGCCGGGCGCTGGTGGAGGTCTACACGGCGCTGCGGGAGACGACCATCGCCCGCCGCCGGCGCGGCGGCGGGCCGCCGGCGCACGAGGACCGGCCCGGGCGCTGACGCCCGGGCCGGTCGCGGTGATTCACTTGAAGACCTGCCGTGCCGTCTTGATGTAGGCGGCTCCGACGTCCCCGATCAGTTCGGCGCTCAGGGCGAGCGCGTTCTTCGCCCACGGGTACGGGGCGATCTTGGCAACGTCCTTCTCGAAGGCGACGACGTCCGCGACGCCGCGCTCGTAGGCGTTCACGGCGAGCGTGCCGACCTCACGGCCGATCCGCCGGGTCCGTTCACGCCGTGGCTCCGGACGGTGCACCGGCTTGGCCGGCACGGTCTCGCGCGCCGGCTTGGTAGTGGTGGTGGTCATGACAACCTCCCTCCGACCTCGACCTACTTAGCACGTTAGCCATCCACTGCTAACACCGTCAGGGCCGGGCGTCCCGTCCTGGCCGGTGACCGGCGGCCCGGACCGCTCGGGACCTCCGGCCCTCCACCGCACCGCCCGGCGCCGCGCAGGCTGGCGGTAACCGCTCGAGGAGGCCGGTATGTCCACTCGGCACCGCGACCTGACCCCCCTGCCCGACCTGCTGCACGACCAGGCCCGCAGCGGGCCCGTGCGGCAGCGCCGGCCCGTCTACGCCGACCTGCTGCCACCCTGCAACGCCGGCTGCCCGGCCGGCGAGAACATCCAGGCGTGGCTGGCCGCGGCCCAGGCCGGCGACTACGAGCGCGCCTGGCGCACGCTGGTCGCCGACAACCCGCTGCCGGCCGTGCACGGCCGGGTCTGCTACCACCCGTGCGAGTCGGCGTGCAACCGCGCCCTGCTCGACACGCCCGTCTCCATCCACGGGGTCGAGCGCTTCCTCGGCGACCTCGCCCTCGAGCAGGGCTGGGCCTTCGACCCGCCGCCGGCGCCCACCGGCCGGCGCGTGCTCATCATCGGCGCCGGGCCCAGCGGGCTCTCCGCGGCCTACCACCTCGCGCGGCTCGGCCACCACGTCGAGATCCACGACGCCGGGCCCGAGCCGGGCGGCATGATGCGGTACGGCATCCCCGCCTACCGCCTGCCCCGCGACGTGCTGGCGGCGGAGATCGCCCGGATCCAGGCGTTGGGCGTCGAGATCGTCACCCGGCACCCGGTGCTCGACCTGCAGGCCGAGCGCGCCGCGGGCCGGTTCGACGCGGTCTTCGTGGCGGTCGGCGCGCACCTGTCCCGGCGCGTCGACATCCCGGCCCGCGAGGCCGGCCGGATCGTCGACGCGGTCGGCTTCCTGCGCAGCGTCGCCTCCGGCGAGCGCCCGGTCATCGGGCGGCGGGTCGCCGTGTACGGCGGCGGCAACACCGCCATGGACGCCGCCCGCGTGGCCAAACGGCTCGGCGCCGACGAGGCGCTCATCGTCTACCGGCGGACCCGCGGCCAGATGCCCGCGCACGCCGAGGAGGCCGAGGAGGCCGAGCGCGAGGGCATCACGATCAACTGGCTGCGGACGATCCAGGCCTTCGACGGCCCGGCGCTGACCGTCGAGGTGATGGAGCTCGACGACGAGGGCCGGCCGGCGCCCACCGGGCGGACCGAGACGCTGGCCGCCGACACCGTGATCCTGGCGCTCGGCCAGCGCAGCGACGTCGGCTTCCTGCGGGCCGTGCCGGGCGTGCGGTTCACCCCGGACGACACGGTGGAGGTGTCGCCGTCGTTCATGACCGGCTGCCCCGGGCTGTTCGCCGGCGGCGACATGGTGCCGGCCGAACGGACCGTCACCGTCGGCGTCGGGCACGGCCGCAAGGCGGCCCGGCACATCGACGCGTACCTGCGGGCGGGGGCGTACCGGCCGCCGGACAAGCATCCGGTGGCCGAGTTCGACCTGCTGCACCCCTGGTACTTCGGCGACACCGGGCGCCGCGTCCAGCCCGAGCGCGACGCCGCCGCCCGCGTCGCCGACTTCGGCGAGATCGTCGGCGGCCTGGACGCCACGGCGGCGCGGTACGAGGCCGCCCGCTGCCTGTCCTGCGGCAACTGCTTCGAGTGCGACGGCTGCCTGGGCGCCTGCCCGGAGGACGCCGTCATCAAGCTCGGCCCGGGCAACCGCTACCGCATCGACTACGACCGCTGCACCGGCTGCGCCACCTGCGCCGAGCAGTGTCCCGTGCACGCGATCGAGATGGTTCCGGAGGTGCCCTCATGACCAGGGCGACGATGGACGGCAACGAGGCCGCGGTGTCGGTCGCGTACCGGCTCAACGAGATCTGCTGCATCTACCCGATCACGCCGTCGTCGCCGATGGCCGAGCTGGCCGACGAGTGGTCGACGGCCCGCCGGGCGAACATCTGGGGATCGGTGCCGACCGTGGTCGAGATGCAGAGCGAGGGCGGCGCCGCGGGCGCGCTGCACGGCGCGTTGCAGAGCGGCGCGCTGACCACCACGTTCACCGCCTCGCAGGGCCTGCTGCTGATGATCCCGAACATGTACAAGATCGCCGGTGAGCTCACCCCCGCGGTGCTGCACGTGGCCGCCCGCGCGCTGGCCGCCCAGGGACTGTCCATCTTCGGCGACCACTCCGACGTGATGGCCGTGCGGGCCACCGGCTTCGCGCTGCTGGCCTCGGCGTCCGTGCAGGAGGCCCACGACCTCGCCCTGGTGGCCCAGGCGGCCACGCTGCGGACCCGGGTGCCGTTCGTGCACTTCTTCGACGGCTTCCGCACCTCGCACGAGCTCAACACCGTCGAGCTGCTCACCGACGACGACCTGCGCGCGCTCGTCCCGGCGGCGCTGGTCCGCGACCACCGCGGGCGGTCGCTGTCGCCGGAGCGGCCGGTCATCCGCGGCACCGCGCAGAACCCCGACGTGTACTTCCAGGGGCGGGAGACGGTGAACCCGTACTACGCCCAGGTGCCCACGGCGGTGCAGGACGCGATGGACCAGCTGGCGGAACGCACCGGCCGGCGGTACGGCATCGTCGAGTACCACGGCGACCCCCGGGCCGAGCGGGTGCTGGTCATCATGGGCTCGGGGGCGCAGACCGCCATCGAGACGGCCCGGTGCCTGGCGGACCGCGGCGAGCGCGTCGGGGTGCTCCAGGTCCGGTTGTTCCGGCCCTTCCCGGCGGCCGCGGTCGCCGCCGCGATCCCCGCCACGGCCCGCCGGATCGCGGTCCTCGACCGCACCAAGGAGCCCGGCTCGCAGGGCGAGCCCCTGTTCCTGGACGTCCTGGCGGCGCTGGCCGAGAGCGGGCGCAGCAGCCTGCCGACGGTCATCGGCGGCCGCTACGGCCTGGGCTCCAAGGAGTTCTCCCCCGGCATGGTCGCCGCCGTCTTCGCCGAGCTGGCCGCCGGGCAGCCCCGGTCGCGGTTCACCGTCGGCATCGTCGACGACGTCGGCGGCACCAGCCTGCCGTGGCAGCCGCTGGACATCGAGCCGCCCGGCACCCACCGCGCGGTCTTCTTCGGACTCGGCTCGGACGGCACGGTCGGCGCCAACAAGAACACCATCAAGATCCTCGGCGCCGACCCCGGCATCCACGCCCAGGGCTACTTCGTCTACGACTCGAAGAAGTCCGGCTCGATGACGGTCTCCCACCTGCGGTTCGGCCCCGCCCCGATCCACGCGCCGTACCTGGTGACCCGCGCGGGCTTCGTCGGCTGCCACCACCCGAGCCTGCTGGAGCGCGCCGACGTGCTGGAGCCGGCCGACGAGGGCGCGACCCTGCTGCTCAACAGCACCCGGCCCGCCGGCGAGGTGTGGGACACCCTCTCCCGCCCGGTGCAGGAGCAGATCATCGCCAAGCGCCTGCGCGTGCACACCATCGACGCCGACCGGGTGGCGACCGAGGCGGGCCTGCCCGGCCGCACCAACACCGTCCTGCAGACCTGCTTCTTCGCCCTGTCCGGCATCCTGCCGCAGGACACCGCGATCGCCCGGATCAAGCAGAGCATCACCAAGACGTACGCCAAGCGCGGCCCCGAGGTCGTGGCCCGCAACCACGCCGCCGTCGACCGCGCCCTGGCCGAGCTGCACCCGGTCCCGGTGCCGGAGGCGGTCAGCACCACCCGCGAACGACCGGCGCCGGTCCCGCCCGGGGCGCCGCCGTTCGTGCGCACCGTCACCGCCGCCATGATGGCCGGCCACGGCGACCGGCTGCCGGTCAGCGCGCTGCCGGCCGACGGCACCTATCCCGGCGGGACCACCGCCTACGAGAAGCGCAACGTCTCCGACCTGGTGGCCGCCTGGGATCCCGACCTGTGCATCCAGTGCGGCAACTGCAGCTTCGTGTGTCCGCACAGCGTGATCCGGTCGAGCTTCTACGACCTCAAGGAGCTGGCCGGGGCGCCGGACGGCTTCCGGTCCGCGCCGCTGAACGCCCGCGGGGTCCCCGACTCCCGCTTCACCCTGCAGGTGTACCTGGAGGACTGCACCGGCTGCGGCCTGTGCGTCGAGGCCTGCCCGGTGACCGCGCCGGCCGACCCCGGGCACCGCGCGATCAACCTGGCGGCCCGCGAGCCGCTGCTGGAGCGCGGCCGCGAGGACATCGCGTTCTTCGAGACGCTGCCGGTGGCCGACCGCACCCGGGTCGACTTCGAGACGGTGCGCGGGGCGCAGTTCCTGCAGCCGTTGTTCGAGTTCTCCCTGGCCTGCGCCGGGTGCGGCGAGACGCCGTACCTGAAGCTGCTCTCGCAGCTGTTCGGCGACCGCCTGATGGTCGCCAACGCCACCGGCTGCTCCTCGATCTACGGCGGCAACCTGCCCACGACGCCGTGGACGCACAACGCCGAGGGCCGCGGGCCGGCCTGGTCGAATTCGCTGTTCGAGGACAACGCGGAGTTCGGGATGGGCTTCCGGCTCGCCGCCGACCTGCACCGCGACCTGGCGGTGAACCGGCTGCGCGAGCTGCGGGACCGGCTCGGCGCCGACCTGGTCGACGCCGTGGTCGACGCGCCGCAGCAGCGCGAGTCGGAGTTCGCGGCGCAGCGCGAGCGCCTGGCCGAGCTCGAGCGCAGGCTGGCCGGGCTCGGCGCGGACGAGCCCGCCGTCGCCGACCTGCGCAGCGTGCTCGATCACCTGGTGCGGCGCAGCGTCTGGATCGTCGGCGGCGACGGCTGGGCCTACGACATCGGCGCCGGCGGCCTGGACCACGTCCTGGCCAGCGGCCGCGACGTCAACGTGCTGGTGCTCGACACCGAGGTCTACTCCAACACCGGCGGCCAGATGTCCAAGGCCACCCCGCTGTCGGCGGTGGCCAAGTTCGCCGCCGGCGGCAAGCGCACGCCCAAGAAGGACCTGGCCCTGCAGGCGATCGCGTACGGCAACGTCTACGTGGCCCGGGTCGCCATGGGCGCGGACCCGCAGCAGACCCTGCGGGCGCTGCGCGAGGCCGAGGCCTACGACGGCCCGTCGCTGGTCATCGCGTACGCGCACTGCATCGCGCACGGCATCGACATGCGCCAGGGCATGGCTCAGCAGCACCGGGCCGTGACCACCGGATACTGGCCGCTCATGCGCTACGACCCGGTGCTGCGGGCGGCCGGGGCCAACCCGTTCCTGCTGGACTCGCCGCGGCCCCGGTTGCCGCTGAGCGCGTACACCGAGCGGGAGCTGCGGTTCGGCCAGCTGCGCCGCACCGCGCCGGCCGAGGCCGAACGGCTCGCCGGACTGGCCCAGGAGGCTGTCAATCAGCGCTGGCAGGTGTACGAAGAGATGGCGGGGCGCGGGCCGGAGCACTTCCCGGCGGACGCCCGGGACGTCGCGGACGGTGCGAGATCCGGGGAGGAACGATGACGACGATCGGCGTGGTCCGGGAGACGGACGCCGGCGAGCGGCGGGTGGCGCTGGCCCCCGACGACGTGCCGAAGCTGCGGCGGGCCGGCCTGCGCGTGCTGGTCGAGGCCGGGGCCGGGGCCGGGAGCTGGTTCCCCGACCCGGCCTACGCCGCCGCCGGCGCGGAGCTCGCCGACCGTGCGGAGGTGTACGCGGGCAGCGACGTCCTGGTGGTGATCGGCCCCCCGGACGACCTCACCGCGCTGCGCCCCGGACAGTGGCTGGCCGGGCTGCTCGCCCCGCTGACCGACCCGGTGCTGGCCGAACGGCTGGCCGCGGCCGGGGTCACCGCCGTCAGCCTGGACCTGCTGCCGCGGACGCTGAGCCGCGCGCAGGCCATGGACGCGCTGACCTCGCAGGCCAGCGTGGCCGGGTACAAGGCCGCCCTGGTGGCCGCCGGCGCGTACGGCGGCTATCTGCCGATGCTGATGACCGCGGCCGGCACCACCCGCCCGGCCCGGGTCCTGGTGCTCGGGGCCGGGGTCGCGGGCCTGCAGGCGATCGCGACCGCGCGCCGGCTCGGCGCGACGGTGACCGGCTACGACGTCCGCGAGGCGGCGCAGGAGGACATCGCCTCCACCGGCGCGACCGTGCTGCGGCTGGACACCGCGGCCGGAACCGGGACGGGCGGCTACGCGCGCCGGCTCACCGCGGCCGAGACCGCGGCCCAGCAGCAGGCCCTGGACCGGGCCGTCGCCGGCTTCGACATCGTCATCACCACGGCCCAGGTGCCGGACGGGCGCCCGCCCGTGCTGGTCACCGAGGCGGCCCTGGACGGCCTGCGGCCCGGCGCGGTGGTCGTCGACACCGCGGCGGGCGAGCACGGCGGCAACGTCGCCGGCTCCGAACCGGGCAAGACCATGGTCACGCCGCGCGGCGTGACCGTCGTCGGGGCGGCCGGCCTGCTGGCCCAGCTGCCGCAGGCCGCCTCGACCGCGTACTCCCGCAACATCTGCGCGCTGCTCGGCAGTCTCGTCCGCGACGGCGCCCCGGTGCTCGACCCGGACGACGAGATCCACGCGGCCATCGTGGTCACCCGCGACGGCGCGGTCGTCAACCCGCGGGTGCTGGCCGCCCTCGGCTCGGAGGTGGGGTCATGAATCCGCTGCTGCTGGCCGACATCACCGTCTTCGTCCTCGGCCTGCTGGTCGGCTTCGAGGTGATCAGCAAGGTGCCGGCCACCCTGCACACGCCGCTGATGTCCGGCGCGAACGCGATCCACGGGGTCGTGCTGGTCGGGGTCATGCTGCTCGCGGCCACCGCCACCACGGTCACCGGCTACGTCGTGGTGTTCGTCGCCGCCGCCTTCGCCGCCATGAACGTCGCCGGCGGCTACGTCGTCACCGACCGCATGCTCGCGATGTTCCGCACCCGGCAGGAGAATCGCCAGTGAACGCCTTCGACTCCACCGTGCACCTGATCTACCTCGCCTGCGCGGCCAGCTTCGTGGTCGGCCTGCACCTGATGAACGCCCCCGCCACGGCCCGCCGCGGCAACCAGGTGTCGGCCACCGGCATGACCGTGGCCGTGCTGACCACCGTCGCCGTCCTCGTCCACGGCGGGCACCTGGCGGCCTGGGCCGTCGCGGCCCTCGCCGCGGGCACGGCCGGCGGCGCGGTCGCGGGCCTGCTCGCCGCCCGCCGGGTGCAGATGACCGCCATGCCGCAGCTGGTGAGCCTGTTCAACGCGGTCGGCGGCGGCGCGGCGGCCCTGATCGCGCTCGGCGACGCGGTCGCCCACGCCGGCGACCTCGACCGGCTGCCGTTGCAGACCACCACCACGACGGTGCTCGACCTGGTGATCGGCGGCGTCACCCTGAGCGGCTCGCTGGTGGCCTCGGGCAAGCTCGCCGGCCGGGTGCCCGGCCGGCCCATCATCGTGCCCGGCGGCCGGTGGATCAACATCCTCCTCGGTCTCACCGCCGCCGGGCTCGCGGGCTGGTTCCTGACCGGCGGCGCCGGGATCGCCGCGCTGGTCGGCATCGGCGTGCTCGCCCTGGCGGCGGGCGTGCTGCTGACCCTGCCCATCGGCGGCGCCGACATGCCGGTCGTCATCTCCCTGCTCAACGCCTGCACCGGCACCGCGGTCGCGATGGCCGGGTTCGTGCTGGGCAGCGATGTGCTGATCATCGCGGGCGCGCTGGTCGGCGCGGCCGGCGCGATCCTGACCAAGCTGATGGCCGACGCCATGAACCGCTCGATCACGGCGATCGTGGCGGGCGGCTACGGCACCGGCGACGAGGTGGCCGTCGCCGCCGCCGGCCCGGCTGCCCCGGTGCGCCGGGTCACCGCCGAGGACGCCGCGCTCCAGCTGTCGTACGCGCGCAAGGTCGTGATCGTCCCCGGCTACGGGCTGGCCGCCGCGCAGGCGCAGTACGAGGTGGCCGCCCTGGCCCGGGCGCTGAGCGAGCGCGGGGTGGACGTCAGCTACGGCATCCACCCGGTGGCCGGCCGGATGCCGGGCCACATGAACGTGCTGCTGGCCGAGGCGGACGTGCCGTACCCGTTGCTCAAGGACCTCGACGAGATCAACCCGGAGTTCCCCGGCACCGACGTGGTGCTGGTCGTGGGGGCCAACGACGTGACCAACCCGGCCGCCCGCCGCCCGGGCAACCCGGTCTCCGGCATGCCGATCCTCGACGTCGACAAGGCGCGCAGCGTCATCGTGATCAAGCGGTCGCTGGGCCACGGGTACGCCGGGATCGACAACGAGCTCTACAGCCTGCCGGTGACGGCCATGCTGTTCGCCGACGCGCGGCAGGGGCTCGGGGCGATCCTGGCCGGGGTGCGCGAGTACGCCGCCTGACCGGTTCGTCGGCCCCCCGGCCCGGGGACGCGGGTCATCGGCCGGCCGGGGCCGGCGGGCCGGTCGCCCTCGCGCCACCTAGGGCCATTGGTCCCTACCGATCAAGCCGCCGGGTGCAGTGGGCTGGGCGGAACGCCGGCTCGACACCCTGGAGGAAGCCATGCGCAGGATCATCGTCGCGGTGCTGCTGGGGCTGGTCTGCACGGGGCTGGGCGCGCCGGCCCGTGCGGGCGCCCCGGCGCGCGGGTTCGACGGCGTCCGCGGCTGGAACGAGGCCGCGTTGCAGGCGGTCCGCGCGCTGCGGGCCAGCGACGCCGACGCGGCCCGCTGGTACGCGATGCTCAACGTCGCCATGTACGACGCGGTCAACGGCATCGTCGGCGGGCGCGGCGAACCGGCCCGCGAACCCGCGCTGGTGACCGGGCGGGGCCCGCGCGACGGCGACCCGTTCGCGGCGGCCGTGGCGGCGGCGCACACCGTGCTGGTGGCGGTCGACCCGGCCCGGGCGGCTGAGTACGACGCCCGGCGCGCGGCGGACCTGGCCCGGGTGGCGCCGGGGCACCGCCGGGCCGAGGGCGTCCGCTGGGGCGAGCAGGTGGGCCGGGAGGTCGTGCGGGCGCGGGCCGACGACGGCTCCTCGCCGGTACGCAGCCAGCCCGCAGGCGCCGGCCCGGGCGTCTTCCGGGCCGAGTGGTCCGGCGTGCAGTACGCCGACGTGCGCCCGTTCGCCGTCCGGGATCCCGGCGCCTACGTGCCCGGCCCGCCGCCCGCGCTGGACAGCGTCACCTATGCGGCGGCCTTCGCCGAGATCGCCGTGCTGGGCGACGCGCGCGTGCCGGCGCCGGACCTGCTGGCCACCTACCAGTTCTGGTCGCTGCCGGCCGGCTCCGACCAGCCGCCCGGCGAGTGGATGCGGATCGCGCTGACCGCCGGCGGCGACCGCGGGCTGTCGCTGGCCCGGGGCGCCCGGATGACGGCGCTGGTGAGCATGGCCCTGGCCGACAGCACGGTGACGACCGTGCGGACCAAGCAGACGTACCGGCACTGGCGGCCGACCACCGCGATCCGCGAGGCCGACACCGACGGCAACCCGCTGACCTCGGCCGACCCGGCGTGGACGGCGCGCTCCGGCTCGGTGGGCGGCACGCCGGAGTGGACCTCGGGCCACAGCTCGTACAGCAACGCGGCGGCCACCGTGCTGGCCGGCTTCTTCTGCTCGGACAACGTGGGGTTCAGCCTCGCCACCGACACCGCGCCGGCCGGGCAGGCCCGCACCTACCCCAGCTTCTCCTCGGCCGCCGCCGAGGCCGGCCGGTCCCGGGTGTACGGCGGTCAGCACTTCGCCTTCAGCGACCGGGCCGGCCAGGCGATCGGGCGGGGCGTCGGCGACGAGGTGTTGGCCACCCGGCTGCTGCGGGAGCAGGGCCGGACGCACGTCGGCTCCTGCCCGCTCTGACCGGGCGGCGCGTGGCTGGCGGCCGCGCCCGGTCGCTGGTGGACCCAGAAGGCCGGCGCGGGACTGACGCCCGGCCCGGTCCCGCCCCGCGCGGGTGACCGGGGTCTGTCGCGCGCCGACCCGGGCCGTTGGCCTCTACGCGCGCCGGCGCCGCCCCTGCTTCGCTGGGGCCGTACCGTTGTGGGAGGGAGAGCCACCATGTCCGTCTCCACGCCTGCGGGTGCGGCGCAGCGCCCGGCCGCCGCCGGTCCGCAACTCACCGCCGACCAGATCTGGCGGGCCGTCACCAAGGCCTCGTTCGCCGTCCTCGGCCACGTGACGCCGGCCGGGGCGCCCCGCTCCAGCGGCGTCGTCTACTGCACCGCCGGGCCCCGGATGTACGTGGCCGTCGCCCGCGACAGCTGGAAGGCCCGGCACGTCGCCGCCCACGGGGAGGTGGCCGTGACCGTCACCGTCCGCCGCGGCGGCCTGCTGGCCCTGCTGTTCCCGATCCCGCCGGCGACCATCAGCTTCGCGGCCCGCGCCGTTGTGCATCCGGCCGGGACGCTGCTGCAGTCGCCCGAGCTGGCCGGCCTGGCCCGGCTGGTCCCGCCCGGGCGGCGGGAGGCCTGCGCGATCATCGAGATCACCCCGGTGGGCCACTACGTGACGTACGGCCTGGGCGTGCCGCTGCTGCGGATGCGCGACACGGTACGGGCGCGGGCCCGGGTCCGCGTCTGACCGTCGCCCGGCCGCCGGCTGTGCTGTACTCGGGGTGATCATCCGCAGCCGGCGTTGGGACACCGCGTGACCGCTACCGCGCCGCCGACCGGGGCCCGCGTCTCCCGGGTGGTGGTCTCCGGCCTGCTGGCGGCGGGCTGGGGCGCCGACCTCTTCGCCGACGTGTCCGACGTCTGGACAACGGTCGTCCGGTTCCTGCTGACCACGGCCGGGACGGCGATCCTGGTGGGAGAGCTGACGGCGCAGGCGGGCCGGGTGGCCCCGGGCTCGACGGCACGCTGGGCGCGCTCCGACACCGCGATCGTCGCCGTGCTGGGCGGCTACGCGGCGCTGCTGCTGGCCGCGCTGATCTTCGGGCATCCACCGGGGCACCAGCGCACGTCCGGTACGGCGTTCATCGTGCTGTACGTCGTGCTGGGCGGGTACTACGGCTGGGCGCGGGGGCGCGTGGTGGCCCGGGGCCCGGGTGCCGGCTGAGGCGCGTTCGAAGGCCGGCCGGACGGGCGCGGCCCGCCACTGCGCGAGCCACGCCTCCGCCCCGGCGACACAGCCTCCAGTGTCGCCGGCACCTCGCTGAGCTCGACGGTCGTCCGGCCCGGAGCCGGCTCGTAGGTCCCGCACCGTACTTCCACGCTCGCCTCCGCGGGCCGTCCGGTCAGGCGACCCGGGCCTCGCCGGCGATCGCGAGGCCGCCCTTGATCGCCAGCCAGCGCAGCGCCTCGTACGCGATCGGGTCGTCGTCGTGCTCGAGGTGGACTACCAGGCGACGGTCGTCCTCGTCGACGACGACGTCACCCAGGCGCCAGTCCTCGTTGTCGGCGGAGAACCAGTGCACCCAGTTGGAGACCGACCATCCGGAGTCGCGCTCGAAGGCCACCTTGTCGGGCGCGGCCCGCCACTGCGCCAGCCACGCCTCGGCCTGCTCCGTGGTGCGCTCCGGCGCGAACGCGTCGAGCAGCCACGGCGGCGCCGTGTACAGCACGTCCTCCGGGTCGGCGTCCCGCTGGTCGCGGAGCGCCGTGAGGAGCTCCGCCACCTCGCGGACCCGCTGCCCGGAGCCGGGTGCGCCGACCAGTTCCACCCTGGTTCGCATCAGTTTCCCACCGTGCCGTTCCTGTCGTGATGATCCCGCCGGCCGCTAACCGACGGCGCCGCTGTTGGGCACTATGTACTCCAGCATCAGCCTGGTGTTGAACGGTTTCAGACCGTACTGGTCCGCGGCCGGATGGTCGACGGAGATCGGCCTGGTCGGGAACTGCTTCGACATGCTCTCCGGCACCATGTCGGCCCGCAGGTAGTCCAGGAACTCGCGCTTGACCTTGAAGCTCTTGATCACCGAGTCGGAGAAGCCCTGCTCCAGCCGCTTGGCCAGGAACTCCTCCGCGCGGGCCCGGTTGTCGAAGCCCAGGAAGAGCGTCTTGTTGGCCCCGCGGACCAGCACCGATCCGTCCTCGTGGACCCGGATCCGCTCGTTCGCGGCGCCCTCCACCCGGTAGACCGTGACGTCGCAGTTGTGGACGAGCAGCGACGAGCCGCCCGCGACGACGTAGTACGTGTGCAGGTCCCCGACCGTGAGGTTGTGCACGGCGGCCTGGCTGCTGGTCGACCGGTCCACGGCGGTGATCTGCACGAAGGTGCCGGCGCTGGTCCGCAGCCACTGGCCCGGCTGCAGCTCCGTGGCGGGAACCCAGTCGGCCAGCTCGACGACCCAGAAGGGGTGGCCGTCGGTGGCGGTGACCTGGGCGCCCTCGTCGCCGTCGCCGTCGCCGTCGGTGTCGACCGTGACCCGCACCAGGTTCTTGTCGCCCTCACCGCGGATCTCGGCGGTGACGGCCTGCGCCTGGTTCTCGCCGGTCCGCGAGTCGTGCGACTCGACCTCGTCGCCGGCCCGGACGTCCTCGATGGCCTTGGTGGACCCGTCCGCCATGAGGACCTGGGTGCCGGGGAGGAAGCTGTTGCAGGTGTCACCCCCGTCGGGGCCGTCGCCGGACTTGCCGGAGCCTCCCCCGCCGCTGGTGCCGCCGTTGCTGCGGCTGGACCCGCCGGACGAGCCGCCGGGTTTGGCGCCGGAGCCGCCGCCCTTGCCGCCGCCACCGCCGGACGACGCCGCGCCCGGGTTGGCCTTGGCCTGGGCGTCCTTCTGTACCGGATTACCGGTCTTCTTCGCCGCGTTGACCGCGTCGTTGCTGGTCGTCCTGGCCTTCTCCGCGGCCTTCTTCTGGGCGGCCTGGGCGGCCCGTTTGGCCCGCTCGATCGCCGCCTTCTTGGCCTGCAGCGCCATGCGTTCCGCCGCCCGCGCCGTGGCCAGGACGGCCTCGGCCGCCTTCTTGGCCGAGCGCCAGGCCTGGATGGCGTTGATCGTGCGGTCGATCGCCTTGGCGATCTTTCCGACCTTCATGAGCTTGCCCCAGGGAATCATCCCCAGGATCAGGCTGCCGCAGGCCCACAGGTCGCCGCCGAAGCAGTTCATGGCGTCGGTGAGCCCGATGAACTCACTGAGGATGCCCCACGCGGCGGACAGGATGATCGAGCTGAGCGAGCGGTTCGCGTTGGCCTGGGCCTCGGCGACCTGCGCGGGGCTCAGGCCGACACCGGCCAGCGCGGCCGCCATCTCGGTGGCGGTCAGCGCGACCGAACCGACGGACAGACCGGTGGGGTCGGCGTGCGTCACCGGGTTGTTGTGGGCGTAGGCGTAGCCGTTGGACTGCTGCGGATCCGCCAGGTCGAGCACCGGGTCGGCCGAGAGGAAGCGGCCCACCACCGGGTCGTACAGCCGGGCCCCGAGCGGCACGAAGCCGGAGGCGTCGTCGCGCTTGGCCCCGAGGAAGCCCTCGTTGCTGGCGATGTGCATGCCGAGCGGCACGGTGCCCCGCTGGTTGCCGAACGGGTCCTGCTTGCGGATCCGGACCTGCATGGTGCCGCTGAGGCCGACCTCGGCGTACGGCGTGCCCTGGTGGTCGCCGACGACCGCGGTCAGGCCGGCGGCGCCGTAGCCGTAGGCGTTGCGGATCACCGTGCCGCCCGGCGACGGGTACGAACGCTGCGTGTTGACCGGCGCGCCGCCCTGCTGGACGGTGAGCTGGGCCTCGCCCAGGAACAGGGTCGCCTGCTTGCCCTGGACCGTCAGCAGGCGGCTGCCGTCCGGGGCGTAGATGTGCCGGGTCTCGTTCTGCGCCTGCCACTGCTGGGCGGTGGCGGTGCCGGCGCAGGTCGCGAGCACGACGGGCGTCGCGTCCGTGGTGGCGCCGTCCTTCACGGCGACGCACAGGCCGGAGGCGACGTGGCTGAGCTGGTTGGTGGCCGCCAGCCGGCGCACCTGCTGGGCGGCCGAGCCGTCGCACTTCTGCAGCTGGACGAGCGACCCGGCCGTGGTGCCGGCCGGCTGCAGGCACCAGCCGTCGTGGATGACCATGGCGCCCAGGTTGGCGTCGGCCTGACCCGGGGTCGGCGCGAAGCGCCACTTCTGGGCGAGGCCGCCGTTGCAGGTGTACAGCTGGATCGGCTGGGCCGCCACCGGCAGGGCGGACTTGAGGTCGAGGCACTTGCTGGCCAGGCCGACGTAGGACGTCTTGCCGTTCTCGCCCTGACCGGAGATCCGATCGATCCGGCCGTCGTGGGTCCAGGCCAGCTCCTGCTTGTCGCCGTTCTGCTGCGACGTCACCAGCTTGGTCTCACCGGTCAGCTCGTAGAGCCGCTCGGCCTCGGCCGTGACCGCGGCGCCGGACGGGGTCACGTACTTCTTGGTGACCTTGGTGAGCGTTCCCGGCTGGCTGCCGTCCGCCTTGCCGTAGCCGTAGTCCGTGGTGGCGTCCTTGGCGGTGGCGCCGGTGATGTCCTTCTGGACGAGCTTCTTGCGGTTGCCGAGCAGGTCGTACTCGTACTCCTGCCAGTAGCCGGTGTTGTCCTTGCCCGCGGCCACGTTGACGGCGCCGTCGGCTCCGAGCGGCCCGGCGGAGCAGGAGTCCTGGTCCTTGGCGGTCCAGGCCTTCTTCAGCTGGCCGAGCGGGTCGTGCGTGAAGCACTGCCGCTCCTCGATCCCGACGGCGTGCTCGCGGATCGTGGTGACGTTGCCCGCGTCGTCGTAGCCGTAGGAGCGCTGCGAGACCAGGTTGCCGCCGACGATGGCCTTGTCGTCGGACTTCTCCCGGTACACCTGCTGCTGGGTGAGCGCGCCGCTGGCGTCGTCGTAGTTCGACAGGGCCCACACGCGGTAGGGCTGGGCGCCGAGCGTCGAGCGCAGCACCTGGCCGTGCGGGGAGTACACCGTCTCGGCGCCGTACCAGTCCTTGCCGGACACCGAGAGCGGCAGGCCGTCCTTGGTGTAACGAACCAGCAGCTTCTCCTCGGTGAAGCCGCCGACCGCCGGCAGCGTCGCCGACTCCATCAGGCCGGTGTCGGTGTACGCGTAGGAGTAGGTGTACGACGGCTTCAGACCCCAGGTGCCGGCGACGGTCTGCGGCAGTGTCAGCGTGGTGGAGGTCGGCTGGTAGTCATCGGTGTAGCCGCCGATGCTCTGCGTGTAGCCCAGTCCGTCGGTGTAGCGGGTGGAGGCGGCGGGCAGGCCCTTGCCGCCGGGGGCCGTGTCGTAGGTGAAGGAGGCCACCAGCGGACCGGTGCTGTTGTCCAACCGCTGCTCGATCGGCCGTGACAGGGCGTCGTAGGCGTTCCAGACCGTGGCGCCACGGGCGTTGGTGGCGGTCAGGGGCCGGTCGTAGTCGTCGTAGCTGGTGCTGGTGGTCCCGCTGTCCGGGTCGGTGGAGTTGATCAGCCGGCCGCGCCGGTCGTAGGTCCAGGACCAGGAGAGCTTCGCGTTCTCCGAGTTGGACGCCCTGGTCAGCTGATTCCGGGCGTCGTACTGGTAGGCCATCGAGGTGAAGGCCGTGCGGCCGGCGTCGGTGAAGGTGTCGACCCGCGTGGTGCGGCCCAGGGCGTCGGAGTACGTCCGGTAGGAGGCGGCCCCGGCCGGGTTGATGACCGTCGAGTAGTCCGCGCCGTACTCGTACCTGGTGGCCCGCCCGGGCATCTCCTCGCCGCGCAGCACGGGCAGTTCCCTGACCACGCGGCCGAGCCCGTCGTAGGAGTAGCGGGTCGTGTTGGGCACGGGCGCGTCCGGCTTGAACAGCTGGCCGCTGGGCGTGCCACCGGTGTAGTAGGCGTTGTTGGTCTCGTAGACCTCGCCCGAGCTGTTGTACAGGGTGTCGCTGATCAGGCGGCCGCCACCGGTCGCCTCCTCCTGGCTCTGCCGCGCGCGGCCCAGGCCGTCGTAGATGGTGACCGAGGTCTGGATGCGGCCCTCGTGTCCGCGTGTCCTGGTGGTGACGTAGGGCGGCTTGCGCTCGCTGCTCGCCGGGTCGGGCGTGGTGTAGATCGCCTCGAAGTCCGGCACCGCGGTGGTGGCGCGCCCGGGACCCCAGGCCTTGCGCAGGCGGCCCAGCGGGTCGAACTGCGCCTCGCTGACGTGCCCGTTGGCGTCGGTGGTGCGGACCCCGACGCCGCGGCCCGGCTCCACCTCGCGGATCTGCTCGTGCAGGAGCGGGTTCTTCTCCCGGATCCGGAACGCCTGCCCGGTGGCCGGCTCGTAGGTGAGGGTGGAGGCGCGGTTGTCCCGGTCGGCCTTCGACGTGACCCGGCCGATCGCGTCGAAGGCGGTGGTGCCCTCGAGCTGGAAGCCGGTGCCGTCCGCCTTCAGCGAGTAGGTCTGGGTCGCCAGACCGCGGGTCGTGGCGGGCAGCGCCGCGCCGTACGGCTGGTCGTCGTAGCCGGTGCGCAGCGCGGACGTCAGCGAGCTCAGGTCGTCGAAGTCGGCGTCGGCACAGGTGGTCGGGCTGGTCCGAACCTGCCGGGTGAGGCCGATGATGTTCTTGCCGGTGTGGTGGACGTAGTCGAGCGCGGCGCAGGACTCGTCACCGGTCCGGCCGGTGTCGCCCAGCGACTCGACCCGGGTGGGCAGGCCGTAGGTGTTGTCGAAGCTGGTGCGGCTCTCGACCCGGCGCTCGGTGCGCTTGTCGTCGCCGGTACCCGAGGACCGGGTGTGGGTGACCTGCTTGGCGTCGAGGACCCGCCACGCGATGAGCGGGCTGATGTCGTCGGCGCCGCGGTCGCGCCGGGCCAGCTCGACGGCCTGCGGATAGGTGATGCTCCGGGTGAGCCAGTCGCCGTCGGCGTCGTCGGCGGAGGTGTAGGTGAGCGCTTCGGCGATCCGGCCGGCGAACGGCTCGCGGTCCTTGGCGATCTCCGCGCCGGTGATGTCGTCCATCGGCACCGTGTCGCCCATGCCGCGGAAGTACCGGGTCACCGACTTGGTGCGCTTGCCGCCGAAGTTCGCGTTGTCCTCGCCGGTCAGCACGGTCAGCTGCTGGAAGCCGGCGAACTGCGAGTAGGTGCGGGTGGACTTCTTGGTGAACTCCTGCTCGGCGAGCTTCCAGCCGGCCTTGTCGTAGGCGTACCGGGTGGTGGTGCCGAACGCGCCGTCGACGGCGGGCAGCTCCTCGACGCTGTCGACCACGTACTTGTGGAACCAGTCGATGTCCTCGACCGCCGGGTCCGGGTGCCAGAACGCCGGGTAGCACAGCCTGGTGTTGCTCTTGAGCGCGGCGGTGTCGTTCTTGCCGGGCAGCCCGGAGCCGCTGGCGCAGGCGCCCTCGGGCTTGGAGTACGTGATGACGGTCTCGCCGCCGTACTCGTTGATCACGCGGCCGATGCGCAGCCGGGAGAAGCCCGGGCGCGGGTCGTTGGCGCCGCGCAGCACCCGGTTCGGCATGTTGTCCACGTTGGACTCGAAGCGCACCGGGTTGAGGGTGACCTTCTCGTCGGTGGTGCCGTTGCGCGCGTAGCCGGTGCGGGTGATCGACTCCAGCCAGAGCGCGGTGTTCGGTCCGGTCTTGAGGATCGGGAAGGACTGCTTGAGCTGGTAGTCGTCGACCACCTGGCGGGCGGTGGTGTCGGTGCGCCGCTGCGCCGAGGTGGTGATCTTGTCGAGCCGCTTGCGGGAGAAGAAGGTCGGCGCGGCGTTCCAGCACAGCACCTTGGGCGTGGGCGCCGCGCAGCGCAGGTTGGCGGGCGTGTCGTACCAGATCCGGTAGTCGCCGGGGTTCTTGCTGGCGAAGTTCTCCTCGGTGCAGGTGGCGGCGCCCTTGTCGTAGCAGCGTTCCGCGACCGAGAAGCCGACCCGGGCCGGGGCGGTCGCCGTGAACAGGCTGTCCCGGCGCTGGCCGTAGTCGATGTGGGTGAGGTAGCCGCCGCGGTGGTACTTGACCGGCTTCTTCCAGTCGAAGCCGCGGGCGTAGTAGTTCTCCTCCTGGGCCCACCACAGGCTCATCGCGTTGCCGTGCACGTCCTCGACGTAGTCCAGCGACCAGCGCCAGCCCTCGGTGCAGAAGGACTTCTTGTAGTCGGCGGTGGTCGAGCCCCGGTAGCAGGGCTCACCCGCGTGGTTGCTGTAGACCGGGACGGTCAGCACGGACCGGGTGACCGGGTCGTCGGCGTCGTCGCCGTGGTCGGACCAGCCGGGCAGCCGGTTCAGGCCGAAGTGGTACTTCGTGCCGTCGCGGGTGGTGACGATCCAGTACTCGCCGTCCTGGTCGCCGTTGGCCTTGCCGGTGTCGAACTTCTGCTCGATCACGGAGCCGTCGCCGTTGGCGGTGACCCACTTGTCCTGGCCGGCGTCCCAGACCAGCTCGGTGCTCATGCCGCCGAGCGACAGGGTGGCGTTCTTGGAACCCCAGCACAGGTCGGCCGTCTTGAGGTCGGTGTTGTTGGCGCCGGCCTTCTTGGAATCCTGCTTGCAGTTGGCGTACGTACGGGTGATCGACCCGGCGCTGTAGTCCCAGCCGTCGCCGATCCAGGAGGCCTGGTTGTTGGTCGCCGAGGTGCGCCCGTCGACCGACTGCGAGGAGTAGCCCAGGTTGACCTTGGGCATCAGGCCGCCGGCGGTCTCCGGCACCTGCACCTGGTACGAGTAGGTGAACGCGCCCGAGGACGAGCCCGCCGCCCACGAGCCGGACGACAGCAGCGGCGTGGCGGTGAAGTCGCCGGCCGCCGAGGCGCCGGTGTCCATCGCGCCGACGACACCGCCGTCCGTGCCGGCCAGGGCCCGCCTGGTGACCCCGCCGCCGGCGCCGCCGGTGCCGGAGTCGTCGAGCAGCTTGTCGAGCGGCACGTCGGCGCTGACGATGCGCCGCTTCGGCGCGGCGGTGGCCGAGGCGGTACGGCTGAGCGTCGTCGCGGTGGCGGCCGACTCGATCCGTACCTCGCTGGGCACGGCCTCGGCGGTCCCGCCCGCCGGCTCCTCGCCGGTCTCGCCGGTGGAGGCGCACTCGCCGGTGCCGGGCGCGTCGTAGACGCAGTCCGGCAGCACGACGATGCCGAACCGGTCGGCGGCCTGCGGGCCGTAGAGGTCGGCGAAGGTCGTGTAGTCGACGCTGAGGGCCACCTCGGCGTCCGGCGCGGCGGTGGCCGGCGGGACGATCTTCATGATCAGGCCGGCCACGTCGGACGCCTGCGACGCCTCCGGTGCGGCGAGGTCCACGGTCCAGCTGCCGGCGAGCGCGGCCGGGTCGCCGCCCTCGGGCACGCCCAGGGCGATCGGCAGGTCGTCGACCGGCTTGCTGGCGCCGGGCTCGAGGCCGGTCAGGTCGACCACGCCGCTGTCCTGCTGCCAGGGGGCGACGGCGGTCGGCTGGTACTCCTCGACCGGCACCTCGTCGGCGGTGGTGAGGTCGGCCTCGGCCTGCTCGTCCTGCCCGGCGGGCGCCGGCGTGGGCAGCTTGGGCAGGGTGACCGCGGCGTCCTCGCGGGACATGCCGTCGCCGGGGACGCCCAGCGCCCGGGTGGGCAGCATGGTCGCCACCAACGTGGCCGACAGACCCAGGATGAGCGCCTGACGGGCACGGCCTGGCCGGCGGGCACCGAGGGGCCGGCGACCACGCCACCACAGCGGACCTGTTCCACGCATAACGAGTCGACTCCCACCCAGGCGAGGACGAAAAGAAGAAGTGCACGAGACACGGAGACGCACCCGCCGGACGAGACGCACGGCGCATGCGTGGGGCGACTCTCCGGCAGCCGGCGGCCAAACTCAACGTGACAGAGAGTGACAGTCCTCGATCCATGGTGATCCCGGTCACATCACGATCTTGATCATCGCCAGACATTGAGCCGTTTATGGATCTTGAGGATATGCCGGACATCCGGCCTAACTATGGCCCGTATAAGTCGCCGAAGCGTCCATATGGGACGGCGTCGATCCGTCGCCATACGCGACATCACGGATCGATAACGGTCACGGGGTAGACGGGCCGCCGGGGTGCCGTGCGATCGTGTCGGCGCTTTCTGCCCCGGCCATTCGCCGGACGGGGCCGCCTGTGCTGTCCCCATTCCGCCTGGTCCCACGGGAGTAGACCGCCGTGACTGTGCCTCGCCTCTTCAGTTGCTTCGTGCGTACGCGTACCCGGCTGATCTGCACCTCGGCCCTGCTGGTGGCCGCGCTCGTCGCCGCCGGCCTGGCATGGTGGCCGTCGTCGCGCGCCACGCCTCCGGTCCCCGGCGCGGGCGCCGTGCCGTTCCGGGACGAGGCAGCCGCGCTCACCGAGGCACGGGCGTCCAAGAAGGACGTCCTGATCGACTCCGCCACCACCGCCACGTCGCTTACCTGGGCGCTGCCGGACGGCCAGCGGCGCACCCAGGTGCACGCCGTGGCCCAGCGCACCCAGGACGCGCAGGGACGGTGGGCCCCGGTCGACATGAACCTGACCAGCACCGGGGAGGCCCCGGACGGGCTGAGCGTGCGGCCGGGCAACCCGCCCACCCCCGTACGCTTCGCCGGTGGCCCGGCGGCCCGCCCGGGCGGCGACGGCGACACCGTGCTGGCCGAGATGGAGATCGGCGGCCGCACCATCGCCTACACCTGGCCGGGCACGCTGCCGGCGCCGGTGCTCGACGGCTCCCGGGCCCTCTACCCCGAGGTGCTGCCCGGCGTGGACCTGCTGCTGGTCGCCCGGCCGGAGGGCGGCTTCGGCCAGCTGCTCATCGTGAAGACCCGCGCGGCCGCGGCCGGCACAGCGCTCGCCTCGCTCAGCTACGGGCTGCGGTCGGCCGGCGCGGTGTTCCGCCGCGACGCCGCCACCGGCGGCGTGCGGATCCTGGACGCGAAGACCCGGGCCGAGATCGGCGCGATCCCCACCCCGTTCGCGTGGGACTCCGCCGGCCGGGACCCGGAGTCCCCCGAGGCGCCGCGCACCTCCACGGCCACCCCGGCGGACGTGCTGAAGCTCTCCGGCCTCAGCGGCCTGGAGCCCGGCGCCCGCCAGGCCCCCATGCCGACCCGCCTCGACGGCGACGGCACCGGCGCCGCGCGCCTGCACCTCGACGCCGCGGCCACCGGCCTGCTCACCGACGCCCGGACCCGGTTCCCGGTCTTCCTCGACCCGCCGATCAACAGCGGCGACCAGGCCTGGACGTTCGTGCACAAGCAGAACGCGAACAGCAACTTCATGAACGGCACCAGCTACAACGGCGGCACCTCCGACGCCCGGGTGGGCTACGAGAGCGAGAACGGCGGCCTGGCCCGCTCGTTCTGGCGGATGGGTTTCAAGAACATCAAGGACGCCGAGGTCAGCGCGGCCACCTTCAAGGTGCTCAACAACCACTCGTGGTCCTGCACCTCGCGCGAGTTCCAGCTCTGGTTCACCGGCGCCATCTCCTCGGGCACCACCTGGAACAAGCAGCCGGCGTGGACCGCCCTGCAGCAGAAGAAGTCCTTCGCGTACGGCTACGGCAGCTCCTGCGCCGACGACTACGTCTCGTTCAACATCCGGGACGCCGCCCAGCGGGCCGCCGACGTCGGCGCGACCAACCTGACGCTCGGCCTGCGCGCCACCACCGAGACCGACACGCAGACCTGGCGCAAGTTCGCGGCCACCACCGCGACGCTGGAGGCCACCTACAACACGCCGCCGCCGGAGCCGACCACCGGCGTCTCCTCCCCCGGCGGGGCCTGCGTGACCGGCGCCACCGGCGCGCTCGGTGTCACGGTCGCCAAGACCAACATCACGCTGTCGGTCAAGGCCACCGACCCGGACGGCAACCTCAGCAAGGTGCGCTTCCAGTTCTGGAAGTCCGGCACCACGCTGCCCGCCGGCACGGCCGTCACCCCGGACAGCACCGGCAAGGCGAGCCTGACCATCGCCTCCACCACCCTGGTGGACAAGACGACCTACTCGTGGGCGGCCCGGGCCGAGGACACCTCGAGCGCGGAGTCGACGTACTACCCGCCGGGCACCAACACCTGCCTCATCACCATCGACGCCACCAAACCCAGCCCGCCCGACGTGGACAGCAGCGTCTGGCTGGAGGCCACCCCCGACGGCGCGACCTGGTCCACGGTGAAGTTCGGCTCGACCGGCCCGGTCACCTTCAAGTCGCCGGACGCCAAGAAATTCGAGTACTCCTTCGGGTACGTCGGCCCGACCCCGGTCACCACCACGACGGGCACCTACACGGTGCAGAACCTGGCCCCGCGGCACTCCGGCCCCAACACGCTGGTCGTGTACGCCTACGACGCCGCCGGCAACCGCAGCGACGCCACCCTCTACCACTTCTACGTGCCGCCCCGCGACACCGCCGACGGGCCGGGCGACGTCGGCGGCGACGGCCGCGCCGACCTGATGGTCGTGGACGCGTCCGGCCGGCTCCTCACGCTGCCCGGCGACGTGGACGGCGAGCTGTACGGCAACCTGGCGGCGTCGTACTCCACCGGCGGCAAGCTCAACCCGGCCGGCCACTGGCTGGACCCGGCCACCGGCAAGGCGGCCCTGATCGCCAAGTTCGGCGACGCGTACCCGGGCGACGGCACCACCGACCTGTTCGCCCGCACCCCCGACGGCGGCTTCTGGCTCTACCCCGGCGACGGGTACGGCAGCTTCAACGTCGACCAGCGGCTGCGGGTGCTGCTGCCGGCCAACGCGCCGGCGCCCTCGACCTGGACCCAGGTCAAGGCGATCGGCGACATCACCGGCGACAAGCTGCCCGACCTGGCCGTCCGGGCCGGCACGGCGTTCTGGCTGCTCAGCGGCTACACCGGCGGCAGCTTCCAGCAGGCGACCCTGATGGAGGGCACCGCCTGGGCCCGCGCCGAGATCGTCAACATCGCCGACATCGACCTGGACGGCACCCCGGACCTGACCTGGCGGCACCTCGACACCGGGATCATGAACCTGCGCCACGGCAAGCCCGGGACGGTCGCGGGCAGCGTCAACCTCGACTCGCTCAAGACGGCCGCGGCCTCCCGCGCGGGCGACGTGCAGTACGGGACGGGCTGGGGCGCGGCGAACATCTACGCGGTCATCGGCATCCCGGACGTCAACGGCGACCGCGTGCCGGACATGTGGGCCGTGTCCGGGGTGGACGGCACGACCCGGATCTACCACGCCACCACCACCTACGGCGGCGCGCAGAAGACCGTGCTGTCGGTGGACTGGCGGGGCATCAAGGCATTCGGGTAGGCCGGGCGGGACGCGAAGGCCCGGGCAGCTCGGCTGCCCGGGCCTTCGCGTGCGCCCCCGGACAGCGGTCGAGGCCGGGGGTGCGCCAAGGGTTGAGCTGGCCGAGGTGGGCAGGGGACGTTGTCGCGAGCACAGCGGCGGCATCGGCGTCGCGGGCGTCGGTCTTCGCCGCGCCGGGGTGCAGGTCAGCGATCCGGCGCGGCGCCAGTCCGGGCCGTCTCGGCCGCGGGTAACGGGGGGGGTCCGTCAACCGGCGAGGATGCGGGCCTCGGTGCGGCCGCCCGCGGTGCCCCACTTCTGCACCACCACGAGGTCGAACCGGCCGTCCTGGTTCCAGTCCGTCACGGCCAGGCTGTGCCGGGCGTCCGTGCTGACCGGCGCGACGCTGTTCTTGACCAGGAAGCTCCGGAAGCGGGTGGCGCCGTTGAGCACCTGGAGCACGGTCCGCTCGCTCTTCGCGCCGGACCGGCGCAGCACGACCAGGTCCGGATAGAGGTCGCCGTTCCAGTCGGCCACCGCGAACGAGTGGTCGGCGCCGGCCCGGCCCAGCGCGGTGACGCTCTCCTGCAGGTAGCGCTGGAAGTTCGAGGCGCCGTCCAGCACCCGCACCTCCGTCTTGCCGCTCGCGGTGCCGCACCGCCGCACCACGACCAGGTCGGGGTGGCCGTCGGCGTTCCACTCGGCCACCGAGAACGCGTGGCAGGCGTCGGCCGGGCCGAGCGCGGTGGCGGTCTCCAGCAGGGTGCGCTGCAGGTACGAGGCGCCGTCGAGGATCTTGACCACGGTACGCCCGCCGGCCGGGCCGGGCCGCTGGATCACCAGCAGGTCGGGGCGGCCGTCGGCGTTCCAGTCGGCCACGGCGAAGTCGGGCGGGGTGTCGGTCGCGGGCAGCGCGGTGGCCGTGTTCAGCAGCAGGTGCTGGAAGTCGTAGGCGCCGTTCACGACGCGTACCTCGGTCTTGCCGGTGACCGTGCCGGACGGCTGCACCACGACCAGGTCGGACTCCCCGTCGCCGTTCCAGTCGGCCAGCAGCACCTGGTGCCGCTGGTCGAGCGCCGCCGGGAAGCCCGGCACGGTCTTCAGCAGGGTCGTGCCGAACGGGCCGGCCTTCTTCCCGCCCGGCCCGGGCCGCGCGGGCGGGGGCGCGGCGGCCGGGCCGCTCCACAGCTGGGCGACGATCAGCCGGGCGTCGTTGGCCTCCGGCGCGTACGCGGCGGGATAGCGCGAGACCTGCACCCGCTGGCTGATCTGGCCGATGTCCCCGGCCGCCCAGCCGTCGCCGGGATGCAGCCGGATCATCTTGTCCAGGAACGCGTCGGTGGCGAAGCGGGGGTCGAGCAGCTGCTCGGGCCAGCCCCAGCCCATCGACGGACGCTGCTGGAACAGCCCGAGGCTGTCGTGGTCGACGGCGACGGTGTAGTTGTGCAGCGTGCTCTCGGTGATCGCGGTGGTCACCGCGATCACGGCCGCCCGCACCGGCAGGCCGCGCCGCTTCACCTGCTCCACGATCGCCCGGGCGCACGAGATGGTGTAGCCGTTCACGGACCGGCCGAGCCGCCGCCCGGTCATCGCCGGGCGCAGGCGCTGGGCGATCGCGGTGTCGGCCGCGGTGACGCCGGCGGGGTGGCACGAGGCGGTGGCCGGCGCCGCCCGCAGGGCCGCGGGGACCGCGGCGCCCGCCGGGGCCGGCGCGGCCAGCGACGCGGTCGCGACGGCTGCGGTCAGCAGCACGCCGGGCACAGTGGACAGCCTCATCACATCTTCCCCCCGCGGGAACGGGCCGCAGCTGCGCGTGGGCGACGCGGCCCGGCGAGTTCGTCCCCTCGACAGCGACCCTAACAATTCGGTCACCGGAGCGCCACGCCCCGATGCGCCACTTCCCGACCTTCGTACCGGCACCGCACGACCTCCGCCTCCGGCCGCCGCCCGGCGGCGCCTCCACGGTCGCCGGCCGGGCCGTCGGCCCCGGCCTCTCCCCGCCGCGCCGCGCCGGACGGCCACATCGCCCTGTCGGTGCTGCGCAACGCACGGCCACTTCGTGCAGGTCGGCGGGCCGAGCGTCATGACGGTCAGCCCGTCCGTGGCGGAGACCTCGGTGTCCGCCGGCGACCTGACCCTCGGCCCCGGCCGTCGGCGGTCACCGCTACGGCACGCTGGCGGTCACCGTGCGGCACCGCTGGGGCGTCCGCCCGGCCCGCCTGAGCATCGAGTTCTTCCCGGGCGCGGGCCTGGAGCGGGCCGGCTCGTCCTGGCCGCCGATCGTCACCACGCCGACCAGCCCGTGGATCGGGGTCAGCCTCGACCTCGGGGTCGTCGGCGCCAACCGCGCCGGCGCGCCGATCAGCGAGGCGATGGGCTGGAACAACGGCGCCACCGCGACCATCCGGACGGTGGACTGATCAGGGGCGGGACGGCGGGTCCGGGTCCGGTACGAGGCTGAAGGCGCCCTCCTCCTCCTGCGCGTTGTGCAGCCGCAGGATCGCGTAGAGGCCGTACAGCAGCCGCCGTACGTCGGTGACGTCCTCGGCCTCCGCCTCCTGGACCAGGTCGTCCACCGTCCGGCGCAGGCGCCCGATCTGATGTTCGATCTCGGCGTGGGTGCGGCTGAGCCCGCTGGTGGCCTCGACGCCGCCCAGCGCCCGCGCCATGATCGGCAGCAGCTCGGCCTCCTCGGCGTGCTCGTGGGCCAGCAGGCGCACCTCGAGGTGGTCCAGCAGCTCCCGGACCGGGCGCAGGTCGTACGGCGGCCGGTTCAGCGCGTCGGCGACCGTGCGGACCTGCTCGACCAGGGGGCGCACGTCGCGGTGCTCGGCGTACAGCCGGCGGGCGGTGGCGACGTCGGCGGGCCGCATGGTCACGGTGTGCGAGCGCCCGGGCAGCAGGGCGGTCAGGGCGACGGCGATGGCCGCCAGGTCGATGCCTTCCTGCAGCAGGGCGCCCGCGGCGGGGGGCAGGAGACCGGCCGCCGCCACGAGCATCGCCGCCATCGACATTCCCATCCCGGCCCCGACCGCCCAGCCGGCGATGACCCGGCAGCGCCGGGCGATGAGGATGGCGTCGGCCAGCGCGTCGATGCGGTCGACGGTGAGCACCACGTCGGCGGCCTCGGCGGACGCGGTGGCGCCGCGGGCCGCCAGGGCGACTCCCACGCCCGCCGCGGCCAGCGCCGGCGCGTCGTTGATGCCGTCGCCCACCATGATCGTCGGGGCCAGCTCCTGCTCGGCCCGGACCAGGGCCAGCTTGTCCGCCGGGTCGCACTCGGCGTGCACCGCGTCGACGCCGACGACTTGGCCGACGGCCTGCGCCGTGTCGGCCCGGTCGCCGGTCACCAGCACGACGCGGTCGATGCCGGCGCCGCGCAGCGCCCGGACCATGCGCGGGGCCTGCGGGCGTACCGGATCCTCCAGCAGCAGGACGCCCGCCGGCCGGTCGTCGACCGCCGCGAACACCGTCAGCGAGCCGTCGAGGGCGGCGCGCCGGCGGGCGTGCCGGACCCAGGGCGGCACCGGGCCGCCGAGCACCCACGCCGCCTTGCCGAGCCGGACCCGGTGGCCGTCGACCACACCTTCCACCCCGTAGCCGTGCCGCTCCTGCACCCCCTCGGGGGCGACCAGGCGCAGGCCACGGTCGTGGGCCGCGGTGACGAGGGCGCCGGCCAGCACGTGGGCCGAGCTCTGGTCCAGGCTCGCCGCGAGGCGGAGCACCTCCCCCGCCGCCAACCCGGGCTCCACCGGGGTCACCACGTCGGTGAGCACGGGCCGGCCGGCGGTCAGCGTGCCGGTCTTGTCGAACAGCACGACCCGGCCCGCGGCCAGCCGCTCCAGGGCGCCACCGCCCTTGACCACGACCCCGCTGCGGGCCGCGCGGGACAGCCCGGACATGATCGCGATGGGGGCGGCCAGCAGCAGCGGGCACGGCGTGGCCACGACCAGCACCGCCACCGCCCGGACCGGATCGCCGGCGACGGCCCAGGCCACGCCGGCCAGCAGCAGCGTCACCGGGACGAAGGCCATCGCGAACCGGTCCGCGAGCCGCACGAACGGCGCGCCGGCCGCCTGCGCCTGCTCCACCAGCCGAACCACACCGGCGTAGGTCGATGCCTCGGCGGTCGCGGTGGCTGTCAGCCGTACCGGCGAGCCCGCGTTCACCACGCCGCTGCGGACGTCCTCGCCGGCGCGCCGCTCGACCGGCAGCGGCTCGCCCGTCAGCGCCGACTCGTCCAGCACCGCCGGGCCGCGCAGCCGGCCGTCCACCGGAACGATCTCCCCGGCGCCGACCACGAGCCGGTCACCGGCCACCACCTCGGCGGCCGGGATCTCGACCGGCCCCGACGGGGTGTCCCGCCGGGCGGTACGCGGCGCCCGGGCCACCAGCGCGCTGAGCTCCCGGCGGGCCCGGGCCGCGGCGCGGGCCTCCAGCAGCACGCCGCCGGCCAGCATGACCGCGATCACCGCGCCGGCGAACGCCTCGCCGACCCCCAGCGCCCCCGCGAGCGCCAACCAGGCGATCACGTCGACGCTGGGCTCGCGCCGCCGCACCGCCGCGATCAGCGACGCCGTGGAGTACACCAGGCCAAGCACCGTCGCGGTCACCCACGCCGCCTCGGCCGGGCCCCGGGCGCCCGCCGCGACGGCCGCCAGCCCGGCCGTCGTCAGCAGCGTCACCGCGGCGAACAACGCCTGCTCCCGTCGCTGCCACCACCGCATACAGACCTCCACCGGGCGGGGACGGAGCCGGACGTCCGTCGGCGCGCCTTCATGATCGGGCCCGGGCCGGCGCCCCGGCAGGGCCACAAGACCTCGGGTTTCTCCACACGGTCTCCACACCGGATGCATCCGGTCCGCACCCGGGCGCGGGAGGCTGAGATGCAGCACGAAAAGGGAGGAATCATGAACGCGACAACCCGCCGGGCGGCCGTCCTGGCCACCGCCGGCGCGCTGGGACTCGGCGCGATCGCGGCGGCGGGCCCGGCCCTGGCCCGCTCCGACGTCTTCACCGCCACCCGCACCACGGCCACCCGGCAGGACCCGGGCGGCGCCGGCTACGGCATGGGCGGCATGGGCATGGGCACGGGCGGCTACGGGATGGGCGGTAACGGGATGGGCGGCAACGGGATGGGCATGGGCGGCGGCTACGGGATGGGCGGCGGCATCTGCCCCGGCGCCGGGGTCACCGCCCCGAGCGGCACCCTCACCGATCAGCAGAAGCGTACGCTGGCCGCAATGGCGCAGGAGGAGAAGCTGGCCCACGACCTCTACGTGACGTTCGCGGGCAAGTACGACGCCCCGGTCTTCGACCACATCGCCGTCGCGGAGACCCAGCACCTGACCACCGTGCGCACCCTGCTCACCCGGTACGGGCTCGACGACCCCACGGCCGGCGTGGCCGCGGGCCGGTTCAGCGACCCGGCGGTGCAGGCCACCTACGACCGGCTGCTCGCCCGCGGCACCAGCCGGGCCGAGGC
The DNA here is from genome assembly GCF_016862275.1 of Actinoplanes nipponensis. Lineage (GTDB taxonomy): Bacteria > Actinomycetota > Actinomycetes > Mycobacteriales > Micromonosporaceae > Actinoplanes > Actinoplanes nipponensis. The sequence continues at coordinate 19,841 of NZ_BOMQ01000090.1, read as the reverse complement.
CCTGCGGGTGGGCCAGGAGGTGGAACGCACGGACATCGCCGACCTGGACCGGGCCCTCACCGGCCTGACCGCCCCCGACGTCACGCAGGTCTACCAGCACCTGCGGATGGCCTCACAGCACCACCTGACCGCATTCACCAGCTGGGCGAACCGGTGACCCGGTCCGGCCCGGAAAGGAGACGACCGGCGATGACGTACGCGATCACGGCCCGGGTGGCGGGATCGTTCGGCGAGACCGTGGAGCGGGTCCGCGCCGCGCTCCAGGAGCAGGGCTTCGGGGTGCTCACCGAGATCGACGTGCGGGCCACCCTGCACGACAAGCTCGGCGAGCAGATGGAGGACTACCTCATCCTCGGCGCCTGCAACCCGGCGCTGGCCCACCGGGCGCTCGGCATCGACCGCGAGATCGGCCTGCTGCTGCCCTGCAACGTCGTGGTCCGGGGCGAGGGCCCCGGCGCCGTCCTGGTGCAGGCCGTCGACCCGCAGACGATGGTGCAGCTGTCCGGCCGGCCCGCGCTCAAGGAGGTGGCCGACGACGCCACCGCGCGGCTCCGGGCGGCGCTGGCCACGCTCGGCGGCTGAACGACCCCGGGTCAGGGCGCCGGCCGGGGCGCCGCCGACGGCAGGCGGACCGTGATGACGGTGCCCGCGCCCTCCCGGGACGCGGCTTCGACCGTACCGGCGTGGGCGGTGACCAGCTCGCGGACGATGGCCAGGCCGATCCCCGAGCCGGCGACGTCGCGGTGGCGGTCGCCGCGCCAGAGCCGGTCGAAGACGTGCGGCAGGTCCGCGGCGGCGATGCCCGGCCCGGTGTCGGCCACCTCCAGCACGGCGCCGGCGCCGTCGGCGTACCCGCGCAGGGTGAGCCGGTCCCCCGGGCGGCAGTACCGCGCCGCGTTGGTGAGCAGGTTGGTGACGACCTGGTGCAGGCGGTCCGGGTCGGCCCGCACCGGCAGGGCAGCCGCGAGGTCGGTCTCGACCCGCAGGCCGGCGGCGTCGAGCCGGGACCGCTGCGCGGCCAGCGCGGCCCGGGCGACCACGGCGAGATCGACGTCGGCGGGGCGCAGGGACAGCGCCGCCGACTCCGCGGCGGACAGGTCCGCCAGGTCCGCGACGATCCGGCCCAGGCGCAGGGCCTGGTCGTGCAGGGCGCCCAGCCGTTCGGGGTCCGCGGTACGCAGGCCGTCGCGCAGTTCCTCCAGCCCGGCCTGCAGCCCGGCGAGCGGGGTGCGCAACTCGTGGGCCACGTCGGCGGCCAGCCGGCGGCGTACGGTGTCCGCCCGGACGACCTCGTCGGCCATGGCGTCGAAGGCCCGGATGACCTCACCCATCTCCCCGGGCGCGCCAACGCCGGGGCCGGCGCCGGCCCGGGCCCCGCGCTCCCCTGCGGCGAACCGGCGCGCCGCGCCGGCCAGGGCGATCAGCGGCCGGGTGAGCCGCCGGGTGACGAAGCCGCTGACCAGCAGCGCCGCCAGCAGCGCCACCACCGCGGCGCCGGCCACCCACGACCAGGCGATCCGCCGGGCCGCGGATGAGCCGGCCGGGAAGCCCACCCGGACGGTGCCGACCCGGGCGCCGGCCACCTCGACCGGCGCCTGCCGCCGGTCGGCGGCGCCCATCGCCCCCATGCCCATCCCGCCCATCCCGTGACCGGGCCACACCATCGCGCCGGAGCGGTCGAGCACCACCAGAGTGCCGCCGGCGGCCTCGGCCAGGTCGGCCGCGCGGCCCAGATCGGCCGCCGCCCACCCGCCGGCGGCGGCGTAGGCGGTGGCGGCCGCGGCGGCCGCCCGGTCGGCCACCCGCTGCTGGTCCGCGCGCCGGGCTCCGCTCAGGCCCCGGTCGGTGGCGATGAGCGCCGCGACGGTCAGGACCAGCACCGACGACAGGGCGGCGAGCAGGAAGGCGGCCAGCAGGCGGCGGCCCAGCGGGCTGCGCAGCACGGTCGGCTCACCCGTCACGGGCCCACCCCAGCCGGTAGCCGACGCCCAGGACCGTCGCCACGATCCGCGCGGCGTCGGGACCGAGCTTGTGCCGCAGGTTCTTCACGTGCGAGTCGATCGTGCGCTCGTAGCCGGCGAACTCGTACCCGCGGACCCGGTTGACCAGCTCGTAGCGGGAGAAGACCCGGCCCGGCGCCGAGCCCAGGGTGGTCAGCACGCCCCATTCGGTGGGGGTGAGGTCGAGCAGTACGCCGTCGAGGCGGGCCTCGTGCCGCGCCTCGTCGATGGCCAGCCGGCCGGCGCCGAACGTGGCCACGCCCGGCGTCGCGGGCGCGCCGCCCGTGCGGTGCAGCACCGCCTCCACCCGCAGCACCAGCTCGGTCGGGCTGAACGGCTTGGTCACGTAGTCGTCGGCGCCGCGCCGCAGGCCGTCGATCCGGTCCTCCACGGCGCTGCGGGCGGTCAGCACCACCACCGGCACCTGCCGGCCGTCGCGGGCGGCGGCCAGCACCGCCAGCCCGTCGATGTCGGGCAGGCCGAGGTCGAGCACCACGGCCACCGGATCGGCGGTGTCGAGCAGCCGCAGCGCCTCGGCGCCCAGCCCGGTGGTGTGCACGGCGTAGCCGGCGCGCTCCAGGTAGCGGCGCACGACGCCGCGCAGTTCGCGGTCGTCCTCGACGACGAGCACGGGACCGGTCATGACCCCACTCTGCGGCGGCGGACCGCCCGCCGGACAGGGCCGGACGGCCCGGACCGGCGGTCCCGGCGCCGGTGGGCGGTCTGCCGAACCAGGTAATGACAGAACCCCCCGCAACCGGTGTGCCCGGGCCACGGCGCCGCTAGCGTCGGATCCAGCGCCCGCACGTCACGCTCGAAGGGAGACCGCTGTGCAGTACCGCATTCTCGGCCGGGACCTGAGGGTCTCCGCCCTCGGCTTCGGCGCGATGGGGATGAGCCAGAGCTACGGCCCCGGCCCCGACCGGGCCGCCAACATCACGCTGCTGCGCGACGCCGTCGAGCTCGGCGTCACGTTCTTCGACACCGCCGAGGTGTACGGGCCGTTCGTCAACGAGGAGCTGGTCGGCGAGGCCCTGCAACCCGTACGCGACCAGGTCGTCATCGCCACCAAGTTCGGTTTCGCGTTCGACGCCGACGGCCGCCAGACCGGCCTGTCCAGCCGCCCCGAGCACATCCGGCAGGCCGCCGACGCCTGCCTCAAGCGGCTGCGCACCGACCGCATCGACCTGTTCTACCAGCACCGCGTCGACCCCGACGTGCCCATCGAGGACGTCGCCGGCGCCGTCCGGGAGCTGATCCGGGCGGGCAAGGTCAAGCACTTCGGGATGTCCGAGGCGGCCGCGGCCACCGTACGGCGGGCGCACGCGGTGCAGCCGGTCACGGCCCTGCAGAACGAGTACTCGCTGTGGTGGCGGCGGCCCGAGACGGAGATCCTGCCGCTCTGCGCCGAGCTCGGCATCGGCCTGGTCCCGTACAGCCCGCTCGGCAAGGGCTTCCTCACCGGCACGATCGACCAGAACACCAGCTTCGCCGACGGCGACATCCGCGCCGGCATCCCCCGCTTCGACGCCGCCGCCCGGCAGGCCAACCAGGCGCTGGTCGACCTGCTCGGCGGCGTCGCGGCCCGCGCCGGCGCCACCGTCGCCCAGATCGCGCTGGCCTGGCTGCTGGCCCGGCAGCCGTGGATCGTGCCCATTCCCGGCACCCGCCGGCGGGAACGGCTGGCGGAGAACCTCGGCGCGGTCGAGGTCGAGCTCACCGCCGACGACCGGCACGAGCTCGACGTCGCCGCGGCCGAGATCGAGGTACAGGGCGCGCGGTACCCGGACCACCTGGAGCGCATGACCAACCGCTGAGCGGGAGCACCGCTCGCCGGCCGGCCGCGGCCGTCCCGCTCAGCCGGCCAGGGCCGGCTCGGCGAGGATCCAGCGGCCCCGGCCCAGCCGCTTGGCCTGGTACATCGCGGCGTCGGCGGTGCGCAGCACGGCCGCCGCGCCCTCCCCGGCGCCGCCCGCGCGGGCGGCGATGCCGATGCTGGCGCCGACGGTGAACTGGTGGCCCCGGAAGGCGACCGGCTGAGCGACGTCGTGCAGGACGCGCTCGGCCAGCCGGACGGCCTCGTCCTCCGGCACGCCCGGGCAGAGCAGCACGAACTCGTCGCCCCCGAGCCGCGCCACCAGGTCACCCTCGCGGACCGCGGCGGACAGCCGGGCCGCCACGGCGAGCAGCACCGCGTCGCCGGCGTCGTGCCCGTGCTGGTCGTTGACCTGCTTGAAGCCGTCCAGGTCGAGGTAGAGCACGGTGACCGCGGCGTCCGGCGCGGCCACCTGGCGGGCCAGCCGGTCGCCGAGCGTGGTGCGGTTGGCCAGGCCGGTCAGCGGGTCGTGCCGGGCCTGGAAGACCAGGCTGGCCTGGGCCCGTTCCTGCTCGCGGACCGCGATGGTGAACCGGGCCAGGACGAACGCCGCGCACACCGCGGTGGCCACCAGCGCGAGGATCTGGTCCTGGCCGATCCCGGAGCTCACCAGGGTCAGCGTGGGCGCGGTCATCAGGGCCAGGCCGAGGAACAGCACCCGCGCCGGGTGCAGCGACGGCACCTGGTGACCGGCCCGGGTCAGCTCGGCGCGCCGCGGGTGCAGCCCGGCCGCGACCAGCAGGGCGTTGGCCAGCAGGATGACCGAGTTGAGCGGCTCGAAGGCGGCGTAGTCGGCGAAGTACAGGCCCACGTTCAGGCCCACGTCCACGCCGAGATAGCCGAAGATCGCGCAGAGCAGCAGCCGGGTCGGCGCGGTCCGGGTGCCGGGCGACAGCGCGATCAGCAGCACCGCGGCGAGCAGCACCACGTCCGCGACCGGGTACAGCGCGGTCACCGTGGACTCGACCACCGTGTAGCCCTCGGCCAGCCAGGGCGCGATGAAGAACTGCCAGCTGGCCACGCCGGCCGCGACGGCCACCGTCATCCCGTCCAGCGCCGCGCCACGCAACCGGCCGGGCGCCCGGCGCCGGGCCATCCGGACGAGGGCGACGGCCAACACCGGATAGCCGCCGAGCCACAGCACGTCCGGCGTCAGGTGCGGCACCTCGACCAGGTAGTACTCGACCAGCTCCAGGACGTTGCCGGCGCCCCACAGGCTCAGCGCGGCCGCGACCAGCGCCCACGGGCCCCGGTCCCGCGGCGACTGCCGGCGCAGCGCCGACCACCACGCCAGACCGCACAGCGCGACGTAGGCGACGGTGTAGCCGACGGCGGCGGCGTCCGTGGTGTACCAGACGATCGTCGCGACGGTGACCGCGAGGGCCGACGCCACCAGCAGCCAGACGTTCCGGGAACTCATACCGGGGACCATCGGACGGCCGGCAACCGACCTGAGCGGGTGTGAGGCGGCCCCCAGCGCAGGCGCATCCCGCGGAGAGACGGGCCGACGACGGGGAAGGGTGGGGCCATGCAGGTCCGGCTCAGCCCGGCGGGCCACCCGTTCAGTGGGCTTCCCGACGGCAGCGTGGCTTGGTGGCGGGGCGCACAATGGGTCGCGTGGGAACCATCCAGGACCCGGATCCGGACCGTGACTGGCTGAAGCGCAGTTACACCGACACGAGCACCAATCCGTACTCCCCCGATGCGCGCACGGAGATGGTGGGACGGCTCGCCGAGGGCACCGGGGGCGGGCGGGCGGCGCGTGTGGTTCTGCGCGTTGTCGTGGGCGTGATTGTGGGCTCGTTCGGTGTGTCGTTCGTCGTTCAGGCGCTGCGCTACTGGTGAGCGTGGGTTTGATCTTGGGGAAGGGCGAGCTGGCGTTGGCTGCTTCAAGATCCGGCTGGGGGGGCAGCTCGGTCTGATCTTGTGAAGGGGTGGCCTGTTTTGCGGGATGAACGTCGCGAGATCCGCGCTCAGGGGGCAGCCCGACCCCGATCTTGTGACACGCCGCCCGCCGAAGCACGCCTGAGGCACCGAGATCCGCGCATAGGCGACAGCACGATTGACGGCGCCAGCACGGGCCGACGCGCCAGCACAGCCAACGCGTCGGAGCGGCCAAGGGCGCCAGCACAGCCAACGCGTCAGAACGGCCAAGGGCGCCAGCACAGCCAACGCGTCGGAGCGGCCAAGGGCGCCAGCATGCCAAGGGCGCCGGCGCAGCCGATCTTGTGAAGTGGTGGCCCGTTCAACGCTGCGAGCGCCACAAGATCCGCGCCCCACGGAGCGGCCCGATCCGACCTTGGGACACACGGCCCGCCGAAGCACGCCCACGGCTCCAAGATCCGCGCATAGGTGACAGCACGACCAATGGCCACAGCACTGGTACACCAATCTTGTGAACCAGCGGCCCATCCAGCGCCACGAACGCCACAAGATCCACACCCCGGGGGCAGCACGACTCGGATCTTGAGACACACCGCCCGCCAAAGCCCACCTACGGCCCCAAGATCCGCCCACAGGCGCCAGCACGACCCACCGCACCAGCACAGCCGACCTTGTGAACCAGCGGACCGCCCAAGGCCACAAGATCCGCACCCCACGGAGCAGCACGACCCCGCTTGCGAGTCGCGGGCCGGGCGCGCTCAGGACGGTCCGAACGCCGCCTCGATCTCCGCGCCGCTCAGCGACCGCTCCCGGAACGTCGTGGTGCCGGTGTCGCGCAGCTCCCGGGCAGCATCGCGCAGCGCCCCGTACGCCGCCCAGGCCAGCGCCCCGCCGGTGGACACCCGGCGGACGCCCAGGGCGGCCAGCTCCGGCACGCTCGGCGCGCCCGCCACGGCCAGCACGTTGAGGGGCGCGGGGACGGACTGCACCAGCCGGGAGATCTCCGCCGGGGTGCGCACGCCCGGCGCGTACACCACCTCGGCGCCCGCCTCCCGGTAGGCCCGCAGCCGGGCGATCGTGTCGTCCAGGTCGTCGTGGCCGTACAGGTGGTTCTCGGCCCGCGCGGTCAGCACCAGGCCGTGCCGGGCGCAGGCCCGTGCCGCGGCGGCGACCCGTTCGGTGCCGCGGGTCGGCGTCTCCAGCCGGCCGGTGGCGGGGTCGTAGTCCTCGATGGACAGGCCGGCCGCCCCCGCCTCGGCCAGCAGGTCCACCGTCTCGGCGAGGCCGGTCGCGGTGTCCGCGTAGCCGTGCTCGGCGTCGACGGTCACCGGGATGTCGACCGCGGCGGTCAGCGCGGCCACGTGCGTGACCAGTTCCTGGCGGGTGACCTGCTGGTCGCGCTTGCCCAGGCCGGCCGCCAGGCCGGACGACGTGGTGGCCAGCGCCGCGAAGCCCAGGCCGGCCAGCAGCCGCGCCGAGCCGGCGTCCCAGGGGTTGGGCAGCAGGAAGGTGCCGGAGGCATGCAGCGCGCGGAAGCGCTCACGAAGGTCGTTCATGCCCCGAAGCTACCGCCGGGCGCTGGCCAGCAGCGCGCGGGCAGCCTGCACGGCGCGGGCCGCGATGTCGTCGACGGCGCCGGCGGTGCGGGTGAAGAAGCCGTCGGCGTACAGCGACGTGTAGCCGTGGGCCACGGCGATCGTCGCCTCGACCAGCCGGACCGCTTCCGGGTACGAGGCGGTGCCGGCCGCCGTGGCCAGGTCGAGCAGCGTGGTCATCAGGGCCCGGGTCTGCTCGCGGCGGGCGTCGCCGGGCAGCCGGGCCAGTTCGGCGGCGAAGATGACGTGGAAGCCGGCGCCGGTGCGGGTGACGTACCGGACGTAGGCGCCCGCCACCGCGGCCAGCCGGGCCGCCGGGTCCGGGCCCGCCGCGTCGGCGGCGGCGGTGATCGCCGCGCGCAGGTCGTGGGCGGCGGTGGCCGAGACCGCGCCGAGCAGGTGGTCGCGGTCCGGGAAGTGCCGGTACGGCGCGGCCGAGCTGACGCCCAGCCGGCGGGCGACGGCGGCGACCGAGAAGCGCTGCAGCCCGCACTCGGCGAGCAGGCCGAAGCTCGCCTCGATCAGCGCGGCCCGGAGGTCGCCGTGATGGTAGGCCCGCCCCGACACACCGGCCTCCTCGCTTGCCATCGTGTAAGAGGGCTCTTACATTAGCAGGTGATAGCCCTCTTACATGGCGGAGGCACTGTGAGCATCCGGCTCGGGTACCAGATTCCGAACTTCACCTATCCCGGCGTACCGGTCGAGAACACCTTCGACACCGTCGCCGCCCAGGCCCGCGAGGCCGAGGCCGCCGGGTTCGACACCGTGCTGGTGATGGACCACTTCTACCAGCTGCCGGGCATCGGGGCACCGGAGAACGCGATGCTGGAGTCGTACACGACGCTCGGCGCGCTGGCCTCCCTGACCTCGACGGTCCAGCTGTCCACGCTGGTCACCGGGAACACGTACCGCAATCCCGCCCTGCTGGCCAAGACCGTCACCACCCTCGACGTGGTCTCGCACGGGCGGGCGATCCTCGGCATCGGCGCCGGCTGGTTCGAGCGCGAGCACCACGACTACGGTTTCGAGTTCGGCACCTTCGGCCAGCGCTTCGAACGGCTCGAGGAGGCGCTGACCATCATCGCGCCGATGCTCAAGGGCGAGCCGGGCACGCTGGACGGCAAGTGGTACACGGCCCGCGGCGCCATGAACAACCCCCGGGTCCGCCCGACGGTGCCGATCATGCTGGGCGGCAGCGGCGAGCAGAAAACGTTCCGGCTGGCCGCCCGCTTCGCCGACCACATGAACATCATCTGCGACGTGGCCGACCTGGCCCGCAAGGTCGCCGTCCTGCGGCAGCGCTGCGAGGAGATCGGCCGCGACCCGGCCACGCTGGCGACCAGCTACCTGGTCATGGGCATGGTCGGCGAGACGGAGCAGGAGGTGAAGGAGCTCGGCGAGACCATCCCGGCCGACCGCCGCGACCGGGCCTTCCTCGGCACGGCCGGGCAGGTCGCCGAGCAGCTGCACGAGCAGGTGCTCGGCGCGGGGATCGACGGGATCACCATCAACCTGATCCGCAACGGTCACCGGCCCGGCGTGGTCGCCGGCGTCGGCGCCGCGCTCAAGCCGCTGGTCGCGGCCTGATCCGCGCCCGCGGCCGGCCGGCGCGCGGACCCGGCCGGCCGCGGGCCTGGACGACAACAGTAGTCGCACCTAAAGTGCATAATCATGGGCGTCAATGACCGTGGACCGCTGAGAATCTCCCGCCGGCACCTGCTCGCGCTGCCGGCCGCCGCCGCGGTGGCCGCCGCCGCCGGGCCGGCCCCGGCCGCCGCGGACGCGGGCCGGGCGGCCTTCCGGCCGGTGGTGTTCGTGCACGGCAGCGCCGGATCGGCGCTGCAGTTCCGGCTCCAGGCCAAGCGCCTGGCCGGCAACGGCTACCCGAGCGGGATCATCGAGGCCCACGAGTACGACTCGCCGGCCATCGCCACCATCCTGTCCCAGGTGTACGCGGACCTGGACGCCCGGATCGCCCGGCTGCTCGCCGCCACCGGCGCGGACCGGGTGGACCTGATCGCCCACTCGCTCGGCACCTTCGTCGTGCAGGGCTACCTGGCCGGCTCGCCGGCGCGGGCGGCCCGGGTGGCCCACTACGTCAATCTGGACGGCCGCACCGCCGCCGCCCCACCCGGCGGCGTGCCGACGCTCGCGATCTGGGGCGAGGGCGACCCGGCCCGCAGCATCGCCGGCGCGCTCAACGTGTCCTTCCCGGAGCAGTCGCACACCCAGACGGTCTCGTCCGCGGAGTCCTTCACCGAGATCTTCCGGTTCCTGCGGGGCCACGCGCCGCGCACGACCGCGATCGTCGGGCAGCCGCCGGGCGCCGTCCGGGTCTCCGGCCGCGCCGTGCTCTTCCCCAGCAACGCCGGCGTCACCGACGCGACGCTCGAGCTGTACGCAGTGGGCCCGCTGACCGGCCGGCGCCTCTCCCACCGGCCGGTCCACGTGACACCGCTGGCCGCCGACGGCTCCTTCGGCCCGCTGCCGGTGCTGCCGCACGCCCGGTACGAGTTCGCCCTGCTCCGCCCGGGCCAGCCGGTCCACCACTTCTACTTCGAGCCGTTCCGGCGCACCGACACGCTGGTGCGCCTGCTCACCAGCCGCCCCGGCGAGGGCATCGGAGCGCTGGTCGAGACGAGCGACCGGCACACGGCCCTGACCATCCAGCGCCAGCAGGAGTGGTGGGGCGACCAGGGCGACGCCGGCGACCGCCTCTGGATCAACGGCCGGGAGGTGCTCAACGCGGCGAACGCGCCCCGGGCCAAGCGGGTGATCGGCATCTTCGCGTTCGACGCGGGCCGCGACGGCGTCACCGACCTGAGCGCGCCGCTGCCGGCGTTCTTCGCGCAGCCCTTCCTCACCGGCCTGGACCTGTTCATCCCGGCGGCCCGGCGACACCTCGGCACGGTGTCGGTGGTGACCCGGCGGCGCGGCGGCGGCCGTACGGCCCTGGCGGTGCCGAACTGGCGATCGAGCGCGCACCGCGTCTCGGTGGAAATCGACTGAACCGCGCGTCATCAACAACGTAACAAATCGTTCTTCACTAAGTGTGAGATGCCGTACACCGTCCGCTGTGGATGTCTCGTATCGTCCGTCACGGATTCGCCGGGGGAAGAACCCCTCGGCGCTCGTCCGGACGCCGCGGGCGGATCCCCGCGGCCATTCGTGAAGGACATGGGAAAATGCGCAGGTTCACTCAGGCCGTACTCCTGACCGGCACCGCCCTGGCCGTGCTGGCCCCGTCGGCCGCCCAAGCGGCCCCGCACCGGACCACCCGGCTGCTGGGCACCTACGATTTCGGGCGGGCCGGCGTCATCGGCGCCGCGGGCCGCGCCGCGGGCGTCTGGAGCGCGTATTCCGTGCGCTCCGGCTTCGCGGGCGACGACCTGTCGGTCACCTACCGGCCGCGTACCAAGGCCCGCGCCCACGAGCGTGAGGTCTACACCGCGGCCTTCTACGAGGTGGACGACGCCTGGTCCGAATGCGAGCAGGTCGGCGCGGCGGGCGTCGCCCGCAAGGTGTGGGTGTCCTACCGCTGCCACACCGGATTCGCGCCGAGCTACACCCTTTTCGTGCGCTGACCCGCGCATTCCACCGACCATTTTCCCGCGCCCGGCGGCGCCGTGCCGCGCCACTTCCGCGCGTCCCCGTTCCGCCGCCGGGCGCCGTATCCAGGAGCAGACAATGCCGTCTCCCGTCACCCGTTTCACCGCCATTCTGGCCGGCGCGGGCCTGGCCCTGGCCGGGGCCGCCGCCCCGGCCGCGGCCGCCGGCCCCACGTTCGCGCTGCGGGCCGGCGCCGCCACCGCCTCCGGCAGCTACGCCTTCATGATGAGCATCCCGGAGCGGCCGGTGCCGCCGATCCGGATCCGGGGCACGCTGACGGTCGCCGGGCCCGGCCGGTGCGGTGTGGTCCAGCTCGCGCAGAACGGCCCGGCGGACGGCATCGAGTGGCGCACCCTGGCCCGGCGCTGCGGCCCGGGCCGGCGGGCCTTCGGCGCCGAGCCCGGCTACCTGTGGGGCGGCTTCGCGCCGCAACTGCGGCTGTGCGTGGGACGCACGGTCGCGAAGGCGGAGCTCGGCCGGCGCTGCGCCGTCCACCACCCGCCGGCGGAGCACTGAGCGCCGGGGCCGGTTGCTATGCAACGAGTTGCATAGCAGGATGGCCGGCATGGCCCTCGAGCACGCGATCCTGGTCTCCCTGCTGGAGCAGCCCGGGTCCGGCTACGAGCTGACCCGGCGCTTCGAACGGTCCATCGGCCGCTTCTGGACAGCCACCCACCAGCAGATCTACCGGGTGCTCAGGCGGATGGAGGCGGACGGCTGGGTCACCGCCGAGGAGATCGGCCAGGGCGGGCGCCCCGACAAGCGGTCCTACTCCGTCGCGGCGCCCGGCCGGGCCGCCCTCACCTCGTGGCTGCGCGCCCCCGTGCAGCCCGAGGCGGTCCGGCACGAGCTGGCCGTGAAGATCCGCGGGGCCGCCTTCGACGACGCCGACGGTCGCTCGGCCCTGATCGCCGAGGTCGAGCGCTACCGCGAGACCCACGCGGCCACCCTCGGCCGGTACCGGGCCGGCGAGCGGCGGGACTTCCCCGCCGGCGCCCGCCTGGACGTCCAGCAGCGGTTGCAGCACACCGTGCTGCGCGGCGGCATCGCGTACGAGCGCATGGTGCTGGACTGGCTCGACGACGTCCTCGACACCCTCCGCGGTCTGTGACACCTCACCAGGAAGGGGAACGCCGCCATGGCGGACTCGCTGCTGTTCAACCCGCACACCTACGACCCGGCGCACTTCGACGCCGAGACCCGCCGGCTGCTGCGCGCGACGGTCGACTTCTTCGAGCAGCGCGGCAAGCAGGCGCTGATCGACAGCTACATCGAGCGGGCCTGGTACGGCGACTTCCTGGACTTCGCCGCGAAGGAGGGCCTCTTCGCGACGTTCCTGACGCCCGAGGCCGACGGTGACGGCCACCCCGACAAGCGCTGGGACACCGCCCGCAACGCCGCCCTCAGCGAGATCCTCGGCTTCTACGGCCTGGGCTACTGGTACACGTGGCAGGTCACCGTCCTCGGGCTCGGACCGGTCTGGCAGAGCGCCAACGCCGGCGCCCGGGCCCACACCGCCCGGCTGCTCGACGACGGCCACGTGCTGGCGTTCGGGCTGTCCGAACGCGGCCACGGCGCGGACATCTACGCCACCGACATGATCCTCACCCCGGACGGCGCCGGCGGGTTCCGGGCCGACGGCGCCAAGTACTACATCGGCAACGGCAACGTCGCCGGCCTGGTGTCGGTCTTCGGCCGCCGGGCCGGCGTCGAGGGGCCGGACGGGTACGTGTTCTTCGCCGCCGACAGCCGCCACCCCGCGTACCACCTGGTCAGGAACGTGGTCAACGGCCAGATGTTCGTCAGCGAGTTCCGGCTGGAGAACTACCCCGTGCGCGAGCAGGACGTGCTGCACACCGGCCGGGCCGCGTTCGACGCCGCGCTGAACACCGTCAACATCGGCAAGTTCAACCTCTGCACCGCCGCCGTCGGCATCTGCGAGCACGCCATGTACGAGGCCGTCACCCACGCCCACCGCCGGGTGCTCTACGGCCGGCCGGTCACCGACTTCCCGCACGTGCGCCGCGAGCTCACCGACGCGTACGTGCGGCTGGTCGCGATGAAGCTGTTCAGCGACCGCGCCGTCGACTACTTCCGCTCGGCCGGCCCCGAGGACCGCCGCTACCTGCTGTTCAACCCGATGACCAAGATGAAGGTGACCACCGAGGGCGAGAAGGTCATCGACCTGCTCTGGGACGTGATCGCCGCGAAGGGCTTCGAGGCCGACACCTACTTCGACAAGGCGGCCAAGGACATCCGCGGCCTGCCCAAGCTCGAGGGCACGGTGCACGTCAACCTGGCGCTGATCCTCAAGTTCATGCCCAACTACCTGTTCCACCCGGCCGGCTACCCGCCCGTGCCGGCCCGCCGGGACGCCGCCGACGACGAGTTCCTGTTCCACCAGGGCCCGGCCCGCGGCCTCGGCGCGATCCGCTTCCACGACTGGCGCACGGCCTACGACGCCCACGCCGACCTGCCCAACGTCGCCCGCTTCCGTGAGCAGGCCGACGGGCTGTGCGCCCTGCTGCGCGCCCACGCCCCGGACGAGGGGCAGCAGCGCGACCTGGACTTCCTGCTCGCCCTCGGCCAGCTCTTCGCCCTCGTGGTCTACGGCCAGCTCATCCTGGAACAGGCCGCGCCGACCGGCCTCGGCCCCGACGTGCTGGACGAGATCTTCGCCGTGCTGATCCAGGACTTCTCCGGGTACGCCACCGAGCTGAGTGGCAAGGCGGCCACCACCGAGGAGCAGGCCGGCTGGGCGCTGGCCCACCTGCGCCGGCCGGTCCACGACGCCGGCCGCACCGCGCGGGTGTGGGAGCAGGTGGTCGCCCTCTGCGGCGCGTACGAGATGCACCCCTAGCCGAAGATCGCGCCGACCCATTCCGGGTGGTCGATGAACGGGTTGCGGTTGTGCTGGTAGGCGCTGTAGATCAGCTCGTTGCGGCGCTTCTCGAACGCGTCCGGCGGGTCCTGGGCGTTCCACTGCCGCAACGCGGACAGCCGGCCCAGCCGCGGCGCGGTGCCGCTGCCGGTGGCGTCGTCGACCTCCAGGTCGGGCCAGGAGTCGCCGCCCTCGTACCGCACCGCCATGTAGAAGATCATCCGGGCCACGTCGCCCCGGACGGCGGCCCGCGGCTCCCAGGAGTCGGCGTCGGTGCGGTTGCCGGGGGCGTCGGCGACGGCCGTGCCGCCGGTGTCGAAGTCCTTGTTGTCGCGCTCGGCGTTGACGTGGACGTCCTCGGGGCGCAGGTGGTGCAGGTCGGTGCCGGGGCCGGCGGCGGTGCCGAAGTCGCCGTGCGACTTCGCCCAGACGTGCTCGCGGTTCCAGTCGCCGGCGTCGCCGCCGTTGAGCGTCTTCGACCGGCTGGTCCCGGAGTAGAGCAGGATCACGTTGGCCGAGTTGGCCGGGTCCTGGTCGGTGGCCTTGAGCGCGTTCCACACCGCGTCGTACGACAGCTTGGTGACCCCGCTGGAGATGATGGTGTGCAGCGCGGTCCGGAGGCTCGCGCCGGTCTTGCCCGCGGCGGCGGCGTAGTAGGCGTCGCTGCCGCCGGAGCCGGTCGGACCGGGCGTCGGCGCCGTCGTCGGGGTGCCGCCGCCGAGCGTCATCGCCGTCGGCGACTTGAGGCCGGGGTGGGTGAAGTAGGCGCTCAGCGTGCCGGTCACGGTCACCGCGTCGCCGACCAGGCCCGGGTTGGTCCGCAGGCCGAAGGCCGACCGGTACGCGCTGGTGACCTGCACGTACAGCATGTCGCCGGTGTCGGTCTCGCCGCTGCTGTCGGCGATCGCGAGCGCGGTGTCCCCGGTGAAGCCGGACGACAGCACCGTGTTGGCGGCCGTGGGTTGCCCGACGACGTACCCGCGGACCGTGCCGGCGCCGCCCTGGCTGCCGATGGCCTGGGCGACGGTCAGCGTGCCGGCCGCCATCGGCAGCATCCCGGTCGGGGCGCCCGCCGGCGCCCGGACCAGCGTGACGGCCAGGGCGAGCACGGCGAGCAGGGCGGGCATCGTGAGCGCCACCGCCCGCCGCTGCGAGGTCAGTGCGGGCATGGGCGCTCCGTTCACCGGGGACGTATCGACGATCGACAAAGTATGCGGGCCCGGGGCGCCGCCCGGTCCATACCAGCATCGTCATACGGGCGCCCGTACCGGATCAGACCCGGAAGCTGGCCACCATCGTCTGCAGCTCGCCCGACATCCGGGCCAGGTCGCCGGCGGCGCGCCGGGAGTCGTCGACGCTCTCGGTGGTGAGCCGGGCCGCGGTGGCCAGGGCCTCGACCCCGGTGGCGATCTCGCCGACGCCCACGGCGGCCTCGCCGACGCCCCGGTTCATCTCGCCGGTGGTCGCGGTTTGCTCCTCGACGGCCGCGGCGATGGTGGTCTGGTAGTCGCTGATCCGGCCGATGACCTCGGAGATCTCGCCGATGGCGGTGATCGCGGTGCCGGCGTCGGCCTGGATGGCGGTCACCCGGGTGCTGATGTCCTCGGTGGCCCGGGCGGTCTCCCGGGCCAGGTCCTTGACCTCGCTGGCCACCACGGCGAAGCCCTTGCCCGCGTCGCCGGCCCGGGCCGCCTCGATGGTGGCGTTCAGGGCCAGCAGGTTGGTCTGCGCGGCGATCGCCGTGATCAGCTTGATGACGTTGCCGATCTCGACCGAGGAGTCGCCGAGCCGGGCGACCCGCCGGTTGGTGGTCTCGGCCATCGTCACGGCCTGCCCGGCGACCTCGGCGGCCTGGTTGGCGTTCTGGGCGATCTCGCGGATGGAGGCGCCCATCTCCTCCGAGCCGGCCGAGACGGTGTCGACGTTGCGCCGCACGACGTCGGCCGAGGCGGCCACGGCGACGGCCTGGGCGCTGGCGCGCTCGGCGCCGCCGGCGATCTGGGTGCTGGTGGCGGACAGTTCCTCGGCGGCGGCGGCCAGCGACTGCGACGCGGTGCCCAGGGCCTGCACGGTGCTGCGCATGCTGGTGGTGGCGGTGTTGAGGAAGGCCGCCATGGCGCCGACCTCGTCGCGTGAGCGTACGGTGACGGCGCCGGTGAGGTCGCCGGCGGCGACGCGGGCGAGGGTGGCCCCGACCTCGCCGAGCGGGCGGGTGATGCGCCGGACGGTGAAGCCGCCGAGCAGGCCGGCGATCAGGAACCCGGCCGCCAGGCTGAGCAGCATCTCGGCGCGGCTGGACCGGTAGTGCTCCGCGTTGGCCCGGGCGGCCGCGGCGGCGCTGGCCGCCTCGAAGGCGCCGAGCGTGTCGAAGGCGCCGGTGACGCGGCCGACCAGCGGCGCCGCGTCGGCCTGGTAGGCCGCGGCGTAGGCGGCGTCGTCGCGGGCCGGGATGAGCCGGTCGTCGCGGACCGCGGCGAACGCGGTGAGTTCCCGGCCGAGCCGCACGACCACGTCCTGCTGCGCGGGCTCGAGGCCGTGCCGGGCGTAGCCGTCGAGCTCGGCACGGACCTTGTCCCCGGCGGCCAGCGCCTGCCGGCGGTATTCCGCGGTGTCGGCGGCGGTCGGCGCGATGGTCATCATGGCCAGCGCGAGCAGCTCGTCGTCGAACGCGTCCTGCGCGACGGCCAGGACGGCGCGGGGCAGGAGGTTCTCCTCGTAAATGGCGGTCGCGTTGGCGTCGGCGGCGCTCATCGCCCGCAGGCCCAGCACGGCCACCACGGTGCCGGCCAGCAGGGCCGCGCCCAGGGCGATGCTGATCTTCACCCCGACCCGCAGATCGCCGAACCGCCCCCGGCCGGAGCGGCCGGGTCCCCGTGCTGACGTAGCTACCGACATGCCGCACTCTCCTTGACCCCGCAACGTTTCAGCCCCGAACGTTCCCCTGTTCGGCGGTCAACGACCGATCATGAGGGGTTTGCCGGGTTCCACGGCACGGGCCGGGCCCGAACGCCGATACTGCAGAGATGCCCGATGCCGACGTCACCGCCTCCGTCCTGGGCCGCGTCATCGTCCAGGCCGGCCGCGTGCTGGACACCCCGTTCGTCGAGGTCATGGACCGGTACGGGATGACCCGCAACGCGTGGTGGCTGCTCACCGAGCTGTACCGCAGCCGGCACGAGCCGGAGGCCACCATCGGCGAGCACGCCCGCCGCAGCGGCCTGGCGGCGTCCTCGGCGACCATCGCCACCGAGTTGCTGACCGCGCGGAGGCTGACCCGGCGGCGGCGCCCGAAGGACAACCGCCGGACCACCGTGGTCACCATCACCCCGGCCGGGACCGCCTTCGTCGAGGCCGTCCGGGCCGACCTGGAGAAGGCGGTGGCCGGCCTCTACGAGATCTTCGGCGCCGAGGACCGCCAGCTGCTGCACGACCTGCTGGTCCGCGTCATCGAGGCCGAGGACATGATCCCCGGCGGCCGGCGGCACGCGGCGGCGGCCGGGATGGCCATCTGACCCGCGCCGGACCTCGGCGCCGGCCGGGCCGGAACGTTTCGGCGCGGAATCGTCCCGGGGCGCCGGGACACCGCCGCCGGGTCATTCGCCGGCCGCGCGGAACTCGGCGATCAGCGCGCCCGGCCCGGCCACGCCGTCAGGAGCGGAGGCGGGTGACGTCCTCGACGATGCCGCGCCGGGCCATGATCGCGGCTCGGCGGGAACGGTTGACCGAGCGCACCCGGCGGCCCACGAAGAACACGTCGAGCAGCGTCCACACGCCCAGCCCGCCGAGCGTGAACAACATCGCGATGGACCGGCCGGTGTCACCCAGGTAGAAACGGTGCCCGCCGAGCAGGCCGACCACCGCCCACAACGCGTACGCCACCCGGGGGTCCTTCTTGACGGACTCGTACTCCGCCTCGGCCTTCAGCACCGTGAACCGTTCCCAGCCGGGCAGCGCGGCCGGGGCGTGGGGGTGCGGGGAGTCGCCCGGTTTCATCGGCGCAACGATAGCCCGGGGGCCGGGGTTCCGGGCGGCCGTACCGTCCCGGGGGTCAGCCCGCTGGGGTAGCCGGCTACCGCGCCGGGCTGACGACAGCGGCGGCGCCCGCGGCTATGGTGCCCCCGTGCGCACCGCATCGTGGCCGCGGTTCGTCCGCTCGCCGCTGGTCGTGGACACCGGGCTCGCGGTCGCGCTGACGGCGGTCAGCATCCTGCAGGGCCTCGACGACGACTCGGGCCGCTGGCGCCCGTTCGACCTGACCGCCGCGGCGCTGTCCGCGCTGGCCACGCTGCCGACCGTGGCCCGGCGGCGGGCGCCGGTGCCGGTCGTGCTGGTCTGCTACACGTTCTGGGTGTGGCAGGTCGTGCTGGGCTACAACCCCGTCGTCACCACGTACGGGATGCTGCTCGCGATGTACGCGGTCGCGGCCAGCCGGCCGTTGTGGCACACCGCGGCCGCGCTGGCCCCGGGCGCCGTCCTCTGGGTCGTGGTCGGCCTCGCCGCGCACGCCGGCTCGCTCGCCGGGCTGGTGCTGCAGGCCCTGGCCATCCCGGCCGCGATCTGGAAGGTCGCCGACAGCGCGCGGCACCTGGACCGCACCAACCGCCTGCTCGCCGAGGCCAACGAGCAGCTGCGCCGCGACCGCGAGGAGCGGGCCCGGCGGGCGGTCGCCGACGAGCGGGTCCGCATCGCCCGGGAGCTGCACGACGTGGTCGCCCACCACATGTCGGTGATCAGCGTCCAGGCCGGCCTGGCCCGGTACGTGTTGCGCACCGACCCGCAGACCGCGGAGGCGGCGCTCGGCACGGTCCTGGCCGCCGACGGGGAGGCCCTGGACGAGATGCGGCGGATGCTGGCCCTGCTGCGCGCCGCCGACGACGGGCCGGCCGAACCACCCGCGTACGCCCCGGCGCCGGGGCTGCTCGGCCTGCCCGACCTGATCGAACGGGTCCGCACCGCCGGGGTGCCGATCCGGCTGGACGTCACCGGCCGGCCGCGGCCGCTGCCGCCCGGCATCCAGCTCTGCGTCTACCGGGTCGTCCAGGAGGGACTCACCAACGTGCTCAAACACGCCGCCCCGGCGACCGCCACCGTCACGCTCGACTACGGCCCGGACCGGATCACCGCGACCGTACGCGACGACGGCGCCCGCCGGGAGGCGCCCGCCACCGGCCGGCCGGGGCAGGGATTGATAGGCATGCGCGAACGCGCCATGCTCTACGGCGGGACGGCCGACGCGGCGCCGCTGCCCGGCGGCGGGTTCGAGGTCCGGCTGGTCCTGCCGCTGCCCGCGCACGGCGCCGAGGGGGAAGGAGCCGGCCCAGCCCGATGACCAGCGTGCTCGTCGTCGACGACCAGGTCCTCATCCGGGCCGGCCTGGCCGCCCTGATCCGGGCGGCGCCCGGGCTCGACGTGGCCGGCGAGGCCGCCGACGGCGAGGAGGCGGTCGCGCTCGCCGCCGAGCTGCGGCCCGACGTCGTGCTCATGGACATCCGGATGCCCGGCCTCAACGGCGTCGCCGCCACCGCCCGCATCGTCGCCGGAGCCCCGCCCCCGCCCCGGGTGCTGGTGCTGACCACCTTCGACCTGGACGAGTACATCTACGCCGCGCTGCGCGCCGGCGCCGGCGGCTTCCTGCTCAAGGACACCCCGCCGGAACGGCTGCTGGCGGCGATCCACACGGTGGCCGCCGGCGACACGCTGCTCACGCCGAGCGTCACCCGCCGCCTGGTGGAGGCGCACGTGACGTCGCCCCGGCCCGACCGGCCCGCCCCGGACCTGGCCCCGCTGACCCCCCGCGAGACGGAGATCCTGCGGCTGGTCGGCACCGGCCGGTCCAACACCGCCATCGCCCGCACGCTGGTGGTGAGCGAGGCCACCGTGAAGACCCACCTGGCGCGGCTGATGGCCAAGCTCGCCCTCTCCAGCCGGGCGCAGGCGGTGGTGGCCGCGTACGAGACCGGGCTGATCGTGCCCGGGCGCCGCGACGACTGACGGCC
>NZ_BOMQ01000089.1 GCF_016862275.1 Actinoplanes nipponensis | reverse complement strand
GCAGCTGGCGGCCGGCGGGCAGTCCGAGGCGGGGCCGCCCGAGGGCGGCGCCCGCCCGCTGACCAGCGAGTCCGACAGCGGCGCCCGGTACGAGGAGGAACGCGACCACCGCCTCGAAGAGCGCTGATCCCGGCTCAGGTGCAGGACGGCAGTCCCTTCAGGACCCCGCCCCGGTAGGAGGCGATCCGCTCGAAGGCGCTCGCCTCCTGCCGGCCGCCGGCGCGCCCGAAGGCCAGCAGGGCGGCCACCGCCTCGTCCAGGTCGCCGGGGGAGAGCCGGATGCCCGACGCCGGCTCCCGGGTCAGCAGATCGTTGGTCCACGAGCCGGCGAAGCAGTCGACGGCGAGCTGCCCGGCGCGGTCCTGTGTCTCGGCGCCCCGCCGGTCCTGGACCGCCCGGGCGAACAGGTCGCCGAGCAGCATGCCCACCGCGTTGTCGCCGATGCGCTGGTACAGCTGCTGCCCGAGCTGCTCGTTGTCGAAGGCGACGAAGTCCCCGTCCGGGCAGTAGAACGCCGAGCCCCCGGCCGAGGCGGCCGGCGTGGGGCACGCGGGCGCCGCGCCCGAGCTGAACGCCTGCACCCGCAACTGCTCCCAGGGCCGGCCGGTGAGCTGGGGATACACCCGCTGCCAGTACGCCTGGGCGTCCTCGCTCAGCGCGTTCACCGCCTCCGCGTACGGCAGGTCCCCGCCGGTGGCCGCCTCCTGCCGGCTGGTGAAGGGCACCTCGGTGACCGGCACGTTGTCGGCCCGGTACCCGGCGCAGAGCGTCACGCCCTTCTCCACCCCGTCCTGCAGGGCCCGGATCCGGTCGAAGGCGTTGCCGTGCGCCTGCGGGTTCTGCGCCGCCGTGCCCGGCTCGTCGCGCAGCAGCAGCATGCCGGCGACCGTGTTGTCGAGCTGGGCCGGCGTGACCCCGGTGAACGCCGCGGACCGGCCGGCGAGCACGTCCGCGGTCCACGCCCCGGCGAAGCAGTCGGCCTGCTGCTCCAGCACCACCGTGGGCTGGTCGGTGGCGCGCAGCCGGGCCTGGATCGCGTGCCCGTACTCGTGGGCCATGACGAAGCCGACGAGCAGCGGGCCGAAGTCGCCGTACAGCTGGGGGATCAGCGTCTCGGCGTCCCAGGCGATGAAGTCGCCGTCCGGGCAGTAGAACGCGTTCGGCTGGTACTGCGCCTGCTGGCCGCCGCACGCCGGCGGCGGCTCCGACCTGGTGTACGGGTGGTAGCCGCCCCTGATCGGGGTGAACGCCGCCCCGTCGCTGATGCCGGGGTAGGCGCCCTGCCAGAAGCGCTCGACGTCCCGCAGCGCCCGGGTGACGACGTCGCCGGGGTCCGCGGTCGCCGACGAGTCGTTCATCCGGCCCAGGCCGCCCGGCGGCGCCGGCCGCGACCGGTCGGAGGGGCCGGACGACACGACCACGCAGCCGGAGAGCGCGGCGACCAGGACGCCGGCGAGCAGGCCCCGGAGCGGGCGCCGGCCGCTCACGAGGCCCGCCGGGCGGTGCGGGGCGGCTGGGGGTGGGTCATGTCGCGCTCCTCTCGTCTGGAGGAGCGCTACCCGCAACCGGCGGCGGATATGTGTGCCGGAGGCGGCTCAGGAGCCGGGGGTCTGCTGGGCGCGGGCGACCAGGGCCGCCGCGACGTCGCGCACCTTGCGGTTGGACTCCTGCGACAGCTTGCTGAGGATCCGGAACGCCTCGTCCGCGGTGCACCGGCGGTCGCCCATGACGATGCCCTTGGCCTGCTCGATGACGGCCCGGCTCTCCATCGCCGCCTGCATGTGCCGGGCCAGGGTGGCCGTGACGTCGAACAGGTGGGCGTTGGCCAGGGCCACCGCGGCGTACCCCGCGAACGTCTGCGCGAGGATGGTCGCGTCCTCGTCGAACGTGGCGGGTTTGACGGCGTAGACGTTCAGCGCCCCCCGCACGGTGTCGTGGATCGGCAGGCCGATCGACAGCGAGCTGTGCACCCCGGCCTTGAGCGCCCGGGGGGTCCACCGCGGCCAGCGGGTCTCGGCGGCCATGTCGGGCAGCGAGAGGCTGTCGCCTGTTCTCGACGCGTCCAGGCACGGCCCGTGGCCCTGTTCGTACTGGACCTCGTCCAGGTTGACGGCCAGGTCACCGGTGAAGGCCGCGGTGTGCGCCCCCTCGCCCCGGAGCAGGGTCACGGACACCTCGGCGGTGCCGGGGATGGTGCGGGCGGCCAGCTCGGCGACCTTGTTCAGCACGCCGTCGATGTCGGTCTCGCTGAGCTTGATCCGGCCGAGCTCGGCGTACGCGTCGGTCGGATCCATCGGTTCGTTGTCGGTCATGAGCCAGGCGTCCTCGGGGTTTCCGCGCCGCGTGCGGCGGGTGCGCCGTCGCCCGCGAGCACGGGGCGCAGGGGTTACAGGGTATCGGATCTTGCCGGCCGGCAGGCCTGGGCGGGATGCCCAGCGCCGGCCGCGGCTAACGTGTCATCCGCCCCGCCGGTTACCGGTACCGCGAAGTGGGTAGTTTGGTCATCGGGTCAAGCCGCGTGCCCGTCGAGTCTTCGCTGACGGGAGAGTCATGTCCAGCTCGAGTCGTCGGCTCCCCCGGATCGACCCGGGGGATCCGGGCCTGCCGGCCACGGACCACCCCTCGCCGGCTCCGGCGGTCATCGCCGGTGTCACCGCCCCGGACGGGTCGGTCATCGGCACCGTCTCCCGCCACCTGCGTCCCGCCGAGCCGGCCGGGCCGGGAGCCGAGGTGGTCGTCGGCGTCCACGGCGACCTGGACCTGGACACCGCCCCGCTCGTGCAGGCCGCCGTGGTGCACGCTCTCGACGGCTCCGAGCGGGTCTGCCTGGACCTGAGCGAGGTGAGCTTCTTCGGCGCCGCCGGGGCGCGGGTCGTCCTCGCCGCCCAGCTGCACGCCGTGGACCTCGGCCGGAGCTTGCGGCTCAGCGGCGTCCACGGCATGACCGCACGGGTTCTGGCGCTCACCGGCGTGTATCCGCAGGACTGAACACGGCGTCGCCGCCCGGCGCGGCTCGGTTATCATCTTGTCAGCCGCCGGCGCCTCCGGGCGTGGGCGGTCCGGCGTCAAGCAGCGGCGCGGGTTCAGGGTCGCACCGTCCCCCTGGACAGGTAGTCCGTCCACTCCGCACGGCCGCCTCCCCGGGCGGCAGCGTGCCGCGCTGCAGGGGATTCACACGTACATGGCTCAGCACCCCACCGACCCGGCGGCCGCGTTCGCGGAGTTCGGCCGGATCAAGCTCGGCGAAACCGATCTGGACGGCGTCCTCACCCGGGTGGCCGAACTCGCGCAGGGCGCGCTGCCCGGCGCCGACGAGGTTTCCATCACGCTGGTGCGCGGCGGCCGGCCGTACACCGCGGCGTACACCGGTGAGACCGCGCTCCGGCTCGACGAACGGCAGTACGAGGGCGGCACGGGCCCCTGCCTGCAGGCCGCCGCCGACAAGGCCACCGTCCTGGTCCTGCACACCGCCTCCGACACCCGCTGGGACGGCTGGCCGGCCAAGGCGGCGGCGGCCGGCGTGGGCAGTGTGCTCTCCGTGGGGCTGCCGATCCAGGACAGCGTCACCGGCGCCGTGAACATCTACGGCCTGCGGCCGTACGCCTTCGGCGACGACACCGTCCAGCTCGCGCAGCGCTTCGCCGGCTACGCCTCGGTCGCCCTGGCCAACGCCCACCTGCACGACAGCACGACGAACCTGGCCCAGCACATGCAGGCCGCGATGGAGAGCCGGGCCGTCATCGAGCAGGCCAAGGGCATCATCATGGGCGAGCGCCGGTGCACCGCCGACGAGGCGTTCCGGATCCTCACCAGGATCTCGCAGGACTCCAACCGCAAGCTGCGCGACGTCGCCGCGGCCCTGGTGGCCCGGGTCGAGGGCGGTTCGGCGCCGTGAGCGGGGATCGCCCGCCGCGTGCCGTGCGCGGCGCCGGGAGGTCGTCTAGGGTCTTGCTCATGGGAGTCCGCACCTGGATCCGGGACTGGCCGGTCTACCGGCAGCTGACCGGCACCGACCCGCTGGGCCGGGGCGCCGCGGCCCAGTCCGACCGCTCGAAGGCGCTCACCGCCCGCACCGGGACGGCCGACTCGATGGCCCGGTCGGTGTGCCCCTACTGCGCGGTCGGCTGCGGGCAGCGGATCTTCGTCAAGGACGGCCAGGTCGTCCAGATCGAGGGCGATCCGGACAGCCCGATCTCGAAGGGCCGGCTCTGCCCCAAGGGCTCGGCCAGCAAGAGCCTGGTGACCAGCGACCGCCGCCAGCAGAAGGTGCTCTACCGGCGGCCCTACGGCACCGACTGGGAAGAGCTGGACCTGGACACCGCGATGGGCATGATCGCGGAGCGGGTGCTCGCCGCCCGGGAGCAGACCTGGCAGGACACCGACCCCGAGGGTCGCCCGCTCAACCGCACGATGGGCTTCGCGAGCCTGGGCGGCGCGACGCTCGACAACGAAGAGAACTACCTGATCAAGAAGCTCTTCACCGCCATGGGCGCACTCCAGATCGAGAACCAGGCGCGTATTTGACACTCCGCCACCGTTCCCGGTCTGGGAACCAGCTTCGGCCGTGGCGGGGCCACCGGATTCCTCCAGGATCTGGCCAACGCAGACTGCATCATCATCCAGGGCTCCAACATGGCGGAGGCCCACCCGGTGGGCTTCCAGTACGTGGTGGAGGCGAAGAAGCGCGGCGCGAAGATCATTCACGTCGACCCCCGGTTCACCCGGACCAGCGCGCTGGCGCACAGCTACGTCCCGGTGCGGGCCGGCGCGGACATCGCGTTCCTGGGCGGGATCGTCAACTACATCCTCAGCAACGAAAAGGACTTCCGGGAGTACGTGGTCGCGTACACCAACGCGTCCATGATCGTCAGCGAGGACTTCCGGGACACCGAGGACCTGGACGGGCTGTTCTCCGGCTACGACCCCGAGACCAACGCCTACGACCAGGCGTCCTGGGCGTACGAGGGCCAGCAGGACGACGAGGCGGCCACCCAGGACGAGGGGGAGTCGCACACCGACCGGGAGACCGCCTCCGGCCTGGAGCAGGAGTCGCACGGCCCGCCGGTGCCCGCCGACGTGCCCCGCGACCCCACGCTGCAGCACCCCCGTTGCGTCTACCAGGTGCTCAAGCGGCACTACGCCCGCTACACCCCGGAGGTCGTGGAGCAGGTCTGCGGCGTGCCGCGGGAGAAGTTCCTCGAGGTCTGCGAGGCCTGGACGGCCAACTCCGGCCGCGAGCGGACCACCGCGCTGGTCTACTCGGTGGGCTGGACCCAGCACAGCGTGGGCGTGCAGTACATCCGCACCGGCGCGATCATCCAGCTGCTGCTGGGCAACATGGGCCGGCCGGGCGGTGGCGTGATGGCGCTGCGCGGGCACGCCAGCATCCAGGGCTCCACGGACATCCCGACGCTGTTCAACCTGCTGCCCGGCTACCTGCCGATGCCGCACCACACCCAGCACGAGACGTTCCGGGAGTGGGTCGACGCGATCCGGCACCCGGAGCAGGCCGGCTTCTGGGCCGACGCCGAGGCGTACGCGGTCAGCCTGCTCAAGGCGTACTGGGGTGACGCGGCCACGGCGGACAACGACTGGGGCTACGGCTGGCTGCCCCGGCTGACCGGCGACCACGGCACGTACCAGCAGGTCCTGGACATGATCGACGGCAAGATCAAGGGGTACTTCCTGCTCGGGCAGAACCCGGCCGTCGGCTCGGCCCACGGCAAGGCCCAGCGCCTGGGCATGGCCAACCTCGACTGGCTGGTGGTCCGCGACCTGTTCATGATCGAGAGCGCCACCTTCTGGAAGGACGGCCCCGAGGTCGCCACCGGTGAGATCGTGCCCACCGAGTGCCGCACCGAGGTGTTCTTCCTGCCCGCGGCCTCGCACGCCGAGA
Organism: Actinoplanes nipponensis; assembly: GCF_016862275.1. Taxonomy (GTDB): domain Bacteria; phylum Actinomycetota; class Actinomycetes; order Mycobacteriales; family Micromonosporaceae; genus Actinoplanes; species Actinoplanes nipponensis. The sequence continues at coordinate 113,915 of NZ_BOMQ01000089.1, read as the reverse complement.
AGGAGGGCACGTTCACCCAGACCCAGCGGATGCTCCAGTGGCGCGAGAAGGCCCTCGACCCGCCGGGCGACTGCCGCTCCGAGCTGTGGTTCTTCTACCACCTGGGCCGTCTCGTCCGGGAGCGGCTGGCCGGCTCGACGCTGCCCCGCGACCAGGGCATCCTCAACCTGACCTGGGACTACCCGCTGCACGGCGAGCGCGGCGACGAGCCCAGCGGCGAGGCGGTGCTCAAGGAGATCAACGGCTACGACGTCGCCACCGGCGCGCCGGTGCCCAACTTCACCTCGCTCAGGGCCGACGGCTCGACCGCCTGCGGCTGCTGGATCTACTCCGGCGTCTACAAGGACGGGGTCAACCAGGCGGCCCGCCGCAAGCCCGGCGCCGAGCAGGACTGGGTGGCCCGCGAGTGGGGCTGGGCGTGGCCGTCGGACCGGCGCACCCTCTACAACCGCGCGTCCGCCGACCCCGAGGGCCGGCCCTGGTCCGAGCGCAAGAAGTACGTCTGGTGGGACGCCGAGGCCGGCGAGTGGACCGGCTACGACGTGCCCGACTTCGAGAAGACCAAGCCGCCGTCGTACCGGCCGCCCGAGGGCGCGAGCGGCGTCGAGGCCATCTCCGGCGACGACGCGTTCATCATGCAGGGCGACGGGAAGGGCTGGCTGTACGCGCCCAGCGGCCTGATCGACGGCCCGCTGCCGACGCACTACGAGCCGGTCGAGTCGCCGGTGCGCAACCCCCTCTACACCCAGCAGGCCAACCCCACCCGCAAGGTGTACGAGCGGTCCGACAACCTGACCAACCCGAGCCCGCCCGAGCGGCACTCCGAGGTCTTCCCGTACGTCTTCAGCACCAGCCGGCTCACCGAGCACCACACCGCCGGCGGCATGAGCCGGCAGCTGGCGTACCTGTCGGAGCTGCAGCCGGAGATGTTCGTCGAGGTCTCCCCGGAGCTGGCCGCGGAACGCGGCCTGGAGCACCTGGGCTGGGCCCACATCGTCACCGCCCGGGCCGCGATCGAGGCCCGGGTGCTGGTCACCGACCGGCTCACCCCGCTGCGCATCGACGGCCGGGTCGTGCACCAGCTCTGGCTGCCGTACCACTGGGGCGGGGAGGGCCTGGTCACCGGCGACTCGGCCAACGACCTGATCGGCATCACGCTCGACCCGAACGTGCTCATCCAGGAGAGCAAGGTCGGCACCTGCGACATCCAGCCGGGCCGCCGCCCGACCGGGCCGGCGCTGCTGGAGTACGTGGTGGGCTACCGGGCCCGGGCCGGCCTGGAACCGGACCACCACACGCCCCTGCAGACCAGCCCCGAGCCGGAGGAGGCCTGATGGCCGGTCCGAACAGCCTCTACGGCCCGTTGGACCCCGCGCCGGACGCGGGTCACGTCGACGCGCCGCCCCGGATGGGCTTCTTCACCGACACCAGCGTCTGCATCGGCTGCAAGGCGTGCGAGGTGGCCTGCAAGGAGTGGAACCTGATCCCGGACGACGGGTTCAACCTGCTGGGCCAGTCGTACGACAACACCGGCGGCCTGACCGCGAACTCGTGGCGCCACGTCGCGTTCATCGAGCAGCCGGTGGCCAACCGCGGCGGCGCCACGGACAGCCCGGGCGCGTTCGCCGGACTGCCGGTCGGCCCGTCGGTCAGCGCGCACACCGCCGTGGTGGCGGCCGGCTCCGGGCAGGACATGGGCACCGACCCGGGCATCCCGCCCGCTGTCGACGCGCTCGCCGCCGCGGCCACGATCGCCCCGCCGCGGGCCGAGCCGCAGTTCCTCGGCATGCCGATGGCCGACCTGCCCGGCCGCACGATGGACGCGCCGCGCAGCGACTTCCGCTGGCTGATGATGTCCAACGTCTGCAAGCACTGCACCCACGCCGCCTGCCTGGACGTCTGCCCGACCGGCGCGCTGTTCCGCACCGAGTTCGGCACGGTGGTGGTGCAGGAGGACATCTGCAACGGCTGCGGCTACTGCATCCCGGCCTGCCCGTACGGCGTGATCGACCAGCGCCAGGACGACGGCCGGGCCTGGAAGTGCACGATGTGCTACGACCGGATCGGCGACGGCCTGACCCCGGCCTGCGCCAAGGCCTGCCCGACCGAGTCGATCCAGTACGGCGAGCTCGACGAGTTGCGCGCCCGCGCCCAGCACCGGGTGGAGAAGCTGCACGAGCAGGGCGTCGACTCGGCCCGCCTGTACGGCAACAGCCCCGACGACGGCGTGGGCGGGGACGGGGCGTTCTTCCTGCTGCTCGACGAGCCGGAGGTGTACGGCCTGCCCCCGGACCCGATCGTGACCACCCGGGACCTGCCGGACATGTACAAGCGGGCCGCGGTGGCGGCGCTGGCGATGGCCGCCACGGTGGTCGTGTCCTTCCTGGGACGGCGCCCATGAGGCCGCGCGAGGAAGCGGAACGTCCCCGCGACGAGTCGCTCAGCCCGCCCCCCGCGGGCCGGCCCGGCAGCGGCCTGGCCCGCGACGAGGCGGCCGGCGGCCCGGTCCGCGACCCCGCCGTCAAGGGACGCCGGCGGGGCGGCGGGGGAGGCCGGGGCGGGGACCGGTCCATGGTGCCGCCGGCCGAGTTCCGGTCCTACTACGGCCGGCCGATCGTCAAGGCCGCGGTCTGGCACCACGACGTCGCCGCGTACCTGTTCACCGGCGGTCTCGCCGCGGGTTCCGCGCTGCTCGCGGCCGGCGGCGACGCCTCCGGGCGGCCCGCCCTGCGCCGCGCCGGCCGGGTCGGCGCCCTGGGCGCGCTCGTGGCCAGCACGTACTTCCTGGTCCACGACCTGGGCCGGCCGGAACGCTTCCTGCACATGCTGCGGGTGGCCAAGCCCACCTCGCCGATGTCGATGGGCACCTGGATCCTCAGCGCGTTCGGCGCGGCCGCCGGCGCGGCGGCGGTGGCCGAGGCGGCCCCGCTGCTGCCCGAACGGGGAGTGCTCGGCGTGGCCCGCAAGCTGCTGCCGCCGGCGGGCACGGCCGGACAGTACGGCGCCGCCCTGGTGGCGCCGGCCCTGGCCACCTACACGGCGGTGCTGCTGGCCGACACCGCGACGCCGAGCTGGCACGCGGCGTACCCGGAACTGCCCTATGTCTTCGCCGGCAGCGCGCTGGCCAGCGGGGCCGGGGTCGGCCTGCTGGCCGCCCCGGTCGCGCAGGCCGGCCCGGCCCGGCGGATGGCCGTCTTCGGCGCCGCGATGGAGCTGTACGGCGCGCACCGGGTGGAGACCACCAAGGGCATCCTCAGCGAGCCGTACGCGCTCGGCCGGCCCGGCCGGCTGCTGCGCACCGGGCGGGCGCTGACCGCGCTGGGCGTCGCCGGGGCGGTGCTCGGCCGGCGCAGCCGGGTCGTCTCGGCGCTGTCCGGCCTGTCGCTGCTGACAGCCTCGCTGGCCACCCGGTTCGGCATCTTCGAGGGCGGGCTGGCCTCGGCGCGCGACCCGAAGTACACCGTCCTGCCGCAGCGGGAGCGGCTGGCCCGGCGGGCGGCCGAGAACGGCGGCGCCCCGGACGCCAAGACCCAGGGGCCGGCGCAGTAGCGACCGCCGCGCCGGGCGGTCAGCCGGCGAGCAGCCGGCCCACCTCCTGGGCGCGGTCGCCCAGGGCGGTCCGCAGCATGGCCGCCGTCTGCTCGCTGGACCGCTCGGGATCGGCCAGGGCGGCCGCCGCGGCGTCCAGGACGGCCTGGTCGTCCAGCCCGGCGAGCAGCTGCTTGGCCGCCTGCTCGGGATCCACCCCGGCGGCCTGCTGGAGCAGGGCCAGCATGTCGGTGAACACCACTTCGTGCGTGCTGCGCCCGGTGCGGCCGACGGTCTGCTGCCAGGGGGCCACGCGCAGGGCGGCGCGCTGCGGGTTGTCCTCGGCGTTGGGGCTCATCCGGGAGTTCCACCACGCGTCCATGCGGGCGTTGAAATCGGACTGGGTGATCGTGGCCATGTCGTCTTCCTCGGCTTCCAGTAGGCCCCAGGGCCGGGTGTCGCGCTCCTGGGCGGTGGTGTAGCGGGCGGAGAAGTGCGCGTGCTGGGTGTGGGCGTTCGACCCGGTGTAGGCGCGCGCCGTCCAGCCCCACGAGCGGGACCAGATCCGGCGGTTGTAGATCACGTTCTGCAGGCGGTCGTCCCGGCCCTGGCGGTGGCGGACGACGATGATCTCCACCGCCTTCGGCATCGTCCAGCCGGGCGTGCGCAGGTCCCGGTCCACGTCGATGGCGTGGACCTCGTTGATCGAGTCGGCGTCCTCGTACGGCGTGCTGCCGGTCTCGTCCGGGTTGTGGTCCGACGAGCTCTGCGCGTGCGCGGTGTCGCCGATGGAGCCGTCGCTCGACTTGTCCCGGCCGGGCGCGACCTGGTTGAACTCACTCCTGAGGGTCACCAGGCACGGCACCAGGCTCCAGCTCGCCATCGGACGCCTCCTCCCACGGGTCGGGGACGGGCGCGCCGGCGTACTGCTCGGCGGGGCCGGGATCGTGCGGCTCGGCGTACCTCTCGCCGGCGGCGATGTCCGCGGGGGACAGCTGCGGCTCGTCGGGGTCCGGTATCCGCCGGGCGAACGGCTCGGTCGTCACGGGGGGCTCCTGTCGGAAATTCCCGGTCCGGATCGGACCGGCGCGGCTGCGAGCCGCGTCAGTACCCCCGACCCGGGACGGCCACCCCGGAGCGACCGGGAATTGCCGGGATGTGCCACTCCCGACGGTCGTCAACCGGCGTGGTCCAGCCGGCGGGCGCCGGCCGGGCGCTGCCCAGGGTGCCGAGCGCCGCCAGCACGGCCGTGTGCCGCAGCGCTCGCAGAGCACTGACGGCGCCGGCCCCCGCGCTCACCCGACCAGCACCGTGGTCCCGTCGCCGTGGGCGGCCAGCAGCTCGCCGATCACCGGGTGGCCGGGCAACTCGCCGGCCACCAGCAGCCCGCCGGAGGTCTGCGCGTCCGCCAGCAGCAGCAGCTCGTCCTCGCCGACCCCGGCCGCGACCAGGTGCGGCCGCACCCAGTCCAGGTTGCGCCGGGTGCCGCCGCTGACGTGGCCGGCGGCCAGCGCGTCCCGGGCGCCCTCGAGATACGGCACCGCGGCGGCGTCGATCCGCGCGGTCAGCCCGCTGGCGCGGGCCAGCTTGTGCAGGTGCCCGAGCAGGCCGAACCCGGTCACGTCGGTAGCGCACACGACGCCGGCGGCCAGCGCGGCCTCGGCGGCGGCCCGGTTCAGCTCGGTCATGGCCGCGACGGCCTGCGGGAACACCTCACCGGTCCGCTTGTGCCGGCTGTTGAGCACCCCGAGACCCAGCGGCTTGGTCAGGGTCAGCGGCACCCCGGCCACCCCGGCGTCGTTGCGCATCAGCCGGTCCGGGTCGGCGATGCCGGTGACGGCCATCCCGTACTTGGGCTCGGGATCGTCGACGCTGTGGCCGCCGGCCACGTGGCAGCCGGCCTCCCGGGCCACGGCCAACCCGCCGCGCAGCACCTCGGCGGCCAGTTCCATCGGCAGCACGTCCCGCGGCCAGGCCAGCAGGTTGATGCCGACGACGGGCGCGCCGCCCATGGCGTACACGTCGGACAGCGCGTTGGCCACGGCGATCCGGCCCCAGTCGTAGGCGTCGTCCACCACGGGGGTGAAGAAGTCGGCCGTGGCGACGATCGCGACCCCGCCGGAGATCCGCACCACGGCCGCGTCGTCCCCGTCGTCCAGCCCGACCAGCAGCTCCCCGGGGCCGCGCGGCGCGGACTCACCCAGCAGGCCGGAGACCACGGTCTCCAGCTCGCCGGGAGGGATCTTGCAGGCGCAGCCGCCGCCGTGCGCGTACCCGGTCAGCCGCCGGGCCTGTGTGCTCGTCACCATCGCACTCTCGCATGACCGGGGGCATCCCGCCGTGCGGGGCCGGGGCGGGCGGCCTAGGGTGATCGGCGGAGGCGTTCAGGTGGCTGGTGCCCCTCCCGGTCTTCAAAACCGGTGTGGCCCAGTATCTGGGCCGGGCGGGTTCGATTCCCGTCCGCCTCCGCCACTCCGCAGTCGCCCGTTGAGCTGTGGACGCGGTCGCTGTGAGTACGGGAAAGTGTTTGCCGGCGGACGCGGCGGTGGGTGATGCTCCGGCTGTGCCGGCTCTTCCAGTGCTGTGGTTGTGTGGCCCTTCGGGCGTGGGCAAGTCCGCCGTGGCGTGGGAGCTGTTCACCGGGCTGCCCGCAGCCGGGTACATCGACATCGACCAGGTGGGCATGTGCTTCCCGGAGATTCCGTCCGATCCCGGCCGCACCTTGCTGCAGGGGCGCATCCTCGGTCGTGCGGTCGCCAACTTCGCGGCGGCCGGCGCCGGCTGCCTCATCGTCTCGGGATGTATCGACTCCCGCCGGGGCATCCATACCGAGTACCTGACGCGGGCCGCGCTCACCGTGTTACGGATGCGTTGTGACCAGCCGGAGCTGCGCCGGCGCCTGGAGGCCCGGGCCCGTCCCGGGGAACAACGGGAATCGGCGCTGCGCGACGCGGAGGTCCTCGACCGCGGTTCGCTCGACTACCCGGTCCTGGACACCACCGGGCGCACGGTCGCCGAGGTACTCCGAACCGTCCGCGACCGGTGGCCGGACCAGCCCGTCCGACAGCCCGGTCCCTGGCCGGACCCGCCGCGAACGCCCGGTGAGATCCTCTGGCTGTGCGGTACGACGGCGGTCGGCAAGTCGATGATCGGCTGGGAAGTGGCTGACCGGTCGCGGCGTGCGGGACACATCACCGGGTTCGTCGACCTGCAGCAGATCGGCTTCCTCCACCCGGCGACCGGGCACGATGCCGGCCACCACCGGCTCAAGGCGGCGAATCTCGCCGCTGTCTGGGCCGACTTCCACGGGTACGGCGCCCGGCGCCTGGTGGTGGTCGGCCCGGTCGAGCACCACAGCCAGGTCCTTCGCTATCTCCGGACCCTGCCCGCCGCCACCGTGCGGCTCTACCGGCTGCACGCGGGTCCCGACCAATTGGCCGAGCGCATCCGGCAGCGAGGGCTGGGCGGCGGCCCACCCATCGCCGGTGACGAGCTGCGTGGCCGACCCGCTGTCGTGCTGGCTCGTGCGCGCGAAGCTGCGGTCGCGCAGGCGGCGGCGTTGGAAAGCGCCGATATCGGCGACGTGCGGATCGACACCGACGGCCGTACCGTCGAGGATGTCGCCGACGAGATCAGCAAGCGGAGGGGTTGGTGATCGACGCCCGGCGGCCGTGATCATCCTGCTCCTCGCCTGGCCGAGGTGAGCCGTCCCGCCCACCTCGGGCCGCTCGCAGTACGGTGGATCGGCGGCACGCGACGGAGGAGGCAGGGGTTGGCTGAGGCCACGGTTGACCGGCGCAGGCTGGTCCCGCGTACCGATGCGGTGCTCGCCGATCCCCGGCTCGTCGAGGCCGCCGCCCGGCTCGGCCGTGGGCCGGTCAAGGCCGCGGTCGTCGCCGCCCAGCAGCGGGTCCGCGCCGGCGAGCTGGAGCCCGCCCAGGTCGCCGCGGCCGCGGTCGCCGCCCTGCCCGGCACCGCCGGCGGGCTGCGGACCGTGCTCAACGCCACCGGCGTCATCCTGCACACCAACCTGGGCCGGGCCGCCCTGTCGCCGGCCGCCCTCGCCGCGGTCGTCGCCGCCGGCGGGCACACCGACGTCGAGCTGGACCTGGGCACCGGCCGCCGGGCCCGGCGCGGGCGCACCGCGCTGGCCGCGCTGGCCGCCGCGGTGCCCGCCGCCGGGGACGTGCACGTGGTCAACAACGGCGCCGCCGCGCTCGTGCTGGCCGCCACCGCGCTCGCCGCCGGCCGGGAGATCGTGGTCAGCCGGGGTGAGCTGGTCGAGATCGGCGACGGGTTCCGGCTGCCCGACCTGCTGGAGTCGACCGGGGCGCGGCTGCGCGAGGTCGGCACCACCAACCGCACCGCGCGCGCCGACTACGCGGCCGCCGTCGGGCCGGACACCGGTTTCATCCTCAAGGTGCACCCGTCCAACTTCGTGGTGCGCGGGTTCACCCGGGCCGTCGAGGTGGGCGAGCTGACCGGTCTCGGGGTGCCGGTGGTCGCCGACATCGGCTCCGGGCTGCTCGCGCCCGACCCGCTGCTGCCGGCCGAGCCGGACGCCGCGTCCACGCTGGGCGCCGGGGCCGACCTGGTCATCGCCAGCGGCGACAAGCTGCTCGGCGGCCCGCAGGCCGGGCTGCTGCTGGGCGCCGCCGAGCTGGTCGGGCGGCTGCGCCGGCATCCGCTGGCCCGCGCCCTGCGGGTCGACAAGCTGACCCTCGCCGCGCTGCAGGCCACCCTGACCGGCCCGGCCACGCCGACCTGGCAGGCGCTGCGGTACGACCCCGGCGCCCTGCGGGCCCGCACCGAGCAGGCCCGCGCCGGGCTGGCCGACGCCGACGCCGAGCTGGTGGAGTCCGTCGCGGTCGTCGGCGGCGGCGGGGCGCCCGAGCTCGAGCTCCCGTCGTGGGCGCTGTCGCTGCCCGGCCGGTACGCCGAAGCGCTGCGGCTGGGTCCCACCCCGGTGGTCGGCCGGGTCGAGCGGGGCCGGCTCCTGCTGGACCTGCGGTGCGTGCCGGCCGACCGCGACGCCGACCTGGTCGCCGCCGTCCGGGCCGCGGTCGTGGCCGGCCGCGCCGAGGGCCGCTGATGCACGTCCTGGCCACCGCCGGGCACGTCGACCACGGCAAGTCCACGCTGGTCCGCGCGCTGACCGGGATGGAACCCGACCGGTGGGCCGAGGAACGCCGCCGGGGCATGACCATCGACCTGGGCTTCGCCTGGACGTCGCTGCCCTCGGGCGCCACCGTCGCGTTCGTCGACGTGCCCGGGCACGAGCGGTTCGTCGCCACCATGCTCGCCGGGGTCGGGCCGGTGCCGGCCGCCGTCTTCGTCGTCGCCGCGGACGAGGGCTGGCGGGCGCAGTCGGCCGAGCATCTCGCGGCCCTCGACGCGCTCGGCGTACGGCACGGCCTGCTCGTCGTCACCCGCAGCGACCTCGCCGATCCGGGGCCCGCCACCGCGGCGGCCCGCGCCGAGCTCGCCGCCACCTCGCTCGGGGCGGTCGAGGCGGTCGCGGTCAGCGGCGTCACCGGCACCGGGATCGACGCGCTGCGGGCCGCCCTGGACCGGCTCGTCGCCCGGCTGCCCGCGCCCGACGCGGCGGCTCCGGTCCGGCTGTGGATCGACCGCTCGTTCACCGTCCGGGGCGCCGGGACCGTGGTCACCGGCACGCTCGGCGCGGGCGAGCTGCGGGCCGGCGACGAGCTGGAGCTGACCGGGGCCGCCCGGCCGGTGCGGGTGCGCGGGCTGCAGAGCCTCGGCGCCGCGGCCGGGCGGGTCGGCGCGGTGGCGCGGGTGGCGGTCAACCTGCGCGGCGTCGACAAGGAGACGGTCGGCCGCGGCCGGGCGTTGCTGACCCCCGGCCGGTTCCGGCTCACCGACCTGGTCGACGTCCGGGTGCACGGGGACCCGGTGGCCGGGCTGCCCGCGACCGTCACGCTGCACATCGGATCCGCCGCCGTCAGCGCCCGGGTCCGGCCGCTGGGCGCGGACACCGCCCGGCTGCGGCTGCACAGCCCGCTGCCGCTGCGGATCGGGGACCGGGCGCTGCTGCGCGATCCCGGCCGGCACCACGTGGCCGGCGGCGTGACCGTGCTGGACGTCGTACCGCCCGGGCTCGACCGGCGGGGCGCGGCCGCGGCCCGGGCCGCCGTGCTGGCCGAGCTGCCGGGCCGGCCCGACCTGGCCGGCGAGCTGCGCCGCCGGCTGCTGGTACGCCGCGACGACCTGCTCCGGATGGGCGTCGAGGAGCCGGGCGACCCGGTGGCCGGCGACTGGCTCGCGGACCCGGCGCACTGGTCCGGGCTGGCCGGGCGGCTGGCCCGGGAGGTGGACCGGCACGCCCGGGAGCACCCCCTGGAGCCCGGCGCCCCCGTCGAGGCCCTGCGGCGCCGGCTCGGCCTGCCCGACCGGGCGCTGGTCGAGGCCCTCGTGCGCCCGCCGCTGGTGGCGCGGGGCGGGCGCGTCTCCACCGCCGGGGCCGGCGTGCCCGCCGAGCTGGTCGCGGCGGTGGACCGGGCCTTCGACGGGCTGGGCGACCGGCCGTTCGTGGCGCCGGAGGCGTACCGGCTGGCCGAGCTCGGGCTCGGCGCCCGGCAGCTCGGCGCCGCCGTCCGCGCCGGCCTGGTGGTGCAGCTCGCGGACAACGTCGTCCTGCGCGCCGACGCGCCGCGGCGGGCGGCGCAGGTGCTGGCGCGGCTGCCGCACCCGTTCACCGTCAGCGAGGCCCGGCAGGCGCTGGACACCAGCCGCCGGGTCGCCGTGCCGCTGCTGGAGCTGTTCGACAGCACCGGGGTCACCCGGCACACCGCCGACGACCGCCGGGTGGTGGCGGCCGCTGAAGTCGCGCCCCGCTGAGCCGCCGGCCCGTTCAGACCACGAGCAGTCCCAGCCGCGACCCGGAACGCCGCAGCGCGGACACCGCATGGTCCAGCGGCAACCGGCCCGGGGCGCCGGTGCGTCCGTGGCGCAGGCGCAGCACCTCGGAGGCGTGGCTGATCGGCAGCGGCAGCGTCGGATACCGGCTGAGCGCGGTCCGGCTCAGGTGCGGGTGTTGCCCGGCGAAGGTGGTGAGCGCCCGCCACTGCGCGGCCCCGGCGTACGCGTCGCAGATGGTGCCGGGCGGGTCCGGCAGGGCGGTCACGGCGGCGAAGGCCCGGCTGCCGGCCAGCCACCATTCGGCGGCGTCGAGCGCGGGCCGGGCCGCCGACTCGCACCAGTACGGCACCAGCCCCGCGGTCAGCACCTGCCACGGGTCGATCAGCCGGCCGCTCTCCACCACACAGCTGTCGCTGTCGCGGCCGGAGCTGTCCAGCCATTCCCGGTACAGGTCGGCCACGCAGGCGCTGAGCACCTCCGGCCCCGGGTACAGCACCCGGTGCACCGGCCGGGCGGCGTCCGCCCCGAACCGCCGCAGCTCGCTGTCGAGTTCCGGCTCGCCGGCGGTCTCGGCGTAGCGCGGCGGCGTGTCCAGGTGCGGCGTCGACCAGCGGTCCTCGCCCAGGCTCTCCAGCAGCCGCCGGAACGACGGGTTGTCCACCGTCTGGTCCTCGTGCCGCAGCCCGTTGGCCGGGCTGCCCAGCTGGAAGCTGTGCCGGTCGGTCAGCTCCAGCACCGGCCAGGTCCGGGTGTCCCGCAGCGTCAGCGCGGTGCCGCCCGGCCGCAGGCCGGTGTGCAGGAACTCCCGGTACGCGGCGGGCAGCCGCTGCCAGCGCACGTGCAGGGTCACCGTCGCCCCGCACAACGGGCCGCGCCCGGCCGGGTCGTGCACCTGGCGCACGGTCACGCCCGGGTTCCCGGCCAGGATCAGGTCGGCCAGCTGCGCGCCCCACTCCATCGCCGCGGGCCAGTCGCCGACGCTGCCGCCCGGCCACGGCACCCGGACGGTGAAGCCGGTCGGCAGCCAGGGCGCGCCGAGGGCCGCGGCCAGGTGCGCCGCGCTGCCGTGGGCCGACCCCAGCACGACCGCCGGGTACGGCCCGGCCGGGTAGCGCCCGGTGACCCAGCCGGCCACCGCGGCCGCGTCCACCCGGTCCACCTGGGCCAGCGGCACGGCTTCGGCGCAGTCCTCGTACGCCAGCGCCGGGCCCCGCAGGTCGCCCGGCAGGTTGCCGCGCCGGCCCAGCACCGGCACCCGGTCCAGGTCCTCGCAGCCACGCCGCAGCAGGGCCCGGGAGACGGCCTCCAGCAGGGGCCGTTCCGGGCCGTCCGGGCAGACGACGCGCTCGGCGCCGAGAGCGGGCGGCGCCAGTGGATCCGTCACGGCGGGCTCCTTCGGGTGGGGCGTACGGCGGGCAGGGGTGACGGCCGGGGTCGCCGGGCCGCGTCCCACCCGGCCGGCGCCTCGTCCCGTCCCGTCCGCGGCGCCGGCGGCCGCGCGGCGAGTACCCCGGTCCGCGCCGAACATTCGTGGTATCTGCGCCGTCGCCGGCTCAGCTCACGGTCAGGCGGGCCAGCTCGGTCAGGGTGGCCGGGACGTCGCCGGTGCGGCCCAGGATCCGGCGCTGCCGCTCGGCGCCGGTGCCCGTCCGGCGCAACCGCTGCAGCCCGTCGTGCGTGCCGGCCAGGTCGCCGTGCCGGGCCAGGACCGGGGTGACGGCGGCGACCAGCTCACCGACCAGGTCCCAGGCCGGCCGGGCGACGCCGCGGACCGGGTCCAGCAGCGTGCCCGCGAGGCCGGCGTGGGCGGCGTTCCAGTGCGCGGCGCGCAGCACGTGGTCGGGGACCTCCGGGGCCGGCCGCCCGGCCACGACGTCCTCGACGGCGGCGCCGACCAGCCCCCGGATCAGGCCGGCGACCAGCACGGCGTCGTCGACGGTCAGGCCGACGTCGCCGACCCGGACCTCCACTGTGGGCCAGGTGGCGGACGGGCGGGCGTACCAGAGCACCATGCTCTCGTCGAGCATCACGCCCGAGGCGACCAGCGTGCGCACCGTACGGTCGTAGCCGGCGCCCGAGCCGTGCAGCGGCGCCGGTCCCAGGCCGGGCCAGCGCTCCAGCTGCATCGACCGCCAGCTGGCGTGCCCGGTGTCCGCGCCGGAGAACAGCGGCGAGTTGACCGTCAGGGCCTGCACCACCGGCAGCCACACCCGCAGCCGGTCGCAGACCCGGACGGCGAGCTCGCGGTCGCTCACGCCGACGTGCACGTGGCAGCCGCACACCGCCGGGTCGTGGGCGATGGGGCCGTAGTGCCGCCCGATCGCCCGGAACCGGGGGTTGTCGGTGACCGTGCGCCGCGGGTCCGCGATCGGGGTGGCGCCGATCGCGACCAGGGCGGCGCCGGTGGCGGCGGCCGACTCGGCGGCGGCCCGGCGCAGCCCGCCGAGCTGCTCGCGGACCTCGGCCAGCCCGGTGCAGACGCCGGTGACCATCTCCACCATGCTGTGCCGGACCTCCAGCCGGCTCTGCGCCCGGGCCGCGCCGGTGAGGCCGGCCAGCACCTTCTCCACCACCGGGGCGTTCTCCCCGGTGACCGGGTCGAGCAGCAGGAACTCCTCCTCCACGCCCACCGTCAGGACCATCGTCTCCACCGTTCACGCAGGGCGGCGCCGGGCCGCGGGGCGGCCCGGCGGGGGATCGGCGCCGGCCGGCTCAGTCCGGGCGGACGGCGGTGAGCAGGACGACGGCGATGCGCTCGGCGTGCGCGTACGCCGGGCCGTCGAGCTCCTCGCCGTAGACGTCCGGGTCCACCTCACGATAGGACCACCGCAGGTCCGTGCCGGCCAGCACCTCGGCGGCGGCCTGCCGGAACGGGTCCCGCCCGGCCACGATCCCGGTGCCGCTGAACAGCACCAGGGAGCCGCCCGGGGTGAGGCGCTCGGCGGCGGCGCCGAGGACGGCCAGGGGCAGCGCGTGCCCGTGTTCGCCTCCGCCGTCGCGGTAGGCCCGGCCGGCCGGATCGATCATGAACGGCGGGTTGGAGATGATCAGGTCGAAGTCGCCGTCGACGTCGGCGAGCAGGTCGCTGCGGACGGGCCGGACTCCGGGGGTGCCGGCCAGGTCGGTGTTGACCGAGGCGAACCGCAGCGCGGCGTCGTTGACGTCGACGGCCAGCACCTCGGCCTCCGGCGCGCGCTTGGCCACGGTGACCGCCCCGGCCCCGGTGCCGCAGCCCACGTCCACGGCGCGGCGCACCGGTCGCCGGCGGGTCCGCAGCTGGGCGGCCGCGGCGTCCGCCATCCGGTGGGTGTCCGGGCCGAAGAAGACCGCGTCGGCCGCGGTGGTGGGGAAGGACGAGTGCACGAACAGCTCGCCGTCGTACGAGGAGAAGCGCACCCGGCTGCGCCAGCCGTCCCCGTCGCGGTCCAGGACGCCGGCGTCGTCCATGAGCGCGAGGAACGGCCCGGGGAGCACGCCGGGGCCGAACGGCCGGCTCCAGCCGAACACGTCCCGCAGGTCCCGCGCGCGGGCGTGCCCCGCGCGCGCGTTCACCCGTTCGTGGGTGGCTGGTGTAACGGTGGTGAACGCATAACCGCTCTGCTGGAGGAGACGGCCCAGGCGGCGCAGCGCGGTATCGGCCGCGACGTCGGCCGTCGCCCTGGTCCTCGTCTGGTTCGTCGTGGTCATGGGCGCGTGATGCCCGGGAACACGTCAGTCATTCCTGCTGATTTCGTGCGTTTCCCAACGAGGAATGCGACGAATGGTGACGGCAGCGTCGATGACCTGACTCTTCCCGACACTTCGGGCGCTGCCCCATTGCCCGGCCCGGGATCGACCACGACCATCGTCGTCGCCAGCGATGCCGCCGCCGAAAGGACACCACGAGACGTGCAGCCAGACTCCGCCACCCACGGAACGGGCCTCGACGAGCCCGCCACCGTCGACCTCAGTGGCCGGTGCGTCGGCAACTCGTACATCCTGATCTGCCCCGTCGGGCAGGGCGCCACCGGCACGGTGTGGCGGGGGATCGAGCGCACCTCGGGCGAGCAGGTCGCCGTCAAGCTGCTGCACGAGGGCCTGCTGCGCCAGCCGAAACTGGTCACCCGCTTCGTGCAGGAGCGCACGATCCTGATGCTGGTGCGCCACGAGCACATCGTCGGCGTCCGGGACCTGTTCAGCGCCGGCGAGTCGCTCGGCCTGGTGATGGACTTCGTGGCCGGCGGCAGCCTGCGCGAACGGCTGCGCTCGGCGGGCACCCTGGCCGGCGCCGAGGCGGCCCGGCTGCTCGCCCAGGTCGCCGCCGCGCTGGCCGAGGCGCACGCGCTGGGCGTGGTGCACCGCGACGTCAAGCCGGACAACATCCTGCTGCAGACCGTCGACGGGCGCGCCGACTCTCGGCTCACCGACTTCGGCATCGCCCGGGTCGTCGACGCGGCCGGGCTCACCACGCCGCACGCCATCATCGGCACGCCGCACTACATGGCCCCGGAGGTGATCAGCGGCGGCGACGCGGGCCCGGAGGCCGACGTGTACGCCGTCGGCGTGGTCCTCTACGAGCTGCTCACCGGGCGTACCCCGTTCACCGGCGAGCCGCTCGCCGTGCTGCGCCGCCACCTGGACGACGCGGTCACCCGCCCGCCGGGCCTGTCCGACCCGGCCTGGGCGGTGATCGACGCGTGCCTGGACAAGGACCCGCGGCGGCGCCCGCCCGGCGACGAGCTCGCCCCGATGCTGCGCGACCTGGCCCGGATCGCCGCCGGCGAACCGCCCCTGCCCGCGCCGCTGGGCCACGGCGACACCGAGCCCCCGGGCGGGGTGGCCCCACCCGCCCCGCCGCGCCCGGCCGTCGCCCCCCGCCGCCGCCCGCTGAACCGGCCGCGCAGCTGGGTCTGGGGCCGCTCGGGGGCGATCATCGCGCTGATCGCCGGGGCGCTGACCGCCTCCGCGGTCGGCGGCTACACCGTGTGGCAGGCGATCGGCGCGCCGGCCGCCGCCCGCACCAGCGCCGGACCGGCGCCGGCGCAGGCGCTGGGCACCCCCGGGCCGAGCGCCGCGGCGCCGGCCGTGCGGGTGGCGGAGCGGGGCTCGGCCGTCCCGCCGGGCGACGGCGCCCGGTCCTCCGCCGCCCGGTCCTCCGCCGCCGCCGGCGGCCCGGCGAGGGAGTCGCGGCGTCCCCCGGCCGGGCTGCCCGCCGGCGCGCCGGCCGCCGGCGCGTCGGTGGGAGCGGCCGCCGAGGTGGCCTTCGGGCCGTGGCAGTGCGGCGACGAGCTGAACTGGGACATCGGCCATCCGGTGCTGGCGCGGCCCTGCCATGCCGTGGGCGCCGCGATCCGGGTGGTGGGTCACATCGAGGCCGGCCCGGGCGTGCAGGCGGACGTCTCGCTGGCGGTCCGCGAGGCGGGCACCGACGAGGTCGTCGCCGGGCCGTACACCTGCGAGGGCATGATGTTCACCGACTTCGCCCCCGAGCACACCTGCGGGCCGGTGGACCTGGAGGCGCCGCGCGGGCACCGCTACGTCGTGGTCGAGTCCTGGCGGTACACCGGCCGGTCGCTGCTGCCGGGCGGCGAGGCGCAGGGCCGCGAGTTCACCTGGTGAATCCGAGGCTGCGCAGGTAGGACGCGCCGTACTCGTGGACCTCGGCGAGGTTGACCCGGGCGTTGTCAAGCACCTCCAGCACCTGGGTCAGCCCGTACGACGCCTGCAGGAGGGCCTCGGACTGCGTCTCGGCGGCGGACCAGCCGAGCCGGTCGGAGATCGCCTGCAGTTGCTCGATGATCTCCGCCACTGTGTGGTGCGAAGCCGCGAAGTGGTCGAGGCACGCTTCGATCTCCACCTTGAGCTCGCCCAGCGTGGAGAAGACCTCGGTCTCGTGGAAGTCGTCGTCTCCGCCGCCCCGCGACCACAGCGGCGGGTCGTCTGGATCACTAGGAGTAGGCACGTCCTCACGCTAAGTGTGAGTCGGTCTGCCGGTCCATGACGCCATCGTGACGGCACGATCCTGCACAGAGACGGCCCGCTGGCGTCCGCCACGAGCATCGGCAAGGATCAGCGGGCACTCGGTCCGGACGCTCGGAGGTCGACGTTCCATGCAACTGCGGATCGCCGTCGCCGATCCCCTGCCGGTGTTCCGTCACGGCGTCCGGCGAATTCTGCACGACGCCGGCTTCGAGTCTGACGCGCCAGAGGACCTCGCCGGCTGGGTCCGCGACGAGCAGGTCCGGGCCGTGGTCCTGACCATCCGGTCGGAGACCGACTGGGAGCTGCTGGAGGAGCTGCACCACAGCCGGTCGGAGGTCGTGCTGGTCGCCCTGCTCGACCAGGTGTCGGTCGCCGCGTCGGTGCGGGCGCTGCGCGCCGGGGCGGCCTGCGTGGTCGCCCGCGATGCCAGCCCGTCGGCCCTGAGCGAGGCTTTCGCCGCGGCGGTACGGGGCCAGAGCCTCGTGCCCGTCGAGGTCCTGCGCGCCCTGTCCCGGCCACCGGAGCCCGCATCGGACCGGCCGACGCCGGACCAGCGCAAGTGGCTGCGCGGCCTGGCCGCCGGCCGGACCGTCGGTCAGATCGCCGTCGAGGCGGGGTACTCCGAGCGGATGATGTTCCGGCTGTTGCGTGAGCTCTACACCCGGCTGGGCGCAGAGAACCGCACCGACGCCATCGTCAGGGCTCAGGCGCGTGGCTGGCTCTGATCACCCGAGCAGGTCCCGCAGGCGGGGGAGCACCCGATCGGACTCCTCGGCGGTGAGGGCCGCGAACAGCACCTGCCGCCGCCGGGCCGCGCCGGGAACGTCGTGGTCCACCGCGATCGCCCGGCGGTACGCCGCGACGGCCGCCTCCTCGTCGCCGCCGTCCTGCAGCGCCAGCCCGGCCAGGGCCAGACCATGCGTCTCGTGCAGCCGGTAGGAACCGGGTTGACGGTCCAGCAGATCCCTCGCGCGCTGCGCGGCCTCCCGGAACGCGGCCGCGGCGAGCCGGTCGTCGCGGCCGGTCCGGTAGGCGGCCACTCCCTTCACGGCGATCGCTTCGGCGACCAGCGGGTTCCGCCGGAACCGGGCGGCCACCCGCGCCGCCACCAGGGCCGGCTCGATCTCGCCGCGCCACAGCCGCACCGTGGCCAGCGTCGTTCCCGCCGTCCGGGTCAGCTCCGGGCTGCCCACCCGGGTGCCCACGCGGTACGCCGCCGCCGCGGCGGCCAGCGCGTCCTCGCGGCGGTCGCGGAGCATCCACGCGCGCGCCAGCACCTCGTCGCACCGAGCGCCGAGCACGTCGGCCCCGGCGCGCCGGGCGGTGTCGCCGGCTTCCCGGGCCAGCTCCAGGCAGCCGCGTTCGCCCAGCTCCAGTCGGATCGCCGCCTCGCTGAGCCGGAGCCGTACCCGGAGCAGTTCGGAGCCGGACGCGTCCCCGCCGACGGCCTGGCGCGCGGTCCCGATGCCGTCCAGCGCCGCGGTGAAGTCACCGGTCTCGGCCCGGCACAGGGCCAGCCCGGCCCAGGCCGCGGCGATCATCCGATGCCCGGCCGGCGCCGCCCGGAGCGCGTCGCCGTACCGGGCCGCGGCCCGCCGGACCTCCCCGGCCCGGAAGTGGTAGCCGCCCAGCTGGACCAGCAGGGTCAGCTGGTTGTCGGTGCTGCGCAGCGCGTTGTTCAGCCTTCCGGCCGCGTAGAGCGTCAGGATGGCCTGGTCCAGCCGGCCCTGGTGCGCCAGCGCCCGGCCCAGCAGGGCAGCGTTCTGCACCTGCTCGCCCAGGTCGGTGAGCTCGCCGGACAGCCGGCGCAGCCAGGGCGTCAGCACGTCACTGTGGCCCCACTCCTTCAGGTGGCGTTCGTCGAGGTCCGTCATGAGGGCCAGCGCATGGGACGCGTTGCCGGCGGAGACGTGCAGGTCGATGGCGTCGAGCGCATCCGCCAGATCGGCCAGGCAGCCGGCCGGCCGGCCCCGCGCGGCGGCCTCGAGGAACCGGGCGGCGTGCCGGCGCCGCTCGGCCAGGGTCCCGGGCGCGAGGGCGACCGTCAGTCGCTCCGCCTCCGCGGCGGGCAGGTGGTGACGATCGCCGTGCCGGCGGACGACGCGCCGCCGGACGAGTTCGGCCAGGATCGCGCCGACCTCCGGTTCCGGCAGCTCGGCGAGGTGAGCCACCGCGTCGGCGCGGGCGGGGCGGCCGTAGACCGCCAGCGCCTGCAGCACGCCGGCCCCGGCCTCGTCGAGGCTGTCCAGCAGCGCGGCCTCCAGGCCCGGGGGACCGGCCCCCGCGGGGAGCGGGTCGTAGGCCGGCGGGGACTGGCCGGCCCGGATCCCGTAGATCAGCTCGGCCGACCGCGGCCGCCCCCCGGTCACCCGCTGCAGCTCGGGTTCCGGCAGCGTGGCGAGGCCCACCGCGCGGGTGGCCTCCAGGTCGGCCAGCAGACGGCCGAAGAACGGCGAAGGCAGGCCCTCGGCCACGCGGACGCGGGCCAGACCGCGCAGCGGCAGGGGTTCGGCCGTGACGAACAGGAGCTGGACCCGGTGCCCGTGGTGGCCGGCCAGCTCGGCGAGGAGCAGGCCCAGCCCGTCGTCCGGCAGCGCGCCGCCGGAGAGCAGTTCCTGCGCGTCGTCGACGACGAGGAGCACCGGTTGCCGGCCGAGCCGGTCGAGCACCTCGTCCAGGCGGGTGAGCAGGTCCATCTCCGGGCCGGCCAGCCGTTCGAGCAGCCGGTCGTGGTCCTCGGGATCGGGCACGGCGCGGGCCAGGCTCTCCAGGACCGAGTTCACGGTCACGGCCGGGTTGCCGGTGGCGGTCAGGTATCTCGCCGTCCGCTCCCGGGCGAGGTCGTGAGCGAGTTGCACGGCGATGGCCGTCTTGCCGATGCCGGGTTCGCCGTACAGCTCGATCGCCACGGTGCCGGGCTGCGCCAGGGCCGCCTTCAGGTCGTCGAGAACGCCGACGCGGTCCTGCACCGGCACCGGCACGAAGTCGGGGAGGGCCGGGACGTCCGGCGGGGGCCGCGTCGGGCCGGCGCCGCCGGTCCGGTCGCGGGCGAGCCGCTCCTTGATGTGCCGGGCCAGCTCGGCGATCGTCTGCTTCACCAGTGGCGACGCGATCGACCGGCGGCTCAGGGCGGTGAGGTCGGGCATGGTGCGGCCGGACAGCAGGTCGGCGACGGCGTCGGCGCCCCGGAGCCGCTTGTCGGTGACGGCGTCGGTCTGGACGAGGTGCACCGGCAGGATCAGGTCGGCGCGGCCCCGGCGCTGCTCGGCCCGCCGGAACAGCTCGACCTCCTCCCGGCAGTATCCGCTGCCCAGGAACGACGGTGTCACGATCGGGATGAGGAACCGGGCGCCGCCCACCGCCGCCTCGATGACCTCCTGCCAGTTGTCGCCCCAGAGCATCGTCTGGTTGTCCTGGAAGATCGTGAAAGGCTCGCCGGTCTGCAGGCGCACCTCGTCGGCCAGCCGGTTGCGGAAGCCGGTGATGAATTTGTTCAGGATCCGGTCGTCCTCGCGGGCGTAGCTGAGGAACGCGTCCGGCATGTCTTCGGGCTGCACACCGCGATCCTGAACCCGGCTGTTCGTCGATGTCCATCGATCTGTCTGATGGTGCACGAGACCGTTACGCACCGTGGCCGCAGGCGCTAGTCTGCTCCCCCTGGGGCGCCTGGGCCGGTGGCCGCGCCGGAAGGCTTCACCCCTCCCGGCGCGGCCCCGCTCGGCGGGGCCCGGTCGTCCACCCCGGGTCGCGTCGGCGACCGCTTCCCGCCCTCATGATCCCCCTGGCCATGAGAGCCCGTACCGCCCGGCCGGCCCTGGTCCGTGGCCGGCTGACCCCCGTCGCTCCCCAATAGAGCATCGCCGCCGGTCCCGGGCCAGAAGTCGACCGGCATCGATTGCGCAAGTGGGCAGTGAGCGGCGATGCTGATCGGCATCGGGCCCGGACCCGGCTTGCGCACGAGCGCAACGTCGAGTCCCGCGGGCCTTGCCCGCACCGTCGCGGGCGTGATGCAGTCGCGGCCGAACGGGGGTACGGGCAGTGGGTGACAGGCGATGACGAGGGCCACCACGGTCATTGCGCCATTGGGCCGGTGGGGACTGTCCCCGCACGCGGACCTGGTCTACCGGACCCTGACCCTGTCCGGACCGGCCACCGGCGCGCAGCTGTCCCGCCAGGTCGACGTGCCCGAGGCGCGGATCGGTCGCGCCGTGGAGGAGCTGTTCGCCGTCGGCGCCGTCCGGCCCGGCTACCACGGCCGGGAGCGCGTCTGGTCGGCCGTCGAGCCCGGCCGGGTCACCGCGCTGCTGCAGCGCCGCCGCCACCCTGCCGCGGTCGGCGAGGTGTACCAGCGGCACCTGGCCACGGTCGCCGGCCTCCACCTCGACCGGATCCCGCCGGGCCTGCTGCGCCGGCTGCCCACCCGGCAGGCCACCCGCGGCCGGATCGCCGAGCTCGCCGCGGCCGAGCGGCACGAGCATCTGGCCATCAACACCGAGGACGTCATCAGCCCGGACGCCGTGGCCGCGGCCGACCCCGTCGACCGGGCCCTGCTCGCCCGCGGCGTGCGCCTGCGCACGCTCGGGCGGCCGCGGCGGGGTGTCACCTGGCGGGAGCCGCTGCCGGGCAGCGAGCACCGCGAGGCCGAGAGCCTGCCGCTCAAGCTCATGGTGTTCGACCGCCGGGCGGCCATCTTCCCCGCGGACCCCGCCGACTTCGAGGCCGGGGCGGTGGAGGTGGCCGACCCCGACGCCGTCGACCGGCTGGTCCAGGTCTTCTGCCGGCTCTGGGTCACTGCCGCCGATCCTCAGCGACAAGGGGTGCCACCCATCATGCTCACCACCCGCGAGCAGGCCATTCTCGACATGCTGGCCGCCGGCCACAGTGAACAGACCGCCGCCCACGAGCTCGGTCTCAGCCGGCGGACCGTGGTCTACGCCCTGCGCGGCCTCATGGACCGTCTCGGTGTCGAGAACCGCTTCCAGCTCGCGCTCGTCCTCGGCGCCGCGCACGCGATCGCCGTACCGTCCCCCGCCGTCCCGGCCACCCACCCCGTCGAGGAGTCCCGATGATGAGCCCGCGCACGCTGTCCGCCGCCGCCCTGGCGGCCGCCCTGCTCGCCGTGGCGCCGGCCGCACCGGCCGCGGCGGCGGTCCCGGCCGGCGGGACGACGGCGCCGCCGCCGGTCGTCAGCCCCCTGGTCGTCCACCCGGGGACGCCTTACCCCGGGGGCGTCGTCGACGAGCCGAACGGCAACTGCGGCACCTGCTTCTGAGCCGGCCGGCCGTCACAGCGCCGGCGGCGTGAAGCGCTCGCCGTACGTCTTGGCCAGCTCGGCCGCCCGCGCCGCGAAACCGGCCGGCCCGCCCGGGTACTGCCGGACGTAGCGCAGCACGCCGCCGGTCCAGGCCGGGAAGCCGATGCCGAGCAGCGAGCCGATGTCGCCGTCGGCCTCCGAGCGCAGCACGCCCTCGTCGCGGCAGCGCAACGCGTCCAGCGCCTCCGCGAACATCATCCGTTCCTGCAGGTCGATCAGCGGGATCGCGCGGCCCTCGGCGGTGGCCAGGGCGGCCAGGCCGGCCCAGAGCCGGCCGCGGCGGCCGGCGTCGTAGTCGTAGAAGCCCCGGCCGGCCGCGCGTCCGGGCCGGTCGTGCTCGTCCAGCATGCGGTCCACGACCGCGTGCCCGGGCAGCACCGGGAAGTCGTCGCCGGCGGCGGCCTCGAACTGGCGCCGGATGCGCTGGATCAGGCTCAGCGACACCTCGTCGGCCAGCGCCAGCGGCCCGGTCGGGTAGCCCGCCTGCAGCGCCGCCTGCTCGATCGACGGCGCCGGCACGCCCTCGGCCAGCATGGTGACCGCCTCGTCGAGGAACCGCCCGATGACCCGGCTGGTGAAGAAGCCCCGGCCGTCGTTGACCACGATCGGGGTCTTGCCGATCCGCCGGGCCAGGTCGAACGCCCGGGCCAGGGCCGCGTCGCCGGTCCGCTCGCCGACCACGATCTCCAGCAGCGGCATCCGGTCCACCGGCGAGAAGAAGTGCATGCCGATGAAGTCCGCCGGCCGGCGCACCCCGGCGGCCAGGCCGGTGATCGGCAGCGTCGAGGTGTTCGAGGCGAGCAGGGCGTCCGGGGCGAGCACCGGCTCGGCCTCGGCGAACACCGCGTGCTTGAGCGCCGGGTCCTCGAAGACCGCCTCGATGACCGCGTCGCAGCCGGTCAGCGCGGCGACATCGGCGGTGGCGGTGATCCGGGCCAGCACGGCCGCGGCGCGCTCGGCGTCCAGCCGCCCCTTGGCGACCTCGCGGGACAGCAGCTTCTCGGCGTGCCCGCGGCCCCGCGCGGCGGCCTCGGCGGTGACGTCCTTGAGCACGACGTCCAGCCCGGAGCGGGCGCACGCGTACGCGATCCCGGCGCCCATCATCCCGGCGCCGAGCACCGCCACCCGGGTCACCGGGGCGACCTCGACGGCGGGCCGGCTCGCGCCGCCGTTGACCGCCCGCAGGTCGAAGAAGAACGCGCCGATCATGTTCTTGGCGATCTGCGAGGTCAGCAGCGACACCAGGTAGCGCGTCTCCACCCTCAGCGCGGTGTCCACATCGACCTGGGTGCCCTCGACCGCCGCGGCCAGGATCGCCTCGGGCGCCGGCAGGCGGTTGCCCTTCAGCTGCTTGCGCAGGTTCGCCGGGTACGCCGGCAGCTGCGCGGCCAGGGCCCGGCCACCGCCGGGGATCCGGTACCCGGGCCGGTCCCAGGGCTGGGCCGCGTCCGGGTGGGCGGCGATCCAGGCCCGCGCGCCGGCCAGCATCTCCTCGGGGGTGCCCACGACCTCGTCCACCAGCCCGGCGGCCCGGGCGGCGGCGGGACGGAACTGCCGTCCGGTCAGCAGGATCCTGGTCAGGGCGTCGGCCAGGCCGAGCATGCGGACGGTGCGGGTCACGCCGCCGGCGCCGGGCAGCAGCCCGAGGGTGACCTCCGGGAAGCCGATCCGGGCGCCCGGCGCGTCCAGCGCGATCCGGTGATGGCAGGCCAGCGCGATCTCCAGCCCGCCGCCCAGCGCCGAGCCGTTCACCGCGGCGACCACCGGGCGGCCCAGCCGCTCGAGCCGGCGCAGGTCCGCCTTGATGGTGGTGAGCAGCGCGGTGAGGGCGGGCGCGTCGGCCGGCGTCGCCTTGATCATCTCGGGCAGGTCGCCGCCGGCGAAGAACGTCGGCTTGGCGCTGGTGACGATCACGCCGGTGAGCTCGTCCCGCTCGGCCTCGAGCCGGTCCACGGCCGCGGTCATCGACGCGGCGTAGGCCCGGCTCATCGTGTTGGCCGACTGACCGGGATCGTCCAGGGTGAGCGTGACGACACCGCCGGCGTCGCGGTCGTACCGGATCGTGCCCGTCATGCTGGGCCTGCCTTCGTCATGCCCTCGTGGCAGTCGGTCATGACAACCTCTCGATGATCGTGGCGACGCCCATGCCGCCGCCGATGCACAGGGTGACCAGGGCCCGGCGCAGGTCCCGGCGTTCCAACTCGTCCAGCGCGGTGCCCAGCAGCATGGCCCCGGTGGCGCCGAGCGGGTGGCCCAGCGCGATCGCGCCGCCGTTGACGTTCACCCGCTCCGGGTCCAGGCCCAGGTCGCGGGTGTACTTGAGGACCACTGCGGCGAACGCCTCGTTGATCTCGAACAGGTCGATGTCCTCGACGCCCAGCCCGGCGGTGGCCAGCGCCTTGCGGGTGGCCGGGATCGGGCCGGTGAGCATGAGGGTCGGGTCGGCCCCGCTGACCGCCGCCGCGACGATCCGCCCGCGCGGCGTCAGCCCGAGCTCCCGCCCGGCGGTGTCGGAGCCGATCAGCACCAGCGCCGCGCCGTCCACGATGCCCGAGGAGTTCCCGGCGTGGTGGACGTGGTCGATCTCCTCCAGCCAGTGGAACTTCTGCAGCGCCACCGCGTCGAAGCCGCCCTGCTCGCCGATCGCCGCGAAGGACGGGCTGAGCTTGCCCAGGGCGGCCCGGGTGGTGTCCGGCCGCAGGTGCTCGTCCGCGGCCAGGATCACCCCGCCGGTACGGTCGCGCACCGGCACCACCGAGCGGGCGAAGTGCCCGCCGGCCCACGCCTTGGCCGCGCGTTCCTGCGAGCGCAGCGCGTAGGAGTCGACGTCGTCGCGGCCGAAGCCCTCCAGGGTGGCGATCAGGTCGGCGCTGATGCCCTGCGGCACGAACGAGGTGGCCAGGGCGGTCTCCGGGTCCATCGCCCAGGCGCCGCCGTCGGAGCCCATCGGCACCCGCGACATCGACTCGACCCCGCCGGCCAGCAGCAGGTGGTCCCAGCCGGACCGTACCTTGGCCGCCGCGATGTTGACCGCCTCCAGCCCGGAGGCGCAGAAGCGGTTGAGCTGGACGCCGCCGACGTGGTCGGGCAGCCCGGCCAGCAGCCCCGCGGCCCGCGGCAGGTCGCCGCCCTGCTCGCCGACCGGCGTGACGATGCCCATCACCAGGTCGTCCAGCCGGTCGGTGTCGAAGCCGGGCAGCCGCTCGCGCAGCGCGTCGATCAGGCCGACGGTCAGCGTGATCGGCTTGACGCCGTGCAGGGAACCGGTGGCGCGGCCACGGCCGCGGGGGGTGCGCACGGCGTCGTAGACGTACGCCTGACCGTCAGAGGGCACGGGCGATCAGCTCCTTCATGATCTCGTTGGTGCCGCCGTAGATCTTCTGGGCGCGGGCGTCGGCGTACATCTGGGCGATCGGGTACTCGGTGGTGTAGCCGTAGCCGCCGAACAGCTGCAGGCAGCGGTCGACCACCTCGCACTGGCCCTCGGTGAGCCAGTACTTGGCCATCGCGGCGGTGGCCACGTCCAGCTCGCCGCGGACGTGCCGGGCGATGCAGTCGTCCAGGAAGACCCGGCTCGCGCGGGTCCGGGTGGCGCACTCGGCGAGGACCATGCGGGTGTTCTGGTGGCCGATCAGCGGCTTGCCGAAGGCGGTGCGCTCCTTGACGTACGCCACGGTCAGCTCGATCGCGCGTTCCATGGCGGCGACCGCGCCGATGCCGATCACCAGGCGTTCCTGGGGGAGCTGGCCCATCAGCTGGGCGAAGCCCAGGCCCTCGGCGCCGCCGAGCAGGTTGGCGGCGGGCACCCGGAAGTCGTCGAAGAACAGCTCGGCCGTGTCGTTGCCCTTGAGGCCGATCTTGGAGAGCAGCCGGCCGCGGCGGAAGCCCGGGCTGTCCTCGCCGACCTCGCAGACGAGCAGCGAGACGCCGGCGGCGCGCTGGGCCGGGTCGGTCTTGGCGGCCAGGATGACGAGGTCGGCCAGCCCGCCGTTGCTGATGAAGGTCTTCGCGCCGGAGACCAGGTAGTCGTCGCCGTCGCGCACCGCCCGGGTGCGCATGGCCTGCAGGTCGGAGCCACCGTCGGGCTCGGTCATCGCGATCGCGCCGATCAGCGTGCCGTCGCACAGGCCGGGCAGCCAGCGCCGCTTCTGCTCCTCGGTGCCGTAGGCGACCAGGTAGCCGGTGACGATGCCGCTGTGCACGGCGAGCCCGAGGCTGCTGTCGCCCGCGCGCATCTGCTCGTCGAGCAGCACGGCCTCGTGGGAGAAGCCGCCGCCCCCGCCGCCGTACTCGGCCGGGACGGAGAGGCCGAGCAGGCCCAGCTCACCCGCCCGGCGGTAGTGCTCGCGGTCCGGATGGCCCTGGGCGAGCACCCGGGCGGTGTGCGGCAGGACCTCCTTGGCGAAGAAGGCGCGGACCAGATCGGCGAGCTCGTCGTGCTCCGGCTCGCGCCACGGTGAGGCTCCCGGCGTCGGCATGGTTCCACCCTGGCGAGTTATTGGCGGACTGTCAATAGTTCGGCGCAGCGGGCCGGGTCGTCCGCGAAGGGCAGGTGCCCGCACCCCGGCAACACCACGTGCCGGGCGGCCGGGAGCTCCGCCCGGGCCCGCGCGGCCTGGCGGCGGTGCGGCAGGACCAGGTCCCGCGTACCCCAGGCGATCGTGACCGGGATGCCGCCGAGCGCGCCGGGATCGGCCCCGACCGGCAGCCGCCAGACGCCGAACGCCCGCCGGGCGGCGGCGAAGCCGGGCGCGCGCGACAGGGCCCGGGCCGAGCCCAGGCAGTCCTCGGGCGACAGCCGGCCGGGGCGGCCGTAGAAGATCCCGCAGAGCGCGACGCGGCCGGCCCGGGTGGCGAAGAGGCGGGGGAGCGCGGGGGCGAGCGCGGTGCTCAGCCCGCGCGCCCCACCGACCACCGTCTGGCACCAGCGCCGGCTCACCGGACCCCAGAACCCGACCGGCGCGAACGCGGTGACGGCCGCCGCCCGGCCGCGCCGGCCCAGCTCCAGGGCTATGCCACCGCCGAGGGAGCTGCCGGCCAGCTCGGGGCGCGCGAGGCCGAGCTCGTCGAGGAAGGCGGCCACCAGATCGGCCAGGTGACCGACGGACCCGGGCGGCGCGCCGGCCGGCGGGAGGTCGCCGGGCGCGGATGGGTGGCCGGGAGCCGGCTGATCCACCGGGGGCCACAGCGGGGACTCCCCGAAGCCCGGCAGGTCCAGGGCGATGACCTCGCGATGCCGGGCGAGCTCGCCGAGCACCGGCTCCCACACCTGCCGCCGGCTGCCGATACCGTGGATCAGGACCAGTGGCGGACCGCTGCCGCGGCGCTCGTGAGCCAGCATCCCCGCACTCCTTATTGACAGCCCGACAATAACGGTGCCACGGTAACTCATGACGTACGACTACGACGTCCTGGTCATCGGCTCCGGCTTCGGCGGGGGCGTCACCGCGTTGCGCCTGACCGAGAAGGGCTACCGGGTCGGCGTCCTGGAGGCGGGCCGCCGCTTCACCGACGAGCAGTTCGCCAAGACCTCCTGGCGGCTGCGCGATTACGTGTACGCCCCCGCCCTCGGCTGCTACGGCATCCTGCGCCTGACCCTGCTGCACGACGTGCTGGTGATGTCCGGCGCCGGCGTGGGCGGCGGCTCCCTCGGCTACGCCAACACGCTCTACGAGCCGCCGGACGCGTTCTTCGCCGACCCGCAGTGGGCGCCCATCACCGACTGGAAGACCGAACTCGGCCCCTACTACGACCAGGCCAAACGGATGCTCGGCGTGGTCACCAACCCGGTCGAGACGTTCGCCGACGTGACGCTGCGGGCGGTCGCCGAGGATCTGGGGGTGGCGCACACGTACCGGCGTACCCCCGTGGGTGTGCTCTTCGGCGAGCGGCCCGGCGCCGCCGTGCCGGACCCCTTCTTCGGCGGCGCCGGACCGGCCCGGCGCACCTGCACCTCGTGCGGCGCCTGCATGACCGGCTGCCGGGTGGGGGCCAAGAACACGGTGGTCAAGAACTACCTTCACCTGGCCGAGGCGGCCGGCGCGGCGGTCCATCCGCTGACCACGGTGGTCGCGGTCCGGCCGCGGCCGGACGGGGGGTACGACGTGGACACCCGCGCCACCGGCGGCGTGCGCCGGCGGGCCCGCCGTTTCACCGCCGCCCAGGTGGTCTTCGCCGCCGGCGCGCTCGGCACCCAGCGGCTGCTGCACCGGATGCGCGACCGCGGGCTGCTGCCGGCGGTCTCCGCCCGGCTCGGCGAGCTGAGCCGGACCAACTCCGAGTCCATCCTGGGCGCCCGCACCCGCCGCCGCGACCTCGACGTGAGCCGGGGCGTGGCGATCACCTCGTCCATCCACCCCGACCCGGTCACCCACGTCGAGCCGGTCCGCTACGGCCGCGGCAGCAACCTGCTGGCCCTGCTGGCGACCGTGCTGGTGGACGACACCGGCGGCCGCCGGCGCTGGGTGGCCGGCCTCCGCGAGCTCGCCCGCGGCTGGCGCGACCTGCGCCTGCTGGCCGTGCCCCGGCGCTGGTCGCAGCAGACCATCGTGCTGCTGGCGATGCAGCC
The DNA here is from genome assembly GCF_016862275.1 of Actinoplanes nipponensis. GTDB lineage: Bacteria > Actinomycetota > Actinomycetes > Mycobacteriales > Micromonosporaceae > Actinoplanes > Actinoplanes nipponensis. The sequence goes on along the minus strand of NZ_BOMQ01000089.1, from coordinate 85,662 downwards.
GCTGGACAACTCGGTCACGGTGCACACCGCCCGGACGTGGCTGGGCCGCCGCCGGCTGACCACCCGGCCGGGCATCGGCGAGCCGAACCCGGCCTGGGTGCCGGCCGCGCACGACGTGGCCCGCCGGGTCGCCGCGAAGATCGACGGGGTGCCGCTGGGCGCGGTCACCGAGCTGGCCGGCCGGCCGGTGACCGGCCACTTCATCGGCGGCTGCGCCATCGGCACGGACCCCGCGACCGGCGTGGTCGACGCCTACCAGCGGCTGTACGGCCACCCCGGCCTGCACGTGATCGACGGCTCGGTGGTCGCCGCCAACCTGGGGGTCAACCCGTCGCTGACGATCACCGCGCTGGCGGAACGGGCGGTCGCGCTGTGGCCCAACGCCGGCGAGCCGGACCCGCGGCCGGTCCTCGGAGCGCCGTACGCCCGGGTTGCGCCGGTCGCGCCGCGGTCCCCGGCGGTTCCGGCGTCGGCGCCCGGCGCGCTGCGGCTGGGATGAGCCCCCGGCCACGCCCCGGCGGGCTCCGAGCGTCCCTCCGAGCTGCCGGCGGATAGGGTCGGGCGGTGACTGTCGACGCGGCGCAGGGGCGCAGACGGCTGGAGCCGGACGTCCGGCGCGGGCAGATCCTGACCTGCGCGGTCCGGCTGTTCGGCGAGCGGCCGTACGCCGAGGTGTCCACCACCGACATCGCCCGGGCCGCCGGTGTCGCCCGCGGTCTGATCAACCACTACTTCGGCACCAAGAAGGATCTCTACCTCGAGGTCATCCGGGTGATGCTGACCATCCCCGAGGTGGCCGTGCAGAGCCTGCCCGCCGGCGACCTGCGCACCCGGGTCGACGCCAGCGTGGCCTGGTTCCTGGACGTGGTGTCCCGGCACAGCACCTCGTGGCTGGCCGCGGCGACCGCCGCCGGCACCGGCCGCGACCTCGACGTGGAGCGGGTGCTGACCGAGGCGGAGGACACCGCGGCCGACTACGTGCTCATCGCGGTCGGGCTGGCCGAGGAGGCCGAGCACCGCGAGGAACTGCGCGGGATGATCCGGGCGTACGTGGGGATGGCCACCGCCACCGCCAAGGAGTGGCTCAACCGCGACGCCCTGACCCGCGCCCAGGTGCACCTGCTGCTCGCGACGACCCTGCTGGCCATCGTGGAGCAGGTGTTCCCGACCGTCGTGGCGCCGCCGCGCTGAGCCTATTGGCAACCCGCCAACAGCTTGCTAACGTTCGGCGGCATGACAGGCAACGGGGGCTGAGATGGCGCCCCGGATCGCGATCATCGGTGCCGGCTTCGGCGGGGTGGCGGTCGCCGCGGCGCTGCGGCGGGCCGGTTTCCACGACTTCGTGCTGCTGGAGAAGGCGGAACGGCCGGGCGGGGTGTGGCGGGACAACGCGTACCCGGGCTGCGCCTGTGACGTGCCCGCGCCGCTCTACTCCTTCTCCTTCGCCCCCAACCCGGGCTGGTCCCGGCGTTTCCCGCCGCACACGGAGATCCTCGAGTACCTGGACCGGTGCGTCCGCGACCTGGGGCTGACCCCGCACCTGCGCCTGGGCACCGAGGTGACCGGCGCGCAGTGGGACGAGGCGGGGTCGCAGTGGACGCTGGACCTGTCCGACGGCACCCGGCTGACCGCCGACGTGCTGGTGCCGGCGGTGGGCCAGCTGTCGCGGCCGGTCGTGCCCCGGCTGCCCGGTGCCGAGCTGTTCCGCGGGCCGGCCCTGCACACCGCCCGCTGGGACCCGGCGCTGCGGATCGCCGGGAAGCGGGTGGCGGTCGTCGGCACCGGCGCCAGCGCCATCCAGCTCGTCCCCGCGATTGCCGGCACCGCCGCACAGGTCGTGGTCTTCCAGCGCACCGCGCCGTGGACCCTGCCCAAGCCGGACCGCCGGTACGGCCGGCTGCGCCAGGCGCTGTACCGCCGGGTGCCCGCGCTGATGCGCCCGCCGCGGGCCGGCACCTGGGCGATGACCGTCTTCACCGGCGCGGCCCTGCTCGGCAACCGGTTCGCCGGCGCGTTCCTGCGGACCGCCTCGCGGGCCCAGCGCCGCTGGCAGGTCCGCGACCCGCGGCTGCGGGCCCTGGTCACCCCGGACGAGCCGATGGGCTGCAAGCGGGTGCTGTTCACCAGCGCCTGGCTGCCCACCCTGGCCCGGCCGGACGTCGAGCTCGTGACCACGCCGATCGACGCGGTCACCCCGACCGGGATCCGTACCGCCGACGGCGCCGAGCACCCGTGCGACGTGCTCGTCTACGGCACCGGCTTCGCGGCCACCGACTTCCTCACCCCGATGCGGGTCACCGGGCGGGGCGGCGAGCGGCTCGACGAGGTGTGGCGCGACGGCGCACACGCGTACCTGGGCATGGCCGTGCCCGGCTTCCCCAACATGTTCCTGGTGTACGGGCCGAACACCAACACCGGCAACACCTCGGTGGTGTACTTCCACGAGGCGCAGGCCCGCTACATCGTCCAGGCGGTACGCGCCCTGGCCGCCGGGTCACCGCCGCTGGACGTACGCCCGGACGTGGCCGCCGCCTACGACGCCGAGCTGCAGTCCCGCCTGGCCGGCAGCGTCTGGACCGCCTGCAACAGCTGGTACCGCACGCCCAGCGGCCGGGTCGTCACGAACTGGCCCGGGATGGCCGGGGAGTACCGCCGCCGCACCGCGCGCCTGCGCCCGGGGGACTACCGTCCGACCGCCCCGGCGGCACGCCCGTGACGCGGTCCCGGCCCCGTCGCGGCGTGGCCGGCGGGCGGGGATCAGGGCCAGGTGGCGGCGGAGGCCGGCGCCGCGGCGCCGAAGCGCAGCCGGAAGTCGGTGAGCGTGACGGTCAGCAGGGGTCGCCGCCCGGCGAGGTGGCCCAGCGGGCCGCCCGCCTCGATCCGCCACGTGGCGGATCCCAGCCGCAGACCCGCTCGTCCACGCACCGGGGTGCGGACCACGCTCCCGGCCAGGGCCTGCGCCACCGACAGCGGCGTCGGCCAGCGCCCGGGCAGCCGCGGGCCGCGCCGGACCGCGGCCGAGGCGATCGGGGCCGGCCGGTCGCCGGGCTCCGGCCCGGTGCTGGCCGCCGCGACCAGGTGGCCGTCCGGCGCGGTCCGCAGCTCGAGCTCGGCCAGGTCCTTGGGGATGCCCCACAGCTCCCGGCCGCCGTCGCGCGAGGCCACGCTGTCCACCCAGATCCGGGTGATGCTGACCCGCGGCCGGCCCCGCTCGTGCACCAGCACGGCCGCGAGCAGCTCGCGGTACTCCAGGACGCCGCCCGGCTCATAGCTCACCCAGGCCGCGCCGACCAGCGCGCGGCCGCCGAAGGGGATGGGCCGCACCGCGGCCGCGAGCGGCGGGGGCAGCGCTGGCAGGTCGGCGCGGGGCACCGCGAAGACCGAGAGGTGGAGCTGGCCGCGCAGGTCCCACGGCTGGGGTGGATACATGGACGCGAGCCTCCCGGTCGGCGGGATCGACGAGGCTCATCCTAAGGGAGTGCGACGCTCGGAGGTACGGATGCCGGAGGGACAGGGGCCGCTGCACGGGCTCAAGGTGGTCGAGCTGGCCGGGATCGGGCCCGGCCCGTTCGCCGCGATGCTGCTGGCCGACCTGGGCGCGGACGTGGTGCGGGTGGACCGGCCCGGCCCGGGCTCGCCGCTGACCGTGGAGCCGCGGTTCGACCTGCTCAACCGCGGCAAGCGGTCGATCGCCGTGGACCTCAAGACCGCCCGGGGCCGGGAGCTGGTGCTGGCCCTGGCCGGGCGGGCCGACGCGGTCATCGAGGGCTTCCGGCCCGGGGTCGCCGAGCGGCTCGGCGTCGGCCCGGACGCGGCGCTGGCCCGCAACCCGCGGCTGGTCTACGGGCGGATGACCGGCTGGGGCCAGGACGGGCCGCTCGCCGCCAGCGCCGGGCACGACATCACCTACCTGGCGATCACCGGCGCGCTGCACGCCGTGGGCCGGGCCGGGGGACCGCCGCAGGTGCCGGTCAACCTGCTGGGCGACTTCGCCGGCGGGTCGCTCTACCTGGTGGTCGGCCTGCTGGCCGCGCTGCGCGAGGCCGGCCGGACCGGCCGCGGCCAGGTGGTCGACGCCGCGGTGACCGACGGCGCGGCCCACCTCACCACCCTGCTGCACGGCCTCGGCGCGGCCGGCCAGTGGCGCGACGAGCGCGGGGTGAACCTGCTCGACACCGGCGCCCCGTTCTACGACGTCTATCCGGCCGCGGACGGCCGGCACCTCGCGGTCGGCGCGCTGGAGCCGCAGTTCTACGCCGAGTTCATCCGCCTGCTCGACCCCGGCGACGACCTGCCGAAGCAGTACGACCGGGCCCGCTGGCCCCAGCTGCGGGCCCGGATCGCCGCCGCGTTCGCCACCCGCACCCAACGGGAGTGGGCCGAGGTGTTCGAGGGCACCGAGGCCTGCGTCGCCCCGGTGCTGTCGCTCACCGAGGCGGCCGGCCATCCGCACCTGGCCGGCCGGGGCACGTTCGCCCGGGTCGGCGGGGTGGTGCAACCGGCCGCGGCCCCGCGGTTCTCGGCGACCCCGCCCGGGCCGCCCGGTGCGCCCACCCGGCCCGGCGAGCACTCCCGCGAGGTGCTCGCCGACTGGGACCTGGGCGCCCCGGACGACTGGCTCGAGCCCTGACGGGATCGGCCCGTCTCTATGGTTCACCCGGCCCGAGCAGGCGTACCGTGAAGGTGTCGCTCGGATCACGGCGACGCCGGGCTCCGCGGGACGGGGAGTCCCCCGCCGGCCGCAGCGACGGCACCGCCGTTCACGCCGCGGCAGCCGGGCCGCGGCCCGTCGTTCCAGGGGGACCGTGATGAACACCGAGAGCACGCACGACGACGCGGAACTGCCGGGCCGGGATCACGGCGCGTTCGGGCCGGGCGCGGGCAGCCGGTGCTGGCCGCTGCCCTCGGACAGCGAGGAGGCCCAGCTCGCCCTGCCGGACGGTGACCCGGGCGCCGACGAGGCCGCGCTGGCCGGGTCCGTGCACGCCCGCCGCCGCCCGCACCGGGCGGACCGGGGCCGGCTGGTGCGCGCGGTGCGGCCGCTCGTCCCGCTCGAACCGGCGGACCTCGCCGCGGTGGGCTTCGACGAGCAGCGCGCCGCCTCGCTGGCCTGCGCCGAGCCCGGGGCGCCCGGGCCGCGCACCGCCTACGAGTGCATCGCCGCGATCTGCGCGGCCGAGCGGGCGGCCGCCTGAGCCGCCCGGGGACCGCCGCGGCCGGTGGCGGATTCCGTGTGCGACTCGCCGGCTCGTGCCGGCGTATCGTTGGCCGTGTTCCCCGCACCGGCTCCGGTGGCCCTCGTCCCTGCCTCACCTGCGCTCTGTTCCAGGACCCGTGCCCGACGACGCTCATCCATGACAGGAAGTCCGATGGCACGTTCGACCACGACGAGCACCCCGGCGGCCTCGCCCCGGCTCTGGCTCGAGTCCCCCCGCACCCCCAGTCCCGTCGTGCACGGCTGCTGGTGGCCCCGGTCCGCCGACCCGGCCGCCGAGCTGCCCGCCCTGGTGCTCGCGCTCGACGCCCTGGGCAGCCCGATCGTCCGGGTCCGGGTCAGCGCCGCCGGCTGGAGCCGCCGCCCGCACGAGGTCGACGTGGCCGGCCGCCCGGTCACCGTCGGCTACTTCTCCGGCCAGTCCACCGGCCTGCTGACGGCGAGCTGCGCCGGCGGCGGCGCGCTGGCCGTCCGCGTCGTGCCCTGGGCCGGCCCCCGCGAGGCGGACTGGGACGTCCCGGAGAGCCGCGCCGCCGCCTCCTGACCGCGCGGCTCAGCGCCCGGCCGGCCCGCGGGCGTGCTGCAGGGTGGCGATCAGGGCGAGCGTCGACTCCGCGCCCTGGTTGAGGTTCGGCCCGTCCGGGGTCAGCCCGTCGTAGCCGCCGCCGGTGGCCCGGTCCCACATGACCGCGCCGGTGTCGTTCTCGCCCAGGAACCACCCGATCGACTGCCGGACGCCGTCGTGCCAGGTGGCGTCGCCGGTGGCCGCGGCGGCGGTGGCGCACGCGTCGGCCAGCGCCGCCACCTCGATCGGCTGCTGGTCGTACCGCTGCCGGGGCGTGCCGTGCTGCCAGCCGGCCGCCGGCAGCACCGACAGCCGGCCCTCGGCCAGCTGGAGGTCGCGCAGCCAGGTCAGCATCCGCAGCCCGGCGGCCCGCAGGGCGACGTCCTGCCGAGCCTGCCCGGCCAGGATGACCACCTCGGCCAGCGCGGCGCTGGCGTAGGTCAGCCGCCGCCGGGGCCACGACCAGAGCGGATCGGAGTCCGGCCAGCCGACGGCCTCGGCGGCGTCGGCCAGCAGCGCCGCCGCCCCGGCGTGGTCCGGGTGCCGGCGCAGCACCTCGGCGGCGCCCAGCCCAGCGAAGGTCATGGCGTGCGGCGCGGGGGAGCGGCGCGCGGCGCCGAGGGTGAACGCGTGCAGCGCCTCCTGCTGGATCCACGGCGCCGGGCCGCGGGCCGCCGCGGTGCCCAGGCCCCACAGCGCCCGGCCCCACCAGTCGCCCAGCCCGGCCTCGTCGGTCCACCGCCGGTCGTAGCTGAGCCGGTTGTGGAACGCGCCGTCGGCGTCCTGCGCGTGGGTGAGGAAGGTCAGGTACACCTCGGCGAGCCGCAGCACCGCCGGCGCCGGGTCGGGCTCCCGGCTGACCACGACCAGGCCGCGGGCGACGTCGTCGGTGCAGTAGCCGTGCTCGCGCCGGGCCACGGCGTGCCGGGCGTGTTCCAGCAGCCCGGTGTCGTCGCTCAGCCTTGCGAGGTGGGCGAAACCGGGCGACGGGGCCTGCCCGCGCCGCACCGGTACGCCCACAGCCGCGGTCACGCCGGCGCCGTGGCGGTCCGCGCCGCGCCCGTCGCCAGACCCTCGGCCAGCGCCTCGTAGCGGGCGGCCACGGCGGGCCAGCCCAGCGTGGCGGCGTCGCCGGTGGTCCGGGCCAGGGCGGGCTGGGCCAGCACCTTGCGGATCGCGGTGGCCAGCGCCCGTGGGTTGCGGTGCGGCACGAGCAGCCCCGGCCCGTCGGTCAGCAGCTCCACGGCGTGCGGGAAGGCGGTGGCCACCACCGGGACACCGGCGGCGACGGCCTCGATCAGCACCCCGGAGGTGACCTGCTCGACCGAGTCGTACGGCAGCACCACGACGTCGGCCGAGCGGATCAGCGCGCCCAGCGCCGCGTCGTCGAGGTACTGCGGGCGGTAGTCCACGGCGTGCGCCACGCCCAGCTCGGCGCCGAGCTGGTGCAGCCCGGCCCGGTACGCCTCGCCGTGCCGTTCGAGCACCTTGGGGTGGGTGCGCCCGGCGACGGTGTAGACGGGGTCGAGCCGGCGCAGGTAGGGCAGCGCCCGGAGGACCCACTCGATGCCCTTGCCGGGGCCGAGCAGACCCCAGGTGAGCAGGTGCGGTCGGGGTCCGCGGACCACGGGCGTACCGGTGTGGTCGGTGGCGCCGTGCGGGATCGCGGAGACCTTGGCCGGGTCGACGTCGTAGCCGACGATGACGCGGTCGTGCGCGGTCTGCGTCATGGTGACGACCGCGCCAGCGGCCCCGACGATCTGCTCCAGCACCGACCTCTGCCGGGGCGTGGGGCGGCTCAGCACGGTGTGCAGGACCACGATGCTCGGCACCCGCAGCCGGCGCATCAGCCGCAGCACGTCGGCGCCGTCGGCGCCGGGGTAGATGCCGTACTCGTGCTGGATGATCGCGATGTCGTAGCCGTTGAGGGCGTCGGCCGCGTCGCGCCAGCCGTTGCTGTCGTGTCCCGCCCAGGTGTGTGTCACCCCGGGGCCCGGCGACCCCTCGCCGGCGCCCGTGGTGACCCGGACCACCCCGCTGCCCGGCGTGCCGGCGGTGAGGGCCGCGACCAGAGCCGCGTTGAAGGACGCCAGGCCGCACAGGGTCGGCGGGTGGGTGCTGAGAAAGCCGTACGTGGTGGCCACAGGGCCTGCCTTCCGGTTCGGAACTGCATCGAGCCGCGCCCGGCCGCACCGGCGGGGAGCCGGTTCCGGGTCGTGGATCGCAGACGGCGGGCGTCGTCGACGCCGCTGGTGCCGGTCGTGGAAAGCCCGCTGACGAGCCGTGCTCGGGGCCACCGCTGGGTGGGGGGTCGTCGGGGGCGGGTGCCGCCAGCCTACGCGCCGCCGGCGGATCCGCAGCTGACGGCTTCGTCACCCGGCCCTCGCATCGACGAAGACAACTGGCTCTTTACGGCCTCGTCATGTCTTGGTAACTTCCTGAAAAGCCTTGCAACAGATTGCAAGGACTTTCAGCACCCCCGTTTCCGAGCCCCGCGGCGCCACCGTGCCGCGGGCCCTCGGCGCACCCTGAGGAGCCCAGCGGTGAAGGTGAGACTCCGGAAACGACTCGGCGCGGCGGCCGTGCTGGCCATTGCCGCGGCGACATTCGGCACCGTGGCGGCGGCGTCCGCCGCGAGCAGCGTGACCGTCTACTTCCAGCGCCCGGCCGGCTGGACAACAGTCAACATCCACTACGCCCCGGACGGCGGCGCCTGGACCAGCGTGCCGGGGGTGGCGATGCAGCCGGCGTGCGCCGGGTGGCTGTCGCGCACCCTCGACCTCGGCGCCGCGTCCGGGCTGCAGGTCGTGTTCAACAACGGCGGCGGTGTGTGGGACAACAACCACGGCGCCAACTACCGCCTGGGCACGGGCGACGTGACGGTCGCCGGCGGCGTGACCGGCGCCGGGAACCCCTGCGCGCCCGCCACACCCCCGCCGACCGTGACACCTTCGCCGGCCCCGCCGACCGTCGCGCCCACTCCCACCGGGAGCCCGCTCGGCGGCGACCCCCGCGAGGACTCCATCTACTTCGTCATGACGGCCCGCTTCAACGACGGCGACAGCGCCAACAACCGCGGCGGCACCCAGCACGTGAAGTCCGGCAACGCGGCCCACGACGACCCGATGTTCCGCGGCGACTTCGCCGGCCTGATCGACAAGCTGGACTACATCAAGGGGCTGGGCTTCTCCGCCATCTGGATCACCCCGGTGGTGCTCAACCGCTCGGACTACGACTACCACGGCTACCACGGCTGGGACTTCTACCGCGTCGACGGCCGGCTGGAGTCGCCCGGGGGCACGTACCAGGATCTGATCGACCGGGCCCACGCCAAGGGCATCAAGATCTATCAGGACGTGGTCTACAACCACAGCTCCCGCTGGGGTGCCAAGGGCCTGTTCACCCCCACCGTGTACGGCGTCCGCGACAGCCAGTGGAGCTGGTACTACGACCAGCCCACCGGCGCGCAGTACGACGGCACGTCGCCCTACAACGGTGACCTGTGGTCGACCGCCGAGCCCGTCGGCAACACCTGCCTGAACTGGGGCAAGCCCACCGGCGGCCGGAGCGCCGAGGGCTACACGCTGTACGCCTGCCAGTGGCCCAGCCCCACCTCCGGCATGTTCCCGGCCGAGTACTACCACCGCTGCTGGATCGGCAACTGGGAGGGCGAGGACGCGCGCAGCTGCTGGATCCACGAGGACCTGGCCGACTTCAACACCGAGAGCGCGGTCGTCCAGAACTACCTGATCAACGCCTACAACCGGTACATCGACATGGGCGTGGACGGCTTCCGGGTGGACACCGCCGTGCACATCCCGCGGGTGACCTGGAACCGGCGCTTCCTGCCGGCCATCCAGCAGCACGCGGTCGCCGCCCACGGCGCCAAGGGCCGGGACTTCTACGTCTTCGGCGAGGTCGCCGCGTTCGTGCACGACAAGTGGAACCGCGGCTCGGTCAACCACTCCGCGCAGTTCTTCACCTGGAAGGAGCGCAAGGAGTACAGCCCGGACGACATCCGGGCGGCCGCGGAACAGTTCGACTACGAGAACCTGATGGGCCCGGGCAACCAGCCGACGAGCACCAACGCCTTCCTCGACGGCAACACCTACCACGCGCCGGACCACAGCGCGTTCTCCGGCATGAACGTCATCGACATGCGCATGCACATGAACTTCGGCGAGGCCGGCAACGCCTTCGGCAACGGCCGGGACTCCGACGACAGCTACAACGACGCCACCTACAACGCCGTGTACGTCGACAGCCACGACTACGGGCCGAACAAGTCCTCGACCCGCTACGCCGGCGGCACCGACGCCTGGGCCGAGAACATGACCCTGATGTGGACGTTCCGCGGCATACCCACCCTGTACTACGGCTCGGAGATCGAGTTCCAGGCGGGGAAGCCGATCGACTGCGGGCCCACCTGCCCGCTGGCCACCACCGGGCGCGCGTACTACGGCGACAAGATCGCCGGCACCGTCACCGCGTCCGACTTCGGCGTGGTGAGCAGCGCCTCCGGGGCGGTGGCCACCACGCTGGAGCAGCCCCTGGTCAAGCACGTGCAGCGGCTCAACCGGATCCGCCGGGCCGTCCCGGCGCTGCAGAAGGGCCAGTACTCCACCGAGGGCGTCTCCGGCTCGATGGCCTTCAAGCGCCGGTTCACCGCCGGCGGCGTCGACAGCTTCGCGCTGGTGGCGGCCGGCGGCCCGGCGACCTTCGCCGGCATCCCGAACGGCACGTACGTCGACGCGGTCACCGGGGACGTCAAGGCCGTCGGCAACGGGACGCTGGCCGCCTCGGTCAGCGGTAAGGGCAACCTGCGCGTCTACGTGCTCGACCGGCCGGGCAACCCGGCGCCCGGCCGGATCGGCACGGCGGGCCCGTACCTGAAATAGGGCCTACCGTGGCCGGATGATCGCCACCCCGGGACTGCGCTTCCGCGACCACGTTCTCGCCGTACCGCTGGACCACGACGACCCGCACGGGACGACCATCGACCTGTTCGCCCGGGAGGTGGTCGCCCCGGAGCGCGCCGGGGACGACCTGCCCTGGCTGCTCTTCCTGCAGGGCGGCCCGGGCGGCAAGGCGCCGCGGCCCACGGCCGCGGACGGCTGGCTCGGCCGGGCATTGCGCACCCACCGGGTGCTGCTGCTCGACCAGCGGGGGACCGGGCGCAGCGCGCCGGTCACGGCCCGGACCGTGGCCGGCATGGATCCGGTACGCCTGGCCGCCCACCTGCGCCACTTCCGGGCCGACAGCATCGTGGCCGACGCCGAGCTGCTGCGCGCCCGGGTCGCGGGCGGCCGCCGGTGGGACACCCTCGGCCAGAGCTACGGCGGGTTCATCACCCTCGCCTACCTCTCCCGGGCCCCCGAGGGCCTGGGCACCTGCTACGTGACCGGCGGCCTGCCGGGCATCACGGCCACCGCCGACGAGGTGTACGCCCGCACCTACCCGCGCGTCGCGGCCCGCAACGCCGAGTTCTACCGGCACTTCCCGCAGCACGTGGCCACCGTCCGCCGGCTCGCCGACCACCTGACGGACCACGAGGTGCTGCTGCCGGACGGCGACCGGCTCACCGCGCGGCGGCTGCGCTTCCTCGGCAACTCCTTCGGCACCAGCACCGGCTTCGCCGAGCTGCACTGGCTGCTCGACGAGGCCTGGCACGGCGCCGGGCCGGCCGACGGCTTCCGGTACGCCGTGATGGCGGCGACCGGCTTCGTCGACGCCCCGATCTTCGCGATGCAGGAGTTCACCTTCGCCCAGGGCGCGTGGGCGCCGGGCTGGGCCGCCGAGCGCGCCCTCGCCGCCCACCCGGAGTTCGCCGAGGACGCCGACCCGCTGCTGTTCACCGGCGAGATGATGTACCCCTGGATGTTCCGCGAGATCGCCGCGCTGCGCCCGTTCGCCGCGGCCGCGGACCTGCTGGCCGCCCACGACGACTGGCCGGTGCTGTACGACGCGGCGCGGCTGGCGGCCAACGAGGTCCCGGTCGTCGCGGCGGTCTACTTCAACGACATGTACGTCGACGCCGACCTGCAACTGCGCACGGCCGGCGCGATGGGCAACACCCGGGTGTGGATCACCGACGAGTACGAGCACGACGGCCTGCGCGTCGCCGGCGACCGCGTCCTCGGCCGGCTGATGGACATGGCCGCCGGCCGCTGCTGACGCGACCGTGCATCATCTGCGGGCCCCGCCGCGAACCGCCCCGGCGACGGGACGGGCGGCGTACCGTCGTCTCACCATGGAGCTGTACTGGTGGTCGATCGAGGTCTTCGACGGCGCGGCGCTGCCGGCGTCGCGCTGGCAGGACGCGCACGGCGAGGCGCTGACCGAGGCCGCGATCACGCACGGCGCGTACGCCTGGCAGTGGCACGCCCACTCGTGGGGCGTGCTCTTCGAGATCGCCTTCCGCGGCGACGAGCAGTGGGCCGTGTTCCGCGACCTGCCGGCCGTCCGCGCCGCGCTGGACGCGGTGCCCGACCCGGTCAACGGCCTGCTGGTCTACCCGGGCCGCGGCGGCAGCTCGGGCCGGGCGCAGCCCCGCCGCCCCCGGCCGGTCACCGGCGCCGGCGCGGCGGCGCTGCCGATCGAGCCGGAGCCGCTGGGCGCCGTCCTGGCCACCTGCCACCCGGCCCCCACGCCGGCCGGGGTCGGCACGGCCTGAGGGTCGATCGGCACCCACAGCGCGACGGCTGCCCCCGAGAGCGACGTACCCGGGACGCGCCGGCACCGCCGCGCGCCACCCGCCGGCCGGTTCCGGCCACACCTCGGTTGCCGCCGCCGCGGCCGTCCCGGCGAGGATCACCACCGCGACCGAGATGATCACCAGGGTGACGCCGTACCGGCCGACGCCGCCGGGGTCGAGCCCGTCCTGGACCATCACCCCCCTGGCCGGCCGCATGTCCGGCCATGATCAGGGCAACCGGGGCCGGCGAGGCCGCGCGCGTCCACCCGCACATGATCAACGCTGCGGTGTTCGCCCGGACACGCCTGCGCCGGCGGCGAGCGCCGGTCAGCCGAGCGGCGCGGTCACCGTGAACGAGGCGTCCGCCCGCAGCGCCGCGCTGCCGTCGTTGCGGTCGATGCGCAGCTCGTAGTTGTAGTGCCGCAGGTAGAAGCCCGGATAGTTGTACGACTCGAACGAGGTCCCGCTGCCGGTCAGCCCGGCCCGCCCGCAGAACGTGGCGTCGTTGCGGAACGTCGCCGTGCCGTCGTTGGCCGCGAGCACCAGGCGGTTGTTGGCGTGGCGCAGGTACCGGCCGGCCGGGTTGACCGACTGGAACGAGGAGCAGTTGCCGTTGGCCAGGCCGGCGCCGACGGTGAAGGTCGCGTCCAGCCGGTCCGTGGCGGTGGCGATCGGCTCGATGTAGCCGAGGCTGTTGCGGTGGCGCACGTACCGGTCGGGGAAGTTGACCGAGCGCAACGACCGGTTGCCGGTCGGGACCGCGGTGCTGTCGCCGACGTTCTCGCGCAGCACGGTGAAGTGCCGCACGGTGCCGGAGAGCCCGGGCAGCTCGGTCTTGGCCGACCAGGTGTTCAGGTCGGCGCTGTCGGCGTAGTAGTAGCGGCCCGCGCCGTACTGGTCGAAGTAGAGCCGCCACGAGCCGCTCGGCAGCTGGACCAGCGCCGGCCCCTCCAGGCCCGCGCCCCAGCCTGCCCAGTTGCCCGTGCCGGTTAAGGTCCACGGCCCGGTCAGCGCGCCGGCGGTGGCGTGCTCGATGTACTTGGTCGTCTCGTTCTTGGCGAAGGCGTGGTAGGTGCCGCCGGACTTCACCACGAAGGTGTCGATGTGGTTGGCCGGGATCCCGATCGGGGTGCGGGCGCTCCAGGCGGAGAGGTCGCCGTTGGTCGCGGTGATCTTGTACGGCTGGAACTGCCCCGCCGTCCCGGTGCTGGACGCCGAGAAGATGACGTTGACGCTGCCGTCGGAGTCCCGGAACCACTCCGGCGCCCAGGTGCTGCCGGTCGCGCCGTTCAGCCCGACCGTCACGGTGCGCAGGAAGGTCCAGGTCACGTGGTCCAGGCTGCGGGCGAAGCCGATCGTGTTCCCGGTCCAGTTCGTGGTGTAGACCAGGTAGTAGTAGCCGTCGGTGTGCCGCATGACGCTCGGGTCGCGGATCAGCCCGGACGGCGGGGTGTAGGCGTTCGCCCGGATCAGGCTGTAGTTGGTGGCGTTGGCGGAGTCGTAGACGTACATGTTCGACTCGCTGGAGTTGGTGAACGCGGTCATCAGGTAGTGCGGCGCGGGACCGGCGGCGGCCGCCGGCTGCGCGCCCGGTCCGGTCAGTGCCGTGCCGGCCAGGACGCCGGTCACCGCCGCGGTCAGGAGACGGCGCTTGCGCGTACGGGGGATGGGCACGGCGGTTCCTCCCGGGGGATCGGGGTGATGTGACCGTTAACAACCGGTGACGTGGTTCATCTCAGCGCAATACATTGATCCGCGTCAAGGCATCGGACACCCCGGGGATGCGCCGCGGCGCCGATGCGGGCAGACTGCCTCCGGTGGAGGGGGCTCAGTTGCTCGGCGGCCGCTATGCGCTGCTCGACCAGATCGGTGTCGGCGGCATGGCGGTGGTCTGGCGTGCGCGTGACGAGGTGCTCGGCCGCCCGGTGGCGGTGAAGCTGCTGGCCGGCAAGCACGCCGGGCAGCCGGACGCCCGCGACCGGATCCGGGCCGAGGCGCGCGCGGCGGCGGCGCTGTCGCATCCCAACATCGCCCAGGTGTACGACTACGGCGAGGCCGGCTCGGTGCCGTACGTCGTGATGGAGCTGGTCCGCGGCGGCACGCTGGAGGACCGGATGGACGCCGGGCCGATCTCCCCGCGCTTCGCGATGCGGGTGGCCGCCGAGGTGGCGGCGGCGCTGGCCGCGGCCCACACCGACGGGCTGGTGCACCGCGACATCAAGCCGGCCAACGTGATGGTCACCGAGACCGGCGCCAAGGTCGTCGACTTCGGCATCGCCGCCGCCATCGACCCGGCCGGCAGCGGCGAGGAGGAGTTCGAGGTGCTCGGCACCCCGGCCTACCTGGCCCCGGAACGCCTCACCGGCGACGGCGTCGAGCCGGCCTCGGACGTCTACGCGCTGGGCGTGCTGCTCTACCGGATGCTCTCCGGGCACTCGCCGTGGAGCGCGGACACCACCACCCAGATGCTCAGCGCGCACATCTACGTCGACCCGGACCCGCTGCCGGCGCAGCCCGGCGTGCCCGACTACGTCACGGCGCTGTGCAACCGCTGCCTGAGCAAGGACACCACCGAGCGGCCGAGCGCCCGGGAGGCGGCTGCGCTGCTGGCCCAGGGCGCGGGGCTACGCGTGGTGGAGGACGCGGTCCCCGCCGGCATGAACGGGCCGAGCCGCGACAGCGAGCCGTCGGTGCTGATCCGGCGCCGATCCGCCGGGCCGTCCGCCGCGGCTGCGGGACCGTCGGCTGCAGGTTCGGGGTCGTCGGCTGCGGCTGCGGGGTCGGGCGCGGCGGCCGCCGCCGGGTTCCCGGGCATCGGTCCCGGGACCGGCCAGCCCGCGGCCGGTGCTGTTCCCGGGCAGCCCGTGGCCGGTGTGCCCGGCCAGCCTGCGGCCGGTCCTGTTCCCGGCCAGCCGGCGGCCGGTGCCGTTCCCCGGCAGCCCTCGGGCGGCCCCGACGCCTGGCCGCCCGGGGCGGAGATCGGCTCGTCCTCGAGGGGCGCCGCCGCTTGGCCGCCCGGGGCGGGGATCGGCTCGTCCTCGGGCGGCGCCGACGCCTGGCCACCCGGGGCGGGGATCGGCCCGTCCTCGGGCGACGCCGACGCCTGGCCACCCGGGGCGGAGATCGGCCCGTCCTCCGATGGCGCCGACGCCTGGTCACCCGGCATCGGACCGGGGCGGCCCTCGGCGAGTGCCGGTCCCGGGCAGCCCGCGGCTGGTGGACGTCCCCGACAGCGTGCCGCCGGCGCCGCCTCTGGGCAGCATGGTGCCGGTTCTGGTCCGGGTCCGGTCCGGCCGGCGGCGTTCACCGCGGCCGGCGCGGCAGGTGGCACCGGCGGGCGGGACGCGGTCGATCCGGCGGCGCTCGGCTTCCCCTCCGACCGCGACCGGCGACCCGGCGACGTGGGCGGGGCGGCGCTGCGCGCGGCGGCCTTCGGGCCCGGAGTGGCCGCCGCGGCCGAGGCGGCGGTCTCGGCCGCCCACGGCCGCCCCGGTGCGGCGGGCCAAGGCGCTGCGGCGAGTCCGGGCGCTGCGGCGGGTCCGGGCGCTGCGGCGGGTCCGGGCGCTGCGGCGAGTCCGGGCGCTGCAGCAGGAACGGGCGCTGCGGCGGGTCCAGGCGGTGCGGCGGGACCGGGCGGTGCGGCGGGACCGGGCGGTGCGGCGGGACCGGGCGGTGCGACGGGCCGAGGCGGTGCGACGGGCCGAGGCGGTGCGGCCGGAGCAGCCGAGGCGGCCAGGGCGGCCGGAGCAGCCGGGGCGGGAGTAGCCGGACCAGTCAGACCAGCCGGAGTTCCCGGAGCCCCCGAAAGCGTAAGAGCTGCCCGGAACACCGGAAACGCCGGGACGAGCGGACCCCCCAACCGCCCCGGCCCCGCGCCGGTCGGAGCCGTCACCGGATCGGGTGAATTTGCCTCCCCCCGCGCCGCTGCCCGAGCCGCCGCCCGTCGCCGCCGGCGCCGGGTCGTGCCGGTCGCCGCGGCGGTCCTCCTCGTCGCCCTCACCGGCGTCCTCTGGTGGCTCGCCGGTCCGGACGACCGGCCCGGCCGGCAGGCGGCCGCGCCGGGGGTCGGCGGCACCGCCGCCCCGGCCGGCAAGCCCTCGGCCGGCGCCTCCTCCGGCGCGGTCGCTCCGGTCCCCACGGGCCCGGACGGCGCGCCGGTGCCCGGTGCGGTCGACGCGACGGCCCCGGGTGCCGACGGTGTGACCGGCCGTCCGCCGCTCGCCCCCGGCCTGTCGCCGCCCCCGGGCGGCGGGACCGCCCCCACCACGACCACGCCGGTCCCTGACCCGGAGCCCACCGCCACCACGACCGCGCCGCCGACCGACCCCCCGGCGGCGGAGGAGCGCACCTTCACCTCGCCCGCCGGCTCGGTCCGGGCGACCTGCCCGAGCGCCTCCACCGCGAAGCTGCTGTCCTATTCGGCGACCAGGCCCTACAAACTGGACGACGTCGACGAGGGGCCGGGCGACAGCGTGGGGGCGGTCTTCAAGCGTGGCAACAGCGTGGTCCGGATGACCGTCACCTGCGCCGACGGGGTGCCGTCCAGCAGCACCGACTAGGGCCGGCCGGGGCGTCAGCGGCGCGGGGGGATGACCCCGTCCACCGGCAGCGTCGGCACGTCGACCGGGACGGTTTCCGGGTACTTCAGGCCCGTACCCGTGTTGAGCACGACCACCCGGTCGGCGCCGCCGATGAAACCGCTCTCCCGCAGTTGCCGTGCCGCGGCCAGGCAGGCCGCGCCCTCCGGGCAGATGAACGTGCCCTCGTCCCGGGCCACCAGGAGCTGCTCGGCCAGCAGCGCCTCGTCGCTGACCGCCACCGCCGTGCCGCCGGTGGCCCGGACGGCGTCCAGCACGAGGAAGTCGCCCAGCGCCTTGGGCACGGTGATGCCGAAGGCGACGGTGCGGGCGTCCGGGAACGGCCGGCTCACGTCGGCGCCCTCCCGGTACGCCTCGACGATCGGCGCGCACCCCTCGGCCTGCACCGCGACCAGCCGCGGCAGGTCCGGGCCGAGCCAGCCCAGCTCCTGCATCTCGCGCAGCGCCTTGTGGATGCCGATGATCCCGACCCCGCCGCCGGTCGGGTAGAGGATGACATCCGGCGCCCGCCAGCCGAGCTGCTCGACGATCTCGTAGCCCATCGTCTTCTTGCCCTCCAGCCGGTACGGCTCCTTGAGGGTGGAGACCTCCTGGTAGCCGGTGCGGTCCCGGACCGCCGCGTTGATCAGCCGGCCGGCGTCGCCGATCAGGCCGTCGACGAGGTACAGCTCCGCGCCGGTGGCGACGCACTCGGTACGGGTGATGGCCGGCGCGTCCACCGGCATCGCGATCAGGCAGGTCAGGCCCGCGCGGGCGGCGTAGGTGGCCCAGGCCGCCCCGGCGTTGCCGTTGGTCGGCATGGCCACGCCGGTGACGCCCAGCTCCGCCGCCCGTGAGACGCCGACGGCGGCCCCGCGGGCCTTGAACGAGCCGGTCGGCACCAGACCCTCGTCCTTCATCAGCAGCCCGGGCACCCCGATCCGGGCGCCGTAGCGGGGCAGCGGCAGCAGCGGCGTCATGCCCTCGCCCAGGCTCACCACCCGGTCGGGGGCGCGGACCGGCAGCATCTCGTGGTAGCGCCACAGCGTCGCGGGGCGCGCGGCGAGGGCCTGCCGGGTCAGGGTGCGGCCCGCCCGCTCGACGTCGTAGCGGGCCAGCAGGGGTACGCCGGCGTCGCTGACTCCCTGCACGACGTCCGCGTCGTGGCGGGCGCCGGTCCGGGAGCACTCCAGGTGGCTGAGGGCGGAGTAGGTCGTGGTCATGACGATCAGCTTGCGACCCCGGGGGTGATCGTGGCCGGGCGGGGTGACGGCGACCGCGGCGATGCCTTAGCGTGATGGCGTTGTTGCCTTGGGTGATTTTGGAGGGTTCATCGTGCTGCGCCGCTGGCATCTCGCCGCCTTCGCCGTGCTCGCCGCGCTCGCGCTGGCCTGTGAGGGCGCCGGGAACGCCGCCGGTGAGCCCGCCGGCCCACCGCAGAAGGGATTGCCGGTCTCGATGGCGGCGCTCGGCGATTCGATCACGGCGGGCTACGGCACGTGTTTCACGCTCGTCGCCTGCGGCCGCAACTCGTGGTCGACCGGCGGCGGCGCCGCGGTGGACAGCCATTACCGGCGGATCCGCGAGGGCAACGCGGCGATCAGGGGCCACGCCGAGAACTACGCCGTGCCCGGCGCCCGGGCGCGGGACCTCACCGCCCAGGTCGTCCGGGCGGTCGACGACCAGGCCCAGTACGTCACCGTGCTGATCGGCGCCAACGACGCGTGCGCCGGCCGGGTCGCGGACATGACGGGACCCGGCGACTTCCGCGAGCAGGTCGACACGGCGCTGGCCCGGCTGAAGAAGGGCCTGCCGAAGGCGCGCGTGCTCGTGGTCAGCATCCCCGACCTGTACCGGCTGTGGCAGCTGGGCCACGACGACGAGCGGGCCGTCCGGGCCTGGAGCCGCGGCGTATGCCAGTCCCTGCTGGCCCGGCCGACCTCCACCGCGCGCGCCGACGAGCGGCGCCGGCGCCAGGTGGCGGACCGGGTGGACGCCTACAACCGCGAGCTGGCCGCGGCGTGCGAGGACTACGGCCGGCGGTGCCGCTGGGACGGCGGCCGGGCGCACCGGGTGCGGTTCTCGCTCGACCTGGTCAACGAGCTCGACTACTTCCACCCGGACGTCGAGGGCCAGAACGAGCTGGCCGACGTGACCTACCCCGGCCGCTTCGGCTGGTGACCGCCGGGGCCGGTCACGGCTTGCGGGCCACGCCCCCGTAGACCGAGACCTCCGCGTCGGTGGGGTCGCCGTCCGGGTCCGGGCCGTCCGGGCGCCAGCGGTTGACCAGCTCGACGCCCGGCTCGGCCAGCTCCAGGCCGGCGAAGAAGCCCTCGATCCGCTGCCGCGGGCGTACCTGCATGGTGACCCCGGTGCGGCGGTAGATCTCGGCCACGCGTTCCCACGCCTCGGGCGCGAAGTCGCCGGTCAGGTGGGACAGCACCAGGTGGCTGCCCGGGGGCAGCGCGTCCAGCAGGCGGGCGACGATGCCGTCCGGGTCGTTCTCGTCGCCGATGAAGTGCAGGATGGCGATCAGCAGCAGACCCACCGGGCGGCCCAGGTCCAGCGTGGCGCGCAGCTGCGGCGAGTCGAGGATGGACGCCACGTCGCGCAGGTCCGCGTCGAGGTATTCGGTGCGGCCCTCGGGCGTGCTGGTCAGCAGCGCGCGGGCGTGGGCTAGCACGATCGGGTCGTTGTCGACGTAGACGATCCGGGCCGCCGGGTTGACCTGCTGGGCGACGTGGTGCACGTTGGGCGCGCTCGGGATGCCGGTGCCGATGTCGAGGAACTGGTCGATGCCGCGCTCGGCGGCCAGGAACCGGACCGCCCGGCGCAGGAACGCGCGGTTCTCCCGGGGCGGCGTGCGGCTCGCCGGATTGGCCTTGATGCCCTGCTCGGCGGCGGCGCGGTCGGCGGCGAAGTTGTCCTTGCCGCCGAGCAGGTAGTCGTAGACCCGGGCCGGGTGGGGGCGGTCGGTCTGCAGGTCGACCGGCGGCTTGGGCTGATCCATGGGGAGATCGTAGGCGGTGGATGCCCGTCAGGGGCGTACCGCCCAGTCCTGGACGTCGATCTGGCTGCCGCCGTAGCGCGGCGCGAAGATGCTGAGCACCCCGAGCGTGCGCAGCCGCTCGTGGTCGACCAGCGGGTCGGAGAAGTAGATCGCGGCGGAGGTGGAGCGCAGGGTCCAGTCGCTCCAGCCGGCGGCCTTCGAGGCGGTCTGGATGTGCAGCTTGTGGGTCGAGGAGTCCCCGCTGGCCACGTAGAGGTTGTCGGCGGCGTCGACCGCGATGTCCCCGCGGCTGGAACGCTCCAGGAACGGCGTGTACGTCTGGTGCCACACCTTGGAGGCCTTGTCGCGCCAGTAGTGCACCAGCACGGCGCTCTCCCGGGCGGCGGTGAAGTCGGTGGTGTTGGGGGCGGACGCCGGCAGGTGCGAGGCGAGCACGTGCACGATCCCGGCCTTGTCCACCACCTGCGACTCCTGGTTGATCAGCCCGCGGTTCTGGCCGATCGCCCAGACCCGCAGCCCGGCCGCGTCGGAGATCAGCGGCGCGCTGCCGGTGGTGGCCACGACCGTGCCCGCGTTGTTGCGCCAGGTCCGCCCCTCGTCCCGGCTGTACGCGTAGAACAGGTCGTGGTTGGTGCTGGCGTCGGAGGTCTCCCGCACGGTCCACGTGGCGTGCAGCAGGCCGGTGCTGTCGTACTCGAGCCCGAACAGGTAGGCGTTGTTGTTGGCGGTGGTGCCGTCGATGAACCGCCCGACGGAGGTCCACGCGCCGCCCGCGTACTCGTAGAGCACCTCGTCGCCGGCGCCGCTGGTGCCGGTCCGCAGGGCGAGTTGCAGCTTGCCGGCCGGGGTGGTGAGGAACTGCGGATAGGTCATCGTCGGCATGCCCGCCCCGGTCAGGCTGGTCACCAGCGGGCCGAAGCTGCCCGGCGACCAGGCCGCCGGCCCCGGGGAGGTGGCCAGCCCGGCCACGGACCGGCGGTAGCGCAGCACCGAGGAGTGCATGTCGAAGGCCAGGTGGATGCTGCCGTCCTGGCGCGAGACGCCGATGCTGATCGTGTTGTGCGAGTCGGTGGAGGTCGTGGCGTAGTCGGTGAGCCGCAGGTTCTGCCAGCCGCCGCCGGGCAGCTGTCGCCGGGACAGGTTGACGTGGCCGCTCTGGTCCCAGAAGGCCGTGTACTGCCAGCCGGCCACGGTGGTGATGCCGTCCTGCTGGAACGACTCGCCGTTCATGTAGCCGGTGTAGGTCAGCGCGGTGCGGCCGGTCGTGGTGAGCACGGTGACCGAGCTCTGGGTGACCGAGGGCGCCGCCGCCAGGGCGGGGGACGCCACGAGGGTCCCCGCGAGGATCAGGACGGTGGTGGCGGCCATGAAACGTTTCATCGACGACCTCGAGGTCTGCGGTGGTGCCGGAAGGTTTCGCAGACGTTAAGCCGCCCGGCCCGGGACAGTCAAGGGCGTCGATGTCAGGGGTCAGGGCGTGGCGTCGAGGACCCGGTGCAGCGCGGCCACGATGGACCCGCGGTCCGCGCCGGCCGCCCGCGCCCGCCAGACGTACTCCTCGGCGGCGCGCAGCACCGGCTCGTCGTCGGCCGTGGCCGCCGGCCGGGCCGGGGGGCCGGCCACCCGGGTGCCGCCGCCGCGGCGGGAGACGACCAGGCCGGCCGCCTCGAGCTCCCGGTACGCCCGGGCCACCGTGCCCACCGCCAGGCCGAGGTCGCCGGCCAGCTGCCGCAACGGGGGCAGGCGCTCGTCCGGGGGCAGGGCTCCGCTGCCGATCAGCGCGGCGAGCTGCCGGCGCACCTGCTCGTAGGGCGGCGTCGGGTCGGTCGTCGTGACGCTCAGCTGCGGCGGCTCGTTCATGCGCGGGCCCGCTTGCCCGGCAGGAGCAGGCACGCGCCGTACCAGGCGGCGAACGCGAAGGCGAGGAAGCCCAGGGCCGTCAGCGCCTGGCCGGCGCCGTCCCACCAGCCGGCCCCGCAGGTCACCTCGCTGCTCTGCAGCAGGAGCCCGGCCGTCAGCGCGATGCCGGTCAGCGGCACGAGCACCAGCACGCCGGTCCCGGCGGTGACGACCTCGGCGGAACGCCGCCGCAGCGCGTCGTCGGCGGTGGCCGGCTCGGCGGCCTGCGGCCGGCGGACCACCCGGCGCAGCGTGAACGCCGCCAGGGCGAGCCCGGCGACGACGGCGGCCAGGGCCGGGACCGTGTAGTACGCACCGGGCCAGGGTCCGCGGGTCCCGCCGGGGCAGGCCAGCACGCGGCCGCCGGCCTCCGGCGCGCCGGTCCTGGTGGTGAGGGTCGCGAGGGCGAACAGGGCCACCGTGGACACGGTGACGCCCGTGCCCAGCGCCCTCGGCACGTAGTCGAGCGTGCGGCGGACCCGGAGCCCGGCGCGGCGGACCGCGCCGGCCGGTCGACCGCGGGTGAGCTCGCCGGTCAGCGCGCCGGCGAAGACGCCCATGCCGAAGACCGGCGCCGCCAGCAGGTCCCCGCGACCCGCCTCCGGGATCCGGACGGCGACGAGCGCCGCGGCGGCGCCGGCGACGATGCCGGCCAGCCGCCACTTCAGCGCGGGGTCGCGGCGGCGGGTCGCCGGCGCCGGCACGGTGAGCGGCCAGAGGGCCCGCACCACCACGAGGGCCGCGGTGCCGAGCAGGAGCAGCACCAGCATCGCTCGGGCGAACACAGGCACGCGACATCCTCCTTGTATCAATCACTTGATACAAGCAAGCGTGTCAGGTCAGCCGAATTGTGTCAACACAAGACGTCAGACCACGGTGTCCAGCGCGGTGCCCAGCCGGCCGATGTCCGCGGCGCCGGTGCCGGTCTGGCGCTCGTGCAGGGCGTCGTTCTCGCTGCGGGTGAGGACCGCCTTGTCCTTGGCCGCGACCTTCTCGGCGGCCTTGGCCGCCAGGTCCTCCGCCAGCTTCAGCTGGACGCGCTGGAACTCCGTCCGCGCGGTGACGGTGCCGGAATCGGTCGAGCCGATGGCCTCGACTGCCATGGTGAACCCCTGTCGTCGTCGCTGACTGTCGGGCCTCACCATCGGCAGGGTCGCGGCGCTCCGCAGACTTATCGCCGGGCGATCTCCCAGGCGTCGCGCAGGGCCGTCCCGCGCAGCGCGGCGTTGATGCCCAACCAGCGCAGGGGCTCGGGCTCCCAGCCCCGGGACCGGTGCCCGGTCCAGGGCAGCCGGGTGCGCTCGGAGTCGGTGCCGGTGATCAGGTCGGCCAGGGTGCGCCCGGCCAGGTTGGCCGCCGCGACGCCGTCGCCGACGTAACCGCCGGCCCAGCCCAGGCCGTCGGCGAGGCCGACCGACGGCATCCAGTCGCGGGGGATGCCCAGCGGGCCGCCCCAGCGGTACGCGAGCGGCGGGTCGATGCCGAACAGGTCGGTCAGCGCCCGGCGCAGGGCCGCGAAGACCGCCGGCTCCCGGTCGTACGCCGTGCGCACGCGCGAGCCGAAGTGGTACGGCGCGCCCCGGCCGCCGAACGCCAGCCGGTCGTCGGCGGTGCGCTGGCCGTACACGATGAGGTGCCGGTGGTCGGTGAACGTCTCGCGCCGGGCCAGGCCGATGCGCTGCCACACCTCGTCCGGCAGCGGCTCGGTGGCGATCATCAGCGAGTACACCGGGGCGAGGGCGCGCCGGTGCCCGGCCAGCGCGGCGGTGTAGCCCTCCAGGGCGCGGACCACGACGTCCGCGCGTACCGTGCCGTGGTCGGTGACCACCGACCCGCGGGCCAGCCGCAGGGCCCGGGTGCCCTCGTAGATCGTGACGCCGCGGCGCTCGACCGCCGCGGCCAGCCCGCGCGCCAGCGCCGCCGGCTGCAGGGCGGCGCAGTCCGGGCTGAACGTGCCGCCGACCACCCCGGCGGCCCCGCACCTCTCCCGGGCCGCGGCCGCGTCCAGCAGCGTCACGTCCAGGCCGTACTCCCGCGCCTCGGCGGCCTCGGCCTCGGCGCGGCGCAGCTGGGCGGCGGAGCGGGCCAGCGCGACCGTGCCGCCCTTGGCGAAGTCGCAGTCGATGCCCTCGGCCGCGGCGGCCCGGCCCACCTCGTCCACCGTCCGGGCCAGCGCCCGGTGCATGGCCACCGCCTGGTCGCGGCCGTGCCGGCGGGCCAGCGCGCCCACCGGCACCGGGAACAGCCCGGAACACCAGCCGCCGTTGCGCCCGGACGCGCCGAAGCCGGCGTACCGCGCCTCCAGCACCGCGACGCGCAGCGACGGATCGGCCCGGGCCAGGTAGTACGCCGTCCACAGCCCGGTGTACCCGGCCCCCACGATGGCCACGTCCACGCTGCGGTCGCCGGGCAGCGCCGGCCGGGCCGCCCTCGGCTCACCGAGGGCGGACAGCCAGAAGGAGGGGCTCACATCGTGAATTGTCATGGGTTTTCCGCCGCGGGTCGGCTCAGAGCTTGGTCCACGCCTCGGTGAGCACGCCGCGCAGGGTGTGCTCGATCTCGGCGAAGTGCTCCTCGGTGCAGACCAGCGGGGGAGCCAGCTGGATCACCGGGTCGCCGCGGTCGTCGGCCCGGCAGTACAGCCCGGCCTCGAACAGCGCCTTGGACAGGAAGCCGCGCAGCAGCCGCTCGGACTCGTCGGCGTCGAAGGTCTCCTTGGTCGCCTTGTCCTTGACCAGCTCGATGCCGAAGAAGTAGCCGTCGCCGCGGACGTCGCCGACGATCGGCAGGTCGCTGAGCCGCTCCAGATAGGACCGGAACAGCGCCGAGTTGGCCCGGACGTGGCCGTTGAGGTCCTCGCGCTCGAAGATGTCGAGGTTGGCCAGGGCGACCGCGGACGCGACCGGGTGCCCGCCGAAGGTGACGCCGTGCGAGAACGAGTTGCCGCCGGTCAGGAACGGCGCGATCAGCCGCTCGGACGCGATCATCGCCCCCAGCGGCACGTAGCCCGAGGTCAGGCCCTTGGCGCAGGTGATGATGTCGGGGGTGTAGCCGTACCGGGTGGAGCCGAAGTACTCGCCGAGCCGGCCGAACGCGCAGATCACCTCGTCGGAGACCAGCAGCACGTCGTAGCGGTCGCAGATCTCGCGGACCCGCTGGAAGTAGCCGGGCGGCGGCGGGAAGCAGCCGCCGGCGTTCTGCACCGGCTCCAGGAACACGCAGGCCACCGTGTCGGGGCCCTCGAACTCGATGGCCTCGGCGATCCGGTCGGCGGCCCAGATGCCGAACTGCTCCTCGCTCATGGACTCGTCCGGGCGCCGGTAGAAGTTGGTGTTGGGCACCTTGAGCGCGCCCGGCACCAGCGGCTCGAACTCCTGCTTGATCAGCGGCAGCCCGGTCAGCGACAGCGCGCCCATGGTGGTGCCGTGGTAGGCGATGGCCCGCGAGATGGCCTTGGTCTTCATCGGCTTGCCGGTCAGCTTGAAGTAGCCGCGGGCCAGCTTCCAGGCGCTCTCCACCGCCTCGGAGCCGCCGGTGGTGAAGAAGACCCGGTTCAGGTCGCCGGGGGTCAGCCCGGCCAGCCGCTCGGCGAGCTCCACCGCGGTCGGGTGCGCGTAGGACCAGAGCGGGAAGTAGGCCAGCTCGGAGGCCTGCTTGGCGGCCGCGTCGGCCAGCTCGCCGCGGCCGTGCCCGGCCTGCACCACGAACAGCCCGGACAGCCCGTCCAGGTAGCGTTTGCCGTTCTGGTCCCAGATGTACGGCCCGGAGCCGCGCACGATGACCGGCACCTCGCTGGCCCGCGCGCCGGTGTACGACGACATCCGGGTGAAGTGCATCCAGAGGTGGTCCCGGGCGGACCCGGAGAGGTCTTCGGTCATCGTGTCCCCCATGCGTAGGTCTGCTTGGCGAGCTTCAGGTACATGAACGTCTCGGTGCCGGTTACCCCCGGCACCGCGCGGATGGCCTCGTTGAGCAGGCTCAGCAGGTGCTCGTCGTCGGTGCAGACGAGCTCCACCAGCAGGTCGTAGCCGCCGGCGCAGATGACCACGTAGTCGACCTCGGGGATCGCCGCGAGCTGCTCGGCGACCGCGCGCATGTCGCCGACGCACTTGACGCCGACCATCGCCTGGCGGGCGAAGCCCAGCATCAGCGGGTCGGTGACCGCGACGATCTGCATCATCCCGCCGTCGAGCAGCCGCTGGACGCGCTGGCGCACGGCCGCCTCGGACAACCCGATGATCTTCGCGAGCCCGGCGTAGGACATCCGTCCGTCACGCTGCAGGTGTTCGATGATCTGCTTGTTCACGTCGTCGAGCGCCAGGTCCGTCACGCAGCGATTCTGGCGTGCGGACCGGCGGATGGCAACGGAATCCGTCGGCGCATTCCGGCGGCTCCCGCGATTCCGTGGCGGGGCCGACCGTGCTCTGTGGAGCGGCGGCCGGATGCGGTGACGGGGCGGTGACGCTGTGGTCATGGGACTGGCTTCCGGTGGGTGGGGGGTAACCCTGCTGACTGCGTTTATCGCAGAATCTTGGACCATTGACAAGTGTTTCCGTCGCGATAGCGTGATCGCAACACGTTTTCAGTGCAGGAAGGGCTTGTCATGCGCGTACTGCTCGTCGGCGCCGGCGGGGTGGGCTCGGCCGCCGCCGGGATCGCCGCCCGCCGCGACTTCCACGAGGTGTTCGTCGTCGCCGACCACGATCTCGCCCGGGCGCAGGCCGCGGTGGCCGGGCGGGAGGGCTTCGTCGCCGCCCGGGTCGACGCCTCGTCGGCGGACGCTGTGGCCGCGCTCTGCCGCGAGCACGCGATCACCCACGTGCTGAACGCCGTCGACCCGCGGTTCGTCATGCCGATCTTCGACGGCGCCCGCCGGGCCGGCGCGCACTACATCGACATGGCGATGTCGCTGTCGCACCCGCACCCCGACGAGCCGTTCTCCCGCACCGGCGTGAAGCTCGGCGACGAGCAGTTCGCCGCGGCCGACGACTGGCGGGACGCCGGCCTGCTGGCGCTGGTCGGGATGGGCGTGGAGCCCGGCCTGTCCGATGTGTTCGCCCGGTACGCGGCCGACCACCTCTTCTCCCGCATCGACGAGATCGGCATCCGCGACGGCGGCAACCTGGTGGTGGCCGGCTACGACTTCGCGCCCTCGTTCTCGGTGTGGACCACCATCGAGGAGTGCCTGAACCCGCCGGTCATCTGGGAGGCCGGGCGCGGCTGGTTCACCACCGAGCCGCTCAGCGAGCCGGAGGTCTTCGACTTCCCGGGCGGCATCGGCGAGGTCGAGTGCGTGCACGTCGAGCACGAGGAGGTGCTGCTCATCCCGCGCTGGGTCGACGCCCGGCGGGTCACCTTCAAGTACGGGCTGGGCAAGGAGTTCATCGACGTGCTGAAGACCCTGCACAAGCTGGGCCTGGACCGGACGGCGCCGGTGCGCGTCGGCGGCGTGGAGGTGTCACCGCGCGACGTCGTGGCGGCCTGCCTGCCCGACCCGGCCGGCCTGGGCGACCGGATGACCGGCAGCACCTGCGCGGGCACCCTGGTCAGCGGGACCGGCCGCGACGGCGAGCCCCGCGAGGTGTACCTCTACCACGTCGTCGACAACGAGTGGTCGATGCGCGAGTACGGCTCCCAGGCGGTGGTCTGGCAGACCGCGGTCAACCCGATCGTCGCCCTGGAGCTGCTGGCCACCGGGGTGTGGCAGGGGGCCGGCGTCCTCGGCCCGGAGGCCTTCGACGCCGTGCCCTTCCTCGACCTGCTCACCGCGTACGGCTCACCCTGGCAGATGCGCGAGCAGTGACTCCGCCAGGATGTCCAGGCCGCGCGCCACCTGCTCCTCGGCGATGACCAGCGGCGGCAGGAAGCGCAGCACGTTGGCGTAGGTGCCGCAGGTCAGCACCAGCAGCCCGGCGGCGTGGCAGGCCCGGGCCACCGCCGCCGTGCGCAGCGGATCGGGCTCCAGCGAGCCCGGCTTGACCAGCTCCAGCGCCAGCATCGCGCCCCGGCCGCGCACCTCGGCGATGCCCGGGTCGCCCTGGGCCAGCGCGGTCAGCCGCAGCATGAACTGCGCCTCGAGGCGCTTCGCCGCCGCGTTGAGGTCCAGCTCGTGCATGGTCTCGATGGCCGCCAGCGCCGCCGCGCAGGCGATCGGGTTGCCGCCGTACGTGCCGCCCAGCCCGCCCGGGTGCACCGCGTCCATCAGCTCGGCCCGGCCGACCACGCCGGCCAGCGGCAGGCCGCCGGCCATCCCCTTGGCCGTGGTGACCAGGTCCGGTTCCACGCCCTCGTCGGCGCAGGCGAACCAGGATCCGGTACGGCAGAAGCCGGTCTGCACCTCGTCGGCGATGAACACCGCGCCGGCCTCCCGCGCCCACGCGGACAGGGCGGGCAGGAAGCCGGGAGCCGGCACCACGAAGCCGCCCTCGCCCTGGATCGGCTCGATCAGCACCGCCGCCACGTTCGCCGCGCCGACCTGCTTCTCGATGACGTCGATCGCCCGGGCCGCCGCCTCCGCGCCGGAGAGCCCGCCGTCGCGCAGCGGATACGACATCGGCGCCCGGTAGACCTCCGGCGCGAACGGCCCGAACCGGTGCTTGTACGGCATCGACTTCGCGGTCAGCGCCATCGTCAGGTTGGTCCGCCCGTGGTACGCGTGGTCGAACACCACCACCGCCTGCCGCCCGGTCGCGTGCCGGGCGACCTTGACCGCGTTCTCCACCGCCTCGGCGCCGGAGTTGAACAGCGCCGCCCGCTTGTCGAACGTCCCCGGCGTCAGCGCGGCCAGCTGCTCGCACACCGCCACGTACGACTCGTACGGCGTGACCATGAAGCAGGTGTGGGTGAACCGCTCGACCTGCTCGCGCACGGCCGCCACCACCCGCGGCGCCGCGTTGCCGACGCTGGTCACCGCGATGCCGGAGCCGAAGTCGATCCACTCCCGGCCGTCGACGTCGTGCAGGCTGCCGCCCGCGGCGTGGTCCACGTAGGACGCCACCATCGAGGTGACGCCCCGGGCGACCGCGGCGTGGCGGCGCTTGTGCAGCTCCTCGGAACTCGGCATCGCTCAGCCCTCGAGACTGTGCATGACGTGCTTGATCCGGGTGTAGTCCTCCAGGCCGTACACGGAGAGGTCCTTGCCGTGACCGGAGTGCTTGAAGCCGCCGTGCGGCATCTCCGCGACCAGCGGGATGTGGCAGTTGACCCAGACGCAGCCGAAGTCCAGCCGCCGGGTCATCCGCATCGCCCGGCCGTGGTCACGGGTCCACACCGACGACGCCAGGCCGTACTCGACGCCGTTGGCCCAGGCCACCGCCTCGTCCTCGTCGGTGAACCGCTGCACGGTGATGACCGGCCCGAACACCTCGTCCTGGATGATCTCGTCGCTCTGCCGCAGTCCGGAGACGACCGTGGGGGAGTAGAAGTAGCCGCGGTCGCCGACCCGGGCGCCACCCGCCTCCAGGCTGGCGTGCCCGGGCAGCCGGTCGATGAAGCCGCCGACCCGCTCCAGCTGGCGCGCGTTGTTCAGCGGGCCGTAGAGCACGTCCTCGTCGTCCGGCGCGCCGGTGCGGGTGCCCCGGGCCTGCTCGGCCAGCGCGGCCACGAAGTCGGTGTAGACGCCGGGGGCGGCCAGCACCCGGGTCGCCGCGGTGCAGTCCTGCCCGGCGTTGAAGTAGCCGGCCTCGGCGATCGCGGCGGCGGCCGCCTCGACGTCGGCGTCGTCGAAGATCACCACCGGGGCCTTGCCGCCCAGCTCCAGGTGCGTCCGCTTGAGGTCGGCGGCCGCGGTCGAGGCCACCTCCATGCCGGCGCGGACCGAACCGGTGATCGACACCATCCGCGGGGTCCGGTGCGCGACCAGGGCCCGGCCGGTGTCGCGGTCGCCGGTGACGACGTTCAGCACGCCCGGGGGCAGGAACTCCGCGGCGATCTCGGCCAGCATGACCGTGGTGACCGGCGTGGTGTCGGACGGCTTGAGCACCACGGTGTTGCCGGCCGCGAGCGCCGGGGCCAGCTTCCACACCGCCATCATCAGCGGGTAGTTCCAGGGCGTCACCTGCGCGCACACGCCGACCGGCTCGCGCCGCACGTAACTGGTGTAGCCGCTCAGGTACTCCCCGGCCGACCGGCCCTCGAGCAGCCGCGCGGCGCCGGCGAAGAACCGGATCTGGTCGACGGCCGGGGGCAGCTCCTCGCTCGCGGTCAGGCCGAGCGGCTTGCCGGTGTTCTGCGACTCGGCCGCCACCAGCTCGTCGGCCCGCGCCTCCACCGCGTCGGCGAACCGCAGCAGGGCCCGCTGCCGCTCGCCCGGGGTGGTGTCCCGCCACGTCTCGAACGCCGTGGCGGCCGCCTGCATCGCCCGGTCGACGTCCGCCGGCCCCGACACCGGCGCGGCCGCGAAGACCTCGCCCGTGGACGGGTCGATCAGGTCCTCGTACCGGCCGTCGGCCGGCTCGGCCGCCGCCCCGCCGATGAAATTGGTCAGCACGCGCTTGGTGGTGCTCATCCGGCCTCCCACTGAGATATCACGTCTCGCGGAGACATCTTTTCACCGAATCCGCAGCAGACAAGACCTGAGATCACTGTTTCCGTGGCGATGGCCGATCTCAGCGGGGCGTGACGGTGTGCGCCCGGCGCAGCGCCAGGCCCGCGGCGCCGCCGGCCGGGATGATCAGCCAGCAGGAGAGCAGCCGGTAGATCAGCACGGCGGCCGCCGCCGGGACCGCGGTCGCCCCGCTCGCGGTCAGCCCGGCGACCAGCGCGGTCTCGATGACCCCGACGCCGCCCGGGGTCAGCGGCACCTGCCGGACGATCTGCACACCGAGGTAGATCCCGGCCAAAGTGGTCACTCCCACCGGCAGGCCCAGCGCCCGGGTGGCCGCGGCCAGGCAGAGCAGGTCGGTCAGCCAGTTCACCGCCGCGTAGGCCAGGGCCACCGCCCAGTCCCGCGCCCGCAGGCCGGCCCCGGCCCGCCAGGCGCCCCGGGCCGAGGTCAGCAGCCGGCCGGCCCGCCGCCCGGCCCCGCCCGCCCACGCCGGTTCCCCGCCGGCGGGCGCCCGCCCCGGACGCGCCGCGAAGCGCCGGCCCAGCACGACGCCGGCCGTGGTCAGCGCGGCCAGCGCGGCGACCACCGCCGGCGGGCGCCAGCTCAGGTAGCTGCCCGGATCGCGGGCCACCACCCCCGCGCCGCCGACCACGTACAGCAGGGTCAGCCCGCCGAGGGAGGCCAGCCCGGACACCACCGCCGACGCGGCGCCGACCCGCCGCGGCACCCCGGCCCGGCGGTACTCCCTGATCGCGTACCCGGTGGAGACGGCGGCCCCGGCCGGCAGGCTGATCGACATCGCCGACCGGGCCAGCGTGATGGCCAGCAGGCGCCGGACCCGCAGCCGGACACCCAGGTTGCCGAGCAGGTGCTGCTGCTGCCGGGCGAACGCCAGCAGCGACACGACCTGCAACGCGGCGGCCAGCGCGACCCAGCCGTACCCGGCCCCGGCCAGGGCGGCGAGGAACTCGCCCGGGTCGGGCAGCCGCCCGCGCAGACCGACGACGGCCAGCGTGACGACCGCGGCCCCGACGGCCACCAGCCGCAACCACCGCGGCCCACCGCCCCGGCGCGCCACCTCGGCCGGGCGCTCCTGCACCACGGACGGCGGACGCGACATCGCCCGATCCTCGCAAACCCGGTCCAGCCCGGGGCGGCTACTCCGCCTCGTCCCGGGCGTCGACGTGCGCCAGCACGGCCGGGTCGGCGCTGCGCAGCCGGTCGACCTCCTCGCCCGCGTCGCAGGTCAGCAGCGCGATCTCCACGGACTCCGGGGTACGGACCAGCACCCGCCAGGTGGCGCCGGACTCCTCCCAGCGGCGCAACCGCGCCAGCTCCTCACTCATCGCACCCTCCTCTGCGGACACCCTGCCACGACTCTCGGGGTGCCGTCGGGGTCATTCCCCGATGTGGGGCGCGCTCGCCCGGCGGCAGGCTGAGCTCATGCCGAGACTCGTCAGATTCTGCGCCTGCACCGCCCCGGCCCTCATGCTCGTCTACGGCCTGCTGCGTGTCGTCGACGGCCTGGACGGGGACCGGCACAACGGCCCCGCCTGGGACGTGGGGCACGTCGCCTTCTTCACCGCCATCGTGCTGTTCGCCGTGTTCGCCGTGGCCCTGCGCCGCCTGGACCGCCCCGCCGCCACGGCGTCCCGGGTGCTCGTCGAGGCGGCCACGGCCGCCGTGCTGTTCGGCGGGGCCTGCTTCCTCTGGGTCATCACCGGCGACCTTTTCGCGGACTTCCACAACGCGGCGCCGCTGCCGGAGGCGCTCGACCTGATCGGGCCGGCGCTGTTCCAGGTGGGCCTGCTGGTGCTGCTCGTCCGGCTGGTCCGGGCGGGCCGGCTGCCGTTCTGGAGCCCGGTCGCGGTGCTGGTGGGCTTCGTGGCGATCGGCGCCGACCTCGACCTGCTGCCGGTCGGCTCGGCGCTGGTGCTCGTGGCCCTGCTCCCGCTGGCCGTGGCCCGGCCCGGCCGTCGTGAGGATAGCCTTACCGGCACGACGAGCCGGTAGGGAAGTGATGTCATGGCCGACAGGCCGGTCAGGGCGGCGAGGGTCGGGCAGGTCACCCGGGTCGAGCAGCTCAGCCCGCACATGGTCCGCATCGTGGTGGGCGGCGCCGGCCTGGCCGGGCTGGACGCCGGGGCGTACACCGACCACTACGTCAAGATCCTGTTCCCGCGGCCGGGCGTGGCGTATCCGGAGCCGTTCGACCTCGCCGTGATCCGCCAGACCCTGCCCCGCGAGCAGCAGCCGCTGGTCCGCACGTACACGGTGCGCCGCTGGCGGCCCGAGGTGCCGGAGCTGTGGATCGATTTCGTGGTGCACGGCGACGAGGGCGTCGCCGGGCCGTGGGCCGCCGCGGCGCGCGTCGGCGACCCCGTCCGCTTCCAGGGCCCCGGCGGCGGCTACGCGCCGGACCCGGACGCCGGCTGGCACCTGCTGGCCGGCGACGAGAGCGCCCTGCCGGCGATCGCGGCGGCCCTCGAGCGCATGCCCGCCGGCGCGACCGTGAGGGCGTTCATCGAGGTGGAGGACGCCGCCGAGGAGCAGAAGCTGGAGAGCCCCGGCGACGCCGAGATCACCTGGCTGCACCGCGCCGGCCGGCCGGTGGGCGAGGCGCTGGTGGCGGCCGTGCGCGGGCTCGCCTTCCCGCCGGGGGAGGTGCACGCGTTCGTGCACGGCGAGGCCGCCTTCGTCAAGGAGCTGCGGGCGCTGCTGCGGGTCGAGCACGGCCTGCCGATGAGCCGGCTGTCCATCTCGGGCTACTGGCGGCGCGGCCTGAACGAGGACGGCTGGCAGTCGAGCAAGCGCGAGTGGAACCAGCAGGTCGAGCGGGAGCAGGAGGCGGCCGCGGGCTAGTCCGCCGCCGTCCGCAGCCAGGCCGCGGTGTCGCGGGGCAGCATGCCGTCCCGCGGCGGCGGCCCGCTGGCCAGCAGCACCTCGCCGTCCGGGAGCCGGGCGTCGGTGTCCCCCATCGCCACGGCCAGGGTGACGCCGCAGCCCCGCTCGGCCAGCAGCAGCCCGTCGCCGGTGACCGACCAGCGCACGGTGTCGGCGGCCGGCAGCGCGCGCCGCAGCTGCAGCGCGCGCCGGGTCAGGTGCAGGGTGGACGCCGGGTCGGCCGCCTGCGCCTCGACCGACAGCTCGCCCCAGCCGGGCGGGACCGGCAGCCACGGCGGCATCGCGCCGGGCGGGGAGAAGCCGTACGCACCGGCCGGGTCGCGGCGCCAGGGCAGGGGCACCCGGCAGCCGTCGCGGGACGCGCCGCCGCGGGCCCAGGCCGGGTCCTGGCGGGCCGCCGGGGGCACGTCCACCTCGGGCAGCCCGAGCTCCTGGCCCTGGTAGAGGTACGCCGCGCCGGGCAGGGCGAGCACGGCGAGGATCGCGGCGCGGGCCCGGGCCGGGCCGCCGTAGCGGGTGACGGCGCGGCGCACGTCGTGGTTCTCCACCACCCAGGTCACCGGCGCGGTCCCGTTCGCGTGCGACAGCAGGTCGGCTCCCGTGGCGGCCCACACGTGCGGGTCCCACGGCGCGGTCACGAACGCGAAGGCGAACGCCTGGTGCAGCTCGTCCGGGCGCACGTAGCGGGCGGCGCGGTCCGGCGCCAGGTTGACCTCGCCGATCAGGACGCGCGGCGGGTCGTACGAGTCGGCCAGCCCCCGCCACTGCCGGTAGACGTGGTGCACCTCCTCCTGGTCGCAGGCCAGCGGGTTGCCGCGCAGCCGCATCGGCTCGGGGACCGTCCCGGCGGGCAGGTCCGGCAGCCCGGGCGCCTTGAACAGGCCGTGGGCCACGTCGATGCGCAGCCCGTCCACGCCCCGGTCGAACCAGAAGCGCAGCACCTCGTCGAAGAACGGCGCGGTCCGCGGGTCGCGCCAGTTCCAGTCCGGCTGCTCGCTGGCGTACAGGTGCAGGTACCACTGGCCGGGCCGGCCGTCGGGCTCGGTGATCCGGGTCCAGGCCGGCCCGCCGAACACGCTCGGCCAGTTGTTGGGCGGCCGGGCCCCGCCGGGGCCGCGGCCGTCGGCGAAGTGGAACCGGGCGCGGGCCGGGCTGCCCGGCGCCGCGGCCAGCGCGGCCCGGAACAGCGGGTGCGCGGCCGAGCAGTGGTTGGGCACGACATCGATGAGCACCCGCAGCCCGAGCTCGTGGGCCCGGGCCAGCAGGACGTCGAAGGCGGCCAGGTCGCCGAAGAGGGGGTCGACGTCGGTGTAGTCGCTGACGTCGTAGCCGTGGTCGGCCTGCGGGGACCGCTGGAACGGCGTCAGCCAGATCGCCGCGGCGCCGAGGCCGGCGACGTGGTCCAGGCGGGCGGTGAGGCCGGCCAGGTCGCCGACGCCGTCGCCGTCCGCGTCGGCGAAGGAGCGCGGGTAGATCTGATAGACGGCGTCGCTCATGTCCACAATGTTTCCCCTTCGCGGCGGTGAAATTGCTTGACAGTTTCTGCAAGGTCTTGCAGGACCCGGCCGCCGGGGGTTAGCGTGCGTCGTCGCCCCGCCATCGGAAGGCCTCAATGTGGAAACCCTCCTGCTCAGACGGCGGCTGATCGTCGTCTGGACCGTCGTCCTGGCCATGCTGCTCAGCGTCGCCGCGGCCGGCCCGGCCCGCGCCGCCGGCACCGCCGAGCCCATCGCCGAGCCCACCGCCGCCGCCCTCGCGGGCTGGGGCTTCGACGCGCCCGCCCCCTCGGAACAGTTCTACTTCGTGCTGCCGGACCGCTTCGCCAACGGCGACAGGTCCAACGACACCGGCCGGCTGCCCGGCGACCGGCTGGCCACCGGCTTCGACCCGGCCGACAAGGGCTTCTACCACGGCGGCGACCTGCAGGGGATCATCAACGGGCTGGACTACATCCAGGGGCTGGGCACCACCGCGATCTGGCTCGCCCCGGTCTTCAAGAACCGCCCGGTGCAGGGCAGCGGCTCGGACATCTCGGCCGGCTACCACGGCTACTGGATCACCGACTTCACCCAGGTCGACCCGCACTTCGGCACCAACGCCGACCTGGAGCGGCTGGTCCGGCTGGCGCACAAGCGCGGCATGAAGATCTACCTGGACATCATCGTCAACCACACCGCCGACGTCATCAAGTACGCCGAGAACAAATACGACTACATCGACAAGGCCACCTCGCCCTATCAGGACGCCCAGGGCCGCGAGTTCGAGGACCGCAACTACGCCGACGGCAGCCGGGCCTTCCCGAAGCTGAACGACCAGTCGTTCCCGTACACGCCGGTGATCGACGCGAAGGACCGCGGCGTCAAGAAGCCCGCCTGGCTCAACGACCCGACGATGTACCACAACCGCGGCGACTCGACGTTCGTCGGCGAGAACAGCGAGTACGGCGACTTCTTCGGCCTCGACGACCTGTTCACCGAGCGCCCCGAGGTCGTCGCCGGGATGACCAAGATCTACGGCGACTGGATCGCCCGGACCGGCATCGACGGCTACCGCCTCGACACCGTCAAGCACACCGACCTGGCCTTCTGGCCGCAGTTCGCCGCCGGCATCGACAAGGCCGCGCGCCAGGCCGGCAAGAAGGACTTCTTCATGTTCGGCGAGGTCTACAGCGCCGACCAGGAGATCGAGTCCACCTACGTGCGCCGCGGCGGCCTGCCCGCCACCCTGGACTTCTCCTTCCAGGCCGCGGCCAAGACGTTCGCCGCCGACGGCGGCTCGGCCAAGGCACTGTCCGGCCTGTACGCCGCGGACGACCTCTACACCACCGCCGACACCGGCGCCGACCGGCTGCCCACCTTCCTGGGCAACCACGACATGGGCCGGATCGGCTCGTTCATCGCCGCCGGCGGCACCGACCCGGCCACCCACCTGCGCCGCGACCAGCTGGCCCACGAGCTGATGTTCCTCACCCGCGGCCAGCCGGTGATCTACTCCGGCGACGAGCAGGGCTTCACCGGCCCCGGCGGCGACAAGGACGCGCGGCAGGACATGTTCGCCAGCAAGTCGGCGGACTACCTCGACGACGACCTGCTCGGCACCGACCGCACCCACGCCGTCGACAACTACGAGACCTCGCACCCGCTCTACCGCACGATCGGCGAACTGGCCGAGCTGCGCCGGGCCCACCCGGCCCTGACCACGGGCCTGCAGGTCGACCGGTACGCGGCCGACGGCCCCGGCGTCTTCGCCACCTCCCGGATCGACCGCAAGTCCCGCACCGAGTACGTGGTCGCGGTCAACAACGCCACGACCGCGCAGACCGTCACGCTGGACACGTGGACGCCGGGTGCCTCCTTCGCCGGCCTCTACGGAGCCACCGGCGCGGCGGCCACCGGCGCGGACGGCAAGCTGACCGTCACCGTCCCGGCCCTGTCCTCGGTCGTCTACCGGGCGGCCAAGCCGATCGCCCAGGCGGCGGCCGCCCCCACCGTGAAGCTCACCGCGCCCGGCGCCCTGGTGCCCACCCGCACCGAGCTGACCGCGACGACCACCGGCGACCCGCTGGCCACGGTCACCTTCGCCGCGCAGGTCGGCGCCGGCCCGTGGCGGCTGCTCGGCACCGCCGACAAGGCGCCGTACCGGATCTTCCACGACCTGACCGGCCTGGCCGGCGGCACGCCGGTGCGGTACAAGGCGGTGGTCCGCGACGGCCGGGGCCGGCTGGCCGTGAGCGGCACCTCGATCAAGGTCGGCACGCCCCCGGTGACCGCCGGACCCGACTACGCGATCGTGCACTACAACCGGCCGGCCGGCGACTACGACGGCTGGGGCCTGTACGCCTTCGGCGACGTCGAGAGCACGACCACCTGGCCGGCCGGGCAGCCGTTCGACGGGGTGGACGCGTACGGCCGGTTCGCCTGGGTCAAGCTCAAGCCCGGCGCCAGGAACGTCGGCTTCATCGTGGTGGACTCCAACGGCGTCAAGGACGTCGGCGCGGACCGCTTCCTGGATCCCACGAAGACGCCCGAGATCTGGCTCAAGCAGGGCGACCCGGCGATCGTCACCACCGGGCCGGCCGCGCAGCAGGACCCGAACACGGCGGTGCTGCACTACCGCCGCGCCGACGGTGACTACGCCGGCTGGGGCCTGCACGTGTGGGACGGCGCCGCCAACCCGACCGAGTGGTCCGCGCCGCTGCAGCCCGCCGCGACCGACAAGTTCGGCGTGACGTTCCGGGTGCCGCTGGCCGCCGGGGCCACCGGGCTCAACTACATCATCCACAAGGGCGACGCCAAGGACCTGCCCGACGACCAGCGGCTGGACTTCGCCACGACCGGGCGGGAGGCGTGGCTGCTGTCCGGCGTACCGGATCGGCTGCTGCCCGTGGTGCGCCGGGCCGGCGGCGGTGTCGCCGACCTGACCAGGTCCGCCGCCGTCTGGATCGACCGGGCGACCATCGCCTGGAAGACCGGCCTGGGCAGCTCGCTGGAGCCGGTCGGGGCCGGCACCGACGGCCGGGTCTACGACCTGGTCTACGCGCCCGAGGGCGGCCTGAGCATCGTGGACGGGGAGCTGGCCGGCGCGCACGGCAGCATCCGCCTCGACGCCCGGCGCAACGGCCTGACCGAGGCCCAGCGGCAGGCCAACCCGCACCTGTGGCAGTACCCGGCCTTCCGGCTGCGCGACCTGTCCAAGCTCAAGGACGTGCTGCGCGGCCAGGTGGCGGTCACCGAGCGCGACGCCGAGGGCAAGCTGCTCGCGGCGACCGGGGTGCAGACCGCCGGCGCCCTCGACGACGTGTACGCGCCGGCGGCCAGGGCCCAGCTCGGCGCGACCTTCCGCGGCGGCCGGCCCACCCTCGCCGTGTGGGCGCCCACCGCCCGGACGGTGTCGCTGGAGCTGTCCGACACCCCGGCGGCGGCCGCCCGGACCGTCGCCATGGCCCGGGACGCGCGCACCGGCGTGTGGTCGGTCCGCGGTGACCGCAGCTGGAAGGGCAAGTTCTACCGCTACCGGGTCACCGCCTGGCAGCCCGCGGCGAACAAGGTCGTCACCGCCTCGGTCACCGACCCGTACTCGGTGGCCCTGTCGGCCGACTCCACGCACACCCGGATCGCGGATCTGTCCGACAACAAGCCGGCCGGCTGGGACAGGCTGCGCAAGCCGGCGTACACCCCGGGAAAGCTCCAGGTCTCCGAGCTGTCGGTGCGGGACTTCTCCATCGCGGACAGCACGGTCCCGGCGGCCGAGCGCGGCACGTACGAGGCCTTCACCGACCCGCGGACCGCCGGCATGAAGCAGCTGAAGGCGCTGGCCGCCGCGGGCACCACCCACCTGCACCTGCTGCCGGTCTTCGACTTCGCCACCATCCCGGAGAAGCGCGCCGACCAGCAGCAGCCCGCCTGCGACCTGCCCGCGCTGCCCCGGGACTCCGCCGAGCAGCAGAAGTGCGTCGCCGCCGTGGCCGCCGAGGACGGCTACAACTGGGGCTACGACCCGCTGCACTACACGACCCCCGAGGGCGGCTACGCCGTCGACCCGGACGCCCGGACCCGCGAGTTCCGGGAGATGGTCGCCGGGCTCAACACCAGCGGTCTGCGGGTGGTCATGGACGTCGTCTACAACCACACCTCGGCGGCCGGCACCGACCCGCACTCGGTGCTCGACCAGATCGTGCCCGGCTACTACCAGCGGCTGCTGGAGGACGGCACGGTGGCCAACTCCACCTGCTGCGCCAACACCGCGCCGGAGCACACCATGATGGGCAAGCTCGTCGTGGACTCGCTGGTCACCTGGGCCAAGGCGTACAAGGTCGACGGCTTCCGCTTCGACCTGATGGGCCACCACCCCAAGGCCAACATCCTGGCCGTGCGGGCCGCGCTCGACCGGCTGACGGTCGCCCGCGACGGCGTCGACGGCAAGAGCATCTACCTGTACGGCGAGGGCTGGGACTTCGGCGAGGTGGCCGGCGACGCCCGCTTCGTGCAGGCCACCCAGCGGAACATGGCCGGCACGGGAATCGGCACCTTCAACGACCGGCTCCGCGACGCGGTGCGCGGCGGCGGCCCGTTCGACGACAACCCGCGCATCCAGGGCTTCGGCTCCGGGCTGTTCACCGACCCGAACGGCGACCCGGCCAACGGCACCGCCGCCGAGCAGAAGGCCCGGCTGCTGCACCAGCAGGACCTGATCAAGGTGGGGCTGACCGGCAACCTGGCCAAGTACCGGTTCACCGGGTCGGCCGGCACGGCCGTCACCGGCGACCAGATCGACTACAACGGGGCCCCGGCCGGCTACACCGCGGCGCCCGGCGAGGCGATCACCTACGTCGACGCGCACGACAACGAGATCCTGTACGACGCGCTGGCGTACAAGCTGCCGGCGGGGACCTCGGCGGTGGACCGGGCCAAGATGCAGTCCGTGGCCCTGGCCACCACCGCCCTCGGGCAGGGCGTGGGCTTCGTGACCGCGGGCAGCGAGCGGCTGCGCTCCAAGTCGCTGGACCGCAACTCGTTCAACTCCGGCGACTGGTTCAACCAGATCACCTGGGACTGCGCGAAGGGCAACGGCTTCGGCCGCGGCCTGCCCCCCGCGGTGGACAACGAGAGCAAGTGGCCGTACGCCAAGCCGCTGCTGGCCGAGGAGAAGCTGGTGCCCGGCTGCGACGCGGTGAACCTGGCCGACGCCCGCTACCGGGAGCTGCTGGCGATCCGCCGATCGTCGCCGGTGTTCGGCCTGCGGACCGCGGCCGAGGTGCAGAAGCGGCTGTCGTTCCCGCTCTCCGGCGCCGCGGAGACCCCCGGCGTGATCACCATGCGGCTCGACGGGCGCGGCCTCGACCGCCGCTGGAGGTCGGTCACGGTCGTCTTCAACGCCACCCCGGCGGCGGCGACCCAGACCGTCGCGGCGCTCAAGGGCGCGAACGTGACCCCGCACCCGTTGCAGCGCGACGCGGGATCGTTCGACCGGGCCACCGGCACCTTCACCGTCCCGGCCCGGACCACGGCGGTGTTCGTGCAGGGCTGATCGGCTCTAGACGTACGGGCCTGCCGGTGGTCACCATCGCTGCATGGGTGACTACCGGCAGGCGTACGAGCGCAGTCTCCGCGACCCCGAGGGTTTCTGGCGGGAGGCCGCCGAGGCCATCGACTGGGACAGCCCACCCGGGCGCATCCTGGACGACGGGGCCGCGCCGATCTACCGGTGGTTCCCCGACGCCCGCCTCAACACCTGCCACAACGCCCTCGACCGGCACGTCGCGGCCGGGCGGGGCGAGCAGGCGGCGCTGATCCACGACAGCCCGGTGACCGGGACCGTGCGCACGTACAGCTATCGCGAGCTGCGCGACGAGGTGGCGCTGTTCGCGGGCGCCCTGCGCCGTCTCGGCGTCGGTCCGGGCGACCGGGTGGTCATCTACATGGCGATGATCCCGGAGGCGGTCATCGCCATGCTGGCCTGCGCCCGCCTCGGCGCGGTCCACTCCGTCGTCTTCGGCGGCTTCGGCGCGGCCGAGCTCGCCGCCCGCATCGACGACGCCCACCCCACGGTGATCGTGGCCAGTTCCTGCGGCATCGAGGCGTCCCGGGTCGTCGAGTACCAGCCGCTGCTCGCGCGCGCCCTGGAGCTGGCCACGTACCAGCCGGCGCACTGCGTGATCCTGCAGCGCCCGCAGCTGCTCGCCGACCTCACCCCGGGCCGCGACGTGGCCTGGGCCGACGCCGTCGCGGCGGCCGAGCCGGCGGAGTGCGTGCCGGTGGCGGCCACCGACCCGCTCTACATCCTCTACACCTCCGGCACGACCGGGCGCCCCAAGGGCGTGGTCCGCGACAACGGCGGGCACGCGGTGGCGCTGCGCTGGTCGATGAGCGCGATCTTCGCGGCCGGCCCGGGCGACGTCTTCTGGGCCGCGTCCGACGTCGGCTGGGTGGTCGGCCACTCCTACATCGTGTACGCGCCCCTGCTCACCGGCGCCACCACCGTGCTGTACGAGGGCAAGCCGGTCGGCACCCCGGACGCGGGGGCGTTCTGGCGGGTCGTCGCCCAGCACCGGGTGAACGTCATGTTCACCGCGCCGACCGCCATCCGCGCGGTCAAGAAGGAGGACCCCGAGGGCAAGCTGCTGACCGGGCACGACGTGTCCAGCCTGCGGCTGCTGTTCCTGGCCGGGGAGCGCCTCGACCCGGAGACGTACGCCTGGGCCGGGGAGCGGCTGGGCGTACCGGTGATCGACAACTGGTGGCAGACCGAGACCGGCTGGCCGATCGCCGCCAGCCCGCGCGGCCTGGAGACGCTGCCGACCAGGCCCGGCTCGCCGTCGGTGCCGGTGCCCGGCTACCGGGTCCGGGTGGTGGACCCGTCCGGCGCCGACGTGCCGCCCGGCGAGGACGGCTCGATCGTCATCGGCCTGCCGCTGCCGCCCGGCTGCCTGCCGACGCTCTGGCAGGACGACGAGCGGTACGTGCGCTCCTACCTGTCGGCGTTCCCGGGCAACTACCTGACCGGCGACGGCGGCCGCTTCGACGCCGACGGCTACTTGTACGTCATGGGCCGCACCGACGACGTCATCAACGTGGCCGGCCACCGCCTGTCCACCGGCGCCATGGAGGAGGTGCTGGCCGCGCACCCGGCGGTCGCCGAGTGCGCCGTGATCGGGGTGCACGACCCGCTCAAGGGCCAGCTGCCCCGCGGCTTCGTGGTGCTCAAGGCCGGCTTCGCCGGGCAGCCGGAACAGCTCAGCGCCGAACTGGTGGCGATGGTCCGCGACCGGATCGGCCCGGTGGCGGCGCTGCGCCGGGTGGACGTGGTGCCGGGGCTGCCGAAGACCCGCTCGGGCAAGATCCTGCGCCGGACCATGCGCGGCATCGCCGACGGGGTCCCGGAAGCGGTGCCCTCCACCATCGAGGACCCGGCCGTCCTGGACGCCCTGCGGCCCATCCTCACCGACTGATCAGGTGTTGAACGGCCGCCGGGCCACCAGCAGGACGTGGGTGACCGGCCAGTCCAGCGGCTGGCCGTCCACCGTGCTCAGCGTGGCGGTCGGGGCGATCCGGTTGTCGATGATCCAGTCGTTGCGGGACGTGCCGGAGGCCGGGTCCACCTCGAAACCGACGTCGGCCAGCAGCGACTTCCAGTCGGCGTACTCCAGGCCGCAGAACTGCTCCTGGACCTCGGAGAGCCAGTTGTCGGCGTAGTCCTTGCGGGTCAGGAAGTCCATGGCCGCGCCCAGGGTGAGCTCGACCGCGGCGCCGGCGGGGGAGTGCCGGAACGGGAAGCGGAAGTCCACGGCGAACTGCTCCAGCCGGGCCCGGGTCGACAGGCCGCCCACGTAGGCGGCGACCTGCGCGGCGGACAGGCCGGCCAGGTCCGTGCGCGGGGCGGGCGGATTGTCCCCGTCGGTGTCGTCCAGGGTCAGGCGGACCGGGCGGTCGCGGCCGTCCGGACCGCAGACGTCGCTGTTGATCCAGACGCCGCCGGGCGCGGTGTGGTCGTAGATGGCCTGCGCGAACCGGCGCAACGAGGCCCAGCGGTCGCCGTAGGACCAGATCTCGTGGGTCAGCGCGAACGTCAGGGTGGTGTCGATCGAGCGCGGCGGGAAGATGGCGCCGCCGAGCACGTTGCGGCGGTAGAAGAACACGTTGGCGTTGGCGAACACGCCCTGCGCCTTCTTGTGCACGCACTCCTCGTACAGGTGCCGGGCGACCTCGACGCCGATCAGGTCGCTCTCGCGCAGCGCCGGTTCCCGGTCGGCCAGCTCCAGCACCGCGCCGGCCCCGCAGCCGATGTCGACGATCCGGCCCGGGCGCACGTGCTGCTCCACCTGCTGCCACTTGCGGGCCGCGCTGTCGGCGAACGCCTCCACGTACGTCCGGTAGTTGCGGGTCGCCGTCAGCCCGCCCTCGTCGCCGACCACCGGGTCGTTGACGACCGTGCGCACGCTCTCCACCAGCCGGTAGCGGTCGAAGACGTCGGCGGTCGCCGGGTGGGCCAGCTCACGCCAGCCCTCGTCGCCCGCCGCCAGCCGCAGCAGCACGTCCCAGGGCCGGGCCGGCACCGGCTCCGACTCGGCCTCCACACCGGCGATCCGGAAACCCAGCGCCGCGTAGAGCCCGGCGACCGGGGTCGAGCAGGCCACCACGGTGTTCGCCGGGGTCAGCTCCAGGCCGGTGGCCACGGTGATGGTCTTGAGGGTCACCTCGGCGAAGCGGTCGGTGGGCGCGGTGTCGAACACCGGCACCACGACCGAGCGCAGGCCGGCGAGCACGCTGAAACGCTCGATGGCGGCCTCGCGGCGGTGGTACGGCACCGGGTTACGCTTCGTGTTCTCGTGGTTCGCCGACGTCACCGCCCAGACAATGGTCACACCTGGCCACCGCCGCAGGTAGTCGGCCTGGAAGCGGGTAAGGACGTGGTGACGGCCCGGGAACAGCAAGAAGGAAGTTTCCATCACGTCGTTGATACCGTACGGACACGCCGACCACGACATGCGGAGACTGTGATGCCTGAACGATCTGATCGCCGGCACCGGGTAGTGGTCGTCGGAGCCGGCTTCGGCGGGCTCTTCGCCACGAAGTCGCTGCGCCGGGCCGAGGTCGACGTCACGTTGATCAACGGTACCGCCTACCACCTCTTCCAGCCGCTGCTCTACCAGGTGGCCACCGGCATCCTCTCCGAGGGCGAGATCGCCCCGCCGATCCGGGAGATCCTGCGCCGCCAGGACAACGTCGACGTCAAGCTCGGCTGGGTCCGCGACGTCGACGTGGCCGCGCGCACCGTCGCGGTCGAGGCGCCCGGCATCGACTACACCGTCGAGTACGACACCCTGATCGTGGCGGCGGGCGCGTCCCAGTCGTACTTCGGCAACGACGGCTTCGCCGACCACGCGCCCGGCATGAAGAGCATCGACGACGCCCTCGAACTGCGGGCCCGCA
Organism: Actinoplanes nipponensis; assembly: GCF_016862275.1. Lineage (GTDB taxonomy): Bacteria > Actinomycetota > Actinomycetes > Mycobacteriales > Micromonosporaceae > Actinoplanes > Actinoplanes nipponensis. The sequence continues at coordinate 41,325 of NZ_BOMQ01000089.1, read as the reverse complement.
TCTTCGGCGCCTTCGAGCTGGCCGACCTGCAGAGCGACCCGGCCGAGGCCGACCGCTGGATGACGTTCGTGGTGGTCGGCGCCGGCCCGACCGGCGTGGAGATGGCCGGCCAGATCGCCGAGCTGGCCCACCGCACCCTGCCCGGGCAGTACAAGCACATCGACCCGCGCCGGGCCCGGATCATCCTGATCGACGCGCTGCCCGCCGTGCTGAACACCTTCGGCGACCACCTCTCCACCCGCGCGCTGCGCCGGCTGCACCTGCTCGGCGTCGAGGTGGAGCTGGAGACCAAGGTGGTCGACGTGGACGCGACCGGCATCGAGGTGGAGACCAAGCGCGGGCACCAGCGCATCGAGTCGATGACCAAGATGTGGGCCGCCGGGGTGGCCGCCCCGCCGCTGTCCCGCAAGCTCGCCGAGGCGGCCGGCGTCGAGACCGACCGGGCCGGCCGCATCAAGGTCAACCCGGACTGCACCCTGCCCGGGCACCCGGAGATCTTCGCCGTGGGCGACATGTTCTCGCTCAACCAGCTGCCCGGCGTCGCCCAGGTGGCCATCCAGAGCGGCCGGTACGCCGCCGACCAGATCAAGCGCCGGCTGGCCGGCAAGGAGCCGGCCAAGCCGTTCAAGTACTTCGACAAGGGCAGCATGGCCACCATCTCCCGGTTCTCGGCGGTGGCCAGCGTCGGCAAGCTGCGGGTCTCGGGGTTCCTGGGCTGGCTGATGTGGCTGGCGGTGCACCTGCTCTACCTGGTCGGCTTCAAGAACAGGGTCACCGCGGTGCTGCACTGGGCGGTCAGCTTCCTGGGCCGGGGCCGCTCCGAGCGGGTGGCGACCTTCCAGCAGGCGTACGCCCGGGCGGCGGTACGCGCGTACGGCGACCCGTTCGAACGCCGCCGCGCCGACGCGGCCGCGGCGCCGTCGCCGGCCGCTCAGCCCACCGACGCGGCGATCAGGTAACCCGCGTCCCCGACGACGTGCAGCAGCGGCGCACGGTCACCGTCGACCTTGCGCCGCAGGCACGTCAGCGAGAGCCCGACCAGCGCCGCCGAACGAGCCGCCCCACACCCGGTCCGGCAACATGCCGTCCAGCAGGACGGCATCGGGCCCGAACTCGGCCGCGACCCGGACAGCCTCGGCGCCGGTCCCGGCGCTGCGGACGTCCCAGCCCTCGTAGCCCAGCGCCATCGTCAGCAACTCGGCGAGAGCCGGTTCGTCGTCCACCACCAGGATCCGGGCCGGCCGGCCGGAACCGGCGGTCGGGGCGTCCGGGTCCGGTGAGCGGCGGTTGTGCGGAGCCTGTGGGGTGGGGGGTGCTGGGCCGCTTGTCTTCCGCGTGTGCGGCGGTTTCCGGTCTCCGCCTCCGTTTGCACCCGCGCCGGTCGCCCTTCGCCGCTCGCTTTCGGATCGGTTTCCGCTTCCTGCCCGCGCGGGGTCGGCTCGTCTTTCTGCCCGCCGGGGTCGGTTTGTCTTTCTGCCCGCCGGGGTCGGTTTGTCTTCCTGCCGCCAGGGTTAGCTTTGCTTCCTACCCGCCGGGGGTCGGTTTTGCCTTTCTACCCGGCCGGGGTCGTTTCCGCGTTCTGTCCGCCGGGGTCGGCTTTCGCTTACTGTTCTCCCGGCGACTGCTACCGCTTTCCCTTCGCATTCCGCCGCCCCCATGTGAGCCTCCCTCGGCTGGCTTGGCCTTCCGCAAGCGCTGCTGCGCCGGCATCCCTTGTCAGCTTCCGCCTTCTTCCGCAGCCGCGCCCGCGTGGGTTCGGCTCTGCTCACCCTCCGCGTCGACGTCCTCTCGTCTTGTGGTCCACCACTGTCGCTTTCGGGCGTTCGTGCCGGATCTTGTGGCGGCCAGGGCGTTCACGTGGCCGTAGTTTTCCAAGATCGTTGCGGGGGCGGGGGCGGAGAAGGACGGACGTGGTTCCGCCGACGGTTTCTTGCGTCCGCGTCGGATCCCTGCTGCACTCGGTTCGGTAGCTTGTGGGCGTCGGCTTCCTCTGGCCCTTCGCGTCTGCTTCCGCTTGTCTTCGCCTCCGCGTGACGCTTATCCTTCCCGGCATTTCGGGCGCTCGCCCCGGATCTTGTGGCACCCGGAGCGCTATCGGGGCCGTAGCTCACCAAGATTGCTGGGTGGTCGGTCAAGCGGAGCGGCATTGCGTCAACCGGCTGGTGTGGTCGCGGGAGCCAGAAAGCAGAAGCGGAACGCTGAACGCCACCCCGAACCCACAAAGAAGCCGCAACCCGAAAACCCCTAGGCAGCCAGCGCCGCGTACCGTCCCCCAACCGAAACCAGCTCCGCATGACTCCCCGACTCCAGAATCCGACCGTGATCCACCACCGCGATCTGGTCGGCGTCCCGCACGGTCGACAGCCGGTGCGCGATGGTCACCGTCGTCCGTCCCCGGGCCAGCTCGTCGAAGGCCCGCTGCACCGCCCGCTCGGTCGAGGTGTCCAGCGCGCTCGTGGCCTCGTCCAGCACCAGGATGCGGGGGTCGCGCAGCAGCGTGCGGGCGATGGCGATGCGCTGCTTCTCGCCGCCGGAGAAGCGGTGGCCGCGGGAGCCGACCACCGTGTCGTAGCCGTCCGGCAGCCCGGCGATCAAATCGTGGATCTGCGCCGCGCGGGCGGCCTGTTCGATCTGGGCGTCGGTGGCGTCGGGGCGGGCGTACCGCAGGTTTTCGCGCACCGTGGTGTGCAGCAGGTAGGTCTCCTGGCTGACCACCCCGACCACGCTCGCCAGGTCGCTCAGCCGCAGGTCGCGCAGGTCGATCCCGTCGATGGTGAGCCGGCCGGCGGCCGGGTCGTGGAGGCGGGCGATCAGCGCGGCGAGGGTGCTCTTGCCGGAGCCGGTCTCGCCGACCAGGGCCAGCGACGTGCCGGCCGGCACGTCGAGGGAGACGCCGGCGATCGCCGCGGTCTCGCTGCCGGGGTAGGTGAAGGTGACGTCCTCGAAGCGCAGGTGTCCGCGGACCGGCCGGGGCAGGGGCACCGGCGTGGCCGGGTCGTCCACGTCGACCGGCAGGTCGAGGTATTCGAAGATGCGGGCGAACAGGGCCAGGGAGCTGGTCAGCGAGACGCCGACGCCGAGCAGGCCCATCAGTGGCCGGAACAGTCCGGCCTGCAGTCCGGTGAAGGCGACCAGGGTGCCGATGCTCAGCGTGCCGGCGGTCGGCGGGAGCCCGGCGCTGAGGTAGATGAGCGCCGGGATGGCGGCGAAGATGATGCTCATCGCGGCCATCCGCCAGCGGCCGGCCAGTTCCGAGCGCAGCTCGAGGTCGATGAGCCGGGTGGAGGAGGCGGTGAACCGTTCGACCAGGGCGGCGCCGGTGCCCATGGTCTTGCTCAGCTGCACTCCGCTGATCGACAGTCCCTCCTCGACGGTGACGTTGAGGTCGGCGAGTTCGCGCTGGCGCCGGGCGGTGATCTCCTTGCGCATCCGGGCGACCCGGCGGGTGAGCAGGACGGCCGGGGGCAGGACGACCAGCGAGACCAGGGAGAGCTGCCAGGACAGCGCGGCCATGGCGACCGCGGTGGCGACGGCGGTGGTGAGGTTCGAGGCGATCGAGGTGGCGGTGGAGGTGACCACCGCCTGCATGCCGCCGATGTCGTTGGTGATGCGTGACTGCACCTCGCCGGTGCGGGTGCGGGTGAAGAACGCGATGGACTGCCGGTGCAGGTGGGTGAAGACGTCGACGCGCAGCCGGTGCATGACCTGCTGGCCGACGGTGGTGGAGATCCAGGTCTGGACGACGCCGAGCGCGGAGGTGACGGCGGCGACGGCCACCATGCCGGCGACCAGCCAGGCCAGCAGCGTGCGGTCCTGCTGCGGCAGCGCGCGGTCGATGACCTCGCGCAGCAGGAAGGGCGACGCCATGGCCAGCACGGACGAGGCGACGATGATCGCGGTGACCACGGCGAGCTGCAACCGGTGGGCGCGGAAGAGCCGGCCGATGCGGCGCAGGGAGACCTCGCGGGCCTGCTTCTTCTCGGCGGCGGTGACGGTGGGGGTGCGGACTGCCAAGAGCGGGACCTTCTTCCGGTACGGAGATTGCTGAGGTTACCTCATCATGAGGGAACAACCGCAACCCCTGGTACGGTATTCCCGTGCAGCCCGCGGACGAGAACCTGGCCGAGCTGTTCTGGGCCGTCGCCCGCAGCCTGCGGCACCTCACCAAGGAGACGCTGGAGCCGCTGCACGTCTCGCCCTCGCACAGCCGGGCCCTGACCGTGCTGCTGCGGCACGGCCCGATGCGCCCGGGCGCCCTGGCCGAGCACCTGCGCATCGCGCCCCGTTCGGCCACCGAGGTCGTGGACGATCTCCAGCAGCGCGGGCTGGTCGAGCGCGCCCCCGATCCGGCCGACCGCCGGGCGACCCTGCTGCACCTGACGCCGGCCGGCACGGCGATCGGGGACGCCATCCGCGAGGCCCGGCACGCCACCGCCGAGCGCTTCTTCGCCGGCCTGAGCGGGGTGGACCGCGCCGAGCTGGCCCGCATCCTGCGCCAACTGCGCGAATAATCCCCTTTGTGTAGTGTGTTGATCATGCGCAGGATCCTGATCGTCGGCGCCGGCCAGTCCGGTCTCCAGCTCGCCCTCGGCCTGCGCGCGGACGGCTACGACGTCACGCTCGTCTCCGCCCGGACGCCGGACGACCTGCGCGCCGGCCGCCCGCTGAGCACGCAGGGCATGTTCCACGACGCGCTGGAGACCGAGCGCGCCCTCGGCCTGGACCTCTGGGAAGGCCGGGCGCCGGCCTTCGAGGGCTTCCGGGTCACCCTGTCCGCGCCGCCCGGCCCCCCGGCCCTGGCCTTCAACGCCCGGCTCAGCCGGCCCGGCCAGAGCGTCGACCAGCGGCTCAAGATGGCGGCCTGGCTGGAGCTGGCCGAGCGGCGCGGGGTGACGGTCGAGTACCGCGCGGTCGGTACGGGGGAGTTGGCGGACCTCGCCGCCCGCCACGACCTGACCGTGGTGGCCGCCGGCAAGGGCGATCTGGTGTCCGTCTTCGCGCGGGACCCGCGGCGGTCGGTGCACGACGCGCCGCAGCGGGCGCTCGCCGTCGCCTACGTGCACGGCCTGGCGCCCGATCCGGACTTCCCGGCGCCGCACATCGGCTTCCACGCCGTACCCGGGCTCGGTGAGCTGGTCGTCGTCCCCGCCCTGACCCTCTCCGGACCGTGCGACATCCTCTTCTGGGAGGCCGTGCCCGGCGGCCCGCTCGACCGGTGGGCCGGTCCCGGCCCGATCGGGCCCGGGGAGCACCTGGCGACCACCCTGGAGCTGGCCTCCCGGTACGTGCCGTGGGTGGCCGAGCGCGCGGGCGCCGTCGAGCTGACCGACGACCGGGCCACCCTGTACGGCCGGTTCGCGCCGGTGGTGCGCGAGCCGGTGGCCCGGCTGGACGGCGACGCCGTGGTGCTGGGCATGGCCGACGTGGTGGTGGCCAACGACCCGATCACCGGCCAGGGCAGCAACACGGCCGCGAAGTGCGCCACCGCCTACCGGGCCGCGATCCGTGAGCGGGGCGGCCGGCCGTTCGACGAGGGGTGGATGCGCGCCACCGCCGAGGCGTTCTGGTCCTCGACCGCACGCCCGGTGACGGACTGGACCAACGCGATGCTGCAGCCGCTTCCGCCGCACGTGCAGCGCATTCTCGGCGCGGCGGCGGGTAACCCGGTGGTGGCGACCCGGTTCGCCGACGGCTTCTGCGACCCGGCGGACCTCGAGGAGTGGTTCCTGGCCCCGGAGGCGGCCGAGCGGTACCTCGCCTCGGTGTGACGCGGCGTTACCTGGATCACTCGACTGACCGATCGGCCAGCTTCTGACCGATCGGTCAGGCATGCTGGTGGGCATGGCCCGTACCAGTACCCGCGACGAGATCCTCGCCGCCGCCGCGGAGCTGTTCTCCCGCGCCGGCTTCAAGGGCGCCTCGTTGCAGGACATCGCCGCGGAGGTGGGCTGCTCCAAGGCGACCTTGCTCTACCACTTCGACAGCAAGGAGGCCATGTTGGCCGCCCTGGTGGCGCCGGCCGCCGCCGAGCTGGCCGAGCTGACCGCCCGGCTGGAGACGCTCGACGGCGAGGCGGCGCGCGCGGCGGCCATCGACGGGTTCGTCGACCTGGTGCTGCGGTACCGCCGGGAGGCCGGGCTCATCTACTACGGCTCGCTGGATGTGCTCTGGACGCCGGCCTTCGCCGACGCCCAGCCCATGATCGAGAACCTGTGCGCCGCCTTCGCGGCCGGCTCGACCGACCCGGTCGACCGCATCGCGGCCGAGGTCCTGCTGGCCGGCATCTGCTCCGTCGCCATCGACAAGCCCGATGACGAGACCCTGCGCACCGCCCTGATCGCCGTGGCGAGGCGCGCCCTGCTCACCCCCCGATCCAAGGACTGACATGGCAACCCTGTTGTACCGCCTCGGCCGGGCCTCGTTCCGGCGCCGCAAGCTCGTGGTCGTGCTCTGGCTGGTGCTGCTCGCCGCGCTGGGCGGGGCGGCGCTGGCCTTCAAGGGCCCGTCGTCGAGCGACTTCACCATGCCCGGCACCGAGTCGCAGCGCGCGATCGACGCCCTGCAGCGCGAGTTCCCGGAGGCCAGCGGGGCGACCGGCACCATCGTGGTGGCCGCGCCGGCCGGCGGGACCCTGGCCGATGCCGCGCTCAAGCCGGCGGTCGAAGGGCTGGTCAAGGAGGCGTCGGCGCTGCCCGGCGTGCTGGGCGCGGTGGATCCGTTCGCCGCCAAGGCGCTCTCCCCGGACGGCCGGTACGCGCTGATCCAGGTGCAGTTCGCCACCCGGGCCGACGAGGTCACCGACGAGCAGCGCACCGCGTACGAGCGCAGCGGGCAGGCCGCCGAGGCCGCCGGCCTGCGCGTCGAGCACGGCGGCGAGGTGATGAACTCCGAGCCCGAGGTCGGCGGCACCGAGAGCATCGGCGTCATCATCGCCCTGGTCGTCCTGGTGGTCACCTTCGGCTCGCTGGTCGCCGCGGGCATGACCATGCTCAACGCGCTGATCGGCGTCGGCGCCGGCATGGCGGGCCTGTTCGCGCTCAGCAGCGTGGTCACGCTGACCAGCACCGCGCCGGTGCTCGCGCTGATGCTGGGCCTCGCGGTCGGCATCGACTACTCGCTGTTCATCACCTCCCGGCACCGGCAGAACCTCGTCGACGGCCTGGCGCCCCAGGAGGCGGTCGCCCGCGCGGTGGGCACCGCGGGCTCCGCCGTCGTGTTCGCCGGCGTCACCGTGGTCATCGCGCTGGCCGGCCTGGCCGTCGTGGACATCCCGTTCCTGACGGTCATGGGCCTGGCCGCGGCGGGCACCGTCGCGGTCGCCGTGCTGGTCGCCATCACCCTGCTGCCGGCCCTGCTCGGGTTCGCCGGGCAGCGGGTGCTGCCGCGCCGGCTGCGCGCCGGGGCGACCCGCTCGGCCGCGCACGCCGAGCCCACCGAGGGCTTCGGCTTCCGCTGGGCCCGGATGATCATCAAGCTGCGGATCCCGGTCATCCTGGTCGGCGTGCTGGGGCTGGGCGCGCTGGCCCTGCCGGCCGCCGACATGCGGGTGGCGCTGCCCGGCGCGGGCGCCGGGCCGGTCGGCACGCCCGGCCGGGACGCCGCCGACCTGATCACCCAGGGCTTCGGCCCCGGCTTCAACGGCCGGCTGGCCCTGGTGGTCTCCGGCGATTCCCCGCAGCGGACCGCCGCAGCCGTGCAGCAGGTGACCCAGCTGTTGCAGGGCACCCCGGACCTGCTCGCGGTGACCCCGCCCAACCTCAGCCGGGACCAGCGCACCGCGCTGCTCGGCGTGCTGCCGCGGACCGGCCCGACCGACGCGGCCACCGAGGACCTGGTGCACGAGGTACGCGACCGGGTGGCCGGGGTGAGCGGCGCGGACGTGGCGCTGACCGGCCAGACCGCCGTGGGCATCGACGTGTCCGAGAAGCTCTCCGACGCCATGCCGGTCTACCTGCTGCTGGTCGTCGGCCTGTCGGTGCTGCTGCTGATGCTGGTGTTCCGGTCCGTGCTGGTGCCGGTCAAGGCCGCGCTCGGCTTCCTGCTCACCGTCGGGGCCACGTTCGGCATCACCGTGCTGGTGTTCCAGAAGGGACACCTGGCCGGGCTGGTCGGCCTGGACACCCCCGGGCCGCTGATCAGCTTCCTGCCCATCCTGCTGATCGGCATCCTCTTCGGTCTCGCCATGGACTACGAGGTGTTCCTGGTGTCGCGGATGCGTGAGGACTTCGTGCACGGCGAGACCGCGCAGGAGGCCACGGTCAGCGGCATGGGGCACGGTGCCCGGGTGGTCACCGCCGCCGCCCTGATCATGACGTCGGTCTTCGCGGGCTTCGTCCTGCTGGACGACCCGGTGATCAAGTCGATGGGCTTCGCGCTGGCCATCGGCGTGGCGATCGACGCCTTCGTGGTGCGGATGACCATCGTGCCGGCGGTGATCTCGCTGCTCGACCGGTCCGCCTGGTGGCTGCCGCTCTGGCTGGACCGGGTGCTGCCGAACGTCGACATCGAGGGCGAGCGGCTGCGCGCGGAGCTCGCCGACGAGCCCGGCCGGGAGCCGGTCACCGTCTGAACGGAGCGGGGCAGGGACAGCCGGGGCGTGCATCGCACGCCCCGGCTGTTTATTGCCGGATTGTTACCTGTTCGGTGATCTAGAAACTTGCGCAGCGTCTTCCGCTCTGAATAGGTTGCCTTCGACAACAAAACCATGTGAAAGCCAGACCCCTCCCGGAGGCATCCATGACGTTGGCGAGGTGGTGCGAGCGATGAGTGACGCGCCGATCCTCCTGGAGATGCGTTCCATCACCAAGGAGTTCCCCGGAGTCAAGGCCCTCTCCGACGTCAACCTGGTGGTGCGCGCCGGCGAGATCCACGCCATCTGCGGTGAAAACGGTGCCGGCAAGTCCACGCTGATGAAGGTGCTCAGCGGGGTCTACCCGTACGGCACGTACGACGGTGACATCGTTTACCAGGGTGCGCAGACCCGCTTCTCGGACATCCGCGCCAGCGAGCGCGCGGGCATCGTGATCATCCACCAGGAGCTCGCGCTCATCCCGGAGCTCTCGATCACCGAGAACATCTTCCTCGGCAACGAGCCCCGCCGCCGCGGCGCGATCGACTGGAAGTCCGCCCAGCGCCAGGCCCGCGAGCTGCTGGCCCGGGTGGGCCTGCGCGAGAACCCGGACACCCTGATCAAGGACATCGGCGTCGGCAAGCAGCAGCTGGTGGAGATCGCCAAGGCGTTCGCCAAGGACGTCAAGCTGCTCATCCTGGACGAGCCCACCGCCGCGCTGAACGAGGCGGACTCCCGGCACCTGCTCGACCTGCTCCGCGGTTTCCGCGAGCGGGGCATCACCTCGATCATGATCTCGCACAAGCTCAACGAGATCGAGTCGATCGCCGACCAGATCACCATCCTGCGCGACGGCAGGACGGTGGAGACGCTCGACGTCAAGGCCGACGGCGTCGACGAGGACCGCATCGTGCGGGGCATGGTGGGCCGCGAGCTCAGCAGCCGCTTCCCCGACCACACGCCCAAGATCGGCGAGGTGTTCTTCGAGGTCCGCGACTGGAACGTGCGGCACCCGATCTCCGCCGAGCGCCAGGTCTGCAAGAACTCCAGCTTCGTGGTCCGCCGCGGCGAGATCGTCGGCTTCGCCGGCCTGATGGGCGCCGGGCGCACCGAGCTCGCGATGAGCGTCTTCGGCCGCTCGTACGGGGTCTGGGAGTCGGGCACGATCATCAAGGACGGCAAGGAGATCGTGCTCAAGTCGGTGGCGGACGCGATCGCCCACGGCCTGGCCTACGTCAGCGAGGACCGCAAGGCGATCGGCCTCAACCTGCTCGACGACATCAAGACGTCGACGGTGGCCGCCAAGCTGTCCAAGATCACCAAGCGGGGCGTCCTCGACGAGGTCGCCGAGTACCAGGCGGCCGAGGCGTACCGCAAGGAGCTGCGCACCAAGGCTCCCACGGTGGACGAGGGCGTCTCCAAGCTCTCCGGCGGCAACCAGCAGAAGGTCGTCCTGGCGAAGTGGATGTTCACCGACCCGGACCTGCTGATCCTGGACGAGCCCACCCGCGGCATCGACGTGGGCGCGAAGTACGAGATCTACGGCATCATCCAGCGGCTCGCCGACCAGGGTAAGGGCGTCATCGTCATCTCCTCGGAGCTGCCCGAGCTGATCGGGCTCTGCGACCGCATCTACACCGTGTTCGAAGGCCAGATCACCGGCGACATCCCTCGCCAGGACGCGGACCCGGAGACCCTCATGAAGCAGATGACCTCGACGAAGAAGATGCAGACCCGATGAGCCGATTCAAGGACCTTCAGAAGAACCTGTTCGGAGGCACGACCTCCAACGCCCGCCAGTTCGGCATGATCTTCACGCTCGTGGCGATCGTCCTGCTGTTCCAGTTCCTGACGGACGGGCTGACGCTGCGATCGGACAACCTGATCGCGCTGTTCCAGCAGAACTCCTACATCCTGATCCTGGCCATCGGCATGCTGATGGTGATCGTGGCCGGCCACATCGACCTGTCGGTCGGCTCGGTGGCCGCGTTCGCCGGCATCCTGGTCGCCAAGTCGATGGCCGAGTGGGACCTGCCCTGGCCCGTGGCCATCCTGTTCGGCCTGCTCATCGGGGCCGCCATCGGCGCCTGGCAGGGCTTCTGGGTCGCCTACATCGGCGTGCCGGCGTTCATCGTGACGCTGGCCGGCATGCTGCTGTTCCGCGGCGGCAACCAGTTCATCGGCAACGCCAACACCATCCCGGTGCCGGAGGGCTTCCGGGTGATCGGCTCCGGCTTCCTGCCCGAGGTGGGTCCCAACACCGGCTACAACAACCTGACCCTGCTGCTGGGCCTGGCCGCCTGCGTCGCGGTGATCTGGCGCGAGCTGCAGTCGCGCCGCACCCGGCACGAGATGGACGCCGACGCCGGCCCGCTGTGGGTCTCGATCCTGCGCCTGGCCGTGATGGTCGGCGTGATCGCCTTCGCGGCGCTGCGCTTCGCCAGCGGCCGCGTCGGCACCAGCTTCCCGGTCTCCGGCATCATCCTGGTCGCGCTGGTGCTGCTGTACTCCTTCTACACCCGCAACACCGCCGGTGGCCGGCACATCTACGCGGTCGGCGGCAACTCGCGGGCGGCGGAGCTCTCCGGCGTCAAGCTCAGGCGGGTCAACTTCTTCGTCATGATGAACATGTCCGTGCTCGCCGCGCTGGCCGGCATGATCTTCGTGGCCCGCTCGGCGGCCTCCGGCCCGCAGGACGGCAACGGCTGGGAGCTGGACGCCATCGCCGCCGTCTTCATCGGCGGGGCGGCCGTGTCCGGCGGCATCGGCACGATCAGCGGCTCGATCGTCGGTGGTCTGGTCATGGCGGTGCTCAACAACGGGCTGCAGCTGCAGGGCGTCGGCACCGACCGGGTGCAGATCATCAAGGGCCTGGTGCTGCTGCTGGCGGTCGCGCTGGACGTCTACAACAAGAGCCAGGGGCGCTTCTCGATCATCGGAAGCCTGATGCGCCCCTTCCGCCGGGAGGCATCCGCCGCTCCGGCTACGTCGGAAGCGGAGCGCGAGCCCGCCACGACAACGGTGTCCGGCTGACGGCCACCGACCCCTCTCACCCGTTTCACCTCTGAAGAAGGGCAACACCCCCCCATGCGTACATTCTTTGCCAAGACGGTGGCCATCGGCGCCATCTCGATGCTGGCCCTCACGGCCTGCGGCGGCGGCCGCGACGAGGAGTCCGGCTCGGACGCCCCGGCCAAGGGCTTCGCGGCCAACTCCCTCATCGGTGTGGCCCTGCCGGCCAAGACCTCGGAGAACTGGGTTCTCGCCGGCGACCTGTTCACCAACGGCCTGAAGGAGGCCGGCTTCCAGAGCGACGTGCAGTACGCCGGCGCGTCGACCACGGTCGCCGACCAGCAGGCGCAGATCACCGCCATGGTGACCAAGGGCGCGAAGGTCATCGTCATCGGCGCGACCGACGCCGCGCAGCTGTCGACCCAGGTCGCCGCCGCGCACGCCGCCGGCGCGAAGGTCATCGCGTACGACCGCCTCATCACCAACACGCCGGACCTCGACTACTACGTCGCGTTCGACAACTTCAAGGTCGGCCAGCTCCAGGGCCAGGCCCTGCTGGACGGCATGAAGGCCAAGAAGCCGGCCGGCCCGTACAACATCGAGCTGTTCTCCGGCTCGCCGGACGACAACAACGCCGGTGTCTTCTTCAACGGCGCGATGGACGTGCTCAAGCCGGAGATCGACAAGGGCAACGTCGTCGTCGCCTCGAAGCAGACCGACGTCAAGCAGACCGCCATCCAGGGCTGGAAGGCCGAGGGTGCGCAGGCCCGCATGGACCAGCTGCTGACCTCGACCTACGGCAGCAAGGAGCTGGACGGCGTCCTCTCCCCGAACGACACCCTGGCGCGCGCGATCATCACCTCGATCAAGAGCGCCGGCAAGAAGGTCCCGGTCGTCACCGGTCAGGACTCCGAGGTCGAGTCGATCAAGTCGATCATGGCCGGCGAGCAGTACATGACGATCAACAAGGACACCCGCACCCTGGTCAAGGAGACCATCAACATGGTCAAGGCCCTGCAGGCCGGTAACGCCCCGCAGGTCAACGACCAGAAGTCCTACAACAACGGCAGCAAGGTCGTCGACACCTTCCTGCTCCCGCCGGTCGCCGTCACCAAGGCGAACGCGGCCGAGGCGTACGCGAACGACCCGAAGCTCGCGCCGCTGACCAAGTCCTGACGACTGGATAGCACCTGAGGTCCTGGGGTCCCCGGAGTCCGTCTCCGGGGACCCTTCGTCGTGCCGGCGCCGACATAACGGACAATGAACCCGTACCGGAAGGAGGTCGTCCCGTGGTGACACCCGTACGGTCCGGCCTGCCCCGGGCCGGGCGCCCGGCGGAGACCCCGCTGCCCGCGGCCCCGGTCGCCAGCCAGGAGGAGATCCGCCGGCAGAATCTGGGCGCCGTCCTGCGGCACGTGCACGTGCACGGGCCGACCTCGCGCGCCGAGCTCACCGCCCGGCTCGGGCTCAACCGCAGCACCATCGGGACGCTCGCCGCCGACCTGGCCGCCGCCGGGCTGGTCACCGAGGAGGCCGAGGCGCCCACCGGCGCCCGCCGCGCCGGCCGGCCCTCGCTGGTGGTCAGCCCCCGCTCCGGCCGCGTCCACACGTACGCGCTGAGCATCGAGGCCGACCGGCTGCGCGCCGCCCGCATCGGCCTCGGCGGCCGCATCCTCGACCTGCGCGAGACGCGCCGCCCGCCCGGCATGCCGGTCCTCGACGCCGTGGCGCCGCTGGCCGGCCTCGTCCGCGCCATGGCGGACGCGGTCGACGCCGGCGCGCTGGTGATCGGCGGCGCCGTCGCGGTGGCCGACACGAGCCGCGACGCCGAGGGCCGCATCCGCATCGGCGCCACCGACGAGACCCTGGGCGACGTGCTCGGCGCCGAGCTGGCCGGGCCCCGCTTCGCCACCGGCGACCTCGCCGACGTCGCCGCGCTCGCCGAACACGTCCGCGGGGTGGCCGCGGGCGTCGACGACCTGGTCTACCTGCACGGCGACCTCGGCGTCAGCGCCGGCATCATCACCGGCGGCCGGCTGGTGGCCGGGCACCGGGGCCGCGGGGGCAAGGTCGGTCACATGGTGGTCAACCCGCAGGGCCCGCGCTGCGGCTGCGGGTCCCGCGGCTGCTGGGAGACCGAGGTCGGCGAGGGCGCGCTGCTGCGCCGGGCCGGGCGCGACCCGGGGGACCGGGCCGCGGTGCTGGAGGTGCTGCGGTCCGCGGTGGGCGGCGAGCCGGCGGCCCGCGCGGCGGTACGGGAGGTCGCCGACTGGCTCGGCTTCGGGGTGGCCAACCTGGTCAACGTGGTGAACCCGGACCTGGTGGTCTTCGGCGGGTCGCTGCGCGAGGTGTACGCCGCCGGCGCGGGCACCGTCCGCCGCCGGCTGGACGCGATGGCCCTGCCGGCGTCCCGCGAGCACGTGCAGCTGCGCGCCGCCGCCCTGGGCCGCAACGCCGCCCTGGTCGGCGCGGCCGAGCTCGCCTTCGAGCGGCTGCTCGCCGACCCGCTGAACGCCGGGGTTGCGGGGTAGGTGGACACTGGAGCCCGGCCCGCAGGCGATGACGGAGGCGGCTACATGACGGGAACACCGGCGGGCGCCGCCACCCTGCGCTGGGTGACCATGCTGGCCTGGCTGCTGCCGCCGCTGGTCGAGCTGCCGCTGGTCGCCGCGCTCAGCTCGGGCGTGCCGCAGATCGGCCGCGCGGCCGTCTTCGGCGTCCCGGCCACCCGGGCCGTGGTGCTGTTCGCCCTGGCCGCCGCGCTCGCCGGCGTGGTGGCCGTGCTGCGCGGCACCACCGGCGTGGCCCGGGCGGCCGTCGCGGGCGCGCTGTCCATCGCCGCGGGGACGGTGGCCGCGCTGGCCGCCGGCTTCCTCTTCGACAGCACCTTCCCGCTGCTCGGCGTGCTGCCGGCGCACTCCGCGCTGGCCCTGGCCGTGCTGGCCGGGGCGACCCTGCGGGAGCCCACCGCCGACTGACGGGGCCGGTCGGCGCGGGCCCCGGCCGGCGTCGGGCTCAGTAGTGCCGGCGCGCCGCGAGACCGGGCAGCAGGGACAGGCCGGCGATGATCGCGCCGCCGACCATCAGCACGTACGCCAGCAGCAGCGCCTCGCCGCCCCCGCCGCCGCCCACGGCGATCGCGACCAGCGTCAGCACGAAGCCCAGCAGCACCGGCAGCCCGGCCAGCACCCAGGCCGCGGTCTTCTGCGCCGGGCTCCACCGCGACGAGCCGGACACCAGCAGCAGCCCGGCGAGCGGGCAGATCACCGGCATGACCACCGAGCCGGCGGTGATCAGGGCTATCCCGGCGTACTCCAGGGCGCTGGACGTGCCGGCGGCGGGCGGCGGCAGCGGCGCCGGCGCGGCCGGGCGCCGCAGGTGGGCCGGCATCCGGCCGCGCCGGGCGGCGGCCGCGAGCGCCTCCGGCGGGCCCAGCCGGTGCAGGATGTGCCGCGGGTCCTCCAGCGGGTCGGCCACCGAGGTGCGCCGCATCGCGATGTAGTCGGCGACGGTGGTCATGAGCTCGTCGCGCAGGCCGGGCTCGAGGTCCTCGCTGGCGCCCCAGAGCGCGGCCAGATAGTCCAGGACGAGCACGTCCGTGTGCGCCAGCGGCGTGGTGTCGTGGTGGTGCGGTACGGCCGTCATCCGGATCCCCCTGAGCTGAGCGCGACAAGTGCAGTCAGCATCGCGGCGGTCCGCCCCGGCGCACATCTGGCCCGGGGCCGATCCCCCGGCCGGCTCTCTGCCTTTCGGCCGATCCGGCCCCGGTGGGCGGCCCGGGCCCGGGTGGGGCGATAGTCCGTTTCGCGGATGGTCGAGGGGCCGTTCGTCCGGCAGCCTGGTCCGGTGGATCACGGGGATGCTGCGACGAGTCCCGCGGCGCCGGGTTTTGCTACATCCGGGCCGTTCACCGCCGATGCTTTCAGCATGGCCGAGGACACCCGTGCGCCCGCACGCTACGTGTGGATCACCGTCGGCCTCGCCCTGGCCAGCTGGCTGTGGTTCGTGCTGTTCCGCACCGTGGGCGCCGGGCACGTGGCGATCGCCTACCTGGCCGTGCCGCTGGGCGGAAGCTTCGCGGTGGCGGCGCTGTTCCAGCTGTGGCGCACCGTCCGCGGCGACCGGACGGCCGGCCGCTTCTGGCTCACCCTGCTGATCGCCGCCTCGGCCATGACGGTCGGCTACGTGCTGATGGCCGTCAACGCCGCCCGACGCTCGGTGGGCGACATGCCGCCGGACATGACGCTGACCGCCGCCGGCTGCATCGGCCTGGGTTTCGCGCTGGCCATGTGGGCCGTCGCCCGGGTGCCGGTGGGCGCGATGGACCCGGCCGAGCGGTGGCGGATGAACCTGGACCGGCTGGTGGCGTTCCTGGGCTGCGCCACGGTGCTCTGGCACTTCGGGCTCGCGCCGATGGTGACCGCCGACGAACGGTGGGCGCCGCAGACGCTGTCGCTGGTCGGGCTGGCGTTCCTGCTCACCATCGGCGGCGTCACGAAGGTCTCCTACCTCGGGGACGGGCCGGTGGACCGCACCGCGATGCGGCTGGTCGCCGGGATGGGCCTGACCGCCGTGGGGGTGGCCGTGCTGGCCACCACGTTCGGCAACGCCGGGGGTGTGCCGTCGCAGGCGGTGGTGCTGCCGCTCGCGCCCGTGCTGCTCACCCTGGCGGTCCGGGCCCAGGCCCGGGCCACGCTGGTCGGCCGCCGGGGGTCCCGCCGGTCCTCGCCGCTGCTGCCGTACCTGGCGATCACGGCGGTGGACCTGCCGCTGCTGGCCGTGGCCGCCGGCGGGCTGCACTGGCCCGGGCGCGTGTCGCTGGCCGCCGCGGTGCTGGTCAGCATCCTGGTCGCGGTGCGGCAGTTCGTGGCCTTCCGCGACAACAAGCGGCTGCTCGAGGGCATCCGGGGCCAGGAGGTACGGCTGCAGCACGAGGTCAGCCACGACAGCCTGACCGGCCTGGCCAACCGGTCGCGGTTCCGCGGCGTGCTGCACGCCGCGCTGGTCACCGGCGCGTCGGCGACCGTGCTGCTGGTCGACCTGGACGATTTCAAGACGGTCAACGACTCGCTGGGCCACGACGTGGGCGACCACCTGCTGGTTGCGGTGGCCGACGTGCTGCGCGAGCACTGCGGCGCCGACGGGCTGCCGGTGCGTATCGGCGGCGACGAGTTCGCCGTGCTGCTCACCGGCGGCGCCACCGTGGGGGAGACCGTCGCCCAGCGCATCCTGGACGCGCTCACCCGGCCGATCAGCGAGCACCGGCTGCTGGTGCAGGCCAGCATCGGCATCGCGACCGCGGCGCCGGGCGCGACGCTGGACAGCGTGCTGCGCGACGCCGACGTCGCCATGTACGCCGCCAAGGGGCACGGCAAGGCCGGCTACGTGCGCTACGTGCCCGGTATGGAGGAGCCGATCCTGGCCCACATCCAGCTCGGCGGCGAGCTGCGCCGGGGCCTGGACGAGGGCGAGTTCCGGGTCGTCTACCAGCCGGTGGTGGGCCTGGACGACGGCAAGATCATCGGGGCCGAGGCGCTGGTGCGCTGGGACCACCCGGTGCGCGGACCGGTCCCGCCGACCGAGTTCATCCCGGTCGCCGAGCGCACCGGGCTCATCGTCGAGCTGGGCCGCTTCGTCCTGCGCGAGACGTGCCGCCAGACGGTCGCCTGGTGGGCCGAGTTCGGCCCCGAGGCGATCCAGAAGCCCGGTGTGAACGTCTCGGCCCGGCAGCTGCACGACCCCGACTTCGTCGGCGACGTGCTGAGCACGCTGGCCGAGTTCGGGCTGCCCCCGGACCGCCTGGTGCTGGAGCTGACCGAGTCGGCGGTGCTGCGCGGCAGCCAGGTCTCGCGCACGCTGCACGAGCTCGACCGGCTCGGCGTCGCGCTGGCCCTGGACGACTTCGGCACCGGCGAGTCGTCGCTGAGCCTGCTGCGCTCGTTCCCGGCCTCGATCGTCAAGCTGGACAAGTCGTTCGTGGACGGCATCGAGATCGACGACGCCGCGGCCGGCGGCCGGGACGCCCGGCAGGCGGTGGCCCGCGCGGTCATCCAGCTGGCGCACGCGCTGGGCCTGGACGCGGTGGCCGAGGGCATCGAGAACGAGGCGCAGGCTGAGCAGCTGCGGCTGCTCGGCTACACCCTCGGGCAGGGCTATCACCTGGCCCGGCCGATGCCGGGCGAGGAGTTCGGCCGGCTGCTCGCCGCGCAGCGCACCGCGATCATCGCCTGACCCCGCCCGGGCCGCAGGTTCGGCCGATGCCGGGTGTGTCCACATCGGCCGGATCCGCGGCTTTGGCGGCGTCTTACCGCTCGTAGAGCCAAACTTTTGAATATTTCGAAGATTCTTTTGGCCACTTGAGCGAAACAAACCATTAACATCAGCAAGCGAACGACTTCGATGCAGCAAAAGTGCTCCGACGAGGCGGACGGCTCGGCGAGCCGCAGCCCGAGCGGCCGATGCCGTGTGCCCTCGTCATTCCCGCACCACCGACCGGGAGGCAGTGCAAGCGATGCAGAACGAGTCCACCGTCAGCCGCCGTCATCTTCTGGGCGCCGCCGCAGCCGGCGCCGCCGCGGTCGGCGCCTCCGCCGTCCTCGCCTCGCCCGCCGAGGCGGGCGGGCGCAGGCTCGCGCGAGTGCCCCGCGACAAGATCAGCGTGCAGCTCTACACGCTGCGCAACCAGCTCGCCATCGACCTGCCGGCCAGCCTGGCCGAGCTGGCCGAGATCGGTTACACCCGCGTCGAGCACGCCGGCTTCGTCGGCCGGACCGCGACCGAGTTCCGGGCCGCGCTCGACGCCGCCGGGCTGCGGGCCACCTCCGGCCACGTCGGCATCCCGCAGCCGTTCAACGCCTCCACCTGGCAGGCCGCGCTCGAGGACGCGCTGATCGTCGGCAACAAGTACATCGTGCACCCGTACTTCGGCACCGGCGCGAACGGCCAGCCCATCCGCGACGGCTCGGTCTACCGGGCCTTCGCCCGGGACCTCAACAAGGCCGGCGCGCTGGCCCGCCGGGCCGGGCTCAGCTTCGGATACCACAACCACCACAACGAGTTCCTGCCCCAGGACGGCGGCCGGCGCACCGGCTACGACATCCTGACCCGGGAGACCGACCCCGGGCTGGTGCACCTCGAGGTGGACCTGTACTGGGCGTTCCGCGGCGCGCACGACCCGGTGGACCTGATCCACGCCAACCGGGGCCGGATCCGCCAGGTGCACGTCAAGGACCTGGCCGTCTCCGGCAGCTTCGAGGACCCGGGCGCCGGCCTGATCGACTTCGGCCGGATCTTCGAGCACTCCCGCGAGGCGGGACTCGTGGAGTACATCGTGGAACGTGACGACGCGGGCAGTCCGCCGCGTACCCCGGCCGACGCGCTGACCACCGCGGAGGTCGGCTTCCGGTACCTCGACAACCTCCGGTTCTAGAGGGGACAGCCGAATGAGGAAGACCCTGCTGCACGCCGTACCCGTGCTGGCTCTCGTCGCGACCGCCCTGACCGTCCCGGCCGGCGCGGCCACCGCAGCCGCCCCGGCCGAGCCACCGGCCGACGCCCATTTCCAGAAGGTGACCCTCGACGACTTCCCGGGCGAGCCGATCGCGCTGGCCGTGCTGCCCGACCGGCGGGTGCTGCACACCGCCCGCACCGGCGAGGTCCGGATCAACGACCCGAGGAGCGGGCGCAACGTCCTGGCCGCGAAGATCCCCGTCTACCAGCACGACGAGGAGGGTGTGCAGGGCGTCGCGATCGACCCGGATTTCGCGCGGAACAAGTGGGTCTACATCTACTACTCGCCGCCGCTGAACACGCCCGCCGACGACCCGGCGACGCCCGCGGTCAACGAGGGTGACGCGCCCGAGACGGGCACCGCCGCCGACTTCGCCCGGTTCAAGGGCGTCATGCGGCTGTCGCGTTTCAAGCTCACCGGCAACACCCTGGCCCTGGCCACCGAGCAGAAGATCCTCGAGGTCGGCACCGACCGGGGCATCTGCTGCCACGTCGGCGGCAAGATCGACTTCGACGGCCGGGGCAACCTGTACCTGTCCACCGGCGACGACACCAACCCGTTCGCCTCCGACGGCTACGCGCCGCTGGACGAGCGGGCCGGGCGCAACCCGGCCTTCGACGCCCAGCGCACCGCGGCCAACACCAACGACCTGCGGGGCAAGCTGCTGCGGATCAAGGTGGGGGCCAACGGCAGCTACACCATCCCGAAGGGCAACCTCTTCAAGCCGGGCACGGCGTACACCCGCCCGGAGATCTATGCGATGGGCCTGCGCAACCCGTTCCGCTTCGCCGTCGACGAGAAGACCGGCGTCGTGTACATGGCCGACTACTCACCCGACGCGAACAGCCCCAACCCCGCGCGCGGACCGGCCGGGCACGGGCGCTGGATGGCCATCGACAAGCCCGCCAACTACGGCTGGCCGTACTGCGTGACGCCCGACCTGCCGTACGTCGACTACGACTTCGCCACCAAGACCTCCGGCGCGCCGTTCAACTGCGCCGCGCCGGTGAACGAGTCGCCGCACAACACCGGCCGGCGCAAGCTGCCGCCGGTGGAGAAGGCGGAGGTCGTCTACTCCTACGGCGCCTCGGCCGAGTTCCCCGAACTGGGCACCGGCGGCATCGGCCCGATGGGCGGGCCGGCGTACCACTTCGACGCCGGGAACCGGTCCGCGACCAAGTGGCCGCGGTACTACGACGGCAAGCCGCTGTTCTACGAGTGGACCCGCGACTACGTGCAGGAGTTCACCCTGGGCCCGGCGAACGAGGTCGCCGCGATCCGCCAGGTGCTGCCGTCGATCGTCTTCGACAACCCGATGGACCTGGAGTTCGGTCCGGACGGCGCGCTCTACGTGCTCGAGTACGGCGACGGCTACTTCTCCGAGAACCCGGAGGCGCAACTGGCGCGCATCGACTACGTGCGCGGCAACCGCACCCCGATCCCGAAGATCACGGCCACGCCGACGCTCGGCGAGGCGCCGCTGACCGTGACGTTCTCCAGCGCCGGCACCACCGACCCCGACGGCGACAGCCTGCGCTACGCCTGGGACTTCGACGCCGACGGGATCGTCGACTCCCGGCAGCCGAACGCGGTCCACACGTTCACCGAGAACGGCAACTACCGGCCCGTGCTGAAGGTGACCGACCCGACCGGCCGCTGGGCCTCGGCGGAGCTGCTGCTCCCGGTCGGTACGGCGGCCCCGCAGGTCACCCTGACCACCACGCCCGGCCCGGATCAGCCGTTCGAGTTCGGTGACACGGTGAACTACACGGTCACGGTGGTCGACGACCAGCCGGTCGACTGCTCCCGGGTGACGGTGACCTACATCCTGGGCCACGCCCAGCACGGTCATCCGCTGTCCACGGCCACCGGCTGCGCCGGCTCCATCCCCACGTTCCTCGACGGCGGGCACACCGGCGCCGAGGGCCTGACCGCGGTGTTCGTGGCGTCGTACACGGACTCCGGCGCCCCGCCGCAATCCGGCTCGGACGAGGTCGTGCTGACCCCGTCCGCCGGCTGAGTCACGCACCCCCGGGGTCACCGCCGTCACCCGACGGCGGTGACCTCGGCCGTTCCGGCCGCATCGGCGGCCCGTCTGCGTCACCCTGGTAGCCGTGGGGGTGCACCTGGAGCAGTGGTGGGCGCAGTTCCTCGAAGCGTCCGACCGTTTCGACGCCGCCTACCTGGTGGAGGGCCTGAGCGACCTGATCGGCCCGCACATCAGGGCACCCCTGCTGCGCCGCGAGGTCAAGATCGCCGCGGACACGGTGGTCCGCTACCTGGAGCGCCCGGCCAGCGCCGAGCGGGCCGAGCAGGCGCGGGAGGCCACCGAGCGGCTGTCGCGCACCCTGGAACGGATCCGCGAGCGCTCCACGGGCGCGGCGATCGCCACGGACGAGGCGGCGATCCTCGAGCAGGCGCTGCGCGGCGAGTACGCGGCGGCGGCCGCGGCGGCCGAGCGCCTGGTCGACGCCAAGCGCCTGCAACGGCTGTTCGTCACCGCGCTGCGCCTGGAGCGCTTCGACATCCCGATGGCCCTGCGCCTGCTGGAGGGCGGGCAGAACCCGCGCGAGGCCGTCCGATCGGGCCACCTGATCGGCCGGTACAGCTGGTGGCCGTCCTGGCTGCTGCGGATCGTCACCGAGCGGGCCCTGGCCGGCACCCTGGACGAGGACACCATCACGGCGCTGGACAAGTGCGCGTACGCCGAGCTGACCCCGCTGCAGGCCAACCTGGCCCGCAAGCTGCTGGGCGGCAACGAGGCGCTGATCGCCACGGCGGCGCACCGGCTGATGAGCCTGGGGGAGACGGACGCCGCGGCCCGGCTGCGCGAGGGCGATGTCACCGCGGTGGCCCTGGCCGCGCGGCTGAGCGCGCTGTAGGCGATCCGGCAGCCGGGTCCGGCGCGGCGGCTGTCCTGCCGGTCATGCAGACCTCCGGCGAGGGGAAGTGTCGCGCTTCCCCTGGCCGGAGGTCTACTCATGTCCGAGATCGACGCGTCGTGCCGGTGCTCATGATCAGTATGCCTAGGCGCCGCCGGCGGTCAGCGTCACCGTCTGCGGCTGGAACGACGTGCCGTTCACATCCACGCCGGCCGCCTTGGCCCGGGTCAGCGCCTGCTGGATGTAGTCGTTGGTGAAGGCCAGGCCCTCCGGCTGCTTGGTCAGCACGGTGTCGCCGGTCTGGTTCTTCGTGGTCAGCGACAGCTCCACCGTCTGCTTCCAGTCGGCGTCGTTGATCACGCCGATGCCGCCCGCCGCCGGCCAGATGAGCTTGTTGACCTCGTTCATCTGCCAGAGCTGGTGGCTCTTGCCCAGCTTCGAGCCCTTGGCCACCACCAGGTCACGGCAGGCCTGCGCGTTGTCCCGGCAGTACGCCCAGCCCTTGATCGTGCCGGCCAGGAACTTCACCGTCTGCTGCTGGTACGCCGGGTCGTTGAGCTTGTCGGTGTTGGCCCACACCGCGTCCTGCAGCATCGACGAGCCCTCGGTCTTCCAGTCGATGACGCTGAAGTCCCCGGGCTGGTAGAGCGCGCCCGTCGCCGGGTTCTTGGCCTCCAGCAGCTGGGCGTACTCGTTGTAGCTCATCGCCTGGGCGGCGTCGATCTCCTTCTTGAGCAGCGCCTGCATGTCGAACTGCTGCTGCACCAGGGTGACGTCCTTACCCGGGTCCAGCCCGGCCTTGGTCATGCCGGCGAACAGCTCGAACTCGTTGCCGAAGCCCCAGTTGCCGACCTTCTTGCCCTTGAGGTCGGCCGCCTTGGTGATGCCGCTGTCCTTCCAGGCCACCTGGTACGTGCCGGACCGCGCGAAGATCTGCCCCACGTCGGTGATGCCGGCGCCCTGCTCGCGGGACGCCAGCGCCTTGGGCACCCAGGCCACCGCGTAGTCGGCCTTGCCCTGCGCCAGCACGGTCTGCGGCACGATGTCCACGCCGCCCTCGAGCAGCTGCACGTCGAGGCCCTGTTCCCGGTAGAAACCCTGGTCCACCGCGGCGATGTAGCCGGCGAACTGGGCCTGGTAGAACCACTGCAGCTGGAGCTTGATCGGGGTCAGGGCGCCGCTGGCGCCCGGGGTCGGTGTCGAAGGGGTGTCCGCCGTGCCGCAGCCGGTGAGGGCCAGGGCGGTGGCGAGAACGGCGGCGGGGAGAAGGCGCTTCTTCACTGCGGAACTCCTCAAGAGAGCAGTCGGGTTTTCCAGGGCATGACGATCCGCTCCAGCAGGAGCGTGGCCAGGTAGAAGAGCAGTCCGAGCAGGCAGGCGCCGACCACGAAGGCCCAGGCCCGGGGGTAGGCGGTGAACGCGGCGGCGGAAGTGATCCGCGAGCCGAGCCCGGTCTGCAGCCCGCCGAAGTACTCGGCGACGACCGCGGCGATGACGGCCAGCGACGACGCCTGGCGCAGGCCGGTGAACACGAACGGCAGCGCGCCGGGCAGCCGGACCAGCCGGGTGAACGTCCAGCCGCCCGCCGCGTAGCTGGTCATCAGCTCCCGGTGGGTGGGGTCGACCTCGCGCAGACCGCGCAGGGTGTTGACGAAGACCGGGAAGAACACGATGATCCCGGCGACCAGCCGGCGCGGCACGCTGGAGGTCGACTCGAACATGTTGTTGAGGATCGGGGCGAGCGCGATGATCGGCAGCGCGTTGGCCACCGCGGCCAGCGGGATCGACACCTCGGACAGCAGCCGGAAGCGGCTCGCCGCCATGGCCGCCAGCACCCCCGCGGCCGTGCCCCAGGCCAGGCCGATGAACGCGTTGAGGCCGCTGGCCAGCGCCGCGTCCCAGACGTTGCCGCGCTGCGCGACCAGCTCGTGCCCGATCGCCGACGGCGCCGGCAGGATGAACGGCGCGATCCGGCCCAGCGAGACCAGCAGCTCCCACCCGATCAGGGCGGCGATGCCGACCAGCACGGGAGGGGCGACCCGCAGCAGCGACCTCATGAGGTGGCCGCCGCCGCGGCGTCGCCCCGCAGGGCGCGGCGGACCTCGGTGATCGCGTCGAAGTACGCCGGGGACTGCCGGGCGGCGTCGTCGCGGGCGGGCAGGTCGACGTCGACGGTCGCGGTGATCCGGCCCGGACGGGGTGACATCACCACGACCCGGTTCGACAGGAAGACCGCCTCCGAGATGGAGTGCGTGACGAAGACCGTGCTGGTGCCGGTCTTGGCGCAGATGGCCAGCAGCTCGGCCTGGAGCCGTTCCCGGGTCATCTCGTCGAGCGCGCCGAACGGCTCGTCCATCAGCAGCAGCGGCGGGTGCACCGCCAGCGCCCGGGCGATCGCGACCCGCTGCTGCATGCCGCCGGAGAGCTGGGCCGGGTAGTGCCCGGCGAAGTCGGCCAGCCCGACCAGCGCCAGCATCTCGGCGGCCCGGGCCCGGCGCTCGGCCCGGGAGGCGCCGCGCAGCTCCAGCGGCAGCTCCACGTTGCGCTGCACGGTGCGCCACTCGAAGAGGCCGGCCTGCTGGAACGCGATGCCGTACTCCTGGTCCAGCCGGGCCCGGGAGGCCGGCTTGCCGGCCACCTCGACCGTCCCGGCCGTCGCCGGGATCAGGTCGGCGATCAGCCGCAGCAGGGTGCTCTTGCCGCACCCGGACGGGCCGATCAGCGAGACGAACTGGCCGTGGCCGATCGTCAGGTCGATGCCGGACAGGGCGACGACCTCGTCGGGCCGGCCCGGGTTGAACACCTTGGACACGTTGGTGAGGGCCACGGCCGTCACATCGTCACCACCGAGACACGTCGTCGGTGCCGCATCAGCGGCAGTTCCAGCAGGCTGACCAGGGCGGCGACGACGAGCCCGAGCAGGGCCGCGCCGAGCATGGCGGTGTAGACCTTGGCGGGATCGCTGGTCGCCTCCCGGGAGTACTCGATGATGAGCCGGCCGATGCCGCCGCGCGTGCCGGTGGAGATCTCACCGACCACCGCGCCCACGACGGCGGCCGCGCCGGCCAGCCGCAGGGCCGGGAACAGGTACGGCAGCGACGCCGGCAGGCGCAGCTTCACCAGGGTGCGCCACCACCCGGCGGCGTAGCTGCGCATCAGCTCGACCCCGGCCGCCTGCGGCGACTGCAGCCCGCGCAGCATGCCGACGGCGACCGGGAAGAAAGCCAGGTACGCGGCGATGACCGCGACCGTCATCCACTCCGGCCAGATCGTGCCGCCCCACCCGGCGATCAGCGGGGCCAGCGCGACCAGCGGCACGGTCTGCGACAGGATCACGTACGGCAGCAGCCCCCGCTCGACGAGCCGGAACCGCTGCATGGCCACCGCCAGCAGGAAGCCGATCACCGCGCCGGCCGCGAAGCCGAGCGTGGTGATGCCCAGCGTGAACAGGCCGGCGCTGAGCACCACCCGCCAGACCGGCCGGCCGCCGGTGAGCTCCGGGCGGCCCAGCCGGGTCAGCATGTCCCACACGTGCGGCATGGACAGGTCGTCGGCCCGGGGCAGGATGCGGACGCCGAGGAGCACCGTCCCGTCCGGGTTGCCGACGGCCTTGTAGCCCTCCCAGAGGGCAACCAGGACCACCAGCCCGATCAGGGCGCTCAGGACACGCCTCACCGGACCACCGGAATGATCTTCTCGCCGTAGGCCCGCAGCGTCGCCTCTTTGCCGTCGTGCTGCAGGTAGACCGCGAACTGGTCGACCCCCAGGGCCCGCAGCCGCTCGAGCCGCTCGAGGTGGTTCCCGACCGGGCCGAGGATGCAGAACCGGTCCACCACCTCGTCCGGCACGAACGCGGTGTGGCTGTTGCCGGCCCGGCCGTGCTCGGCGTAGTCGTAGCCCTGCCGGTCCTTGATGTAGTCGGTCAGCACCTGCGGCACGGCGCCGTCGGCGCCGTAGCGGGCGACGATGTCCGCGACGTGGTTGCCGACCATGCCGCCGAACCACCGGGTCTGGTCGCGCTGGTGCGCGAGGTCGTCGCCGACGTAGGCCGGGGCCGCGACGCAGAACTTGATGGCGTCCGGGTCGCGGCCCGCGCGGGCGGCGGCGCGGCGCACCGCCGCGATCATCCAGGCCGCGATGTCCGGGTCGGCGAGCTGCAGGATGTAGCCGTCACCCACCTCGCCGGTCAGGGCCAGGGCCTTGGGCCCGTACGCCGCCACCCACACGTCCAGCCGGCTGTCGGGCGCCCACGCGAACTGCAGCTCCTGCCCGCGTACCGTCACCTTCTCGCCGCTGGCCAGGCCCTTGACGACGCCGATGCTCTCGCGCAGCTCGCCGAGGGTGTTCGGCGGCAGCCCCAGCACCCGCAGGGCCGAGTCGCCCCGGCCGATGCCGCAGATCGTGCGGTTGCCGTACATCTCGTTGAGGGTGGCGAACTGGGCGGCGATGACGGTCCAGTCCCGGGTGCCCGGGTTGGTGACCATCGGACCGACGATCACCCGCTCGGTGTCGCTGAGGATCTTGCTGTAGATGACGAACGGCTCCTGCCACAGCACGTGCGAGTCGAACGTCCACACGTGGCTGTAACCCAGCTCCTCGGCCTTGCGCGCCCACTCCACCACCTCCATGGCGGGCGGGTCGCACTGCAGGACGACGCCGATGTCCATGGCCGTCACCGCACCTTCGGGAAGCCGAGGTCGATCTCCGAGGAGGCCGGGTCGGGCCAGCGCGAGGTGACGACCTTGCTGCGGGTGTAGAACTGGATGCCCTCCGGTCCGTACATGTGCAGGTCGCCGAAGAGCGAGGACTTCCAGCCGCCGAAGCTGTAGTAGGCCACCGGCACGGGCACCGGCACGTTGACGCCGACCATGCCGCAGTTGACGTCGTACTGGAACCGCCGCGCCGCCCCGCCGTCGCGGGTGAAGATCGCCGTGCCGTTGCCGAACTCGTTGTCGTTGACCAGTTCCAGGGCCTGCTCGTAGGTGTCGGCGCGCACCACCGACAGCACCGGCCCGAAGATCTCGTCGGTGTAGAGCGGCGAGTCCGTCGGCACCTTGTCCACCAGCGACGCGCCCAGGAAGAAGCCCGGCCCGGCGCTGACCGGCGCGTCCCGGCCGTCCACCACGACCTCGGCCGCGCCGGCGCCGGCCAGGTAGCCGGCCACCTTGTCGCGGTGCTCGCGGCTGATCAGCGGGCCCATCTCGGCGGCCGGGTCGCTGGCCGGGCCGACCGCGATCCGGCCGATCCGGTCCTTGATCGCGGCGACCAGCGGGTCGCCGACCGCGCCGACGGCCACCACGACCGAGACCGCCATGCACCGTTCGCCGGCCGAGCCGTACCCGGCGCTGACCGCGGCGTCCGCGGCCGCGTCGACGTCGGCGTCCGGGAGCACGACCATGTGGTTCTTCGCGCCGCCCAGCGCCTGCACCCGCTTGCCGGCCCGGGTGCCCTGCTCGTAGACGGTCTTCGCGATCGGCGTGGAGCCGACGAACGACAGCGCCTGCACGTCGGGGTGGGCGATGAGCGTCTCGACGGCCTCGCGGTCACCCTGCACCACGTTGAACGCGCCGTCCGGCAGCCCGGCCTGGCGCAGCAGGTCGGCCAGCACCAGCGAGACCGACGGGTCCTTCTCGCTGGGCTTGAGCACGAACGTGTTGCCGCAGACCAGGGCGTTGCAGAACATCCACATCGGGACCATGGCCGGGAAGTTGAACGGCGTGATGCCGGCGACCACCCCGAGCGGCTGGCGGATCGAGTAGACATCCACCCCGGTCGAGGCCTGCTCGCTGTAGCCGCCCTTGAGCAGGTGCGGCGCGCCCGCGGCGAACTCGATGTTCTCCAGCCCGCGGGCCAGCTCGCCGCCCGCGTCGGCCACGGTCTTGCCGTGCTCCTGGCTGACCAGCGAGGCGATCTCCTTGCGGTTGGCGTCGACCAGCTCGCGGAAGCGGAACATGACCTCGGCCCGGCGGGACAGCGACGCCGCCCGCCAGGCCGGGAAGGCGGCCTTGGCGGCGGCCACCGCGTTGGCCGTCTCGGCCGCGGTCGCCGCCACGACGTACGCCTGCTGCTCGCCGGTGGCCGGGTCCCAGACCGGCAGCCGCCGGCCGCTGGCGCCCTCGACGGCAGCGCCGTTGAGCCAGTGCTTGATCTCGCGCATGGTGGCCTCCTAGACCAGGTAGTCCGAGAGTCCCCGGCGGACGTAGCGGCCGTGGCCCTTGCGTCCGGTGTATTGGTCGCCGCGGACCACGACCGTGCCGCGGGAGATGACGGTGTCGACCCGGCCGTCGATCTCCCAGCCCTCCCAGGCCGAGTGGTCCATGTTCATGTGATGGGTGGCCGCGCTGATCCGGGTCCGCCCGTTCGGGTCGTAGAGCACGATGTCGGCGTCCGAGCCGGGGGCGATGACGCCCTTGCGCGGGTACAGGCCGAACATCCGGGCGGGGGTGGTGGCGATCGTCTCCACCCAGCGGGCCAGCGACAGCTTGCCGTCGACCACGCCCTGGTAGAGCAGGTCGACGCGGTGCTCGACGCTGCCGATGCCGTTCGGAATCTTGGAGAAGTCGCCCAGGCCCAGCTCCTTCTGGTCCTTCATGCAGAACGGGCAGTGGTCGGTGGAGACCACGGCCAGGTCGTTGGTGCGCAGCCCGCGCCACAGGTCGGCCCGGTGGCTCTCGTGCTTGCTGCGCAGCGGGGTCGAGCAGACCCACTTGGCGCCCTCGAAGCCCGGCGCGCCCAGCTGGTCCTCCAGCGTCAGGTACAGGTACTGCGGGCAGGTCTCGGCGAACACGTTGCGGCCCAGGTCCCGGGCCGCCGCGACCTGTTCGAGGGCTTTGGAGGCGGACAGGTGCACGATGTAGAGCGGGCAGTCCGCGGCCACGCTGGCCAGCCAGATGGCCCGGCTGGTGGCCTCGGCCTCCAGCTCCTGCGGGCGGGTCAGGCCGTGGTGCACCGGGTCCGTCTCGCCGCGTTCCAGGGCCTGCTTGACCAGCACGTCGATGGCCGGGCCGTTCTCCGCGTGCATCATGATCATGGCGCCGTTGTCGCGGGCCTTCTGCATCGCGCGCAGGATCTGCCCGTCGTCGCTGTAGAACACCCCCGGGTAGGCCATGAACAGCTTGAAGCTGGAGATGCCCTCGTCGGTGACGAGCTGGTCCATGGCCTTGAGCGACTCGTCGGTGACGCCGCCCAGGATCATGTGGAAGCCGTAGTCGATGTGGCAGTTGCCCTCGGCCTTGGCGTGCCAGGCGGCCAGCCCGTCCTGGACCACCTCGCCGTAGCGCTGGACGGCGAAGTCGATGATCGTGGTGACCCCGCCGAACGCCGCCGCCCGGGTGCCGGTGTCGAAGGTGTCGCTGGCGTGCGTGCCGCCGAACGGCAGCTCCATGTGGGTGTGCGCGTCGACCGCGCCCGGGATGACGTACTTGCCGGTGGCGTCGACGGTCTCGACATCGCCGGGGCCGCGGCCGGGCGCGAAGATCGCGGCGATGGTCTCGCCGTCGACCAGCACGTCAGCGGGGGAGGCCCCGGTCGGCCCGACGACCGTGCCGCCCTTGATCAGGTAGCTGCCTTCAGTCCGGTCAAGGGCGGCGGCGGGGCGGTTGGACGGGGTCACGGGGTCACCAGCCCGTCGTAGCTGTCCGGGCGGCGGTCGCGGTAGAACTGCCAGCGGTCGCGGACGGTGGCGAGCAGGTCCAGGTCCAGGTCGCGGACGATCAGCTCCGGGTTGTGGGTGTCGCCGACCGCGCCGACGAACTTGCCCTCCGGGTCGACGAAGTAGGACTGGCCGTAGAAGTCGTTGTCGCCGAGCTCCTCGACGCCGGTGCGGTTGATCGCGCCGATGAAGTACTCGTTGGCGACCGCGCTGGCCGGCTGCTCCAGCTGCCACAGGTACGACGACAGGCCGCGGCTGGTCGCCGACGGGTTGAAGACGATCTGCGCGCCGTTCAGGCCCAGCGCCCGCCAGCCCTCGGGGAAGTGCCGGTCGTAGCAGATGTAGACGCCGACCTTGCCGACCGCGGTGTCGAACACCGGGTAGCCCAGGTTGCCGGGGCGGAAGTAGAACTTCTCCCAGAAGCCGTTGACCTGCGGGATGTGGTGCTTGCGGTACTTGCCGAGGTACGTGCCGTCGGCGTCCACGACGGCCGCGGTGTTGTAGAGGACGCCGGGCTGCTCCTGCTCGTACATCGGCAGGACCATCACCAGGCCGAGCTCGGCGGCCAGGGCCTGGAAACGTTCGGTGGTGGGGCCCGGTACGGACTCGGCGTAGGAGTAGAACGCCTTGTCCTGGACCTGGCAGAAGTAGGGGCCGTAGAACAGCTCCTGGAAGCAGATCACCTTGGCGCCCTGGGCGGCGGCGTCGCGAGCGTAGTCCTCGTGCGCCTTGATCATCGATTCCTTGTCGCCCGTCCAGTTGGTCTGGACGAGGGCGGCTCGGATGAGGTTGCTCATCGCGGTGGCCCCTCTCTGAGCTCAGTGGTGGCGTGGGTCACCCCACGATTGTGATCGTCCGTCCACCCGCTGTCATCGTCCCCAGGTCATCGCTTGACACCAGGGGCTGATGATGGAGCACACTAATGACACAACCCAGAGCGGACAATTACTCAGCTGTTACCAAATGTTTCGGAGTCGTCAATTTGCTTGGGCTCATCACGGGCGCGGTGGAGGACCGCAGCGCCCGGGGGATCGCCGCGGCCGTCAGCCGGCTCGTCACCGCCGGTGACCTGCCGGTCGGCGCGCGGCTGCCCACCGTGCGCGACGTCGCCCGCGGGCTCGGGGTCAGCCCGACCACGGTCAGCGAGGCCTGGCGCAGCCTGAGCCGGGCCGGGGCGATCCAGACCCGCGGGCGGTCCGGCTCGTTCGTCGCCGCCCCGGTGCTGCCCCGGCGGCGCCTGCGGTACGCGCAGCTCAGCGGCCTGCAGACGGGCATGGCCCGGGACTTCTCCACGGGCGTGCCCGACCACGACCTGCTGCCCGGCGTCACCGACTCGCTCCGCCGGATCGGCGACGCCCGGCTCACCACCAGCTACCTGGACGTGGCCGTGCTGCCCCCGCTGGAACGGGTGCTGCGGCAGCGCTGGCCGTACCTGCCCGACCACCTCACCGTGGTCGACGGCGCCCTCGACGCGCTGGACCGGGTGACCGCCACCCTGGTCCGGTTCGGCGACCACGTGCTGGTGGAGAACCCGGCCTTCCCGCCCGTGCTCGACCTGCTCGAGACGGTGGGCGCGACCGTGGTCGGGGTGCCCATGGACGACCACGGCATGTGCCCGGACGCGCTGGGGGAGGCGCTGCGCACGTACGACCCGGTCGCGGTCTACCTGCAGCCCCGGGCGCACAACCCGACCGGGGTCAGCATGACCGCGCGCCGGGCCGGCGAGCTCGCCGACGCGCTGGCCGCCTACCCCGAGGTGACCGTCGTCGAGGACGACCACGCCGGCGACGTCGCCACCGCGCCGCCGGTCAGCCTGGGCACCCGGCTGCCGGACCGCACCGTGCACGTGGCCGGCTTCTCCAAGAGCCACGGCCCCGATCTGCGCCTGGCCGCCCTGGCCGGTCCGGCGCCGCTGGTGACCGCGATCAACGACCGGCGGCTGCTCGGGCCCGGCTGGTCCAGCCGCCTGCTGCAGGCCGTGCTGCTCGACCTGCTGACCGACGACGCCGCGGTGGCCCAGGTGGCCCGCGCCCGGGAGACGTACGCGCACCGCCGCGCCGCCCTGCTGTCCGCGCTGGCGGCCCACGGCGCCACCGCGACCGCCGCCGACGGCATCAACCTGTGGCTGACCGTCGAGGACCAGCAGATGGCCATGCTGGCGCTGGCCGCCCACGGCATCGCCGTCGCCCCCGGCGCGCCCTTCGAGGTCACCCCGCTCGGCGCCGACCACGTCCGGGTCACCGCCGGCCTGGTCCGCGACGACTTCGACGCGCTGGCCGCCGTCCTGGCTTCCGCCGCCGGCGCGACCGCGCGCGGCAGCGGCTCCCGTACCCGCCCGCACCCGCGGGGCTGGCGCTGACCCCTTTGGAGAACCCCATGACCGATGACCTGCTCGCCCGGCACCAGGCCGTGCTGCCCTCCTGGGTGACGACCTACTACGGCGACGACGCGATCGAGCTGGTGAGCGGCTCCGGCCGGCGTGTCACCGACGCGAACGGCCGCAGCTACCTGGACTTCTTCGGCGGCGTGCTGACCAACATGCTGGGCTACGACATCGCCGAGGTCCGCGAGGCGGTGGAACGCCAGCTGGCCACCGGCATCGTGCACAGCTCCACGCTGTACCTGATCCGCCGCCAGGTCGAGCTGGCCGAGAAGATCGCCCGGCTCTCCGGCATCCCCGACGCCCGGGTGTTCTTCACCAACTCCGGCACCGAGGCCAACGAGGCCGCGCTGCTGTTCACCACCAACCACCGGCGGTCCAACCAGATCCTGGCCGTCCGCAACAGCTATCACGGCCGCTCGTTCGCGGCGATGGCGATCACCGGTCACCGCAGCTGGTCGGCGAGCGCGCTGAGCCCGGTCTCGGTGTCCTGGCTCAGCTCCGGCGACCGCCTGCGCGGGCGGATGAAGGGCCTGTCCGACGCCGAGCACATCGACGCGGCGGTCGAGGACCTGCGCGAGGTGCTGGCCACCACCACCTCGGGCGACGTGGCGGCGCTGATCGCCGAGCCGATCCAGGGCGTGGGCGGCTTCGTGCACGCCCCCGACGGCCTGCTCGGCGCGCTGAAGAAGGAGCTCGACAACCACGGCATCCTGCTGATCGCCGACGAGGTGCAGACCGGCTGGGGCCGCACCGGCGACCACTTCTGGGGCTACCAGGCGCACGGCGTGCAGCCGGACCTGATCACCTTCGCCAAGGGCATCGGCAACGGCTTCGCCCTGGCCGGGGTCGTCGGCCGCGCCGAGCTGGTCAACGCGGTCCCGGCGACCAGCTTCTCCACCTTCGGCGGCAACCCGGTGTCGACCGCCGCCGGCAACGCGGTCCTGGACTACGTGCTCGACCACGACCTGCAGGCCAACGCCAAGCGCACCGGCACGATCCTGCTGGACGGCCTGCGCGCGGCGGTCGGCGACGCCGGGATCGTGGGCGAGATCCGGGGCCGCGGCCTGATGATCGGCATCGAGTTCGTCCGTCCGGGCACGACGGAGCCGGACCCGGCCGCGACCCTGCGGGTCTTCGACGAGTGCCGCAAGGGCGGCCTGCTGGTCGGCAAGGGCGGCCTGTACGGCAACGTGCTGCGGATGGGGCCGCCGCTGACCCTGACCGACGACGAGGCCCGCGAGGGCCTGGCCATCCTGGTCGACGCGATCCGCACGGCCGACGCCGAGGCGTTCTGAGGGCGGGGCCGGTGCCCGCAGCGGGCACCGGCCCCGGTCAGCCGGTGGCGCGGTCGAGGAAGGCCGGCCCGTCGCGCCGCGGCGCGACGATCGGCACGGGCAGCGGCCGCGGCCGGGCGACCGCGTATCCCTGCACGAAGTCGACGCCGATCGTCCGCAGCAGCTCGACGGTCGCGGCGTCCTCCGCGGACTCCGCGGCGGTACGGATGCCGAGCGCCTGGCACATGCCCACGACGGCCTGCACCGTGATCCGGTCGAAGGGGGACCGGGTGAGACCGGTGACGAAGCTGCCGTCGATCTTGAGCTGATCGACGGGCAGCCGGCGCAGCACCGACAGCGAGGAGTACCCGGTGCCGAAGTCGTCGAGCGCCAGCTCGCACCCCCGGCGCCGGACGGCCTGGGCGAAGACCACGGCGGCGGGCAGGTCCCCGATCGCGGCCGACTCGGTGACCTCGAACGTGATCATGCGCGGGTCCACCTCGTGCTCGTCGAGGGCGCGCAGCACGAAGTCGGCGAGGCCGGGGGCGGACAGCGTACGGCCGGAGAGGTTGATCTGGTAGTGCGCCGTCTGCGGACCCGACCCGATCACCGCGAGGCTCTGCCGTACCACCCACCGGTCGACGGCCACGATGTCCGCG
This sequence comes from Actinoplanes nipponensis, assembly GCF_016862275.1. Lineage (GTDB taxonomy): Bacteria > Actinomycetota > Actinomycetes > Mycobacteriales > Micromonosporaceae > Actinoplanes > Actinoplanes nipponensis. The sequence continues at coordinate 7,385 of NZ_BOMQ01000089.1, read as the reverse complement.
CCCCGTTCGGCCATCGCCAGGAAGGTGGCCGGCGGCTGGGGCCGGTCCGCCTCGTCGAGCACCCGGAGCAGGATCTCGTACCGGTTGATCTCGTTCAGGGCCAGGTCGAGGATCGGCTGGGCGTGCAGGCGCAGCCGGCCGGAGCGGATCGCCGCGCCGACCTCCATGCGCACCGCGTCCGTCCGGGCCCGGGCGGACCGCGGCCCGGCCAGGACGGACAGCGCCGAGGGCCGCCCGCGGTGGCCCTCGCGCCCGGCCCACATCGCGTCCAGCAGCAGGTCGTGACCGCTCACCGGCACCTCGCCGGTGCACGCCACCAGGCCGCTGCGGGCCCGCAGCCGCACGCCGCCGGCGGTGGTGAGCGTGAGCTGGTGGTGCACGGAGGTCGCCTGGGCGGTCGCCGTCTCGAGGTCGTGGAAGAAGACGCCGAACTCCGCCGGTGACAGCATGCCGGCGAAGTCGGTGTCCGGCACGACGCGGCTCAGGACGCCCGCGACGGTCCTGGTGACCTGGTCGGCCCGCCCGGCGGGCAGCGACCCGGCGGGCTCGACCGTGATCACCAGCAGCGCGCCCGGTCCGCTGCCGGCGGCCCGGTCCACCATCCGCAGGAAGGTCTCCCGGTCCACCGGGCACTGCGCGACCGGGCGATGACCGTGGTCCGCGCCGTTGAGCCGGTCCCGGCGCAGCCGCCGGGTGTGCTGCTGGCGGTCCAGCTCGCGGCGCGTGACGTCGTGCCCGGTGGCGATGATCCCGGTCGGGTTCCGGCCGTCCGGGCTGAGCAGCTCCACCAGGCACTGCACGTACCGGACGGTGCCGTCGGCCCGCAGCAGCCGGAACGTGACGTCGGTCGGGGCCCGGCGGGTCCAGCCCCGCTCGACCGCCTGCCGCACCCGGTCGCGGTCGTCCGGGTGGATGCCGTTGAGCAGCACGTCCCGGGCGACGTGGGTGGCCACCGCCGGGTAGCCGAACAGGCGGGACATCTCGTCGGACCAGGTCAGCCCGCCCGTGGCGGCGTCCCACTGCACCCAGCCGGCCTGGGCCGACTCCGCGGTCCGCCTGATCCGGGCGGCCTCGTCCACGTGGGGCGCCAGCACGTCCTCGACGTCGAGGTCGCCGAGCAGGTTGCGGCCCTCGGCGGTCGCCTCCGCGTACTCCCGGAGCACCCGCTCGGCGGCGCGGCGGCCACGGGCCCGGTCCAGAGCCGACGGCTGCCGGGCCGCGGCGAGTTCGATGATGTCGTCGAGGTTCACTTGCGCCTCCTGCCCGCCGGGACGACGAAGCCGTCGTCCTGGGCGAGCTGCAGCAGTTTGCGGCGGCCCTCCACCTTGTACTCCCGGACCGTGTTGTGGGAGATCCCGAGCAGCCGGGCGATCGTCCGGTCCGGCACCCCGTCGTGGGTCAGGCTCATGACCTCACCCATCCGGGGCGGCAGCAGCTGGATCCAGCCGGCGAGCCGGTCGGCCGCCTCCCGGGGGGTCTCCGGCGCCGCGATCTCCGGCATGCTGAGGTCGTCGAAGAACAGGGTCGGCGTGCGGCCACGCCGGGCCTGGTGCCGGCGCAGGATGTTGCGGGCGGCGCCCATGACGTACGCCCGGGGATCGTCGTAGTGCTGGACGTCCTGCCACTTCGCGCGGATGGCGATGAAGGCCTCCTGGGACACGTCCTCGACCATGCCCCGGTCCGCTTCCAGCCGCTGGAGGAAGGTCTCGACATCGAGGTGGTTGCGGATGAAGAAGCCGGTGAAACTCGCGTCCAGGGCGCTGTCGCGCAGGGTACCGGCCTCGGTCGCCGGCTGTTCCGGCATGCTCACGCGGCGTCCCGTGATGTCGTGGCGGACGGTCCCCGCAGCTCCACCACACGGTGGCCGTCGGTGTCCCGCTCGTCGATGCGTACCGTGCCCGGGCGCCGGGCGAGGCGGGCCAGCCCGGCCGCCCGGGCGGCGGTGCGCACCGACCGCTCCCGTTCCGTCTGCAACCGCGTGCGGTGCCGGATCCAGGTGCGGACGAGCCCGCTGACTCCGAGTCCGCCCGTGACCGCCAGGGCTGCGCTGAGCAGCTCTCCGCTGATGTGCTCCACCGGTTCTCCTGCTCGTGGTCGGGCCCTCCGTGCCGGGCCTCTGATCACTACTCTCTGTGGACAGCGGGATTGTGGGGGTGCGGCGTCGTGCCATGTTCGGACGAAGATCGCCGTCGATGCGCTGAGCTGCGGTACGTGCGACGAACGGACCTATCACCCGGACCGTACGGCCGATGTTCGTGACCAGCCGGTAGCGTCACTCTCCGCTTACGGGCTGTCAGTGGGCGGGGCCGCATCCCCGGGTGATATTTCGAACGTGTTGCCGTCTGCCTCTGTTGCTCCTTGATCCGGACCGTCACCATCTGCGTGTGACTGACACTTCCGTGATTCTCGCCCTGGTGGTCATCGCGGCCCTGGGGTTCGACTTCACGAACGGGTTCCACGACACCGCCAACGCGATGGCCGGCTCCATCGCCACCGGGGCTCTGCGGCCCAAGGTCGCCGTCGCGCTCTCCGGCGTCCTCAACCTCGTCGGCGCCTTCCTCTCCGTCGAGGTCGCGCTCACCGTCACCAACGCCGTGGTGAAGATCCAGGGCTCCACCGGCGGCCCCCGGCCGGAGCTGCTCGCCGACGGCGGCACGGCGCTGCTGCTGATCGTGCTGGCCGGGCTGGTCGGCGGCATCGTCTGGAACCTGCTGACCTGGCTGCTCGGCCTGCCCTCGAGCTCCTCGCACGCGCTGTTCGGCGGCCTCATCGGCGCCAGCATCGCCGGGCTGGGCTGGGCCGGGGTCAACTGGACCGGCGACGGCAGCAAGCTCGACGGCGTCGTCGGCAAGGTGATCCTGCCGGCGCTCATGTCGCCGGTCATCGCCGGCGTGGTCGCCGCGGCCGGCACCTGGCTGGTCTACCGGGTCACCGTCGGCGTCGCCCGGCGGTACACCGAGAACGGGTTCCGCTGGGGGCAGATCGGCAGCGCCTCGCTGATCTCCCTCGCGCACGGCACCAACGACGCGCAGAAGACCATGGGCGTCATCACGCTGGCGCTGATCGCCGCCGGCGACTGGACCGACACCGGCGCCATCCCGTTCTGGGTGAAGGCCGCCTGCGCGGTGGCGATCGCGCTCGGCACCTACCTCGGCGGCTGGCGGATCATCCGGACCCTCGGCAAGGGCCTGGTCGAGATCGCCCCGCCGCAGGGCCTCGCGGCCGACTCGGCGTCGGCCACGGTGATCCTGGCCAGCAGCCACCTCGGCTTCGCGCTGTCCACCACGCACGTGGCGACCGGCTCCATCCTGGGCTCGGGGGTCGGCCGGCCCGGGGCGCAGGTGCGCTGGCGGGTGGCCGGCCGGCTCGTCGCCGCCTGGCTGATCACGCTGCCGGCCGCCGCGCTGGTCGGCGCCGCGATGTGGTGGGTGGGCGACCTGCTCGGCGGCGGCCTGGCCGGCTCGATCGTCATCTTCGCGATCCTGGTGGCGCTGGCCGGCCTCATGTACCTGCGGTCGCGCCGGGAGCGGGTCGACCACCACAACGTCAACGACGACTGGGACGGCGCCCCCGCGGCCGCCGAGCCCGTGCCCGCCGCCACCGCGAGCTGAGAGGAGCCCCGCCGTGCACAACCTGGGATTCGCCCTGGAGGGCGCCTGGAAGGTCCTGCTGGCCGGCCTGCTGCTGGGCGCCGCTTCGCGCTCGGGATCCGCTCGCTGGCCTACGGCGCGGGCCGCGACGCCGAGGTGCACGAGTCGGGCGTGACCGGGGCGACGACCCGGCCGGCCGGCACGGTCGCCGGCTACGTCCTCTTCGGGGTCGTGGTGCTCGGCATCCTGCTGGGCCTGGCGTACATCGTGGCCGGCGGGTTCGGCAAGACGCTGAGCTTCGCGCACGTGTTCCCGGCGATCGTGGACAAGTAACCGCCGCCATGGGCGACCTCCGCGCGAACTTCCTGACCCGGGCCGTGGAGTGGCTGCGGGCCGGGTATCCGGCCGGCGTGCCCCGCGGGGACTACGTGGCCCTGCTCGGTGTGCTGCGCCGCAAGCTCACCGAGGACGAGGTCCGCCGGATCGCGGTGGACCTGGCGGAACGGTCCGTGCTGGCCGGCGCCGACCCGATCAGCACCGCGGACATCGAGCAGATGATCTCCGCGGCGATGCTGCAGCAGGCGACCCCCGAGGACGTCGTGCGGGTCTCGGCGCGGCTGGCGGCCGGCGGCTGGCCGCTGGCCGATCCGCCCGAGGCCGGCTGACCGCGGCCGGCGGCCGGGCCTGCCCGTCGCAGGCCCGGCGCGTTCCGGTCAGCTCGGGTGGTGCACCTCGGCCAGCCGGTAGACCGGCGTCGGCAGGCCCTCGTAGCGGGCCTTGAGCTGCAGGGCCAGGTAGAGCGAGTAGTGCCGGGACTGGTGCAGGTTCCCGCCGTGGAACCACAGGTGCGGCTGGCGGGTCGGCTTCCACATGTTGCGCTGCTCGCCCTCCCACGGGCCGGGGTCCTTGGTGGTGTCCGAGCCCAGCCCCCACACCTTGCCCACCCGGTCGGCGGTCTCCTGGTCGACCAGGTCGGCGACCCAGCCGTTCATCGAGCCGTAGCCGGTGGCGTAGACGACCAGGTCCGCCGCCAGCTCGGTGCCGTCGGCCAGCACCACCGACGTCTCGGTCAGGTGGTCCACCTGGCCCTGCACCAGCTTGACCCGGCCGTCGGCGACCAGGTCGGCGGCGCCCACGTCGATGTAGTAGCCCGAGCCCCGCCGCAGGTACTTCATGAACAGCCCGGAGCCGTCGTCGCCCCAGTCGTGGCGGAAGCCGGCCTTGTCCAGGCGGGCGTAGAACTCGCGGTCGCGCTCGGCCATCTGCTCGTACAGCGGGATCTGGAACTCGTGCATGATCCGGTACGGCAGCGAGGCGAAGATCAGGTCGGCCCGCTCGGTGCTGACCCCCGCCGCCACGGCCTCCTCGGAGTACAGCGGGCCCAGGCCGATCTCCATCAGCGACGCGGACTTGACGATGTGCGTGGACGAGCGCTGCACCATCGTCACGTCGGCGTCGTGCTCCCACAGCGCGCCGCACAGGTGCCGCTGCCGGCGTCGAAACGCGCGGAGCGCACCTCGGCCCGCGACCAGTACGGCACCTCCATCACCCGGGTGTACATCTCCAGCCAGTCCGCGATCTTGTCCTTGGGCGCGAACACCGGCCAGCTCGGCGGGAACGGCAGGTAGGGCAGGTGGTCGTACCAGACCGGGTCGTGCAGGCAGAGGCTCTTGTAGCGCCCGCGCCACTGGTCGCCGGGGCGGTCGTGGCGGTCGAGCACCAGCGCCGGCACGCCGAGCCGGCGCAACCGGGCGCCGAGGGCGATGCCGCCCTGCCCGCCACCGATGATCACGACGTACGGCTGGCGCTCGTACCCCAGGGTCCGCTCCTCGTCCTCCCGCTCCTCCCGCCACGAGCGGCGGCCGGGCCGCAGCTCGTGCTCGACGCCCATCGGGCGGCGCTCCTCGAAGCCCTTGAGCTCCCGCAGGGTGGTCAGCAGGGTCCACGCCCGGCCGTCGCGCAGCCGCAGGTGGCCGGTGCCGCGGCCGACCCGGGTCTCGAAGCGCAGCCACGCCTCGGTGACGCCGTCGGCCTCGGTGGGCTCCCCGGTGAGCGCGAAGCCGCGCGGATCCACGTCGTCGAGCCGGGCGGCGAGCAGGTCGGCGACGCCGTCGGGGCCCTCCACCGTGGTGATGTTCCAGGAGAACGCGACCAGGTCGCGCCAGAAGCCGCCGGCGTCGAACATGGCGGCTGCCCGCGGGACGTCCCGGTCGCGCAGCGCGCCCTCGAAGGCCGTGAGCCAGTCCTGCACCCGCTGTCGTGTCGCTGTCATGCCTGCCAGCACACGACCGGGGGACGGGCCCGCGCCAGGGTTGCACCATGTTGCATCGCGTGTGGCGGCGGTCACAGCAAGCGAGTTAGGCTCGCCGGGTCGGGAGGAGGCCGGGCGTGGGCGAGCTGAGCGCGGTCCGGCCCGGCACCGACCTGTCCCGGCACGCCCGCGAGCTCGTCCGCGTGCACGACGCCGTGCTCGGCGGCGGCAGCACCCGGGTCCGGCCCCGGCCGGTGGTCGCCCGTTCCTGGTCGCGCGTGCTGCGGACCGGGCTCGACCCGGACGGCGCCAACGCGCGCGACCCGCTGGACCCCGGCGAGGTGGAACGCCGCCGCCGCGCGTCCCCGCTGCACCTGGTCATCGACGAGCTGGCCCAGGTCATCCGGCACGTCGCGCTGCTGGTGGTGACCGACGCCGACGGGGTGGTGCTGTGGCGGGTCGGCGGCCCGGCCGTGCTGCGCCGCGCCGACGCGCTGGGCTTCGGCGCGGGTGCGACCTGGACCGAGTCCACGGTGGGCACCAACGCCATCGGCACCGCGCTGGTCGAGGGCGCGCCGGTGCAGCTCTTCTCCGCCGAGCACTTCGAGCAGGCCCAGCACGCGTGGTACTGCAGCGCCCACCCGATCCACGATCCGGTGACCGGCGACCTGCTGGGCATCGTCGACGTCAGCGGGCCGGCGCTGACCCTGCACCCGGCGATCGCGGCCCTGGTCGAGACCGGCGTACGGCTGGCCGAGTCGCAGCTGTGGCGCCACCACGCGGCCCGGCTGGACCGGCTGCGCCGCCGCGCCCAGCACATCGCCGGCACCGCCACCGGCCCGCTGCTCGTCGTCGACGACCACGGCTGGGTCGCGCACAACGCCGGCGTGGCCGTCCGGGACCGGATCGCCGTGCCCCGCGCGGCCACCGCCCTGGCCGTGCCGGGCCTGGGCCTGTGCCTGCCGGAGCGGCTGCCGGAGGGCTGGATCGTGCGCCCGGCCGGACCGGCGCACGGCCTGCGGGCGCGGCTGGACCGCACCGGGCCGCCGGTGCTGTCGGTGGCGGGGCCGGACACACTCTGGCGGACGCCGCTGACCCGGCGGCACGCGGAGATCCTGACCCTGCTGCACGGCGCGGGCGCGGCCGGGCTCAGCGCCGGACGCCTCAGCCAGGCCCTGTACGGCGACGGCGCGCACGTGGTCACCGTCCGGGCCGAGGTCTCCCGGCTGCGGCGGGTGATCGGCGCCCTGGTGGCGACCAACCCGTACCGGCTGGCGCCCGGGGTCAGCCTGGAGATCAACTCCTGAGAAAAATTATTGATCCGGAGTGGGAGCGCTTCCGTACTGAGGGCTGAGGTCCTACGACAGGAAGGCTCAGGCGACAGAATGAATCGCTCCCGTACTCCCGCCAGGCGCTGGCAGATCGCCGGCGTCGGCGCCGTCGCCGTGGCACTCGTCGGCGTCGGCCTGGGTGTGGCGTCGGCCGCCGAGGCCACCGCCCCCACGGTCAACTGCCCGGCCGTCGCCGGTGAACTCGGTGCCGTA
>NZ_BOMQ01000088.1 GCF_016862275.1 Actinoplanes nipponensis | reverse complement strand
TGCGGGAAAGAGCGGCCGCGCCGGCTGAGCCGGCCGAGCTGGCCGCGCCAGCGGTGACGGCCGGCCCGACCGCCGCCGTCCCGGTCGCTGCCCCGGTCGCCGGTGACCTCGCGGCCACCGACGGGATCGTCCGGCGGGTGCCCGTCCCGGCGCTGCGCCCGGAGCCGGCGGCCTGCGTGCCGACCGGCATCACCCTGGCCGAGGGCACCCGCGTCGTCCTGCTGCCCGACCAGGGCGGCGTCGGGGACGCGCTGGCGACCCGGCTGACCCGGCTGGGCGTCGAGGTGCTGACCCTCGACCCGGACGACCCGGCCGCGGCGCTGGACGCGGCCCTGGCCGGCGGGCCCGTGCACGGCGTGTACTGGCTCGCCGCGCTCGACGACGAGGGCGGCCTCGACGGGCTGGACCTCGACGGCTGGCGCGCGGCGCTGGACCGGCGGGTCCGCGGGCTCTACCGCACCATGCGGCGGCTCTACGCCGACAGCCCGTTCCTGGTGACCGCGACCCGGCTGGGCGGCTACCACGGCTACGACGCGGCGGGCGCGACCTGCCCGCTGGGCGGGGCCGTGACCGGCTTCGCCAAGGCGTACCGCCGGGAGCGGCCGGACGCGCTGGTCAAGGCGGTCGACTTCGCGGCCGGCCGGAAGACCGCGGCCCCGGCGGACCGGCTGGTGGAGGAGACGCTGCGCGATCCCGGCTGCGTCGAGGTCGGGTACGCCGACGGCCGCCGCTGGGGAGTGGGGCTGGCCGAGCGGCCGTTCCCCGCCGCGGACACCGAGCTGGGCCCGGACCAGGTCTTCCTGGTCACCGGCGCGGCCGGCAGCATCGTCTCGGCGATCACGGCCGACCTCGCGGCCGCCTCACGCGGCACCTTCCACCTGCTCGACCTGACCCCGCGGCCCGACCCGGCCGATCCGGACCTGCGCCGCTACGCCGAGGACCGGGACGGGTTCAAGGCCGAGCTGGCGGACCGGTTCCGCGCCCGGGGCGAGCGGCCCACCCCGGTCCTGATCGACCGGGAACTGGCCCGCTACGAGCGGTCGCAGGCGGCGCTGGCCGCCGTGCAGGCGGTCGAACGGGCCGGCGGCACGGCCGTCTACCACAGCGTCGACCTGACCGATGCCGGCGCCGTCGAGAAGGCCGTCGCCGGTGTGCGGGACACCAGCGGCCGCATCGACGTGCTGCTGCACGCGGCCGGGGTGGAGATCAGCCATGCCCTGCCGGACAAGGAGCCGGGCGAGTTCGACCTGGTGCTCGCGGTGAAGGGCGACGGGCTGTTCAACGTGCTGCACGCGGCCCGCGACCTGCCGCTGGGCACGGTCGTCGCGTTCAGCTCGGTCGCCGGCCGGTTCGGCAACGTCGGCCAGACCGACTACAGCGCGGCCAACGACCTGCAGTGCAAGGTGCTGAGCAGCCTGCGGCGCAGCCGGCCCGGCGTACGGACCCTGGCGATCGACTGGACCGCCTGGGGCGACATCGGGATGGCCACCCGCGGCTCGATCCCTCAGCTCATGCAGCGCGCCGGGGTCGAGATGCTCCCGGCCGCGGCCGGCGTGGCCTGGATCCGGCGCGAGCTGACCTGCCGCACCGCCGACGGCGAGGTGGTCGTGGCCGGACAGCTCGGCGCGATGGCGGCCGGGTACCACGGGACCGGCGGGCTGGACCCGGCGAGCCTGCCGGCCGGCGGACCGGTCGCCACGCGGGCGGTCGGGCTGGATGTCCACGACGGCCTCGTGGTCGACACGACGCTGGACCCGGCGACCACGCCGTTCCTGAACGACCACCGCATCGACGGCATCCCGGTCCTGCCGGGGGTGATGGGCATCGAGGCGTTCGCCGAGGCGGCCCGCCTGCTCGTGCCGGGCTGGTCCGTGGTGGCCGTCGAGAACGTGGATTTCGCCGCGCCGGTGAAGTTCTACCGCGACGAGCCGCGCACGCTGCGCGTCACGGCGCTGCTGCGCCCGGACGGCGCCGACCTGCTGGCCGAGTGCCGGCTGTCCGCCGAACGCACCCTGCCCGGCAGCGGCCAGGTCCAGCGCACGACCCACTTCACCGGGTCGGTACGCCTCGCCGCGCAGCCGCCGTCGCTCGACCGGGACGACGGCGCGGTACGCCCGCAGCCGCCGGAGCTGAGCCCGGACGACGTCTACCGGCTGTACTTCCACGGCCCCGCCTACCAGGTCGTCGGCTCCGCCTGGCGGCACGGCGACGGCGTGGCGGCCCGCTTCGCCGACGGTCTGCCCGGCCAGGCCGACGCGCCGACCCTGAGTGGACCGCGCCTGGCCGAGCTGTGCTTCCAGACCGCCGGACTCTGGGAGGCCGGCCGGGAGGGGCGGCTGGCGCTGCCGGCGCACGTCGACGCGGTCCGGCTCGGCCCCGAACCGGCCGAGCGGGCCGGGCTGCTGGCCCTGGCCCGGCCGGACGGCCACGGCGGCTTCGACTGCCTGGTCCGCGACGACGACGGCGCCGTCGTGCTCCGGGTCGACGGCTACCGCACCGTGCGGCTGCCCGACGCGCTGCCGGAGGACGTCTGTGCCCCGTTCCGTGCCGCGATCGACGGTTGAGGAAGGACGGAGACCATGCCCCGCATCATTTCCCGGCTGGCGATCGCCAACCGCGGTGAGCCGGCGATCCGCGCGCTGACCGCCGTCCGGGAACTCAACCAGGACGGCGACCGGCCACCGATCACGACGGTCGTGCTGTACACCGAGCCGGACGCCGACGCCTGGTTCGTCCGTGAGGCCGACGAGGCGGTGTCGCTGGGCTCGGCGACCGCCGTCGACCCGGTCACCGGCGACCGCCGGTCCCGCTATCTCGACGAGCCGGCCGTGCTCGAGGCGCTGGTGCGGGCCCGCGTGGACGCGGTCTGGGTGGGCTGGGGGTTCCTCGCCGAGAGCGCCTCCTTCGCCCAGCGCTGCGAGCAGGCCGGGATCGCGTTCGTCGGCCCGGACAGCGCCACCATCCGGCTGCTCGGCGACAAGGTCGCCGCCAAGCGGATGGCCCAGCGGGCCGGCGTGCCGGTGGTGCCGTGGAGCGACGGACCGGTCGACGACCTGGCCCAGGCCGGCGCCCACGCCGAACGCATGGGCTACTCGCTGGTGCTCAAGGCGGCGGCCGGCGGCGGCGGGCGGGGCATCCGGCTGGTGCACGCGGCCACCGAGCTGGCCGCGGCGTTCGAGTCGGCCCGGGAGGAGGCGCGGTTCGCCTTCGGCGACCCGACGCTCTTCCTGGAGCGGCTGGTGCCGAGCGCCCGGCACGTCGAGGTCCAGGTGATCGCCGACGGGGCCGGCGCCACCTGGGCGGTCGGGGTGCGCGACTGCACCCTGCAACGCCGGCACCAGAAGGTGATCGAGGAGTCCGCGTCGACCGTGCTGGACGCCGCGGGCGAGCGCGCCATCCGCGACGCGGCGGTCCGGATGGTCGCCGCGGCCGGCTACCGCAACGCCGGCACCGTCGAGTTCCTCGTCGAGCCCGACACCGGGCGGTTCCAGTTCCTGGAGGTGAACACCCGGTTGCAGGTGGAGCATCCGGTGACCGAGGCGACCACCGGGCTGGACCTGGTCAAGCTCCAGCTGCACGTGGCCGGGGGCGGCCGGCTGACCGGCGGGCCGCCACCGGTGCGCGGCCACGCGATCGAGGCCCGGCTCTGCGCGGAGGACCCGGAGAACGACTTCGCGCCCGCGCCCGGCCGGCTCGTCCGGTTCAGCCTGCCCACCGGCGCCGGCATCCGCGTCGACTCCGGTTTCTGCGAGGGCGACCGGATCCCGCCGGACTTCGACTCGATGATCGCGAAGATCGTGGCCTGGGGGCAGGACCGTGAGGAGGCTCTGTCCCGGCTGCGGCGCGCCCTGGCCGACACCACCGTGGTGATCGACGGCGGCACGACCAACCGGTCCTTCCTGCTGGGCCTGCTGTCCCGGCCGGAGGTGAACGCCGGCCGGTTCGACAATCACTGGCTGGACCGGCTGACCGCCACCGGCGACCATCTGCCCGCCCCCGACCCGGTGGCGCTGCTGGTGGCCGCCGTGACCTCGTACGAGCTGGACCAGGCGGCCGAGCAGGCCGCGTTCCACGCCCGGGCCCGGCGCGGCGGCGCGGAGTCGGCCGCCGAGGTCGGGCACCGCTGCCGGCTGCGCTACCGCGGCCAGCAGTACGACCTGCGGGTGTACCGCACCGGCCGGCGCACCTACCGGATCACCTCCGCGGAGACGGGGGACGCCGACCTGACCGTGGAACGGCGCGACGGCTACCAGCGCCGGGTACGCGTCGGCGACCGGTCGTACCGCGTCGTCACGGTCGTCGAGGGCGCCACCATCCGGGTGGACGTCGCCGGCCGGTCCCACGTGGTCTCCCGCGACGACGGTGGCGTGGTGCGCAGCGCCGGCCCGGCGTTCGTGGTCTCCGTGCTGGTCGCCCCGGGCGACCACGTGACCGTGGGCCAGCCGCTCGCGGTGCTGGAGAGCATGAAGATGGAGTCGACGCTCACCGCGCCCCTGGAGGGCACGGTCGTCGCGCTCGAGACCGCCGAGAACGTGCAGGTCGACGCCGGGGCGCCGGTGATGCGCATCCGGCCGGCCGGCACGCCGGCGGCCACCACGGGGGAGCGGCTGGCCTTCGCCGGGCTGGTCGCCGGCCCGGCGCCGGGCACCCCGCCGTGTGAGCGGGTGTACGCGGCGCTGCGCGGCTACCTGCTCGGCTACGACCTCGACCCGGCCTCCGTCAGGGCCATGGCCACACGGCAGCGCCGCCTCGGCGAGACCGCCCCGCCGGCCGATCCCGGCCTGCTGGCCTGCGAGAACAGCCTGCTGGACCTGTACGCCGACGTCGGCTCGCTGTACCGCCCGCGCGGCCCGGCCGACCCGGACGACGCCGCGGTGGACGGCAGCGCCCAGGAGTACCTGCTGTCTTACCTGCAGTGGCTGGACGCCGACCGGGCGGGGCTGCCCGACGAGTACCGCCGCCGGCTGGAACGGGCGCTGCTGCGCTACGACGTGTCCGGCCTGGAGCGCACCCCGGAGCTGGAGGAGGCGGTCCTGTGGATGTTCCGCTCGTTCCGCCGGGTCGGCGAGCTGGCCCCGGTGATCGCGAACATCCTGCAACGGCGGCTGCGGCACCACGGCGAGCTGGCCGGGCTGACTGACGCCGAGACGCGCGTCCGTCTGGACCGGCTCGCCGCCGCGACGCAGGGACACCACCGGTTGATCGCCGACCTGGCCCGCGACGTGCGCTACCACTACCTCGACGAGCCGCTGCTGGACGCCGTCGTCGCCGAGGAGTACGCCCGGGTGGAGAGCGACCTGGACGCGCTCGGCGCCGGCCCGCCGGCCGAGCGGGCCGACTGCATCGACCGGCTCGTGGGCTGCCCGCAACCGCTGCGCGGCACGCTGCTGCGCCGCTGGCGCGACACCGCCGATCCGGCCGTGCGCCGGCTCCTGCTCGAGGTCTACACCCGCCGCTTCTACCGCATCCGTACGCTGTCCGGCCTGCGGGTCACCGAGCTGGACGGCTGGCCGCTGGGCAGCGCGGACTACGACGTGGACGACGAGAAGGTCCACCTGGTGACGGCGTACGCGCCGCTGACCGAGCTGCCCCGGCTGGCCCACGCGGTGGCCGCGCACCTGGGCACGGCCGGCGCGGGCCGCGAGGTGGTGGTCGACGTGGCCACCTGGCGGTCCGGTCCGCCGGTGGACGTCGACGACCTGCTGGCCGAGCTCGGCAAGCTGCTGCCGGACTGCGACTTCGGCCGCCCGCTGCGGCGCCTCGACGTGACCGTGACCACGGTCGACGGCCCGGCGCCGGAGCGGTTCCGCACCCACCACCTCACGTACCGCCAGCAGGACGGCGAGTTCGTCGAGGACCGGCTCTACCGCAACCTGCACCCGATGCTGGCCAAGCGGCTGGACCTGTGGCGGCTGGGCAACTTCCGGCTGGAACGGCTGCGGTCGGCCGAGGACGTGTACCTGTTCCACGGCATCGCCCACGACAATCCCAAGGACCACCGGCTGTTCGCCCTGGCCGAGGTGCGCGACCTGCGGCCCACCCGGGACGCGGAGGGCACCCTGCGGTACCCGAGCCTGGAGCTGATGGGGCTGCGGGCGCTGGCCGGCATCCGCGAGGCGCTCACCGCGTTCCCGGCGGCCGACCCGCCCGCGGCCAACCGGATCGTGCTCTACGTCCGGCCGCCCTGGGACCTCACGCCGGACGCGTGGACCGAGCTGGCCCGCTCGCTGGCGCCGCTGGCCGCCGGCGCGGGCCTGGAGAAGGTGGTGCTGCGGGTGCGCCGGCCCGACGGCCGCGACACCGTGCTGCACGTGGAGGGGCTGGGCACGGGGGTGACCGTGCGCGAGCGGCCGCCGGGTCAGGAGCCGATCCGGCCGCTGACGCCGTACCGGCAGAAGTTGTTGCGGGCCCGGCGGTTCGGGGCGCCCTACCCGTACGAGATCGTGCGGCTGCTCACCCCGCCGCCCGGCGCCGTCGCCCGGTTCCCGGTCGGCCGGTTCACCGAGTACGACCTGGACGAGCGCGGCGAGCTGGCCGAGGTGTCCCGGCCGTACGGCCTGAACACCGCCAACATCGTGGTCGGGGTGCTGAGCAACGACACCGTGACGGTGCCCGAGGGGATGGCCCGGGTGGCGCTGTTCGGCGACCCGACCCGCGGGCTGGGCAACCTCGCCGAACCGGAGTGCCGGCGGGTGATCGCCGCGCTGGACCTGGCCGAGCGGCTGCGCCTGCCGGTGGAGTGGTTCGCCCTGTCGTCCGGCGCCCGGATCGCGATGGACAGCGGCACCGAGAACATGGACTGGATCGCCGCGGTGCTGCGCCGGCTGATCGAGTTCACCCAGGGCGGCGCGGAGGTCAATGTCATCGTCACCGGCATCAACGTGGGCGCGCAGCCGTACTGGAACGCCGAGGCGACGATGCTCATGCACACCCGCGGCATCCTGGTGATGACCCCGGCGAGCGCGATGGTGCTGACCGGCAAGCAGGCGCTGGACTTCTCCGGCGGGGTGTCGGCCGAGGACAACTTCGGCATCGGCGGCTTCGACCGCATCATGGGGCCCAACGGCCAGGCGCAGTACTGGGCGGCCGACCTGGGCGACGCCTGCGACATCCTGCTGCGCCACTACGAGCACACGTACGTCGTGCCCGGCGAGGCGTACCCGCGCCGGCACCCCACCGCCGACCCGGCCGACCGCGACGTCCGGACGGCGCCGCACGCCGCCGTGGCCGGCACGGACCTGACGACGGTCGGCGACGTGTTCTCGGCCGAGCGCAACGGCGACCGCAAGAAGCCGTTCGACATGCGCTCGGTGATGCGGGCCGTCACCGACACCGACGCGGCGCCGCTGGAGCGCTGGGCGTACTGGCGCGGCGCGGAGATCGCGGTCGTCTGGGACGCCCGGATCGGCGGCATCCCGGTCTGCCTGCTCGGGGTGGAGTCGCACACGCTGACCCGGCGCGGGTTCGTGCCGGCCGGCGGGCCGTCGGCGTGGACGTCCGGCACCCTGTTCCCGCAGTCGTCGCGCAAGCTGGCCCGGGCGGTGAACGCCGCCAGCGGCAACCGGCCGCTGGTGGTGCTGGCCAACCTGTCCGGCTTCGACGGCTCGCCGGAGTCGATGCGGCGCTGGCAGCTGGAGTACGGCGCGGAGATCGGCCGGGCGATGACCAACTTCCGCGGCCCGATCGTCTTCGTGGTGGTCTCCCGCTACCACGGCGGGGCGTTCGTGGTGTTCTCCAAGGCGCTCAACGAGCGGCTGGAGATGGTGGCCGTCGAGGGCTCGTTCGCCTCGGTGATCGGTGGCGCGCCGGCCGCGGCCACCGTCTTCGCCCGGGAGGTCACGGCCCGCACGGAACGGGACCCGCGGGTCCGCGAGGCCGCCGAGCAGCTGCGCGCCGCCGCCGATCCGGCCGCCGGGCCGCTGCGGGCCCGGCTGGCCGAGGTCAGCGCGACCGTACGGTCGGCCAAGCTGGGCGAGGTGGCCGACGAGTTCGACCGGATCCACACGGTGCAGCGGGCGATGGCGGTCGGCTCGGTGGACCGGATCATCAGCGCCGAGCGGCTGCGGCCGGACCTGGTGGCCGCGCTGGAGCGGGGGATGGCGGCCTCACCGGGGTGACGGACGCTCGAGCCAGGAGTGCCGGGGCGCCGCGGCGGCCAGGACGCCGGGCGGGTCGAGAGCGACCGGCGGCGGCCCCGGCGCCGCGGTGGCCACGGTGAGCAGGAACGCGCCCTCCCGGCGCCACCAGCCCGACAGGGGCGGGCCCTCGGCGTCGCGGACGGCCAGCGTCCCCCACCCGTCGGGCCCGGGCGCGGCGGCGGTCACCTCCACGCTGCGGGTGTCGCGCCGCAGCCCGGTCCCGAGCAGCTTGAGGGCGCTCTCCTTGGCCGACCAGATCAGGTTGGCGGCGGCGGCCCGGTCGTCGCCGGGCGTACGGGCGGCGACGAAGCGCTGCTCGGCCGGGGTCAGGAAGTCCCGCACGAAGGCGGGACTGCGCGGCTCGACCAGCTCCAGGTCGCAGCCGACCCGCCGGCCGGTGACGCAGACGGCCCATCCGGCCCGGTCGGTGACCGACACGTCGAACCCGGCCGGGTCGCCGTCGAGCAGGACGTACGGCGCCCCGCCGGGCGTGTTGGGGACCTCGATGCGGGCCAGCGCCGCAACCTCAACGGGCCGTCCGGTGAGCGCGGCCGCCGTGTGCTTGACGGCCAGCCGGCGCAGCAGGTATTCGGTGCGCCGCTTGGGACGGACCAGCGCGGCGGCGCGGGCGGCCTCGCCGGGGGACAGCCACCGCGTGCCGGCGGGCAGGGCGTCCTCGCCCCGGACCAGCCAGCGCGGCGCCGCCGGCCGCTCCGTCACCGCGCCGGCCCGGCCGGCGCATCCCCGGGCGGGGCGGGCGCGGGCGGCCCGGCCAGCCAGGCGCACACCTGGTCGTGCACCTCCGGGTGGTTCAGCAGGTCGAAGTGGTGCAGGCCGCCGAGGTGGCGGCCGTTGCCCGAGTCGAAGGGCACGCTCCGCCGCTCGCCGAGGCCGGCGGCGCTGCGGTACGGCACGAACAGGTCACCGAGGACGGTGGCCAGCGGCCCGTCGTGCCTCCGGGCGAGGGTGGCGCCGATGAAGTGGTGGGCCGCGTCCGGCAGGAACGGCACGTCGGTGCAGAGGTCGCGGGGCAGCTCGCCGGGGTCGACGTCGCGCCAGTCCTCCTCCACCAGCGCGCCGTAGTTGAGGTCGTGCACCCCCGCGCTGCGCCCCCCGATGAGCCGGGCGACGGGCCGGCTCTCCGGGAACCGGGCCAGCAGCCAGGCCGCGGTGTGCACCCCTCGGGCCAGCGGCGCGCCCAGGTGCGGAGTGCCCAGGAAGATCGCGTGCCGGACCGCCGGCACCCACCGGTGTCCGGCCGCCGCGCCCTGCCGGCCGGCGCTGCGGATCACCAGGCCGCCCATCGAGTGTCCGATCAGGGCGATCCGCTCCACCGCGGCCGGCCAGTGCGCGACCAGCTCCTCGAGCAGCGCGGCCAGCCGCAGCCCGTTGTCGGACACGTGCAGGCCGGTGTTGTAGCGCAGGTGGACCGGGGTGTACCCGTGGTCGCGCCGCAGCCGCGCACCGAGCGTCATCTCGGGCGTCCCGTGGTGCCGCCGGGCGGCCAGGGACCAGTAGTCCTCGGTCTCGCACAGGCCGTGGACGAACACCGCGATCCGCGGGCCCGCCGCCGGGAACGCCGCCCGCAGCGCCTCGCCGGTCAGCGCGACGTCCTCGCCGTGCGACCGGACCGCCATCGGGGTCGCCAGCTCCGGGTGCCGGCCGCTGAGGGTGTCGCCCCACAGGCCGTTGAGCACGGCGAGGGCGAACCGGCCGGCCCGGCTGCCGGACAGCGGGGGCCGCTCGGGACGCCACCCCTCGCCGACGGCGACGCCGATAAGCCGGGGCACCAGGGCGTGGGCGCCGGCGACGGTCGCGTACACCCCGCCCGCGATCAGGCCGTGCGCCGCGCGGATCGGCTGTGCGGCCGGTCCGCCCGCGGCGAACGCCCGGTCGGCGATCGCCCGGTGGGTGTCCCGGACCACGCCGACCACGCCGGCCAGGGCGTCGCCGACCACCCGTCCGGCCGCCCTGATCTCCGCTTCGCCGCTCATCGCCAGCTCCCGTCCCGGTGAGGGTCCACCGACAGCGTGCGGCGTACCGGCCCCGGGGACAAGGGCCGGCCGGGGCCGATCAGGCGCCCGCGACGTCCGGGGCCAGCGCCAGCACCTCCTTGAGGCCCTCACGTACGCACTCCACCAGCACCTGCGGGTCGGACACGACGGATCCGTCGATGGTCAGGCCCAGGCCGCAGGTGCCGGCCTGCGACACCATCGCCGCCATCACCGCGGCGCCGGGCAACGGCCCGAACGGGTACGCCCGTTCCACCTTCGCGCCGGCCAGGTAGGTCTCGCCGGGCGCGCCCGGGAAGGTCGACGCGGACAGGTCGGCCGCCGTCGGGAGCCGGCCGACCGCGGCGCGTACCGCGGACGGGACCCGGTTCAGCACCGGCACCACCACCGACAGGCCGTCCAGGGCCGGCTCCACCCGCAGCGTCAGCCCGATGCCGCGGAGCGTGGCGATCCTTTCCTCGGGGTCGGCCAGGCCGACCGGCGCGGCGAAGGTCGCCCCGGCCCACTCGTGGCCGCCCATCGGGTCGTCCGACTTGTGCAGGCTGACCGGCATCGTCATCGACATCTCGGCCAGCTCGGCGCCGTGCCGCTCGTGGTAGCGGCGCATCCCGCCGAGCAGCGCGGCGGCGAAGGCGTCGTTGAGCGACCCGCCGGCCGCCTCGGCCGCCGCCCGCAGGTCGGCCAGGGGGCATTCCAGGACGCCGAACCGCCACGCCTTGCCGGTCCGGCCGCGGAACAGCGGCGAGCCGGGCACCGACCACGGCGCCGTGGTCCGGCGCAGCGAGCCGGCGAACCGCAGCGCGCTCGCGGCCGCGGACTCCGGATGGGCCAGGACCCGGGCGCCCGCGGCGAGCAGCCGGCCGGCCGCCGACGGCAGGGTCAGCACCTGCTCGGTGACCTCCTCGACGGCCAGCCACCGCGGGTCGGGCCGGGGCTCGGACGGCCGCGGCGGGGCCACCGGCTTGTCGTGGGTGTGCTCCCGGTGCCGGCTCTGGATCAGCGACACCAGCCGTACGCCGCCCGGGCCGTCGGTGAGCGAGTGGTGCAGCTTGAGGAAGTACGCCGCCCGGCCGTCCGGCAGTCCCTCGATGAGCGTGCCCTCCCACAGCGGGCGCGTACGGTCGAACGGCGTCATCGCCGCGGCCTGGGCGAACGCCAGCACCTGGGCCATCCCGCCCGGCCCCGGCAGGCTCACCCGGCGCAGGTGGTAGTCCAGGTCGAAGGCGGGGTCGGTGACCCAGGCCGGCGGCCCGACCGGCACGGCGGGCTCCAGCACCCGCTTGCGGGTGCGCGGCACCAGCCGGGTCACCCAGTCGTGGGCGGCGCGCAACCGGTCCCAGTCCGGCGCCGTGTCGAGCATCATCAGCACCGAGATGGTCGCCGACCGCCGCGGGTGCCGCTCGCTGCGCCACATCAGGGCCTCGACCTCGGTCATCCGGTCCCCTGTGCCCCAGGCGCCGGCCAGCGCCCACGCCTGCGCGTTGGCCTCGGCCGGGTCCACCGCCGGCCGGTCCGGGCTGCTCGTGCTCACCATGCCTCCCCGTCCACCTCGTGACCGGGGGTGACGCGCAGCAGGCCGCGATAGGTCTCCTCGACCGGCTGCCGGTGGTTGAGCACCGCGTCGACCTCCCGGGCTATCGGCATCTCGATGCCCCGCTCGGCGGCGAGCCGGATCACCGCCGTCGTGGTCGCGACGCCCTCGGCCACCTGATGCATCGACGCCAGGATCTCCTCGAGCGGCTTGCCCCGGCCGAGCTCGAAACCCACGCGCCGGTTGCGGCTGTGCGGGCTGATGCAGGTGACGACCAGGTCGCCCATGCCGGCGAGGCCGGCCAGCGTCTCCGCCCGCCCGCCCATCGCCACCCCCAGCCGGGTCAGCTCGTGCAACGACCGGGTGATCACCATCGCCCGGGTGTTGTCGCCGGCGCCCAGCCCGTCGCCGAAGCCGACGGCGATCGCGAACACGTTCTTCAACGCGCCGGCGATCTCCACGCCGACCACGTCCTCGCTGGTGTAGACCCGGTACCGCGAGGTGTGCACCAGGCTCTGCAGGGACTGCGCGGTGCGGTGGTCGGGCATGGCCAGCGTCGCCGCGGCCGAGTAGCCCTGCACCACCTCGTGGGCGATGTTGGGACCGGACAGCACGCCGGCCGGGTGCCCGGGCAGCACCTCGCCGATCACCTCGGTCATCCGCTTGCGCGTGCCCCGCTCCAGGCCCTTGACGAGGCTCACCACCGGGATGAAGGGGCGGACGTGCGCGACCGTCTGCTCCAGCACGCCCCGCAGGTACTGCGACGGCACCCCGGCCACCAGCACGTCGGCGTCCCCGACGGCCTCGGCCAGGTCCGCGGTCGCGCGCAGCCCGGCGGTCAGGTCGAAGCCGGCCAGGTAGCGCGGGTTGCGGTGGTTCTCGTTGATCGCCTTGGCGATGTCCGGGTCCCGCACCCACAGCAGGGTCTGCGTCTTGCGGGCGGTGATGGAGGCCACCGTCGTGCCCCAGGTGCCGCCGCCGAGCACGGTGACCTTCGGCTTGCGGGCGCTCATCGCGTGGTCACCTCCCGCGGCCAGTCCGCCAGGGTGTCCGTGACCCGCCGGCGTACCTCGGCGACCCGGTCGTCCAGCTCGTCGGCCGTCCAGCCGGCGGTCTCGACCGGCTCCAGCACCGCCACGTCGACCGTGCCGGGGTTGACCACCATCGAGCGCCGCCAGGCCAGCTCGCCGGTGTTGCGCAGCACGATCGGCACGATCGGCACGCCGGCCTGCCGGGCGATGTGGAACGCGCCCTTCTTGAACCGGCCCAGGCTCGGCGTCGGCATCCGGGTGCCCTCGGGCAGGATGAGGATGGAGATGCCGGCCCGCAGCTTGGCCACGGCCCCGTCCAGGGCGTGCTTGGCCTTGGTCAGGTCGCTCCGGTCGATCCAGGCCGGGTCCAGCACCGCGCCGATGACCATCATCCGCGGGTCGAGGCGGGCCTCCTTCTTGGCCACGGCGGTGAAGTCACGCCGCAGCAGCGCGCCCAGCACCAGGACGTCCAGGGCGCTCTGGTGGTTGGCCACGAACACCGCGGGCCGGGCCTTCCAGAGGTTCTCCTCGCCCACCACGTTGAGCCGGACGCCGGCCAGGCCCAGCCCGACCTGGGTGGACAGCCCGATGCCGGTGTTGACGCCCCGCCGGCGGTCACCGATCAGCCAGCCGTAGGCCACCCCGGCGGCCAGGCCCAGGTTGGTGCCGACCACGCCGCCGACGGTGCCGGCGTACGCGCGCAGCCCCGGCGACCTCGGCTCGCGCAGCATCAGCACCGGCCAGTCGTACTCCCGGGCGGCCCGGTGCAGCAGGGGATGCGGATTCGACGGGTACGGCCGGCCGACCGAACCGAGGAACGCGATGTCCTCCGGCCCGTTGGCGTAGCCGTAGCTGCGCTTGAGGTCGATCCCGCGGTCGCGGGCGAACGCCCGTACCGCGGCGGCCTTGCGCTCGCCCCACAGCATGCCGGTGCTGCTGTGCCCGGTGAGGACGCCGTCCTCGGCCTCCAGCTCCGTGCACACGAGATGGGTGATGCCCAGGTCGCGCGCCACCGGCTCGATCTGCACCCGGGTGGCCGAGGACGCCACCACGACGGTGTGCCCGCGGCGCAGGTGGGCCCGGACGACGTCGCGGACCTCCGGCCGGATGGTCCCGGCGATCCTCTGCACGAACAGCCGTTCGCCGATCTCGGCCACCGAGTCCACGGTCCGGCCCCGCAGCGCGGCGAAGCTGATGTCGCCGATGGTCAGCGGGTTGCCGCCCAGCACGGTGCCGTCCAGCCCGGCCACGATGAGGCGGGCCAGCTCCAGCGCGCCGATCTCGCCCTTGCTGATCCGGTCGCGCAGGACGGCGCCGGCGGTGTAGCCGCGTACCAGCGTGCCGTCGAAGTCGAAGAACGCGCCGATCTCCGGCCCCGCGGGTCCGGTGCGGATCGCCTCGACGACCTCGGCGGCGGTGACGGTCATGGCCGGTCCCGGCGGGCCGACTGCGCGATCACGGCGACCAGGCTCACCGTCCCGCGCATCTCGTCGAGGAAGTCGGCGCGGCGCTTGGCCGTGTCGGGTCCGCGGAACACGACCAGGTCACGGTGCTCGGCCAGGCGCAGGGCCGGCTTGAACAGCTCCAGCGACACCGACTCCTCGCTGGCCAGGCGCTTCTGCAGGGCCCACTGCCGGCCCACCCGCAGGCACTCGTCGAGGAAGCGGGCCTCGTCGAACGGCTCGTCGTCGTCCTCCCAGGCGGCCAGCCGGTCGGCCACGACGTGGTAGGCGTCCAGGAACGGCCGCAGCACCAGGTGGGCGACCAGGGGCTCGGTGTCGGTCAGCCACCGCCGGGCGTCGTCCGGGGTGAACTCGTGCCACCCGTCGGCCTGCCCCGGGTCGGCGATCGCGAGCTCGGCGGCCATCTCGTCGGCGAACTCGCGGCGCGGCGGGAAGAAGAAGTCGAACTTGAGCAGCTCGCGCAGGCGCAGGGTCTCCCGGGTCGCGGTCTGCAGCGCGTTCTCGCCGCCGGCCATCGCCGCCGCCAGGGCCAGCTCGCCGATCGCCCGGTCCACCAGCACGTGCACGGCGGTGTTGCGGTAGAAGGCGGCGACCAGGTGCTGGCCCGGGCCGATCCGCCAGACCGCGTCGGTGCCGCCGTCGTAGCTGGCCAGCACCCCGGACCGGACCAGGTCGTCCAGCGTCCGGCGGATGGTGGCCCGGTCGGTCAGGTCGGCCGCGCCGGCCACCGGCCGGCCCCGCCGCCTGATGTACCGCGCGAGCGGCGCGACGGTGGCCAGCACCTCGTCCAGGGTCAGGGCGCGGTCGGCCCCGAGCAGCGCCAGGCACACCACCGCCGTCGTCGTCACCGGGGTGGCGCGGTTGATCCGGTGACAGGTCTCCAGGGCGATCCGCTCCACCACGCGCGGGCCGACCCGCTCGTCGGCGCGCAGCTCGGCGAGCCGGTCACGCAGCGGGATCGGCTCACCGAACTGCAGGTAGACCCGGCCGAACCGTTCGCGCTGGGACCGCCCGAAGTTCCACAGCCAGCGCAGGTCCTCCGGGCGCTTGCTGTCGCCGCGCGCCTCGGCGGTCATCATCGCGACCTCGTGCAGCTGCTCGTAGACGATCGACACCGGGACGATCAGCGCCTGGGCGCGGGTCTCCTCGTCCAGCGCGTCGATCATGTAGCGCAGCACGCCGTACGTCGGCGGGCGCAGCTTGCCGGTGCGCGTCCGGCCGCCCTCGATGGACCAGGAGAGGTTGCGCCGGTTGCGGATCATCTGGGCCACGTACGCCCGCAGCACCAGCCGGTACACCGGGATGTCGGCGGTGGAGCGCCGCACGTAGACGAACCCCGAGCGGCGCAGCAGGTGGTTGAACGGGAACACGTCGAGGTTGGCCCCGGCCAGCACGAAGGCCGGCGTGATGCCGTTCTGGGACACCGCGGCCGGCACCGTGACACCGTCCAGGTAGGACCGGTGCGAGAACGGGAACAGCAGCGACTGTTTGCGGTCGAGCGCGCGCAGCTGGCGGGTCTGCTCGGGGTCGACGACCAGGTCGTGGGCGCGGGACAGCCACCGGCTGAACCGGGCCCAGTCCCGCGGCGCGCGCCCGGTGTGCGTGGCCCCCATCTCGCGCAGGTGGCCGGCGGCCTCGGCGCGCACCTCCCGCGGGTCGCGGCCGAGCGAGTGGGCGAGGTCGGTGAGCCGCTCGGCCAGGCCGGCGTCGCCGAGCAGCTGCGCGACCTCCGGGGTGTCGGTCGGCAGCGGGCTCGCCGGCTCCTGGAGGACGCCGGCCCGCTGCAGGGTCCGGACCCCGGCGCGGTCCAGCGAGCGCAGGATCGTGGGATGGTCGGTGAGGTTCGGGTTCATCGCGACCTCGCAGGTGGGCGCCTCGGTTGCCTCCAGTCTTGGGCGACACCGCGGCCGGCTCAACCGCCGAACGGCACCGATGGGCTCGACCTGCGGCACCGGCCGGGCGGGCCTTTCGGCCCTGGCCGGGCGGCGGCGACCGCGCCGCCGGGTGCCCGCCCGGGGCGGCCCGGTCAGGACCCGGGATCGCCCAGCGAGGTGGGGGACAGGAACGGCCGGAGTGGACCCTCCGCCGCCCGCGGCAACCGCCGGGCCATCCCGGCCAACAGGTCGGCGACCTGCACCCGCGGATCGTCGCGGGAGTCGACGGTCACCAGCCCGGCCAGCGGCGACACCCCGGCCGGCCCGGCGCCGGCGGCCAGGGCGTGTTGCAGGCGCCGCAGCCGGCCGGCCGTCAGGGCGCTCTGCTCGTCGTGGATCACCAGCACCCGCCGGTGCCCGCCGCTCCAGAACAGGACGGTCTCGGCCAGCGCCGGCAGCATCGGCTCCAGCGGCGGCGGGATCGCCGGATCGCCGTCGCTCAGCCGGGTCAGCACGGCGCCCACCCGCGCCCGGCCGAGCCCGGCGAGGACGTCGCCGGCCCGGGCGTCGAGCGCGTGGCCGGCCAGCGCGTCGCGTGCCCGGAAGAACCGCGCGAGGGCCGGATCGTCCGGCCGGCGCCGGTGCTTGGTCCGGACCAGCTCGATGAAGGCCGCGAGGAACGCGTCCCAGTCGCCGCCGGCCCCGCGCCCGGCCCGGTACAGGGCGAGGGCGGCCGGGCGGTGCTCGAGGGCGAGCCGCGTGCCGGCCGTCCAGGACGGTTCCCCCAGCAGCAGGTCGACGATCCGGGTGACGAGGAAGAACTCCTTGTCGACCAGGTGCACGTGGGCCCGGCCGCGCAGCGCGTCCAGCAGCCGGGCCAGCGCCTCGCCGGCCCGGGGGCCACGGAGGAACCGCCCGGACTTGACCTCGCTGGGCGCGTACCCGAAGCCGGAGCGCAGCGCCGCGATCAGCCCGACCGCCTCGTCGACGCGCAGGTCGACGCTGGCGTGGGTGATCACCGGGGTGGCCGGGTCGCGCAGGTTGGTGCCGGAGAACCCGGACTCGTCGCAGGCGATCTCCACGACCGGACCGGTCGTCGCGCCGGCCGGCGGCAGGCCGCCCTGCGGCGGCGACCACACCCGATCCCGGCCCATGGCGACCATGCTCGTCCGCCGTCCCGTCCCGGGCCACCGAATTCCCAGGCCACCGAATTCCCGGGCCACCGATTTCCCAGGCCACCGAAGTGCGCCGTCCGGTACGGGACCGAAAATATCGGTCCATTGTGCTACACAGAGACACGTCCGAATGCTCTAGACATGGGGGAGCTATGGGTTTCTGGAGGAAGTTGGGCCTGTTCACCGCCGCACTCACCGCCGCGGCGCCGGCCGTCGCGGTCGCGCCCGGCGCCGCCCTGGCGGCCGGCCCGGTCGTCACCCGCCTGCCGATCCCGATCGCCGCCGGCGCCGACGTGGTGGCCGCCGGCGACCGCGAGTTCATCAGCGGCGGATACGGCACGAGTCAGATCGCGGTGGCCGACGCGGCCGGCGCCGTCGTGGCCACGATCGACGGCCTGCCCGGCCCGACCGATCTGGCCCTGAGCAACGACCGGCGCACGTTGTTCGCGGCGCTGCCCGCCGCGAACGCCGTCGCCGCCTTCGACACCGGCACGCTGACCGAGTCGGCGCGCTACGACACCGGCGCCGACGGCGGCTGCCCGGCGCACCTCGCGTTGGCCGGCCGCTACCTGTGGTTCGGCTACGGCTGCCAGGCCGGCGCCGGCGACATCGGCCACATCGATCTGCGCCGCCAGCCCGCCCGGGTGACCCTCGGCCTGGCCGGCGACACCTTCTTCTACTACGCGCCGCTGGTCACCTCGGCGCTGCGCAACCCCTCGGTGCTGCTGGCCGGCGAGACCGGCACCAGCCCCAGCGAGATCCACAGCTTCACGGTAGCCGGCGGCCGGCTGACCGAGGTCAGCTCCACCCGCGACCTGGGCAGCAACCTCGGCGACCTGGCCCTCGACCCGGCCGGCGCCACCGCGTTCGTGGCCAACGGCGCGCCCTACTACTTCCCGTCCGTGCCCGCCGGTGACCTGACGGCGCCGGGCCTCAACTACGAGGCGCAGCCGTACCCGCTGGCCGTGGAGGTGTCGCGGGACGGCGGCCGGCTCGTGGGCGGCATCAACGGCAGCTACGAGCCGGACGTGTACTTCTACACGATCGGCAACCCGGCGGCGCTGTCGACCTACGAGGTCGGCCAGGGCTACCGGGTGCTGGACGGCGCGCTCGCCTGGGCCCCGAACGGCCGGAAGGTGTACGCGGTGACCTCCGACGTCTACTACCAGCCCACCACCAACGCCCAGTTGCACGTCATTCCCGCGCCGGCCGGCTGACGGCCGGCGATGCTCCCGGGGCGGCGTACCGGTGTCGAGGTGCGCCGCCCCGGCCCGCGGGTCACCGGCGGCCGTAGGTCTCGGCGAGGACGGTGGTGACGAGCAGGTCGTTGTAGCGGCCCGGCTCCTCGGCGTCGGCGTTGTGGCCCGAGTCCGGGAAGTCGTACACGCGCTTGATCGGCGCGCGCAGCCCGGCGATCCACTCGTCGGCCAGGGCGCCGCGGGCCGTCAGCTCGTGCCGGCCCCGCATGAAGTAGACCGGCACGTCCAGCCGCGGCACGTCCCGCCGGAAGTCGATGTCCTGCAGCTGGGGGTAGACCAGCCCGCCCATGTCGGCGAAGCCGCGCAGCTCGTTCCACGAGTCGAGCAGGCTGTACTCGTCCGGGAAGAAGCCGCGGGGGCCGCGCGCCGCCTCGAAGGCCGGCGTCCGGTCGTAGGGCTCGATGACGTCGTAGTGGTCCATCACCAGGGCATAGCCGAACACGTCGCGGTACGGCGGCTCGCCGAGCGCGGTCAGCCTGCCCCGCAGCTCCCGGTCGCCGATGCGCTCGGCGTACGCGGACAGCTGCCGGTACAGCCGCCGGTCGGTCTCGCGCTGGTCGACCATCTGGCCCGTGCCGACGTAGGCGTGGAACAGGTCCGGCCGGCGCTGCGCCATCAGCACGCCCAGGGTGCTGCCCCAGGAGTTGCCGGTCAGGTAGATCTTCGGCTCGTCGAAGCGCCGGGCCAGCCAGCTCGCCAGCTCGAGGCCGTCGGAGACCAGCCGGTCGAGGGTCAGGTCGGTGGTCGGGTCCACCGCCGGGTAGGACTTGCCGGCGCCGCGCTGCTCCCAGACCGCGACGGTGAAGTGCTTCTCGAGCGGCTGGTTGAAGGTGCGCACCCAGCCGACGTCGGAGCTGCCCGGCCCGCCGGCCAGGTGCAGCAGCACCGGGTTGTCCGCCCGGTCGCCGCGGATCGACACCCACTGCTCGGCGCCGCCCAGCCGGACCCTGGTCACGGTGGCGACGCCGCCGGGCACCGGATGGACCCGCTCCGGGCGCACCAGCGCGTCGCCCAGGGAGGCGACCGCCAGCACGGCGACCGCCGGCCAGACGACGGCGGCCCGCGCCGGCCGGCGCCGCCAGGCCCGCCCGGCGAGCACGCCCAGCAGCATGGGCAGGCCGGCCACCACGGCGTACATGACGTGGACGGCGACGAAGAGCAGCACGCCCAGCGCCACGTCGAAGCGCGGCGGCCCGAAGCTGGGACCGTCCAGCCGGAACACCGTCGCGCGGGCGAGTTCCCAGACGGCCAGGTGCAGCGCCGGCGCCGCCACGACGGCCCACCGCGACCGTACGGACCAGCCGGTCAGCCCGCCGACCACGGTCGCCCCGACCAGCACCGCGATCACCTGGGTGCCGGTGACCGGGGCGCGCGGCATCAGGGCGGCCGACACCACTGCCGACAGCGCGACGAGTAGCCAGGCCACGACGGCCGGCACCCGGTTCTCTCGTGCGGCTGCGGGCGCGCCGGGCGCGTTCTCGCCCGCCGCGGGCAGCACCGGTGTGACAGGCATCGGTGATCACCTCTTCCAGCGTCCGGTCCCGGCGTCCAGCGCCGGCGTCGCCGGCCGCGGTGTCCCGCCCGGGCGTCGTGCGCCGGGGTCGCCGGCGGCGGTGTCCCGTCCAGCGTCGCGCGCGGGCGCCGCCGGCGGCAGAGGACGACGTCCCGGCGTCACCGGCCTCCTTGTCCACCGCCGGGCCCGAAGGACCCGGGTTCGGGGACCTCGGGCCCTGGCCATCGGCGGTGTTTCGGGCGAAGGCTGGAGACGGGCCGCCCGGGGCTCCCGGCGGTCCCCGGCCACGATCAGGGGAGGGGTCATGACCAGCAACCCGGCGGCGCCCGGCCCGCCGGCCGACCGGGTGCCCGTCGCGCATCCGCGGGCGCTCGCTGCCTCGGCGGCGGTGTCGGGTGGGCTGGCCGTGCTGCTCGCCGGGTCCGCGCTCGCCGGCCTCGTCGGCGGCTATCCGGGCCCGGGCTCGGTCTCGGCCGTGCTGCGCGGCTACGACCTGGTCACGCTGCTGCTCACGGTGCCACTGCTCGGGTGGGCGGCGGCGCGGCGCACCCCGCGGGCCGCGCTGGTGTGGGCGGGCGTCCTGATGTCCCTGGTCTACACCTACGCCTACTACCTGTTCGGGACCGAGCTGACCGTGCTGTTCCCGGCCCACGCCGTGGTGTTCACCCTGTCCCTGGCCGCCCTGGTGCTCCTGCTGGCCGCCATCGACGTGCCGCGGCTCGCCGCCGGCTTCGGCCCCCGGACGCCGGTACGGTTCGCCGGCGGCGTCCTGCTGCTGCTGGGTGTGGCGCTCGCGGTCATGTGGACCGCCGGCACGGTACGGGCCCTGGCCGCGGGATCGGCCCTGGCCGAACCGTCGCGGCTGATCGTGCCGGCCGCGGTCACCCGGCTCGGCGCCGCGCTGGACCTGTCGCTGCTGGCGCCGGCCTACGGGCTGGCCGGCGTGCTGCTGTGGCGCCGGGCCGGGTGGGGTTACGTCGCCGCGACGGGGTTGCTCGTGGCCGGCGTCCTGCACCAGGTGGCGTACCTGACGGCGCTGGTGGTGCAGAGGGTCGCCGAGGTGCCCGGCGCCCCGGGTTTCGACCCGGTCGAGCCGGTGATCGTCGCCGCCTTCGCGGTGGGCGCGGCGCTGATGCTGGCGCACGGTGGCCGCCGGCCCGCGCGGGCCGGCGGTCAGCGGCCGTCCGCCTGACGCGGGGGCCACCGGGTGGTCAGGCCGTCCGGTGCCGGGTCATCGCCACCAGGTCCACCAGCATGGCGATCGCGCTGCCGGCCATCGCGACCACCAGCACGGTACGGGCGACCAGCGTCCACTGCTCGGCGTCGAAGGCGAACGGGAAGACCGTCCACAGGCGCGCCAGCACGGCGATGCTGATGCCGGTCGTGATCAGGTCGCCGAGCGCCTTCCACCGCGGCGCGTCGTGGAGCACGTACAGCAGGTCGGCCGCTATCCCCGCGGCCAGCGACAGGTTGACCAGGGCCAGGACCTGGCTGGTGTCCTCGGTCAGGAACGGCACGGCCCGCCAGCCGGGCCGGACGTTGATCAGGTAGAGCAGCACGGAGTTGACGACGGCCGCGATCGTGTAGCCGAAGGCGCGGGCCGCCCTGGACGGCCGGCTCCGGGTGGTGGCGCTGGTGTTCACGATGACCTCCCATCGTGGTGTCCGACGGTGGGCGCCCGCCGCCGGCCGGGTTGCTGCCGGGCGGCCAGGACCAGGCCGGCCCGCCAGCCCGGGGCGCGGCCGTGGGCGGGCGGGCCGATCCCGGTCACCGGGTGCCCGCTGCGGGCCAGCAGCCAGGCGACGAGCGAGTTGGAGTTCCACATGTCACCGGTGCGCAGTTCGTCGCGGCCCCAGGTGACCGGGGGCGCCTGCGGCACGAGGTCGAGCAGCTCCCGGGCGCGCCCGGGGTCGGATCCGGCCAGGACGGGGCCGCCGGCGGCCTCGGCGAGATCCGGGATGATCCCGTCCCGCCACCGCCGGACCTCGTAGCGGAACGCGGTGAACCGGCCGAGCCACGGCAGGCCGACCGGTCCTTGCCGGACGACGCCGCGGTCGGCGGCGCGGACACTCCAGACCGGCGCCATCTCGATGACGGAGCGGCCGGCGTCGACCACGACCTCCAGGGCGCAGTGGTACAGGTCGGCGGCCGGGCGGTGTTCGCGGCGGGCGACGACCGCCTCGTAGAGCCGGCCGTTCCAGCGCACGACGTGCCCGCCCGCGCCCAGCGGCAGCCAGTACACCGACACGCTGGCGCTCGGCGGGCCGGGCTCGACGTTCCTGGTCATGGCGGTCCACCTCGACTCCAGTCCAGACCTCGGACGGAGCCGGGTGAAGGGGCGAAGGTCCCGCCGGTGGTCCTCGGGGCACGAGCTCGGCGCGCCGGCCCGGACGGTGACCGCCGGCGGCTACCCCCGGTGACCGGCGGGATCACCGGAGGCGGCCCCCGCGCCCGGCAGTGCTGTGCCGGGTGCCCTTCAGCCGGGACAGCCGTGTGGCGCGCTGCCCGTCTCTCCGGGCGGGATCCGCGCTTTCCCGGAAATCCGCATTCCTAACACTGAGTTATGTGCCATGCGTCACACAACCCGGGCCGGTGCTTGCTCGTTGATCGCGATGGGCACCCGCGGGCGCGGGCGCCGGCCGCCGCGGATGAACTCAGGAGTCGACCATGGATGCGCGCTTTTCCCGGCTTGTCGTCGCCGGCGCCGTTCTCGCCGCGGGCCTCGGAGGGGGCGCTCCGGCCTCCGCGGCGGTGACGTACGACCCCGAGGCGCACACCGGCTTCGTCGGCGCGGCGGACGTGCGCCGGGCCTTCGGCTGGACGCCCGCGACGCTGACCGCGCGGGCCGGCCGCCTCGCCTTCGACCACGACTTCTGGACCGACGAC
Source organism: Actinoplanes nipponensis (assembly GCF_016862275.1). GTDB lineage: Bacteria > Actinomycetota > Actinomycetes > Mycobacteriales > Micromonosporaceae > Actinoplanes > Actinoplanes nipponensis. The sequence continues at coordinate 110,280 of NZ_BOMQ01000088.1, read as the reverse complement.
ACGTACTCGGCGGTCTGCGGGGGTCGCACGTACCCGCTGGTGCACCACCGCGAGTTCGGGCGCTACGAGCTGACCGAGGCCGTGGTCCGCCGCGACCGGCCGCGCTCGTCCACCGGCTACGGCGACGGCGTCACCGGGTTCCGGCTCACCGGCGCGAGCTCCGGCATCTCGGGCACCTCCGTGGGGCCGGCGGTCGGCCGGCCGTGTCCCGCGGATCTCGGCGCGGCGCCGGGCTCGACGATCGTCAAGCTGCGCCTGGTGTCGTCGGCGACCGGCTGGGCGCTCGCGGTCAGCTCCGGCCAGGTCCGCCGCGAGCTGGTGACGAGCCGCTGACGAGGGTGGCCATCAGCAGCCGGCCGGTGGCCTCGAGGTGGGCGCGCATGGCCGCCTCGGCGGCGGCGCCGTCGCGGGCCAGCACGGCGCCGACCACCGGCTCGTGCTCGGCGTGGATCTCGCGCAGGGTGCGCCCGCTGGCCGTGGTGGGCGGGCCGAGCAGCGCGGTGGTGGTGCGCAGCTGCGCGACGATGCCGGCGGTACGCGTCCGGCCGGAGGCGCGCAGCAGCAGGTCGTGCAGGGCCCGGTCGGCCGGCCAGAAGGACGCGTCGTCGCCCCGGGCGGCCGCGGCCGCCATGGCGTCCAGGGCCGACCGGACGGCGCCGAGTTGCTCGTCGCTCGCCTGCTCGGCGGCCCGGCGGGCGGCGGGCGGCTCCAGGGCGAGGCGGATGCCGACGATCTCCTCGATGTCGTGCGCCCGCGGCGGCAGCACCCGGAAGCCGCGGTTGCGGATGATCTCCACCAGGCCGGCCTCGGCGAGCCGCAGCAGCCCCTCGCGGACCGGGCTGCGGGAGACCCCGAGCAGGTCCGCCAGCTGGTAGACGGAGTAGGTCTGCTCGGGCACGAGCTCGCCGGCGGCGACGCCGTCGCGGACCGACTGGGCGACCGCTTCGGCGAGCGAGGGCGCCTCCGCGGGGAGGGTCAGGGCGGGCACGAGTAACATGTTACGCATGACTGACGTGGTGGCGGCGCTGGACCGGGCCGGGCTCGAGGTGCGCGCCGACGCCGGCACGCTCGGCATGTACGCCTCCGACGCCTCGCTGTACCGGATCCCCCCGCTGGCCGTGGTGCGCCCCCGGCACGTCGACGAGGTGGCCGCCGCGCTGGCCGTCGCCCGGGCGACCGGGGTGCCGCTCACCTCCCGGGGCGCCGGCACGTCGGTGGCCGGCAACGCCGTCGGGCGCGGCATCGTGCTCGACTTCTCCCGGCACCTCAACCGGGTGCTGGAGATCGACCCGCAGGCCCGCACGGCGGTGGTGGAGCCCGGGACGGTGCACGCCGTCCTGCAGAAGGCGGTCATGCCGCACGGCGTCCGCTTCGGGCCGGACCCGTCGACCCATCCGCGCTGCACGATCGGCGGGATGATCGGCAACAACGCCTGCGGCTCCCGGTCGCTGGCCTACGGCCGGACGTCGGACAACGTGGCCGGCCTGGAGCTGCTGACCGCCGCGGGGGAGGCGCTGAGCACCGGGCCGGCGGGCGTGCACGGCGCCGCGCCCGTCCTCGACGAGCTGCGTACGGTCGTCGGCCGGCACCTGGCCACCGCCCGCACCGAGTTCGACCGGTTCGGCCGGCAGGTCTCCGGTTACGCCGTGCAGCACCTGCTGCCCGAGCGCTTCGACCTGACCCGGGCGCTGGTCGGCTCGGAGGGGACCCTGGCGGTCATCACCCGGGCCACCGTCAAGCTGGTCGTGGACGCGCCGGTCCGGGTGGTGGTCGTGCTCGGGTTCGCCGACATCGTCGCGGCCGGCGAGGCGGCGCCGGCCGTGGTGGCGCACGGCCCGACCTCCTGCGAGGGACTCGACTCCCGGCTGCTCGACGTGCTGCGGGCCCGGCGCGGCCCGGGCGCCGTCCCGCCACTGCCGCGCGGTGGCGCCTGGCTGTTCGTCGAGCTGGCCGGCGACGAGGCCGGCGAGGTGGCGGCCCGGGCGCGGCGGCTCGCGGCCGGCGGCATCGCCGACGACGCCCTGGTGGTGACCGACCCCGCGATCCAGGCCCGGCTGTGGCGCATCCGCGAGGACGGCGCCGGGCTGGCCGGCCGGGCCCCGTCGGACAAACCGGCCTGGCCCGGCTGGGAGGACGCCGCCGTCCCGCCGGAGAAGCTGGGCGCCTACCTGGCCCGCTTCGACGAGCTGGTGGCCTCGTACGACCTGACGTCCGCCCCGTTCGGCCACTTCGGCGACGGGTGCATGCACGTCCGGCTCGACCTGCCGCTCGACCAGCCCGGCGGCACCAAGATCATGCGGGAGTTCCTCACCGACGCGGCGAAGCTGGTCGGCGAGTTCGGCGGTTCGCTCTCCGGCGAGCACGGCGACGGCCGGGCCCGCTCCGAGCTGCTGCCGCACATGTACTCCCCGGACGCGATCGCCCTGTTCGCCGGCGTCAAACGCGCCTTCGACCCGGACAACCTGCTCAACCCCGGCGTGCTGGTCGACCCCGACCCGGTCGACGCCGACGTCCGGCCCGCGGGCCGCTTCCCGCTGCGGAACCTGGCCCTGGCCTACCCGCACGACGACGGCGAACTGGGCCAGGCCGTGCACCGCTGCACCGGCGTCGGCAAGTGCCGCGCCGACAACTCCGCGGCCGGCGGCGTCATGTGCCCCTCCTACCTGGCCACCCGCGAGGAGAAGGACTCCACCCGCGGGCGGGCCCGGGTGCTGCAGGAGGTGGTACGCGGCGAGCTCGCGTGGTCGCACCCGTCGGTGCACGACGCGATGGACCTGTGCCTGTCCTGCAAGGGCTGCGCGTCCGACTGCCCGACCGGTATCGACATGGCCAGCTACAAGTCCGAGGTGCTGCACCAGACCTACCGGCGCCGGCTGCGGCCCCGCTCGCACTACACGCTGGGCAAGCTGCCGCTCTGGGCGCGGCTGGCCGGCTGGACGCCGGGGCCGGCGAACCTGGCCATCCGGCTGCCGGTGCTCGGCCGGTTCCTGCTCTGGCTGGCCGGGGTGGACAAGCGGCGCTCCGTGCCCGCCTTCGCGCGGCGCCCGTTCCGGCGGACCTTCGCGGCGAAGGCCGCCGAGGGCCGCAAACCGGTCGTGCTCTTCGCCGACTCGTTCTCCGACGCCTTCTCACCCGAGGTGGCCGAGGCCACGGTACGGGTGCTGCGCGCCGCCGGGTACGAGCCGCGGCTGCCGTCCGGCTCGGTGTGCTGCGGCCTGACCTGGATCACCACGGGTCAGCTCGACGCGGCGAAGAAGATCCTCACCCGTACCGTGGCGGCGCTGGCCGACGCCGCCCGCGACGGCGTCCCGATCGTCGGCATCGAGCCCTCCTGCACGGCTGTCCTGCGCTCCGACGTCCACGAGCTGCTGCCCGGAGACCGGGACGCGGCGGCGGTCGCGAAGTCGGTGCGGACGCTCGCCGAGCTGCTCGCCGAGACCCCCGGCTGGACCGCTCCCGACCTGTCCGGCGTCGAGGTCATCGCCCAGCCGCACTGCCACCACCACGCCGTGCTGGGCTGGCAGGCCGACGCGGACCTGCTCGCCGCCACCGGGGCCCGGGTGCGGCGGCTGGCCGGCTGTTGCGGCCTGGCCGGCAACTTCGGCGTGGAGATCGGCCACTACGAGGTGTCGGTGGCCGTGGCCGGGCAGAACCTGCTGCCCGCCCTCGACGCCGCGCCCGGGGTCGTCGTGCTGGCCGACGGGTTCTCCTGCCGCACCCAGGTCGCCGACCTGCGGGACCGGCCCGCGGTGCACCTGGCCCAGCTGCTCGATCGCTGAGCCGCCGCGCTCAGGGCTTGCGGGCCACCGCGCCGTACGCGTCCAGCCACGGGGGCTCGCCGTCCGGGCGCCAGGCGGTGATCTGCACCAGGCCCGGCTCGACCAGCTCCAGCCCGTCGAACAGGCTGCCGATCTGCTCCGGGCTGCGCAGGATGTACGGCACGCCACCGCTCTGCGCCAGCCGGGCCGCGCCCTCGACCACGGCCGGGGTGGTGTTCGTGCCGTCCCACAGCACCAGGTGGCTGCCCGGCGCGGTCGCGTCCAGCACCCGGTGCACGATCGACGACACCACCGTCAGGTCCGGCTCGTAGCCCATGACGCCCATGAACATCACCGCGACCGGCCGGGAGAAGTCGAGCACCTCGGCCGCCTCGGCGAGGATGAGCTCCGGCTGGTGGTAGTCGGCGGCCACGTGCGTGGTGCGGCCCTTGCCGGGCGCCTGGGCCATGAGGGCCCGTGCGTGCACCAGCACCAGCGGGTCGTTGTCCACATAGACGGTCTGCGCCTCGGGCGCGACGACCTGAGCGACCTCGTGGGTGTTCTGCATGGTCGGCAGCCCGGTGCCGATGTCGAGGAACTGCCGGATGCCGGCCTCGGCGGCCAGGTACCGCACCACCCGGATGAGGAACCGGCGCGAGTGCTGCGCCATCAGCACGATCTCGGGGTAGACCTGGGCGACCGCGTCCCCCGCGGCCCGGTCGGCGACGAAGTTGTCCTTGCCGCCCATCCAGTAGTTCCAGATCCGGGCCGCGTGCGGGACGTCCGGCCGCAGCTGGGCCGAGATCTCGTCATCCGTGGGCGTCATGGGCCCGTTCTACGACAACCGCGCAGGATGCGCAAGCATCGATGGCCGGCGGCGCTGCCGGCCCGCTGAGCCGGCCGCCCCGTCCCGGGCAGACATCGATGATCGATCATCGCTACCGTGGCCCGCGCAATCGATCGGCCGGATCATCCTCCGGTCGCACGGGGAATCGATGTAAAGGACGACCCAGCGTGCGCACTCTCTTCCGCGCGGGCGCGATCGCGCTCGCGGCAGCCTCCGGGGTGCTCGGCGGCGCCGTCGCGGCCGACGCCGCACCCGCCGACGCCGCCGTGACGGTCAAGGTGAACAGGCTGATCCTGGAGCCTGCCGCGCCCGGCCACGCCGCAGGTCGGCAGCGTCGGGGCCGGCGGGGTGACCGCCGAGTTCCCGGCGCTGTTCCGGTCCACCTCCGGCTCGGTGCGCAACCCGCAGCCGTACGTGCCGGCCACCACCGGCGCCCTCGCGGTGACCGCCGCCGACGTGACACTCACGCGCCAGGCGGACGGCACCTTCGCGGGCCGGGTCCCGGTGACCGTCCGCAACGACGGTGACGTCGCGCATCGTGAGCTGTGGACCGAGGTCGCGGTTCCGGCCGGCCTCGACGGATGGCCGGCCGTCGAGCCGAGCGACGTCTGCGTCGGGGCGGGGCGGCTGCCCGTCCCGCCGGGCGGCGGCGGCGTCGGCTGCACGCTCTCCGGTGGCCAGCTCGCCGAGGGCGAGGAGCGCAGCTTCGAGTGGATCCTCACGGCGCCCGCCGGGACGGCGGCCGGCCCGCTCGGCACCGGCACGACGATGGTGGGCTTCGTCCCGGACGTCCCGCAGAGCGACGACGCCAACGTCGACACGTTCACCATCACGGTCGCCGGCTGACGAGCAGCCGGGCACCGGCCGCTCGGCCGGTGCCCGGCGTGACTCAACCGGAACGGCGGCCCAGGTAACGTTCGGCGACCGCGGCGGGCTGCTCGACGACCCGGCGCGCCGCCAGGTCGCGGGCCAGCCGCAGGTACTGCGCGTGCGTCCAGGCCAGCGGGGTCGCGGAGAAGGTGGGCGTGCCCGGCGCGAACCGGCCGCTCTGCCCGGCCGGGGGCGTGTGGTCCCAGACCTGCTCGGGCAGCATGCCGCCCGGGCCGGCGGCGTGGGTCATCGCGGCCAGCCGGGCGCTCGCCGCACGCAGGTCGCCCGCGGCGATCTCGTACTCGCCGCGTTCGCCGCCGAGCAGCGGCCACGCCCGGCCCCGGGAGACCAGGGAGCCGCCGGGCTCGTCGTACTCCCACTGGCTGCCGTCGAGCTGCTCGCCGAAGCCGTCGAAGGAGGCCCGGTGCCAGAAGAAGCCGCGCGGGGTGGCCACGCCGAGCTGCGCGTCGACGACGGCCAGGGTGTTGACCACGTCGGCGTCGGCGGGCGGCAGGACGCCCAGGCGGACCAGGTCCAGGAAGCTGGGGTCGACCACGCGGCGCTGGTCCACCCCCACCGGCCCGCTGTCGCCGATGTCGTAGGTGGTGCCGGCGTCCGGGTTGCCGTCCTTGGTCAGCCGCAGGAAGTACGGCCGGGCCGAGTACGGGCCGGTGGTCGTCACCGTCCAGGACTTCACCCGCGCCCGCCACGCGTCGGCCGTGGCGAGGTAGCGCCGCGCCGAGGCCGGGTCGTCGTGCGCGCGGGCCAACGAGGCGGCGCACACCAGGCCGGCGATGGCCGTGGCGATCGTGTTGGGGGAGTAGCCGGACTGGTTCTCCCAGCGCTCCTGCGGCGTGAACGGCGCCCCCGGGTACGCGACCAGGAAGTCGGCCGCCCGCTTGACGCCGGGCCACCGGTCGCCGCGGCCCAGCTGGTAGGCCAGCACGATGGGCAGCGCCACCTCGTCCAGCTGCAGGCCGCCCCACACCGGTGTGCCGTCGACCCGGGAGTTCTGCGGGAACGAGCCGTCGGGCTTCTGCTGCACGCCGAACAGGAAGTCGAGCGCGCGTCCGGCCCCGGCGCGGTCACCGGCGGCGATCAGGCCGGTGGCGATCTGGTAGAGGTCCCGCGACCACACCAGGTGGTACGGGCCTGACGGGTCGTCCGTGCCGAACGCCCACGGCGCGGCCGGCGCCGCCACGTACGCCCCGGGGTGGGTCTTGTCCTCCGAGGCCGCGAGGACCATCGCGGAGGTGCGGTAGAGCTGCCGCTGCGCGGCGGTGCGCAGCACCCGGGGCGGGTCGTCCAGCCCGGACAGATAACGCTGCCAGCCGTACGCGTACGAGCGCGCGACGCCCGGGAAGCCGGCCCGCAGCGAGGCCCGGGCGGCGGTCAGCGCGTCGGCGGCCGTGCCGGCGAAGCTCAGCGCCACGGTGGTGTGCCGCCCGCGCAGCGCCGCCGTCTGCACCAGGTTGCCGGCCGTGGCCGAGGAGTACCGCCAGTCCATCCGCCCGTCGCGCAGGTCGGTGCGGCCGTCGCTGACCCCGGCGAACCCGCTCGACGTGGCGGCGAAGGAGCCGGCCAGCGCGCTCGACACCCCGCCGTCCGTGGCGAGCAGGGCCCCGCCGGCGGTACGCCCGGAGTCGCCCGCGCGGGAGTTGCCCAGCGCCGGGTCGTAGATCGCGTACAGGTCGTGGCCCCGCGGCGCCGCGAGCGCAAGGTCCACCAGCACGGTGGACCGGGCCGGGTCGGTGGCGTAGTCGGCGGTGAGCCGCCACCCGGCGCCGGTGAACGTCTGCCGGAAGCGCAGGCCGTCGAGCTGCTCGGTGCGGACCCGGGCCGGAACGACGCCGCCGTGGGCGGTCACGACGAAGCTGAGGGCCCGGGCGCTCGGCCCGCCGATCGTCGGATAGAAGATCTCCCCGAGGCCGCCCTCGCGCTGCACGGTGGCCCAGACCCGGCTCTGCCGGGTGCGCGAGGTGAGCAGCCCCGACTTGTCGGCCGGCAGATACTGCTGGTCGACGCCGGGCGCGCCGGGCGCGGACCCGGTCGCGGGGGCGGCGGTCGCGCCGGCGCCGGGCGCGACTGCCAGGGTGGCCACGAGCAGCAGGGGCAGGGCGGGCAGGATCGCAGTCACATCGGCCTCCTCGACGACAGACCTCCCCGGTCTACCGCGCCCCCGCCTTGATCGCACGCGCTGGCCGCGCGCCCGGTCAGCAGGTCGAGTGGAACAGCCCGCCGACCGCCTCGGCGCCGGCCAGCTCGTTGTAGCGGGCCACGGCCTCCGGGGTGGCCGCCACGTGCGTCGTGACACCGCGTTCGTCGAGCAGGCGCAGCGTCTCGGGGCGGACCCGCAGCCGTTCCAGCAGTCCCACCCCGAACACGATCACCCGCGCGCCGTGGTCCAGCAGCTCCTGGACGTCGGCGGGCTGGATGCCGGGGTAGTGCGCGGTGCCGGTCTCGGCCCAGTCCCAGGCGCGGGCGCCGCCGGGGTACACCTTGACGTCCTTGCTCCGGCCCAGTCCTTCGACGTGCATCTCGCCCCAGAGCACCCGCAGGATCTTCGGGGAATGGTCGGTCATGCCTGCCTCGGTGAGGTCCGGGCGCCCGTCCGGGCGACCCTGCGCCGGTCTGTCGTCCACGATGTCCCGTCCAGCGTAGCGTCGCCCGGCCGGGCCCGGCGGGGGGCCGGGCGCCCGGCGCGGGGGCGGCCGCCTGGTGTTCGGCCGCCATCGCCCGGACCTGCTCGTCGGGGTCGTCCAGGAGCCCGGCGGTCAGGCGGGTCACCGTGGCCGGGTCGATCCCCGCGACCTCCCGGGTCACCGCGTGCAGGGCGTACCAGCGGATGTCGGCGTCGTCGTCCTGGCAGAGCCGGAGCAGGGCGGCGGCGGCCTCCGCCGGCACGCCGGCGGGGTCGGCCAGGGCGGGCACGGCGGCCGCGACGTGGAACCGTACCCGCGCGTCCGAATGCCCGGCGAGGGCCAGCACCTCCGGCAGCGCCTCCCGGACCCCGTGGTAGCCGAGCGCGGAGACGACCCAGCGCAGGACGGCGGGGTCCGGTTCGGCGCGCAGCCGGGCCCGCAGGAGCGGGATCGTCGCGGCCCGGAACGGCCGGTGCCCGTCGGGTCGCTCCGCGCCGAGTTCCCGCAGGATGCGCAGCCCGAGCGCCCGCCGGGCCGGATCGCCGTCGCCGGCCAGCGCGGCCGCGGCGTCGAACACCGCCCGGACCGGCCGCCGGTGCAGGGCGACCAGGTACGGCGCCGGCGCGTCCTCGTCGTCCTCGGCCTCGCGCAGGGCCAGCCGCAGCAGCAGCCCGGTCGGCAGGTCGCCCGGTTCGGGCGGCGGTACGTCGGTCACCCGGCCGAGTCTGCCCGCCCCGGGCCGAGGCCCGGGGCGTTTCGGCCCGGCTCCCGCCCGCGACCGACGGCGGCGCCCGGCGGGTGCGCGTCGAGGCGGCGGGACGCGGGACGCCCGTGCCACGAGAGCAGAGCCAGCCCCGCGAACGCCGCCGGCGCGATGACGGCCGCCGGCGAGTCCCGGGTGGCCACGTGGCTGGCCACGGCGCCGATCAGGGTGATCAGGATGCCCGCGTAGGCCCACTCCTTGAGCCGGGGCAGCGCCGGCGCCAGGACGATCACGGCGGCGACGAGCTTGGCGGCGCCCATGATGGTGGCGAGGTAGGGCGGGTAGCCCAGCGCGATCATGGCCGGGTAGAAGGGCGGGGCGCGCAGGAGGTCGGCGAGGCCGCCGCCCAGGCTCTCGGCGGCCACCAGCGCCGTCGTCGTCCAGTAGAAGGTCGTCGTCCGGGTCAGGCCGGTGGTCCGCATCGGAACCTCCGATCGAAACGAATCCGTTTCTCTATCGGTACGGTACCGTGCCGATCGGAGGTGGGCAATGCCGGACGGGGAAGACGGGACGCGGCTCGGCGGCGGGGACCGGTCCGGCGGGCCGGAGCGGCGGCCGGATCCGGGGCGCGGGCCGATCAGCCGGGGCGCGGGGGCCCGGCGCCGGGTGCTCGAGGCCGCCCTGGCCGTGCTGGACGCCGACGGGCTGGGCGGCTTCACCATGGAGGCGGTGGCCCGCCGGGCCGGCGCGAGCAAGGCGACTCTCTACCGGCACTGGCCCAGCACCGGGGCGCTGCTGGTCGACGCGATGGACGCCACGTACCGGCCGTTCCCGGCGCCGGCCACCGGGCGGCTGGAGTCCGATGTGGCCGAGCTGCTCGGCGCGTTCGTGGCGCTGCTGCGCGACACGCCGTTCCCGCGGCTGCTCGGGTCCTTCATCGCCGCGGCCGAGCGGGAGCCGGCGTTGGCCGCTCGGCACGCCGACCTCACCCGCCGCCGTCGCGAGCCGCTCGTGGAGATCCTGCGCCGCGCCCGCGAGCGCGGCGAGCTCCCGGCCGCCCTCGACCTGGAGCTGACCACCGACCTGCTGACGGCCCCGTTCTTCTACCGCCGCCTGGTCGCCCACCACCCGATCCCGCCGACGCTGGTGGGCGAGGTCATCGAGCAGGTCCTCGGCCCCCACCGGCAGCGGCGATAGCCCGCACGACCCGGCCGGCGCCGCCGGGATGTCGGGCGGCGCTCAGGCGATGGTGCTCAGCAAGTCGCGACAGGCCTTCTCGCAGGCGCGGCAGGCGTCGGCGCAGATCCGGCAGTGCTCGTGCATGTCGGCGTGGCCGGAGCATTCGTCACCGCAGGACCGGCAGGCGGCGGCGCAGGCCTCGAGCAGGCTGCGGGTGATGGTGGCGTCGTAGCCGGTGTGCCGGGAAAGCACCCTGGCCTTTCTCCTTCTCCTCGTCCCCCGAGGGGATACCCGTGCATAGGACACCTATGCCCGGGGCATGAATCCTGCCGTGACGCCGTCCCGCGCCCAGTCCCACCAGGTCGACGCCCACCTGGTGGAGGCGTTCCTCAGCGCCAGCCGGGCGCTCGTGGCCGTGGCCGCGCGGTCCCTGGCCTCCGGCGACGCCGAGATCACCCTGCCGCAGCACCGTGCCCTGGTGGTGCTGGCCTCCCGGGGGCCGCAGCGGATGACCGACCTCGCCGACCTGCTGGCGGTGAACAGTTCCACCGCCACCCGCCACTGCGACCGGCTGCAACGCCGGGGTCTGGTGCAGCGTGTCCGGGCCACCGATGACCGGCGCGCGGTGCGGGTCTCCCTGACGGCCGCCGGCCGGCGGTTGGTGGAGCAGATCACCGAGGCGCGGCGTCGGGAGATCAGTCGCATCCTGCGGACCATGCCCGCCCGGTCCCGTGAGCCCCTGCTGACGGCGTTGCGCAGCTTCGCCGACGCCGCCGGAGAGGTTCCGGAGCAGAGCTGGTCCCTCGGCTGGAGCACGACTGCGCCGCTCGCCGACGAGGTGCCCGCCGGGGCCAGCACAGGGAGGATGGAGAGTTGACTACGACACATATGGGCGCCGGCACCGGCGTGCGATGGGTGGCGGTGTCGGCCGCCGTGTTCGCGGTGGTCATGGCGTCGCTGTGGTTCGGCCACGCCCCGCCCCGGTCCGCCGCGGCCTACGCCCGGCAGGGCGCCGAGACGGTCGGCTACCTGCGGTCCCAGACCCGGACCGCACGCCTGTGGGTCGATGCGGTGGCGAGCGGGTCCGCGACTCATCAGGCCGCCTCGGTCGCCTTGCGGGAGGCCGAGGACGACGCGAGCGCCACCGCGGCCAGGTTCGCCGGCTGGGATCCGCCGGCCGGATCGGATGCGGTGCGCGCCACCGTCACCGCCCTGGGCGACGAGGTCACCCGGCGGCTGGCGGAGCTGCGCATCGCCGCGAACCGCGGCCGGTGGGCCGACCTGCCGGGGGTGGCGCGCCCCCTGCCCGACCTGGCCGAGCGGCTGGGCGCCGTGGCGGACGAACTCACCGCGGCGAGCCGTTCATGAGGATCAAACCGTCCATGCTGCTCGGGTTCACCCTGGGCACGCTGTCGGCCATCGGCGGGTTCATCGACATCGGCGATCTGGTGGCCGACGCCCTGGTCGGCGCCCGGTTCGGACTGCGCCTGGCCTGGGTGACCGGGTTCGCCGTCATCGGCATCATGTGTTACGCGGAGATGTCCGCCCGGATCGCCCTGAAGACCCGACGGCCGGCGTTCGACCTGGCCCGTTCGCGGCTGGGCCCGGGCTACGCGCTCGGCGGCCTGATCGGCTCGTTCCTGGTCACCGCCCTGCTGGTGATGGCCGAGCTGTCCGGCATCGCCCTGGCGCTGCAACTGGCCAGCGGTGTCCACTATCTGCTGTGGGTCCCGATCGCCGCGGTCGTCGTGTTCATCGTCATCTGGCGGCTGCCGTTCGAGGCCACCGAACGCATCTACGGCCTGCTCGGCCTGGCGATGCTCGTGTTCGTCGTCGCGGTCTGGCATTTGCAGCCCGACTGGTCGCGCCTGTGGGCCTCGGCCACCACGGTGGCGCCCACGTCGGGGGAGAGCTGGCCGGCGTACCTGTTCTTCGCCGTCACCCTCGTCGGCGCCCAGATGACCCCGTACGAGATGTTCTTCTTCTCCTCGGGCGCGGTCGAGAGCCGGTGGCGGCCCAAGGACCTCGTCGAGATGCGGGTCAACGTCATCATCGGCTTCCCGCTCGGCGGGCTGCTCGCCGTCGCCATCCAGGCGGTGGCCTTCCTGGTGTTCTTCGACCCCGGCATCCGGGTGGAGCACATCTCGCAGACGGTCCTGCCCGTCGCGCTGGCGCTCGGCCGGGTCGGTCTGGCGATTGCCCTGGTCGGGGTGTTCGCGGCGACCTTCGGCGCCACCCTGGAGACGCTGTTCGCCACCGGGTACGACCTCGCCCAGTACTTCGGGTGGGCCTACGGCGAGGTCCAGCCGCCGGCCCGGGCCACCAGGTTCACCACCACCGTCGCGGCGCTGCTGCTGCTGTCGACGGCGCTGGCCCTCACCACCCTGAACCCGATCACGGTCACGATCTACGCCGTCGTGTTCAGCTCCGTGCTGCTGCCCTTCGCGTTCCTGCCCGTGCTGCTGGTCGGCAACGACAAGCGGGTCATGGGGGAGCTGGCCAACGGACGGCTGTCCAACACCGTCGGCACCATCACCCTGCTGATCAGCATCGTCGTGTCCGTCGCGGCCGTGCCGCTGCTGATCCTGACGAAAGCCGGTGCGTCGTGAACGATCACGAGAGCCTGCGGTTCACCCTGCTCGACCAGCAACTCGTCGATGCCGAGGACCGGCCGGTCGGCCGGGTCGACGACGTCCTGCTCGACCTGCCCGCGGACGGCGGGCCACCGGTGGTGGTCGCGGTGCTGACCGGCGCGCAGGCGCTGGGTGAACGGATGGGCGGGCCGGCCGGAAAGCTCATGGCCGCCGTCGCCTCCCGGCTGCGCTCCGGCGAGCACCGCGCCGAACCGGTGGCCATCCCGGCATCGGCGATCGGCGACCACGCCGACCTGGTGCAGCTGACCGTGCCGCTCGGCGACCTGCCGCACGTGGCGGGCCTGGAACGTTGGCTGGCCCACCACCTCGTCGAGGGACTCCCCGGAGCCGGCGATGCGCGCGACTGAGCTGCTCTCCCGCCCCGTCGTCGACGAGCACGGCCGGCCCCTGGGCCGGGTGCACGACCTGCGGATCGCCCGCCGGCCGGAGCAGCACGGGCCGGCCCGCGGCTGGGCCGTCGCCGGCCTCGCGGTCGGCGGCGGCCGCCTCGTGCACGCCTGGGGCTTCGCCGAGCGCCGGGCGGCGGGCCCCTGGCTGCTGCGGAAGATCACCGCGAGGGCCGGCCGCGTGGCCCGGTACGTGCCCGCCGAGCGCGTCCTGGCGTGGGGGCCGGAGGTCGTCCGCGTGCGGACCGGCGGCGCCGAGCTCCCGCCGCTGCTGGAGGTGGTGCGGCCGTGACCGCCACCGAGGCGCTGCTGGCCGGCTGGACGGTGTTCGGGTTCGTCATCGCCGCGGCCGCCGGCCTGGTGATCTCCCGCCCCGGCCGGCCGCGGCGGAGATCGGGTCCGCCGGAGGACTGAGGGCGGCGGTGTAGGGTCGGCGCTCGCCGCCGCACAACGAGGCGGTGGACCGCGGAGCGGCCGCCCGGTGGCCGACTACCGGAAAGGTGGGGCCGCGACAGTGCTGGAGGCCGGGTCCGAGCGGCGGCTGCGACGGTGGGAGCGGACGACCGCCTACCCGTTGACCATGCTGTCGGTTCTGTTCATAGCCGTGTACGCCGTGCCGATCCTGGACCCCGGCCTGGATCCGCGGTGGCGGCGCGGTTGCGAAGCGGCGAACCTCGTCATCTGGGCGTTGTTCGGGCTGGAGTACCTCGCGCGGCTGTCGCTGGCCCGCAACCGGCGGTGGTTCCTGCGCTCGCACTGGTTCGACCTGCTGGTCCTGCTGCTGCCCATCCTCCGCCCGCTGCGGGCGCTCCGGCTGATCACCGCCCTGAGCGTGCTCAACCGCCGCGCCGAGGCGTGGACCCGGGGCCGGCTGGCGATCTATGTCGGGGTCACCACCACGCTGCTCGTGCTGATCGCCGCGCTGGCCGTGCTGGAGGCCGAACGGGGGCACCCCGACAGCACCATCCAGACCTACCCGCAGGCGCTGTGGTGGGGACTGGTCACCATCACCACGGTCGGGTACGGCGACTTCTACCCGACCACGCTCGAGGGCCGCCTGGTGGCTCTGGCGATGATGCTGGCCGGGATCGGCCTGATCGGGTTCGTGACCGGGTCCCTGGCCAGCTGGATCGTCGAACGCATCGAGACCGCCGAGAAGTCCGCCGACGAGTCCGCCGACAGCGCCCTGCTGCTGCGCGAGATCCGGGAGCTCCGCCGAGAGGTGGCCGGGCTGCGCCTCGAGGTGGGGAGCCGGCCCGGCGCCGGGCCGCCGGCCGAGCCCGGCCCGCCGGAGTCCCGGCCGCGGTGACGGCCGGGCTCCCCGCCGCCGGGTAACCGCCGCGGGTCGGGACCTTCGACCCTGCGCAGGCGCGGTGCGGCGGGGCAGGGTCGGTGGTGGTGGCCGCCGCGACGGCGGCGGTCACCGTCAGCGGCGCCGCCGGCTCGACGGGAGGGGCGATGGACACCGCGATCGAGGTGCACGGGCTCGTGGTCGACCGCGGCGGCCGGCCGGTGCTGCACGGCCTGGACTTCGCCGTACGCCGGGGCAGCGTCACGGGTCTGCTCGGCCCCAACGGCAGCGGCAAGACGACGTTGATGCGCTGCGTCGTGGGGGTGCAGAAGGTACGCGCCGGCACGGTGACCGTGCTCGGCGAACCGGCCGGCGCGCCCGCGTTGCGGCAGCGGGTCGGCTACGTGACGCAGGCGCCCAGCGTCTACGCCGATCTGACCGTCCGCGAGAACGCGCGCTACTTCGCCGCCCTGTACCGCCTGCCCCGCTCGGCCGGGGACGAGGCGGTGCGCGACGTGGGGCTGTCGGACGTGGCGGGCCAGCTGGTCACCGCGTTGTCCGGCGGGGAACGGGCGCGGGCCTCGCTGGCCTGCGCGCTGCTGAGCCGCCCCGAGCTGCTGGTGCTGGACGAGCCCACGGTCGGGCAGGACCCGGTGGTGCGTCAGGACCTCTGGCGGCGCTTCCACGCGCTGGCCGAGAGCGGCACCACGCTGCTGGTGTCCAGTCACGTGCTCGACGAGGCGGGCCGGTGCGACCGGCTGTTGCTGATCCGGGACGGCCGGCTGGTCGCCGACGACACCCCGGATGCCGTACGCCGCGCGGCCGGCGCCAGCGACCTGGAGACGGCGTTCCTGCGCATCGTGCAGGGCGAGCCGCGCGGCCCGCAGACCCGAGAGGCGGTCTGACCGTGTCCGTCCAGGTCACCTTGGCCACCGCGGCCCGCATCCTGCGCCAGCTGCGGCACGACCGGCGCACCGTCGCGCTGATCCTGGTGGTGCCGACGCTGCTGCTGACCCTGCTGCGGTTCATGTTCGACGCGCAGCCCGCCACCTTCGACCGGATCGCCCTGGTGATGCTGGGCGTCTTCCCGTTCACCATGATGTTCCTGTTGACCAGCGTCGCGATGCTGCGGGAGCGGACCAGCGGGACCCTGGAGCGGCTGCTGACCACGCCGATCGGCAAGCTCGACATCCTGCTCGGCTACGGCCTGGCGTTCGCCGTGGCCGCCGCGCTGCAGGCGGCGGTGGCCTCGGCGCTGGCCTTCTGGCTGCTCGGCCTGGACACGACGGGCAACCCGTGGCTGGTCGGCGTCATCGTGGTCGGCAACGCGGTGCTGGGGATGGCCCTGGGGCTGTTCGTCAGCGCCTTCGCGCGCAGCGAGTTCCAGGCGGTGCAGTTCATGCCGGCGGTGGTGCTGCCGCAGGTGCTGTTGTGCGGGCTGTTCGTGCCGCGCGAGCAGATGGTGGGCTGGCTGCAGGCGATCAGCGACGTCCTGCCGATGTCGTACGCGGTCGAGGCCCTGACCGAGGTCGGCGCGAACGCCGCGGCCACCTCGCTGATGTGGCGCGATCTGGCGATCATCGTCGCCGCCGCGGTGATCGCGCTGATGCTGGGCGCGGCGACCCTGCGGCGGCGCTCGCCCTGATGGCCAGGCAGCCGGCGGATGTCCGCCGGGCACGAGGAAGGGGAGTGCGATGACGACCGATCAGTCCACTCAGTGGCAGGAGCTGGCGGACCGGGTGGAGGCCCTGGCGCTCAAGCTGAAGCTGCACGTCGAGCAGGCCGGCGACAACCGGGAGGTCCGGGACGCGATGGGCCGGCTGCGGGCCGATGTCGAGGAGGCGTTCCAGGCGGCCGGCAACGCGGTGCAGGACAACGCCGTCCGGGCGGACGTCCGCGAGGTCGGCCGGCTGCTCACCGACGCGCTCGACACCGCGTTCACCCGGGTCGGGGCCCAGGTGCGGGAGCTGTTCGAGCGGCGTTCCTGATCGCGACACCGATGTGCCGGGCGCCCGTCGGGCGCCCGGCACGTTCGTGCCGTCACGCGTGCAGATGGGTGAAGGCCACCCGGACGGCCGTCACCTTGACGACCGAGCCGTCGTACGCGGACAGCTCCGACGCCAGCACCCAGCCGGTGTCGGTGCTCGGCGCGGCGAAGGCGATCCGGCCGGTGAACGGCCGCAGCACGTCGCCCCCGCCGGTGACGTGTCCGCTGCCGAGCTGCCGCACGACGCCGTCGCGGACCTGCACCACGCGGACGTTGACCCCGCCCTCGAAGGCGAGCGCCCGGCCGCTGACGGTCAGCGGCGAGGTGACGACCGCGAGGCGGCTGGGCGTGATGGCGTCCGGCGGCCGGTCGACCACGATGGTGCCGGTGGTGACGCCGAGCACGCTGAACGACGTCGCCGACCGGCCCAGGACCACCCGGCTGAGCGGGCCGGCCACCGAGCCGTTCTCGCCGGTGCGGGACCGCACGTCCACCGTGGCGATGAAGTCGCTGCGCCACCGCGAGCCCTCGACGCTGACGGCCCGCATCCCGGCCACGTCGGCGAGCCACGCGCGCGCGACCCGCCGGGCCTCGGCCAGCGGCGGCATGGTGGTCTCCGGCGGCGACAACTGCAGCCACTCGTAGAACGCCGCGACGTCACCGTCGAGGGAGTACACCGTGCGGCGCACGGTGCCGAACTGCTTGAACGTGGCGTCCAGCTCGGCGAGGAATGCCGCCGTGCCGGCGCTGGAGCCGGCGGTCGGCAGGACCGGGCGCAGGTCGCGGAAGTCGGCGTAGCCGACCGCGTTGTCGATGCGGACGCCGCGCAGCCTGCCCGCGCTCGCCGGGGTGAAGACCGACCAGTAGCCCGCGTCGCGTTCCGCGCGGGTGGGCCCGGCCAGCAGCTGGGTCAGCGCCGCCGTGGCCACCTTCGGGCTGCGCGGCACCCGGCGGGGCACCGCGACCACCCGGGTGGGATCGTCGGCGGACCCGCGGTGGAAGTAGACCTTGACCGTCATCGTGGCCGGGGCCGTGCCGGGCGCCGTGCCCGGTGTCGTGCCCGGTGTCGTTCCCGGTACCCCGTCGGGGGACCCGCCCGGCGCCGGGTTCGCCGGTTCGCCGGCGGCCGGCGGCGCCGTGCCGTGGTCCCCGTCGTCGCGGACCACCAGCCAGATGCCGCCCAGCACCAGCACGACGGCGGCGAACACGCCGAGCACGGCTGCCGCCCACCGGGGTCTCATCGGAAGATTCATGGTGGCCTCCTGCGGCGCCCCCCACGATGCGACCCTACGACCTCGGCGGCCGCCTGATCAGGGCTCGGCGACCTGTTCTCCGGAGCCGATCGACCCGACTTCCGGCCACCGCCGCGACACGGGCCGCCACCGGTGGAAACGGTGTCGTACGATGCTGCGCGGAGTGCCGGGAAGCCTGGTCGGCGAGTCGCTGACCCGTGGAGGCGTCATGATCGCCCGCCCGCCCCGTCCCACCGTCTTCCCCGCCCTGCCGCGACGCGCACTCCCATCCGTTCCGCCGCAGAGGAGCTGACATGGCCACGTCGACCGAGGCGATCTCCGTCGCCGCCTTGAGCAAGTCGTTCGGCAGCGCGAAGGCGCTGGACGGGCTCGATCTGAGCGTCGCCACCGGCGAGGTGCACGGCTTCCTGGGGCCCAACGGCAGCGGGAAGACCACCACCATCCGGGTGCTGCTCGGCCTGCTGCGTCCCGACGCGGGACGGGTACGGATGCTGGACGGCGACCCCTGGCGGGACGCGGTCGCGCTGCACCGCCGCCTGGCCTACGTGCCCGGCGACGTCACGCTGTGGCCGGGCATCACCGGTGGCGAGGTCATCGACCTGCTCGGCCGGATGCGCGGCGGGCTGGACCAGCGCCGCCGCGACGAGCTGCTGGAACGCTTCGACCTGGATCCGCGCAAGAAGGCCCGGGCGTACTCCAAGGGCAACCGGCAGAAGGTCGCGCTGATCGCCGCGCTGGCCTCCGACGCCGAGCTGCTGCTGCTGGACGAGCCCACCTCCGGGCTCGACCCGCTGATGGAGTCGGTCTTCCAGGAGTGCATCCAGCAGGTTAAGCGGCAGGGCCGCACGGTGCTGCTGTCCAGCCACATCCTCGCCGAGGTCGAGGCGCTGTGCGACCGGGTGAGCATCATCCGGCTCGGCCGCACCGTGGAGTCCGGCACGCTGACCGAGCTGCGGCACCTGACGCGGACCTCGATCTCGGTGGAGACCGCCCGGCCGCTGGCCGGCATCGAGGCGCTGACCGGGGTGCACGACATGGTGCTGGCCGACCACCACGCCCGCTTCGACGTCGACAGCGCCGAGCTGGACACCGTGGTGCGCCGGCTCGCCCCGCTGGGGGTGCGCAGCCTGACCAGCACCCCGCCCACGTTGGAGGAGATGTTCCTGCGCCACTACGGCGACGACCGGGCGGCGGGGGAGAAGGTGGCGTCATGACCGGCACGGGCGGGCTGCTGCGGTTCCTGCTGCGCCGCGAGCGCGCCGGTCTGCCCTGGTGGCTGCTGGGCGCGACGCTGCTCGTGCTGGTCCAGTCCCTGCAGAGCCAGAAGCTGTACGGCAGCCCCGAGGCCCTCGAACGGCTGCGCCACACGATCGGCGGCAACACCGCGGTGATCGCGATGAGCGGGCCGACCCGGCTGCTCGGCGCGATCGGCGGGGAGGTCGTCTTCGAGATCTTCGCGTTCGCGGCGATCGTCGTCGCGCTGATGAACATGTTCCTCGTCGGCCGGCACACCCGGGCCGAGGAGGAGACCGGGCGGGCCGAGCTGATCCGCTCGGCCCGGGTGGGCCGGCCGGCCCCGCTCACGGCGGCGCTGACCCTGGCCGCGGTGGCCAACGTCGCGGTGGGCGCGCTGATCGTGGCGGTCGCGGTCGGCACCGGCCTGCCGGCGGCCGGCTCGGTGCTGTTCGGCGCCGCGATGACCGCCGTGGGCCTCGTGTTCGCCGCGCTCACCGCGGTCGCGGCCCAGGTCTTCGAGAACGTCCGGGCGGTGTACGGCGCCGTCGCGCTGATCCTGGGCGCCGCGTACGTCCTGCGGGCCGCCGGGGACGTCGGCGGGGGCGCCCTGTCCTGGCTCTCGCCCATCGGCTGGGGCCAGCGCACGTTCCCCTACACCGGCGACCGGTGGTGGCCGCTGCTGCTGCCGCTGGGCCTGTCCGTGCTGCTGGTGGCGGCGGCGTCGGCCCTGTTGCGGCGGCGCGACTTCGGCGCCGGCCTGGTGGCGGCCCGGCCCGGCCGGGCGCGGGCCGCCCGGTCGCTGCGCAACGCGTACGCATTGTCGTGGCGCCTGCAGCGGGCGAGCCTGCTGGGCTGGGCCGTGGGGCTGGGCCTGCTCGGCGTCGCGTACGGGTCCATCGCGGACAGCATCGAGCAGTACATCCGCGACAACCCGGAGGTGGCCCAGTTCCTGCCGGGCGGCGCCGCCGACGTCGTCGACGCGTACCTGGCGCTGACCGTGGGCCTGTCCGCGCTCATCGCGGCGGCGTACGGCGTGACCAGCGCCCTGCGGATCCGCGCCGAGGAGACCTCGGGCCGGGCCGAGCCGCTGCTGGCCACCGCGACCAGCCGGCTGACCTGGCTGGCCGGCCAGCTCAGCGTGGCCCTCACCGGCAGCGCCCTGGCCCTGCTCACCTTCGGCCTCGGCGAGGGCGCGGCCTACGGGCTGATCATCTCCGACGCCGGCCAGGTGCCCCGGATGGCCGCCGTCGCGCTGGCCTACCTGCCCGCGGTGTGGCTGGTCGTCGCCGTGGTGGTCCTGGTCCTGGGCTGGCTGCCCCGGCCGAGCGCCGCGCTGGCCTGGACGGGCGTGGGGTACTGCGCGGTCGTCGCCCTCTTCGCCGACTCGTTCGACCTGCCGGGCTGGTCCCAGCGGGCCTCGCCGTTCGCCCACACGCCCCGGGTGCCGCTGGCGGACCCGGCGCTCACCCCGCTGCTCGTGATCCTCGCGCTGACCGTCGCCTGCCTGGCCGGGGGGTACGCGGGACTGCGCCGCCGCGACATCGGCTACTGACCTACGACATGTCCGCTGTGGACGAGCGCCGGGTAACGGGCGGGGGCCCCGCCCGTCACCTGACAGGTGGGGCCCCCGCGTTTCACACCAGGGTGGTTCGCCACAGCCGGGACGGGTCGGCGTCGCAGTAGTAGAGGACGACGGCCGCGTTGACGCCCGTGCTGCCGCCCGCGGGGGACAGGCACAGCCCGCTCTTGACGTTCAGGATCTTGACGTAGCCGTCGCGGTCCGGGATCGGCCGCCACACGCGGGCCGGGTCGCCGTCGCAGTAGTACTGGACGACCACGGTGTTCGGCGTGGTGGCGCCGCCCGCCGGGGAGAGGCACAGGCCGCTGTTGACGTTCTGGAGGACCCGCTCGCTCCGGGGATAGTCGATGTACTTGAGGTCCCACAGCCGTGACGCGAGACGGTCGCAGTAGTACGTGACGGCGGTGGTGTTGCGGACCGTGCCGCCCCCGGCGACGGTCAGGCACCGGCCGCCGTCGTTGGCGCTCGAGATCTGGTACGCGCCGAACTCGGTCCACCGCCGGGCCGGGTCACCGTCGCAGGTGTACTGCACGATCGCGGTGTTCAGCCCGGAGTCGCCGCCCGCCGGCGACAGGCAGAGCCGGCTCTTGACGTTCCGGAGCCCGAAGCCGCGCTCGAGCTGGACGAACTCCCAGTAGCGCGACGAGTCCTCGTCGCAGGTGTACTGCACGACGATCACGTTCAGGCCCGTGCTGCCGCCGGCCGGGGACAGGCACAGCCTGTTGGACAGGTTCTTGAAGTAGTAGAGGCCCTGGCCGCCCGGGCTGTCGAGGATCTCCCAGGACCGCGGCGTGAAGCCGTCGCAGGAGAACTGGACGATCGTGACGTTGAGAGCGCCGCTGCCGCCCGCGGGGGACAGGCAGAGGCGACTGGCCTCGTTCTGGATGCGGAGCTTGGGCGCCGGGCCCGCCGCCTGCGCGGGCGCGGCCGGCAGGAAGGCGCCCAGCAGGGCGAGGGCGGCCAGCATGAGCACGGTGCGGCGCAGGCGGCGGAACGTGGACGGGACGGGGCGGAGGCGGGTGCGGACTTCGGTCACGGACGGTCCCCTTTCGTGGTCTCCGACGCTACGGACCGTGCCGGGCTGGGTGCTCCCGGTTTAGTGCCAGCCGCGTACGCGGGCCGCTGCCCGAACTGTCCGGATGTCGTCAGCCTGGCCATCTCCCGGAATCCGGGCATCGGCTGCGCCCACAATGTGGGGCAAAGCAGACGGAGGGCTGAGACATGACCATGACTGTCACCACCACCGAGACGACCGCCGCGCCCGGCGCCACCCTGACGCCGTTCGTCGACGAGTTACCCGTGCCACCGGTGCTGCGTCCGATGTACGACTCCCACGGCAGCGGCGTGCTGCGGGTGCGGGCGCGAAACACCACCGTGAGCCTGCATCGGGCACTGCCGAGGACCCCCGTGTGGGCGTACGAGGGTCACCTGCCCGGGCCCACGATCGAGGTCCGGCGCGACGCGCCCGTGCGCATCCACTGGATCAACAAGCTGACCGGCCCGCTGCCGTTCGCGTCCGTCGCCGGCCCGCCCGGCAGCCAGAACGAGCCCGGCCGCTCCGGCGCCGTCCCCCGCGACCTGGCCGGCGTGCCGGCCTGGACCGCCGTGCACGTCCACGGGGCGGCGGTGGCCGCCGCCAGCGACGGCTGGCCGGAGAACGGCGTCCTGACCGGCGACCGGTCCGTCTCCACCTATCCGAACCAGCAGCGGGCCACCGCGCTCTGGTACCACGACCATGCCATGAATCTGACCGCCTACCAGGTGTACGCGGGGCTGGCCGGCACGTACCTGATCCGCGACGACGAGGAGGAGGCGCTGGACCTGCCGTCCGGGCGGCGGGAGCTGCCGCTGGTGCTCAAGGACGTCAACCTCGACCTGGACGAGCAGGGGCGGTTCACCGGGCGGCTGCTGCACAAGACCGAGCAGGGCGCCAACGAGTTCTTCGGCCCGTACACCACGGTCAACGGGCGGATCTGGCCGTACGGGCGGTTCCGCCCGGCGCTGCACCGGCTGCGGATGCTCAATGCATCCAACGCCCGCACGTACCGGCTGGTGCTGCTGGACGCCGCCGGCGCACCGGTGACCGGCACGATGTGGCTGATCGGCACCGACGGCGGACTGCTGGGCGCGCCGGTCGCCGTACCCCCCGACGGCCTGGTCCTGGCGCCCGCCGAGCGGGCCGACGTGCTGGTGGACCTGCGCGGTCAGGCCGGGCAGACCCTCACGCTGGTGAACACGGCGGCGGCGCCCTTCCGGGGCGCGCCGGCCACGGCGGCGCCGGGGACCGGCGACCCGGCCAACCGGCTGCCCTTCCCGAACGTGATGCAACTGCGGGTCGAGGCGGGCCCGGCGGCGCCCGCGACGCCCGTGCCCGCCACGCTCTCGCCCACCTTCCGCCGGCTGACCCACGACGACCTGCCGGACGACCACGGGCACCGGCTGGTGATGCTGGTCAAGTCCAGCAAGCCGCTGCGCGAGATGGAACCGGCCCCGGACGGGCCGGGGACGGTACGGCTCAAGGCCGCCGACGGGACCACCGCGGGCTTCCGGATGGTGGCCGGCACGTGGGCCGACGCGGCCACCTTCCACGTCACCCAGGACGGGTGGGAGATCTGGCGGGTGCTCAACCTCAGCGGGCAGATGCACCCGATCCACCTGCACCTGGTGCAGTTCCAGATCCTGCGGCGCGAGGCCTACGACGCGAGCGGCTTCGACCCGGCCACCGGCGAGGCGGAGCCGCCGATCGCGCACGTGGCGACCCTGCCGGTGCCGCCCGAGGAGGCCGGCTGGAAGGACACGGTGCGGGTCAACCCGAACGAGATGGCCGTGGTGGCCGCCCGCTTCACCGGACACAGTGGACGGTACGTGTACCACTGTCACCTGTTGGAGCACGAGGACGCCGGGATGATGCGCCCGTTCGTCGTGCTCCCGGCGGGCATCCCCGGCATGCCCGGCGGGCACAGCCATTGACGGCGCCGCCGGCTGTATTTCCCGGCCGGTTCGCCGCTCGGTCCTGCGTCAGCGGCAACCAGCCGGCACCGCGCCGGCCACCCGACGGAGGACAGCACCATGGCACAGTCGTTCACCACCACCATCAACCGCGGCAGCGACGCCCCGCGCACCGTCGGCCGCACGGCGCTGGCCGGGGCGATCCGCGTCCCGGACGGCGCCGTCCGGTGGGTGGTCCTGGCCCACGCGCGGGACCTGCTGCGCCAGGCCCGCGCCCGCTGGATCCTCGAGACCGTATCGGTCGACGGCGACTACCGGCAGCTGCGCGGCACCGAACCGGCCGAGGCGCTGACGCTCGACGAGAGCTACGCGGAGCTGACCGCCGAGTGCGGGCGGCTGGCCGAGGACTTCCCCGACCGGTGCGGCCCGGCCGCCGGCGCGGTCCGGCGCCTCGCGGTGGTGCTGGCGCCGGCCGCGACCGTCGCGGAGGTGTGGGCGGCGCACACCGAGCTGCTCGGTGTCCTCGAGCCGGGCGGCGGCGACACCGGCGACTGCACGGTCACCCCGCTGGACGGCGCCCTGGAGATCCGCCTCGGCGGCGCCGGGCGGGGCCCCGCGGCCGAGCTCGACACGGCCGCGTTCCTGGCCCGGGTGCGGCGGCTGGCCGGCGCGGCCCGCCGGGAGGGCCGTCGGCCGTCGGCCGCCCAGCTGGTGGCCGAGCGCTTCGCGTTCGACGCGCTGAGCCGCGGCGCCGGGTCGGTCCGGCACTGGGGCACGTCGGGCTTCCGCGACCACCAGACCTACATGTCGGTCACCGATCCCGGCGAGGGCCACCTCGACGGCACGGTCCGGTCGCTGGCCAACCTCGACGGCGTCATCGTCCACATCGAACACCTGGAGCGCGGCGGCCACCAGGACCGCCGGCAGGTCGAGCCGTACCGCATCCCGGACCCGCAGACCGTACGCCAGGTGCGGCTGCTGGTCGGCGACGACGCGCCCGTCTCCTCGTACGTCGGGCGGCCGGTCTTCGAGGGGGCGGTGGAGCCGTCGATGCTCAAGACGGCCCGTACCGTCGCCGCGGCGTGCTCGGAGCTCTTCGCCCAGGGCCTCGCCGAGTGCAAGATCGCCATCGAGGGGATGACCGCCCGCGGCGCCGTGAAGTTCATGCGGGCGGTGCGGGCCGGGGTGGCCCGGGACCGCTTCACCCAGGTGCTGTCGGCCGCGTTCAACCTCAACACCCCGCTGCTGGACGACCGGGCCGGTCAGCTGCACGACGCCCGGCTGGTCACCGGGCGGCTGGACATCGGCCTGCTCGGCGTGGAGCTGGCCCGGGCCGGCGGCTTCGACAAGGTCACCTGGGACGGGACCGCGGACACGTACCCGAGCCGGTGCGTGCTGGAGCAGCTCTCGTACGCCGAGGCGGTGACCCTGGTGCACCGGGCGCACGAGCGTGGGCTGCTGACGTACTTCTCGGCCGGTTTCCGCCGGCACCACCTGGCCCAGGCGGTGCTGACCGGGGTGGACGGCATCGGGGTCGGCGGGGCGCAGATCCTGCGGTACATGGACGCCGACACCGGCTTCCACGGCCCGTTCCTGGACCGGCACATCCCGGCCATCCTGGCCGAGCGCGACCTGGCCGAGACCTCCGTGCTGGGGCAGGCGGCGCGGACGCTGAGCCGGCTGGACCGGATGGCCTACGAGGGCACGCTCACCGCGTGGGACGACGTGCACCGGCGGGACCTGTTCGCGGCGCTCACCGCGGGCCGGCCCGACCTCGGCGAGCTGCGCCGGCTGCTCGGCGCCGTGGCGCACGTGACCGCGCTGCCCGACGACACCGAGCACCCGCTGGTCGGCTGGGCGGGCCGGCTGCTCGCCGGCGGTCACCACACGCTGGCGGCCACCTCGACCCGGTTGCGCTCGGACTGGCAGGCCCACCTGGACCGGGTCGCCGAGGCCCGGGACCACGACGACCTGGACCGGCTGGAGCTGCTGCTGGCGGCCGGGGGCGGCTTCGCGGCGGCGAGCCCGCGGTCGCGGCGGGAACCCGCGGCCGGCCAGGCGCTCGCCGCCTGACCCGGTGCCCCGCACCGCGCCGGAGCGGACTCCGGCGCGGTGCGGACGGTCAGGGGCGCAGGCCTGCGCCGAGGCAGACGAAGCCGGCGGCGGCCACGCGCTCCGCCGGCCCGCCGTGGCGGACCAGGTCGCGGCGGGCGGTGGCGAGCGCCGCGGCCGGCGCCGCCCCGGCCGCCAGCTCGCGGTGCACCGTCGTCATCAGCTCCGCGGCGGGTACGTCCGGCACCGGCAGCAGGGCCGCGATCAGCGCGCGGGCGCCCATGGTCAGCAGGGCCGCGGAGAAGCCGAGCAGTTCGTCGCCCGGGCACACCAGGGACAGGCCGCTGTCGCAGGCGGCGAGGATCACCAGGTCCGGTACGCCGGGCAGGGTCTGCAGGTCGTGGACGGTGAGCGGGCCGTCGGCCAGCCGCAGGCAGGAGAAGAGCGGGTTGTCGCGCCGGAACGTGCCGTGCGCGGCCAGGTGGGCGATCCCGGCGTGCGGCAGGGCGGCCAGCACGGCGGCCGTGGTGGCCGCCGCCCCCGTCAGCACCCGGGCGGCGGGGTGCAGGCGGCGCAGCGCGGCGATCTCGGCGACCGCGCCGGGCAGATCCGGGCCGGCGACGGCCAGCGGGGCCCCGCCGCGGGGCGCGCGCCGGGCGGCCTGGTGCCAGAGGGTCAGCGAGGGCGAGACGGTCACCGGGCGCTCGGCGCAGGACGGCAGCAGGGCCCACGGCAGGGACTGCAGCGCCCCGGTCGGGACGATCACCAGCGGGCGGTCGCCGAGCTCGGCCCGTACCGGCCGGATCAGCAGGTCGTCGAGGCGGCGGCCGAGGCTG
The DNA here is from genome assembly GCF_016862275.1 of Actinoplanes nipponensis. GTDB lineage: Bacteria > Actinomycetota > Actinomycetes > Mycobacteriales > Micromonosporaceae > Actinoplanes > Actinoplanes nipponensis. The sequence goes on along the minus strand of NZ_BOMQ01000088.1, from coordinate 84,058 downwards.
GTGAGCAGCCGGCCGGCCGCCTCGGCGGTGTGCGGGTCCCGGGCGGCGGCGCGGCGCATGGCGAACGGCAGGTGCTCCAGCGGGCCGGTGAACTCCGCGGCCCGGCCCAGCGGGCGCATGCGGACCCGGCCGCCGGCGACGAGCAGGACGTACAGCAGGCCGGCGCTCTCCACGTACTCGAGCACCGCCGCGCCGTCCAGCGCCTCGGTGAGCTGAGCGACCGAGGCCGGCGCGGCCGCCCCGGTGTAGTCGCCGTGGCGGCGCCGCAGGCGGTCGCGGACCCGGTTCTCCAGCACCGCCTGCCGCCGTTCCAGCGCGGCCACCGGCGCGCCGGACCGGCGCGCGTCGGTCAGCTCCGCGACGACCGCCCGGACCTGGGTCAGCTCCGCGGCGAGCACCGGGTCGCGCGGCGGCTGGGCCCGGGCCAGCAGCAGGTGGCTGGCCCGGCCGCGCTCGGCCCAGCACAGCACCCGGCGCGCCGACCGGGCCTCGACGGCCATCCGCAGCCCCAGCTCGACCAGCTCGGTGCGGTGCCCCGAGACGTGCGCGAGCAGGTCGGCGGCGCCGAGCGTGGCCCGGTACTGCTCGGCGATGCGCAGGCCGGCCGAGATGGCGGAGCTGGCCGCCCGCCGCCGCCCGTCGACCAGGTGGCCCAGGGCGGTCGCCTGCCAGGCGCGGATGCGCAGCTCGGCCGGCCCGGCCCGGCGGGCGGCGCCGGCCGCGGCCAGCAGCGCGCGGGCCTCGCCGCGGCGGCCGCGCTCGAGCGCGAGCCGGGCCGCGGTGATCCGGGCGTCGAGGGCGGGCAGCCGCCAGCCGGCCGCGTCCAGGGCCTCGGCGGCCCGCACGAGCTGCGGCACGGCGACGTGCAGGCCCTGCCCGAGCCGGCAGCGCAGCGCGATCAGCCGGGCCACCGCGCTCCAGTCGTCGCGGTGCTGGCGGGCGAACGCGGCGGCGGCCTGCCGGGCCGCGGGCAGGGCGGCGCCGCAGTCGCCCGCGAGCAGGGCGGCGGTGGCGACCATCAGATGACCCTCGGGGAGCTTGAAGCCGCCGCGGGAGCGGGTCAGCTCGGCCACCACCTGCTCGGCCGCCTCCCGCGCCTCCCGGGCGAGCCGCACGGACAGCAGCAGCTCGGAGCGGTCGAGCAGCAGCGAGCTGACCCCGACCCCGAGCGCGCGGTACTGCTGTTCGGCCTCGGCGAAGTGCCGCAGCGCCTCCGGCACGGCGCCCCGCCGGCTGTGCGCGAAGCCCAGGTTCTCCTGCACGTTGGCGGCGAGCAGGCCCAGCCCCTCGCGCCGGCTGAGCCGCTCGGCCGCACGCAGGTCGGCGAGCGCCTCGGCGAAGTGGTAGCGGAACACCTGGAGCACGCCGCGGTTGTTGAGCACCCGCCAGGTCCACACCCAGTCGCGCGCCGTGCGCAGCCGGGGCAGCACCTCCCGGTACGTCTCCAGCGCCTCCCCGAGCCGGCCGAGCTGCTGCAGGATGGCGCCGCGCTGGGCGGTGGCCCGGGACCGCTGGACCCCGGTCAGGTCGGCCCGGGCCCGGTCGATGACGCCGAGCGCGCGCCCGGGCTGGCCCCGGCAGCTCAGCACGTACGCCAGGCTCATCCGGGCCTCGGCGGCGAGGGTCGGGTTGCCGGCCCGCCGGGCCAGCCGGACCGCGCCGCGCTCGCAGCGCAGCGCGGTGTCGAGGTCCGCCAGGTGCAGGGCGGCCAGGCCCCGGGCCCGCTCGGCGACCGCCGCCGACGCCGGGTCGTGGGCCCGCCGGGCCAGCTCGAGGGCCTGGGCGGCGCGGCTCCAGGCGCGTCGCGGCTGCGCGTCGACCAGGCGCAGGGCCTCGTTCCCGAGGGCGCCGGCCGTGGTGTCCCGGACCATGGTGCCTCCCGAGCGATTTCTCGTGCCCCCGCCGCGCCGGCGACTTTCTCCAGGGACATTTGTATCAAACAGGGCACCCGCCGGTCCGCATCGGTGAACCCGGAACACCACATCGAGCAGGGGGAACGATGACTGACAAGGCCGCGACACGGGAAGCTTTCCACCGCGTGGACGAACTGGTGGTGGCGCTGCCGCACCTGAACGTGGTCCGGGCGGGGCTCAACGAGCTCGAGGTGGACCTGAGCGTTCGCGACGAGAACCGGGCCCTCGGCCTCGCCCTGGTGAGCCTGCACGGGCGCGAGCTCGCCGGCACCGCGCGGGACAAGCACTCCCGGCTCGACGATCTCCTCGAACAGCTGCGCACCCACTTCCGCGACACCTTCGACGGCTGGGTGCCGGAGTTCGGCAAGAACCGCGAGGTCGAGACCGTCGGCGGCGCCCACGTGATCAGCGGCGGCGGCAGCGACCTGCCCACCGTCGCGGAGGGCGAGGCCGAGGCGCTGGCCGGCGGCTGGGGGGACCGGTCACTGGCCGACGACGCCTACGTGCTGCCCGCGCCGGAAACGGACGACGACGCCGCCCGGGGCGGCCCGCGCAGCCTGGCCGGCGGGCTGCCCCGCGATCGCGGCATGTACGGCCAGGGCGCCACCGTCGCCGTCTGCGACACCCGGCTGTGGGACGGCGGCGCGCTCACCGGCGGCTACCTCGCCGCCCCGGACGCCCTGCTGCCGCGGGAGAAAGAGGTCACCCTGCCGTTCACCGCCGGGCACGCCACCTTCGTCACCGGCACCGTCCTGCGGAGCGCGCCGGGCGCGGCGGTCACCGTCCACCCCACGCTGGGCGACGACGCGAAGGGCACCTCGTGGCAGCTCGCCGTCGACCTGGCCGAGCTGGCCGGGCGCGGCATCGACGTCATCAACATCTCCGCCGGCTTCTTCACCGGCGACAACCAGCCGGCCCTGGCCCTCACCGCCGCGCTGCGGCTGCTCGGCCCGCAGACCGTCGTGGTGGCCGCGGCCGGCAACCACGGCATGGCCGCGGAGGGGTCCCGCCGTCCGCTGTGGCCGGCGGCGTACGACGAGGTGGTGGCGGTCGGCGCCCTGACGGCCAAGGGCACCCGGGCCGCGTTCAGCCCGGACGCGGACTGGGTGCAGCTGATGGCGCCCGGCGTGAACGTGGTGAGCAACTACTTCGGCGGCGAGGTGCGGGTGACCGGCTCGGAAGCGGGCCGGGAGAGGCACTACGGCGGGGTGGCGGCGTGGAGCGGCACGTCGTTCGCCGCGGCGTGGGTCTCCGGCCTGATCGCCGGGCGCGTCCGGCGCGGTGAGGTCGGCGGGCGCGACGCACTGCACCGGCTGACCCGCGCCGCCGCGGCCGGAGCCAGCGCGGCCCGCCTGCCGAAAGACTGCATTTAGCCGTTATCCGGGGCATAGGTGGCTATCGCGGCTATTGTCCGCGCTGGCGGGGACCAGCCCGTACCACTCGACGAGGAGTCAGCAATGATCGACGGCGATCCCGCCGGCCGCACGGCCGGCCGCGACCCGAACGCGGTCCCGGCCGGTATCCCGGGCGGCGTACCACCCGACGAGGACTTCGCCGCGAGCGACGGCGGGCTCACCGCCCTGCTCACCTCGGCGGCGGCCGGCGACGCGCGGGCGTGGAACGCCCTGGTGGAACGGTACGCTCCGCTGGTGTACGCGACCTGCCGGCGCTGGCGGCTGGACGCGGCGGACACCGCCGACGTGAGCCAGACCGTGTGGCTGCGGCTGGTGGAGAACCTCGGCCGGCTGCGCGAGCCGCAGGCCCTGCCGGGCTGGCTGCGGACCACCACGGTCCGCGAATGCACCCGGCTGTACCACGCGCAACGCCGGGAGCGACCCGACGATCTCGTCGCCCACCTGGCCCGGTCCCCGGACGACGGAGCCGGCCCGGTCGACGGGCGCCTGATCGCCGACGAGCGCGCCGCCGCGCTCCGGGCCGCGCTCGCGGAGCTGCCGGACCGCTGCCGGCGGCTGCTCGGCCTGCTGATGAGTGACCCACCCACCTCGTACGCCGACATCAGCGCGCGGCTCGGCATGCCGTGCGGCGCGATCGGCCCGAACCGGGCCCGCTGCCTGGACCGGCTGCGCGGCAGCCCCACCCTGCGGGCCCTGCTGACCGATGCCGACCCGCAGGACAGGCCGTGACCACGCCGGCGCCGAAGAAGGAGACGACCATGATGGGCAACGACTGGCAGGAGAACGACAACCTCCTGCGGGCGCTCGACGAGGCCGTGCGCACCCCCGACCCCACCCCGCCGGCGGTGCTGGAGGCGGCCCGCGCGGTCTACACCTGGCGCACCGTCGACGCCGAACTGGCCGAGCTCGTCCACGACTCCCGCGCCGAGACGGCGGCCCTGGCCGGCCTGCGGGCCGAGGAGGCCGAGCTGCGGACGCTGAGCTTCGCCGCCCCCGGTCTCACCGTGGAACTGGGCGTGTCACCCTCCGCGCTGCTCGGGCTGCTGGTGCCGCCCGGCCCGGCCGAGGTGACCCTCCGGCTCGACGGCGGGCAGACCAGCACCGTCCCGGTCGACGAGGACGGCTGCTTCCGCATCGCCCCGCCGCCGGTCGGCCTGTTCAGCGTGGCCTGCGAACTCCCCGGCGGGCGGCAGGTCGTGACCAGCACCTTCCGGCTGTAGGCGCCGCGCCCGGCTCACCGGGCCCGGGCGGACGCCCGGCCCGCGCCTTGGGGCGTTCGACGGTGGCCGCCCGGGCGTCGGTGAGGCCGCCGGCCACCACGGCGAGCACGTCGATGTCGCTGCGCCCCGCGCGGGAGCCGCCGGCGGGCCCCCGACGGCGCCGGAAAGTGTCGGTGCCGTGGCTTAGCCTCGCCGCAGCGGAAGGAGACGGCCATGGCGACCTTCGTCCTGATCCACGGCGCCGGTGACGTCGGCTGGTACTGGCACCTCGTGGCGGCCGAGCTGCGGGCCCGCGGCCATGAGGTCGTGGCCCCCGACCTGCCCTGCGACGACGACACGGCGGGCCTGCCCGAGTACGCCGACGCGGTGGCCGCCGCCGTCGGTGACCGGCGTGACCTCGTCGTCGTGGCGCAGTCGGCCGGCGGCTTCACCGCCCCGCTCGTCTGCGACCGGGTGCCGGTCGGTCTGCTCGTCCTGGTCGCCCCGCTGATTCCCGCCCCGGGCGAGGCGCCGGCCGACTACTGGGCCCACACGCGGTACGGGGAGGAGGCCGGCGACTCCTTCGACGACGAGATCGCCCTGTTCTATCAGGACGTTCCGCCGGCGCTGGCGGCCGAGGCGCTGAGCCGGGGCCGGCGCCAGTCCGAGGCCAGGATGGCCGAGCCGTCGCCGCTCACCGCCTGGCCCGACGTCCCCACGCGGGTCCTGCTCTGCCGCGACGACCGCCTCCTGCCGCTCGGCTACGTGCGCCGCGTCGCCCGGGAGAGGCTGGGCGTCGTCCCCGACGAGATCGACGGCGGGCACACCCCGGCCCTGAGCCGCCCGCGCGAGCTGGCCGGCCGGCTGGTGGCGTACGCCGCCGCGGCCGGGTTCTGAGCCGGGTCGCGATGGCCCCCGTCGACTACGACGCCGAACTGTGGCGCCACCACGAGGTGCTGGTCCGCGCGACCCGGGTCCGGCCCGCCGACCGTGTCCTCGACATCGGCTGCGGCACCGGGCAGACCACCCGCCAGGCGGCGCGGACGGCCACCGCCGGCGAGGCCCTCGGGGTCGACGTCTCGGCGGCCGCGATCGCGCGCGCCCGCGAGCTGGCCCGGGCCGAGGGGCTCGGCAACGTCACCTTCGAGCAGGGCGACGCGCAGGTCCACCGCCTCCCGCCGGCGCACTTCGACCTGGCCATGAGCAGGTTCGGCACGATGTTCTTCGCCGATCCCGTCGCCGCGTTCGCCACCGTCGGGCGGGCGCTGCGCCCCGGTGGCCGGCTGGTGATGATGGTGTGGCAGGCCCGGGAGCACAACGAGTGGGACGTGGTGATCCGCCGGTCCCTCGGGGCGGCCGCGCCCGCCGGGCCGGATCCGTTCTCGCTGGCCGACCCGGCGACGGTGACGGCGATCCTGCGCGCCGCCGGATTCGACGGCGTCGCCTTCACCGACGTCCGTGAGCCGGTCCACTACGGCCCGGACGTCGCGACGGCCCTCGCCTGGATCCGCGGTTTCACCTGCACCAGCGAGGTCCTGCGGCGCCTTGAGCCCGCCGCCGCGGCGCAGACGGTCGAGCGGCTGCGCCGGGCGCTCGCCGAGCACCGGCGCGACGACGGTGTCTGGTTCGATGCGCGGGCCTGGATCGTCACCGCCCGTCGCGGGCGGGAGGGGACGCCGGCGGCCGGTGCGACGGTCAGGTGGTGAGGGCCTGCTCGAGCGGTGATCTCTCCACCCCGTCGGCGCAGGTGCCGTCGCCCGCGTCGACGATCCACGGCAGGGCGGCGCGGCACTTGGCGCACACCGGCGTGCCGGACGCCGTCGGTGCTATCCGGTTGCGCCGCCCGCAGCCCGGGCAGGCCACGATGTCGGCCATCGCGCTCCTCGCCCCGCCCGCCGGCCGCGGGCCGGCGATGCCTCGACCGCCCAGGCTACCCAGTCACGCGTCGGTGAACGCGTCGTACTTGATGCGGGTCGACGGGATGCACATCTCGGTCAGCCGGCGCAGGGTGGCGTTGACCATGGCCGCGGATCCGGCGACGTAGAAGTCGTGGTCGCGCCACGGCCCGTGCCGGGAGACGACGTCCGGGATGGCGCCCCGCTCCCCGGGGTAGCCCTGTTCGTCGCTGACCGCGCGGACGATGGTGAGCCACGGGAAGCTCTCGGCGATCCGGTCGAGGTGCTCGTGGTCGTAGAAGTCGTCGCGCTGCCGTTCGCCCCGGAACAGGTGGATCCACCGGGTGCGGTTGTAGCGGGTCAGCTCGTCCAGCAGCGCCTTGACCGGGGCCAGGCCGGTGCCGCCGGTGATGAAGACGATGTCGCGGCGCGACTGCGGGTCGAGGGTCATCGACCCCATCGGCGCGGCCAGGCGCAGCATGTCCCCGGCCCGGAGCCGGCGGACCAGGGCGCCGGAGACCCAGCCCCCGCCGGCCGCCCGGACGTGGAAGTCCAGGGTGCCGTCCGCGCGTGGGGCGTTCGCGATGGAGTAGGTGCGCCACAGCCGCGGCTGGTAGCCGCATTCGATGCTGACGTACTGGCCGGCGCGGAACGCCAGCGGCTGCAGGGGCCGGCAGGTGAAGACCGCGACGTCGGCGCCGCGGCGTTCGTGGTGGACGACCTCGGCGTGCCAGTACGGCGGGTTGGTGTCCCCGGCCGCACCGGCGGTCATCGTGGCGGCGATGTGGTCGTAGACGTCGTTCCAGGCCTGCTCGTACACGGAGGTCCACTGCTCGCCGGCGTGGCTGCGGATCGCGTCGATCAGCGCGACCTTGACCTGGGCGTAGTGCTCCGGCGTGACGTGGAACTTGCGGTGGTCCCGGCCCAGGGAGCGCAGGTAGCCGTCGATCCCCTCGGGGTTGTCGAAGTTCTGCACGGCGGAGACGATGGCGCCGAGCAGCCGCGCCCGTTGGGTGTCCATCTGGACCGGGAACAGCTCCCGCAGCTGCGGGTGGGACAGGAACAGCCGGGCGTAGAAGTGCGCCGCGACCCGGTCCTTGCGGTCCTCGACCAGGCCCCAGCTCTCCTTGAGGATGGTCGACAGGCTGGTCATCGATGCCCCTCCGAGGTGGCGGTCCGGCCGGGGCCGGCGGCCGGCGGCGCCGGCCCGTGCGATCAGGGTCGCCGAGCCCGGCGGCGGGCGTCGCACCCGTGGTGCGACGACGGCGCGCGGGGAGCACCCGTCCGTCGTTCATAGCGACCTCATAGCTGACGCATAGCTGCCGGCTCGGTCTTTCTCAGGTGCGCGACCGATGGTGCAGTCATGACCGCGACAACGCATCGGAGCACCGCCTCGCCGCGCCCGGCCCCGCCGGGCCCGGTCCGCCCGCGGCCCCTCGTGACCCCGCGCTGGTGGGGCGACCTGGGCGGCGTCGGCGCCGGGGTCAGCCTGCTGATCGTCACGGCGCTGTGGGTGGCCCACGGCGGCGTGCGCGAACTCGCCGGCGGGGGCGCCGGCGCGGTGTCGGCGCTCGGCCGCCTCACCGGCCTCTGGGCCTCGGACCTGCTGCTGGTGCAGGTGCTGCTGATGGCCCGGATCCCGCTGGTGGAACGGGCCTTCGGGCAGGACCGGCTGGCCCGCTGGCACCGGTGGACCGGCTTCGCCTCGTTCTGGCTGATGATCGGCCACATCGTGCTGATCACCCTCGGCTATGCCGGCGCCGCCCACGCCGACGCGTTCGCCGAGCTGTGGGACATGATCCGCACCTATCCCGGCATGCTGCTGGCCACCGCCGGCACCCTGGCCCTGGTCCTGGTGGTGGTGACCTCGATCCGGGCGGCGCGCCGCCGGCTGCGCTACGAGTCCTGGCACCTGCTGCACCTGTACGCCTACCTCGGCGTCGGGCTCGCGCTGCCGCACCAGCTGTGGACCGGCACGGACTTCATCGGCTCGCCGGCGTCGACGGCGTACTGGTGGAGCCTGTACGCCGTGTCCGCCGGCGCGGTCCTCACCTACCGGCTGGGCCTGCCCGCGTGGCGGTCCTGGCGGCACCGCCTGGTCGTCTCGCACGTGACGCCGGAGGGTCCCGGGCTGACCTCGGTCTACCTGACCGGCCGGCGGCTCGGTGAGCTGCCGGTGCGGGCGGGACAGTTCTTCCAGTGGCGGTTCCTGGACGGTCCGAGCTGGTCGCGGTCGCACCCGTACTCGCTGTCGGCCACCCCGAACGGGCAGCTGCTGCGTATCACCGTCAAGGATCTCGGTGACGGCAGCGCCCGCGTCGCGTCGCTGCGGCCCGGGACGCGGGCGCTGATCGAGGGCCCGTACGGCAAGCTGACCGGCGAGACCTACCCCGGCGGGCCGGTGGTGCTGCTGGCCTGCGGGATCGGGGTCACGCCGCTGCTGTCGCTGCTCGGGGAGCTGCCGTACGGCCCGGGCGAGGCGACCCTGGTCTACCGGGCGCGCAGCGCGGCCGAGGTGGCGTTCCGCGGCGAGCTGGACTGGTTCGCCACCCAGCGGGGGGTGCGCGTGGTCCGCCTGCTCGGCCCCCGGGCGGCCCGGCCGTCGTGGCTGCCGGGGCAGTTCGCCGGCCACGGCGACGCCGAGGCCCTGCGCGGGATCGTTCCCGACATCGCCCGGTCCCACGTCTTCGTGTGCGGACCGGACTCGTGGACCGAGGCGGCCCGGGCCGCCGCGCGGGGCGCCGGGGTTCCGGCCGGGCGCCTGCACACCGAACTGTTCTCCTGGTAAGAGAGGCGACGATGAGACGGATCACCCTGTGGCTGTTCTCCACCGTGGCAGCCCTGGTGCTGCTGTTCAGCTACCGCACCAGCACCGGCAGCCCCGCACCGGCCGGCGCCGCACAGACGACCACCGCCACCGGGCCGGCGGCCACGGCGGCCGGCGGCGGCAAGACCTACACCGGCTCGGTGGCCGCCACCCGGTGGGGCGACGTGCAGGTCGCCATCACCGTCACCGACGGCAGGATCACCGACGTGGCGGTACCGGTGTACCCGTCCGGGAACGGCAAGGACCAGGAGATCAACGCGTACGCCCTGCCGGTGCTGCGGCAGGAGACCCTGGCGGCGCAGAACGCGGACATCGACACCGTCTCCGGCGCCACGGTCACCAGCGACGGCTACCGCGAGTCGCTGCAGGCCGCCCTCGACGCCGCCCACCTCGGATGAGCACCACCGCCGTACCGCAGCGGGCGTGGGTCGAGCAGGTCATGGGCCTGCCGGTCAGCATCCACCTGCGCGGCGACCGGCTCACCGGGGCCGAGGCCGGTGACCGGGTGGCCGCCGTGTACGCCGAGTTGCGGCAGGTCGACGCCGTGCTCAGCCCGTACCGGGACGACAGTGATCTGTCCGCGTGGGAGCGCGGCGCGCTCCGCCCGGCCGACGCCGATCCGATGCTCGCGCTGGTCCTCGCGCTCGGCGACGAGGCCCGGCGGCGCACCGAGGGCTGGTTCGACCCGCGCGCGCTGCCCGGCCCGCGCCCCGGCGGGCCCCGCTACGACCCGTCCGGCCTGGTGAAGGGGTGGGCGGTCGAACGCGCCGCCCGGCATCTGGCCGGCCTGGACGGCTACGGCTGGTGCCTCAACGCCGGGGGCGACGTCCTGGTGCACGCGCCGGACGGTCAGCCGGCCTGGCGCGTCGGCCTGGAGCACCCGCGGGACCCGGCCCGGATCATGCGGGTGCTCGCCTGCCGCTCCGGGGCGGTCGCCACCTCCGGCAGCGCCCATCGCGGCGCGCACATCATCGACCCGCACACCCGGCGGCCCGCCACCGCGACCCGGGCCGTGACGGTCACCGGCCCCACCCTGCTGTGGGCCGACGTCCACGCCACCGCGGCCGCGGCCCGCGGCCCGGCCGCGCTGCCCTGGCTCGAGGGCCTCGACGGGTACGAGGCCCTGCTGGTGACGCGGTCGGGCCTGGTGCGGTCCACCACCGGCTGGCCGGCGCCCTGACGGCGGCCGGCCGGTGCGCTCAGTCGCCGTCAGGCCCCTCGCCGGTGGGCGTGGGGCTGAAGTTGCCGGTCCAGGCCGCCTTGGCGCCGGAGTCGCCGATCCGGTAGGTGTCGTAGCCGGCCGACCCGGCGACGACGACGGCGAGCACGATGATGACCCGGGTGACCGTGCGGGAGAGCGGCGCGAGATAGGCGCGCTGCCGGACCGCTGTCGTCCCGGCCGACCCGCCGGCCGACCCGTCGGCCGACCCGCCGGCCGCGCCGGCCTCCCGGTGCCGCCACCAGATCACCAGCGCCAGCAGCGCCACCGGAATCGCGACCCAGATCGCGGTGTCGCCCAGCTCCGCGTGCTCCTCCAGCAGCGGCGTGCCGGGGAGCCGGTGCTCCAGCCACTCGCCGGCGCTCGTCGTGACCGGCACGAGGGCGAGGACGACCAGCGACAGCAAGGCGTTGGGCCCGGCGAAGCGCCGGCGGGCCGCGGGCCAGACCGCGCACAGTACGAGCAGCAGGGCGGCGAGCGGCAGCAGAACCACGATGGCGTGCACCAGCAGGATGTGCGCCGGCAGCCCGTTGACAGAGCCCATGGATGTCCTTCCGGAACGGCGATGGAGGCGATCCGGGCCGCCGATGTCGCCTTCGGCCCGAAATCTCAGCAAAGGCTAGGACGGCGAATCTTGGAGTTCTCCCATTTCCACCGGGAAGGCTGCCGGGGTGACGGCGTGTCCGCCTGGGAGAGTGACGCCATGACAGACGCTGCCCGACCCGCGGCGAAGGTGCTGGTGGTGGAGGACGACCGCGAGCTCGGCCCGCTGCTGCTGCGCCTGTTCCGCGGGGCCGGGTACGCTGGCGACCTGGCCCCGGACGGCCAGGCCGGGCTGCACCTGGCGCTGACCCGCGCCTACGACCTGATGATCCTCGACCGGGGCCTGCCGGCCATCGAGGGCCTCGATCTGCTCGGCCGGCTGCGCCGGTCCGGCGTCACCGTGCCGGCGCTCGTGCTCACCGCGCTCGGCACGGTGGCCGACCGGGTGGCCGGCCTGGACGGCGGCGCCGAGGACTACCTGGTCAAGCCGTTCGAGGTCGAGGAGCTCCTGGCCCGGGCCCGGGTGCTGCTGCGCCGGCGCGACGCCTCGGCGCAGCGGCTGGCGGTCGGCGGCGCGGCGTTCGACCTGATCTCCCGGACGGTGGCGTACCCGGACGGATCACTCGTGGCGTTGTCGGGTCGCGAGAGCGACCTGTTGCGGCTGCTCGCCCAGCACCCGGCGCGGGCGTTCACCCGCGAGGAGATCCTGGCCCGGGTCTTTCCCGACGCCTCCGGGGTCGCCCTGGTCGACACCTACGTGCACTACCTGCGGCGCAAGCTCGGGGCCGAGGCGGTCGCCACCGTACGCGGGGTGGGCTACCGCCTCGGGCCCGGATGAGGCGCGCGCGGCTGGTGAGCGCCGACCCGGACCAGATCCTGCTGACCCGGGCCCGGCGTGTCATCGCCGTGCAGACCGCCGCCGCGATCACCGTGAGCCTGCTGGTCCTGGGCGCGCTGGCCCTGTTCGTGGTGAGCCGCAGCCAGAACGCCGCCGCCACGGCGCTGCTGCGCCAGACGGCGGCGAGCGCGGACGATGTGGCCGATCCGCCGCCCGACGTGTGGATCTTCATCGCGGACGCCGGTGGCCCGGTCGCGGCCACCGAGGGCGCACCCCCGGGGTTCCCCGACCGCGCCGCCCTCGCCCGGGTCCGCGCCGGGGGCGCGAGCGAGACGGCCCGGGCCGGCGGCCGCGAGGGTGGCTACCTGGTGCTGACCCGGCCACGGGGAACCGGCGTGGTGCAGGTCGTGCTGAGCCGGCACGAGCAGCACGACGAACGCGAACGGCTGCTCGGCGCGCTGGCCGTCGGCGAGGTGGTCGGCCTGCTCATAGCGGCGCTGTCGGCCGCGCTGCTCGCCCGGCGCGCGACGGCCCCGCTGGCCGACGCCCTGGCCCGGCAACGGCGGTTCGTCGCGGACGCGAGCCACGAGCTGCGCACCCCGCTGACGCAGCTGCACACCCGGGCCCAGCTGCTGCAGCTGGACCTGCGGGCCGGCGCCGGCGTGGCGGACGTCGGCGCCGACGTCGACCAGCTCGTGCTCGGCACCCGGCACCTCGGCGAGGTGGTCGACGACCTGCTGCTGTCCACCCAGCTCAGTCGGCGCGAGGCCGACCGCGCCCCGGTCGATCTCGGCGCGGTCGCCGCGGAGGTCGTCGCCGAACAGGCCAACCGGGCCCGCGACCAGGACGTGCGGCTGACCCTGACCGCGGCCGCCGGCGGGCCGGCGGTGGTGCCCGGGCACCGGGCCGCCCTGCGGCGGGTGCTCACCGCGCTGGTCGACAACGCGCTGAGCCACACCCCGGCCGGCGGGCACGTGAGCGTCACCCTCGGCCGGCGGGACGACCAGGTCACCGTCGTCGTCCGCGACGACGGCTCCGGCTTCGACCCGGCGGACGCCGAGCGGCTGTTCGCCCGCTTCGCCCGCGGCGGCCACGGCGATCACCGCCGGTTCGGGCTCGGCCTGGCCCTGGCCCGGGAGGTCATCACCGGGCACGGGGGCACCATCGAGGCGTGGGGACAGCCGGGGCGGGGCGCCGCGTTCACCATCCACCTGCCCGGTGCCGGGCGGGGCGGCGACCACGGCGCCACGGACGCCGCGGGCGTCCCCGGATGAGCACCACTAGGCTCTCCGCATGCCTACTCCGCCCCTGCCGCAGCCCGTCCTCGACCTCCTGAAGCAGCCGAACCCCGCGGTCATGGCCACCGTCGCCGCCGACGGTCGTCCGGTGACCGTGGCCACCTGGTACCTGCTCGAGGACGACGGGCGGGTGCTGCTGGGGCTCGACGCCGAACGGGCCCGGCTCAAGCACCTGGCGGCCGACCCGCGGGTCTCGCTGACCGTGCTGGACGGCGACAACTGGTACACCCACGTGAGCCTGCAGGGCCGGGTCGTGTCGATCGCCGACGACGAGGGCCTGCGGGACATCGACCGGCTGGCGCGGCACTACACCGGCAACGCGTACCCGAATCGGGAGCGGGCCCGGGTGAGCGCGCAGGTGGAGATCGAGCGCTGGCACGTGTGGGGCAAGCTGCGGGAGCAGTGAGGCGAGCGGCCCGGTCGGGCCGCGGAGCCTCAGGACTGCCGGCGGGGCACCACGTCGGCCAGCACCGTTGTCACGAACCGGCGCACGGCGGCCGGGTCCGGCGGGCCGCCGTCGCGGTCCGCGAACAGCAGGTGCCCGCCGCCGACCAGCGACAGGGTGAGCGAGTCGAGGTCGGCGCCGGCGGCGATGCGGCCCCGGGCCTGCTCGTCGGCCAGGTACGCCGAGACCGCGGCGGTGACCTGGCCCAGGATCGCGATGCCGCCGCCGGGCCGGGCCCTGCGCAGCCGCGCGCGCAGCTCGTCGCGGAAGGTGATGAGCGGGATGATCGCCAGCGGCACCGGCCCGAACAGGGTGGTCAGCGCCGCGGTGAGGTTGCCGGCCGGCGTGCCCGCTCCGGCGGCGTCGCGCAGCGCGCCGGCCTGCGTCTCGAGCTGCGCGGCCCGGTCGAGCACGAGCCCGGCGAGGAAGTCGTCGAAGTCGGCGAAGTGCCGGTGCAGGACGCCCTTGGCGCAGCCCGCCTCGTCGGTGACGGCCCGGCTGGTCAGCCCGGAGGGGCCGGCGCGCAGCAGCACGCGTTCGGCGGCGTCGAAGAGCTGCTGGCGCGCGTCGCGCAGATGGACCCCGGTCGGCACGCGGCATCCCCTCGGCGTTGCATAGTGGGCAGGCGCCCATTAGCGTGGGCACATGCCCACTCTACCGCCCGAGCCGCACCGGGCGCGGCAGCTGGCCGAGTCGTTCGGCACGGACGCGCCCCGCTACGACCGGGCCCGCCCCGGCTACCCCGAGGCCCTGGTGGCGCGCGTCGTGGCGGGCAGCCCCGGCCCCGACGTGCTCGACGTGGGCTGCGGCACCGGCATCGCCGCGCGGCAGTTCCAGGCCGCCGGCTGCACGGTGCTCGGCGTCGAGCCCGACGCCCGGATGGCCGCCTTCGCCCGGAATCGCGGCCTGCCGGTCGAGGTGGCGGCCTTCGAGGACTGGGAGCCGGCCGGCCGGACGTTCGACACGGTGATCGCCGCCCAGTCGTGGCACTGGATCGACCCGGCCGCCGGCGCGGCCCAGGCGGCCCGGGTGCTGCGGCCGTCCGGGCGGCTGGCCGTCTTCGGGCACGTGTTCGAGCCGCCGCCCGAGGTGGCCGAGCCGTTCGCCGCGGCGTACCGGCGGGTGGCGCCGGACTCGCCGTTCGCCGCCGCACCCACCCGGCGGCCGCTGGAGACCTACCAGGACGGCTACGCGCAGGTCGCCGCCCGGCTCCGCGAGACCGGCCGGTTCGCCGAGCCCGAGCAGTGGCGCTTCGACACCGACCGGACCTACCGGCGCGACGACTGGCTGGCCCTGCTGCCCACCACCGGCGGCCTGACCCGGCTGCCGGCGGACCGCACGGCCGAGATCCTCCGCGCGGTCGGCGCCGCCATCGACGCGGTGGGCGGCCGCTTCACGATGCGGCTCACGACCCTGGCGGTCACCGCCGTACGGACCGGCCGGGGACGTTGTCACGATGCGCCCATTCCCCCGGCCCGAGGCACTGGCCGGGGGATGCGGGGCGGTGACACGGTGGTCCCCGAGACCTGAGGAGGCCGCGATGGCTACATCGGACAACCGTGACGGCGCCGACCGGAAGCTGGAGGTGGTCACCCTGCCGGTCGCGGACCTGGACCGGGCGAAGGCCTTCTACGCCGGCCTCGGGTGGCGGCTCGACGCCGACTTCGTCCTGGGCGGCAGCCGGGCCATCCAGTTCACCCCGCCGGGCTCGCCCTGCTCCATCCACTTCGCCCCGGGCACGGCGGCGGCCCCACCGGGTTCCGCGCAGGGGCTGTTCCTGATCGTCGCCGACATCGCGGCCGCCCGGGACGACCTGGTCCGGCGCGGCGTCCGGGCCGGCGAGATCTTCCACCGCACGCCGGAGGGCCGCGGCGACGGGCCCGCGCCCGACCGGGCCAGCTACAACTCGCTCGTCGCGTTCAGCGACCCGGACGGCAACGGCTGGTTGCTCCAGGAGGTCACCAGCCGGCTGCCCGGGCGCGTCGACCCCGGGGTGACGACCTACGCGTCGGCGCAGGACCTCGCCGGCGCGCTGCGGCGCGCCGCGGCCGCGCACGGCGAGCACGAACAGCGCACCGGCGAGGCGGACGCGAACTGGCCCGACTGGTACGCGGAGTATCTGGTCAGCGAGCAGACGGGCACCGAGCCACCCAAGTGAGTCCGGGGCGGCCGGCCTGGGCCCGCCGCCCCGTCGCCCACGGGGCTACCCGACGGCGTACGCCCGCAGCACCGTCACCACGGCGGTGTTGCCCGCGGCGTCCCGGGCGTGCGCCCGCAGCGACACGTAGCCGCCCCCGGCCGGGCCGGGCACCCGTACCGTCCGGTGATCGCCCGCGCCCCGCACCCGGACCGGCCGCCAGGTCCGGCCGTCATCGGTGGAGAACTCGACCGTCAGTCCGCGGTCGGGCCTGGCCGCCGACCTGGTCGGCCGCTCCACGGTGACCCCGATGGTGACCGTGGCGCCGGCCGGCGCCCCGTTGCCGGCGTCGACCGGCGGGCTGAAACGCACGGTGGACAGCGGCAGGCGGACCGGCGTGGCGCCGGCCGTCGCCGAGCGGAACGTCCACGCCGCGCTGACCGAGGTGGACAGCCGGAACGGCGCGCCGCGGGTGACCGATTGTTCCAGCCGGTACGGCCGCGCGCCCGGCGGCACCTCGAACTCGGCGTAGCCGGACGGGACCTCCCCGATCAGCGTGCCCCCGGAGTACAGCGCGATGCGCGCGGTGTCGGTGCGTGCGTCGCCCCAGTGCCCGCTGCCGTCGCCGAACATCGGCACGCCGGCCACGATCAGGTCCTTCACCCGCATCGCCGCGTCGATGTCGCCGGCCACCGAGGGTGCGAACACCGCCCGGTTCCAGTCCTCGCGGTAGGTCCGTCCCGCCCGGTACCGCTGGGTGGGCGAGGCCGCGATGGTCAGCAGCTCGGGGAAGCTGTCCGGGTCGCCCGGCGCCTCCTGATCGAACTCGCCGGACCAGGTGGTCGCGCCCTCGGTGCTGAGCCACTCGGTGCGCCGCGACGGCAGCCCGAACGGCAGGCCCACGGCCCAGCCGCCGATGTTCACGCCGTGGTCGGCCCAGTCGAGCTTGACGCCGGTGACGCCGTCGGCCTCGCGGGCGAAGCGGGACTTCACCGTGGCCAGCTCGCCGGCCCGCACGTGCTTGGTGAACCCGGTGTAGAACGCCCCCTTCCGCAGGTACGCGAGGTTGTACGTGAACGGCGTGTCCCGGAACGTCTCCGCCGCCGGGTCGAACTTGGCGAAGGTCGCGCTGACCGAGCCGTAGAAGCCGGCCTGCCGGGCACGCGGGCCGGCCTGGCCGACGAACAGGTCGTCCCCGCCCGCGGACAGGGCGGAGGCGCCCACCCCGGAGTCCTCGGTGACCCAGTCGGCGTTGACCGCGATCAGGGCCGGCGTCGCGTCCCGGCGCGGCACGGTGATCGTCACCGGCCGGCCGGTGCGGGCGTCCAGCATGACCGTCCGGGGGCCGTCCACCACGAGCTTCGGCTGGGCCAGCATGGTCACGTCGTCCGCGCCGTAGATCCAGGTGAACAGGCCGTACTCGCCCTTGGGCAGCCGGAGCGTGTCGGTCGCCGCGCTGCCGGACAGCTCGTGGATCGAGAAGTCGCCCAGCCGGTTCAGCGACGTGAAGTGCTCGGCCGCCTGCCCGTCCCGGCCGACGTGGCGGAACGTGACGTCGTAGCTCTCCACCTCGCGGTTGACCGCCACCGGCGTCTGCACCCGGACGTCGCCGGGGCCGGTCGCGACCAGGCGGCCGGTCTTGAAGCCGTCGGCGCCCGGTCCGCGCGTGTCCGCCGTGACCGTGGTCGTGGCGGTGCCGCCGGCCGGCACGGTGAGGTGGGAAGCGGCCAGCGAGAACGTGTCCGAGTCGGCGGTCAGCGTCAGCGCCAGGGTGATCGGCGCGGCGCCGCCGTTGCGGTACGTGACGGTCCGGGTGACCGGGACGTCGTCGCCGTGCGGCCACAACTGCCGGCCGAAGCTGACGCTGCCCTCGTCCACCGACACCGCCTGGCGCACCACCCGGGCCACGTCGACGCGGCCCGCGCCCTGGCCGAAGACGTCCGCGCCCGCGGCCGGCTGGGCGGCGCCCATCAGCAGGGTCTTGCGCTGCCGCGGAGACCAGCCGGGATGCTGCTGGGTGAGGATCGCCGCCGCGCCGGCCACGTGCGGGGTGGCCATCGAGGTGCCGGACAGGCTCACGTAGCCCGCTGCCGCGGGCGTGCCGATCTGGCCGTGGGCGGCGCCGGCCGCGACGATGTCCACGCCGGGCGCGGTGATGTCCGGCTTGATGGCGTCGTCGCCGACCCGGGGGCCGCGGCTGGAGAAGTCGGCCAGCTGGTCCTGGTCGTCCACCGCGCCGACGGTGAGGGCCGCGTCGGCGCTGCCGGGGGAGCCGACCGTCGCGGTGCCGCCGGCGTTGCCGGCCGCGACCACGAACAGGGCCCCGTGCGCGGCGGTGAGCTCGTCGACGGCCTGCTCCAGCGGGTCGAGCCCCGGCGCGTCGTCCCCGCCCAGGCTGATGTTGACGACCGGGGCGGTCCGGGCCGCCCACTGCATGCCGGCCAGGATCGCCGACTCCTCGCAGAACTCGGTCTCGCACACCTTGCCGATCGCCAGCTTCGCGCCCGGCGCCACACCCCGGTACTTTCCGCCGGACTTCGCGCCGCTGCCGGCGATGATCGAGGCGACGTGCGTGCCGTGGCCCACCACGTCGTCGGCGTTCGGGTCGGTGGTGAAGTTCTCACTCGCGACGATCTTCCCGGCGAAGTCCGGGTGGGTGGCGTCGATGCCGGAGTCCAGGACCGCCACGGTCACGCCGGTGCCGTCCAGCCCCGCCCGCCACGCCTGCGGCGCGCCGATCTGCGGCACGCTGACGTCCAGGTCGAGCTTGCGCTTGCCGTCGAGGTAGATCCGCTCGATGCCCGAGCTCAGGGCCCGGGCCGTGGCCGGGCCGGTGGTCAGCGAGGTCCACAGCTCGGCGCGCGCCGGGCGCGAGGCCCGCACCGCGAGCGCGCCCACTTCGGACAGATCGCGGGCCACGCGGGCCGTTCCGCCGGTCGCCGAACGCGCGCCGGCCGGTCCCTTGCGGTTGCCGGTCCGGGGGTACGCGAGCAGCAACGGCAGCTCGGCCTCGCCGGTGTACCCGAAGTCGCGCAGCGCGCTGACGTCGAACAGCCGCTGATCCACCCGCCCGCTGCGGACCAGCGGCAGCGCGTCCACCGGGATGACGTACTGGTGCCGCCCGGCCCGGTGGCTGACGAACCGCATGCCGGAGCGGCCGGGCCCGCGGTCGATGCCGGTGCGGCCGCCCGGCGCGACGGTCACCCGGTCACCGGTGATCAGCGTGATGCTGGTCGATGTGCCGGCCGCCGTCCCGGGTGTCCCCGCCGGAACGGGTGCCGCGGACGCCGCGGCGGGCGCGGCCGCGCCGAGCGCGGCAGCCGTCCCCACGGCGAGCAGAGCAGCGGGCCATTTTCGCAGACGCATGCCGGGCCTCCCGTCAGCCGGGCCCTCATGGCCCGGCGCCCATAGATGGCCGTGACTGTTCCACAGCAGCGCAACCTGCCGGCCGCCGTCGCCGCTCAGAAGCGCGCCCGAAGGCCGTCGGGCCGCCGGTCGGCCACTATGGAGAGTCGGCGCCGGATCAGGCCGGCGTCGGCGTGGCCGAGCTCGTCGAGCAGGGCGAGCGCCGTGCGGTACGCGTCGCGGGCATCCGCCGCCCGGCCCGCGGCCTGCAGGGTCTCGGCGAGATGAACCAGGCCGACCGACTCGTAGTAGCGGTCGTCGAGCTCGCGGTACAGCGCGATCGCCCGCCGGTAGCCGGCGGCGGCCGCATCGTGGTCGCCCAGATGGTGGCGGGCGTACCCGAGGGTGTCCCACGAGTTGGCCTGCCCGGCCCGGTCCCCGAGCTCGCGGGTCACCGCGATCGCCTCCCGGCAGTGGGCGATCGCCTCGTGGTGGCCGCCCAGGCGGATCTGGTGCCAGCCGACCGCGTTCAGCGCGTGTCCCAGCCCGAAGCGCAGGCCGCCGGCCCGGCAGATCGCGACCGCCTGCTCGCCGTGGTCGACGGCCTCCCGGTACCGGCCCTGTTGTTCCCGGAGGGCGCCGAGGTAGTGGTGGGCCCGCGCCTGGCCGTCCGCCTCGCCGAGCCGCACGAACAGCTCCAGGGCCGCGCGCAGGTGGGTCTCGGCCTCGTCGTCGCGGCGCAGCCGCAGGTACGACCGGGCCAGGTGGATGTGGGCGCCACCCTCCGCGGCGCCGGCCGCGCAGCGCTGCGCGGCACGCAGCGCCAGGCCCTGGACCGTCAGCTGGTCGTGTCCCATGCCGCGCCGGTACAGGAAGGCGGCCAGGGCCTCGGCCAGCTGCCAGACGTACGGGCCGGGGGCGGCCCGCGCCACCTGCTCGAGGAGGGCGAGCAGCACGTGCTGCTCGGCGATGA
The DNA here is from genome assembly GCF_016862275.1 of Actinoplanes nipponensis. Taxonomy (GTDB): domain Bacteria; phylum Actinomycetota; class Actinomycetes; order Mycobacteriales; family Micromonosporaceae; genus Actinoplanes; species Actinoplanes nipponensis. The sequence goes on along the minus strand of NZ_BOMQ01000088.1, from coordinate 64,011 downwards.
ACCAGCGCATGGCCTGCTCGTGGCCGGCGGGCGCGTCGACCGTGACGCCGGCGCGGGGAGCATCGACGGGCGCCGGCACCCGGGCCGGTTCGAGCAGCCGGTCGGCGGCGCGGGCCGAGTGCAGATAGTGCTCCCGCATCCGGGCGGTCGCTTCGGCGCTGCCGGCGTCGGGCGCCAGCCGGCTGCTGTACTCGTGCAGCAGGTCGTGCATCGCGTACCGGCCCGGGGTGGGCTCGGCGGCCAGCTGGGCCCGGACCAGCTCGGCGAGCAGCGGGCGCACCTGCGGCACGGGTACGCCCGCGAGGCTCGCCGCGGCACTCTCGGAGAAGGCGGGCGCCGGGTGCAGTCCCAGCCGGCCGAACAGCCGTGCCGCCGGCGGGCTGAGGGCCTCGTACGACCAGCGGAAGACCGACCGCACGTCCGCCCCGACGTCCCCGGTCGAGAGGGCGTCGAGCCGCTCCCCGTCGCGGAGTTCGCCGGCGAGCGCCGCCAGCGGCAGGTCGGGTCGCGCCGCGGCGCGGGCCGCGGCGATGGCCAGGGCGAGGGGGAGCCGGGCACACCGCCCGATGATGGTGTCGACGGCGCCGGCCTGGGCGGCCGTGCGCTCGGCCCCCAGGCGCGCGGTCAGCAGATCGCGGGCCTCGCCGGTGTCGAGCATTCCCAGCGGCACGGCGTGCGCGGCCTCGGCGGCGAGCAGGCCGGTCAGCCCGTGCCGGCTGGTGATCAGGACGAGGCAGCCGGGCCCGGCCGGCAGCAGCGGGCGGATCTGGTCGGCGGCCCGGGCGTTGTCCAGCACCACCAGCATGCGTTTGTCGGCCAGCAGCGTGCGGTACAGGCCGCTCCGCGCGGCCGGCTCCGCGGGCTGCCGCTCCGGTGGCGAACCGAGCGCCTCCAGGAAGCCGCGGATCGCCTCGGCCGGCGTCATCGGCACGCCGCCGGGATCGAAGCCCCGCAGGTCGACGTACAGCTGGCCGTCGGGGAAGCGGTGCGCGACCCGGTGGGCCCAGTGCACGGCCAGCGCGGTCTTGCCGACGCCGGCGGTGCCCGACACGGTGACGATGACGGCCGTCCCGCCGTCCGTGCCGCCGGCGGTGACGCCGTCGGCGAGCCGGTCGAGCCGGGCGAGGGCGCCGGCCCGGCCCACGAACCCCCTGACGTCAACCGGCAACTGCCGGGGCGGGGGCGCCGGGGCCGGCGGCAGTCCCGGCGCCGGGTCGTCGGCCGGCCGCAGACGCAGGATGTCCCGGTTGAGCGCGCACAGCTCGGCGCCGGGGTCCGCGCCGAGCTCTGCCGCCAGCCGGGCCCGCACCACCGAGAAGTGCTGCAGCGCCTCGGCACTGCGCCCGGTCTGGTGCAGGGCCCGCATGTACTCCGCGGCGAGCGGCTCGACCAGGGGATACTCCGCCACGAGGCTGCTGAGCGGGCCGACCAGCGACCGCGCCTCGGCCGGCTCGCGGTGCGCTCTTGACCAGGCCACTGCCGCCTCGACGCGTTTGCGGTGCCACAGCACCCGTACGGAGTCGGCCCAGTCCCCGCCCACTCCGGTCAGCGGCTGGCCGCGCCACAGCGCGAGCGCCTGGCCGAGCGACTCCCGGCGCCGCTGCGCCTGGCAGCCGCCGGCACGGGTCAGCGCGTCGAACTGGTGGAGGTCGACGGCTTCCGGCTCGATGACCAGACGGTATCCGCCGGCCTCACGGCGGATCTCCACCGGCAGCGACCGCCGCAACTGGGACAGGTAGACGTGCAGCGCGTGCCGGACCCGGGCGGGCTGGGCCTCGCCCCAGACGCGTCCGATGAGGACGGTGGGCGGCACCGGCCGTCCGCCGTCGACCAGGAGCGCGGCCAGCAGCGCCCGTTGCCGGGCCGGACCCAGCTCGACCTCCTCCGCGCCGACGGCCGCGACCACCGGCCCGAGCAACCGGAACTCCACCGAATCAGCCCCCCGGACCGTCCACTGAGCTGGCCATTGACTTTCCGCTGAGTCTGGCATGAGCGCCCCGGCCGACGCTGTCCCGCGACAGCTTCGGGCCGCCCGGGGCGGCCGAGGGGCGAAGGGCCCCGGCGCTCCGGGCACCCACCACGGAGGGATGATGTCCATGCGCGCAAGGTCCATGCCCGACCGGCCACCACCGGCCACGACCGGTCGCCGAAGTCCGCTGACCAGGAACGCGGCGCGCCTCGTCGCGCTCGTCCTCGCGATGCTCGGCGGCGTCGCGGTGACCCCGCTGGCCTCGCCGGCCCCGGCCCACGCCGCCGCCGGTGTCGGCCAGCCGATCACCCGCTCGGAGGTCATCGAGCGGGCCCGGCGCTGGATCGGCAACAGGGCGATCGGGTACAGCCAGGATCAGAGCCGGGCCTATCCCGACGGTGACGGCCACAACTACCGGCCCGACTGCTCGGGATTCGTCTCGATGGCGCTGCACCTGCCCAAACTGGCCAGCGGTTGGGACTACAACACCGCCACGCTGCCCCAGGTCGGCGTCCTGATCGGCCGCAACGACCTCCGGCCGGGCGACATGCTGGTGCTCGGCGAGGGCTCCTCCAGCGACCACGCGATCCTGTTCGTCGGCTGGGTCGACGCGAGCCACACCAAGTTCACCGTCTTCGAGCAGGGGTCGATGTCCATCCGGGAGAGCGGGCCGAACGAGTCCTACCCGCATGCCTCGGTCTACGACTACACCCGGGTGACCAACCGCGGCTTCAAGGCGTACCGCTACCGCAACATCGTCGAGGACCAGCCGGCCGCCCCGCCCGTCAGCCCGGGTGTGCTGGGGGATTTCGATGGTGATGGTCGTCAGGATGTGGCGGGTCTGGCGGGTTCGGATCTGTGGATTCATCGGAATACGAGTGTGTCGGGTCAGGTGTCGACGCATGGGGAGTTCGTGTCGTCGGGGTGGGCGACGGTGTCGCGGGTGATGGCGGCGGACATGGATGGTGACGGGCGGTCGGATCTGGTCGGTTTCAACGGCGGGGACCAGTTGATGGTGTGGTTGTCGACCAGTACGTCGTCGGTGATGTCGTTCGCGGCCTATCAGTATCTGGGTTCGGGGTGGTCGATTTTCGATCGGTTGTTGCCGCTGGCGGATTATGACGGTGATGGTAAGCCGGACATCGCGGGTGTGGCGGGTTCGGATCTGTGGGTGCATCGGAATACGAGTGTGCCGGGTCGGGTGTCGACGCATGGTGAGTTCGTGTCGACGGGTTGGCGTACGGTGTCGAAGTTCCTGGGTGGTGATTTCGATCATGACGGTAAGGCCGATGTGGTCGGTTTCAACGGCGGGGATCAGTTGATGGTGTGGTTGTCGACGAGTACGTCGTCGGTGATGTCGTTCGGTGCGTATCAGTATCTGGGTTCGGGGTGGTCGATTTTCGATCGGTTGTTGCCGTTGGCGGATTATGACGGTGATGGTCGGGTGGATGTCGCGGGTGTGGCGGGTCCGGATCTGTGGGTGCATCGGAATACGAGTGTGCCGGGTCAGGTGTCGACGCATGGGGAGTTCGTGTCGTCGGGTTGGGCGACGGTGTCGAAGTTCTTGGGTGCTGATTTCGATCATGACGGTAAGGCCGATGTGGTCGGTTTCAACGGTGGGGACCAGTTGATGGTGTGGCGTTCGACCAGTGGGGCCTCGACGATGTCGTTCGCGGCGTATCAGTACCTGGGCACGGGCTGGTCCATCTTCAACAAGCTCGTCACCAGCGCCCCCTCCAACTGACGAGCCCTGAACCACCGCGTCGGGATCCTCCGCCAGGTGCTGGGCGCGGGCCGATCGGAAGAAGCGCTGGCCGACCCGAACACGTCGGGCCCGACATCCATGCGCACCGCGTCGATCAGGCCCGCGGCCGGCACCTGGCCACCGACGTCGCCGGCGGCGACCTCGATCGTCCGGTCACCCGCGAGCTCCCGCGCCGGCGGCCCCGACGCCGTCGACGACACCGTCAGCTCGCCGCTGGCGTCCAGCGGGACGTGGCGGGGGTGTTCGCGCAGGAACCGCGGCTGGGCCAGGTGCTTGCTGCTGACGCCGGCGGCCCCTCCCCGAAGATCCTCCAGAGAGGACCTTCGGGGAGGGGCCGTCTGATGGAGTAACCCGGCCACTGGTCGACGTCGGCGGGGCGCGGCCCGGCGCTTGGCGGCCGGGGCACCGGGCCGCGGCGGAGGTGACCAGGAGCGAAGCCGGACTGCTCAGCCCTTGATCTGGGTGCTCCCGCTGCTGCCGGCGCCGATGCTGATCTTGCGGGGCTTGGCCCGCTCGGAGACCGGGATGCGCAGCGTCAGCACGCCGTTCTCATAGCTGGCCTGCAGGTTGTCGGTGTCGAGGGTGTCGCCGAGGAACAGCTGGCGGCTGAACACCCCCATCGGCCGTTCGGAGATCACGCCCTCGACGCCCTCCTTGCCCGCGCGCTGCCGCTGGGCCCTGACCTGCAGCACGTTGCGCTCGACGGTCAGGTCGATCGAGTCCGGGTCGACGCCGGGCAGGTCGAAGTAGACGTTGAACCACTCGCCGTCACGCTCGGCGTCCACAGGCATCACCGCCGGGCGGCCGGCGGTGCCGGCGAGCTGCTCGAACAGGCGGTCGAACTCGCGGAACGGGTCGGTACGCATCAACATGGTCATCTCCTCCTCGATGCCCTTCAGCTGGGAGGACGTCCCAGGAAGGTCCGGAATTGAGTCCATGGGGCTCAACTTCTTGCTTAGCACTCTCCACCCTTGAGTGCCAGACTTGAGCGTGTGACCTGGGCCACAAGGACCCGGCCGCCTCACTCGCCGCGGAACACCGGCGTCCGCCGTTGCAGGCTCGCGGCGATGCCCTCCTCGCTGTCGCGCGTCTGCCACAGGATGATCTGCTCGGCCAGCTCGTGCTCCAGGGCCCGGCGGACCCGCTCCGGCAGGTCGCCGCGCAGGGTCGCGCGCATCGACCGTACGGCCAGCGGCGCCGCCGCCGCGATCGAGCGCGCCCAGGTCAGCGCCGTCTCCCGCAGCCGGCCCGGCTCGGCCAGCCGATCGGCCAGCCCGATGGCAACCGCCTCCTGGCCGCCCACCCGGCGGCCGGTCAGCAGCAGATCGGTGGCCACCTGGCGGCCCACCAGCTCGGGCAGGGTGACGCTGAGGCCGAACCCCTGGTGGAAGCCCAGCAGGGCGAAGTTGGCCACGAACCGGGTCGACGGCTCCGCCACCCGGAAGTCGGCGGCACAGGCCAGCCCGAGCCCGCCGCCCACCGCCGTGCCCTGCACCGCGGCGATCATCGGGGTCCGGACGTCGAACAGCTGCGCCCCCCGCCGGTACAGGCGCCCGGCGGCGGCGACCTTGTCGTCGGCGAAGCCGCCCGAGCCGAAGTCCGCGCCCGCGCAGAAGTGCCGGCCCTCGGAGGCCAGCACGATGACCCGGCAGCCTCGGTCGTCGTCCAGCGCGGCGGCGGCGTCGACGAGCCGGCCGATCAGGTGCTCGTCGAAGTGGTTGTTCGGCGGCCGCCGCAGCTCCAGCAGCCCGATGCCGTCCGCGACGGACACCGCAAGATCATCGCTTGTCTCCACCAGGCCAGGATGCCGGATCCGGGGACCGGCCCCGGCACGCGGGTCCGCGGCGCCGACCCGCCCGTCACGCCGAGGGCGTCCGCCGGCCCGTCGCCCGTGGCTGATGCCCCGGCTGGCCCTGCCCCGCCGTCCCCGGCCCCGCGGGCTGAACCGCTCCTGCTCCCGAGCCCGGTTGACCTACGCTGGCGCCCATGGACGAGGCGCAGCGGTTGCGGTGGCTCGACGCGCTGCGCGAGGTGCTGGGCGGTTCCTCCTTCTGGACGCCGGAGGACCTGGCGCCCGGCGTGAACGCCGCCGTGGCCCGACTGGGCCTGCGTACCCGGATCTGGCTGGTCGACCACGAGCAGATCGCGTTGCGCGCGCTGAGCGAGCCGGGCCGGCCGCCGGCGGAGCCGCTGCCGGTCGACGGCTCGCTGCCCGGGCGGGTCTTCGCCCGGGTGGAGTCGGCTCCCGCCGGAAGCGAGGGCCGGCGCCGCTGGTGGGTGCCCATGGTCGACAGCACCGACCGGATCGGGGTCCTGGAGTACGGGGCGGCCGCGGGCGTGGACATCGGCGATCCGGAGTTCGTCCGGCAGTGCGAGCTGCTCGCCGGGCTCGTCGGGCACCTCGTGGCCAGCCTCGGCGAGCGCGGCGACGGCATCGACCGCGCGCGCCGGACCCGGCCGATGTCGCCGGCGTCGGAGCTGCTGTGGCGCCTGCTGCCGCCGCTGACGTCCAGCACCCGGCGGGTGGCCATCAGCGCCATCCTGCAACCCTGCTACGAGGTGGGCGGCGACGGCTTCGACTACGCCCTCGACGGCGCCACCGCGAGCCTGCTGATCCTCGACGCGGTGGGCCGCGGGCTGCGGGCCGGGCTGGCGTGCGCGGTCGCGCTGGCCGCGATCCGGGCCGTCCGGCACGCCGGCGGCGACGTCCACCACCAGGCCCGCGCGGCCGACGCCGCCCTGGTCGAGCAGTTCACCGACACCCGCTTCGCCACCGCGGTCCTCGCCGAGCTCGACCTGGAGACCGGCCGGTTGCGGTACGTCAACGCCGGCCACCCCGCGCCGCTGCTGCTGCGGCACGGCAAGCTGGTGCGCGAGCTCGGCGCGGGCCGGCGGATGCCGCTGGGCATCGAGGACCCCGCCGTCGAGGTGGCCGAGGAGGTGCTGGAGCCGGAGGACCGTCTGCTGCTCTACACGGACGGCGTCACCGAGGCGCGGACCGCCGGCGGCGACCGGTTCGGTGTGGCCCGCCTCGTCGACCTGACCGAGCAGCACGAGGGCGCCGGACTGCCGGCGCCGGAGACCCTGCGCCGGCTGGCGCACGCGGTGGTGGACCATCAGGCGGGGCCGCCCGTGGACGACGCCACGCTGATGCTGGTGCAATGGTCCACCCCCGCGGCGCTGAAGACCGTGCCTCACGCGGGGCCGAACGGCGGAGAGGACCACCCGGCGTCATGACGCAGCAGATGCTCACGGTCACCACCCGGCACGTGGCGGCGCGGGTGGCGGTGTTGGCCGCCGCCGGCGAGCTGGACCACGACAGCCGCGCGGTGCTCGCCGACGCCGCCGAGGCGGCGCTCCACGGCGGCCACGACCGGCTGGTCATCGACCTCACCGAGCTCGGCTTCTGCGACTCCGGCGGCCTGGCGCTGTTCGTGGACCTGCACCGGCGGACCACCGCGGGCACCGGGCAGGTCCACCTGGCCGGCCTCCAGCCGCCGGTCGCCGTCGTGCTGCACGCCGCCAACCTCGATCGCATCCTGCCGCTGCACCCCACGGTGGAGGAGGCCGTCCGGGCGGCCACGCCCACCGGCTGAGGGCCGGCCTCAACCGGCGGCCAGCAGCTTGGCGCGCTCGGCGGCCACGTCGAAGTCCGGCTCCGGGTACTGCGGGTCGAGGTCGGCGAAGGTGTCCCGCAGCAGGGTGGCGACCGCCCAGTTGCGGTACCACTTGCGGTCCGCGGGGACCACGTACCAGGGCGCGGCGTCCGTGCTGCACCGGTTCAGGGCGTCCTCGTAGGCCTGCTGGTAGTCGTCCCAGCGGGCCCGTTCGGCGAGGTCGCCGGGGTTGTACTTCCAGTGCTTGCCGGGGTCGTCGAGCCGGGCCAGGAGCCGCTTCTTCTGCTCGTCGCGGGAGATGTGCAGCATGACCTTGACCATGGTCAGGCCGTCGGCCGCCTGCTCGGCCTCGAAGGCGTTGATCTGCTCGTAGCGCCCCGACCAGACGTCCTCGCTGACGAGGTTGTGGACGCGCGCGACCAGGACGTCCTCGTAGTGCGAGCGGTTGAAGACGCCCACGTAGCCGGGCGCGGGCAGCGCCCGGGCGATGCGCCACAGGAAGTCGTGGCGGCGTTCCTCCGCCGTCGGCGGGCCGAAGCCGACGGCCTTCATCCCCGCCGGGCTCATGCCCTGGGTGACGTTGCGGACGGTGCCGTCCTTGCCCCCGCAGTCCATGGCCTGCAGCACCAGCAGCACCCGCTGCCGGGTGGCGCCCTCCTTGGCCGAGGCGAACAACCGTTCCTGGTACCCGCCGAGCGCCTCGGAGGCGGCGGCGACCTCGGTCGCGGACCACCCTTTCCGGTCGTCGCCGACCACCCGCCGGCCGGGCAGTCCGGGCGTGCTCCGGGGGTCGATGTCGGCGAGCCGGGTGCCGCCGGGCTCGGCGCGCAACAGCTTCCGCAGATCAGACATGGCATCCTCACAGGGGCCGGGGGTTCGTCGGCTCGATGTACCCCCGCGGCGGGCCATCCACGCCGTGGGTCACGCGGGCACCGGCGCCGGCGCGGCGGCCGTAGCCGCCAGCAGGACCCGCGTGCGCTCGTCGGCCCGCCGGGACCAGGCCCAGGGCGGCCTTGATCGCGATGATCGCGGTGTGCGGCTGCGCCGCGCCCGGGCCCGGGGTGCTGACGTAGCCGCCGGCGGCCAGCGCGTACGCGTCCCACAGCCGGACGACCAGGAACATGGTGCCGACCGTCGCCGCCGGCAGGCCGACCACGTCGGTGCAGTAGAGCAGCAGGAAGGTCGTGCCGAGCGTGAAGGCCAGGTTGTTGGCGGCGTCGCCGGCGCCGTAGCCGACGATGGATCGGACGGAGAGTCTCATGACCAGGACTTGCCATCACTTGCCGCGGGTCAGGCCGGGCGGGCGTCACCGGGCAGCGGGGCGCCCACGACCAGTCCGGCGGCGGCCGCGGCGGCCGCCGCCTCCGCGAGCACCTGCCGCTCGGCCCGGCCGAGCTTGCGGGCGAGCGCCGCGACGTCGTCGAACTCGGGCATCACCTGCACGATGACGCCGCGGTCGTGGCCCAGCTTGACCGCCACGGGTGCGCCGGCCACGGCGACGTCGGCGAAGGCCCGCGGCAGCACGTGCTTGCGCAGCGCGCCCTCGCGGACCCCGAGGGTGCTGGTGTCGCGGAAGATGCGTTCCCGCAGGATCGCGGCGCGCTCCGGGTGGCACAGCACGCTGAGGGTGTGCGCCGGGCGGCCCTTCTTCATGGTGATCGGCGCCAGCCAGGCGTCGGCGGCGCCGCATCGCAGCAGCCCGGCGAGGACCTCCGGCCACAGCCGCGGGTCGAGGTCGTCGACGTTGGCCTCCAGCAGCACGGCCGGCTCGGCGGCGACGCCCGGCGCGGCGGGCGGTCCGGCGCCGAGGACCACGCGCACCACATTGGCCCGCCCGGGGGTGTCCCGGCTGCCCGCGCCGACCCCGACCGCCTCGACCAGCAGGGGCGGCAGGTCCTCGCAGGACGCGGCGAGCGCGCGGATCGCCGCCAGCCCGGTCGGGGTGGCCAGTTCCCCGGCGCCGCCGGCGCGCACGCGCCAGCCCCGGGCGAGCTCGGCCACGGCGGGCACCGGGACCGGCAGCTCGCCGTGCGCGGTCCGGACCCGGCCGGCGCCGACCGCGACCTCGCCCGCGCTGACGGTGGCGACGCCGAGCTCCTCCAGCGCGGCGCAGATCCCGACGACGTCGGCGAGCGAGTCCAGCGCGCCCACCTCGTGGAAGTGCACGTCGGCGGCGGGGATGCCGTGCACCCGCGCCTCCGCCTCGGCCAGCCGGGCGAAGACCGCGGTGGCCCGGTCGCGGACCCGCGGCGCGAGCGCGGCCCCGGCCAGCAGGCCGCGGATGGTGGACCAGGTACGCCGGGGGGCGTCGGCGATCAGCGGCTCGACCCGGACGTGCACGGCGCGCAGCCCGGCCCGGGTCACCGCGGCCGAGGAGATCCGCACGGCCCCGGGCACGACCGCCTCCACCGCGAGCCGGACGGCCCCCGGGGCGGCGCCGGCGTCGATCAGCGCGCCGAGCAGCATGTCCCCGGCCACCCCGGCCGACGCGTCGATCCACGCGTGCCGGTGCGCTGTCACGCCGGCTCCGCGGGCGCCGGGGCGGCGATCTGCGCGGCGAGGTGCCCGGCGCCGTACCCGTTGTCGATGTTCACGACGGCGACGCCCGGGGCGCAGGCGTTCATCATCGCCAGCAGGGCCGCCAGGCCGTCGAAGGCGGCGCCGTACCCGACCGAGGTCGGCAGCGCGACCACCGGCGCGGCGACCAGGCCGGCGACGACGCTGGGCAGGGCGCCGTCCATCCCCGCGGCCACCACGACCACGCGGGCCCGGCGCAGCAGCTCCAGCCGGCCCAGCACCCGGTGCAGCCCGGCCACCCCCACATCGACGACCAGCTCGGTACGCCGGCCCAGGTAGCGCGCCGTCTGCAGCGCCTCGCGGGCGACCGGCAGGTCGGAGGTCCCGGCCGCCACGACGACCACGAGCCCGCCGGCCGGCGCGGGCGGTTGCGGCGGCCAGGCCAGCAACGCCGCCTCCGGGTCGTGCCGGGCGTCGGGCAGCTCGCGCAGCACCGCCGCGGCGTGCCCCGGCCCGGCCCGGGTGAACAGGGTGACCACGTCCGGCCGGGCGCGGACGGCGGCGGCGATCGCGCCGACCTGCCCGGGTGTCTTGCCGGCGCAGTACACCGCCTCGGGGTAGCCGCGCCGGGCGGTCCGGTCCAGGTCGAGCTGGGCGAAGGCGGCGAGATCGCCGGGCCGGTCGTCAGGCATGCGCGGGCCCGACCAGCGGCAGCGTGAACGCGCCCGACTGCACCCCGGACAGGTCCAGCGTGACGAACCGGAATCCGGCCGCCAGCACCGCCGCGCGGATCTCGCCGCGCAGCGGCTCGGCGACGGCCCGGGGCAGGTCCCCGGCCGGCAGCTCGATCCGGGCGACCTCGCCGTGGTGGCGGACCCGCAGCTCGGCGAAGCCCAGCCGGCGCAGCGCCGCCTCGGCCAGCTCGATCTGGCCCAGCTTGGCCGGGGTGACGTCGGCGAAGTGCGGGATGCGCGACGCCAGGCAGGGCGCGGCCGGCTTGTCGGCGCACGGCAGCGCCAGGTCACGGGCGATCGCGCGGACCGCCGCCTTGTCGAGCCCGGCGTCGGCCAGCGGCCGCAACACCCGGTGGGCCACCGCGGCCCGGGACCCGGGCCGGTCCGGGCGGCGGGCGTCGTCGGCGTTCTCGCCGTACGCGATCGCGTCGAGGCCGTGCGCCGCCACGACCTCGTCGCCGATCCGGGTGAACAGCTCGTCCTTGCAGTGGAAGCACCGGTCCGGGCCGTTGGCCCGGTACGCGGCCCGGTCGCCCTCGTGGGTGGCCACCTCGACGACCGCGACGCCGATGTGCCGGGCCACCTCGTGCGCCGCGGCCCGTTCGGCGGCGGCCAGGCTGGGGGAGACGCCCAGGATCGCCACGACCCGGCCGGGCCCGAGCGCCCGGGCGGCCAGGGCCAGCAGCACCGAGGAGTCGACCCCGCCGGAGAAGGCGACGCCGAGCCGGCCGATGCCGGCGAGCCGGGCGGTCACGCCTGCCGTGTCGATCATGGAGGTTCCCTTCGGTACGGGGCCGCCCGCCGGCGGTTGCCGCCCGGGCGCCGGTCACTGACGTCGGTGACGATCGCCTCGGCCGCGGAGGTGCGTGTGGACGACGCGGGCACGGGGCCCCCGGCCCCGGCCACCCACCATCGACGACGTGGCACGGGCGGCGGGAGTCGCACCGTCGACGGTATCGCGCGCCTTCTCCCGGCCCGGCCGGGTGGGCCTCGAGACCAACGAACGGGTCCGCCGGATCGCCGCCGAGCTGGGATACCGCACCCACTCGCCGGCCCGCGCCCGGCCCACCGGGCGGACCTCGATGCTCGCGCTGGCCATCTCGGACATCACCCACCCGTTCTACTCCGAAATCGTCCGGGGCGCCCGGCCGCCTCCGCGGCCGGGTACCCGGCGCCCGCGTCCCGCGCGACGTCAGCGTCATCGGCTTCGACAACATCTTCGCGGCCGAGCTGGTCACCCCGCCGCTGACCACCGTCGCGGCGCCGGCCGGGCCCGGGCTGCCGGGTCCGCCCCGCCGTAGCGCGCTCGGGGGCAAGTCGTGGCAACCGATTGCCGCCGGCCGCCTGGCGGCGTCGCTCGACCCGGCCCTCGCGGCGTGGATCCGGGACACCGTCTCGTTCGTCACCACGATGGTCGACCGGATCACCGCGGCCACCACCGAGGACGACATCAGCGCCGTCGCGGCGCGGACCGGCCGGGCCGACGCGGCGCCCGTGGTCACCGAGCCGTACGCCGAGTGGGTGCTCAGCGGCGACTTCCCCGGCGGGCGCCCGGCGTGGCAGGCCGCCGGCGCCCGGTTCGTCGCCGACGTCACCCCGTATGAGCAGCGCAAGCTGTGGCTGCTCAACGGCGGGCACTCGCTGCTGGCGTACGCCGGGGGCGGGCTCGGCCACGAGACGGTCGAGCGGGCCGTCACCGATCCGCGGTGCCGGCGCTGGCTGGAGCAGTGGTGGGACGAGGCGTCCCGGCACCTGCCGCTGCCGGCCGCGAAGATCGCCGCGTACCGGGCGGCGCTGGTCGAGCGGTGGTCCAACCCGCGCATCCGGCACCGGCTGGCGCAGATCGCCGCGGACGGCTCGCTGAAGCTGCCCGTACGGATCCTGCCGGTGCTGCGCGCGGAAAGGGCCGCCGGCCGGATGCCGGCCGGTGCGGTGCGGGCGGTCGCGGCCTGGATCGCCCACCTGCGCGGGGCAGGTCCACCGGTCAAGGACGCCGCCGCGGACGACGTGCGGGGCGCGGCGAACGGGTCGCCGGCCGAGGCGAGCCGGCGGGTGCTGGAGCTGCTGGACGCCGGGCTGGCCGGCGACGAGGCGCTGCTGGCCGAGCTGACCGGCGCGCTGGGGTGGCACAGCCCGCACTGAGGTCCCGGCGCTGGTGGACCGCGGTCGTCGCCGGCGCCGGGCCGCCGGCCGGCCGGGTCACGGCCAGGCCGGCGGCTGACCGGGCGGGGCCGGGTCGCGGGACGCGCCGGGCCGGTAGCGCCTGCGGTACCGCGGGCGGGCAGCAGGCGGGATCGAGAACCCGCCGGGATTTCCCCAGGCTGGAGGGCGTACCCAGGACCGACACCAGCCGAGGAGCTCCCATGATCAGCAATCGCCGTGCCGTCGCCGTGACCGCCGGGGCGCTCGCCGCCCTCACCGCCGGCGCGGTGCTGGCCGCGCCCGCCGCGTCGGCCGGCCCCGCGGCGCCGGGCCGGAGCGACGTCGTCCGGCACCAGCTCGACCGCCTGGTCGCCGGGGACGGCTTCCCCGGCGCGCTGGCCTCGGTGCGTGGCGCCGACGGACGGGTCCGCGACTACACCGCCGGCGTCGCCGACCTGCGCACCGGGCAGCCGGTGCCGCGCGACGGCCGGGTGCGGATCGGCAGCAACACCAAGACCTTCACCGCCGTGGTCGTGCTCCAGCTCGTGGGGGAGGGCCGGATCGATCTCGACGGGACCGTCGAGCGCTACCTGCCCGGGGTGGTACGCGGCGCCGGCATCGACGGCGGCCGGATCACCGTGCGGCAGCTGCTCCAGCAGACCAGCGGCCTGCCCGACTACGACGACGTGCTGTTCACCGAGCCGCGGGACCTGGTGCGGCTGAGTCACGCGTACTACGACCCGCGCCGGCTCGTGGACGCCGCGCTGACCCGGCCCGCCCGGTTCGCCCCCGGCGCGAGGTGGGAGTACAGCAACACCAACTACGTCCTGGCCGGCCTGCTGGCCGAGCGGGTCACCGGCCGCCCGGTCGGCGAGGAGATCACCCGGCGCATCATCGAGCCGCTCGGCCTGCGCCACACGTCCTGGCCCGGGGTCGGCGAGCAGCGCCTCACCGGGCGCCACCCGCACGGCTACGTCGCCGTCGCGCCGGGCGCCCCGTGGATCGACGTCACCCGGATGGACCCGTCGCTGGGCTGGGCCGCGGGCCAGCTGATCTCCACGCCCGGCGAGCTGCGGACCTTCCTCGAGGCGCTGATCGGCGGCCGGCTGCTCCGGCCCGCCCAGCAGGCCGCCCTGACGACGACGGTCGCCGCGCCGGGATTCGAGCCCACCGGCGACTGGGAGTACGGCCTGGGCATCGCCCGGCACGCGTTGCCGTGCGGCGGCCACGCCTGGGGGCACGGCGGCGACATCCAGGGCTTCGAGACCCGGAACCTGGTCACCGAGCGGGGCCGCTCCGCGGTGGTGGCGGTGACCGCGCTGCCCACGTCCGAGGAGATGACTACGCACGTCTCGGACAGTGTGGACGCGGCGCTGTGCGCGGGATCCCGCTGAATCACGGGCGCGGCGCAGCGGACCGGCCGGGCGGCTGGTCCGCTGCGCGCAGCCCCTGTTCCCAGCGCCGGCGGCGTTGCTCCAGCGTCTGCTCCCACCACGGGACGCCGCGCTCGCCGAGCGCCACCTTGGCCGCCTGCACCCGGGCCCGCGCCGGCGCCGGATCCTCGCCGGCGCGCAGGGCCGCGCCGACAGCGCGCCGGGCGGCCATCAGCGCCCGGCGCAGCACCGCGGCGACGTCCTCGGGGATGGCCGGGTCGGTCGCGCGCCAGCGGCGGCCGGAGATGACGACGAAGTGTCCGTCGTCGGTCGTCTCCGGCCGTGGCTTCGGTTCGGCGGGCGTCACGTCACCGGCATGTCGCGGCGGCGCAGCCCGGCGAGCCCGGCCGCGCCCAGGGCCACCGCGACGGCGGTGAGCCACAGCACCGGCGTCACGGTGAACGCGGCGCCGGGCAGCTTCGGCACGTGCGCGAACGGGGTGACGTCCAGCAGCCACTGGCTCAGCCCGAACAACGCGCCGAGCTCGGTGATCAGCACGCAGGCGATGAGCGCGGCCCAGGCCAGCGAGCTGAGCCGCGGGGCCAGGCCGAGCAGGGCGGTGCCGAGCCCGGCCAGCACCCAGGTGGCCGGCAGCTGCACCAGGGCGGCGCCGAGCAGCCGGCCCACCTGCCCGCCGACGTCGCCGATCTGCGCGCCGTACGCGATCCCGCCGGCGACCCCCGCCACGGTGAGCAGCAGCGCCGTGCCCAGCAGGGCGAACACCAGGTGGCCGGCCGCCCAGCGGACCCGGCCGACGCGGGTGGCCAGCAGCGCCTCGACCCGCCCGCTGCTCTCCTCGTGGCGCAGCCGCAGCGTCGCCTGCACCGTGTAGGCGGCGGCGACCATGCCGGTGATGCCGAAGATCGCGCCGAGGAACGCGTCGGTGAACCCGGCGCGCCCGCCCATCCGGGCCAGGACGTCGGAGAGTTGCTGGTTCGGCGAGGTCAGGTCGGCGATGCCGGCGGCCGCGCCACCCATCACCGCCCCGGTCGCCGCCAGGCCCAGGGTCCAGCCGAGCAGCAGCCCGCGGTGCAGCCGCCAGGCCAGCGCGAACGAGCTGCGCAGCCCGGGCGCCGCCGCCACCGGCCCGGGCCGCTCGGCGAGCAGGCCGGCGCCGACGTCCCGGCGGCCGGCGAGCGCGTAGCCGGCGGTGGTGAAGGCGGCCGCGGTCACCAGGAACAGCGCGGCCACCCACCACCGCTCGCCGCCGTACGGGCGCACGTGCAGTCCCCAGCCGATCGGCGACAGCCAGGTCAGCCAGGTCGGCCCGGTGTCGCCGACGGCCCGCAGCAGGTAGGTGCCGCCGAGGACCGCCCCGGTGATGCCGGTGGCCGCCCGGGCGCTCCCGGTGACCTGCGCGGCGGCCGCCGCGACGGCGGCGAACAGCGTCCCGACCAGCGCGGTGGCCAGGCCGAAGGCGACCGACCCGGCGGCCGGCAGCCCGGTCGCCGTCAGCCCGAGCGCCGCCAGCACGCCGATGGTCACGTTCGCCAGCGTGGTGACCAGCAACGCGGCGGTGAGCGGGGCGTACCGGCCGATGACGGTGGCGCCGAGCAGCTCCAGCCGGCCGGTCTCCTCCTCGGTGCGGGTGTGCCGCACGACGGTCAGCATGCTCATCAGCGCGACCAGGATGAACTCGGTGACGCCGATCTTCCACGCGGTGAGGCCGCCGATCGACAGGTCGAACAGCGGGCCGCTGAGCGCCACGAGCGAGGGGTTGGTGAGCACGCCGCTCACCGCGCGCAGCTCCTGCTCGGTCGGGTACAGCTGGAAGTAGTTGGCCGCGGTGCCCATGGGCATCACCGAGAGCCCGAGGATCCACGCGGTCAGCCGGACGCGGTCGAGCCGCAGGGCGAGCCGGGCCAGGGTGCGGGTGCCGGTCAGCGCGTTCACCGGGCCACCTCCGGGCGGCGCCCGGCCCCGTTCGGGCTCCGGTCGTAGTGGCGCAGGAACAGCTCCTCGAGGGTGGGCGGCTGGCTGGTCAGGCTCCGGACGCCCGCGGTGGTGAGCTGCCGCAGCACCGCGTCGAGCGCGGCGGTGTCCACATCGAAGCGCACGGTGCCGTTGTGGGTCCGCAGGTCGTGCACGCCGGGCAGGGCCGCCAGGCCGGTGGCCGGACCGGCCAGGTCGGCCTGGATCGAGGTGCGGGTCAGGTGCCGCAGGCCGGCGAGCGTGCCGGTCTCGACCGCGCGCCCCTCGCGGATGATGGTGACCCGGTCGCAGAGCGCCTCGACCTCGGCCAGGATGTGGCTGGACAGCAGCACGGTGCGGCCGTCGCGCTGCTGCTCCTCGCGGATCACCTGGCGGAAGACCTCCTCCATCAGCGGGTCCAGCCCCGAGGTGGGCTCGTCCAGCAGCAGCAGCTCGACGTCGGAGGCCAGCGCGGCGATCAGCGCGACCTTCTGCCGGTTGCCCTTGGAGTAGGAGCGGCCCTTCTTGCTCGGGTCGAGGTCGAAGCGCTCCAGCAGCTCGGCGCGGCGGCGGGTGTCGAGCCCGCCGCGGAGCCGGCCGAGCAGGTCGATGACCTCGCCCCCGGTCAGGCCCGGCCACAGGGTGACGTCGCCGGGCACGTAGGCCAGGCGGCGGTGCAGCGCCGCGGTGTCGCGCCACGGGTCGCCGCCGAGCAGCCGGACGGCGCCGGAGTCGGCGCGCAGCAGCCCGAGCAGGATGCGCAGAGTGGTGGACTTCCCGGCGCCGTTGGGGCCGAGGAAGCCGTGCACCTCCCCGGTCTGCACGGCGAGATCGAGCCCGTCCAGCGCGCGGGTGGGCCCGAACGTCTTGACCAGTGCGGCTGTGTGGATCGCCTCGGTCATGGTCATGCTCCTTCGGCAGCGGCCCGTAGTTGCGTGATCGCCTCGCGGGCCTTCGCGACGTAGTCGGGGTCGAGCAGGGGGTGGGAGTAGAAGTCGGTCAGCGCGCCGGCCATGCGCAGGTGCCCCTCGGTGGTGAAGATGTCGGCGCCCAGGGCCCGGGAGACGTGGTCGTGCATGGCGAGCATCCCGGACTGCATGCCGACCAGCACGGCGGCGTACGCGCGGTAGTCGTCGGTGACGCCGGGGGCGTTCTTGCCGAGCCACTGCTCGGTGAGCGCGACCATGTCGTCGAACATCGCCGCGGCCCGGGGCGAGCCGTCCAGCAGCGCCCGGGTGACGTACTTGTAGGACAGCAGGATGGTCGGATGCACCGACGGCAGGAAGCTGGGGCTGGCCATCTTGTTCTCGACGTAGAGCTCTTCCTTGATCTTCACGATCCGGTCCAGCACGTAGTGGTCGCACGCCTCGCGCAGCGCTTCCTTGGACCCGAAGTGGTGGCGGAGCAGGCCGGGTGAGACGCCGGCCGCCTGGGCGATGTCGCGCACCGTGGTGGCGTCGTTGCCACGCTCGGCGAACAGGCGGATGGCGGCGTCACGGATCCGCGCCCGGGCGGTCAGGTCCTCGTACGCCGCGTCGCCGGTCGCGTGCCCCACGAGCCCCACCCCCTATACGGACGTGTGGCCGACTATACGCCGGTATAGCACCGCCGCAAGGGTCAGATGTCGAGCAGCAGCAGGGGCGCCGCGGCCGCCCACGCCTGGGGCGAACACGAGTGCGGGTACGGCACCGGGCCCCCGCCCCGTTCGCGCCCCAGGCCGGTCATCACCTCGGGCAGCCGGCCGTCGCCGTACGAGGCCGCGGCGAGCAGCCCGTCGGCGATGCGCGCCGCCTCGGCCCGGCGTCCGGCGGCGGCCAGCCCGGCCACCGCGATCGCCGTGTCGTGCGGCCACACCCCGCCCCGGTGGTACGACAGCGGGTGGTACGGGACCTGCCCCGCGGCCAGTGTCCGGAGGCCCCAGCCGGAGAAGAAGTCGTCGCCGGCCAGCCGGTCGGCGACCGTGCCCGCCCACTCGTCGTCGAGCAGACCGCACCACAGCACGTGTCCCGCGTTGGACGCCGCTGCGTCGACCGCCGCGCCGGAACCGTCGAGGGCCAGCGCCACGAACCCGTCCGGGAGCCGGAAGTCGGCGGCGAACCGGTCACGGAGCCCGGCCGCGGCGGCGGTGAGCTCCGCCGACCAGGCCGGGTCGCTCCACACCCGGGCGGCGAGCCGGGCGGCGCCCAGCAGCGCCCGGTAGGCGTACCCCTGCGCCTCGGCGACCGCGATCGGCCCGGCGGCCGGGGCGCCGTCGCGGAAGACGATCGAGTCGGCGGAGTCCTTCCAGCAGTGGTGCACCAGACCCGGCCGGTCCGTGCGGTAGCGCAGGTAGCCGGCCGCCAGGCCGCCCGGGCCCAGCATCCAGCCCACCGCGGCGCGGGCCGCCGGCTCCAGCGACCGGGCCGGCGCCTCGTCGCCGGTCACCTCGTGGTGGGCGGCGAGCAGCATGAGGAACAGCGGGGTCGCGTCGACCGAGCCGTAGTAGCGGGCGTACGGCACCTCGCCGGTGGTGGCCAGCTCCCCGTGGCGCAGCTCGTGGATCACCTTGCCCGGCTGCTCGACCCGGGACTCGTCGTCCGTGCGGCCCTGGGTGGCGGCCAGCACCCGCAGCGTGCCGGCCGCCAGCTCCGGCCGGTGGGACAGGGCGAACAGCGAGGTCAGCAGGCTGTCGCGGCCGAAGACGGTGAGGAACCAGGGCGCGCCGGCGGCCGGCACGACGGCTCCGGGCACGCCGGGCGCGGGCATCCGCAGGGCGTCCAGGTCGGCCAGGCCCTGCCGGACGCAGCGGGCCAGGTCGTCGCGGGCCACCAGCGGCCCGGCGGCCGGCGACGCCGAGACGGTCAGCTCCAGGGTCACCGTTCCCCGGGGCGGCAGCACCGCCGTCCAGCGCACGCCGTCGGGGGTCAGGCCGGCGGGCGGGGCGGCGCGGACCGTCGTGGTGCGGGCGAACCCGCGCCGGGCGTACGAGTAGACCAGCCGGTCCCGGCCGGCCGCGGTGTCGCGGACGGCGTCGGACTTGTCGAAGGTCCGCGCCGAGCGCAGCTCGAACTGGTCGGCGAAGTCGGCCGCGACCTCGTAGCCCACCTCGACGGTCTGCGGCGTGCCGGCGAAGCTGGTCAGCTCCAGCGACTCGGCGAGCCGCCCGGGCGTGACCCGCCGGCGCCGGACCAGCAGGTACGGCGGGTCCTCATGGCGTGCGGTCCCCGGCGCGTACGTGGTCACCCCGGGATCGCTGCGCAGCACCCGCAGGTCCGCCCCGGACACGCGCAGCACCAGCCGGGACAGGTGGCGGCAGTCGTCGACGAAAAGTCCGTCCACCGTGGAGCCGGAGACGTCGGCGCCGGCCGCGGTGGTCAGCAGGCAGGTGGTGCCGGCGACCACCGAGTGTCCGGTCACGCCGCCCGGAGCAGGTCGAGGGTCAGCGCCGCCGTCCAGCTGAAGTCGTCGGCGCCGTGGCCGGCCCCGGTCAGCGGGTCGAGGTACTCGCGGAAGCCGGCGGCGCGCACCCGCTCCAGCAGGCGGCGCCGCAGGTCGTCGGCGAGCGCGGTCTCGCCGTGCAGCCGCAGCCCGTGCCAGAACAGCCAGCTGGTGTTGATCCACCCGGGCCCGCGCCAGTAGCGGCCCGGGTCGTGGTCGGCGGCGGTCAGGTCGTACGAGGGCAGCGGGCACGCCTGGCCCAGCCGGAACCGGTCGCCCCGCGCCGTCGCGATCAGCGCGGCGGCCACCGGCAGCCCCGGCACGATCAGCGGCAGCAGGCCGCCGACGGAACCGGACCGGATGAGCGCGCCGGTGTGCGCGTCCCGCGGGAAGAACATCCCGGCGGCCGGGTCGTACAGGGTGGACACCAGCGCGGCGCTGAGCCGTTCGGCGGCGGCCAGGTGCGGCCGGGGGTCGCGGCCGAGCTCCGTGGCCATCGCCGCGAGCGCGTCCTCGCCGGCGGCCAGCAGGGCGTTGCCCAGCGGGTCCTCCACCGCGAAGGCGTGCACCCGCAGCGAGTCGGCGTAACCGGCGTCGCGGTAGTCGCGGGCCAGCCGCACGTAGCGGCCGTAGTCCTCGTCGGTCGGCCGCTCGGCGGCCGCGGCGTGGTGCAGGTCGCGGCGGGTGAAGTCGCCAGTGGGCGCCGGCGTGATCCGGGCCAGCGGGGCGTCCCAGGCCGGGCTGTTGTCCATCCCGGACTCCCACGGGTGCACGAACGCCACCAGGCCGGCGCCGGTCAGGTCGCGCCGGGCCGTGAGGTAGCGGTGCCACGCGACCAGCCGCGGGTAGATCCGGGGCAGGAAGCCGCGCGCCCGGGCCGCCGCCGGGTCGGCGCGGTAGGTCAGCCAGGCGGCGAGGGCGTGCGCCGGCGGCTGCACGATGCCCGACGTCGGCACCGCGGGCGCGCCCGGCGCGGACGCGGAACGCCAGAACGACGGACCGGGGAAGTAGGCGTCGGGGTCGACGTGCGGGTCGAACACGATGTGCGGCACGCGCCCGTCGCGCCACTGCGCGCCGAACAGCGACTCCAGCTCCCGCTGGGCGCGGACCGGGGACAGGTGCCGCAGGCCGATGGCGATGAAGGCCGAGTCCCAGCTCCACTGGTGCGGGTAGAGGCCGGCGGCCGGCACGGTCGCGCACCGCCGCCAGTTCGTGGCCAGCACCCGCCGGGCCGCCCGGTCCACGTCGCCGAACACCGCCGGGCGCTGCGCGGCGCCGGACGTCATGGTCATGGTCATACCGGGACACTGACGTCGTGGCGGCGCAGGAAGCCGGGCACCGCGGCCACGGCGGCGGCGGGCTCGCCGCGCAACCGGCACTCCAGCGCCAGGTAGCCGTCGTAGCCGACCGCGTCGAGGGTGCCCAGCAGCGCCGCCCAGTCCAGGTGCCCGGCGCCGGGCTGGAACCGGTTGGAGTCGCTGACCTGCACGTGGCCCAGCCAGGCGGCCGCCTCGACCAGCGCCGAGGAGGGCTCGTCCTCCTCGATGTTCATGTGGTACGTGTCGGCCAGCACCCGCACCGAGGCCAGCCCCACCTCGGCGACCAGCCCGACCGCCTGCTCCAGCCGGTTGACCATGTGGTCCTCGTACCGGTTGAGCGGCTCCAGGACCAGCGTCGCGCCCTCGCGCGCGGCGTGCCGACCCAGCTCGGCGAGGCCGTCGAGCAGCACCGCCCGGTCCTCCTCCTCGCTGCGGGGCGGCTCGAACGGCGGCAGCCGGCGCGAGAACATGCCCCACGCGGCCGGGGTGCAGGCCACCGCGCCGGGGCCGCCCACCTCGGCGATCACCGACAGCTGGGACTTGAGCTGGGCGACGGCGTCGCGGCGCAGGCCGGCGTCGAAGGCGCCGAGGAAGTGCGCCATGTCCACGCACACCGACGGCATGATCACCCCCTCGCGCGCCGCCCGGCGCAGCTCGGGCAGGCGGTCGCGGAACGCGAAGTCGCCGCGGGCGCGCAGCTCGATGCCGTCGTAGCCGGCGGAGCGGGCGAACGCGAACTTCTCCGGCAGCGTCTGGCCGGGAAGCAACTGTTCCTGGCAGGAAATCTTGATCACGGGAACTTCAACACCACCTGGAGGGCCTCGTGCGGGCGGCGGTCGAGCATGCGGTACGCGGCCGCCGCCTCTTCCGCCGGGATGACATGGGTGACCAGCCCCGCCGGATCGATCCGGCGCTCCACGGCCAGCCGCAGGAAGGTCTGGTTGAGCCGGGACTGGTCCCACCGCTCGGCCAGCGCCGGCGGCACCCCGCCGATCTGGGAGCAGATGAGCCGGACCCGGTTGTGGTGGAACTCGTCGCCGAGCCGCAGCCCGACGCCGTCGCCCTGGTAGAAGCCGGCGGCGACCACCCGCCCGTTGACCGTGACCGCGCGGATGGCCTCGTGCAGGGCCGGGTACGAGCCGCTGATCTCGATCGCCACGTCGGCGCCCCGGCCGTCGGTGAGCCCGCGCAGCTGTGGCCCGACCGTGCCCTCGCGGGCGTCGACGACGGCGGTGGCGCCGTACTCCAGCGCCTTGTCGAGCCGGCCGGGGACGGTGTCGACCGCCACCACCGTGCCGCCGGAGAGCCGGACCAGCCGGGTCGTGAGCAGCCCGAGCACGCCCTGGCCGAAGACGGCGACGGTCTCGCCGAGGTGCACGTCGGCGGCCAGGACCGCGTTGAGCGCGACCGCGCCGACCCGGGCGAAGGTCGCCGCGATCGGGTCCAGCCCGTCCGGGATCGTGCAGCCGCGCAGCTTCTCGGCGGCCAGCACGGCCTCGCCGCGGTGCCCCCAGATGCCCCACACCTGGGCGCCGACCGGCGGGATGCCGGGCTCGCCGGCGACGTCCGGGGCGACCTCGACCACCTCGCCCACCTCGGAGTAGCCGAGCCCGGCGACCGGATAGCTCAGGCCGCTGGTGTCGTCGACGAACAGCCGCAGGGCGGGATCCCAGGACTTGTTCAGGTACGGGTTGGTGCCTCGGTACGCGGTCAGCTCCGTGCCGGCCGAGATCCCGGAGTAGCTCGTGCGCACGCGTACCTGGCCGGGGCCGAGCTTCGTTATGGGTTGGTCGACCATCTCGACGTGGTGCGGGGAGGTGATCTGGACTGTCTGCGGCACGTCGCCATTTCACCCCGGCCGGGGTGGGTTCCGGGGCGGAACGCGGGAACTTACGCCCAATCGCCGACCCACTTATGCCCGCCGGCCGGGCATTAGTGGCGTCCGGACTGGCCACGGACCGTGTTGCCTACGCTACGCACCATGACCAGCTACGCTGCCGCCGAGCGTCTCCTGACCGAAGGGCTGACCGCCGGTGCTGACAAGGGATAGGCCGGAAGGCAACCAGAGCTCGGCGGGCCACCTGCTCTGGCTGGTGCGCACCGGGCGCGCCCGGACCCGGGGCGAGCTGCAGAGCTACACCGGACTGGCCCGCTCGACCATCACCCAGCGCATCGACGTGCTGCGCGCCACCGGCTACCTGCGCGCCTCCGGCGTCGAGGGCTCGACCGGCGGCCGGCCGGCCGAGCTGCTGGAGGTCGACACCGGCCACGGCGTCGTGCTGGTGGCCGATCTCGGCGGCAACCACGCGCGCGCCGCCGTGGTCGGTCTGGGCGGGCGGCCGCTGGCCGAGGAGCACGAGCCCATCAAGATCGGCGAGGGGCCCGAGGCGGTGCTGGGCTGGGTCGACGGCGCGTTCCGCCGGGTGCTGGCCCGGACCGGGTGGGACGCCGGCCGGGTCCGCGGCATCGGGGTCGGCGTGCCCGGCCCGGTGGAGTTCGACGCCGGCGTGGTCACCCAGCCGCCGATCATGCCGGGCTGGGACGGCTACCCCATCGCCGAGCGGCTGCGCCGCACCTGGAACCGGCCGGTCTACGTGGACAACGATGCCAACCTCATGGCCCTGGGCGAGCAGACGGTCAACTATCCCGGCTGCCCGGCGCTGGTGCTGGTGAAGGTGGCGACCGGCATCGGCGCGGGGGTGGTCATCGGCGGACGGGTGTACCGCGGCATCGACGGCGGCGCCGGCGACCTGGGCCACATCCGGCTGCACGACCACCGCGAGGCCCGCTGCGAGTGCGGCCTCTACGGCTGCCTGGCCGCGGTGGCCAGCGGCCTCGCGCTGGCCCAGCAGCTCACCGCCGCGGGCACGCCCACCTCCTCGGGCGCCGAGCTGGTCGAGCGGATCCGCTCCGGGCACGCCGAGGCGGTCCACCTGGCCCGGACGGCGGGCCAGCTGGTCGGCGAGGTGCTGTCCACCGTGGTGTGCATGATCAACCCCGCGGTGCTGGTGATCGCCGGGGATCTGGCCGACATCCACTTCGTCACCGGCGTGCGCGAGGTGCTCTACCAGAGCGCGCTGCCCCGCTCGACCCGGCACCTGGAGGTCATCACCAGCCGGCTCGGCGCCCAATCGGCCGTGATCGGCGGGTACGCGATGGTGGTCGACCAGGTGTACGCGCCGGACGCGGTCGACGCCGAGCTGGCCCGGATGATGCCCGCCGCGTCCGTCTCCTGCTGACCGCCTCCCGCGGTTCCCGCGACCCGTGGCCGACAATGACCGATATGGACGGTATCGGGGGGACGGCGCCGGTCGCGGTGGGACTGGTCGGCGCGGGGCCGTGGGCGGCGACGATGCACGGACCGGTGCTCGCCGCCGGCCCGGAGACCCGGCTCACGGCGGTCTGGGCGCGTCGCCCCGAGGCCGCCGCGCGGCTCGCCGCCGAGCTGGGCACGCACGCCGCCGGCTCGTACGAGGAACTGCTGGACGGCTGCGCGGCCGTCGCGTTCGCCGTGCCGCCGGACGTGCAGGCCGCGCTCGCGCCGCGCGCCGCGCGGGCCGGCAAGGCGCTGCTGCTGGACAAGCCCATCGCCCTCGACCTCGACGCGGCCCGTGGGCTCGCCGACGCCGTCGCCGAGCACGGCGTGGTCTCCCAGCTGGTGCTGACCAAGCGCTACCACCCCAGCACGCGGGCGTTCCTGGCCGCGGCGGCGGCGTTCGGGACGACCGGCGCCCGGGCCTGCTACCTGCACGGCGCGTTTCTGGGCGGGGCGATGGCGACCGGCTGGCGGCTGACCCGCGGCGCCCTGTACGACCTCGGGCCGCATCTGCTCGACCTGGCCGACGCGGCGCTCGGGCCGGTCGAGGAGCTGCGCGCCACCGGCGACAGCCGCCGGTGGATCGAGCTGACCTGTGTCCACCGTGGCGGCGCGGTGAGCCAGCTGTCGCTGTCCGGCGCGGTCGGGCTGCCGTCGTCGCGGGCCGGCATCGCGCTGTACGGCCCGGCGGGGGAACTGGCGCTGGACTTCGGCACGGTGGATCACCAGGAGTGCTGGCCGGTGCTGCGGGCGGAGTTCGCCGCGGCTGTCCGCTCCGGGGTGCCGCACGCTCTCGACGTCCGCCGGGGCCTGATGCTGCAGGAGCTGCTCGACCGGATCGACCGGCCGGGGTCGCGCTGAGCCGGTGGGTTCGGCGCCCGCCGGGCCGGCGGCCTCGGCCGCCTATCGCTCGGGCGGGGCCGGGGCGGCCGGCGTCCCCGTGGAGTCCAGGACGCACCAGCCCAGCTCGAGCAGCGCCGGCACGCAGGAGTCGACGATGCGGTAGTAGATGCTGGTGCCGGCCCGCCGGGTGGCCAGGATGCGCTGGTCGGCCAGGCGCTGGAGCTGGTTGGACACGGCCTGCTGGCTCATTCCGAGCTCGCCGGCGAGGTCGCCGACCCGGACCTCGCCCCGGCGGGCCAGCGCGTGCAGCAGCCGCAGCCGGGTGTCGTTGGCCAGCACCTTGAACAGCCCGGCGATGCCGGCCGCCTGGTCGCCGTCCATGAGGTCGCGCTCGCGCAGCGGGGGAGCGCAGGTGAGCTGGGCGAGGACCGGCGTGGCCCCCGGGCCCGGGTTCGGCTCCGGTGCGAGTCGATCGGTGGTCATCGCCCTGCCTCTGTCATATTCCACTAGTCCGTGTAATAGTTGTTCTCAGCGCCGACCCCGGAGGTGCCCGATGAGCGATCACACCATCGACCCTGCCACAGTGCGCGAGCAGGTCCGCGAGCACTACGCCGCGGCGGCCGCCACGGTGCTGGCGGCGCAGCCCGGCGGCTGCTGCGCGCCGGCGCCGGACGCGACCCTGACGTGCTGCGACGAGACCGCCGCCGAGGCCGAGGTCTTCGGCCCCGGCCGCTACGACGCAAACGACCGCGCCGGGCTGCCGGTGGCGGCCACCACCGCGAGCCTCGGGTGCGGCAACCCGACCGCGGTGGCCGACCTGCGCCCCGGCGAGACCGTGCTGGACCTCGGCTCCGGCGGCGGGATCGACGTGCTGATCTCGGCCCGCCGGGTCGGGCCCACCGGCCGGGCGTACGGCCTCGACATGACGCCGGAGATGCTCGAGCTGGCCCGCCGCAACGCCGCCGAGGCCGGGATGGACAACGTGGAGTTCCTCCGCGGCCACATCGAGGACATCCCGCTGCCCGCGGGCGGCATCGACGTCGTGATCTCCAACTGCGTCATCAACCTGTCCGTGGACAAGCCCGCGGTGTTCGCCGCGATGCACCGGGTGCTGCGGCCCGGCGGGCGCATCGGGATCTCCGACGTCGTGGCCGAGGACGGGCTCACGGCGGCCGAGCGCGCCGAGCGGGGCGGCTGGGCCGGTTGCATCGCCGGGGCGCTGTCGGAGGGTGAGTACCGGGACGGGCTGGCCGCCGCCGGCTTCACCGGCATCACCGTCACCCGGACCCATCCGGTGGCCGACGGCATGCACTCGGCGGTCATCCGCGCCACCAAGCCCGCCGGCTGACCGGGCGCTCAGCGGTGAGCGCCGCACGCGCGTTGCCCCCGGCGCTCAGCGGGTGAGCGCCGCGGGCAACGCGCGCGCGGTCAGGCCGATGCGGGCCAGGCTGGCCGGGACCGCCAGGAGCATCGGCCACGCCGGGCCCGGCGCCAGCAGCAGGACGGCGGTCAGCATGGTCGCGTCCAGGGCGATCAGCGCGCACCCGCCGGCCGCGCCCAGGCGGGTCCGGCGGTAGCTGCGGCGGCTGGTGGCCGCCACGACCAGGGCGGCCACCACGGCCAGCAGCACCGCCGCGACCACCAGCGCCGCCGCCGGCGCCGGGGCCGGCCAGGCCCGGGCGCCCGCGGCGAGCAGCGTGGCGCCCCAGCACGCCCCGACGAGCGGGCCGGTGGCCAGGAGCATCCGGGCGGTCCGCCGGCCCGGGGCCGCGGCCACGAACGCCGCCACGATCTGCTCGGGCGCGCCGAACTCGGCGATGGCGGCGCGGGCGGCCGCCGCGGGCGGCAGGCCGGCGCCGAGGTGATGCTCCCAGGTCTCGGTCAGCCCGTCGGCGAGCTCGCCGACGGCGCCGGCCGGCAGCCGGCGGGCCAGGGCGGCCAGGTGGCCGTCGATCAGCTCGTGGCCGGCCATGGCCCGGGCTCCAGCAGGGCGGTCACCGCGGTGGCCGTCGATCAGCTCGTGGCCGGCCATGGCCCGGGCTCCAGCAGGGCGGTCACCGCGGTGGCGAACTCGCGCCAGTTGCCGCGGTCGGCGTGCAGCCGCCGCTCGCCGGCGACGGTGAGCCGGTAGGTGCGCCGGCGCCGGCCGTCGACTGCCGACCAGGACCCGGCGATCAGGCCGGCCTCCTCCAGGCGGTGCAGGGCCGGATAGATGGTGCCGGTGGGCAGGTCGAACCGGCCGCCGCTGCCCTCGCGCAGCGCCTCCTTGACCGCGTAGCCGTGCCGGGGGCCCGCGGCCAGCGTGGCCAGCAGCAGCACGTCGAGGTGTCCCTTGAGCTCCTGCCCGCTGCCCGCCATGCGGCGCAGTCTATCGCCTCGATAAGTAGCTATGCTACTGTCCGGCCATAGGTAGTGAAACTAGCTATGGGCGGTGATCGGGGTGACCACGCAACCGGCAGTCGACGCGCAGGGGCTGGTCAAACGCTTCGGCGCGGTCACCGCCCTGGCCGGCGTGGACCTGCGGGTCCCGGCCGGCGAGGTGCTCGCGCTGGTCGGCCCCAACGGCGCCGGGAAGACCACGGCGGTACGCATCCTGGCCACCCTGCTGCCCCCGGACGGCGGCCACGCCCGGATCACGGGGCTGGACGTGGTCCGCCAGGCGCCCGCCGTACGCCGCGTCATCGGGCTCTCCGGGCAGTACGCCGCGGTCGACGCGTACCTGACCGGCCGGGAGAACCTCACCATGATCGGCCGGCTGTCCGGCCTGCGCCGGTCCGCCGCCCGGCGGCGGGCCGGCGACCTGCTGGAGCTGTTCGGCCTGGGCGCCGCGGCGGACCGGCAGAGCCGGACCTACTCCGGCGGCACCCGCCGCCGGCTCGACGTGGCGGCGAGCCTGGTCGCGCGGCCGGCGGTGCTGTTCCTGGACGAGCCCACCACCGGCCTCGACCCGCGCGGCCGGCTCGACCTGTGGCGGCTGATCGGCGAGCTGGCCGCCCAGGGCACCACCGTGCTGTTCAGCACCCAGTACCTGACCGAGGCCGACCGGTACGCGGACCGGGTCGTGCTGCTCGACCGGGGCCTGGTGCTCGCCGCCGGCACCCCCGCGCAGCTGAAGGCCGCCGTGGGCGGCGACCGCCTGGAACTGCGCCCCCGCCCCGGCGACGACGCCCGGCCGCTGGCCGCGGCGATGGCCGGTCTCGGTCCGGCGCCGCCGAGCGTCGACCCCGGCGCCGGGCTCGTGGTGGTGCCGGTCGCCGACGGGCCGGACGTCCTGCCCGAGGTCGCCGCCCGCCTCGCCGCGGCCGGGCTGCGCATCGCCGGCCTGACCCTGCGCCGGCCGAGCCTGGACGACGTGTTCCTCGACCTCACCGGCGCGCCCGTCGCGCCGTACCCCGCGGACGCCGGGAGCGCCTCATGACCAGCACCGTCGCCGACACCGTCACCGTGACCGGCCGCAATCTGCGCCGCCTGGTCCGCGTGCCGACGCTCCTCGCGTTCGCCACGGCCCAACCGGTGCTGTTCGTGCTGCTGTTCACGTACGCCTGGGGTGGCGCCGTGCACCCGCCCGGCGTGGACCGCTACATCGACTACGCGCTGCCCGGCATCTGGGTCCTGGCCATCGCCTTCGGCGCCTCGCAGACCGGCGTCGCCCTCGCCGACGACCTGGCCACCGGGATGATCGACCGGTTCCGGGCGCTGCCCGCGGCCCGCGCGGCCGTGCTGGCCGGCCGGGTCGCCGCCGACGCCGTGCGCAACGCGTTCGTGCTGGCCCTGATGACGGCGGTGGCGTCCGCGATCGGGTTCCGGTTCCACGCCGGAGCGGTGGCCGCCCTCGCCGCGCTCGGGCTCGCCCTGACCGTCGGTGTCGCCTTCTCGTGGGTCTTCGCGCTGCTCGGGCTGCTCGTCCGGGACGCCGAGGCGGCCGGGATCGGCGGCCTGCTCGCGGTCGTCCCGCTGGTCTTCACCAGCTCCACCTTCGTCCCGATCGCCACCTTCCCGGGCTGGCTGGAGGCCTTCGCGCGGGTCAACCCGATCACCGTCACCGTCGACGCGCTGCGGGTGCTGTGCCTGGGCGGGCCGGCCGCCGTGCCGGTGGGGCAGGCGCTGGCGTGGCTCGGGGGGCTGCTCGCGGTCGCGGTCCCGGCCGCGGTCGGGCGGTACCGGCGAGCCACCACCGCGTGATCACCCTGCGGGGTGGCCAGGCGCCCGCGACCGACCCGCCCGGCCCGCCGTGTCGAGATCCGTCGATCCGAACGGGGCTGAGATCCGTATCACCCGTCGGCCGGATGCAGGGATCCGGCGAGCGGAGGCAGCACGGTGAACGCCAGGTTCGGCAGGGAGTCGCCGGAGTCCGCGCCCACCCCGGAGGGGTCCGGGGCCGGCCGGGACTGGTTCGAGCCGTCCCCGGGGCCGGCCGGGTCCGAGCCGACCCAGCTGCTTCCGCACGTCCCGCCGCCGCCGGCGGAGCGCCAGCCGCCGCCGGTGGTCGTCGCCCGCGCGGTGATCGTCTACCAGGAGCGGCCCCGCCGGCCCTGGCGGCTGTGGGTGTTCACGGTGGCGATCGTGGCGCTGACCGCCGGGGTGGTCCTCGGGCAGACAGCCGCGTTCGAGCCGGTCTACCGGCCGGCCGCCGGCGCGCAGGAGGTGCCGGTCCCGTCCGCGGCCGTCGCCTCGCCCAGCCCGCTCGACCAGCCGTGGCCCGACGCCGCGCACCGGGTGACCGCGCCGCTCGGCCCGGTGCGCGAGCGGCGTCTGGAGGTGACCGGCGCCGCGACGGTGGTGCGCGTACGCAGCGCCGACCTCGGCGAGATCCTCTTCGACATCGCGACCACCGACCGCAGCGCGACGCCCAGCGTGATCGACGGCGAGCGGGGTCCGCGGCTCGACGTCGTCCGCACCGGTGAGCCCGGGACCACGGGCGCCGACATCCAGTTGCACGCCAAGGTGGCGTGGACCCTCCGGCTCGCCGGCGGCCCGGCCGAGCAGGTCGTCGACATGGGGGCCGGCGGTGTCGCGGGCATCGAGGTCACCGGCGCCACCGGGCGGCTGGTGCTGCGGCTGCCCCGGCCCGAGGGGACCGTGTCGATCTCGGTGCAGGGCCCGGTCGGCGAGCTGATCGTGCGCACGCCGACCGGGACGCCGGTGCGGCTGCGCCTGCGCGGCGGCGCGACCACCGCCGCGGTCGACGGGCGGGCGCCGCGCAAGGTCAAGGCCGGCGCCACGCTGGCCCCGGCCGGCTGGTCCGCCGCGCGCGACCGCTACGACGTGGTGACGGCCGGCGCCGTCACCTCGGTCAGCGCTGCGGGTGAATGACGACCTTCAACCCGGTCCGCGCGGCCGCCGTCTTCAGCGCGGTGGCCGCCTCGCCCAGCCCGAACACGTCCGAGACCAGCGGCGCCAGGTCGACCAGGCCCCGGGCGGCCAGGTCGATCGCGCGCGGATAGACCTCGCCCATCCGCCGGGCCAGCACCAGCGTCAGCCCCTTGCGCCGGGCCAGCCCCGCGCTGAACGAGGTGCGGTCGCCGTCCGGGATGCCGACCAGCACCACCCGGGCGCCCGGCTTGGCCAGCCGCAGGGCCGTGTCCACCGCCGCCTCCGAGCCGGAGACCTCGAACACCACGTCCGCCACCCCGGCGCCGGCGGCCGGCTCCGCGCCGAGCGACTCCGCGACCGCCATCCGGTGCGGCAGCGGCTCGGCGGCCAGCAGCCGGGTGGCGCCGTGCCGGCGGGCCAGCTGGAGCAGCAGCAGGCCGATCGGGCCGCAGCCGACCACCGCCACCGTCGCGGCCATCCGCGGGCGGGCCAGGTCGAGGGCGTGCAGGGCGACACCCAGCGGCTCCAGCAGGGCGCCGTCGTCGTCGGAGAGGCTGTCGGGCAGCGGGTGCAGGCGGTGCGCCGGCCAGGTGAGGAACTGGCGCAGGCCGCCGTCGCAGGAGCCGTGCCCGGCGAAGACCACGTCCGGGCACAGGTTGCCGTACCCGTCCCGGCAGGGCTCGCAGACCCCGCACGGAACCGCCGGGTCGACCGCGACCCGCCGGCCGTCGTCCGGGCCGCCGCGGACGACACCGGCCATCTCGTGACCGAGGACCAGCGGCCGGGCCAGCACCGCGTCGCCGATCCCGCCCTCGGTGAACCAGTGCAGGTCGGAGCCGCAGACCCCGACCGCGGTCACCTCGACGAGCCGGTCGCCGCCGGTCGCCGCCGGCCGCGGCTCGGTGTGCAGCCGGACGTCCCCGGCGCCGTGCAGACGGGCCACCCGCATGTCGCGCTCGCTCACCCCAGGACGCTAACACCGTCATGGGGGATCGCGAGTTGCCGATGGACCAGTCATGATCAGCCCATGACCGCCGCCGATCTGCGGGCGATTCTCGTCGCCGACCACCTCACGCACGGGCCCGGAGTCTGGGACCCGGCCAGCGCCGCGCTCGCCGTGCGGGCCGGTCACCGGGCCGTGCACCTGTCCGGGGCGGCGATCTCCGCCACCATGCTGGGCCGCCCCGACCTCGGCTTCACCCCGGCCACGCAGATCGCCGACCGGGCGGCGATCCTCGTCCCGGCGCTCGCCGGCGTGCCGCTGCTGGCCGACGCGGACGTCGGCTACGACAGCCCGGAGGACGCGGTGTGGTCGGCGCTGGCCTACCAGCGGGCCGGCATCAGCGGGCTCTGCCTCGAGGACGGCGAGGACGCCGGCCGGTCGGCCGCCCGGATCACCGCGCTGGCCGGGCAGGTGCCCGGCGTCGTGCTGATCGCCCGGGTCCGCGGCGGCCTCGACGAGACGATCGCCCGAAGCCGGGCGTACGTGGCCGCCGGCGCGGACGCGGTGCTGCCCGAGGGCCTGCGCGAGGCCGAGCTGGACCGGCTGCGGGCCGCGCTGCCCGGCGTACCGCTGGTGGTCAGCCGCTCCGAGGCCGACAGCGGCCGCGGCCGCCTGACCACCGCCGAGCTGGCCGCTCTCGGGGTCCGCCTGGTGCTGCACCCGCTCGCCGCCGTGCTCGCCGCGCTGCGGGCGGCCTCGCTGACCTACCGGGCGATCGCCGAGGAGGGCGACGCCGAACGGGTCGACCGGATGCCGCCGGCCGCGTTCGCCACACTGACTCCGACCGCGGCCCGGCCGGCGCCCCGCGGCCGGGTACCGCGCCCGCAGGCCGCCGAGGGGGAGCCGGCAGCCGATCGCGGCCCGTCGATCCCCGCCCCGCGGCCGTCACCGGGGGCGGCCGCCTTCGAACGGGGACCGGCGACGCTCGCCCGGGGCGCGGCGGCCGTCCACCGGGGCGTGGACACGATCGACACCTGAGCGGGGTGGCGCCGGGGCTCGCCGGCCCCCACAATCACCGCCGTGACTGTTGATCCGCTGCCCCCTGTCCCCGCCGCGCCCGCACCCTCGACGAGGGACGGTGGCCCCGAGGGTCGCTCGTGGGCGCACGACCTGGTCGAGACCGCGCCCGCCGAGCTGCGCAGGCGGCGTCTGCGGCGGATCGCCGTCGCGGCCGGCGGCGCCCTGGCGGTCGTCGCGCTGGTGGCCGCCATCGTCGTCAACCTCCGCGACCCGGGCTCCGATGTGGTGGTCAACGACGGGTTCGCGCCGCATGACGCGGTGCTGAGCTCGTACATGGTCGCCGCGCCGGCCGATGCGCAGCCGGCGCCGGCCGGCCGGGACCTGGACGAGACGGCCGCCGCCGAGGCCACCGGGGGTGTCAAGAACCTGCGGCGGTACAAGTTCTCGTACGGCTACGAGCGCCGGTGGACACAGCGCGACGGCACGGCGGTCACCGTGCTGCTGCTGCGTTTCCGCGGCGCCGAGAACGCCGCGTACTACGTGCGGGACACCCTCGACGTCAGCGCTCGGGAGCAGGGCGTACGGCATCAGGCGGTGGCCGGGATCGCGGGCGCCCGCTCGATCACCCGGCCGGCGCCCGCCGGCGCCGCGGACGGCACGTCCCTCGCCGTCAGCGCGGCGGCCGGCGGTGACCTGGCGGTCCTCACCATGGCCGGCGCCGCCGGCGGGCAGCCGCCGCCCGTGGCGCTGACCGAGGACCTGCTGGCCGACGCGTACGCCCGCTTGTAGACCGTCCGCCCGGGCTCAGGCGTACTGGCGGTAGACGGGCCGGGCCACGCACGCGGGCTTGTCGGCGCCGTCGATCTCGACGGTGAAGTCGAGCACCATCTGCACGCCGTTGCCCGGCACGTCCTGCACGCTGTCCACCCGCGCGGCGAGCCGGATCTTCGCGCCGACCCGCACCGGGCTGGGGAAGCGGACCTTGTCCAGCCCGTAGTTGATGCCCATGGTGATCCCGGTGATCTCCAGCAGCTCGCCGAAGAGCGGGATCACCAGGGCCAGGGTGAGGTAGCCGTGCGCGATGGTGCCGCCGAACGGGCCGGTGCGGGCCCGCTCCACGTCGACGTGGATCCACTGGTGGTCGCCCGTGGCGTCGGCGAACGCGTTGACCCGCTCCTGGGTGATCTCCACCCAGGAGCTGTGGCCGAGGTCCCGGCCGGCCAGCGCCTTCAGCTCGTCGAGTCCGTTGACGGTGATCATGAGCGGGTCTCCTTCGTCGTCGGTGCGGCCGTGCCGCCGGTGCGCGGGGTGCGAGATCTGAAGCTAGCCTGCGGCCTTGACATTCGTCCCCGTCGAGGGCTTTCGTGGACTGAGCGTCGGTCGGTGGTCACCGAGAGTCTCCGGGTCCGCCCCGGCGTGACGGTCCGGCTCGTTGGAGGCTGTGCCATGACGGCTGCACCCATACGGTCCCATCCGCACCGTGGCGAGGCGCCACCGCGGGAGCTGCTCGACGACGCCGAGCGCATGAGCGTGGACGAGCTGCGCGCCCGGCAGCTCGAACGGATGCGGTGGACGCTGCGGCACGCGTACGAGAACGTCGCGCACTACCGGCGCGCCTTCGACGCGGCCGGCGTCCATCCCGATGACTGCCGCGAGCTCGCCGACCTGGCCCGGTTCCCCACGACCAGCAAGGCCGACCTGCGCGACCACTATCCGTTCGGGATGTTCGCCGTGCCCGATGCCCAGGTCCGGCGCATCCACGCCTCGTCGGGGACCACCGGCCGGCCCACGGTCGTCGGCTACACCGAGCGGGACCTGGACACCTGGGCGGGCGTGATGGCGCGCTCGATCCGGGCCGCCGGTGGCCGCCCGGGTGACCGGCTGCACGTCGCGTACGGATACGGCCTGTTCACCGGCGGGCTCGGCGCGCACTACGGCGCCGAACGGCTCGGCTGCACGGTCATCCCGGTCTCCGGCGGGATGACGCCCCGGCAGGTGCAGCTGATCACCGACTTCCGGCCGCGGATCATCATGGTGACGCCGTCCTACATGCTCACCATCCTCGACGAGTTCACCAGGCAGGGGCTGGACCCGCAGCTGTCCAGCCTGGAGATCGGCATCTTCGGGGCCGAGCCGTGGACCGAGCAGATGCGCCTGGAGATGGAGGAACGCTCGGGCATCCACGCGGTCGACGTCTACGGCCTGTCCGAGGTCATCGGTCCCGGCGTGGCGCAGGAGTGCGTGGAGACCAAGGACGGCCTGCACATCTGGGAGGACCACTTCTACCCGGAGGTCATCGACCCGGACAGCGGCGCGGTGCGGCCCGACGGCGAGCTCGGCGAGCTGGTGTTCACCTCGCTGACCAAGCAGGCCATGCCGGTCATCCGCTACCGCACCCGCGACCTGACCCGGCTGCTGCCGGGCACCGCCCGGCCGGCGATGCGGCGGATGGAGAAGGTCACCGGCCGCACCGACGACATGATCATTCTGCGCGGGGTCAACCTGTTCCCCACCCAGATCGAGGAGGTCGTCCTGCGCACCGACGGGCTGGCCCCGCACTTCCAGCTGGTGCTCACCACCAAGGGCCGGCTGGACCACCTCACGGTGCAGGTGGAGGCCCGCCCGGACTGCCCCGCCGACCGCCGCGAGGCCGCCGCCGCCGAGGTGGTCAAGACCATCAAGGACACCGTCGGCACCAGCGTCGAGGTGCTGGTCGTCGAGCCGGAGACGCTCGCCCGGTCCTCCGGCAAGATCCAGCGGCTGGTCGACCACCGCGGCGCAGGGAGCCGCTGATCGGAGGAGGAATGGCTGTCTTCCGCATACTCGAGGCCACCGCCCGTCCCGGCGCCATCGGACGGCTCGCGGAGCTGCTGGTCCACCAGGAGCAGCAGGTCGTCGCCGGCGCCCGCGGGATCGTGTTCGTGCAGTCGCTGCGCAGCGGCGACAGCGTGCTCGCGGTGTCCAGCTGGCGCACCGCCGAGGACCTGCAGCGCTACCTCGACCAGCCGGTGACCGGCGCGTTCTACCGGGCGCTGCCGGAGCTGCTGATGGGTCTGCCCAGCGTGCGCACCTTCGAGGTGATCAGCCCGGACGGCGCCGGCGGTGACGGGTGGGGATCCGCGTGAGCTGGTACTACCCGAAGGGCTGGACCGACCAGGAGGACGGCGTCGAGCAGGTGCTGATCCACTACACCTGGACCCCGCCGGAGCAGTGGCCCGACTGGACCTGGGGGCACGAGGCGCGGGTGCTGCAGGACCTGGGCGGGTTCCCCCGGCAGCGGCTCAAGGTGCTGCGCATGCCGCGCGAGGTGTGGGACATGAAGAACGGATGGTCCACGCCGGAATATCGTTTCCACTACTACTTCGAGGTCTACCAGCACGGCGGGCGCTGGACCACGGACCTGTTCACCGAGGAGATCGTTTACCGCGACCTGGAGTACGCCGACACCACCGGCTGGGTCACCAACATCTGCATCTACTGGTCGGTGGGCAGCTGGATCGCCCCGGTCTACAGCCCGATGGAGGAGCCCCGCATCCCGGCCGGCTCGGAGTTCGTGTCGACCAACTACTACTCGTACGGCGACAAGGACCGCTTCCACCACGAGAAGTACCACCTGCTGCGGGTGCTGGACCTGCCCCACCGCTTCCACGCCCGGATGTGGGGCCCGCGCGGCGCGGACCTGGTCCAGCAGTACCACATCGGGCGCATGTACCCGCCGGAGGAGAAGAGCGAGACGTGGATCGGACCGCACGGGCCGTCGGCGCCGGGAGGGGACAACTGTTGGACGCACCACCTGTGAGCGCGCCCGTCTTCGGCCTGCGCAAGACCTGGGTCGACACCGTGCCGGGCATCGAGCTGGTCCAGATCCACTACACCTGGTCGCCGCCCGGCACGCCGCCGGACTGGGCCGGCGCCGAGGAGCAGGTGCTCACCGGCGGGACCGGCCCGCTGCGCACGGCGGTGCTCGAGGTGCCGCGGACGGTCGGCGGGGCGAGCGACTACGCCCTGCACCACTTCTTCTTCGTGGTCGGCGGGGCGGGCCGGGCCGCCTCGCCGGTCTACACCGAGGACATCGTCGCCCGGGAGGTGACCTACGAGGACCCGGCCGGGCAGTACACCGCCGTCGGCCTGGTGTGGAGCGCGGTGCAGGAGCCGCCGGAGCCCGGGGTGCCCAACTACACCAGCACGACGATGGACGGCCTGCCGTTCGAGTCGCCCGGCGCCGCCCCCGAGCACGCCGACATCTACGAGTTCGTCCGGGCCCAGCCGCTGCCGCACGTCTTCCGCGGCCGGGTCTGGGGGGTCCGCGGCACCGCGGTCCGCTACGGCTACCACCTGATCCGCCAGGGCCTGCCCGACCCGGCCGACGACGCCGAGAGCTGGACCGACAACGGCGGCCGCGGCTGGACCGTCACCCTGTGAACGCGGGCCCGCCGGCGCGCTACGACCGGCCGTTGCAGTGGCTCGCGCCGGCGGCGCAGCGGACCGAGCACGCCCTGATCCGCTACACCGGCCCGCTCGCCCGCACCGGCGCCGGCCTCGTGCTGCACCTGGGCTACGACGGCTGGTCCGCGCGGCGCAACGTGCCGATGGAGCGCGCCGGCGACGGCTCCTGGATCGCCGAGCTGCGCACCGGCGGCCGGCTGGTCGTCGACTGCGTGGTCCGCGACGGGTCCGCGCCGGAGTGCGACAACAACGACGGCGCCGACTACCGGCTGTGGATCGGGCTGGACCCGGTCGACGCCCACGTGCACGTCCAGGAGCCCGGCCGGGGCCGGCTCGGGTTCGACAGCCTGCGCACCGCCGCGTACTCCGGCGGCATGACCCACGCGGTGGTGTCGTGGACCGACAACGACTTCGTGGACATCGCCGCCGCGGCGGTGCCCTGGCTGACCCGGCTGGTCTGGGTGCGGCCGGGCGGGCCGGACGTCGACAGCCTCCGGCGCCGGCTGGCCGACGGCGCGGCGGGGCTCAAGCTGCATCCCGCGTACGACGACTATCCCGCCGACGCCGCCGGGCTCGACCCGTACCTGCGGGTCGCCGCCGACGCCGGCGTGCCGGTGACCGTGCACAGCGGCCCCGGGCCGGCGGACCCGGACCTGATCCGGCGGCTGGCCGAGCGCTTCCCCGAGCTGCGCTTCGTGCTCTACCACACCTACCTCGGCCCGCCCGAGGGCCGGCGGCGGGCCGCCAAGCACGCCCGTGACCTGCCGAACCTCTACCTGGAGACGTCCTGGTGCAGCTCGGCGGAGACGCAACGGCTGATCGGCGAGGTGGGTCCGGACCGGGTGTTGTTCGGCTCCGACGCCGCCACCGACGGCCCGGAGCACTTCGTGCGCCGGCCGCCCAACATCGAGCTGTCCGAGAACTACAACGGCGGGCTGCTCAGGCTGGCCCGCCGGCTCGCCCCCGACGTGACCCGCCAGCTGCTGGAGGACAACGCCCGGGCCCTGTTCGGGCTGCCCCGGCCGCAGTACGGCCCGGCGCCCACCCCGGAACGCCTGCGCACGCTGCTGGCGGCGGCGCTCGGCGAGCACCGCCGCGTGATCGCCGCCCTGCGGCCCGGCCAGTTCACGCACCCGACGCCGTGCCCGCCGTGGGACGTCCGCGCCCTGCTCACCCACGTGCTCACGGCCGTCGAGCGGGCCGGCGGCGCGTCGGCCGTCGCCGCGGGCGCCGTCCGCGCCGAGCCGGACACCGTGCGGCGGGCCTTCGACGCCGCCGCGGCCCACGCCCGGGCGGCGTGGACGCGCCCGGGGGCGATGACCGGCACCGTGGCCGGGCCGTGGGGCCCGGTGCCCGCGGCGGTCGCCCTCTCCGGCTTCGTGCTCGAACTCACCGCGCACGCCTGGGACCTCGCCGCTGCCGTCGGCGACCGCACCCCGCTCGGGGAGGACCTCGCCACGGCCGCCCACCGGATCGCCACCCGGCTCGTGCCGCCGGAACTGCGCGACGGCCAGGTCTTCGGGCCGCCGGTGGCCGCACCCGCCGGGGCGGACGCCGGGACGCGGCTCGCCGCGTACCTCGGCCGGCGCTCTTGACCTGAAGTCGGCTCGAGGTCGGACGATGGCCCGCATGACGGAGACGGACGAGGCGCGGCGGGAACTGGACCGGCAACGGACCGTGGAGATCACCACGATCGGGCGGCGGACCGGGCGGCCGCGCCGCATCGAGACCTGGCGGTACCGGGCCGGTGGGCGGTACTGGCTGACCGGCAGCCCCGGCTCGCGGGACTGGTACGCCAATCTGCTGGCCCACCCCGAGTTCACGCTGCACCTGGGGGAGCGGGAGCTGCGGGTCCGCGCCCGGGTGGTGACCGACCCGGGGGAGCGGGCCCGGGTGTTCGGGGAGATCGTGCCCGGCCTGGGCTGGGCGGGCAGCCTGCAGAGCTGGATCGCGGGCAGCCCGCTGGTGGAGATCGAGCTGACCGGGGCCGCGCCCGCCGGCCCTTGACCTGGAGCGCGCTCCAGGTGCCAGGGTCGTGGGCATGACGCAAGCGACGCAGTCCCCGCTGGTGCTCGGGGCGATGATGTTCGGCACCACCGTCGACGAGCGGACGTCCTTCGCCCTGCTCGACCGGTTCGTCGAGCGGGGCGGGAGCTGGATCGACACCGCCGACTGCTACGCGTTCTGGGCCGCCGACACCGGTCGCGGAGGCGACAGCGAGCGGCTGCTCGGCCGCTGGCTGGTGGCCCGGCCGGGGGTCCGGGACCGGGTCCGGATCGCCACCAAGCTGGGCGCCGAGCCGCTGGAGCCGGGCTCCTGGCCGCAGCGCCGCGAAGGGCTGTCCCCGGCCGCGGTCCGCGCGGCGTTCACCGGCAGCCTCGACCGGCTCGGCCTGGACCGGGTCGACCTGCTGTGGCTGCACCAGGAGGACCGTTCGGTGCCCATCGAGGACACCGTCGAGGCGCTCGCCGGGCTGGGCGCCG
Organism: Actinoplanes nipponensis; assembly: GCF_016862275.1. Classification (GTDB taxonomy): domain Bacteria; phylum Actinomycetota; class Actinomycetes; order Mycobacteriales; family Micromonosporaceae; genus Actinoplanes; species Actinoplanes nipponensis. Next base: position 24,823 of record NZ_BOMQ01000088.1, on the reverse strand, counting down.
ACCGGTTCGGCGTCTCCAACCACCCGGCCTGGCTGGTCGAGCGGGGCCGCGCCCACGCCCGTGCGATCGGCGCCCGCCCGTTCGACGCCCTGCAGCTCAACGCCACCTACCTGCGCCCGCGCCCCGGCACGTTGCCGCCCGGGGTGGCGCACCGCTTCGGAATCCTCAGCGACGAACAGGCCGACTACGCCGCCGAGCACCAGATGGACCTGTGGGCGTACACCCCGCTGCTGTCCGGCGCCTACGACAATCCGGCCAAGCCGATCCCCGCCGTGTACGACCACCCGGGCAACACCGCCCGGCTGGCGGTCCTCGACGAGGTGGCGGCCGAGTCCGGGGCCAGCCGCGGGCAGGTGGTGCTGGCCTGGCTGCTGGGCCGGGGCATCCGCCCGATGCTGGGCGGCAGCAAGCTCGCGCAGCTGGACAGCGCCCTCGAGGGGGTGGCGCTCAAGCTCAGCGAGGACCAGGTGCAGCGGCTCGACGCGCCGGACCACGCCGGCTGGGCCGATCCGTACGCGCGGCGCTGACCGCGGTCGGCTACCGGTCGCGGCCCGGGTCGCCGACCATCCACGTGCGCCGCGGCCGGCCGCTCGACTCGGCCAGGCACTCCAGCCGGCAGGCACTCCACAGGCCGGACGCTCGGCCGGCGTGCCGTCGGCGACGCTACGCGCGGGGGTGGGCGGACGCGGGCGAGCCGAGCGCGGGGCCGGGGACGCCGGCCAGGAAGGCCAGCCGCATCCTGGTCTCGTCCTCGGATCCGGGGGCCACGGTGAGGACCACGATCTTGAGTTCGGCGTCGCCGTCGGTCATGACGTCGCAGTCCACCTCGATCGGCCCGACCGCCGGGTGCGCGACGATCTTGTGGTCCTCGCGGTGGGCGCCGACCGCGCCGCGGGCCCACAACTCGGCGAAGCGGGGGTTGCCCGCGATCAGCGCCCGGATCAGGCCGGTCAACCGGCTGTTGTCCGGGAAGCGTCCGGTGGCGCGGCGCAGGTCGGACACGACGGCGGCGTCGACCCGGTCGGGGGCGAGCGAGGTCACCGGCCACTGCGACAAGCTGGGCCGGTCGCCGTCGACCGGGAAGGTGTCCCGGGCGAAGTTGCGGCGTTCCCGCGGGGCCGACGACGGGTCGCCGAGCAGCGCCGACCAGCCGCGGTTCCACCAGATCAGCTGCCAGTCGGCGGCGAAGACCGCGACGGCCGCGTCGCCGAGGCGGTTCAGCACGCGGTGCAGGCCCGGCGGGATGTGGTCGGAGATCTCCCCGTCGGCCGGCGGGACGAGGCCGGCCAGCCGGTACAGATGGTCGCGTTCCGCGGTCCCGAGCTGCAGGGCCCGGGCCAGCGCGGCGACCACCTGCGCCGAGGGCGTGGTGAACCGGCCCTGCTCCAGGCGGACGACGTAGTCGACCGAGATCCCGGCGAGGTCGGCGAGCTCCTCCCGGCGCAGCCCCCTCGCCCGGCGCGAGCGGCCGCTGGGCAGCCCGACCGCGGCCGGGGTGAGCCGGTCGCGCCAGGCGCGCAGCGTGGCGCCGAACTCCGTACCCGAAGCGGTCATGGGCCCGATTGTCTCCCGCGGCCCGGCGCCGGCGGGTGGTAGCCGTTTTCCTACCGTCGCGCCTTCCCTGGCGCCCCGCGCGGCGCGGGCCAACGATGGGCGCATGACGATCACCTTCATCACCGGGGCCAACAAGGGCCTCGGCCACGAGACCGCCCGTCGCCTCGTCGCGCACGGCCACACCGTGCTGCTCGGCGCCCGCGACGCGCGGGCCGGCCGCGCCGCCGCCGCGGAGCTCGGCGCCCGCTTCGTCCCGATCGACGTCACCCACGACGGCTCGGTCGCGGCGGCGGCGGCCGATGTCGAGCGCCACGAGGGCGTCGTCGACGTGCTGATCAACAACGCCGGCGTGCACGGCCCGCACGGTGACCCGACCGGCCTGACGGGCGCCGACGTCCTGGCCGTCCTGGACGTCAACCTGGTCGGCGTGGTGCGCACCACCACGGCTTTCCTGCCGCTGCTGCGGCGCTCGGCCGACCCGGTCGTCATCAACGTCAGCAGCTCGATGGGATCCCTGGCGGCCACGCACGACCCGTCCCGGGCCGAGTCCACGGTGATCGCCCCGGCCTACACCTCGTCCAAGGCCGCCCTCACCATGCTGACCACCCAGTACGCCAGGTCGCTGACCGACATCCGCATCAACGCCGCCGACCCGGGCTACACGGCGACCGATCTCAACGGCAACACCGGCCCGCAGACCGTCACCGAGGGCACCGACGCCGTCGTCGGGCTGGCCACCGAGGGGCCGGGCCATGGCTCCGGGCGGTTCGTCGACCGCGCGGGCGAGATCGCCTGGTCCTGAGCCGCTGATCAGCTCGGCGGGGCGGCCACCCGGGCGGCGAGGAACCTGGGGGCCAGCTCGCAGTAGCTGTCGGTGAGCAGCTCGGCGATCTCGGTCCAGTCGGTGTGGTCGCCGAGGAGGACGCCCGCGACGTTGCGGCCCCAGCCGGCGCGGAAGAACGGGAAGCCGCCGCCGGTGAGGCCGAGCAGATCGTCGGCGGGCACCCGGAACGTCATGACGACCGGCTGCCCGCCGGCGCTCGGATCCCGCGGATAGAACAGGTTGCGCCCGGGATCGGGGGCGTAGACATGGGCGAACGTCCGGTTCCGGATCCGCCAGCGGACGCCGATCCAGGCCGGTTCCTCGACGGTCTCCGGCAGGGCCCGGCAGAGCGGGCGCAGCCGGCGCAGGATCCGCGGTGGCACGTCGCCGGGGCCGGACATGAGCCGACAGTACCGGTCACCGCGCGGCTCCGGGTCCGCCGAGGTAGCCGACCTCCGTGGATCCCGGCGCGACGCGGTCGCCCCGATAGGCCAGCACCCGCATCCGGGCGATGCGGTCCGGGCCGGGCAGCAGCGCCGGGTCCTCATCCGGCAGCAGCGTCGTGGACATGACGGCCTCGCTCACCGCCCCCAGCGCCGCGGTCGATGTGGCCAGGTGCAGCGCTGCCATGCGGCGTTCGGTCGGGTGCCAGAGCATCAGCATCCGGACCAGGCCAGGGACGGTGCGCAGCACCGGGGCGAGCCGCCGGGTGCCGGCGTAGCGGGCGGCCTCGACCCGGGCCGGGCTGAGCGGCCCGTCGAACTCGCCGAGGAACGCCACCGCCGGCTCCTCGCCCGCTGCGGCTCCCGGCTCGTCGGCGTCCACCTCGTAGATCTCGTCGCGGGTCAGCGTGAACGGGCGCTGACCCCGGACAGCGGCGGAACGCTCCGAGGCCAGTTCGGCGTCCTCGCGGGTCAGCCACAGGCTCACCAGGCCGCCAACGTCGTCGTCACCGGTGAGCAGCACCAGGCCGGCGAAGCCCGGGTGCCCGCTCACCAGCGCCGCGATCCTCGGCGCGAGGTCCTCGTCGGCCGGCCGGGCCGCCACGGTCTGCAGTCGTGCGTACATCTCTCCACCTCCGGTTGCGGTTGATGAAGCGATCCTCGGCGCTGCCGGGGTCGGGGACATCCGTGGAGGTACGCAGATCAGGTACGCAGGCCGGCCCGCAGGGTCCAGGCGGCCACCTGGGTGCGGTTGGCCAGCCCGAGCTTGGTCAGCACGTTGCGCACGTGGCTCTCCACCGTCCGCTCGGACACCGCGAGGCGCCCGGCGATGACCCGGTTCGGCAGGCCGTCCGCCACCAGCAGCGCGACCTCGCGTTCCCGGGCCGTCAGCACGTCGGCGTCGGCGCCGCCCAACTCCCGCAGCAGCGCGGTGGCGGCGGTCAGCGCCGGCGCCATGCCGAGCCGGCGTGCCGTGCGTGCGGCCCGCTCGGCGAGCGCGACGGCGTGCTCGTGATCTCCGCGCCCGTTCCGGCGCCGGCGGGCGCCGGCGTGGGCGAGCTGCGCGAGCGCGAGCTCGGCCGGGGCGCCGACCCGCCGTTCCAGTTCTTGCGCGGCCGTCAGGTGAGCGATCGCCGCCTCGTGGTCGTCCCGGGCGGACGCGAGCACGCCGAGCGTGCGCGCGAACGCGCCGCGGTAGCCGTAGCTCGAGGCCATGTAGAGGCCGGCGTAGGGCAGCAGGCAACCATAGGCGGCCGCCACGGTGCCCGCGTCGCCGAAGACCGCGGCCAGCTCGCCGGCGATGGCCACGATGGTCGGCCGGCGGATGTCCTCGGGCAGGTCCGGAAGCAGGGGCACGAGCCGCGCGAACAGCGGGCGGGCCGGATCGGCGTGGCCGCCGGCGAGCAGGTAGTCGGCGGCGATGGCGAGCACGATCGGGCGCGGATCGGCGTCCGCGGCGGCCGCGACGTCGAAGCCAGGAGCGTCGAAGCGGCCGGTCTTGCGCTGGATGTCGAGCATGAACGCGATGTGCTGGCCCTGCATCGACGGATCGCCGTACCGCTCGGCGACCGCCTGCCCCTGCTCGACGAAGCGCTCCGCCGCGGCGAACCGGCCGGCGAGCATCGCGCGGGCGGCCCGCGCCCGCAGCAGGTGCCACCGGGCCACCGGCCAACCCAGCCGTTCGGCGAACGCCGCCAGCCCGGCGATCTCACCGTCGGCCTCGGCCACCGCGCCCATCCCGAGGCATCCGTCGATGCGCCACAGGCTGGCCCACAACGGCGTCTCCGGCCGTTCCGGGACCGGGCCCAGCTCGCGCAGACGCAGGCCCATCGCCATCCGTTCGGCGGATGCCGAGGGCCCGCCGGCGAGCGTCTGGCGGGCGTGCAGCGCGTCCACGAGCGCGGTGCTGCCGCCGTCCCGGTGCGCCAGGGCCATGGCCCGCCGGCTCAGGGCCTGCGCCCGGCCGGTGAGCCCGGGCGAGGACGCCGCATGCTGGGCCAGCGCCATCGCATGCTGCGCGAGCACGCGGGCGTGCGTCCCGGCGTCCCCGGCGACGGCGTCCGCCGGGCCGTCATCCGTGGTCTCGTCGCCCAGCGCCGCGCGGGCCCGGGCGCACAGGTCGGCGATGACCCGGTTCGGGCCCTCGCCGCCGATGCCCCGCACGACCAACGCCGCCCGGGCGAGCAGGTCGACCCGGCCCAGGCCGGCGGCCAGGTCCGAACCCGCGACGCAGTGCCGCAGCGCCTCGGCCACCCGCAGGTCCAGGTACTCCGCCTCGGCCAGCCCGAGGAGCAGGTCGGCGAGCTCGGCCGGCCCCAGGCGGGCGCCGGCGGCGAGCTCGACGGCCCGGCGGTACCAGTGCGCCGCGTCGGCGTGGTCCAGCGAGCGCAGCGCGGCATCCACCGCCGCCCGGCAGGCGTCGACGGCGGCGCGACAGGTCGAAGCGTCCGTGGCCGCCCGGATCCGGTGCCGCGCCACGTCCGCGGTGAGGCCGGGAACCGGCGAGGCGACCAGTGCGTCGGCGACGAGACGGTGCCAGCGGGTGCGGTCGGGCCGCGGCAGGTCGTCGTACGCGGCCTGGCGGACCAGCGCGTGCGTGAACCGCATGTGGTTGGGCGCGTCCGCATCGTCGGTGAGAATGCCCGCCGCCACCGCCTCGGCGAGCCGGCCGGAGACCTCGTCTGGCCCGTGTCCGGTCGCCGCGGCCAGCAGCGTGACGTCGAACTCTTCGCCGATCACGCTGCACGCGCCGAGCAGTGTGCGGCAGTCCGCGCCGACGCCGGCCAGCCGGGCGCCGACGAGCGGGCGCAGCGAGTCCGGCAGGCCGCCGCTCGACGTGCCGATCGCACGCACCAGCTCCCGGACGAACAGTGGATTGCCGCCGCTGTCCCGGTGCACGCGTGCGGGCAGCGCGGGATTCACCCGGCCGGCGGCGGTGGCCCGCAGGTATTCGCCGACCTCGGCCGGCGTCAGCGGCGGCAGGCGCAGGGTGCGCGCCGCCGGCAGCGCCGGGACGGCGCCCAGGCGGGCGGGCTCCCGGGTCGCCACCGCGACGATCAGCCGCACGCCGGCGAGGTCGGCCCCGACGTGCCGCAGCAGCTGCACCGTGGCGTCGTCGGCCCACTGCAGGTCGTCGAGGGTGACCAGCAGACCGCTCGGCGGCACTGCGGCGAGCAGGGCGTTCGCGGCCCGCTCGAGGGCCACGAACCGGGCCTGGGCCGGCGGCCCGGCGCCGATCTCGAGCAGCTCCGGCGACAGACCCAGCCCGCGGCCGGTCGCGAACGCGCGCGACCACGGCCAGCACGCGGGCGCGCCCTCGTCCGCCACGGCCCGGCCGGCCAGCACCGGCATGCCGGCCGAAGCGGCCGTCGCAGCCAGCCACGACAATGTCGTCGTCTTACCGATGCCGGCCTCGCCGGACAGCACCACCAGGGCGCCCGCACCCGCCGACGCGGCGGCCACGACGCGGGCGAGCTCACCGAGCTCATGGCGGCGACCGACGACGTGCGGACCCATCCCCACATTGTGCCGTGCGTCTCAAGGGCCGCCGCCGAGCGGTACGTCGAGCCGCTCGCGCAGGTCGTCCACGGACCGCCTGAACCGCCGCGGCGCTCATTCACCGCCCCCGGATGCCGAATAGGTCGACGAGGAGGGGCCCATTTCATGAGCTTCGTGTCCGCCCTGCTGCGTACCTGCGGGTTCACCGCGCTGTACGTGGTGGCCACCTATGCCGGGCGCCTGACGGTCATGGACGACACCAGCCTGAGCCTGGTGTGGCCGGCGGCGGGGGTCTCCGCCGTCTGGTTCCTGGCCCAGCGCTCGTCGCGGTGGTACTGGCTGGACGCGGTGGCCCTGGCCGGCGCCACGGTCGCGGTGAACCTCGCCACCGGGGCATCCCCGCAGCTCACCGCGTTCTTCGTGGTCGCCAACCTGGCCCAGGTGCTCGTCTTCACCGCGCTGTTCCGCCGGTGGCTGCCGCACCTGTGGGGTGGTGGCGGGGACCGGCCGCTGGCCACGCTGAGGGAGCTGTGGCGGTTGATCGCCGCGGCGTTCCTGTGCACCCTGTGCGGGGCGCTGATCGGCCCGACCGGGGTGTGGGTGATCAACGGGCACTACTCGTGGCCGGGCGCCGCCGTGTGGCTGACCCGCAACACGGTCAGCATTCTGCTCATCGGCGCGGCCGGTCTGCGGCTGGGCCACCTGCTGCACGTCGCCCTCACCAGCCCCAGGGGCACCCTGGTGGCGCGGCTGCGCGCCGAATGGGCGGCGCTGCCGCTGCGGCGCCGGGTCGAGTATCCGGCGGTGCTGGTGATCTCGCTGGCCGCGTACGTTCTCGCGTTCGGCCTCGACCACGGCCTGCCGCTCGCGTTCCCGTTGCTGGTGATGACGGTGTGGGCCGGGCTGCGGCTGCACACCGGGTTCGTGATCCTGCACGACATGGCGTTCGGCAGCCTGGCGGTGATCTTCACCCTGCACGGGCTGGGCCCGTTCGCCGAGGTCGAGTCGCACCCGGTCCGGGCCCTGATCGCGCAGCTGTTCGTCGGCATGGTCGCCGTCGTCGGCCTGACGCTGGCCCTGGGCCGCGACGAGCGCACCGCCCTGGTCGAGGAGTTGCGCAGCGCCCAGCACAGCACCGCCGAGCAGGCCGGCATGATGAAGGCCATCGTCGACTCGATCAACGAGGGGCTCACCGTGGTCGACGCCCAGGGCCGTTTCCTGCTGCGCAACCCGGCCATCCGGCAGCTGCTGGGCGGCGTGGTCAGCGGCACCGACGCGATGGCCGAACCGGGCTACTACGGGCTGTTCCACGCCGACGGCACCGCGCTGGAACCCGACGAGATGCCCTACCGGCGCGCCCTGGCCGGGGAGGCGGTCCGCGGCATGGACGTCTACGTCAGCAACCAGGGCCTGCCGACCGGCCGGGTGCTCAGCGTCAGCTCCACCCCGATCGACGGCGCCGGCGGCCGGTACGCCGTGACGGTGTTCCACGACGTCACCGCCGAGCGCCGCCAGCGCGACGAGCTGGCCGCGTTCGCCGGCGTGGTGGCGCACGACCTGCTCAACCCCCTGGCCACCGTCGAGGGCTGGACCGAGGCGCTGGCCGAGATCTTCGCCGAGACCCCGGAGCACCCGGCGACCGCCGATGCCGCGGACGGTGTCGTCCGGATCCGGCGCGCCGCCACCCGCATGCGCAACCTGATCAACGATCTGCTGGGCTACGCCACCGCCCGCGACGCCACCATCGCGCCGGCCGTCGTCGACCTCGGCGAGCTGGCCGGCGACATCGCCATCGCCCGCATCGACCAGGCCCAGAGCCGCGGCACCCGGGTGCCGGAGTTCGCCATCGGCGACCTGGACGCGGTCCGGGCCGACCCGGTGCTGGTGCGGCAGCTGCTGGACAACCTGATCAGCAACGCCATCAAGTACACCGGCCCGGCGGTGACCCCGCACATCGGCATCACCAGCAGGGCCACCGACGACGTGGTCACGATCACGGTGACCGACAACGGCATCGGCATCCCGGCCGGGCAGCACGCGACGATCTTCGACAACTTCCACCGGGCCCACACCCACTCCGGCTACACCGGCACCGGGCTCGGGCTGGGCATCTGCAAACGGATCGTGGAACGCCACGGCGGCGCCATCTCCGCCGACGACAATCCCACCGGGCGCGGATCCCGGTTCACCTTCACGCTCCCGGCCGCCACGGCCGCCGAACCGGTGGCGGATCCGCCGCCGGCGCCGCAGCGGCCGGACGTCGTCCGCGCCGTCCCGCCCGGCGACAGCGCGGCCCGGGCGGCCCCGCCCGGCGCCGGGTTCGAGTACACCGCCCGGCTGGTGCTGGACTACCTGCACGAACAGCTTCCGCTCGCGTTCTGGGCGGTCACCCGGGTGGAGCAGGGCCGGCAGGTCTACCTCTATCTCGACGCCGACAACGGCTACGGCCTGCGGCAGGGCGGCAGCCACTCGTGGGAGGACAGCTTCTGCGTCCGGATGACCGCCGGCCGCGGCCCCGCGGTGGCCCCCGACGCCCAGCAGATCCCCGCCTACGCGGAGGCCGGGATCAACCGGTCCCTCGCCATCGGCACGTACGCCGCGGCGGTGATCACCGAACCCGACGGCGCCCTGTTCGGCTCCATCTGCGGCCTCGACCCGCGGGCCCGCCCCGGCGATCCCCGCCTGGCCGCCGCCGGGCCCCTGCTCGAGCTGCTCGGCGACCTGCTCACCGCGGCGCTGGCCAACGACCGCGCGCAGAACCACCGCCCGGCCGACCGGAATCCGGAGGCCCCCGCGCAGGACCAGCGGCACCAGCACCAGCACACGCCGGCGCCGTGACGCCGCCGCGGGGGTGTCACGCCCGGGCCCGCCGCGCCTGCGTCTCGGCGACCATCGTGGCGAAGGTCTGTTCCGTCAGCGATCAGCCGGACCAGCTGTGGCGCTGCACGTCCGGCTCGACGCCGCCGTGCCGTGGCGGGTCGCGCGGGCGGCGCGCACCGGCGGCATCGACCCGGACCGGCGGCCCGGCGCCGGCGCCGCGAGGACCAGGTACGGCCTGACCGTCCTCAGGACGTCCGGAGCCGGAACAGGTCCTCGCCCGCGCGCGGCACCACGAGGGTGTCCGGATCGGCCGCCCAGGCCGCCGGGTCCACCTCGGCCGGGGTCCAGACAGTCCAGGTTGACGGCGCGGACCCGCTCCTGCGGGATCCCGGTCGCCAGCGTCACCGTGACCCGCAGCCGACCTGGCCGCCGTCGGCGACGATCGGCTCCACCTTGTAGAAGCCCTTGGCGGCCGTCCAGATGGCGGGCCGCCGCCGTCCTCCAGCTTCGCCGCGTCCGGCCCCCGGGGCAATCCTCGCGGTCAGGAGGATCCGGTACGGCCGGCCGCCCCGGCACGCTCGGGGGCGTACCCCGGCGGTTGCGTGGGCGGGGGGAGCAGCGGCTCGAGGGGGACCACCGGGCGCTCCACCACGGCGCCGGCGGTCACCTCGACCTCCTCGCCGTAGAGGCGCAGCGCCAGCCGCGCGTCGTCGCCGTCGCGCAGGCTCACCCGTACCGTGTCGTGATCGGCCTCGACGAGCAGCCGCCGGCCGCTGTGCCGTAGCCGGAACCGCAGCCCGGTGATGCCCGCGGGCAGCCGCGGGGCGAGCGCCGGCCCGCCGTCGTGCTCGCGCAGGCCGCCGAAGCCCTCGACGATCGCCGACCAGGCCCCGGCCAGCGAGGCCAGGTGCAGCCCGTCGCGGGTGTTGGCGTGCAGGTCGCGCAGGTCGACCAGGGCGGCCTCCCAGGCGTAGTCGTGTGCCAGCTCCAGGTGGCCCACCTCGGCGCACAGCACCGCCTGCGTGCAGGCCGACAGCGACGAGTCGCGGACGGTGATCCGCTCGTAGTAGTCGACGTTGCGGGCCTTCTGCGCGGCGGTGAAGTCCTCCGGGCACCAGTGCATCGCCAGCACCAGGTCGGCCTGCTTGACCACCTGCCGGCGGTACAGCTGGAAGTACGGCGCGTGCAGCATCAACGGCTCGCCCGGGTGCTCGGCGGCGAAGGCCCACGGCGCGTAGCGGGTGAAGCCGGCCGCCTGGGCGTGCACGCCGAGCCGCTCGTCGTAGGGCACGTGCACCGCGGCCGCGGCCGTCCGCCACGCCCGGGGCTCGTCCGGCCGTACCCCCAGCGCCGCGGCCGCCTCGGGCCGGCGGGCGCACGCGTCGGCCGCGGCGCGCAGATTCCGCGCCGCCATCAGGTTGGTGAAGACGTTGTCGTCGGCCACCCCGCTGTACTCGTCCGGGCCGGTGACGCCGTCGACGTGCCAGGCGCCGCCGGCGTCGTGGTGGCCGTGCGAGACCCACAGCCGGGCCGTCTCCACCAGGATCTCCAGGCCGCACTCGGCCTCCAGCGCGTCGTCGCCGGTGATCGTGCGGTAGCGCTCGACGGCGCGGGCGATCACCGCGTTCAGGTGCAGCGCGGCGGTGCCGGCGGGCCAGTACGCCGAGCACTCCTCGCCGTGGATCGTGCGCCACGGGAACGCCGCCCCGGCCAGGCCGAGGGTCCGGGCCCGGCGCCGCGCCTGGTCCAGGATGCTGTGCCGCCAGCGCAGCGCGTCGGCCGCGGCGTGCGGGGCGACGTAGGTCAGCAGCGGGAGCACGAAGCCCTCGGTGTCCCAGAACGCGTGCCCGTCGTACCCCGGCCCGGTCAGGCCCTTGGCCGCGACCGCCCGCCGTTCCGCGCGGGCGCCGGCCTGCAGCACGTGGAACAGGCCGAAGCGGACCGCCTGCTGCAGCACCGGGTCGCCGTCGATCTCCACGTCGGCCGCGTCCCAGAAGTCGTCGAGGTAGGCCCGCTGGTCGTCGGCCAGCCCGTCCCAGCCGGCGTAGTGCGCGCCGGTCAGCGCGCCGGCCACCTGGTCGCGCAGGGCCTGCGGCGAGCGCGACGAGCTCCAGGCGTACCCGAGGAACTTGGTGATCCGCAGGCGCTCGCCGGGCCGCAGCACGGTGACCACCGTGGTGCGCGCCCAGTCGGCGCGCACGTCGGTCTCCTCGTCGAACCCGCCGGCCGCCGTGACGGCGTGGTCCATGCCGGCGGCCAGCAGCAGGCCGCTGGCGCGGGCCCGGTGCAGCAGCACCGCGCCGTGCTGCTCGGTGTCCTGCACCACCGCGATCAGCGGATGCTCCAGCGCGGCGGCGACCCGGGGGTCCGCCGACGGCTGCGGCTGCTCCTCGTCGGCCACCAGGGCGGACTGCACGGTGATCCGCACCTCCCGGTCGACCGCCTCGACCTCGTAGTCGACGGCGGCGATCGCCCGCTGGGCGAAGGAGACGAGCCGGGAGCTGCGGATCCGGACCCGCCGCCCGGCCGGCGACACCCAGTCGACGGTACGGCGCAGCAGGCCGTCCCGCAGGTCCAGGACGCGTTCGTGGGTGAGCAGGCGGCCGTGCGCCACGTGGAACGGCTCGTCGTCGACCATCAGCCGGATGAGCTTGCCGTCGGTGACGTTGACGACGGTCTGGCCCTGCTCCGGATAGCCGTAGCCGCCCTCCGGGTACGGCAGCGGCCGCTGCTCGTAGAAGGAGTTGAGGTAGGTCCCGGCGATGACGTGCGGTTCCCCCTCGTCGAGGTTCCCGCGCAGGCCGATGTGGCCGTTGGCCAGGGCGAACACCGACTCGCTCTGGGCCAGCCGGTGCGTCGCCAGCGCGGGCTCGCGCACCTGCCACGGCTCGACCGGGAAGACGGCCGCGCCGATCACGGCAGCACCTGCTGGATCATGTCGCCTCCGCGGGAAGGGCCCGGCACGTCTCCCCACCCTGACCGGTGCCGCGACGCCGGTCAAACGGTGGGGGACGCCTCGGCGACCGTGGTGCGCCCGTGCGGTCGCGTCACCCACCACCCGTCCAGCTCCCGCCGGCGCCGCCCGGCTGTCCCGGCGGGGCCGCCGGCGGGCCGGACGGGCGGGGCCTCCACGGTCACGTCGGTGACCACGTCGGTGACCCCCGCGACCGCTCGGGCCAGGCCCGGCAGCAGCGCCGTGGTCGCCCGGTCGCGGACCCGGCCGGTCACCGTCACCACGCCGTCGTGCACGTCGACCCGGGCCCGGACGGCGGTCAGCGGCCGCAGCGCCGCCCGGACCCCGGCCCGCACGTCCTCGTCGGACCGGCCGAACGTCCGGAGCAGATCGGCGGCGGTGACGATGCCCAGCAGGCGTCGCCGATGGTCGGTGACCAGCAGCCGTTTCACGCCGGCGCGGTGCATGAGGCGGGCCGCCCCGGCCACCGTCGCGCCGGGGGCGACAGTCCGGGCGGGCGCGGTCATCAGCTCGCGCGCGGTCACCCGGCGCCAGCCGAACCCGGCCCGGTCCCGCCGCCCGACCGCCAGGCGTCGGCGGGGCCGTTCCGCCGGCCGCCGGAGGGCCCGGAGCAGGTCGGCGCGGGTCAGCACGCCGATCACCTCGTCGAAGTCGCCGACGACGGCCAGCGCGCTGACGTCGTGGCCGTCATCAGCGCGCTCACCGCGGCGGGCCCGGCGTCGGCGCCGACCGTGAGCACCTCGTTGGTCATCACGTCGCGAACCGTCCATTGCCGCATGGCACTTCCTCCTGTCCTCGTGGTGGTGGTGGTCGGCCCCGGCGGCGCGGATCAGGGCGACCGGCGCCGCTCACAGGGCGTGCAGTGGGTGGCGCAGGGCATGGCCCGCAGCCGGCCGAGCGGTATCGGCCGCCGGCATTGCGCGCAGGCGCCGTAGCTTCCGTCGGACATCCGCCGCAGCGCGTGGGCCGTCTCGGCGATCCGCCGGCGGGCGGTCGCGGCCTGCGCGTCGAGAGTGCGCGGGTCGGGCCCGCCGCGCCGGGGCAGCCGGGCGTGGACCGTCAGCTGCGTCAGCCGGGCGGTGTGCGCGGCGAACTGCTCCTCGAGCATGCCGCGGAGCAGGTCCATGGCGTCCGCGGTGGGGGCCGCCCGGCGCAGCGCGGCGGGGCTCATCCGTCGTGCCGCTGCTGGCAGGGCACGCAGAACCGGGCGTGCGGGAGCGCCTCGAGCCGCGCGGCCGGGATCGGGGCGCCGCACGTCTCGCAGCGGCCGTACCTGCCCTCGGCGATGCGGAGCAGGGCGCCGGTGATCTGCTCCAGGGACCGCCGGGTGACGGCCAGCAGCGCCGCCCGGTTGTGCGCCTCGCCGGGGTCGCCGGTGTCGGCGGTGATCTCCGTCAGCTCCTTCAGCCGGGCCGTCTGGAGCGCGAACTCCTCGCTCAGGGCGGCCCGCAGCGCCGCGAGGCGGCCGGGGTCGGTGGCGGCGATGTCGATGCTCATGAGCTCTCCTGGGTTGCTCGGGTGGGTCGGTGGCCGGTCAGCGGCCGGGGCGGAACGGTTCGGCGCTGAACGGGTGGGTGCGGTCGACCCGGGAGCGGGCCAGCTCGGCGTCGTCGAACTCGTACCGGACGCGGTCGGCGACCCGGAGGACGCCCGGCACGGCCGCGGTCAGCCGGGCCACGATGCCGGCGGTGGAGCGCCGGCCCACCGCGCCGGTCAGCGTGGCCGTGCCGTCGCTCACCCGCACGGCCACCTGGTCCGGGCGGATCCACATCCGGCGGCGCAGCACCGCCTCGACGTCGCGGCGGATCGCCGCGTCCGCCCGGGTGGGGGCGCCGGTGGCGGTGGGCGGGGTGGGCTCTGCGTGATGTCGCACGATGCACCTTTCCGGGCGGTCGGGGACGGGTGGGGACCCGGCCCGCGGCCCTGAGCGGGCGGCCTCATGGCCGGTGGGGGCGTCGCTCCGCCGGCCGCCGTCGAGCACGGCCGCCGAGAGCGATCAATGGACGTCATTGTTTGCCGGGCCTCGGCAAGGGGCCGGCCAACTGCCGGGCGGTCGGCCGCGGCCGGGCGGTGGCGCGGCGGGCGGCGTTAGGGCGCGAGCCGGCGGCCGGGCGGCAGGGCCCGGGCCGGCCGGTCGCCGGGCCGCGGCCGGCGCGCGAGCGCGGGGGGTATGACCAGCACCGGGCAGCTCGCGCGGTGCAGGCACCGGCGGCTGACCGAGCCCAGCAGCAGCCCGGCCAGGGGGCCGTGGGCGGGGCCGCCCAGGACCAGCAGCTGCGCCGAGGCGGCGGCCCGCAGCAGCTCCTCCGCGGGCCGGCCCTGCCGGACGAGCGGCCGGATCGGCGCCGACGGGCCGTAGTCGCGGGCGACCTCGACCAGGGTGTCCAGCAGCTCGGCCTCCGTGGCGGCGGCCACGTCGTCGCCCGCGTCGGCGGCGGCCACCCATTCGCACCCGTACGAGGCCAGCGGCTGGGCCGTCCACACCGCGACCGCCTCGACCGTCGCCCCGGTGCGGTCGGCCTGACCCAGCGCCCACCACAGTGCGGCCTTCGAGCCCGGCGAGCTGTCGACGCCGACGACGATCGGTGGCGTCGTAGTGGTCCGCCGGTCGTCCAGCTGCGTCACAGCGCCTCCTCACCTCGCCGATCGGTTCCCGCTCCGGTGACTCCAGCATGCCCGGGTCCGGGGGCCGCCGGGAAGGTCGTCAGACGGCCAACACGAGGGAGTCAGGTTGCCGATGACCGGCAACTTGACGCGGCGTGGCCGGCGTCGGTCCCGGCTCAGGCCGAGCCGGACAACGGCTTGTGCGGCCAGTCCAGCGCGCGGGCCCCGAGCACGGCCGCCTGCAGGGTGAACCGGTGCGCCGGATCGGCCGGGTCATAGCCGGTCAGGGCCTTGATCCGCTGCAGGCGGTAGGTGACCGCACGCACCGACACGTGGATCCGCTTGGCCGTCTCGGTCGCCACCGCGCCGGTGTCGAAATAGGCCTGCAGCGTGGCCAGCAGCGGCTCCGCGCCGCCCCGGGCCTGCCCGAGCGGGCTCAGCACCGCGTGCACCAGCTCCACGATGGCCGGTTGGTCGCGCAGCAGCACGCGATAGATGAGCAGCTCGCGAGCGGTGACCACGGGCGTGTCCAGGCGCAGCCGGGTCGCCATGGTCAGGGCCTCGCGGGCCTCCTCGTAGGAGCGGGCGATGCCGTACAGGCCCGGGTGCGGCCGGCCGACGGCGACCCGCCACGGCCGGCCCCGCGGCAGCCGGCGCAGCTGGTCGTGCATCAGCCGGCCCAGCTCGGGGGTGGCGTCCCGGCCGTGCGGCGCCCGCGCGGCGTCGGCCGGGGCCAGCACCACGAGCAGGCCGTCCTTGGTGGCCACGAGCACGTCGCGGTCGCCCAGCCGGTCGAAGATCACGGTCTCCAGGGCGCTGATCGCCGCGTCCGTGTCGGGCAGCCGCCGGCCGGCCGCCGCGAGCGCGACCTGGTGGGCCCGGGCCAGGTCGAGGCCGAACGGCTCGGCCCGGTCGACCAGGGCGCCCAGGTCGGAGTCGCCGCGCAGCAGGTCATCGACCAGCTCCCGGCGCAGGGTCTCCTCCCGGCGGACCAGGTCGCGGCGGGCCACCGCGTACCCCTCGGCCAGGGTCGCCACCGCGTCGTCGATCACCGACAGCACGGCCGCGGCGGCCGCCCGCACCGCCTCGCGGTCCCGGCTGCGCACCACTGTGGGCAGGTCCTGCCACAGCCGGCGGGCCGCGGACAGGTAGAGCTGCACCACCCGCCCGGCGGAGAAGCCCTGCTCGGCGGCGCGGCGCCCGAGGGTCTCCACGGCGTCCAGTTCGGCCCGCTTGGGCCGGCGCCCGGTGATCGCGGCGTCGGCCAGCAGCGGCAGGTAGTCGCCGAGCAGCTCCACCGGGACGTCGCCGGCGTCGCGGCTCGCGCCCGCGGCGACCTCCGCGAGCCACCGGTCGTCCGGTCGGGCCGGGGCCGGATCAACCACGGCCGGCCCCGCCGGGGGTGTCCGCCCCGGGCCGAACGGCCCTGTCGGCCCCGGGAAAACCGGGCGCATGCTGCGGATACACGGACACCTCGCCAGGAGATCATCGTTGTGTGCACTTACCGCGGGTGCCGGGACTTCTCGCTGACAAGCCGGCTCACCGCCGAACACGAGGCTATCGTCAACGCGGCCGGACGGCTGCGCACGGCGATCGGGACGGACCCGGCGGAGGCGACGGCGCTGCTCGCCGACCTGCGCGCCGCCTACACTATGCGCGCCGCCTTCCGGGGCGAATAGGGAATTCCGGCCCCACGTGACCGGCAAAGTCGGTCCGAAGTGGGGCCCGTCGCCTGTTTCGGTTGCGTTAAGCGGCCGCAGGCACCAACGTGATCATTACGGTCACAGGCGGGAGAGCGAGGGCACATGGCGGGCGCTACCGAAACCGCGGGACGGGCGTTGCTGGCGGTCGGCGGGTTGGTACGGCGGGCGGAGGTGTCGGCCGACGGGCGCACCCTGCACCAGATCGGCGGCCGCGAGGCGGACAGCTTCTACCGGGACCGGTGGTCCTACGACAAGGTGGTCCGCTCCACGCACGGGGTGAACTGCACCGGCTCGTGCTCGTGGAAGGTGTACGTCAAGGACGGCATCATCACCTGGGAGCAGCAGCAGACCGACTATCCCAGCGTCGGCGCCGACCGGCCCGAGTACGAGCCGCGCGGCTGTCCCCGCGGGGCGGCGTTCTCCTGGTACACGTACTCGCCGACCCGGGTGCGCTACCCGTACGCCCGGGGTGTGCTGGTGGAGATGTTCCGCGAGGCCAAGGCCCGCCTCGGCGGCGACCCGGTCGCCGCCTGGGCCGACATCCAGGCCGACCCGGTACGCCGGCGCCGCTACCAGCAGGCCCGGGGCAAGGGCGGCCTGGTCCGGGTCACCTGGGACGAGGCGCAGGAGATCGTCGCCGCCGCGCACGTGCACACCATCGGCGCGTACGGGCCGGACCGGGTCGCCGGGTTCTCGCCCATCCCGGCGATGTCCATGGTCTCGCACGCGGTCGGGGCCCGGTTCCTGTCGCTGATCGGCGCGTCCATGCTGTCGTTCTACGACTGGTACGCGGACCTGCCGGTGGCCTCGCCGCAGATGTTCGGCGACCAGACCGACGTGCCCGAGTCGGGCGACTGGTGGGACGCGTCCTACCTGGTCATGTGGGGCTCCAACGTGCCGGTCACCCGGACCCCGGACGCGCACTGGATGGCCGAGGCGCGCTACCGCGGGCAGAAGGTCGTCGTGGTGTCGCCGGACTACGCCGACAACGTCAAGTTCGCCGACGAGTGGCTGCCCGCCCAGCCGGGCACCGACGGCGCGCTGGCGATGGCCATGGGCCACGTGATCCTCAAGGAGTTCTTCGTCGAGCGCCGCACCGAGCGGTTCACCGACTACGTGCGCAAGTACACCGACCTGCCGTACCTGATCGCGCTCGAACCCCTCGAGGGCGGCGGGTACCGGCCCGGCAAGTTCCTGACCGCCGCCGACCTGGGCGAGACGGACCCGGAGGCGGCGTTCCGCCCGGCGCTGTGGGACGAGGCCGCCGACGCGGTCGCGGTGCCCGGCGGCTCGCTGGGGCACCGGTTCAGCGAGGCCGGGGCCGGCCGGTGGAACCTCGACCTGGGCGACGTCGTGCCCCGGCTCAGCTGCGCCGGCGGGGAGGCGGTCCCGCTCTCCCTGCCCCGCTTCGACAACGACAACCCGGAGCTGATGCGCCGCGGGGTGCCCACCGCGCGGGTCGGCGGCAAGCTGGTCACCACGGTCTTCGACCTGATGCTGGCCCAGTACGGCGTGGCCCGGCCGGGACTGCCGGGCGACTGGCCGGCCGGCTACGACGACGCCGACGTGCCCTACACCCCGGCGTGGCAGGAGCCGATCACCGGCGTGCCCGGCGCGGCGGTGGCCCGGATCGCCCGCGAGTTCGCCGACAACGCCGAGCGTTCCGGCGGCCGGTCGATGATCCTCATGGGCGCGGGCACCAACCACTGGTTCCACTCCGACACCACCTACCGCGCCATGCTCACCCTCACGACGCTGACTGGCTGTCAGGGCGTCAACGGCGGCGGCTGGGCGCACTACGTCGGGCAGGAGAAGTGCCGCCCGGTGACCGGCTGGGCGCACCTGGCCTTCGGGCTGGACTGGTCCCGCCCGCCGCGCCAGATGATCGGCACCGCGTTCTGGTACACCCACACCGACCAGTGGCGCTACGACCAGTACGGCGCCGACGTGCTGACCTCGCCGCTGGCCCGGGGGGAGTTCGCCGGCCGGCACACCGCCGACCTGCTGGCCAAGTCCGCCCGGCTGGGCTGGATGCCGTCGATGCCGACGTTCGACCGCAACCCGCTCGACGTGGCCGACGAGGCGCTGGCGGCCGCCCCCGACGACCCGGCCGGGCACGTGGCGCAGGAGCTGGTCGACGGCCGGCTCGGCTTCGCCTGCACGGACCCGGACGCCGAACAGAACTGGCCGCGGGTGCTGACGGTGTGGCGGGCCAACCTGCTCGGCTCGTCGGCCAAGGGCAACGAGTACTTCCTGCGGCACCTGCTGGGCACCGACGCGTCGCTGCGGGCCGAGGAGGCACCGCCGGACAAACGGCCCCAGGACGTGGTGTGGCACGACGAGGCCCCGGAGGGCAAGCTCGACCTGCTGCTGTCGCTGGACTTCCGGATGACCTCCACCACGCTGTTCTCCGACGTCGTGCTGCCCGCCGCCACCTGGTACGAGAAGCACGACCTGAACACCACCGACATGCACCCGTTCATCCACGCGTTCACGCCGGCGATCAGCCCGCCGTGGCAGACCCGCACCGACTTCGACGCGTTCCACGGCATCGCCAAGGTCTTCTCCGAGCTGGCCGGGCCGCGGCTGGGCGTGCGCAAGGACCTGGTCGCGGCGCCGCTGCTGCACGACACCCCGGACGCCATGGCCACCCCCGGTGGCGTGGTGCGCGACTGGCGCACCGGCGAGGTGCCCGCGGTGCCCGGCCGGACGATGCCGAAGTTCGTCGTGGTGGAACGCGACTACGGCGCGATCAGCGCCAAGATGGGCGCGCTGGGCCCGCTGCTGGACCGGCTCGGCACCACCACCAAGGCGGTCACCGTCGACGTCAAGCCCGAGGTCGAGTTCCTCAAGAAGGTCAACGGCACGGTCCGCGGCGGGGTGGCCGACGGCCGGCCGCGGCTGGACACCGACATCCGCTGCTGCGAGGCCATCCTGGCGCTGTCCGGCACCACCAACGGCCGGGTGGCCACCGAGGGCTTCCGGTTCCTGGAACGGCGGACCGGGCGCGAGCTGGCCGACATGTCGGCCGAGCACGAGGGCAAGCAGATCCGCTTCGCCGACACCCAGGCGCGGCCCG
The DNA here is from genome assembly GCF_016862275.1 of Actinoplanes nipponensis. Taxonomy (GTDB): domain Bacteria; phylum Actinomycetota; class Actinomycetes; order Mycobacteriales; family Micromonosporaceae; genus Actinoplanes; species Actinoplanes nipponensis. Next base: position 5,325 of record NZ_BOMQ01000088.1, on the reverse strand, counting down.
TGCCGGTCATCACCAGCCCGGAGTGGTCGGGCAGCGAGCACGGCGGGCGCCGCTACTCGCCCTTCACCATCAACGTCGAACGGCTCAAGCCGTGGCACACGCTGACCGGGCGCCAGCACTTCTATCTCGACCACGACTGGATGCAGGAGCTGGGCGAGGAGCTGCCGGTGTTCCGGCCGCCGCTGGACATGCACAAGCTCTTCGGCGAGCCGCGGCTGGGCGCCAAGGGCGAGCTGGAGCTGACGGTGCGGTACCTCACGCCGCACTCGAAGTGGTCCATCCACTCCGAGTACCAGGACAACCTCATCATGCTGACGCTCTCGCGCGGCGGCCCGACGATGTGGATGAGCGAGGCCGACGCCGCCAAGATCGGCGTCACCGACAACGAGTGGATCGAGGCGGTCAACCGCAACGGCGTGGTCGTCTGCCGCGCTGTGGTCACCCACAAGATGCCCGAGGGCACGGTCTACATGTACCACGCCCAGGAGCGGGTGATCGACGTGCCCAAGGCGGAGACCAACGGCCGCCGCGGCGGCATCCACAACTCGCTGACCCGGCTGCTCATCAAGCCCAGCCACCTCATCGGCGGCTACGCCCAGCTGTCGTTCGCCTTCAACTACCTCGGCCCGACCGGCAACCAGCGCGACGAGGTCACCGTGATCCGCCGTCGCTCGCAGGAGGTGCAGTACTGATGCGCGTCATGGCCCAGATGTCGATGGTGATGAACCTCGACAAGTGCATCGGTTGCCACACCTGCTCGGTGACCTGCAAACAGGCGTGGACCAACCGCTCCGGCGTGGAGTACGTGTGGTTCAACAACGTGGAGTCACGCCCCGGGCAGGGCTATCCGCGCACGTACCAGAACCAGGACCGGTGGCAGGGCGGCTGGACCCGGACCCGCACCGGGCGGCTCAAGCCTCGCGCCGGGGGCCGGATCAAGAAGCTGTTCAGCATCTTCGCCAACCCCAAGCTGCCCGCCATGGCCGACTACTACGAGCCGTGGACCTACGACTACGAGCACCTGCTGACCGCGCCGGCCGGCGACGACACCCCGGTGGCCCGGCCGAAGTCCCTGCTGACCGGCGAGGACACCAAGGTGACGTGGTCGGCCAACTGGGACGACTCGCTGGCCGGGGGCAACGAGATCGCCGCCGGCGACCCGGTCCTGCAGCAGCTGTCCGAACAGGTCCGGCAGGAGTACGAGAAGGCGTTCCTGTTCTTCCTGCCCCGCATCTGCGAGCACTGCCTGAACCCGTCCTGCGCGGCCTCGTGCCCGTCGGGGGCGATCTACAAGCGCGCCGAGGACGGCATCGTGCTGGTCGACCAGGACCGGTGCCGGGGCTGGCGGATGTGCGTGACCGGCTGCCCGTACAAGAAGATCTACTTCAACCACCGCACCGGCAAGGCCGAGAAGTGCACCTTCTGCTTCCCGCGCATCGAGATCGGCCAGCCCACCATCTGTTCCGAGACCTGCGTCGGCCGGCTGCGCTACATCGGCCTGATGCTCTACGACGCCGACGCGGTGGGCAAGGCCGCCGCGGTCAAGGACGAGCACGAGCTCTTCGCGGCGCAGAAGTCGGTCTTCCTCGACCCGAACGACCCGGCGGTGATCGCCGCGGCCCGCGCGGCGGACATCCCGGACGACTGGATCGCCGCGGCGCAACGCTCGCCGATCTGGGACCTGATCATGAAGTACGAGGTCGCGCTGCCACTGCACCCGGAGTACCGCACCATGCCCATGGTCTGGTACATCCCGCCGCTGTCCCCGGTGGTCGACATCCTGCGCGAGACCGGCCACGACGGCGAGGACGTGGGCAACCTGTTCGGCGCGGTCGACGCCCTGCGCATCCCCGTCGACTACCTGGCCGGGCTGTTCACCGCCGGCGACCCGGCCCCGGTGACCGCCGTGCTGCAGCGGCTCGCCGCGATGCGCGCCTACCAGCGCCGGATCAACCTCGGCGAGGACCGCGACGAGTCGATCGCCGCGGCGGTGGGCATGACCGGGGCGCAGATGGACGACATGTACCGGCTGCTGGCCATCGCCAAGTACGAGGAACGCTACGTGATCCCCGCGGCGCACGCCGAGGACGCCCACCGCCTCGAGCAGCTCGGCACCGAGTGCAGCCTCGAGTACGACGGCGGCCCCGGCATGGGCGGCTCCGGGCCGTTCGGCGAGTCCTCCGGCGTCCCGGCGCCGATCTCCATCGAGAACTTCCACATGCTGCGCAACCGGCAGACCGCCGACTCGGTGGCCGCGCCGGACGACAAGGAGACCCGGGTCAACCTGCTCAACTGGGACGGCAAGGGCCGCCCGGAGGGACTCTTCCCACCCCGCAAGGACGGAGGCGAGCGGTGAGCGTGCCGATCTGGCGGCCGATCGCGGCCCGCGCGGCCTCGCTGCTGCTGCGCTACCCGGACGACGAGACCCTGTCCGTGCTGCCCACCCTCACCGCGGCGCTGGACGGGCTGCCGGCGGCGGTGGCCGAGCCGCTGCGGGAGGTCGCCACGCACCGGGCGCGGCACGACCGCGGCACGCTGGCGGCCGGCTACGTCGAGTTGTTCGACTTCCGCCGCCGCTGCTGCCTGCACCTGACCTACTACACGGCCGGCGACACCCGCCGGCGCGGCGAGGCGCTGGTGCTGTTCGCCGCCGCCTACAAGGCCGCCGGGGTCGAGGTCGTCGACGGCGAGCTGCCCGACTACCTGCCGGCGGTGCTGGACCTGGCCGCGCTCGACGACGGCGGCTGGCGGCTGCTGCGGGAGAACCGGGTCGGGCTGGAGCTGCTCACCCGGGCCCTGCAGGCGCAGGCGTCGATCTATCGGCACGTACTGGACGCGGTGACGGCGATGCTGCCGCCCGCCCAGCCCGGCGACATCGCCGCCGCCCTGCGCCTGGCCCGCACCGGCCCGCCCGTCGAGCAGGTCGGCCTCGAACCGTTCGGACTCGTCGACACCACCGGAGCCCGCCGATGAACGTCCTGCTGTGGGTCGTGTTCCCGTACCTGAGCATCGCCGTGCTGGTCGGCGGCCTGATCTGGCGCTACCGCTACGACAAGTTCGGCTGGACCACCCGCTCGTCCCAGCTCTACGAGAGCGCCGTGCTGCGCTGGGGCAGCCCGATGTTCCACTTCGGGGTGCTGATGGTCCTCATCGGACACGTCGGCGGGCTGGTGATCCCCAAGTCGTGGACCGAGGCCGTCGGGATCACCGAGCACACGTACCACCTGATGGCCGTGTTCGTCGGCACCGTCGCGGGCTTCTGCACTCTGATCGGCATGGCCATCCTGATCGCCCGGCGCCGCCTCACCGGCCCGGTCTTCGCCGCCACCACCAAGAACGACAAGGCCATGTACGTGGTCCTGGCCGCCGTCATCGTGCTGGGCCTGTGGGCCACCCTGCGGGCCAACGTGGCCGGCGACGGCTACGACTACCGCGAGACCGTCTCGCCGTGGTTCCGCTCGCTGTTCTACCTCAGCCCGGACCCGGAGATCATGCCCGGCGTCCCGATCGGCTTCCGGATCCACGTCCTGGCCGCCTTCGCCCTGTTCGCGTTCTGGCCGTTCACCCGGCTCGTGCACGCCTTCAGCGCCCCGGTGGGCTACCTGACCCGGCCGTACGTGCCCTACCGCAGCCGTGACCCGCGACCCGGGCTGCGCGCGTCCCGGCCCGGCTGGGAGGGACCGCCGAAGCTGCCCACCCGACCCGGTCGCGACCGCGGCTGACCGGCCCGAACCCGAGGAACGACGATGAGCACACCTGCGAAGGGGCCCGCCCAGGCGCCGCGCCCCGGCGCCACCCGCAACCTGATCCTGGCCACCGCCGGGTTCATGGTGAACTTCTGGGCCTGGGCGCTGCTCGGCCCGCTCGGCCCGGGCGTCAAGGAACGGCTGGGCCTCAGCTTCGCCGCGCAGTCGCTGCTGGTGGCGGTGCCGGTGCTGGTCGGCTCGCTGGGCCGGATCCCGGTCGGCGCGCTCACCGACCGGTACGGCGCCCGCATCATGTTCCCGCTGGTCAGCGTGGCCACCATCGTCCCGGTGCTCACCCTGACCCTGGTGTCGTCGTACCCGGCGATGATCGTCACCGGCTTCTTCCTCGGCCTCGCCGGCACCACGTTCGCCGTCGGCGTGCCGCTGGTCTCCGGCTGGTATCCGCCGGCCCGCAAGGGCTTCGCCATCGGCGTGTTCGGCGTCGGCATGGGCGGCACCGCGATCTCCAACTTCACCACCGTCAAGCTGGCCGACGCCTACGGCTACGACACCCCGTTCCTGCTCGTCGCTGCGCTGCTCGCGGCGTACGCGGTGGTCGCCTTCCTGCTGATCCGGGACGCGCCGGACCGGCAGCGGCCGGTCGGGTCGGCGTGGGGGCGGATCAAGGACGTCGGGCGGCTCGCCGTCACCTGGCAGATGTGCTTCCTGTACGCCGTCGGCTTCGGCGGGTTCGTCGCGTTCAGCGTCTACCTGCCCGCGTACCTGCGGGAGGCGTACGACCTCACCGCCAACGACGCCGCGCTGCGCACCGCCGGCTTCGTCGTGCTGGCCGTCATCGCCCGGCCGGTCGGCGGCTGGCTGTCCGACCGGCTGCACCCGGTGCCCGTGCTGGTGTGGTGCTTCTCCGGCACCGCGCTGTTCGCCGTCGTGCAGGCGTTCCAGCCGCCGCTCGTGCCGGTGGCCACGATCGCCTTCCTGGCCATGGCCGGCCTGCTCGGCGCGGCCAGCGGCGCGGTGTTCGCGCTGGTCGGCAAGGTCGCGCCGGCCGACAAGGTGGGCAGCGTGACCGGCGTGGTGGGCGCGGCCGGCGGCCTCGGCGGCTTCGTCCCCCCGCTGATCATGGGTTGGGTGTACGGCGCCGAGAACTCCTACGCCATCGGGCTCATGCTGCTGTCCGACGTCGCGATCGCCGCGGCGGTCTACACCGCCGTCAAGATGAGCGGGCTGGTCCGCCGCCCGGTCACCGCCTGAGGGGGCGCCATGCAGAAGTCGTCGCTGACCGAGCTGACCGCCCGGCATCTCGAGACGGCCCGCGGGTCGTCCAGCGGCCGCAGCGCGCAGACCGTGGTGGGCGGCCAGCCGCACGTCCTGCGGCAGACCCTGGTGGCCCTGCGCGCCGGGACGGCCCTGGACGAGCACGAGAGCCCGGGCGAGGCCACCGTCCACGTGCTGACCGGGCGGGTCCGGCTGGCCGCCGGGGACACGTCCTGCGACGGCGCGGCCGGCGACCTGCTGGTGGTGCCGGACGCCCGGCACAGCCTGACCGCGCTCGAGGACGCCGCGGTGCTGCTGACCGTGGCCAAGGCGGCCCGGCCACAGGGCGGGACTGCGGGGGCCT
>NZ_BOMQ01000087.1 GCF_016862275.1 Actinoplanes nipponensis | reverse complement strand
CCGCGACCTGGGGCGGTCCGGCGAGGCCATCGCGCTCTGCCGCAGAGCCGTGCAGATCGCCGACCAGACAATGCCGGACGAACACCCGACTGCGGTGGCGCTTCGTGCGTTTCTTGAACGACTCCGGCGAGAGGCCGACGATCGAGATCGGAGCGGGTGACGGGAATCGAACCCGCATATTCAGCTTGGGAAGCTGATGTTCTGCCATTGAACTACACCCGCGAGCGGCCCCACTGTACCCGATTGCCGGGCACCGGCGCAGGACCGCCCCGTGTAGGCACCGGCCGGGCCTGGCGCGGCCCAGCTCCCTCCCGAACCTGGCAGCACCCCGCGACGCAGAGCGGTGGCCCGGCCGGCGCCTACGCCCGCGCGGCGGCGACCAGGGGCCGGCCTAACTCGGCGGCCGGGTCGCGCCACGATCGGGTGATCGGTGGGTATCGCAGGGTCATGGCCAGGGGCAGGGCGCCGGCCGGGCCGTGGCGGCGGAGCATGGCCGTGGCGATGTCGAACTCGAACAGGCGCCAGTCCACCATCGGGGAAGCATGGAGCGCTTCGGCCAGTCGGTTGATCACCGCCGGGTCGGTCACGGGGCGGGCGTGGCCGGTCACGTAAGCCTCGTCGTCGCTCTCCTCCGGTGGGTACGAGTGCAGGGCGTAGCGGCCGTCGCGTTCGAGGTCGCGGCGTTTCGCCGAGCTCACGACGAAGCAGTAGAGGCCCTCGTCGGTGATGACGGGTGACACGGGATGCACGCGTGGCCCGCCGTCGGCGCGGACTGTCGCGAGGTAGCCCATGCCGGGGCCGTACTGCTGGAGCAGCGCGCGGACGGCTGCGGCGAGCTCGGGCTCAGCCGCGGCGAATTCGGACCAGGAAGCCATGCGGACATCATATCGAACACATGTTCGAGTCGACCACCGAACACGCTGCTGTCAGCCGGTCGGTATGGTGTGGCGATGCTGCTGTCCGACCGTGACCTGGTCTCCGAGATCAAGTCGGAAAACCTCGCTCTCGAGCCGTTCGCGCCGGAGCTGATGCAGCCCTCCAGCATCGACGTGCGGCTGGACCGCTTCTTCCGCGTGTTCAACAACCACCTGTACACGCACATCGACCCGGCGGAGCAGCAGGACGACCTGACCGCCGAGGTGGAGACGGCCGACGGTGAGGCGTTCGTGCTGCACCCGGGCGAGTTCGTGCTGGCCTCCACGCTCGAGGTGATCACGCTGGGCGACCAGCTCGCCGGGCGCCTGGAGGGCAAGAGCAGCCTGGGCCGCCTCGGCCTGCTCACCCACTCGACCGCCGGCTTCATCGACCCGGGCTTCTCCGGCCACGTCACGCTGGAACTGTCCAACGTGGCCAACCTGCCGATCAAGCTGTGGCCGGGCATGAAGATCGGCCAGCTCTGCATCTTCCGGCTGTCGTCGCCCGCCGAGCACCCCTACGGCTCGGCGGTCTACGGCTCGCGCTACCAGGGCCAGCGCGGCCCGACCCCGAGCCGCAGCGCGCACAACTTCCGCACCTGGTCGACAACCTAGCGACAGCGTGCGCGAAGCCAAGGGCAAGATCAAGGACAAGATCAAGGGCAAGATCAAGGGCAAGATCAAGTTCATGTCGTGCCTGGTTGCATGGCCCTGACCGTCGCTCCCGCCGAACGCGAGGTCCGTGCTTTGTTCCATCCGGGTCGAGCTGGGTGCATGCCATGGCTCCGGCTGAGGATGCCGGCTCAAGGCGGTTAGTCAGATTCCTGCGCTGGGACATCCCCGCCGCAAGCCCTCTCATGCTCCGGCCGAGTGCCCACCGCCGCCGGGCCGCATCACATGCAGCTACGCCCGGTGGCCCGGTGGCCCGGTGGCCCGGTGGCCCGGTGGCCCGGTGGCCCGGTGGCCCGGTGGCCCGGTGGCCCGGTGGCCCGGTGGCCCGGT
>NZ_BOMQ01000086.1 GCF_016862275.1 Actinoplanes nipponensis | reverse complement strand
CCGGTGGCCCGGTGGCCCGGTGGCCCGGTGGCCCGGTGGCCCGGTGGCCCGGTGGCCCGGTGGCCCGGTGGCCCGGTGGCCCGGTGGCCCGGTGATGCAGCCTGCGTTACGCCCCAGCCCGCGGATGCCCCAGCCTGCGCTCATGCTCGCGGTCGCGCTCACGCCCCGCCGCGCGTGCTTCACCATCGCCCAGCCTTCCACTTCTGCCCGGTCCGTCCGGCTCTTTGCCATCCGCCCCCGCGCCTGCCCAGCCCGTTCTCATCCAGTCCCGGCCATCAGCCTTCGGCCCACCGCATTTACGACCCGCCGCCCGCTCTCTCTTCCATCCCATCCGGCCATGCCGCCGCCAAGGCCCTCCCGCCGCCCCGCCATGCCTCGCCCAGCCCGGTCCTGCCACTGCCCAAGACCCTCCTCCGCCCCACCCGGCCGTGCTGCATGCCCAGGCCACCTTCCGCGCCGCCGCAGCCCCCTTCGCCTCCACCTCGTCCCGCCTTCCGCGCCATCAACTTCGCGACCCGCCCAGCTCGCCTTCCGTGCTGCTCAGCTTCCTCATCCTGTGAAGGGCCCCGGCCTTGCCCACGGGCCCGCCACCCCCGGTGGGGCCCCTTCGTTGCTGGATCTTGAAGCGCGCGAGCCGAAAACCCCGCGCTAACTCACCAAGATCCGTCCGAGCGGACGGCGCCCGCGGGGAAGAGGGCGGCCTGTGGAGGGCGGCCTGTGGAGGGCGGCCTGTGGAGGGCGGCCTGTGGAGGACGGACTGTGGAGGACGGACTGTGGAGGACGGACTGTGGAGCGGGCTGTGAGGAAGCGGGCTGTAAAAGGCGCGCTGTTGAGAGCGGGCTGTGGAGGACGGGCTGTGGAGGACGGGCTGTGGAAGGCGGACCGCGAGCCGGCGCGGCGCAAGCTGTGATGGCGAAGCGCCGGCATCCGCATCCCGGCATCCCACTGGATCCGCCATCGCCGCCACCCGGCAGCAACCACTGGATCAGCCCCCACCCACCGATTGACACCTGACGCTTCCGAGCCTCCAGGAGCCCAAGCGGCACCCCCCCAAAGCGTGCGCCGGCACTCGCGGCCACCGCCGCGAGTCGACGTCATCGTTGGGCGGTTCCCGGAGCGCTGCCGAGGCTCGCTCCGCCCCGGCCACTCCTCCACCGGATCGCGACGTTCGTCTATTGCACAGTGGACCGGACGCGCCCTAAGGTCTCGCTCACGATCATGGCGAAAGCCGTTACGGGGGTAGAAGATCGTGTCCTTTCGTGGTGTCCGTTCACCGTGGCTCTCATTCCGAACTCGACGTGCGGCCGGTGCCACCGCCGCCGGCGCGGTCCTGTCGTTGGCCCTGTCGCTGATCTCCGTTCCGCCGGCGCAGGCGAGCCCCGACTGGAACCTCGGCAACACCGCGGCGTCGCAGATCTCGGATCTCAACGCGCAGGCGACCGGGGTCTTCCGCAACGTCGGGCTCGGCAAGTGCCTGGATGTGCTGAACGGCGGCACGGCCAACGGCGCCGCGGCCGTCTCGTCCGCGTGCAGCGGTTCGGCCAGCCAGAACTGGACCTATGAGCGGGAGACCCCGCTGTGGGACGACGGCACGATCCACGCGGCCGGCGCGCCGACCAAGTGCCTGAGCGTTGTCAGCAACAACGGCGGCAGTGCCCGGTCCATCTCGATCGGCGGCACCACCCAGATGCTGCTGACCGAGTCCGGTCAGGTGTGGGCGAAGACCGGCGTCGGGCTGGGCGGCTGGACGAAGGAGTCCGACTACGACGCCTCCACCATCGCGGTCGGGTCCGACGGCACCCAGCTGATGGTCAAGGGTGGCATCTACGCGCGCACCGCCATCGGGGTGGACGGCTGGACGTACGAGGGCGGCTCCTCAGCCCGTGCGGTCGCCACGAACGGCGGCGTCCAGATGTACCTGGGCTCGGACGGCGTCGTCTACGCCCGGAACGCGATCGGCGACGCGAGTGGGTAGGTCGCGGAGAGCGCGGCCGGCGCCAAGGCGATCGCGGTCGGCTCCGACGGCGTCCAGATGATGATCGGCAGCGACGGTGCGGTGTACGCCCGGTCGAGCATCGGCGGCACCTCCGGCTGGACGAAGGAGCAGGCGCCGGGCGCTCAGGCGATCGCCACCAACGGCGGCGTGCAGATGCTGGTCGGCAGCGACGGATATGTCTACGCCCGTACCGGCATCGGCACCACCTGGACCAAGGAGAGCACGGTCACCGCGACCGACCCGGACTTCGACACCGCCATCGCGGCCGGCTCGGACGGCACCCAGCTCATGGTCGGTTCGGACGGCTACCTGTACGCGAAGAAGGGTGTGAGCGCCGGCGGCTGGACCAAGGAGCTCGCCGGCGCCACGGGTCCCGGCTTCGGCACCTCGATCGCGGCCGGCGCCGGCGGCCTGCACGCCGCCCTCAACGGCACCGGGTACGTCGCGGCGCGGACCGGTATCGGCACCACCTTCACCACCGAGACCGACCTGACCACCGAGAAGGACAACAACCGTCCCGTTCAGCTGTTCGACTGCCACGACTGGGACAGCCAGCACTGGGTCGTCCAGTTCGGCAAGACGGGCAGCCTCCAGCTCTACAACCAGTCGGCCGGCCGCTGCGTGGACACACCCAGCTCGTCGACGGCGAACGGTGTCGCGCTCCAGATCTACACCTGCAACGGCAGTGCCGCTCAGCGGTTCTCCGGCCCGACCACTCCGACACCGCCGGTCGGCCCGGTCACCAGCGCGACGTTGAGCCGGTGCGCCGCCCCGGCGGCGACCACGGCCACGCCCGCGACCGGTACGGCGCTGGTCATCAACACCTGCGGCAGCGGCTACAACGGCGGTCCGCTGTTGCCCTGGACGCTGCAGACCGACGGCACGCTGACCGCGGCCGGCCTGTGCCTCGGCGTCAACGGTGGGGAGGCCGGCACCGCCAACGGTGTCCTGACCGTGCTGGCGAAGTGCGCCGGCACCCTGGATCAGCAGTGGGCGGTCGGCTGGGACACCAGCAACAGGCCCCGGTTGCTCAACCCGAACTCCGGCCGCTGCCTCGACGTCCCGAACTCGTCGACCACCGTCGGAACTCAGCTGCAGCTCTACACCTGCAACAACACCGGCGCCCAGGTGTGGGACGTCCCGCACGCGGGGCGGACGTTCACCGGCCCGGCCACGGCCGTGCCGTCGGTGATTCCGGCGGGCACGGGCAGCAACTGGGAGCGGCTCAACGCGATGAGCACGGCCGAGCGGGTCCGGGTCAACCGTTCCCGGCTCGCGTTGTTGCTGCACGCCGGGGGCAGCAACGCGCGTAAGGCGGCCGCCGGGACGCTCGCCGGGCCGGACACCGCGCTGAACGCCTCCTGGTACGACTGGGTCGACGCGAGCTGGGTCGACGCCGACGGCGGGCCCCTGGACCAGGATGTCGCCGCCGCGGGCGTCGCGGACCAGGCGCGGGCCCAGCGTGAGGCCGGCCGCGACCACTTCCTGTACGGATACCCGATGTCGGAGTACGGGCGGCTGCCCGACTACGACACCGACGTCGTCGACTTCATGTCCAAGAGTTCGACGTTCTGGCTGGCCAGCAACGCGTTGTACGCCCAGCCGCCGACGGCGAAGGCGGAGCCGGCCGCGCAGGACAAGGTCCGGGAGATCGCGGCCCGGCACGCTGCGGCCACTCCGGCCGACGCGTGGGCCTGGAACCTGTACGCGGACAAGGCGATCGACGGCTCGGCCGACGACGTGCGGCGGTTCATCCAGTACGACGGGTGGCCGACCGTGGCGCCCGAGTCCGGCACTCCGGAGTTCCGGGTGGAGGTGGAGGCGCTCAAGACCCGCTGGGCGCAGGGCGACTCCACCAACCCGATCGACCCGGAGGAGGTGCTTCTCGACGTCGAGGAGACCGCCTGGGCCGAGTGGCAGGCCGAGCTGAACACCCAGGCGCAGCCCCGGGCGGAGATCCTGGCCGCGGAGATGCAGGCCCTGGACGCGTTGCGGGCCAGTGCCGAGACGATGCACGACGGCCTGGACTACGCGTGGACCGCCCGCGGCATCCTGTGGGCCCAGGACCAGAAGGTCAACGGCCCGCAGATCACCTGGGGCAGCGTCGACATGTCGCACGCCCCGGCCGACCTGAAGCTGGTCAAGGCGAAGGTGGCCGCGCTGGCCGAGGCGGCCAAGAACTCCGCGGCGGTGGCCAAGGACGCCGCGGACAAGGCGGCCGCGGTCCGCACCGCGGCGTACACGGCCGCGGCCGCGAACGGGTTGCCGGCCGGCCGGGGCCTGACGTACGCGCAGCAGTCGGCGCAGGTCGCTCAGGCGGCCGCGGCCGCGACGCAGGCCACGGCCAATGCGATGCAGACCGTGGTGGCCGCCGTCAACGCGACCCTGGCGAACTCGGCGACGCTGCTGGCCAACGCCAGCGCTCAGGCGCACGCCGCGCGAGCCCTCTACCTGCGCCAGTCGGCGCAGGACAGCGCGGCCCGGGCGGCGCAGCTGGCCACCCAGGCGCAGCAGCAGGCGACGGCGGCGGCGAACGCGGCCGCCAAGGTGGCCGCCGACAAGGCGAAGATCGCCACGGTCGAGGCGACCGCCAAGACCGCCCTCGCCAAGGCCGATGCCGCCGCGGCGGACGCGGCCAAGCAGGAGCGGATCGCCGCGGAGGCGAAGGCGACCGCCGAGCGGGAGCGGCAGAACGCGGCGGCCGCGAACGCCACCGCCCAGCAGCAGGCGGCGATCGCCGAGACGAAGAAGAACGAGGCGCAGGCCGCCGCGGGCCGGGCGAACGACGACGAGGCGGCCGCGCTGCGGGCGGAGTCCGATGCGGCCGCTGCGGCGTCGCGCGCCTCAGCCGCCCGTCAGACGCTGGACCGGTTGACGGCCGAGGCCGCCGTCGCGGACGCGAAGGCGGCGGCCGCCGCCGGCACGGGCGCGGCCGATGCCGCGGAGGCGGAGGCGCGGCGGGCCCGGAACGCGGCGAACGCCGCCGGGGCCGCTGCGGACACCGCGAACAGGGCAGCCAACGCCGCAGCGTCGGCGGCGGCGAAGGCACGGACGGCGGCCATCAAGGCCCGGGCCGCGGCGGATCGGGCCTACGCCGACGTCCGCAAGGCGCAGGCGGCGGCCTCGCAGACGCATGCGGCCTCGATCAAGGGTCACGCGCTGGCCGCGGACGCGATCGAGAACGCCCGCAAGTCGGCGGAACAGGCGACCCTGGCGCGGCAGTCGGCGGCCGAGGCCAAAGCGGAGGCGGCGAGCGCGAAGCAGGCGGCGCAGCAGGCCCGTAGCGAGGCGGCCGCGGCGCTGGCGGACAGCGCGGTCGCGACCGGGCAGGCGATGGCCACCGGCCAGGCGGCGCGGGAGGCCGCGGCGGCCGCCGCGGCGGTGTCGGCGCCGGCCGACGAGGCGATCTCGCTGGCCGATCCGTGGGCGACCTCCGACTCGGCGGCCGGGCTGGCCTCGCTGAGCTCGCAGGCGGCCAAGACGATCGCCGAGGCGCAGGCGAACGTCGCGGCGGCGCAGGCAGTGCAGGCGGCGGCCCTGGCGGCGGCCGCGCAGGATGCGGCGAACCGGGCGGCCGGCGACGCGAAGCTCGCCGCCCAGGCGGCTGCGGACGCGGCGGTCTCGGCCTCCAAGGCGGCCGCGTCGGCCGCGGCGGCGACCAAGTCGGCGAACCAGGCGGCCGCCGACGCGAAGGCGACCCAGCAGGCGTCCGCCCGGATCGACGACATGGACGCCCAGGCCCAGCTCGACGTGGAGAAGGCGCGTAACTCGGCGGACGCGGCCGACGGCTCCGCCGACGCGGCCGAGGCCGCCGCGGACGACAGCGAGCGGGACGCCGCCGCCGCCCGCGGCGCGGCCGATGACGCGGAGGCGGACGCCTCGTTGGCCGACGGGTACGCCGACGACGCCGAGGACTCGGCGGCGTCGGCACGGGAGGCGGCGGACAACGCGGAGGCCTCAGCGGACGCGGCGCAGTCCTCGCTCGACGCGATCAACGAGGTGCTAGCGGGCAATCCGCAGTCGCCGGGTGATGTCGCCGGCTCCGGCTCCGCCTCGGGCGCCGTGGCGACCGAGCTCGACAACGTGTACCGCGTGACGATCCAGACGGGCTACAGCTTCGATCCGACCAGCAACTGCGTCGGCACGGGCGGTTGCGACGTCACCGGCAACTACCGCTCCAAGGGTTACTACGTCTACCTGCTGGCCAGTTGTGTCACGCCCAGCGCCGACCCGAACGTGTGCGTCAACACCGGCAGCGGGCCTCAGGTCGTGCTCGACGAGTTGATGACCGAACCGTTCGACGTGACCACCACGGCCAAGATTCACATCACCCAGCAGGAGTTCCTCGAGGCCACGCTGAGGGCGCTGCCGGGGATGCTGTTCGGCGAGTTCATCGGCTGCTACAAGAAGCTCACGCCGGACGACCACGACGGTGGCAGCGCGATCGACTGCGGTTTCGTCGTCGCCGAGCTGGCCCTGCCGGTCGCTCTCAAGGGCGTCTCGTTCGCGGTCAAAGAGCTGCGGTTCGCGATGTTCGCGTACAACGTCGCCGGGATCGACGCGGGGCTCGCCGCGCTCAAGGCATCGGCGATCAACGCACGGACCTTCGCCAAGATCCAGAAGGCGGCGCTGGCGGCGCGGGCGCGGGCCATCTTCGAGGGGCTCAACTCCTGCCTGCGGACCGGTCACAGCTTCGCGGCCGGTACGGGCGTGGTGATGGCCGACGGCAGCGTCAAGGCGATCGAGGATGTCCGGGCCGGCGACCTGGTACGCAACGCGACACCCACCGGCGGGGTGGAGACGCACCGGGTCACCGAGGTCCACGTCACCACCACCGACACCGCCTTCACCGAGCTGATCGTGACGGGCGGCGACGGCCGACGGGCGACCATCACCGGTACCCAGAACCACCCGTTCTACAGCCTCACCGCCCGGGATTTCGTGGACGCGAGCCGGTTGGCGTGGCAGGACCGGTTGTGGACCGACGGGTCCGAGGTGGTCACCGTCGAGTCCGTACGCAACTACACCGACTCGATGGTCACCTACGACCTGTCCGTCGAGGGGGTGCACACGTACTTCGTGGCCGATGGCGGGCTGCGGCTGCTCGTGCACAACACCTGCCCGGTGATCCAGGCGATCACCAAGGTTCCCGGCCTCACGCCCGGCAAGTGGGACAACGTGCACGCCAAGGACGGCTTGACCATCGAGGAGGCCCTCGGCGGTCACCTGTCGCCCGGCCACCCCTACATCGACGCCTACGACGCCGGGACCAGGACCGGGACCAGCATCAAGAGCGTCGACTGGCGCGCGGACAACGTCGACACGCCGGGCCGGTTCAAGAGCAAGATCAAGGCGGTCCTGAACGAGCTGAACAACGGCAAGCGGTTCGACGACGGCTGGACCCTGTCGAAGCAGTACAAGCGGGGCGACATCGACAACTGGGTGCTGCGGGTCGCGTACCCGAAGAACCCGCCGCCGGGCTACATGGAGCGGGCCATGGAGCTCGTCGACGACGCCGACGCGATGGGCATCAAGTTGTACTTCCACCCCATCGACGGTTGATCCGGCCGGCCTGATCCGCTGCGGGCGCCGCCTCTGCTTCCACCGAGGCGGCGCCCTCGTCACGCGTGCGCAGCCAGCGCGGGTACGGCGCCCTCCCGGATCAAGCCGCTCTCGGCGATGGCAGCGACGATGCGCGGGTCGAGGAGCCAGGCCTCCGCGTCGTTGCCGCCGGCGTAGAGGGTGTAGACCCGCGGGACCGCGCCGGCCTCGGCCAGGAGGTCGTTGATGACGGCCAGCGGCCGGACGGTGGCCACCGCCCACGGGCTGTTCGCCACCCAGTCCTGCGGGGTCCACACGACGCAGCGACGGCCGTTGATCGTGATGACGTAGTCGCCGTCCTCGACGCTGTCGGGATAGCTCACCAGCTCGATGTGCGGATCCACCCCGTGGCGCCGCAGCGCGGGCGCCCATTCCGCCAGCACCCGGGCCACCCCGCCTTCGGCCATGGTCTCCCCGTCGACGTAGCACAGCCGGAGGCCCGGCTCCTCGTCGAGCGTGGCCTTTCCGCCGAGCGGATGAGCGCCCTCCGCGACCGCCCGTTCCCCGGCCTCCGCCTCGTCCGCGGGAAGGTGCTGCCACAGTCCCAGCGCCCGTAGGGTCCGCGCCAGTTCAGCCCATCGTTGATCCATCGCAGCATCATGCCGCAGACATCGGTGTCTCGTGATGGGTAAGGCCGGGTGCGGCCGCCACGCAGCCGCGAACGTGGCTTTTCCGCCCGCCGGGGCCGCCGACGATCAAGGGCCGCCGCATATCTGGCCTGCGTTTATCGGCCTCGGTGGGTACGGTCTGGCCGGCGGAGGTGACTTCCCGCGGCCGGCGGCGTCGCATGATAAGCGACGTCGACTGTTAAAGTGGACATATGGACCATAAAGGTATGATCTTCACTCCTGCCAAGCGTGGCCTGACTGCTGCCGCGTTGGCCCTGGCCGCGGCGAGCGCCCTGACCGTGAGCGCCCAGCCGGCGAGTGCCAGCTCGCACCGCCCCTGCGCGATCGTCAAGCACAGCACCACCGCCGGCATCACCAAGGTCGGCACGGCCACCGCCACCGTCGTCGCCGACGGGGTCAAGCTGACCACCGCCCGGTCCGCCAACGCCGACAAGGTGTCCTGGCAGACCTTCTTCAGGCCGGTCCCGGCCGCCACCGTCACCGAGGTGAGCTACGAGACCGTCAAGCTCGACTCGACGGCCGGCGACAACAACGTCGTCAACGATGCCGCGCTCCCCGCGTACCACCTGTACGTGCGGACGCCGGCCGGCGAGGGCGTGCTGATCTTCGAGCCCTACTACTACCTGGGTTCGATCGGTGCGGGGAACCCGCAGCGCAAGGTGCGCACCGAGTGGAACGTGCTCGACGGTCCGCTGTGGACGTCCTCGACGACCATCGCCGGCCTGCCCAAGACCGCGGGCGGCCCGGCCACGCTGACCTTCGCCCAGGTCGTCGCGGCCAACCCGCGGATGACCGTCACGGGCATCGGCTTCGGGCTCGGCACCTACAACGCCGGGGTGACCGCCGTCCTGGACGAGCAGCGCTTCGCCACCACCAGGAACTGCACCGAACACCAGTGGTCGTCCGGCTTCCGCCGGGGCCACTGGTGGTCGGGCCGGCGCTAGGCGCCCCGTCCGGCCGGTGACCGGCCGGACGGTACGGAAAGGTCGTGGAAGCGGCCGGGTCCACCCGGACCCGGCCGCCGTTCTTTGCCGGTGTCAAAATATCGTGCATTCGCGGGAGAACGCGCTGCTCATCGCTCTGATCAAATGACGGTCCAGGAAATCTTGTTTTCTTAACCGGTTCACGAATTCCGATCACAATGCGTTGGGTGTATTACTGAGAACGCAGCGCTGTCATTGATTGAAAGGCGACGCCTTTCCGCGGGGCGCATGCTGATTCGGCGCGTCCCGGGGGTAACCATCCCTCCGCACCATGGCTCGGGCGGTGTCCGGCGCGCGAGGTGCCGACCGGGTCCTGGTCACCATGCCGAAAGGGAGTAGGCATGAGCTCGATGACAAGTGACACGACCACCACCACCAGCAGCACCGCCGCCCGCAGCCGGGGCAGCGGCTACGGCCCCGGCAGCGCGGCGAGCGCCTCGAGCGCCCCGGCGCAGTCCGAGACCTCCGAGGTCGTCGAGGGTCTCGACGTCACCTCCGGCGCCGGCGAGACCGGCGGCCTGACCGAGGCGACCGCCGTGCCCACCGACGCCTACACGCCCGTGTCGCAGCAGCTCGGAGCGGGCTTCGGCGGCTCGGCCGAGGGCGGGGCGGTCAGCGACGAGGCCGGCGCCGCGACCGGCGCGCAGACCACGACCTTCGAGGAGAGCGCCGGCTGGAGCCCGGAGCGTTCCGAGTCCGAGCAGCTCGGCGCCGACGAGGCCACGGCCATCGACGCCGGCGTCGTGGAGGCCGGCAGCGAGGAGTTCTTCCCGTTCCTGGCCCCGCTGATCGGTCCGCTGCTCAACATCGTCGGGCCGGTGGCGGCCAAGGCGCTCGGCAGCACCGTGGCGCCGGCCCTCCTGCAGGGGCTGGGGTCGCTGTTCAACCGCCAGCAGCCGCGCCGGCGCCCGGTGGCGGTCACCGCGCGGGCCGCGCAGCCCGCTCAGCAGGCCCGCCGCGAGACCGGCGAGGACTTCTCCGAGTCGCTCGACCTGGATCAGGAGTCCATCCAGGAAGCTGTCGAACAGCTCGAGGTCATCATCGGCAAGGACGACCGCCGGCAGATCACCAACACCCGGGAGGTGCCCTGGAAGCGCATCGTCCAGCTCACCATCACGGCGGGCAACGGACGCAAGTTCCTGGGCAGCGGCGCCCTCATCGCGCCGCGGGTGGTCATCACCGCCGGCCACTGCGCGTACATGCACACGCAGGGCGGGTACGTCCGGGAAATCCAGTGCACGCCGGGCCGCAACGGCGACCAGAAGCCGTACGGCACGCTCAACGCGAGCCGGGTGTGGGTGCTGCGCGGCTGGACGGTGCACCGCCACCGCGACTGTGACATCGCCGCGGTGATCCTGCCCCGCCCGTTCTCGGCGAGCGACATCGGCACCTTCGGCTTCGCCAACCTGCCCGATCTCGAGCTGATGTCGAGCAACCTCAACCTGGCCGGCTACCCGGGCGACAAGCCGCTGGGCACGCTCTGGTACCACGGCCGGACGGCCAAGTCGGTCACCGGCAGCCGGGTGTTCTACGACATCGACACGTTCGGCGCGCAGAGCGGTTCCCCGGTGTGGGTGAAGCGGCCCGACAACAAGCGGTACATGGTCGCCATTCACACCACCGGATCGATGACCGGCAATTCCGGTGTCCGTATCAATCGCCAGATTTTTCAGTTGCTCAAGAACTGGCAGACCAACCCCGACGGCTGATCCGGTGGAGGTGGCTCAATGAACGCGTCGGCGATTCGCGGACTCGTGCTGGACGAGCAGGAATGGCCGATCGCCGGGGCCGCGGTCACGCTGGCGCCACTGTCGCCGGGGCTCTCCGTGCCCGACATCGCCACCACCACCGACGACTCCGGCCGGTACGCCTGGAGCGACCTCGAGGAGGGTCGCTACGAGGTCGGCGTGCGCGCGGAGGGCTTCCACACCGCGGCACACCAGACGTACGCCGGCGCCGTCGTGCCGGCCCGGGTGGACTTCCATCTCACCCGGACCCTGCCCGCGCACCGTCGCACCTCGACGCGTCCGGTGCGGACGTCCGACTACGAACAGGTCACCTCCACCGAACTGACCGGAGGTGACGTCGTCGAGGGAACCGACTGACCCGGTCGGCGCCGTTGTCCCCGCCGGCCGGCGGGGACAACGGCACACCGCCGTGCGGCGGATCCGGGAGAGAAGGAGGCGAGCATGCCCAAGGATGCCGACGACCTGGCGGCCTACACCGACCTGCCGGCGCCACAGTCCCACCGTCTCATCGACTTCGAGGAGGCCTCGGTCCAGCCCGGGGGATCCTCTTCCGCGCAGTGGGTGCTCCAGGTACGCGGCACCGCGCCGTACCCGGGGATGCACATCACACCGGAACCCGTGGTGTATCTCCAGCGCCCCGCCTTCTGGCGGATCGAGGTGGTGGGCCGGTTGCTCGAACCGGTGCCGCCGCGCCCCACGCCGTACCTGGTCCAGCTGGACCTGCCGGGCCCGATGGGCACCCGGGGGATCGAGGTGGCCGGCGCCGGCCGGGTCGCGCAGATCGTCCTCATGGAGGACCCGGAGGAGGAGCGGCCGGCAGGCCCCGTCCTGCTGCGGGGCCTGGTCAAGGACGCCGGTGGCTGGCCGCTGGGGAAGGTTCCCGTGGTGGGGCGCAGCCCCGGCCGGGAGGCCGACATCGACGCCATCGTCACCACCGACACCGAGGGCCGGTACACGATGCAGCTGCCCGGCCCGGGCCGTTACCTGATCAGCACCGAGGCGGCCGGCTTCGCCGACGCCCTGGCCGAGATCGAGGTGCGCGGCGCCCTGCCCGGGCGGCAGGACTTCTATCTGACCCCGCTGCCCGCCCTGCAGGACTCGATCCTGGAGGAACACCCGGTGCGGGAGACGGTGCCGGGGCCCGGGCCGGCCGGCGACGATGCCGAGGTGGTCGAGCCCGACGGTGACGCCGAGGTGGTGGAGGAGGACAGCTCGCCGGCGCCGAAACGGGCGAGAAAGGCCGGCGGTACGGCCGAACCGGCCCCGCGGCCCCGGGCCCGCCGCCGCAACACGTCCTGACCGGCCGGGGCGCCCAGCCGCGACCGTACGATGGGCACCGGGCTTTCCCGCGGCTGAGAGGACACCACCGTGTACCTGATGATCTCGACGTACCTCGCGCCGCTCGACGAGGTCGATCAGGCGCGGACCGACCACCTCGCCTTCATCGACGGCCTCGAGCGGGCCGGTGTGCTGGTCTCCGCCGGCCGGCAGGACCCGCCGGTCGGCGGCATCCTGCTGCTGAACGTCGACACCGAGGCCCGCGCGCACGAGCTGCTGGCCGACGACCCGTACGTGCGCCGGGGCCTGGCCGAGTACGCCGCGACGGGCTGGCAGCCCACCCGGGGCGTCCTGGCCGACTGGAAGAGCCCGGCCGCCTAACCCGGGTCGACCTCGCCGAGGGCACGTCGCGCGTTGCCCTCGGCGATCTCGCGCATGAACGCGGCGTTCGGGAAGTCACCCTCGATGAGCTGCAGCGGCCCGGCGACCAGCGACAGGTAGTGCACGAGCCGGTAGAGCGCGAGCCGCGCGGGGTCCGGCTCGACCGTCCGCAGCGCTGGGTAGTGCGCGCCGAAGCGCAGCTCCAGGAACGCGTGCTCCCACTCCACGTCGAAGAACATCGCGGCCTCGATGTCGATCAGGACCGGCTCGCCGGCGGGACCGATCAGCACGTGGTCGGGGCCGAGCTCGCCGTGGATGAGCCCGTACCCCACGCGGGGCCGTACCGCCGCGAAGCGCGACCGCAGCTCCTCCTCCAGCCGGTCGCCGGCCGCCGCGATGCGCGGGTCCCGCGCCGCGGCCTCGACCAGGGAGTTGAGCCCCCGCCGCAGGGCGAAGCCCGCCGGGGTGCCGCCCGGGAAGCCGAACGAGGACGACCGGTGGCTGTGCATGATGCGAAGGGTCTCGCCGAGCCGGCCGACGGCAGCGCGGCCGGCCACCGGGTCGCGCTCCAGCAGCGCCTCGAGCGTGCCGCCGCGGACGTCCTCGACCAGCGCCCGGTCCGGACCCAGGAAGACCACTTCCGGTACGCGCACACCCAGGTCCCGCAGCAGCCCGTGGCACCGGGCGAAGCCGTCACGGCCGGGGTCGGCCCGGAACGGCCCGACGTCGAGCCCGGTGCGCGCCGGCCAGAAGTTCTCCTCCGCGGCCCAGCGGTACAGCAGCACGGTGGTGTCGTCGTCCAGGGTGAGCCGGTAGACACCCTTGGTGCTGCCCCCGGCCAGCCGGGTCAGCTCGCGCAGCCGGCGATCCGTGCCGTACGTGTCGCGGACGAGGTCGTGCAGGTCCGCCGCGGATACGAAGGCACGCATGGGTCAGCACGATAGTCAGTTCGGCCGGGCCCGGCGCGAGCGCAGCCGGCCGACCTCACCGACGATCGTGTTGATGAGCAGCGTGTTGAGCAGGAGCCCGGCCGCGACGCTGAGCCACAGCATGGCGATGCTCAGCCAGCCGTCGCCGAGCAGGAAGACCGGGGCGAAGATCACCGATACCGGCGCGGTGAGGCCGATCAGGTAGACCGCGGCGGAGGTCGGCTCGTGGTTGCCGGTGGCGAGGTTGCCGCCGAGCAGGATGACCGAGGTGACCGCGACGGCGAACAGGTAGACGCGGGTGGCCCAGGTGCCGAAGAAGAATGTGGTCATGCGGTCCATCGTGGTGAGACCGCCGGGGGCCCTCCTGAGTAGTGCTACTCAGGCCCGGCCGGTGCTCAGCTCAGATCCGCGCCGGTGAGCAACCCGCGGATGCCCAGCTCGGCGGCGACCTCCGGGGGGCACTCGTCGACGATGACCGCCGTACCGATCAGCGTCGCGCCCAGCGCCGCGATCAGCGTGCGCAGGCCGCGGGCCTGGGCGCCGGTCACCGCCCAGTCGTCCACCACCAGCACCCGGTCGGCCGGGCCGACCAGCCGGGTACGCACCCCCAGCCGCTGTTCCACGCCGCGGTGATCGGCGGGCACGGCGGCCCACGTCATCGGTTCCGCGATGGGCAGCCGCGCCCCGGCCCGGTACGCCTCCACGAAGCCGACGCCCAGCGCGCGCGCCACCAGCGGACCGACGAGGAAGCCGGTCACCTCCGGCGAGACCACGACCGTCGGCGTGGCGTCCGGGAAAAGACCGGCCAGTCCCGGCCCGAGGCGGTCCAGCACGACCGGGTCCCGCCACCAGCCGGAGCGGTCGCTGACGAGCAGATCGGTGCCCGGACCGGGGTCGGTCCAACGGAATCCGGCGCGCAGCCGGTCGCGCAGTTCGGAAGCCACAGCGTCATGGTGTCACCGCGGCCCCGCGCCCCCGCCGCCGAGTGGGCAGAACCCGCTCAGACTAGGGGTCAAGTTGATGCATCCTCCCAGGTCGATCAGGCATGCTGTTCGGCGTAACCATGCCGATTCTTCCGACGGGCCGCGGCCCGCTCAGCCCAGGATCCCGCGCCGGCCTCGGCGCGGCCCTCGTGCTGCTCGTCGTCGTGTCGGCCGTGGAGGTCGCGGACGGGCCGCAGGCGAACTTCGTCGGGCTGTACGCCGCCGTGCCGTTCCTGGCCGCCGTGTTCGCGTACTGGCAGACCGTGCTCGTCGCCGGGGCGATCGCCACGATCGTGGGGATGGTCTTCGCCGGGACGGACGGCCGCTTCGACACCGTCGGCATGGTCAACGTGGTGGGCATCACACTGGCCACCGGCATCGCCGCCGCGGTCGCGACCATCCGGCAGCGCAAGGACGACCGGATCGCCGAGCTGCTGCGCCTGGCGGCGGTCGCCCAGCAGGCCGTGCTGCGCCCGCTCGGCCCGCAGGTCGGCAACCTGGCCGTGGCGGGCCGCTACATCTCGGCGTCGGCCGCGGCGGACATCGGCGGGGACCTCTACGAGGCGCTGGACACCCCGTACGGGGTCCGGATCATCATCGGCGACGTGCGGGGCAAGGGCCTGGACGCGGTGCGGCTGGCCAGCATCGTGCTGGGTTCGTACCGGCACGTGGCGTTCGAGCGGGCCGACCTGCGGGCGATCGTGACGGACCTGGACCGGGCCGTGGCCCGCAGCGTGGGCGACGAGGACTTCGTGACCGCCGCGCTGGTCGAGGAGCGGGGCGGCACGCTGACCATCGTCAACTGTGGACATCCGGCGCCGCTGTTGCTGCGGCGCGGGCAGGTCATCGCCCTGGATCCGCCGGCGCCGGCGCCGCCGCTGGGGTTCATGCCGGTGGCGCGGCCGCGGGTGGAGCGGCTGGAGCCGGGCGACCGGCTGCTGCTGTTCACCGACGGGCTGGGCGAGGCGCGCCGCGACGGCGAGTTCTTCCCGACCGCGGACCGGGCGTGGCGGCTGCTCGGGCACGGAACGGTCGGCGACGGCCTGGCCTCGCTCGAGACCGCCCTGGTCGACTGGGTCCACGGGCAGCTCGACGACGACATCGCCCTGGTGCTGCTGGAGTACGGCGGCCCGGACGGCAGCCCGTCCGTGGCCATGCCGAGCTGGGAAGTCGGCGCCGCCGGGAGCTAGTCCACGGGCTGGCCGGCCGCGGGGCCCGGGGCCGCCTTGGGCCCGGTGGCCTCGGCCGCGGGGGCCGGACCGGGCAGGACGGCGACCGTGGCGCGCGCGGCGATCGTTTCCGGCTGGCGGTGCCGTCCCACGTAGTGGCGCGGCTCGTCGGCCTGGCGGGGCTCCGGAATCAGACTCCTGATCGTGGCGAACATGCTGACCTCCCCGGTCGGACATCCGTTGCTTCGCGTACATCGAAAGCAACGACGAGCTGCGCCGGTCGATACGTCCGGGCGGCGCGGCGACTTGCAAATGCCCGAACGGTTGCCCCCTTCGCCACCCGATCGGAGGCTTGTGGTCCCCAACCCGACGGACAGCCAAAGATCGAAGCGGACTTGTCGGACCCTACCCGCGGGTAATACAGTGTTGGTTACTGACGGGTAACTCGCGTCCGGAGAGCGGGGCCAAGAACACATGAGTCACTACAAGAGCAACCTGCGCGACCTCGAGTTCAACCTCTTCGAGGTGTTCGGGGCGGATCGGGCCTTCGGCCAGGCGCCGTTCGACGGCATCGACGCCGAGACCGCGCGCGACGTGCTCGCCGAGGTCAACCGCCTCGCTCGCGAGGACCTCGCGGCCAGCTACACCGAGGCCGACCGCAACCCGCCGCGGTTCGACCCGGCGACCAACACCGCCGATCTGCCCGAGGCCTTCAAGAAGTCGTACGCCGCGTTCATGGCGTCCGAGTTCTGGCGCCTCGACCTGCCCGAGGCCCTGGGTGGCACCCTCGCCCCGCGGGCGCTGTGGTGGGCGATCGCCGAGCAGATCCTCGGGGCCAACGCCCCGGTCTGGATGTACTCGTCCGGTCCCTCCTTCGCGCACGTCGTGCACGTCGAGGGCACCGAGGAGCAGAAGCAGTGGGCCAAGCTCTTCGTCGACAAGCAGTGGGGCTCGACGATGGTGCTCACCGAGCCCGACGCCGGCTCCGACGTCGGCGCCGGCCGCACCCGGGCCATCCCGCAGCCCGACGGCTCGTGGCACATCGAGGGCGTCAAGCGCTTCATCACCTCGGGTGAGCACGACCTCAGCGACAACATCATCCACTACGTGCTGGCCCGTCCGGTCGGCGTCGAGGGTGAGGGCGGTCCGGGCACCAAGGGCCTGTCGCTGTTCATCGTGCCGAAGTTCCACTTCGACGCCGAGACCGGCGAGCTGGGCGAGCGCAACGGCGTCTACGCCACCAACGTCGAGCACAAGATGGGCATCAAGGTCTCCAACACCTGCGAGATGACCTTCGGCGAGCACGGCACGCCCGCCCAGGGCTGGCTGCTCGGCGACGTGCACCAGGGCATCCGGCAGATGTTCATGATCATCGAGTACGCCCGGATGATGGTCGGCACCAAGGCGATCGCCACCCTCTCCACCGGCTACCTCAACGCGCTGGAGTACGCCAAGAACCGCGTCCAGGGCGCCGACCTGGTGCAGAACTCCAACAAGGCGGCCCCGCGGGTCACGATCACCCACCACCCGGACGTCCGCCGCTCGCTGATGCTGCAGAAGGCGTACGCCGAGGGCCTGCGCTCCCTGGTGATCTACACGGCGACGTGGCAGGACAAGGTCGCGATCGCCCAGGCGGCCGGGGACAAGGAGGCGGCCGAGACCGCCGAGCGGATCAACGACCTGCTGCTGCCGCTGGTCAAGGGCGTCGGCTCGGAGCGGGCGTACGAGCTGCTGGGTCACGAGTCGCTGCAGACCTTCGGCGGCTCCGGCTTCCTGCAGGACTACCCGCTCGAGCAGTACGTCCGCGACGCCAAGATCGACACCCTGTACGAGGGCACCACCGCGATCCAGAGCCTGGACCTGATCTTCCGCAAGATCGTGAAGGACCAGGGCCGCGCGCTCGCCTCGCTCGCCGCCGAGATGCAGGAGTTCATCGCCAGCGAGGCCGGCAACGGTCAGCTCAAGGTCGAGCGCGCGTCGCTCGGCAAGGCGCTCGGCGAGCTGCAGACCATCCTCGGCATCGAGATGGGCTGGCTGCAGGCCGTGCAGGCCGGCGACGCCCGCGAGCTGTACAAGGTCGGGCTCACCTCGCGCCGGGTGCTGCTCGCCCTCGGCGACGTCGTGGTCTCCTGGCTGCTGCTGCGCGGGGCCGAGGCCGCCCTCAAGGCGCTGGGCACCGAGGTGGGTACGGCCGACAAGGCCTTCTACGAGGGCAAGATCGCCGCGGCCCGGTTCTTCGCCCGCGAGGTCCTGCCGCGCATCGGCTCCGACCGCCGGATCATCGAGAACACCACCCTCGACGTGATGGACCTGGCCGAAGACGCCTTCTGATCCTCGCGCACCACGGATGAGCGGAAGCCGGCGGACAATGACGTCCGCCGGCTTCCGCCTATCCGCGGGCCGTGTGCACGGTGACGAGGGGCATCGAGAACGGCTCGGAGTGCGACCAGGAGCCCTCGGCCCGGTGCACGGCGAGCCCGGCGGTGCGCAGCGCGGTGAGTTCACCCGCGCTGTCGTACGGGCGCAGCAGGATGGACACATCGGACATCGTGGGGTTGTGCCCGATGACCAGCACCGTGTGCACGGCTTCCGGCACGGCCCGGAGCAGGTCGATGACCTCGGTGCGCCCGCCGTCGTAGAGACGCTGCTCGTAGTGCACCTCGGGAGCCGGCGCCTCCGGGTCGGCCTGGGCGAGAGCCACCGAGACGCCCTGCCAGGTCTGCCGGGTCCGCCGTGCCGGTGAGCAGAGCACCAGGCCCGGCCGCAGCCGCTCGTCGGCCAGCCAGGAGCCCGCCGCGTCCGCGTCCGCGTCGCCCCGGGCGGTCAGCCGGCGCTCGAAATCGGGCAGCTCACCGGGGGTCTCGGCCTTGGCGTGCCGGAGCAGGACAAGAGTCCGCACAGTCATGCGTCCAGCTTGCCTGATTGAGGAATCCGCCGCCGGGGTAGACACCCTCACGACGTATTGCCGCGGCTCGGTGCGGCAGCCACGAGCCAGGGAGGCCACTTATGGGCATCGGCGGAAGTATTTTCCTACTCGCGCTGGGAGCGATCCTGGCGTTCGCCGTCAACGCGGACATCAGCGGACTGGACATCAACGTCGTCGGCTACGTACTGATGCTGGCGGGCCTCATCGGCCTCGTCATCACCCTCTGGTACTGGAACAGCCGGCGCCGTCCCGCGGTCGTGCAGCGGCAGCAGCCGGTCGTGACCGACGACCCGGCGTACCACCGCGACGGTGAGGTCGTGCAGGAGTACCGCGAGACCACCCGGCGCCAGCCCCCGCCCCCGCCGCCGTACGGCGCCTGACCGCAAGCGCGAGGGAGTGCCACCGAGCAGTGGCACTCCCTTCGACGTGCCCGGGCGTCGTCAGGCCAGCCGGGCGCGGACCGCGTCGGCCAGCGGGGTGGCGGGACGGCCCAGCAGTCCCGCCAGGTCCTCGGTGCCGGTGTAGAGCGCACCGGAGGCGGCGCGGTGGTCGGAGTCGGCCAGGATCGCGGCGAAGCCCTCGGGCACGCCGACGCCCACCAGGAACTCGGTGTACTTCTCGGGTGACAGGTCGGTGTAGGTCACCTCGCGGCCGGACTGCCGGGAGACCTCGGCGGCCAGTTCGGCCAGGGTGACGCCCTCGCCGCCCAGCTCGTACACCTGCTTGTCGAGGTCGTCCGCGACGACCGCCGCGGCCGCCGCCTCGGCCAGGTCCGCGCGGGTCGCGATGCTGATCTTCCCGTCGCCGGCCGCGCCCACCAGGCCGTGCTCCAAGGCGCCCCGCAGGTCGTAGTTCTCCAGGTACCAGCCGTTGCGCAGCACCACGTACGGGAGGCCGGAGGCGGCCAGCGCCTGCTCGGTGGCCAGGTGCTCGGTGGCCAGGATCATGCCGGAGGTGTCGGCGTGCGGCGCGCTGGTGTAGACGATCCGGCCGACCCCGGCGTCCTTGGCCGCGTCGATCACGTTCTGGTGCTGCGGTACGCGCTTGCCGGGCTCACTGGCCGAGACGAGCAGCACCCGGTCGGCGCCGGCGAACGCCTTGCGCAGCGACTCGGGCTCGTCGTACGAGGCGTAGCGGACCGACACGCCGCGCTCGGCCAGGTCCTGGATCTTCTCGACGCTGCGGCCGACCGCGATGATCTCGGCGGCGGGCACGCCCCGCGCGAGCAGCGACTCGACGGCGATGCGGCCCAAGTGCCCGGTGGCGCCGGTGACGACGATGGTCATGCGAACTCCTCAAACGTGCGTGCGCGACGGCCGGTCGACCGTCCCCCGGCACAACTGTGCAGGTGAAGGGTTACTTCCCACGAGATAGAGAGCACCTTGAAGTGCAGTACTCACCTGAGGGATAGTGTGCTGGTGGAAGCGACCGTGTACGCCAAGGACTGCCCGAGCCGGCAGCTGCTCGACCGCATCGGGGACACCTGGAGCGTGCTCATCGTGGCCCTGCTGGCCGACGGGCCGCTGCGCTACACCGAGCTGGCCCACCGCATCCCCGGCATCAGCCCCAAGATGCTGACCCAGACGCTGCGCGCCCTCGAACGCGACGGCCTGGTCACCCGGACGGTCTACCCGGTCGTCCCGCCCCGGGTCGACTACGCCCTGACGTCCCTCGGGCGCAGCCTGCTGGGCCTCGTCGGCGCCCTGCAGCAGTGGGCCGAGAAGCACATCGCGGACGTGGTCGAGGCGCGCAGCGCCTACGACGCTCGGGGCTGAGTCACCCAGTCCAGCGCCGCCGCCGCGGACGTCAGGATCGAGATGTGGCCGTCCTCGGGACGCAGCCACAGCTCGGCGGTGGGGCAGTGCCCGGCCAGCCAGGCGCCGTGCGCCGCGGGCACCATCAGATCGGCGCCGCCGTGCACGACCAGCAGCGGCGCGGCCACCGCGGCCGGATCGAAGCCCCACGGCGCCACGTAGGCCAGATCGTCGTCGATCAGCGCGGCCGGGCCGGCGGCCAGGGCCGGACGCACCACGTCGAGGAGCCACGACCACTCGCCGCCGAACATCGCCTCGTCGCGGGCGGTGAAGCCGGGCTCGGCGTCGGTGACCGTGGCCTCGTGACGTTCCTTGGCGGCGCGCCCCCGGGTGGCCGCGCGCAGGGAGGCGACACCGGAGGGCGCCATCCCGGCGAACCAGTC
This sequence comes from Actinoplanes nipponensis, assembly GCF_016862275.1. GTDB lineage: Bacteria > Actinomycetota > Actinomycetes > Mycobacteriales > Micromonosporaceae > Actinoplanes > Actinoplanes nipponensis. Next base: position 65,270 of record NZ_BOMQ01000086.1, on the reverse strand, counting down.
CAGGCCGTCGGCGCCGTACGGGGCCAGGCCGGCGAGGACGGCCACCGCGGTGACCCGGCCGGGCAGCAGCGCGGCGCAGGCCAGGGCGTGCGGGCCGCCACCGGAGTGGCTCATGGCGGCGAAGCTGTCCAGGCCGAGCTCGTCCGCCACGGCCGCGACGTCGGCGGCGGCCGACGCGATGTCCCGGTCCGGGCGCGGGGTCGAGCCGCCGTAGCCGGGCCGGTCGTACGACAGCCAGCGGACCCCGTCGCGCATCAGCGGCACCGGCGGCGCACCGAGGTTCGGCGTGCCGTGGAACCAGAAGACCGGCGTGCCGTCCCCGCCCGTGTCGTACGCGTGCAGGATGCGGCCGTCGCCCGGCTCGACGTCGAACTCCATGGCCGCTAAGCGTAGAGCGCGAAATAGATCGCGATGTGGTGGCAGAGCGCGGCGACCAGGGTGCAGGCGTGGAAGAACTCGTGGTGGCCGAAGACCGTGGGCCACGGGTTCGGCCGGCGCATGGCGTAGAAGACGGCGCCCACGCTGTAGATCAGTCCCCCGGCGGCCAGCAGCACCAGGCAGGCCACGCCGCCGTTGCGCAGGATGTCCGGCAGGATCGCGACCGCGCCCCAACCCAGGGCCAGATAGAGCGGCGCGCCGACCCAGCGCGGCAGGTGCGGCCAGATGCTCTTGAGGGCCACCCCGCCCAGCGCGCCGATCCAGATCAGGCTCAGCATCAGCGTCGCCTTCTCCCGCGGCAGCAGCAGGACGCAGAACGGCGTGTAGGTGCCGGCGATGAAGATGAAGATCATGGAATGGTCCAGGCGCCGCATGACCTGGTAGCCCCGCTCGCCCCAGACGCGCCGGTGGTAGAGCGCGCTGATGCCGAACAGGCCGAGCACGGTGATGCTGTAGATCAGGGTGCTGACCAGGGGCGAGAGGCCCGGGCGGGTGGCGGCGATCGAGCACAGGACGGCGCCGCAGACCAGGGCGACGTAGAACGCGTACTGGTGCAGCCGGCCGCGCAAACGCGGCTTGCCGAGGTCGGCAGGCTTCATCTGGAACGGGGCGTCGGTCGTCACGGCTCCAGGTTACGGCACCGTAGGTTACTGGCGGGTAGTGAAGCGGCTCACCTCAGGCGTCGAGGCCGCGAAGGATCAACGGCAGCCGGCTCGGCGCCCCCGGCTCGACCAGCACCGGGACACCCCAGTCCTGGCGGGTCAGGTGGCACGCGGCGTGCTCCACCTCCGCGTCACAGGTCGCCGCCTGGGCCACCACCTGCAGGATGCCCCGGGCGACGGCCGGGTTCAGCACCAGCCGGCGGGACAGCTCGGTGGACGTGCCCTCGCCCGCCAGCAGCAGCTCCGGCGGCGAGGCCGACACCACCAGGCGGGTCGACGGGCCGAACGACGTGTCCAGCTTCTGGCCGGGCGCCGGGGTGAAGACCACGTCCAACGTGACCTCGCCCGGCGCCAGCGACGACGGCGGCCGCTCCGTGCGGCGCCGCTCGCCTTCGACCGTACGGACCGCGCCCGGCGCCAGCCGGACCAGGCGGTGCGCGCCCGACTCGACCACGAGCACCGCGCCGCCACGGGTCAGCACGACGTCGCTGGGCTCGGCCAGCCCCGAATCCACCGTGGACACCGTGCCGGCGTCCGGGTCGTAGCGGCGTACCGCGCCGTTGTAGGTGTCGGCGATCAGCACCGAGCCGTCCGGCAGCGCACAGACCCCCAGCGGATGCTGCAACAGCGCCTCAGCCGCCGGGCCGTCCACGTGACCGAAGTCGAACAGGCCCTGGCCGACGGCGGTGTGCAGCTCACCGGCCTCGACCCAGCGCAGCGCGGAGGTCTCGCTGTCCGCGATCCACAGCCGGTCGCCGGCGGCCGACAACCCCGAGGGCTGCGCCATCCACACGTCGGGCAGCTTGCCGTCCCGCAGGGACTCGACGGTGGTGCCCGCGTACACGCCCGAGTCGCCGGTCGCCGGGTCGAACCACCAGAGCTGGTGGATGCCGGCCATCGCGACGATCACCCGGCCCTCGAACCAGGCCACGTCCCACGGCGAGGACAGCGCCACACCGTCGTCGGCGGCGGACCGCCACGGCCGCCCGGTGCCGGCCAGGGTGCTCACCTCGCCGGTGTCCAGCCGCAGCCCGCGCAGCAGATGGTTGACCGTGTCGGCCACCACCACGTCGTAGTCGGCGGTGCCGGCCGGGAGCAGGCAGAGGCCCTGCGGCTCGGAGAAGCTCGCCAGCTCCGCCGGGCCGTCCGCGGGGCCGCGCTCACCCGTGCCGAACCGGCGCACCAGCGACTCGCCGTCGGCGGTCAGCTCCACCAGCGAGTGCCGGGCCGAGTCGGAGACGAGCAGGTTGCCGTTCGGCAGCTCGATGGCCTTGCCGGGGAACCGCAGCAGGGTGTCCGGGGCGGCCGGCGGCACGTACGGGCCGGTGCCGCGGTGCAACGTGCCCTTGGCCTCGTGGGTGGCGATCAGCTCGTCGACCAGGCGGGTCAGGCCCTCGGCGTGGCCCTCGCCGGCCATCGAGGCGACGACGTAGCCCTCGGGGTCGAGCACCGAGAGGGTGGGCCAGGCCTTGGCCGCGTACTGCTGCCACATCCGCATGTCGGCGTCGTCCAGCACAGGGTGATGCACGCCGTAGCGCTCGACCGCCGCGGCGAGGGCGGCCGGGTCGCGCTCGTGCTCGAACTTCGGCGAGTGGACGCCGATGATCACGAGGGTGTCGCCGTACTTCTCCTCCAGCGGCCGCAACTCGTCCAGGACGTGCAGACAGTTGATGCAGCAGAAGGTCCAGAAGTCGAGGATCACGACCTTGCCCCGCAGGTCGGCCAGGGTCAGCGGACGGCCACCGGTGTTCAGCCAGCCTCGGCCCCGCAGCTCCGGGGCGCGTACGCGCGCGGTCATGGGCCCATCGTGCCCGAAGCGCGGGTCACCCTTGGTCCGGGGTGCCCGCGCTTCGCGCACGTCACAGGTCAGCCGCGTGGCTTGAGGCAGAGCACCTGGCTGCGGCCGTTGTCGGTCGGGTTGACCACGTACGGCTGGTTCGGGTCGGGGCACTGTTCCTTGGTGTCGACGATCGCCGTCACCTCGAAGGAACCGGCGTCGCCACAGTTCGCGGTGACCGCCTTGGTGCCGTCGCGCTTGACGCAGTCCCCGGCGCTCACCGAGAAACCGCCGCCGCCGTCGTGCGAACCCCGCGCGATCAGCCAGGTGACGCCCAGCGTGAGCCCCACGATCAGGGCCGCACCGAGGACGACGCCCAGGATGACGGGCAGCATCCGTACGTGCTGACCCTCCGGCTTGGTCACCTCGGTCGGCACGACCTCCGGCGCGTCCGGCTTGAACGAGTCGAACCGGCTCTGGTCGGCGTCGGCCTCGGGACGACTCGGCCAGGACGCCGTCTGCTCGGGCCCGGGCGGCGTGACCGTGGCCCGGCTGGCCGGACCGGGGAAGACCCCGCCCATCCGCGGCCGCTCACCGAACGGCTGGGTGGTGTCCGGCTGCGCCGGCGGGAAGCCGTTCTCCAGGGGCGGGGCGGCGTGCATCGAGGGCAGCGCCGGCGCGGGCACGTACGGCTGCTGCTCCGAACCCTGACCGCGGCCCGACACGTCCGTGGTGTTCTCGCTGTACTGGTCCGGCGGCATCGTCCGGGCGGCCGGATTGCCGGGCACCGCGCCCGGCTGATCCGGCCGGCCGGGCCGGCCGCGGCCGGCGATGTCCGTGGTGAACTCGGTGAACTGGGCCGCCGCCTCGCGCGGATCGGGAGTGCGCGGGTCGGGCGACTGGCCGGGCGCGGGGGAGCCCGGGGCGAACGGCTGGCCGCCGGGCGGCGAGACGCGCGCGCTCGCCGTGGCCCGGCCGGAGGGCCGTGCGGTCGGCGCGCCACCGGAGGCCGGCTCCGCGCCGAACCCGCCGGAGGTCGGGGCCGCGCCGAACGGGCCGGACGTGGGCGCCGCCCCGAACGGACCCGAGGTGGGCGCCGCGCCGATGGGACCGGACGTGGGCGCGGCACCGAAGGGGCCCGACGTGGGTGCGGCCTCGGGGGTGCCGAAGCCGCCGGCCGGAGCGCCGCCGTCGAACGGACTCCGCCGGTCGTCGGCCTCCGGGGCGGGGCCGCCGTGCTCCGGCGACCCGAAGGCGCCCGAGGACGGGCGAGCGGCGAACGGATCGGGCCGCTCGTCCCCACCGTCACCGAACGGGGAGGCGCCGGACGAGGGCCGCGCGCCGAACGGCGCCTCGGCGGGGCGCCCGTAGGTGCCCTCCGCGGCGGCCGGACGGCCGTAGGCGCCGCCATCGGGAACGGGCGGTGCGAACGGGCTGCCGTCGGCGGGGCGGCCGTAGGTGCCGGCCGTGGGCGCGGCGCCACGGGCACCCGAGGTGGGTGCCGCGCCGCCGGCGGGCTGATCGCTGTCCTGGTACGGCGAACCCGGGGCGGGCTCGTCGGCCGGGGCGGGACGACCGTAGACGCGCGACTGCGGGCTCGCCGCGGGCGGCGGAGGCACCTCCTCGGCGTCCGGCGGCGGGGTCACCCGGCTCGCCACCGGTACGGACGCGCTGGCCGACACGGGACGCGCGGAGCCCTTGGCCGGCGCCGGGCGTTCACCGGCAGCGGACTCGGGGCGCTCGGCGGGATCCCGTGGCTGCGGGACGGCGGCGCCGCGCGGCTCGGCCACTACCGGCGAGCCGATGGCGTCGAAGGAAGCGCCGGGCACGCGCTGGGCGTACCCGCCGCTGCCGCCCTCGGCCCGCCCGGCGTCGGGCGAACCGGCGGCCGCGAACGAAGCGCCGGGGATCCGCTGGGCGTAGCTGTCCGACGGCTGCTCGGTACGGGCGAACGGCGCGGGCTGCGCGCCGCCGTCGTCCGGGCGGTCGCCGAACCCGCGGCGGGCCGGCAGGCCGTCCGGCTGGCCCGGAACCGGTCGCCCCCGCTCCGGGTCGCCGGGGCCGCGCAGGTCGCCGCCGGCCTCGTCGCGGCGGAAGGAGCCGTCGCGGAACGGGTTGCTGTCGGGGCGGTCCCCCACGGGGAAGCCTTCACTGTCGACCTCGTTCCGGGCGGCTTCTCCGCCGGGGGAGAAGGAGCCGCCACGGGCGGGCGGCGGGTCGTTCTCGGCGGCGTCGCGGGCCGAGAAGGCGCCGCCGGCTGGGTTGCCGCCACGAGCCGGGAAGTCGTCGGCGGCGGTGTCGCCGCGGGGGGCGAAGGCGCCGCTGTCGGCGGCGTTGCGGGCGGAGAAGGCGCCTTCGCCGCGCGCCGGGAAGGTGCTGCTTCCCGCGTCGCCGAAGGTGCCGCTTCCGGTGCCACCGGACGCCGGACGTGCGCCGTTGCCGGCGTCGCGGGAGGGGAAGGCGCCGCTGCCGGCGTCGTCACCCGAGGGGAAGGCGTTGCGCGCCGGGAAGGCGCCGCTGCCGGCATCGTTACCCGAGGTGAAGGCGTCGCCGCGGGCCGGGAAGGCGCCGCTGCCGTCCTGGTCGCGGGTGGGAAAAGCGTCGTTGCCGGGCGAGCCGCTGACGGCGGAGGTGCCACCGCGGGCGCCGGCGCCGCGCATGGGGAAGCTCCCGTTGCTGGAGCCGCCGCGCGTCGGGAAGCCCGCGCTCTCGCCGCCGCCTCGGGTCGGGATGCCGCCGCTCTCGCTGCCGGCTCGGGTGGGCAGGCTGCCGCCTTCGCTGCCGCCTCGGGTGGGCAGACCGCCGCCTTCGCTGCCGCCTCGGGTGGGCAGACCGCCGCCTTCGCTGCCGGCTCGGGTGGGCAGGCCGCCGTCGGCGGTGCCGCGGGCGGGGAAGGCGCCGCTGTCCGGGCCGGCGGGCGGTGCGTCCGGCAGGCCGGTCAGGGTCGCGCCCGGGACGCGGACCCGCTGGTCGCCGAAGACCGAGACGCCCGGTGGGCGCTCGCCGGACTGCTGGTGCCCGTCGTCGTCACCGCGGGCGGCGCCGAACGCACCGGCGGCCGGGGATCCGCCGAGCGGCTCCCGGGGGGCGGGGGCGAACGGCGACCGCTCGGCCGCGGCCGGCGCCGTGCCGAGCGGCGGGCGGCCGGCGGGAGCGCCGAAGGGCGTGCCGTCGGCCGGTTCCGGTCGGTCGAACGGGGAGCCGGCGGCGCGGTGCGGCATGTCGGGGCCGGCGGCCGGGGTGGGGCCGGCCGGCTGGCGGGCCGGCGTGAAGCCGTTGAAGTCGCCGACCGGTCCGTCCAGCGGGCCGCCGGCGACGCCGGGCGAGCGCTGAGGCAGCTGGTCGCCGCCGGCGCGGTACGGGTGGGGTTCGGCCGGGCGGGCGAAGGGGTTGTCCTCGCTCGCGGCCGGCTGGGCGGACTGCGGGGGAGCCCAGCCGGACTCCGGCGCGGCGAACGAGCCCGGGTCGGCCTGACCGGAGGCCGGCGGGCGCGGCGGCAGGGCGCCCGGCTCGGGCACCCGGGCTGAGCCGGCGGAGGGCGAGGAGAACTGGGCCGCACCGGGACCGAAGGCCGGGCCGGGGCCGGAGGCCGAGCCGGGACCGAAGGCCGAGCCGGGGCCGGAAGCCGGGCCGGGGCCGGGGCCGGCACCGGGATCGAAGGCCGCACCGGGGCCGAAGGCCGGGCCAGGAGCGGAAGCCGGGCCGGGACCGGAGGCGGAGCCGGAGCGCTGAGGCATGGACTGCTGGGAACCCGACTGGGGATATCCGGCCGGCTCGGAACCGGCCGGCTCGGAGCCCGCCTGGGGTGAGCCGGGCTGCGAGGCACCGGCACGCTGGCCGCCGGGCGGGGACGCGGGCGGCGGGAAGCCGGGCGGCGTATAGCCGGCGGGCGGGCGACCGGGCGGCGGGAAGCCGGGTGACTGCTGGCCGGGCTGCGGAGCCCCGGGCGGCGGGTAGCCCCCGGAGGCGGAAGGCGAGCCGGGCGGCGGGAAGCCGGGCGACTGCTGCCCCGGCTGGGCGGCTCCGGGCGGCGGGTAGCCCGCGGAGGCCGAGGATGAGCCGGGCGGCGGGTAGCCCGCGGAGGCCGACGATGAGCCGGGCGGCGGGTAGCCAGGGGCCGAGGGCGAGCCGGGCGGCGGGTAGCCCCCTTGGGCCGGGGGTGAGCCGGGCGCCGGGGGCCCCGGTGGCACCGGGGTCTGGCCGGCCGGCGGCACCGCGGGCACCACGAACGGCGAGCCGCCGTTGGGCGTGGTGTGCGGGGGTGGGGCGTACGCGCTCGGGAAGGACTCCTGGGCGTGCGGGTACGACGGGGGCCGGTCGGCGGCGCGGTGGCCGTCGGCGTCCGGGGGGAAGGCGTCCGGCGGGAAGCCGTCGGTGCCGAACTGGTCGGCTCCGCTGCCCGACGTGACCCCCGGCTGCTGACCGGCGTGCTGGCCCTCGGACGTCATACGCGCCTCCTCCATGACTGTCGGCCGTGCCGGCTTTGCACCTGCGCTCCGCGCAGCATCGGCGGTGCGGCCGACCTTGCAGAGCTGGGCGTCGCCCGGTCGGTGTCCCGTCCGGCCGGCCGAGCCGGGCAGGTGACCGTCGCCCACCGTACCGGGCGTCGGGGACGGAAGAAATCCCGGTGTACGCCGTCGGGAGCGTGGCGGTGCGGCGTAAATCACGGGGGAGGGCGACCTTTGGTGGGCATTTGCCCGGATAATGCGACGACGGCCCGCCCGGAGAACCGGGCGGGCCGTCGGGCGCGGCAGTGATCAGAAAATGATCAGAACACGCGCTGCTGGCTGAAGATGGCGATCTCGTCCCGCATCGACTGCGTCGGCGCCGACTTCCACGCGCGGTCGATCGCGCGGGCGTCGCGCTTGGCGATGCGGCGGTTGCGGATGCGCTCGATGGTGCTCATTGCGGTGCTCATCTCCCCTGGGCCAACGCTGGCCTCGTTTGCGGTGCCGTGATCCGGCGCTACATCCATTCAACCGCGCCGAACCGCGGACCGCCAACGAATACAGGGGTGATCCCGCTTACTGACCTAAGGATCGAAGGCTGAGAAAACTCCTTGCCAAAGAAACTTCAGGTCCAGGAGAGCAGCGCCGCCTCCGGATCCTCGAGGAAGCCGCCGATGTCGCGCAGGAACTTCGAGCCCAGTTCGCCGTCCACGATGCGGTGGTCGAACGAGAGCGCGAGGGTGGTGACTTGACGGACCTTGATCTTCCCCTTGTGGACCCACGGCGTCGGGCGGATGGCCCCGAACGCCAGGATGGCCGCCTCGCCCGGCGGCAGGATCGGCGTCCCCGAGTCGACGCCGAACACACCGACGTTGGTGATCGAGAACGTTCCGCCCGACATGTCCGACGGTGGGGTCTTGCCCGACTTGGCGGTTTGCACAAGGGTAGACAACGCATCCGCGAGCTCACGCAGCGTGAGCCGACCGGCGTCCTTGATGTTCGGCACGATCAGGCCGCGCTGGGTGGCCGCGGCGATGCCCAGGTTGACGTAGTCCTTGACGATGATCTCGTTGGACTCGGCCGACCAGGTCGAGTTGACCATCGGGTGCCGCTTGGCCGCCAGCAGCACCGCCTTCGCCACGAACAGCAGCGGCGAGACCCGTACGTCCCGGAACTCGGGCCGGGTCTTGATCCGCTCCAGCGACTTCATGGTCCGGGTCACGTCCACGGTCAGGAACTCGGTCACGTGCGGCGCGGTGAACGCCGACGCGACCATGTTCTCGGCCGTCAGCTTGCGCACGCCCTTGATCGGGATGCGCTGCTCCCGCGACGCGTCGAACACCGCGGCCGCCGGTGCCGGCGCGACGGCCGGCGCGGCCTCGGTGGTCTCGGCCGGCGCCGGCGCGGCCGCCGCCTGCTGGACGTCGTCGCGGGTGATCGAGCCGAGCGGGCCGGTGCCGGCGATCGTGGTCAGGTCGATCCCGAGGTCCCGGGCCAGCTTGCGCACGGGTGGCTTGGCCAGGACCGGTCCCGCGATCCGGGCCGGCGTGACGGCCGGCTGAGGCGGTGCCACGGGCGCCGGCCGGGCCACGGCGGCCGGCTGGACCACCGGGGGCGGGGAGGAAGCGCGGGTCGGCTGGGCCACTGGCGCCGGTGCTGCCGCCGGGGGCGGGGTGGCCGGCGCTGCGGTCGGGGGCGGTGTGCCCGTACCGATGCGGGGTCGTCTTTTGGCAATTGCGGTTTTCGGGCCGTAACCCACCAGCACGGCCGTGCGGCCGCCGGGCGCCGGACCACCGATCATGCCGGGCTCGACGGACCCCTCCTCGGGGGCGACCTCGACCGCCGCGAGCGATTCCGCCGACGGCACCGGCCCGGCGCCGGGGTCGGTGTCGATCGAGATGATCGGCGCACCCACCTCGACCGTCGTGCCGGCCTCGTGGAAGATCTGCGTGACGACCCCGCCCCACTTGGCCGGGATCTCCACCGCCGCCTTCGCGGTCTCCACCTCGACGATCGGCTGGTTCAGCTCGATCGTGTCGCCCACCTTGACCAGCCAGGTGAGGATCTCGCCCTCGGTCAGGCCCTCGCCCAGATCGGGCAGGGTGAACTCCTTGATCCGTGACATGCCGCTCACCAGCCGAACGAACGGTCGACGGCGTCCAGCACCCGGTCCAGGTCGGGCAGGTACTCCTCCTCGACGCGGGCGGCCGGGTAGGGCACGTCGAAGCCCGTCACCCGCAGCACCGGCGCCTCCAGGGAGTAGAAGCACTCCTCGGTGATCCGGGCGGCGATCTCCGCGCCCAGGCCGAGGTTGCCGGGAGCCTCGTGCACGACCACGGCCCGGCCGGTCCGCCGGACCGACTCGTAGACCGGGCCCAGGTCCAGCGGGGACAGCGTGCGCAGGTCGATGACCTCGAGGTTGCGGCCGTCGTCGGCCGCGGCCTGGGCCGCGTCCAGGGCGGTACGGACCATCGGCCCGTACGCGATCACCGTGGCGTCCGTGCCCTCCCGCACCACCCGGGACGCGTGCAGCGGGAAGCTCGCGGGCGCGTCGAGGTCGACCACGCCCTTCTCCCAGTACCGCCGCTTCGGTTCGAAGAACACGATCGGGTCGTCCGAGGTGATCGCCTGCTGGATCATCGCGTACGCGTCGGCCGGGTTCGAGCAGGTCACGACCTTGAGGCCGGGGGTGTGCGCGAAGTACGCCTCGGGCGACTCGGAGTGGTGCTCGACCGCGCCGATGCCGCCGCCGTACGGGATCCGGATGACGATCGGCAGCGTGACGTTGCCCCGCGACCGGTAGTACATCTTCGCGACCTGGGCGACGATCTGGTTGTAGGCCGGGAAGACGAACCCGTCGAACTGGATCTCGCAGACCGGCCGGTAGCCGCGGATGGCCAGGCCGACCGCGGTGCCGATGATGCCGGCCTCGGCCAGCGGGGTGTCGATGACCCGGTCGTCGCCGAAGTCCTTCTGCAGGCCGTCGGTGATCCGGAAGACGCCGCCGAGCTTGCCGACGTCCTCGCCCATGATGACGACCTTGGGGTCGTTCTCGAGCGCGCGGCGCAGGCCGTGGTTGAGCGCCTTGCCCAGGGTGATGGTCTCGCTCATCAGTGGTTGCTCCCCTCGAACGAGGCCTCGTAGGCGGCGAACTGCGCGCGCTGGGCGTCCAGCTCGGGCGAGCCGTTCGGGTAGACGTGGTCGAACATCGTGACCGGCTGCGGGTCCGGCATGGCCAGCACCCGTTCGCGCAGGTCCAGGGCGAGCTTGCGGGCCGACTCGTCGACCTCGCCGAAGAACGTGTCGTCGCCGAGCTGCTGCTTGCTCAGGAACGCCTTGAGCCGGCTGATCGGGTCCTTGGCCTTCCAGGACTCGACCTCGCTGGCGATGCGGTAGCGGGTCGGGTCGTCGGAGCTGGTGTGCGCGCCCATCCGGTACGTGTACGCCTCGATCAGCGTCGGGCCCTGGCCGTTGCGGGCCTGGTCGAGCGCCGCCCGGGTCACCGCGAACGTGGCCAGCACGTCGTTGCCGTCGATCCGGACGCCGGGGAAGCCGAAGCCGGCCGCGCGCCGGTACAGCGGGATGCGGGTCTGCCGCTCGAGCGGCTCGGAGATCGCGTACTGGTTGTTCTGGCAGAAGAAGACCATCGGCGCGTGGAACACGCCGGCCCACACGAACGCCTCGTTGACCTCGCCCTGGCTGGTGGCGCCGTCGCCGAAGTACGCGATGACCGCCTCGCCGTCGGGGCTGCCGGTCTTGCCGTCCATGGTGACGCCCATGGCGTAGCCGGTGGCGTGCAGCGTCTGCGAGCCGATCACGATCGTGTAGCCGTTGAACTTGTACTTGTTCGCGTCCCAGCCGCCCTGGTCGACGCCCCGGAACAGGCCGAACGGCATGATCGGGTCGATCCCGCGGGTGTAGAGCACGCCGTGCTCGCGGTAGGTCGGGAACGCCATGTCCTGCGGGCGCAGCGCCCGGCCGGAGCCCACCTGGGCGGCCTCCTGGCCCAGCAGGCTGGCCCAGATCCCCAGCTCGCCCTGCCGCTGCAGGGCGGTCGCCTCGGCGTCAAGCCGGCGGACCGTCACGAGGTCCTTGTACAGCTCGCGGTACTCGTCGTCGGTGAAGTCGACCGAGTACGTGATCCCGTCCGCCGTGGTGACGCTGTCAATGCGCTCACCGTCGGGCGTGAGCAGCTGAACGAAGCCGCCTGCCGGAGCGTCTGCTCCGACCGGGCTATCGCCGTTCGCCATCCGTGTCTCCCTGTTCATCTCTGCGCCCACGGCGGGTGTTGCCCGTCCGCGCGGCTGACCGCTGGGGTTCGCCGCGCCTGGCCCGGGTGAGGTTGCCGCGCGGCTTGGTCGGCGGAATCACAGACCCCGCCGGGGAGTGACGATCCCCACCGCGTCCCGCTGCTTGGTCCAGCCGCGACGGCGGCGGTGCCGTCGCCCCCATCCTCGCAGAGAACGTGAGTGGCGCCACAGGTCAGGTCGATCACAGATCCGAAATCTTGCTGAGTCATCGGTGACCATTTTTGTCCTATTAAGCGGTTTTCGTGCCATCACTTCTGCCGGAACGGCTGACTTTCGCCGCTGCCGGAACCGCGATGCGTCGTTCACCCCGATAGCCGAGACAGATCCAGGTTGATCTTTATGTAGGGGGTGCCGGCAGTGCCGGAGCTACCGGACGACGACGGGCTCGGGCCGCCGATCAAGGTGATGCGCAAGCGGCTCAACGGCGTCTACAGCGCGGAGGGCTTCGCCGGACCGACCCGCCGCTACGTGCTCATCGTGGCCCTGCTGGTCGGGCTGGCGTCGCTGCCCACCCTGGCCGCCATCACCGCCGGCACCGGCGAACTGGACGAGGGCCGGCCCGGCGCGATGGACGCGCCGTTCCTCCCGCCGGCCTCGACCGGGCCGGTCGGGGTCCCCGAACCGACCGCCTCCAGCGGCGCGGGCAGCCCGCCACCGGGCGACTCCGGCCCGCTGCGGGGCCAGGCCCAGAAGCGCAAGACCAAGCCGCGGCCGGTCGCGCCAGTCAAAACCGGCAAGGGGTACGCCCAGAGCAAGCGCGTCGGGCCGAGGGGGTCGTCGGCTGATGGATCGGCCCGGCCGTCCGGTGACCGGCGGGAGTCCTGGCGTCCCCGGCCGGCGGTCGGTGGGGGGTCCCGGGGGTCCGATGCCGGTGGCTCCGACGGCGGTTCTCGTGGTGGTTCGGCGCCGGGGAAGCCTGCTCGTTCGCGGCCGCCGGGTTCGCCGTCTGTTCCTTCGGTTCCGTCCGTTCCTTCCGGTCCGTCTGTTCCTTCGGTTCCGTCCGTTCCTTCGGCGCCGGGCAGGCCGCAGAAGCCGGGGGATGCCGACGGGTCCGGGGATGGGGGGCCGCAGGGTGGCGCCCCGGATGACGGCCCGGACGACGGCTCGGACGACGGCTCGGACCACGGCTCGGATGGCTCGTCCGATGGCGATGGCTCGTCTGACGGCGATGGCTCGTCCGACGGTGACGGCTCGTCCGACGGCGGCTCTGACGATGGGCCTTCGGACGGTGGGGACTCGGATGGCGATGACTCGGATGGCGACGGGTCCTCGGAGGGCGGCGGCGACGACCAGCCGGACCTGCCGGCTCACCCGCCGTGGTGCCGGGACCGCACCGACTGCTCCGGGCGGCACCACCACCGCCCCCACCGGGATCGGCGCCAGGAATGCGACGAGAGGGACCAGCACCACGGGCGGGCCGGCCGCCAGGACCGCCACCGGCGCAGCACCGTCCACATCGCAGTCCGCCGGCACCGCCCGGCGCAGGACGAATCTCCCGGCCCCGACCGGCCGGACCAGCTCGTACAGATCAGCATCCGGACGGCGCAGGCCGCCCGGTCCGACTCCCGCCGGAGGTCAGCAGTGACCGAGCGCCCGCAGAACGTCAGGCCGTCCCGCACGGCGGACCGGACCCACAACAGCCACCGCTACCAGCCGCCCGCCGCCGACCGCGGTGCGGACGGCACCCGGACGGCGGCGGCGGTCCGGGCCCACCGCACGGAACGCATGCACCGCGCGGACGACCACACCGGCGCCCGGCACCGCCGCTCCCGGATGGGCCGCCACCACGCCGAGCTGCGCCAGGAGCACCCGGACCACCAGCAGAACCGCTGGTGAGGGCCGCCCTCTCCCGGCGATGTGGAGGCTCGCCGGGCGGGGCGGCCGAACGGGGGAACCTTCGGGCGGGTCCCGGACCCTTAATGGGGTATGGGCTTGTTCCACGGCACGGAACCCGCCGGTTACGAGGACTTCGTGGCCGGCCGGTACCGCGAGATCGTCCGCTTCGGCGCGCTGCTGACCGGCGATGCCCGCCTCGGTGAGGACCTGGCCCAGGAGGGCCTGATCGCCGCCTACCGGGCGTGGCACCGGCTGGACGGGCTGGACGGGAATCCCGAGGCGTACGTGCGCAAGGTGATGGTCCGGACCGCGATGCGGGCCCGCCGCCGGCGCTGGCGCGGCGAGGTGCCCACCGACGAGCTGCCGGAGGCGTCCCGTCGCGGTTTCGCCGATGAGTCCGATCTGAGCGTGCAGGTGTTCGCCGGTCTGCGCCGGCTGCCCGCCGACCAGCGGGTGGTGCTCGTCCTGCGGTTCTGGGCCGACGCCTCCGAGGCCGAGGTGGCGCAGACCCTCGGCGTGGCGGTGGGAACGGTCAAGAGCCGCACGTCCCGGGCCCTGGCCGCGTTGCGCGCCGACGGCCTGCTCATCGCATCGGCCAAGGAGGCCTCGTGAACCCCGCCCAGGTCAATGAGCTGCTCGATCGGGCGGCAGCCGCCGTCACGCCGGCCGAACGCGATCCCGCTTCCCGGCTCGCCGTCCTCGGGCGGCGCAGCGTGCGCCGCCGCCGGGCGTGGCGGGCCGCCGGCTCCGTCGCCGTCGCCGCGGCGGTGGCCGCGGTGACGCTGCCCCTGGTGGTGCCGACGCCCGACCAGCCCGCCGGCCCGGTGAGTTTCGCGGGCCTGACGGCCTCCGTCCCGCCCGGCTGGCGGATCAGCCGGGTCGCGACGGTCGACACCTGTACGGCCGAGGCGCGCACGCTCTATCTGGCCGACGGGTGGGACAACTCGGCGCCGCTGACCACCGCGCCCGGCAGCCCGCCGTACCGGTGCAGGTCGGAGGGCCGCACCTGGATGGCGCTCGTCCGGCACGGCCCGGGGCAGTACCTCTCCCCGGAGGCGCTGGTGGTGACGGACCAGCAGTTGCTCCAAGTGACCGAGGAGACCGCCGGGTCTGTCTACACCTACCTCCCCTTCACCGAGGACACGGCTCCGCCGGCGGTCATCATCGCCGCTGACGAGCCGGGCCGTGAGCGGCTGCTCGAACGGGTCACCTGGCCCGCCGGCCCGCCGGCTCCGCCCTCCGGCGGCCTGGCGCTGCCCCAGCGCATCACCAGCGTGGTCAGTGAGTACCGCGGGCCCATGGTCAGCGTGAGCGACACCAAGACGCTGACGAAGATCCGGGAGAAGCTCACCGCGCTGCGTGACCCCGTGCCGGCCGACGAGCTGTGCACGCTGCGCAAGCCCGGCCGGGTGGGCATCGGCCTCAACGACGGGATCACCGTGGTGCTGGGCGACGCGACCTGCCCCCAGGCGGTCTCGAACGGCGGCGGCCGGGTACGGGTGCCGCCCGGGCTGGGCCGGGAGCTGCTCGCGCTCATCGTGGCGAGCGACCACGCCGCCCAGAAGGACTGACCGGGGTCAGGAGTCGTCGGTGAGGCGGTGGCGGTTGGTCTCGATCCAGGCGTCGATGGCTTCCGCGTCGTTCGGGTCCACGCCCTCGGAGATCAGCTGGGCCACCGCCGCCGTCGCCGGGCTGCGCTTCTCGCCCGTGGCGTACAGGCGGGCGAACTCCGGGATCATCTCCTCGACCACCGTGTCGGTCTGCTCCGCCGCGGCCGCCGGCAGGCCCCGCTTCCGGGTGGCGTACGCCGACCAGGCCCGGGTCACCCGGGGGAGCATCGCCGCGTCGTCCATATCGAGGACCGCGCGCCGGTGCACCCAGTCCAGAAGGAACAGGCCCGCCACCGCGGGGCTCCAGCGCAGCGGGTCCGGCTCCGGCAGGCTCGCCGCGTGGTCCAGCACCAGGCTCAGACAGAAGTGCAGGGACGCCAGCTCGTCGTCGGCCGACACGTCGCCCAGGGCGAAGCGGGCCGCTTCCGGGGAGGACAGGAAGTCGCGGAGCAGGCGTTCGCGGTCGGGGGCGCTGAGCTCCGGCGGCTCGGCCAGCGGCGGGACCGTGGCCGCGGGCAGCAGGGCCAGCCGGGCCGTGGCCAGGGCCCGGTCGGTCGACAGGTTGCCGTCGGCGGGCAGCTCGCTGAGACCGTCGGTGATCTCCAGGTGCTTGCTCACCTCGCCGCGCAGCCGGCCCGGGTCCTCCTCGCGGAACCAGGTCAGCTCGTCGCCCGCGCACATCTCGCGGACCTGGCCCAGGATGCGCTCGGCCGGCCCGCCGACGAAGACGTCCTTGGTGATGCCGATGTTGTGGTCGACCAGCGCGACCACCGCGTGTTCCGGCCCGCCCAGCTCGGTGTCCTCATAGGCGAAGGTGACCAGATAGGACGTCTGGTCGCCGTACACGTCGCCGTACGCGTAGCAGCCGGTCGGGCGCACCCGGCCGAGCTGCTGCGTCCAGGCCGGGGCCAGGGCCCCGGGGCGCACCTCGGCCGCGCCCTCCGCCTCCGGCACCAGGGCCGCGAAGACCTCGCGGATCGTCGTCGCCGAGGCGGTGCGCCGCCGCGTGGTGGCGCCGAGGAACTGGCCGACGAACTCCCGGACCGCGGCCGCGCGGTCGGTGTCCGCCACCGCGTACACGCTGCCCAGCAGCGCGGTGCCCAGCATCTCGGCGTCCAGGGCGCAGTCGAGTTTCGCCACGTCACGGGCCGCGTGCAGGACCGCGTCGTATGGAGTCCGGGGTGCCGCCATGCCGCCGAGCCTACCCGTCCGGCCGCCCGCCGGACCTATTCCGATCGGACGACCGTCAGCGCCTCACGGGCCTGGGCATAGCCGTTGAGCACCTCGCGGACGGGCGCCACCACGTACTCGCGGGCCACCTCCGTGACCGCCCCGCGCAGCCGCTGCTCGGCGCGGCGGCCGGCGCGTCTCGCCCCGTAGTTGACGATCGGGCGCAGCAGCAGGGCCAGCAGGGCACCCACCAACAGGCCACCGAGCAGCAACAACGTGGGCAGCGGCACCTCGCCGACCTTGGGGTTGTCGAACGCCGGCAGGCCCAGCACGCGGACCGCGTACCCGGCGATCAGCCAGCCCAGGCCGGCCACCGCCGTGAGCGTGAGCACCCACTGCAGCAGGCCGACCACCCCCCACCAGAGGGGTTTGCGGCTCATCCCCAGGTCGGTTTTCGCCACCGCGCGGTCCAGCGCGTCGGGCAGGTCGCCCAGCCGCGAGCGGGAGGCGGTGTTCAGGGCCGGCGCCCACACCGGCGGGATCGGCGCGGCGGCGCGGGCCGCCACCGCCCGCACGGACAGCCCGACCGCGGACTTCTGCGCCGCGTCGGGCTCGGGCAGAGAGGTACGGGCGACCGGCTCCGCCTCCAGCGCGGCGTCCGGCTTGTCGGTGGACAGGTGCAGGCGCTTGAGCGGATCCGGGCGCAGCTTGCGCATGCCGCGGACCAGCGGCCAGCCGGTGCTGGCGATGGCCCGGTGCCGGTACGCGCCGGCCGTCGCCGCGGCCACGGCGGGCACCCCGGCCGACGCGGCCAGCGCGTCGCTGAGCTGGCGTACGGTCGCCCGGTCGACCTCGTCCTCGGCGGCCGGCGGCCCGATCGTCGTGGCCAGTTGCTCGGCCACCACGTCCAGGTCACCGGAGAGGCGACGCAGGGCCGCCTGCCGCTCGGCGACCGTCTTCTCCAGCGCCTCGCGCAGCTCGTTGAGCATGCCCGGCTGCTTGGCCGAGGTGGCCAGCGCCGGTACGCCGGTGAGCCCGTCCTCCTCCAGCAGCCGCTTGAGGTCGGTCAGCACGATGTCGGTGTCCGAAGGGGAGAGCCGGTCGGCCTGGTTGAGCACGACGATGGTGATGTCGCTGTGCTGCTTGAACTGCCGCAGATAGGCGTTGTGCAGCACGCGGTCGCCGTACTTCTGCGGGTCGACCACCCAGACCACCTGGTCGACCAGGCCGAGCAGCCGGTCCACCTCGAGCCGGTGCCCGCGCTCGACGGAGTCGAAGTCGGGCAGGTCGAGCAGCACGAGCCCGCGCAGGGCGGCCTCGTCGTCGCCGTCCAGGGCGCTCTCCCGGATGAAGCGCTGCCGCGGCAGCACCCCGATCCAGTCCAGGAGCCGGTTGGCCGGCTCGAGCGGGCCCCAGACGCAGGCGTGTGCCACGCCGGTCGTCGGGCGCCGCACGCCGACCGGCGACAGCTTGAGCCGGGCCAGCGCGTTGAACAGGCTGGACTTGCCGCTGCCGGTGCTGCCGGCGAGCGCCACCACGGTGTGGTCCTGCGACAGGGCCAGCCGGCTGCCCGCCCGCTCGACCAGCGTGTGCGCGGCGACCAGGTCGTTGTCGGGCAGGTAGGGGTCGGTCACCCGCAGGAAGCGCTGCAGGGCGTCGAGCCGGGCGACGAGCTGCTCGGCGTCCACCCGGTCGTCGCCGGCCAGCGCATGCTTGACCCGGTCCACGAGGCTCATGACGGCGTCCCGGTCAACGCGACTTCCTCCCTGGACCGTTCCACTTCGACGGCGGCCTGCCGCAGCGCGGCCCCCGGCTGGAGCTCGAGGCCCACGGCGGCGGTGCGGTCCGTGAACCGGGCCGCCTCCGCGTCGAGCAGCACGTTAACCCGCTTGATCAGTTCCGTGCGGGCCCGGGTGGCCAGGCTACGGACCGCCTGGTCGCCGAAGATGGCCTCCAGCACCTTCTGCGCGGCGACCGTGGTGCCCGCGCCGACGGCCACCTCGGCGCCGGTCGGGATGAAGGCCGTCGAGGTGAAGACCGCGATCATGACGGTCAGCCCGACGCCGTTGACCGCGTACGCGGCCCCGCGCGCCACGACCCGCTTGTCGCCCGCCTCGCTGCGGACCAGGTCGAGCACGTACTGCTGCCAGTCCCGGATCACCCGCTCGGCGCGTTGCGGCAGATCCGGCGAGGGCTTCTGCAGACCGGGCTCCAGCAGCGCCGTCCCGGCCGGATGCGCCTGCCAGGCCGCGTACGCCTGCTCGGCCGCGTCCGCCGCGACCCCGCGCAGCAGCGTGGCCAGCTGCGACTCCAGGGCCGCCTGCAGGTTGCGCCCCGGCGCCGGCCGGCCGGTGACCGCCGAGACGATCTTGTCGCGGAGCTGGCCGACCCGGGACTCCAGGGTGCGCAGCAGTTCCCCGGTGCCGACGAACTCCTGCCAGCGTGCCAGCACCTCGCCGCGCATGAGCCGGCCGTCCTGCAGGCCGTTCTCCATGCTCCGGCGGGCCGTGCGGTACGCGGCGGTCACCCGCTCGTCGAGGGCCTTGGCCGCGGTCGCCTGCTCGTCGGCGGCCTCGGCCAGCCCGGCCACCGCCGGCCCGAGCGCGGCCAGCGCGCCGTCCAGCGTCTGCTTGACCACGGCCGCCCGGGCATTGCTGTCCGCCGCGAGCTGGGCGAACCAGTCGTGCAGGGGCCGGGTGACGTCCTCGGGCAGCAGCCCGTTGCCCTCCAGGACGGACTCGGGCAGCACGAAGATCGGCGCCCCGCCCATGTCGCGGGCGGTGAGCATTTCGGCCAGGTGGGCGGAGATCTCCCCCGCCGCGTCCGCCGGAACCCGGTCCAGCACCAGGGCGATCACGGTGCCGCGCAGCCGGGCGGTGGTGAGCAGCTCCCACGGCACGGCGTCGGCGTACCGGGCCGCCGTCGTGACGAACAGCCACAGATCGGCCGCGGCGAGCAACTGGGCGGCGAGCTGACGGTTGCGGTCGACCACCGAGTCGATGTCCGGCGCGTCGAGGAAGGCCAGGCCGGGACCGAGCGCCGGCGCGGAGACCAGCTGCAGCGTCTTCGGGTCGGTCGAGCTCTCGGCGGTACGGGTCAACCCCGGCAGCAACTGGCCGTTACGGAACCACGACGAGTCGGACGGGTGGCTGACCAGCACCGGCGAGCGGGTGGTCGGGCGCAGCACGCCGGCCTTGGTCACCGGCGCCCGTACCAGGCTGTTGACCAGGGTGGACTTGCCCGCCCCGGTGGAACCGCCGACCACGACGAGCAGCGGCGCGTCGAGCCGCGCGAGGCGCGGCAGCAGATAATCGTCCAGCTGCGCGACGAGCGCGGCGCCGATCCGCTTGGCCTCCTCGGCCGAGGGCATGACCAGGGGGTACGTCGTCCCGCCGATGGTCGCGCGGAGCCGGGAGAGGGCCTGGGCCAGATCACCGACGGCGGGCGGCGGCTCGACGGGGGGGTCCGGGGCGAGGACGGCGGCGAGGTCTTGGGGGCGGGATCGGGCCACCTGGGCTCGGGTGCCTGCGCCGGGGTGGGTTCCGCTGCCCGGCCCGACCGGCTCGGTGGTCGGCTCGTCGACCAGGGTGGGTTCGTTCCCGGTGGTCGGGTCGATCGGGGTGGGCTGGTCCTCGCTGGTCGGTTGGTCGACCAGGGTGGGTTCGTTCCCGGTGGTCGGGTCGATCAGGGTGGGCTCGTCGTCGCTGGCCGATCGCGCGGCCAGGGTGGGTTCGTCCCGAGTGGTGGGTTGGCCGGGCTGGGTCGGTTCGTCGGCAGTGGTCGTTTTGTCGCGCGGGGCGGGTCCGTCCTTGCGGCTCCGCCCGCCCTTGCGAGTCGGATCATCCGCCGGAGTGGGCTCGTCCTTACCGGTCGGCCCGTTCTTGGCGGGCTCGTCGTCGGCGGGCTGGGAGACCAGCGTGGGGTCGCCGTCGCCGCCAGCTGTGGACGGGTCGGTTGTGGACGGGTTGGTTGTGGACGAGCCGGGTGTGGATGAGCCAGCTGTGGATGAGCCAGGTGTGGACGAGCTGGCTGTGGACGAGCTGGCTGTGGACGAGCCGGGTGTGGATGCGCCAGGTGTGGATGCGCCGGCTGTGGAAGAGCTGGCTGTGGGCGAGCCAGGCGTGGATGCGCCGGCTGTGGACGAACCGGCTGTGGACGAGCCCGCTGTGGATTGCTCGGAAGCCGGCACGCCGGAATCCGCGCCTACCGCATCAGCGGACGCCGATCCACCCTCGCGGGCCGGATCATCGGCCCCTGGAATCTCGGCACCGGGTTCGGCGCCGCCGGCAGGCCCGCCGCTCGACCCGCCGCCCGATGCACCGGTCGACCCGCCGCTCGGCGCACTGGCCGGCCCGCCGCTCGGCGCACTGGCCGGCCCGCCGCTCGGCGCACTAGCCGGCCCGCCGCTCGGCGCGCCGGCCGGCCCGTTCCCCGACCCGCCGGCCGAGGGAGCGCTCTCCGCCCCGCGGGCACCCGCGCTGTCGGCCACTGCGCTCGACTCATCCGGGAGCAACTTCCCGGTCGCTTTCTCTGACTTCGTCGTCACGACGTTTCCCGTGGTCGCGGCCGTGGTTGGCGGCCATTCCGGCTTCGGTGGCGCGGTGGCGGCAGGGTCGGGCCGGGTGCCGCGCTCGGTGCCGTCGGCCTGGGTGGACGGGCCGGCGGTTGTCGCGTCTGCGACCGTACCGGATGATTTGTCGGGTTTGGGGGTGCCCGTGGCTGCGGGCGCGCCGTTGGCTTGGGTCTTCGTGGGGGGTGGGTCGGCTACGGCGGGAGTGGCCGACGGACCGACCGCGTCACCGTGCGTCGTCACGGGTAAAGCGTGCCCGATCTATGCATTCCCCACAACAGGTACCCCGTCGCCGTGACCGGACAGGTACCTGCCGACAGTGACTTGCGCCGCCCTGGCTCAACTCTGACTTGCGGATGTGGATCGCCGTGGCATCATTGAGTCCGGTTCACTCAACTTGAAGCCCCAAGACTTGGCAAGAAGCGAGGAAGCGAACATGGCACGAGCGGTCGGCATCGACCTCGGCACCACGAACTCCTGCGTCAGCGTTCTCGAGGGCGGTGAGCCCACCGTCGTCGCGAACGCGGAGGGCTCCCGGACGACGCCGTCCATCGTCGCCTTCGCGCGCAACGGCGAGGTGCTCGTCGGCGAGGTCGCCAAGCGTCAGGCGGTGACCAACCCCGACCGGACGATCCGTTCGGTCAAGCGGGAGGTCGGCACGAACTGGTCCGTCGACATCGACGGCAAGAAGTACACCCCGCAGGAGATCTCGGCGCGGGTGCTCATGAAGCTCAAGCGCGACTCCGAGGCCTACCTCGGCGAGTCGGTCACGGACGCGGTCATCACCGTCCCGGCCTACTTCAACGACGCGCAGCGCCAGGCCACCAAGGAGGCCGGTGAGATCGCCGGCTTCAACGTGCTGCGCATCGTCAACGAGCCGACCGCGGCCGCGCTGGCGTACGGCCTGGACAAGGGCTCCAAGGAGCAGACCGTCCTGGTCTTCGACCTCGGCGGCGGCACCTTCGACGTCTCCCTGCTCGAGCTGGGCGAGGGCGTCATCGAGGTCAAGTCGACCTCCGGTGACAACCACCTCGGCGGCGACGACTGGGACCAGCGGGTCATCGA
The DNA here is from genome assembly GCF_016862275.1 of Actinoplanes nipponensis. Taxonomy (GTDB): domain Bacteria; phylum Actinomycetota; class Actinomycetes; order Mycobacteriales; family Micromonosporaceae; genus Actinoplanes; species Actinoplanes nipponensis. Next base: position 43,384 of record NZ_BOMQ01000086.1, on the reverse strand, counting down.
CCACCTGGTCAAGACGTTCCGCGGCGAGCACGGCATCGACCTGTCGGCCGACAAGATGGCGCTGCAGCGGCTGCGCGAGGCCGCCGAGAAGGCCAAGATCGAGCTCTCGGCCGCGTCGACCACCAGCATCAACCTGCCGTACATCACCGCCGGCCCGGCCGGCCCGCTGCACCTGGACACCTCCCTGAGCCGGTCGGAGTTCCAGCGCATGACGCAGGACCTGCTGGACCGCTGCAAGGGCCCGTTCGAGCAGGCCATCAAGGACGCCAACATCAAGATCCAGGACGTCGACCACGTCATCCTGGTCGGCGGCTCCACCCGGATGCCCGCGGTGTCCGACCTGGTCAAGTCGATGACCGGCCGCGACCCGAACAAGGGCGTCAACCCGGACGAGGTCGTCGCCGTCGGCGCCGCCCTGCAGGCCGGCGTGCTCAAGGGTGAGGTCAAGGACGTCCTGCTGCTCGACGTGACCCCGCTGTCGCTGGGCATCGAGACCAAGGGCGGCATCTTCACCAAGCTGATCGAGCGCAACACCACCATCCCGACCAAGCGCTCCGAGGTCTTCACCACGGCCGACGACAACCAGCCGTCCGTGCTGATCCAGGTCTTCCAGGGCGAGCGGGAGATCGCGGCGTACAACAAGAAGCTCGGCACCTTCGAGCTGACCGGCCTGCCGCCGGCGCCGCGCAACGTGCCGCAGATCGAGGTCACCTTCGACATCGACGCGAACGGCATCGTGCACGTGGCCGCCAAGGACATGGGCACCGGCAAGGAGCAGAAGATGACGATCACCGGCGGCTCCGCGCTGCCGAAGGACGACATCGAGCGCATGATGCGCGACGCCCAGGACCACGCCGACGAGGACAAGCAGCGCAAGGAGGACGCGGAGACGCGCAACCTGGCCGAGCAGCTGCAGTGGCAGACCGAGAAGTTCCTGGCCGAGAGCGGCGACAAGCTGCCCGAGGACTCGCGCAACCAGATCAGCGAGGCGCTGGGCGACCTGCGCGGCGCGCTGGGCGGCAGCGACATCGAGAAGATCAAGACCGCGCACGAGAAGCTCGCGTCGGTCTCCCAGCAGGCCGGTTCCCTGCTGTACGCGCAGCAGAACCAGGACGGCACGCAGGGTGCTCCGGGCCCCGACGGCACGCAGGACGCCCCGGGTGGCGCCGGCGCGGCGGGCGCGAGCGCGGGCCCGAACGCCGGTGCTGACGACGTCGTGGACGCCGAGATCGTCGAGGACGACAAGAAGTGAGCCGGTCGGACGACGAGAACGACGGTGAGGCAACCGAGCGCGTCGTCATCCGGGACCGGCGCAAGATCGACGTGAAAGGTAAGGACACCAAGGTGGCCCAGCAGGCCGAGGAGGAGTCCACGGGAGGCGCGCACCGCGCTGCCGAGGAGGAGCCGGAGGAGGGCGTGACAGTCGACGCGCCCGCCCTCGGCGCCGAGCTGGAAGCGCTGCGTACCGAGCTCGAAGAGCGCACCCGGGACCTGCAGCGAGTGACGGCCGAGTACGCCAACTACCGCAAGCGTGTCGACCGGGACCGCAGCGTCGCGTCCGAGCAGACGACCGGTTCGGTGCTCATCGCGCTGCTGCCGGTGCTCGACGACATCGATCGGGCGCGGGAGCACGGCGACCTGGTCGGCCCGTTCGCCTCGGTGGCCGAGGCGCTCGGCGCGGCCGTCGGCAAGCTCGGGCTCGTGGCGTTCGGCGAGAAGGGCGACCCGTTCGACCCGACCCGCCACGAGGCCGTCGCGCACCTGACGTCGGCCGACGTCACGGAGCCGTCCTGCGTCGAGGTGATGCGCCGCGGTTACACCCTGGGCGAGCGGCTGCTGCGGCCCGCCCTGGTCGCGGTCGCCGATCCCGAGTGACGAGCACCTGTCCCGCCCACCGCACGGTGGGCGGGACTTCGGCACCTGACCCGGCGATCCGGTGGAGGAGGTGGGCTGGATGAGTTCGAAGGACTGGCTGGAGAAGGACTTCTACGCCGTTCTCGGGGTGGGCAAGTCCGCCTCCGCCGACGAGATCAAGAAGGCGTACCGCAAGCTGGCCCGGGAGAACCACCCGGACCACAACCCCGGCAACAAGGACGCCGAGGACCGGTTCAAGGCCGCGTCCGAGGCGTACGACGTGCTGTCCGACGACAAGAAGCGCAAAGAGTACGACGAGATGCGCTCCCTGTTCGGCTCGGGCGCGTTCCGCCGGGGCGCCCGCCCGGGCGGTTCCCAGTTCGACCCGTCCGACCTTTTCGGCGGCGGGTTCAGCGGTGCGGGCCAGGGCGGGGCCGGTGACCGCCGGTTCGGCGGCGCGGGCTTCTCCGACATCTTCAGCTCCATCTTCTCCGGCGGGGGCGCCGGCGGGGCCGGGGCGGGCGCCCGCCGGGGTCCCCAGCGCGGCCGGGACGTCGAGGCCGAGGTCACGCTCGACTTCGCGCACGCGGTCAAGGGCACGACGCTGCCGCTGACGTTGCGGTCGCCGGGTGTCTGCGACACCTGTCACGGCAACGGGGCCAAGCCCGGCACGGTGCCGCGGACCTGTCCGCAGTGCCACGGCTCCGGGCTGATCTCCCGCAACCAGGGGTCGTTCAGCTTCTCCGAGCCGTGCCGCGAGTGCCAGGGCGCGGGCAGCATCGTCGACGAGAAGTGCCCCGAGTGCCGGGGCACGGGCGGGGTCACCAAGAACCGCACGATCAACGTCCGGTTCCCCGCCGGTGTGGCCGACGGGCAGCGCATCCGGCTCTCCGGCCGGGGCGAGCCGGGCGACAAGGGCGGCCCCGCCGGAGACCTGTACGTGCAGGTCAAGGTCAGGCCGGACGAGATCTTCGGGCGTACCGGCGACGACATCACGCTGACCGTGCCGATCACGTTCGCGGAGGCGGTGCTCGGCACCGACCTGCGCGTGCCCACCCTGGACAGCCCCGTCACGCTGCGGGTGCCGGCCGGCACGCCGAGCGGCCGTACCCTGCGGGCGCGCGGCAAGGGTGTGCAGCGCCGCGACGGGCAGGCCGGCGATCTGCTGGTCACCGTCGAGGTGCAGGTGCCCTCGCCGGCCGCGGTGACCACCGAGGCCCGGGACGCGCTGGAACAGTTCGCCAAGCTCACGCCCAACGCCGAGCGGGAGCGCATCGAGGCCCGGCTGCGCCGCGGCTAGATCGGGACCATGTCAGGAGGTGGCACATGTATGAAGAGATCGACATCTCGGTGGAGCAGGCCTCCGACGCGAAGGTCCTGATCATCTCCGTCGCGGCCCGGCTGGCCGGGATGCATCCGCAGACCCTGCGGCAGTACGACCGGCTCGGCCTGGTGCAGCCCGGCCGGGCCGGCGGCGGCGGGCGCCGCTACAGCGAGCGGGACGTCGCCCTGCTGCGCGAGGTGCAGAAGCTGAGCCAGGAGGAGGGCGTCAACCTGGCCGGCATCAAGCGGATCATCGGGCTCGAGCAGCTCGTGGGCGAGCTGCAGGACCGCATCGCCGAGCTGGAACAGCAGCTCGGGGACGCGTACCAGCGGATCGCGCGGCTGGAAGCGGTCGGCCCGTACCCGGGTCGGGACCTGGTGCGGCAGGAGCGTCCGTCGACGGCGCTGGTCGTGTGGCGTCCCCGCCGGCCGGGCGAGCGATAGCGGTCAGCGGCGGCCGAAGGCGGCGAGGCGACGGGGGTGGCGCACCAGGCCACCCTCGATCCAGTCCTCGTATTCGAACAGCTCCGGGCGGCTCATCAGGGCCCGGCAGTTGTGGGCCCAGGTCGCCATCGGCTCGTCGCCGACCTCTTCCGCGCGCTCGATGTACTTCTTGAGCCGGCGCTTGCGTTGCGAGGTCGCGTTCGGGCGTACGCCGTCGGCCGCGTAGATGTACATGCAGTGCAGGGCGAACCGGCGGGCCGGGCACTGCCTGTCCATCGCCAGCTCGAAGAGGGTCGGCGCGAGCACGTCCCCGGCGATGAGCAGGTCCCAGTCGGACGGCATGGCATCCAGCGGCACGGCCTCGGGGTGGTACGCCCAGGCCTGCAGCTCCTCCGGCCGCGGATCGACCGGGTTGACGAAACCGAAGAACGCAGACTCACGCACGGTCACGACGCCGCCTCGTTTAGCTCACTCATGCCGCCGTCCTCCCCGGCAGAGGGCCGTGCTGACCCGCTGGGAAGGCATCCCCTGCATCCGGCGAGTCGCTGGTCACCCGATAACACGTTGTTGTCGCGGCGACACGTTAGCGCGAGGTGCGCGTTCTGGGGAAGTCGTCAGAGATCACTTTCGGATACTGGGCAGTAGCTTTGTGCTCGTGGACCGCGAAAAGGGTCATTCAGCAGCGGGAACGGGTTCCACCGGACGACGCACAGCCGTCCTTTTCCGGATCATCGTCTTGAACCAGGCGTAATCCGACATACGGGCCAGCATCGGCCCGCTCACCACGGTGATCAGGACGTAGGCGGTGGCCAGTGGGGCCAGCTCGGGCTCGACGCCGGAGGCCACGGCCAGCCCGGCGATGACGATCGAGAACTCGCCCCGCGGCATCAGGGCCAGCCCGGCCCGGACCTGACCGGGCAGCGCGACACCGACCCGGCGCGCGGCGAACACCCCGGTCAGCACCTTGGTCAGCATGGTCAGCAGGGCCAGGCCCAGCGCCGGCAACAGCACCGGCGGCATCGCGGCCGGGATGGTGGACAGGCCGAAGAAGACGAAAAAGACCGCCGCGAACAGATCCCGCAACGGCGACAGGATCTGCGTGGCGTGGTGGGCGACCGGACCGGAGAGCGCGATTCCCACCAGGAAAGCGCCCACAGCAGCGGACACCTTGAGCTCGGCGGCCACCCCGGCCACGAACAGGGTCAGGCCCAGCACGCTGAGCAGCAACGCCTCCGGGTCCTTGACCGAGATGAAGCTGGAGATGGCGTGGCCGTACCGGATCGCCACGACCAGCACCGCGACCACCGTCAGCACCGCGACCGCCAGCGCCTTGAGCCCGCCGACCAGACCCACCCCGGCCAGGACGGCAGTCACCAGCGGCAGGTAGAACGCCATCGCCAGATCCTCGATGACCAGCACCGACAGGATCACCGGGGTCTCGCGGTTGCCGAGACGGCCCAGGTCGGCGAGCACCTTGGCGATCACCCCGGACGACGACACCCACGTGATGCCGGCGAGCACCAGCGCGGCCTCCCAGCCCCAGCCGAGCAGGAACGCGAACCCGGCCCCGGGCAGGGCGTTGAACAGCGCGTCCAGCACGCCGGCGGGCGCCGCCGAGCGCAGGTTGCCGACGAGCTCGCTCGCCGAATACTCCAGGCCGAGCATGACGAGCAGCAGGATGACGCCGATCTCCGCCCCGACCTCGATGAACTCCTCGCTGGCCGACAGCGGCACGACCCCGCCCTGCCCGAAAGCCAGCCCGGCGAGCAGATAGAGCGGGATGGGCGACAGGCCGAACCGGCGGCCGATACGGCCGAGCATGCCGAGCGCGAAGAGCAGCGCGCCGACCTCGATGAGCAGAACGGTGGTGCTGTGCACAGCCTCGCTTTTCTTTTGGGTTTCCGCCGCGGGTGAGCGCGGCTTCAGTCGCCGGTGTCCCCGGCCAGGATGGCGGTCACGCCGTCCAGGCCCTCGCGGGTGCCGACGGCGACGACGACGTCGTTCGCCTCGAAGCCGAAGGACGGGCCGGGGGAGGCGATCACCTCGCGGTCGCGCAGCACGGCCACGATGGAGGCGCCGGTGCGGGTCCGGGTCCGGGTGTCGCCCAGCCGGCGGCCCACGAACGGCGAGCCCGCGGGCAGGGCGATCTGCTCGGTGAGCAGGCCGGCCGCCTGCTGGCGCAGGCCGGCGAGCTGGCCGAGCATCAGGGACGCGCCCAGGACGTCGGCGAGCGCCTCGGCCTCGTCGTCGGTGAGCGGTATCGACGCCAGGCAGGCGTCCGGGTCGTCCACGTCGTAGAGCACCAGGTCGCGGCGGCCGTTGCGGTGCGAGACCACCCCGACGGTACGACCGGACGCGGTGATCAGGTCGTGCCGGACACCGATGCCCGGAAGCGGAGTCTGCTCTACCCGTACGCGCACGAGTCCACGGTAACGGATCGGTCAGACCGGCCGGGGCACCCGCTCGTTACGCACCACGACCAGCACCACCAGCCCGGCGACGCAGAGCCCGGTGCAGATCCAGTAGGCCAGCCGGTAGTCCAGATGCTGGGCGAGGCCGAAGAGCGGCCCGGCCAGCATCGCGCCGAGCGGGAACGAGTTGGTGAACAGCGTCGTCGCCCGCCCGGGGTGCCGGGGCAGCATGTTCTGCATGTAGGAGATGCCCAGCCCGGAGACCGCGGCGATGAACAACGCGTTGAGCACCTGCCCGCCGATCAACAGCCAGAGGTCGGTGGCCACGGCGACCAGTGCGTAGTACGCGGCGCCGCAGGCCGCGCCGGCGAACAGCAGGCCGCGCAGCGGCGGCCGGGTGGCCAGCACGCCGAGGCCCAGCATCAGCGGGATCTCCAGGGCGGCGCAGAGCCCGAGCAGCAGACCGGCGTCGCTCACCTCGCCGCCCAGGTCGGTCCGGATGAACAGCGGCAGGGCCTGAACGGCCAGCGTGAGCGGCGTCTGGAGCAGCGTGAAGGCCGCGGCGGTCAGCCACAGCGTCCACCGCGGCGCGTCCGGACGATCATCGGGCGGGGTGTCGGCCGTGACGGGCGCGGGGGCCGGCACCTCGTCCAGCCAGCCGATCGCGACCAGGGCGGCCAGGGCGTACATCAGCGCGGCGGCGCCGTAGACCCAGGCGAAGCTGCCGCGGTGCAGCAGGAACGCGGCCAGCGGCGGGCCGGCGACCCAGGCGAGCGAGAAGACGGTCCGTAGCGCGCTGATGCCCAGCGGGGCGCGCGCCGGGTCGTCGCGTTCGAGGACCTGCCGGGCGTACGCGAAGGACTGCGGAAACAGCGACCCGGCCAGCGCGAATGCGGTGACCGCGAGCGCGAGCAGCACCCAGTAGTCGCGGACGACGGCGGTCAGCCCGGTGCCGATCAGGCCGGCGACCGCGCCACCGATCAGCAGCCGGCGCCGGATCGGCCCGCGATCGGAGAGCCGCCCGATCAGCAGCGAGCCGAGCACCCCGGCCAGCGGCGCGACGATCAGGAAGAAGGTGACCTTGACGGGCCCGGCGTCCACGTCAGTGCTGAGGAACAGCGCCAGGAACGGGTTGAACAGGGCGGTCGAGATGCCGACGGCGAGAAACAGGACGCCGAGGGGGAGCAACGCTCGACCGATGCGTGACCCGGGCTGCGACGATGTCTGCTGGGCCATTACGGCCACGGTACGGCCATCGTGGGGGCTTGCCCATGGTGATGCCGCTTACTGAGCGGTTCGGGCGACTGGCCGACCTAGAGTTGAGTGGAATACGCTCAAGTCTCGGATTGCTGCACTACTGGGAAGATCCGATCCAGGGGAGCTCATGAACGCCGAACGCCTGACCACCAAGAGCCGCGACGTCATCACCGGCGCGGTCGCCGACGCCAACCAGCGCGGCCACGCGACCGTCGAGCCGTGGCACCTGCTGCTGTCGCTGCTCGACACCGGCGGCTCCACCGCGGCTGCCCTGCTGCGCGCGGTCGGCGCCAACCCGGCCGACGTACGCCGGGCCGCCGTGCGCGCCGTCGAGCAGCAGCCGTCCGCCCGCGGCGCCAGCACCGCGGAGCCGAGCCTGTCCCGCGAGTTCGTCAACGCGATCGGCGAGGCCGAACTGATCGCCAAGCCGCTCGGCGACGAGTACGTCTCCACCGAGCACCTGCTGGCCGGCCTGGCCCGCGTCGGCGGCGCGGTCGGCAAGACTCTGCGCGACGTCGGCGCCACCGAGGAGACCCTCGTCGGCGCCTTCCCCGCGGTGCGCGGCGGCGAGCGCCGGGTCACCACCGCCGAGCCCGAGCAGACCTACCAGGCGCTGGAGAAGTACAGCGTCGACCTGACCGCGCTGGCCCGCGACGGCAAGATCGACCCGGTGATCGGCCGGGACGCCGAGATCCGCCGGGTGGTCCAGGTGCTGTCGCGGCGTACCAAGAACAACCCGGTGCTGATCGGCGAGCCCGGCGTCGGCAAGACCGCGATCGTCGAGGGCCTGGCCCAGCGGATCGTGGCCGGCGACGTGCCGGAGACCCTGCGCGACAAGAAGCTGGTCTCGCTCGACCTCGGCGCGATGGTCGCCGGCGCGCAGTACCGCGGCCAGTTCGAGGAGCGGCTCAAGAGCGTGCTCGAGGAGATCCGCAACTCCAACGGCCAGGTCGTCACCTTCCTCGACGAGCTGCACACCGTCGTCGGCGCCGGCAAGGGCGAGGGCTCGATGGACGCCGGCAACATGCTCAAGCCGATGCTGGCCCGCGGTGAGCTGCGGATGGTCGGCGCGACCACCCTGGACGAGTACCGCGAGCACATCGAGAAGGACCCCGCCCTGGAGCGGCGCTTCCAGCCGGTCGTGGTCGGCGAGCCCACGGTCGAGGACACCATCGGCATCCTGCGCGGGCTCAAGGGTCGCTACGAGGCCCACCACCGGGTGCAGATCACCGACGCCGCGCTGGTCGCGGCCGCGGCGCTGTCCGACCGCTACATCAGCGACCGGTTCCTGCCGGACAAGGCGATCGACCTGATCGACGAGGCCGCCTCCCGGCTCCGCATGGAGATCGACTCCCGGCCGGTGGAGCTGGACCAGCTGCAGCGCCAGGTCGACCGGATGCGGGTGGAGAAGCTCGCGCTGGAGAAGGAGACCGACCCGGCGTCGGTGGCCCGCCTGGAGCGCCTCGAGCGCGATCTCGCCGACCGCGAGGAGGAGCTGACCGCCCTCAACGCGCGCTGGGAGCGCGAGCGCACCGGCCTGAACCGGGTCGGCGAGCTCAAGAAGAAGCTCGACGAGGCCCAGGCCGAGCTGGAGCGGGCCCAGCGTGACGCGGAATGGGAGAAGGCCTCCCGCCTGCAGTACCAGGAGATCCCCGCGCTCACCGCCGAGATCGAGAGCGCGTCCGCGGCGGAGGAGGAGAAGACCGAGCCGCCGATGGTCAAGGAGGAGGTCGGCGCCGACGACATCGCCGAGGTCATCGCGTCGTGGACCGGCATCCCGGCCGGCCGGATGATGGAGGGCGAGACCGCCAAGCTGCTCCGCATGGAGGAGTCCCTGCAGGCCAAGGTGGTCGGTCAGACCGAGGCCGTGGCGGCCGTCTCCGGAGCGGTACGCCGGGCCCGGGCCGGAGTGGCCGACCCGGACCGCCCGACCGGCAGCTTCCTGTTCCTCGGCCCCACCGGCGTCGGCAAGACCGAGCTGGCCAAGGCCCTGGCCGGCTTCCTCTTCGACGACGAGCGGGCCATGGTCCGCATCGACATGAGCGAGTACGGCGAGAAGCACTCCGTCGCCCGGCTGCTCGGCGCCCCGCCCGGATACGTCGGCTACGAGGAGGGCGGCCAGCTCACCGAGGCGGTGCGGCGCCGGCCGTACTCGGTGGTGTTGCTGGACGAGGTGGAGAAGGCCCACCCGGACGTCTTCGACGTGCTGTTGCAGGTGCTGGACGACGGCCGGCTCACCGACGGTCAGGGCCGTACGGTCGACTTCCGCAACGCCATCCTGGTGCTGACCTCGAACCTCGGCTCGTCGGTCATCTCCGACTTCACGCTCAGCGACGAGGAGCGCCGCGAGGAGGTCATGGCGACCGTCCGGGCGCACTTCAAGCCGGAGTTCCTCAACCGCCTGGACGACATCGTGGTGTTCCAGGCGCTGACCGCCCAGGACCTGGCGGCCATCGTGGACATTCAGCTCGGCCGGCTGCGCAACCGGCTGGCCGACCGCCGGCTGGCGCTGGAGGTGTCCGAGGCCGCGGTGCTGTGGCTCGGTGAGCGGGGCTACGACCCCATCTACGGGGCCCGGCCGCTGCGCCGGCTGGTGCAGTCGTCGATCGGCGACTCGCTGGCCCGGGCGCTGCTCGCGGGGGAGATCGTCGACGGGGACACGGTCCTGGTCGACCTGAACGACACCAAGGACGGCCTGTCGGTTCGCCGGGCCTGAGGAAGAAACGAGGAGGGGCGCCCCGTGGGGCGCCCCTCCTTGTGCTGTCAGCTGGCCCGCGCCTCCCGTTGCCGGTAGGCGTGGGTCATGAGAATGTCCGTGATGGCGTGCTCGCCGTCGGCGGACCAGATCCTGATGCCGTCGCGGTGCAACTGGTACCGGACGTCGGTGTAGCTGGTTCTCGTGTCGTCATGGTGCACGACGGTCAGGGTGTCTGCGTGGGGCATGGGACTCACCGGTCCTTGTCGAGTCTGGGGCGGCCGCGGCAACCTCACGCGGCCGGCGCAATCGGGAAGGCGCCCGGATCCGGTCTGCCTGGGCCCCGGCGTTCATCGGGCGGGGGCGGCGACCCGGTCGGGTAGGGGGCGTCACCGGAGGACTCTGGTGCCTGCGGCGCGCCACGAGGTGGAAGTGTATGGGTCGCGTTCCCGTCCTGTCGCCCCCTGAACGAGCGACCTGTTTCGTGCGATTTGGTGGCACCTCGGGCGATGTTGCCACAGCCGGCCGGCCCGTGTCGGCCGGTCGACGGATCTGGCAGCCGCCCGATACCGTGGTGGATCTAGGAGGTAGCGACGTGTCTGATCCGATGTACCCCGGAACGCCCGCACCACGATCACGTCCGACGGTGGTCAGCGTCTCGGCGTACCTGCTCTACTTCAGCGCGGCGGCCTCGATCATCTCCGCGGTGCTCTCGCTGACCACGATCGGGACGATCCGGCGGGTCTACACCGATCTCTACTCCGGCACCGCCGGATCGGGCACGGAGAGCGTCATCGTCGCCGCCAGCGTCATCGGCGTCGTGATCAACATTCTCTTCGCCGCCGGCCTGGCCATCCTGGCCATCTTCAACAACCGCGGCCGGCAGGGCGCCCGCATCACCACCTGGGTGGTCGGCGGCATCTTCCTGTGCTGCAACGGCTTCGGCCTGCTCGGCAACGCGGCGACCAGCGGGATGAACCTGGACGCGGGCAACAACAACGGCCCCAGCGCGCGCGAGGTCGAGGACCGGCTCGCCGCCGAGCTGCCCGGCTGGTTCACGCCGACCTCCACCCTGCTGACCGTGCTGATCGTGCTGGCGCTGCTGGGCGCGGTGATCCTGCTGGCGCTGCCGGCCGCGAACGCCTACTTCCGCAAGCCGCAGGTGGCGTGGGACCCGCTGAACCCGTACCCCGGCTACCCGGGCCAGCCGGCGGCGTACCCGGGGTACCCGAGCCAGTCGCCGTACCCGTCGTACCCGGGCCAGGCCTACCCCGGCCAGCCGGGGCAGCCGCCGTACCCGGGTCAGCCGGGCCAGCCGCCGTACCCGGGCCAACCCGGTCAGTCCCCGTACCCGGGCCAGCCCGGTCAGCCGCCGTACCCGGGTGCCGCGGGTCAGCCGTCGTACCCGGGCCAGCCCGGTCAGTCCCCGTACCCGGGCCAGCCCGGTGAGCCGCCGTATCCGGGCGCCGCGGGGCAGCCGCCGAACCCGCAGGGAACGCCGGCGCCCGGCAATGGCGGGGACGCCACCCCGCCGCCCGGTTCGGCGCCGCCGGCCGGCGGCGGCTCGGCGCAGGGCGACCCGCACACCGGCAGCGTGCCGCCCACCGACCCGTGGAGCGCGCCGTCGCATCCGCACTTCTCCCCGCCGTCGTCGCCGGCCGCCCCGCAGCCGCCCACCGACGACCAGCCGGGCCGGTCGCCGACCGATCCCGCCTGACCACCCTCTCGTCGCGCGCCGCCGGGTAACCCCGGCGGCGCGTCGCGCGTCCAGGTAGGTTCGTCCGCAACGGATCACCCGGGAGACGTCCATGTCGTACGCAACGCAGCCGCCGGCGGTCGCACCGGCCGCCACCACCGCGCCCCGCCGACCGGCGGCGGTGACCTCGGCGGCAGTCCTGCTGATCCTCATGGCGCTGGTGGGCCTCGGATACGCGATCGCCACGGTGGCCGTCGCCCCCGGCACGGTCGACCGGTTCCGGGCCGCGGCCGGCGGCGCGAACAGCGTGGACGTCGACGGCTTCGTCACCGTCATCTGGATCGGGGCCGCCCTGGCCGCGGTGCTCGCGGTGATCCTGTTCGCCCTGTACGTCGTGCTGGCGCTGGGCCTGCGCCGCGGCAGCAACGCCGCCCGCATCGCCACCTGGGTGGTCGCCGGCCTGGGGCTGCTGGCCGGCTGCGCGTCGACGGTCACCGTGGCCGTGCAGCGCAGCGGGGACCCGGTCGAGGGCTCGCTGTCCGCCGCGCTCTCCGACGCCTACCCGGGTGGCTGGATCCCGGTGAACATCGGCCTGGCGGTCGCCCAGATGGTCGGGTACGTCCTGGTCGGCGTGCTGCTGCTGGCGAGCCCGGGCACGTTCTTCGGGCGGGCGCCCAAGCCGCTCCCGCCGGATCCCTTCGCCGCGCCGGCCCATGGCGGGGGCGGCCCGGGCTACGGGATGCCCGGCGTGCCCGGACCCGGACCAGGTCCGGGCTACGGGGCGGGCCAGGCCTACGGACCTCCCGGCGCGGCCGGCGCAGGTTACGGCGCCCCCGGGGCCCCGGGCTCCGGTTACGGCGCCCCAGGTTCGGGCTATGGCGTTCCAGGCGGTGCCGGCTCGGGCTACAGCGCCCCAGGCGGTGCCGGCTCGGGCTACAGCGCCCCAGGCGGTGCCGGCTCGGGCTACAGCGCCCCAGGCACTCCTGGATCGGGTTATGGCCCTCCCAGCTCCGGTTTCAGCGATCCCGGCGCGGCCGGTTCCGCCCCTGGCGCCGGGGGCAGTGCCGCCCCGACCGGGCCGGGCGGGTATCCGTCACCGCCGGACGGTTACGGCCCGCCACCAACGGGTGGTTACCCGACGCCACTATCGGGGGGTTACGGCTCGGCGCAACCCGCCGCTTCGCCACCGGCGGCCACCTCGCCGGGCGTCGCGCCCGCCGGACCGCCGCCCGCGGGCCCCGATGATGAGTACTGGTCACGTCCGTCCAGCTGACGGGCTTCCCGGCATCGACGGTTGTGGGTCACCCGAACGGGTACCGTTGATGGACGAGGATGCGCTGGTTTTCGCTGTCCGGCCGCTTTCGCTGTGCCGCTCGGTGGGGGTTTCCCGTCGGATGGGCAGTGGTCGCAGCATGACAACGGTGTCGGTGCGTACTCGTTCGATGACCGTCTCTGCGTGCCGCCCCGGGCGGGGTGTGGCAGAAAGGTGCTTTGAGCTGCATCTATACCTGTCCGCTACCGGGTGCCCGGGCCCCATCAGTTAACAAAATTTACTGTGCCGGGCGGGCTTTGCCGTGGGTCAATAGTTCCTTTCCGCCCCGGCGGGGCAGAACGTTCCAGTTTTGCGGCAGCCAGTACGCTCGATGTGATGGAAGCGCATCGCGACCTGCGTAAATTCATCGTTGAATTGCCCGTCGCGCAGCGTTGTGTCGTGCTTTCATCGGGTCGTGAAGTTGACTGTGGTGTCAGCCCACGGCGTGTGACGGTGCAGTACCAAGGCAGTTCCGACGACCGGGCGGGCGTCGGGCGGCCGCCGGACGGATCGCGAATCGACAATGTGGGGCGGCTCACTCCGGGGGCGGGGATCGAGAGCCCGACGGCGATGACCAGCGACCAGACGGCGGCTGAGGCGTTGCAGGAGGCAGAGACCGAAGTCGGTGTCGCGGAATGGTCGGTCGGAGTACGGACGCTGCCCGTGCGGGGTGCCGGACAGACGTACCGATCGGCCTACCGTTCGACCGATCTCGGCCTTACGGCCTGAAAGTTAGCCGGTTCGTTCCTGCGCACATGCAGGAGAATCGATGCAGTTGGTGGAAGGATGGAGATCGTGGGAACTGCGTTGGCGGAAATGACAATGCCTCAGATCTCGCCGCTTGCCGGCGAGCCAATTGAACGTGCCGATGCCGAGCGACTGGCGGGAGTGCTGAAGGCACTCGCCGATCCTGCTCGGTTGCGGCTGCTCAGCCTCATCCAGTCCGCTACGGACGGTGAAGCCTGCGTCTGCGACCTGACGGCCCCCCTGGGCCTGTCGCAGCCGACGGTGAGTCACCACCTGCGGATCCTGACGGAGGCCGGCCTGCTCGAGCGCGAGAAGCGCGGCGTGTGGGCGTACTACCGGCTGGTCCCCAGCGCGATCGCAACCATCGCGGACCTGCTGACCCCGCCGCGCAAGCGGGCCACCAAGAAGGCCCGCTGAGCAGACCCGACCAAGCCTGGCGTCACCGTTCATGGGGCGTGACGCCAGGCGGGCCACCTCCATCAGGATCCACCCCCCGGACCCGAGGAGTTGACGGGTTGAACTACGTGCCCGGCGATCTGCGCGACCAACTCGCGCACGTGGGCTACGACGTGGTCCAGGCCGGACTGGTCTGTGGCTCCGGCGGCAATCTGTCCGCCCGGATCCCCGACGAGGACGCCTGCTGGGTCACCGCGAGCGGTGCCTGGCTGGACAGGCTCAGCCGGACCGGCTTCACCGCGGTCCGAGTCTCCGACGGCGCGCCCGCGTCCGTCGGCGCGCTGCCGCCCCCGCGTCTGGCCCCGACCAGCGAAATCGCCCTCCACCTGGCGTTGTACCGCGCCCGCCCGGACGTGAACGCGGTGGTCCATCTGCACCCGCAGACGGCGCTGCTCCTGGATGCGCTCGGTGAGCACATCCGCATCGTGACCACCGACCACGCCTTCTACCTCGGGCGGGTCTCCACCGTGCCGTTCCGCCTGCCGGGCAGCACCGAGGTGGCGGCGCTGACGGCGGCGATGGCGGCCGACGGCACCGACTGTCTGGTGCTCAGCCAGCACGGCTGTGTGGTCATGGCCGACTCGGTCGAGCTGGCCCACAAGCGGGCCCGCTACCTCGAAGAGGCCGCGGTGCTGACGTACCGGGCGTTGACCCTGGGCCGGCTGGACAACCTCCGCGAAGTGCCGGAGGAATTCCTGGACCGGCTGGCCACGCGCCCGGCGTCAGCGGTCACCGTCTGACCGTAGGACCGTCCCGTGGCCGGCTCTCCCGGAGAGCCGGTCACGGGTGACGGCGCTACTGGTGGCGGGTCAGGCGGGCGTAGGCGGCCCGGCCGATGGCGGACGGGTCCGGCTCGATCCGGGTGAAGACCAGCTTCGGGCGGGGCGCACTGACCGTCACCTCGACCGGGGTCGGCCGGTCGCCGCAGGACACCTGCACGTCGGCGGCGCCCGGTGGGACCGGCCGGTCGCGCGAGATCCCGTCGGCCGCCCATACCAGGGCGTGCAGCGTTCCCGTGCCGACGCACACCACTTCCACCACGTAGACGCCGGTCTGGTTCGTGCCGCTGGAGACTCCGGCGACACCCTGATCACCGCCGCGGAGCGGGCCGTGGTTGCTCGAGACGATCCGTGGCAGACCCTGGCTTCTGCGCTTCTTGTTGTCCACCGTGGTGAGCCCGAGGGCGGCGGCCGCGGCCTCCGACAGTCGGTCGAGCTCGGCGTCGGACAGGGCCGACGGCGCGGGACTCGGCGCGGCCGGGGCGGCTCGATCCGGGTCCACCCGGGCCGCCACCGTCGCGCTGCCGGCCAGGACGAGCCCCGCACCCGCGGCCGCCGCGACGACCCCGGCGCGACGCCGGCGCCGTACCGTCCGCAGCGCCTCCGCCGATCCCGGCGGCCGGATGAACGTCAGGTCCGCGGCGCGCAGGTCGGCGAAGGCCGCCCGGGTCTGCTCCTCGGTGAGTTCCTCAGGCATGCGGTACCTCCGTGTATGCCGGGCCGAGCCGGGCGGCGAGCGTGACGCGGCCGCGGTGCAGCCACGAGCGGACGGTGCCCTCGGGCACCCGTTCGCGGTCGGCGATCTCGGCGACCGGCAGGTCGGCGAGATAACGCAGCACCATGGCGCGCCGCTGGGCGGCCGGCAGGGTGGCCAGGGCCTCGACGAGCGCGAGGTGTTCCGGGCCGGGTCCGTCGACGACCGGCTCACCGCGCTGACGGCTGTGGAACGCCCGCACGGTGCGCAGACGCCGCCAGCGGCTGGTCGCCAGGTTCCAGGCGACCCGGCGGACCCAGGCGGCCGGGTCGTCGTAGCCGGAGACCTGCCGCCAGCGGGCGAGCGCCCGGCAGAACGCCTCCTGGACGACGTCCTGCGCCTCGTGCCGGTCGCCGAAGTAGGCGTGCACCTGCACGGTGAGGTCGGCGTAGTGCGCCGCGTAGAAGTCGTCGAAGTCGGTCATCGACGACTACACGCCGCCGCAAGCCGCATTGCTGCGGGCCGCGGCGAGAAATTCTCGGCTCAGGCCGAGTGCCGGGGCTTGTGGTCGCGGTGCTCGTCGTCGTCGTGGTGGGTGACCGCCTCGGCCATGCCGGCCACGGTGGCCGCCGCCACGACACCGATCGCCGTCGCCGGGCCCGGGTCCGCGGCGGCGTTCTTCTTGGCCCGCCGCTCGCGGAGCATCTCGATGAGGATCGGCAGCACCGAGATCAGCACGATCAGGGCCACCACGGGCAGGATGTAGTGGTCGATCTTGTCGCCGATGGCCGCGTAGATGCGCTCGGCCAGCAGGTAGCCGATCAGGATGACGCCGTCGCACCAGAGGATCGCGCCGACCACGTTCCAGACGAAGAACTGGCGGGCCGGCATGCCCAGGGTGCCCGCCACCGGGTTGAGGAACGTGCGCACGATCGGGATGAAGCGGGCCAGCACCACGGCCTTGGCCGGGCCGAACTTCTCGAAGTAGTACTCGGCCTTCTGCACGTACTCGCGTTTGAAGAGCTTGCTGTCCGGGCGGTCGAACATCCGGCGGCCGTACCGGGCGCCGAGCAGGTGGCCCAGCTGGGCGCCGGCGATCGCGCACAGCGGGGCGCCGATCAGCAGCCCCACCAGCGAGATGCGGGTGCCGTCCCCGAAGATCGAGTCGGCCACCGGCGAGGCCGCCACCCCGGCCAGGAACAGCAGAGAGTCACCGGGGAAGAAGAAGCCGACGAGCAGACCCGTCTCCGCGAAGAGGATCGCCCAGACGCCGATCAACCCGAAGGTCTGCAGCAGGTCCTTCGGGTCCATCGGGTTCAGGGCAAGCTGCTCGGAGAGCGCACGGATGTCCACGATGAGCCAGGGTACCGGCCCCGGGCCGGGCCGGGCCTGTACGAGAGCTGTGGATTACAGGCGCGGGTCCACCGGCTCCGACTCGGCGGCCAGGATGGCGAAGACCACCTCGTGGATCCGCCACAGCGGGGCGCCCTCGGCCAGCCGGTCCAGCGCGGCCAGGCCCAACCCGTGCTCACGCAGAGCAAGACCGCGCTTACGGCCCAGCGACCGCCCGCGCAGCCGTTCGAGCTGCTCGGGCCGGGTGTACTCCGGGCCGTAGATGATCCGCAGGTACTCCCGCCCGCGGCACTTCACCCCGGGCTGCACCAGCCGGCCCTTGGCGTCGGTCGCGGCCAGGCCGGCGTACGGCTTGACCACCATCCCCTCGCCGCCCGCCGCGGTCAGCGCCAGCCACCAGTCGGTCGCGGCCTGTTCCGCCGCCGCGTCGCCCAGCTCGACCACCATCCGCCGGGTCGGCGTGAACAGCGTCGGATCCGCCGCGACCAGCTTGTCCGCGAGGTCCAGGTGCCAGCCGTGGTCCTTGTCCCGGTACGAGACGCCGGCCCCGGCCAGCACCGCGAACGGCGCCAGCGTCACGCCGCTCAGCCCGTCGGTCGGCTGCACGTACGCGCGGTACGCCGCCGAGTAGCCCGCGATCTCGCTCACCCTCAGCTCGAGCCGTTCGCGCAGCCCGGCGACGTCGAGCCCGCGCGCGGCCACCCGCTCCAGCACCGACAGAGCAGCCGGCAGCGCCGCCCGGCCCGCCGCGCCGACACCCGCGTACCGCTCGCGGATGAGGCCGCCGGCCTTGGCCGACCAGGGCAGCAGCTCCGCGTCGAGCAGCAGCCACTCGGTGTCGAGCTCGGTGAAGAGCCGCCCCGCGGCCGCCCGCACGCCGGCCAGCAGCGTGGCGTTGCGCCCGGCGTCGAAGAACGGCCGGCCGGTACGGGTCCAGATCGCGTCCCCGGCGCCCGAGCGGGAGACGCGCACCACCGCCCGCGAGCCCATGTGCTTCTCCTCGCACACGACCGTGCCGACACCGGCCGACCGCAGGTCCGCGAACGCCGTGGCCGGATGCTCCAGGTAGCCCTCCAGCGTCGACGTCGAGCAGGGCGCCATCGTCGGCGGCAGCCACACCAGCGTCGCCGGGTCCAGCGCGAAGCGGCTCATCACCTCCAGCGCCGCGGCGGCGTTCTCCGCGGCGACCGTGGTGCGGCCGTAGGAGTAGTCCAGGTGCCGGCGGCCGGTGACGTCGGCCAGGTCCAGGCCCTCGTCGGGCTTGGTCTCGACCGGGACCAGCGGGCGGGCCGGGGCGTAGTACTCGCGGGCCGCGGGCACGGAGACCAGCTCGCGGGCCGGCCAGCGCAGCGCGGTCAGCTTGCCGCCGAAGACGCAGCCGGTGTCCAGGCAGATGGTGTTGTTGATCCACTCCGGTTCCGGGGTCGGGGTGTGGCCGTAGACGACGGCCGCCGAGCCGCGGTAGTCACGGGCCCAGGGGTAGCGGACCGGCAGGCCGTACTCGTCGGTCTCCCCGGTCGTCTCGCCGTAGAGCGCGAACGAGCGCACCCGGCCCGACGCCCGGCCCTGGTAGGCCTCCTTGAGGCCGGCGTGCGCGACCACCAGCCGGCCGCCGTCCAGCACGTAGTGGCTGACCAGGCCGTCGATGAAGGTGCGCACCCGGGTGGTGAACGCCTCGTCCTCGCGGGCGAGCTGCTCGAGGGTCTCCGGCAGCCCGTGGGTGAGCTGGACGTTGCGGCCGTTGAGCTTGCGGGCCAGCTTCTGCTCGTGGTTGCCCGGGACGCAGATCGCCGTGCCGGCCGCGACCATGCCCATGACCAGGCGCAGCACGCCGGGCGAGTCCGGGCCGCGGTCGACCAGGTCGCCGACGAAGACCGCGGTACGGCCCTCCGCGTGCACCGCGTTGACCGGGCGTCCGGCCTCGTCGCGGGCCAGCGCGTAGCCCAGCGTGGTCAGCAGCGTCTCCAGCTCGGCGCGGCAGCCGTGCACGTCGCCGATGATGTCGAACGGCCCGGTGAGCTCGCGCTTGTCGTTGAACAGCTTCTCGTAGCGGACCGAGGCGGCCGCGATCTCCTCGGGCCCGCGCAGCACGTGCACCTTGCGGAAGCCCTCGCGGGCCAGCTGGCCGAGCGAGCGGCGCAGGTCGCGGTGCATGCGGTTGAGGACCTGACGGCCGAAGGTACGGTCCGGCCGGGCCTGCGTGCGTTCCCAGGCCAGCGCCTCGGGCACGTCCAGCACCACCGCGACCGGCAGCACGTCGTGCTCGCGGGCGACCTTGACCAGCCCGGCCCGGGCGTGCGGCTGCAGGTTGGTGGCGTCGACCACGGTCAGCCGCCCGGCGGCCAGGCGCTTGCCGGCCACGTAGTGCAGCACGTCGAAGGCGGCGCCGGAAGCGGACTGGTCGTTCTCGTCGTCGGCGACCAGGCCGCGGAAGTAGTCGGAGGAGAGCACCTGGGTGGGCTTGAAGTGCGCGCGGGCGAACGTGGACTTGCCGGAGCCGGAGATGCCGACCAGCGCGACCAGCGCGAGCTCCGGGATGTCGATCTCGGTCATGCCGCCTCCTTCGGTTCCCGGGTGAAGATCGCCAGCTGGGTCGGTGTGCCGAGCGCCGGGTCCTCGTCGCCCACCCCGCGGAAGCTCACCGTGTAGCCGTGCGCGGACGCGGTTCGGCTCGCCCAGTCCTGGAACTCGGCGCGGGTCCATTCGAAGCGGTGGTCCGAGTGCCGCATGCCGGTCAGGCCCTCGTACAGCCGGTTGTATTCGACGTTCGGCGTGGTCACGACGACCGTGGCCGGGCGCGCGTGGCCGAACACCGAGGCCTCCAGCGCGGGCAGCCGCGGCGGGTCCACGTGCTCGATGACCTCCATCAGCACCGCCGCTTCGAAGCCGCGCAGCCGGTCGTCGCGGTAGGTCAGCGCCGACTGCCACAGCGTCACGCGGTCCCGCTGCCGCTCCGGCACCCGGTCCAGCCGCAGCCGCCGGTGGGCCAGCTCCAGTGCCCGCGACGACACGTCCGTGCCGATGATCCGCGTGTACCGACGGTCCTTGATCAGGGCGCCGAGCAGCGCGCCCTGCCCGCAGCCCAGGTCGAGCACGCGGGTGGCGCCGGACTCGGCCAGCGCGGCCAGCACCGCGTCACGTCGCTGCTCGGCCAGCGTCTGCTTGCGGGTGACCGGCAGCTCGGCCTCCTCGTCGGTCGCGGTGTCCGCCGGGGCGTCGATGGAGTCGGTGTCGATCCGGTCGAGCTGCTCCAGCGCGCTGGCGGCCAGCGACCGGCGGTGGGCCAGGTAGCGCCGGGTGATCAGCACCTTCTCCGGGTGCGTGGCCAGCCAGCCCTCGCCGGCGCGCAGCAGCTTGTCGATCTCGTCGGGCGCCACCCAGTAGTGCTTGGCGTCGTCCAGGACCGGCAGCAGCACGTACAGGTGGTTCAGCGCGTCGGCCAGCCGCAGCGTACCGGTCAGGGTGAGGTCGACGTACGGGCTGTCGCCGGCCAGCGGATGCCCCGCGGGCACGTCGTCGAGCGGGATCGGCGTCGCGCTGACCGTCCAGCCCAGCGGCTCGAACAGGGCCGCCGCGCTGCCCCGGCAGCGCAGCACCGGCACGCGGATCTCCAGCGGGATGGCCGCGCCGGCCAGCTCCGGGCGGTCCCTGGACTCCCCGCGCAGGGCGCTGCGGAAGACCTTGGCCAGGGCGCCGGCGAGCAGGCTGGACGCCGCGTACGGGCGGTCGTTGACGTACTGGCCCAGCGCGAACGACTCCGGCGCGGCCTGCTGCCGGCGACCGCCCCGCGCGGCGCCGAGCCGCTGGGGGTCGACGTCGAGCAGCAGCGCGGCGGTGCACCGCTCCTCGGCCGCGTCCGGGAACAGCACGTGGGCCGTACCGGTGGGCACGTCGAAGGAGTGCACCTTGTCGGGGTGCTTGACCAGCAGGTAACCGAGGTCGGTGGCCGGCCGGTGGGTGGTCGTCACGGTGAGCAGCACGCGCTGATGATGGCAGTGCCGCGCGATCAGCAGCGACTGATTTGACGCACCGCGCAATGATTCGCGGGCCCGGACGCGTCGTAGGAGCGGAGGTGCCCGTGACCTACGAGGAGTTCGCCGACAGCCGGCTCGGTGCGCTGCTGCGATACGCCGTCATGCTGACCGGCGACCCGCACACGGCGCAGGACCTCGTGCAGGACACGATGGTCCGCGTCCAGCTCAACTGGCGGCGGGTCGCCGCCAGCGACTCCCCGGACGGTTACGTCCGCAAGATGCTGACCAACCAGTTCATCGATCTGCGCCGCGGCTCCTGGCTGCGGCGGGTGCTGCTGCGCGCCGAGCCCGATCCGGCGCCCGCGGTGCCGACCGACCACGCCCACGAGACGGCCGAGCGGGACCGGATCTGGGGCATGCTGGCCAAGCTGCCGCGCCGTCAGCGCGCCGCCCTGGTGCTGCGGTTCTACGAGGATCTGCCGGACGCCGACATCGCCGAGGCGCTCGGCTGCGCCGTCGGCACGGTCCGCTCGTCCATCTCGCGGGCGCTCGCCACGCTCCGCGCCGAGCTGGTGGAGGCCCGATGAGCGGGATCGAGGAGGAGCTGCGGGCGGCGTTCGCCCGGCACGAGACCCTGGCCCCGCCGGTCGCGCCGGTGCGGGCCCGGATCGACCAGGCCTGGGTACGCGCGAAGCGCCGTCGCCTGGCCCGGCGGATCACCGGGGCGGCCGCCGCGGTCCTGCTCACCGGCGCCGCGGTCCCCACGGTCCTGCAGCGGTGGGAACATGCCGCCGCGCCGACGGTCACCCTGGCCGGCGAGGCCCCGCCCCCGGCCCCGGCCGGCCCGCTCGACCTGCTCCTGCTGGGCAGCGACAACCGGCTCCGCTGGCAGGACCCGGCGGAGCAGCACGCCGACTCGGTCATGATCGTCCATGTGCCGGCCGACCGGAGCCGGACGTACCTCATCAGCCTGCCTCGGGACGGCGAGGTCAAGCTGCCCGGCGGCCGGCCGGCCCGGCTCACCGAGACCCTGGACCAGGGTGGCCCGGCGCTCACCGAGCAGGTCGTCTCCGAGCTGACCGGCATCGACTTCGACGCCCGGGTGACGGTGAATCTGCGGGCGCTGCGCGCGGTGACCGCGGCGGTCGGCGGCGTCGACATGTGCCTCACCGAGACGGTCAAGGCGCAGACCACGGGCCAGCGGTTCCCGAAGGGCTGCCAGCACGTCGGCGCCGACGAGGTCTCGGCCCTGCTCCAGGCCCGCTACGGGCTGCCGAACGGCAGCTACGACCGGGACCGCATCGCCCAGCGCTTCCTGCGCTCGCTGGCGGCCAAGCTCACCGCGGACGGCACGCTCAGCGACCCGGCCCGCGCGCATGCGTTGCTGACGGCGGCCCGAGACGGCATCGAGCTCGACGGGCCGGCCGGCCCGCTGCTCGCCGCCGCGGGGGGACTGGGCTCCGCCGAGGTCGTCGGGATCAGCGAGCCCAGTTTCCGGGCGACGGCCGCCGGGCGCGAGCGCATCTATCCCGCGGTGGGGCCGGGGCTCTTCGCGGCGGTGCGGGGCGACACGGTGCAGACGTGGGTACGGGCAAACCCCCGATACGTGACGAAGTAGGACTTACTGGTCAGCGTTCGTCGTCGTCGAGGGGCACGGCCTGCCGCTGTTCCCAGGCGTCCCACTCCGGCGCCTCGATCGAGGAGGAGCCCGCCGACGGCTCGGAGTCGTCCGAGGCGGGGTCGGCCAGCGCGGCCTGCTCGGCCGCGTCCGCTTCCGGCGCCTCCAGGTCGCGGCTGTACTCGGGGTACGTCATCGTCGACTCCTTCCGGTCTCCTCCGGTGGCGTCCCCACCGGCGTGGTACGCAAACCCGTACGCGGATAACGGGGCGATTTCCGTCACCGTCCCCTGCTGCGGAATACTGCCAGGTGGAGGACAGCGCGGTCCTGCCCTCTGCTTCCCGTACCGAGATCAAGGAGCGCACCGATGCCCATCGCTTCCCCTGAGGTCTACGCCGAGATGCTCGACCGCGCCAAGGCCGGCGCGTTCGCGTACCCCGCGATCAACGTGACGTCCTCGCAGACGCTCAACGCCGCCCTGCAGGGCTTCGCCGAGGCCGGCAGCGACGGCATCGTCCAGATCTCCACCGGCGGCGCCGAGTACGCCTCCGGCCCCACCGTCAAGAACATGGTCACCGGCGCGGTGGCGCTGGCCGAGTACGCCACCGAGGTGGCCAAGAACTACCCGGTCAACATCGCGCTGCACACCGACCACTGCCCGAAGAACAAGCTCGACGGCTACGTGCGCCCGCTGCTCGCCCTCTCCAAGGAGCGCGTCGCGAACGGCAAGGCGCCGCTGTTCCAGTCGCACATGTGGGACGGCTCGGCCGTGCCGGTCGACGAGAACCTGCAGATCGCCGAGGAGCTGCTGGCCCAGGCGGCCGCCGCGCACATCATCCTCGAGATCGAGGTCGGCGTGGTCGGTGGCGAGGAGGACGGCGTCTCCGCCGCGATCGACGACAAGCTGTACTCGACGGTCGAGGACGGCCTGGCCACCGCCGCCGCGCTGGGCCTGGGCGAGAAGGGCCGCTACATGACGGCCCTGACCTTCGGCAACGTGCACGGCGTCTACAAGCCCGGCAACGTCAAGCTGCGCCCGGAGATCCTCAAGGAGATCCAGGAGGCGGTCGGCGCCAAGTACGGCAAGGAGAAGCCGTTCGACCTGGTCTTCCACGGCGGCTCGGGCTCGCTGCTGTCGGAGATCCACGGCGCCCTGGACTTCGGCGTGGTCAAGATGAACATCGACACCGACACGCAGTACGCGTTCACCCGCCCGGTCGCGGACCACATGTTCCGCCACTACGACGGCGTGCTGAAGATCGACGGCGAGGTCGGCAACAAGAAGCAGTACGACCCCCGCGCCTGGGGCAAGCTGGCCGAGGACGGCCTGGCCAAGCGCGTCGTCGAGGCGTGCGAGCACCTGCGTTCGACGGGCACCTCGCTCTCCAAGTGATCTCATGAGGACGGCCGGCACCCGTACGTGGGGGCCGGCCGTTCTCGTGTTGCGGGACTACGCAGAGGCGTGGGTACGATCGTCGTCTTGTCCGGAAGAGGGCGGTGATCATGCTCGGCATCGAGGGGTATGAACCCGAGTGGCACCACGACGCCGAGGCCCTCGCCGCCGTCCACAGAGCACGGTTTTCCCGGCTCATCGGCCGTGAGCTGGTCGGCGGTTGGCTGATGTGGGACATGTCCGAGCGGGGCTGGTTCGCCGACGGCCCGGTGATCCTCGGCTTCGGCGGCGCCAACGTGGAAATCACCCACCGCAAGTTCGACGAGTGTGCAATCACCTGGGACCAGGTCGACATGAGCGCGCCCATCGAGTGGTACGCGACCGGCATCCAGCTCGACTGGCGGGCCGATCCGCACGCGGCGCTGCGCAACGCCCGCGGCCGGGCGCTGCGCGAGGTCAACATCATCGAGCGGACCACGGTCAAGGAGTGGCGGCCCCGGGTGCTGCACGCGGTCGAGTTCCTGTTCGAGGGGGCGCGGCTGGCGGTCTTCAACGCCATGGACGAGAACGGGCTGACCGACGTACCGGAAATGGATCTGCCGGTGCACAGCTGGCGCCGCGTGCCCGTGGCTTGAGCCTCACCCCGGCGCGCCGCCGAGGTAGCTCGTCACCGCGGCCGTGGTGCGTTCGACGTCGCCGGTGGCGAGCAGGTCCAGCAACGCGCCGCGGAGCACGGCCAGGGTGAGCGTGGGCCGCACCTCCCCGGGGGACAGCACCGCGAGCCAGTCCTCCACCGTGGACCGCGCGAAGCCGGCCCACGGGCCGCCGGGATCGACCAGCGACCGGACGTACGCCTCCGCCCAGAGCACGAGCAGCGGCCGGTGCGCCGGGGCAGCCAGCCACTGCCAGACCTCGGCCGCGACGGGCGCCCCGGTCGCCCGCACGGCCGCCAGCAGCGCCAGCTCGTCGGCGCGGGCCCGGTCGAGCAGGGCGCGCACCAGGCCCTCCTTGCTGCCGAAGAGCAGGAGCAGCACCCGAGGGCTGGAGCCGACCGCGGTCGCCAGCGGTCGCAGCGACATGTCGGCCAGGCCGTGGGCCAGCACGTGGTCGTAGGCGCGCTCGAGCAGCTCAGCGCGGCGGGCCGACATGCCGTTAGCCTGACTGAAACACTCGTTTCAGTCAACCGTGGGAGCGGCCATGACAGCGATGATCAGACGGCTCGGCCGGCCCGGCGACCTGGGCTGGGTCGTCGCGGCGCACGGCGAGGTCTACGCCCGCGAGTTCGGCTGGGACGGCAGCTTCGAGGCGCTCGTCGCCCGGATCGTGGCCGACTTCGCCGCCGGCCACGACCCCGAGCGCGAGGCGGCCTGGGTGGCCGAGCTCGACGGACAGCGCGTGGGCTGCGTCTTCTGCGTGGCCGGCCCCGGCGCGACGGCCCAGCTGCGGCTGCTGCTGGTGCATCCCGACGGGCGTGGACTCGGCCTCGGCGGCCGGCTGGTGGACACCTGCCTGGACTTCGCCCGGTCCCGCGGCTACCGGACCGTACGGCTGTGGACCAACGATCCGCTGATCGCCGCCCGCCGCATCTACCTGGACCGCGGCTTCACCCTGACCGGCGAGGAACCGCACCACAGCTTCGGCGCGGACCTCGTCGGGCAGACCTACGAGCTGGACCTACGCGCCGGTGAGGGCGGCCATGGCCTCGTCGAGTGAGTCGGTGACCACCAGCAGATCCGACTGGTCGCCGTGCGGCGAACGGGCCAGCAGCGGCCGCAGCAGGGCCTCCACCGGCAGCGTCGACCAGTGCTCGACGCCGAGGAAGACGAACGCGCCGGACGGGCCGTCGGTGCGGTAGAAGGTCTTCGTGGCCGCCTGGAACACCTCCTGGACCGTGCCCGCCCAGCCCGGCGCGAAGACGATCCCGCCGCGGGACAGGCGCAGGATGGTGTCCTCGCGGACCGCGTTGGAGAAGTACTTGCCGATCTGGCCGGCGAACAGGTTCGCCGGCTCGTGGCCGTACAGCCAGGTGGGCAGCGCCAGGCCGCCGTGGGTGAGCTTGCCGACCACGTCACCCGCCGCGCACGCCGGAGCCGGATACGCCGCGCGCACCGCCAGCGCCGCCGCCGTGAACGGGTCGTGGTCGCGGAAGTCCGGCGCGACCGCGAGCTGGTCGATCGCCGCGGAGAGCTGGTCCGCCGTACCGTCGGAGAGGTAGGCGCCCAGGTTGGCCGCCTCCATCACGCCGGGCCCGCCGCCGGTCACGATGAGCCGGCCCGCGCCGGCCAGGCGCCAGGCCAGGGTCGCGGCCATCCGGTACGCGGCCGACCCGCGCGGCTCGGCGTGCCCGCCCATGATGCCGACCGCGCCCCGGGCGTCGTGCCCGTCGACCCAGGCGGCCAGCGCCTTGCCGAGCGCGTTGTCGATGCCGGCGTCGTGCAGCCGCTGCGCGATCGCCTCCCGCAGGTCCGGCGCCGCCCCGCCGTGGGCCAGGAAGTGCTCGTAGACCAGCGTGTCGTACATGCCGGCGAACCCCTCGCGGGCGAACCCGTCGGCCAGGTCCTCCGGCGTGTAGAGGTGCGCGGGATGGGTGGGATAGGGCCGGGCCTCGAACGGGGGCACCAGGTGGGCGCCCCGCGCGATGAGGTCCATCTCGACCCGCGGGCCGGCCAGCCGGCACCCCACGAACAGGGTCTGGCTCACGTCGACGCCGGTGAAGTCGGGCGGCTGCTCGTCGAGCCGCAGCCCGAGCACGATCAGCCCGGCCAGCGACCGCTTGGCCAGATGGACGTCCAACTCGGCGCGCGACTCGATCTCGAAGGCGGTGGCATCGAACGGCTGCTCGCCGCCGAACACGGACTGCAATGGATCACCGGGCATCACCGTAGGGTAGCCAGCGTGGAAAAGGCATCGGGATCGCTGTACGGGTTGGCCTACGGGGACGCGCTGGGCAAGCCCACCGAGTTCCAGGACTACGCGACGATCGTCGCGGCGTACGGGCCGGGCGGGCCGCGCGAACTGACCGGGGACCCCGCGCTGGTCACCGACGACACCCAGATGATGCTCGCGGTCGGCGAAGCCCTGGTCGCCGCGGATCCGCTGACCCCGGCGAGCTTCGAGCCGGTGCTGCGGCAGGCGTTCCTCGACTGGGCGGCCAGCCCGGACAACAACCGCGCCCCGGGCATGACCTGCCTGCGCGCGTGCGGCGACCTGGCCGACGGCCGTCCCTGGCAGCGGGCGTCACAGATTCACTCGAAGGGCTGCGGCGCCAACATGCGCGTCACCCCGGTCGGCCTGCTCCCGGGGCTCACCGGCGACCAGCGCGCCGGGGCGGCGCAACTGCAGGCCGGCCTCACCCACGGGCATGCCACCGGGCTGGCGGCCAGCGAGCTCACGGCGTACGCGGTCCGCTGGCTGAGCGACGGCCTCGCGCCGCGCGATCTGCTCCCGGGCCTGCGGGCGCACTGCGCCGACCAGCGGCTGATCTACCGCGGGGAGTGGCTCGGCGACCTGTGGCAGCGGCCCGGGGTGCCGACGCCGGAGGACTTCATCTCCCGCGGCTGGGACGAGTGCGCCGCCGCGCTCGACGTCGTGGCCGGCGCCCTGCGCCGCGGCGACCCCGGCGGCGACCCGTGCCTGCTCACCGGCGCCGGCTGGATCGCCGAGGAGGCCCTGGCCACGGCCCTGTACTGCTACCTGCTCACCCCGGACGAGCCGCTCACCGCGCTGGGCCGGGCCGCGGCCACCTCGGGCGACTCGGACTCCATCGCGTGCCTGGCCGGCGGCTTCGCGGGCGCGGCGCTGGGCATGGCGGCTTGGCCGCCGGCCTGGCGGGAGCGGATCGAGTACGCCGACCGGCTGCGCGCCCTCGGCGACGCCTGGGATCGGTTCGGCGACCCACCCCCGGAGACCCGTCCCGGGCGCGGTTGAATGGTCCCATGCAAAACCTCCTTCCCGAGCCGCCGGCCACCCGCCTCCCCGCCGACACCGAGGCCGACGCGGCCCTGGCCACCGCGAAGCAGGCCGGCACCGACGACGCGTACAAGACCGTCGCGGCCCGCTTCCCCGCATACAGCGGCGGCTGGGCGGCGCTGGCGGAGAGCGCCCTGACGGAGCAGCAGCCGGTCACCGCCTACGCGTACGCCCGCACCGGCTACCACCGCGGGCTGGACGCGCTGCGCCGCAACGGGTGGAAGGGCCACGGCCCAGTGCCGTGGTCGCACGCGCCCAACCAGGGCTTCCTGCGGTGCCTGCACGCCCTGTCGGTGGCGGCGGCGGAGATCGGCGAGGCGGACGAGGCGGCCCGGTGCGCCCAGTTCCTCCGCGACAGCGACCCGGCCGCGGCGGACGCCCTCACCTGATCGACCCCTCGACCCCGGGTAGCGGCCGGGCCGGATCTCCGGCCCGGCCGCTCCGCTACAGGCCCTCGGCCACCGCTGAAGCGATCTTGAGCCACGAGTCCCGGGTGCTGGTGGAGAGCTGGCCGTACCGCAGCGGCTCCCCCGAGTCGATCAACTTCTCGTACGGGGCCAGCAACACGGCGCGGGTGCGGGCCGCGAAGTGGCGCTGGATGGCCGGCAGGTCGATGTCCTTGCGGGTCGGCGGCATCGTCACCACGCTGACCGCCTGGCGGACCAGCCGCTGCCGGCCGCTCTGCTCCAGGTGGTCGAGCATCCGCGCCGCCGTCTCGGCCGAGTCGTTACGGGCCGACATGGTGATCACCAACTGGTCGGTGGCGTCCATCGCCGCCTGCCAGTTCTGGGCCCGGACGTTGTTGCCGGTGTCCACGAAGATCAGCTTGTAGAACCGGCTGACGATCTCCCGGATCTCGGCGAACGCGCTGGCCGTGAGCATTTCACCGGCGGTCGCCGACTCGTCGGAGGCCAGCACGTCGAACATGCCCTCGCCCTGCGCTCGCACGTACTGGCTCAGGTCGCCGACCCGGCCGTGCGAACCCCGGAACAGATGCAGGTCCCGCATCATGTCGCGGACGGTACGAGCGTGGAAGTCCTGCTGCGCCCGCATCCCCAGGGTCCCCTGGGTCTCGTTGTTGTCCCAGGCCAGCACGTACCCGCCGCGCTTCTGCCCGAAGGTCATCGCGAGCAGCAGCACGGCGACGGTCTTGCCGGCGCCGCCCTTGGGGTTGACCACCGTGACCTGCCGCAGGCCGCCGAAGTTGCGCCGGACCATCTCGACGTCCTGCTTGTACTCCTGCTCCCGCTTGCCCGGGGCCAGCCGGACCAGGCCCATCGTGCCCTTCTGCAGAATGGCCCGCGCCCCCATGGTCGCGGTCGGCTCGGCGGGCTTGGCCAGCCGGCGCCGGGCGAACTCCTCAGCGGTCGGGGTGCCGTCGGAGACCCAGGGCAGCTGCTGGTAGGGGTCGACGGGCGGGGGCTGCTGGTGCGGGCCGGGCTGCTCGCCCTGGTGGGGCGGGTGCGGGTGCGGCGGAACGACCCGCGGGTCGACAGTGGGCGGGAACGGGCCCGGGACCGGTTGGGCGTTGGCCGGCCATTGCTGCGGCTCCATCGGGCGGGAGCCTGGGCCTGGGTGGCCCGGGTGGGGGTGGGTCTGGTTCGTCGGGCCGGGAGGCGGTGCCGGGAGCGGGCCGGGTGCGATCGGGCCGGGCTGGTGGGGCATCGGGCCGGGGCCGGGGGTGGGCGGTCCCGGCGGGATCGGTCCTGGAGTGGGGGCCGTCTGGTGTGATCCCGTCTGGTGCGGGCCGGTCAGCGCGGGTCCCGTTTGGTGCGGGCCGGGTGTGGTTGGTCCTGGCCCGTGCGGGGCGAGCGGGGTATATCCGGGCTGGTGGGGGCCTGGCGGGGTATGTCCTGGCTGGTGTGGGGCGGGCGGGGTGGGTCCTGGCTGGTGCTGGCCGGGTGGGGTGGGTGCCGTCTGGTGCGGGAAGGTCTGGTGGGGCGGCGGTGTCGCCGCGGGACCGCTCTGCGGGCCGGGCTGGGAGACGCTGCCGGCCTGGGCGGCGGTGTTCGGGCGGGGCGTGTCCGGGCCGACCGGTCCGGGCCGGTAGACCGTGCCCGAGCCCTGCTCGTCGCCATTGTCGGTGGTCCGGCGCGGCGTCACGGTCGGGAAGTGGGCGGGAGCGGAACTCGACACAGCGCCGGTCCGGGGCGCTGCGGTGGTCGCGTCCGTGCCGGTTCGCGGCTTGGGTGGCTGGGGGTTGTCCGGCTGAGTGGGTCGCTGCGGCGGCTGCGCCCATGGCGAATCCGCCGCCTGGGACGGCCCGCCACCAACCGGCCCGCCACCAACCGGGCCGCCACTGACCGGGCCACCACTGACCGGCCCGCCGCTAACCGGGCCACCACTGACCGGTCCGCTGCTGGTGGGGCTACCACGGAGAGAGCCGCTGCTGACCGGTCCGCTGCTCACCGGCCCACCCACCGTGGGGCCGCTTACCGGATCGCTGGTGGTCGGGCCGCCTCCGACGGAGCCGCCGCTGAGCGGGCTGCTACTGAACGGGCTGCTACTGAACGGGCTGCTACTACCGGGCCCGCCGCTGGCCGGATCGCTGGTGGTCGGGGCGCCCCCGACAGAGCCGCCCCCGACAGAGCCGCCCCCGACAGAGCCGCCCCCGACGGGCCCGCCCCCGACGGGCCCGCCGCTGAGCGGGCTGCTGCTGAACGGGCTGCTACCCCCGGACCCGCCGGTCCCTCCAGCCCCGCTGACCGGTGCGCTCTCCCCACCATTTCGCCCAGAAGCGTCCGAAGTGGCCGGAACCTGCGGAACATGCGCCGACCCGGAGAAGTGCCCCGAATCCGGCGCCACGACCGGCCGCGGCGGGATGTTCGGCCACGGCTGCGCGCCCCCGGCGTCCGGGCTCGGCGCCGGGCGCGGGGTCTGCGGCTGCTGCGGTTGCTGGTGGTACATCGGTGGGGGCGGTGGCGGCGTCACGAGCCGGTCCATCGGGCGGTACACGGCGGCTTCGCCCGGCTGCGGCGTGGTCACCGGCGGCGCGGGTGGGAGCGGGAAGGCCGGCGGCGCGTCCCGGGGCACCGGCTGGCCACCGTGCACCGGAGCGTTCAACTCCTCCGGTGGCCAGAACGGCTCGACGTCCCGGTCGGGTGGCGTGCCGTTCGTGCCCGGGACGTAGACGCGGTCGGCGTTCTCGTCCTCCACGGATGCGACCTCCCCGTAACAAAGATTCGTACCTGAGTGCTAGTTCAGACTCGCACAGGCGGTCATCCCGCGTACACCGCCCAGACGCCGGGCTCGGTCCACCAGGAACGTTTGCGGGTCATCGTCCCCGCCACGCCGTCGTCGAGGAACTGCAGCTCGCCGTCGCGGGGCAGGACCGACACCGCGCGACCCCGGGCGCGGCGCACCTCCACCCGTACCCTCGGCTTCTTGAAGCGCTGCTTGACCAGCACCGGAACCGCCACCGCGACCTCGACCCGGCCGTCGGCCGGGTCCGGCTCGCTGAGCAGCGGCAGGCCGTCGAACTCGGCGTAGGCGCCGGCGTTGCCGATGGCGCAGGCGATGATCCGGTCGGTGCCGTCGGAGAGCACGGCGTCGTCGACCTCGATGCGGCCGCGCCACGGCACCGCCGCACCCGCGTCGTCGGAGCCGCCGACCAGCGCGCCGTCCACGGTCACCGATCCGCCGTCGTTGCGCAGCAGGTCGAGGCGGCGGATGGTGCCGCCGAGCACCGCGGCGGCCACCGCGGCCGGGTCGCGGGGCAGGCCCAGCTGGGCGGCCAGATCGGTGTGGTTGCCCGGGTCGAGCGGCAGGATCGCCACCGGCGGCAGGTCGGGCACGGTGCGGTTGTCGGGCAGGTCGGCGGGGCGCTTGCTCGGCGGGGGCGCGTACCGCCGGACCAGCCGGCGCATCACCGCCCGGAGCTGGCCGTCGGCCGCCGTCGCGACGACCAGCCGCAGCTTGCTCTCCGGGTCGGGCCAGGACAGGCCGTCCGGCCGGGCGGGCGCGTCGAAGCGCGCGATGACCGCGTCGATCTCCGCGTCCGAGCCGGCGGTCACGGTCTCGACGCGCGCGCCGGCCCGGGTGAGGGCCTCGGCACACTTCAGCACCGGTACGCGAGGAGTGTCGCAAGCCTCCCGCTCGGCTGAGCCGCAGCCGCCGCACGCCGCACCGCAGGCCCCCTCGGCCGAGCCGCCGCCCTCGGTCAGGCTGAGCAGGATGACGTCGTACACGTCAGGCCCCGCTCAGCACCGAGTGCCGTTCGATGACTTCCTCGCGGCCCGGGCCGACGCCGACCACGGAGATCCGCGCGCCGATCCGCTCCTCGACGAACTCCACGAAGCGCTGGGCGTTCTCCGGCAGCTCGGCGAAGCTGCGGGCGCCGCTGATGTCCCGCTTCCAGCCGGGCAGCGTCTCGTAGATCGGCGTCGCGTGGTGGAAGTCGCTCTGGCTGTACGGCATCTCGTCGAACCGCACCCCGTTGACGTCGTACGCGACGCAGACCGGGATCTCGTCGAGTCCGTCGTAATTGTCCAGCTTGGTCAGGGCGAAGTCGGTCACGCCGTTGATCCGCTGGGCGTACCGGCCCATCACCAGGTCGAGCCAGCCGATCCGGCGGGGGCGGCCGGTCGTGGTGCCGTACTCGTGGCCCACCTCGCGCAGGTAGTCGCCGACCTCGTCGTGCAGCTCGGTCGGGAACGGGCCCTCGCCGACCCGGCTGGTGAACGCCTTGAGCACCGCCACCACCCGGTCGACCCGGGTCGGCGGGATGCCGGAGCCGGTGCAGGCGCCCCCGGCGGTCGCGTTCGAGCTGGTCACGAAGGGATACGTGCCGTGGTCGACGTCGAGCAGGGTGGCCTGGCCGGCCTCGCAGAGCACCACCTTGCCGGCGTCCAGGGCCTGGGACAGCTCCAGCGCGGTGTCGGCCACCATCGGGCGCAGCCGCTCGGTGTAGGAGAGCAGCTCGGCGATGACCTCGTCCGGCTTGATGGCGCTGCGGTTGTAGATCTTCGACAGCACCTGGTTCTTGAACGACAGGGCGGCCTCGACCTTCTGCCGCAGGATCGACTCGTCGAACAGGTCCTGGATGCGCACGCCGAGGCGGTTCATCTTGTCGGCGTACGTCGGGCCGATGCCGCGGCCGGTGGTGCCGATCCGCCGGGCGCCCAGGTAGCGCTCGCTGACCTTGTCCAGCGTGCGGTTGTACGACGCGATGACGTGGGCGTTGGCGCTGATCCGCAGCCGGGAGGTGTCGATGCCGCGGGCCTCGAGACCGTCGATCTCCTCGAACAGCACGGCCAGGTCGACCACGACGCCGTTGCCGATCACCGGGGTCACGCCCGGGGTGAGGATGCCGCTGGGGAGCAGGTGGAGGGCGTACTTCTCGCCCTTGATCACGACGGTGTGGCCGGCGTTGTTGCCGCCGTTGAACTTGACCACGTAGTCGATCCGGTCGCCCAGGAGGTCCGTGGCCTTGCCCTTGCCCTCGTCGCCCCACTGGGCGCCGACCAACACGATCACCGGCACTTGACTGACGCCTTCCGTTGAAACACGTCGTACGCGGAGAGGCCCGGGTACTGGCGAAGTTTACGTGACCCCGCAGCTCGGCGCTCACCGGTTATCCACAGCGTTATCCACAGCGTGTCGCCGGTGCACTGTGGACCTGTGGACGACCGCGCGGAAGATCAACCTCCGGCCCGTAGGATCTGCGACGTGCGTGTACTTCTGATCGGATCCGGCGGCCGCGAGCACGCCCTTGCCGTCGGCCTCGCCGCGGACCCCTCGGTGGAGCAGCTGATCGCCGCCCCCGGCAACCCCGGCATCGCCGCGGTGGCCGAGCTGCGTGACGTCTCCGCCACCGACCCCGCGGCCGTGGCCGCCCTCGCCGTCGAGGTGGCCGCCGACCTGGTGATCATCGGCCCGGAGGCGCCGCTGGTGGCCGGCGTCGCCGACGCCGTGCGCGCCAAGGGCATCGCCTGCTTCGGCCCGAGCGGGGCGGCGGCGCAGCTCGAGGGCTCCAAGGCGTTCGCCAAGGACGTGATGGCCGCCGCGGGCGTGCCCACCGGCCGCTCCTACTCCTGCACCACGCAGGCCGAGGTGGCGGCGGCGCTGGACGACTTCGGCCCGCCGTACGTGGTGAAGAACGACGGTCTGGCCGCCGGCAAGGGTGTCGTGGTGACGGCTGACCGGTCCGCCGCCGAGGCGCACGCCCGGGAGTGCGGCCGGGTGGTCATCGAGGAGTTCCTCGACGGCCCCGAGGTGTCGCTGTTCGTGGTGACCGACGGCACGGCCGCGGTGCCGCTGATGCCGGCGCAGGACTTCAAGCGCGCCCTGGACGGCGACGAGGGCCCCAACACGGGCGGCATGGGCGCCTACGCGCCGCTGCCCTGGGCCCCGGCCGACCTGGTGGAGCGCGTGATGGCCGAGACGGTGGGGCCGACGCTGGCCGAGATGCGCGGGCGGGGCACGCCGTTCGCCGGCCTGCTCTACGTGGGCCTGGCCCTGACCGGCGACGGGCCCAAGGTCATCGAGTTCAACGCCCGGTTCGGCGACCCGGAGACCCAGGTGGTGCTGGCCCTGCTGGCCACGCCGCTGGGGGAGCTGCTGCGGGCCGCGGCGACCGGCACGCTGGCGGAGCTCCCGCCGCTGCGCTGGCATGACGGCGCGGCGGTGACGGTGGTCGTGGCGAGCCACAACTACCCGGGTACGCCGCGCACCGGCGATGTGATCACGGGCGGCGAGCAGCCGGGTGTGATCCACGCGGGCACGGCGCGGCGTGCGGACGGCGCGCTGGTGTCGGCCGGCGGGCGGGTGCTCAGCGCCACGGCCACCGGTGCGGATCTGGCGGCGGCTCGGGCGGCGGCCTATGCGCTGGTGGAGGGCATTGAGCTGGCGGGCTCGCACCACCGGGCGGACATCGCGCTGAGCGCGGTCGAGGGGCGTATCGCGGTCTGAACCACCGCTTCGGACCGGCGGCGCCCAACGGCCCGGAGGGGGCACGGGCATCGCCTCGTGGGAGCGGTGCTTCGCTGTGCCCGTACCTCATGAAGACGCCCCGCCGAGACGTGCCCGGCGGGGCGGGACCGGCGACCGATCAGTTCTTCGGGATGTCGAAGAGCTTCGCCACCTGGGCGGCGAGGCCGAGGTCGCCCTTGGCCTTGATCTTGCCGGTCATGAACATCATCATCGGGTTGCCGTCGCCGGTGACCACCTTCAGGAACGTCACCGGGTCCATCGTCATGGCCAGCTTCGGCTCGCGGACCGGCTGGTTCGTGACCGTGCAGGCGCCGTTCTCGATCACCGTCTCGTAGGTGTCCGTGCCGCCGGCCGGGCCACCCGTGATGGTCCAGTGAATGACCGCCTGGGTCGCGCCGGCGCGGTCGGCGCGGAACAGCGACGGCATCCGGTTGAACACCTCGTCCAGAATCTTGCCGCGGCCCTCGGAGGCCATCACTTCGGCGATCTTCGAGTCCGGGGTGGCCTTGACGAGCTCCGTGAACTCCTTCGGGCCGATCGAGGCGAGGGACTCGGGGCTGAAATCAGTCATCGGTGGACCTTTCGAATGAGCCAGACCTACTCGCGAGTAACCCTAGCGACAACCGCGTCGTCCCGCAGTGTCTCAACCACCAAAGAAGTGTTGGAGGGTGAGCCCCGTCTCCCCTAAACTCCCCATCATGTCTTTGGGAGACCCTCCCGAGTCCCGCCAGGCCGCGCTGCGGGCGATGGCCCACCCGGTCCGCCTGCGCATGCTGTCCCTGCTGACCGGCGCCTCGCTCACCGCCGCCGACATCGCCCGCGAGCTCGGGCTCACCCACGCCAACGCCAGCTACCACCTGCGCAACCTGCTCGCCGCCGGGCTCATCGTGCAGGCCGCCGAGGAGCGCATCCGGGGCGGCGTCGCCAAGCGCTACCGCTACGACGCCGAGCGCTCCCGGGACCGCGACCGCGAGACCATGCTGGGCGAGCACGGCGCCGACTCGCAGCGGGCCCTGTTCGCCGTGGTCGCCAACGAGCTGATCCGGCGTACCGCCGCCGCCGACTGGTCCGTCGGCGGCTCGATGACCGACGCCGAGCTGTGGGTCGATCCGGACGCCTGGCGCGCCATCCGGGACCGGATCACCGAGCTCAGCCGCGATCTGCACGCCGCCGCGCGGCCGCCGCACACCCCCGGCACGATCCGCACCAGCACCACCATCGCGATGTTCCGGATGGCCGAGTCGTGAGCTTCCTGGCGCCGCTGCGGCACACGCCCTTCCGCTTCCTGCTGGCCGGCCGCACGATCAACACGTTCGGCAACGCGGTCGCCCCCGTCGCGCTGGCGTTCGCCGTCCTCGACCTCACCGGCTCGCCGCGCGACCTCGGCCTGGTCGTCGGCGCCCGAATGCTGGTCAACGTGCTGTTCCTGCTCTTCGGCGGCGCGCTGGCCGACCGGATGCCGAAACACCGGCTGATGGTCGGGTCGAGCCTCGCGGCGGCGGTCACCCAGGGCGCGGTGGCCGCGCTGATCCTCTCCGGTACGGCGACCATCCCGCTGCTGATCGGCATCTCGGCGGTCAACGGCATGGTCAGCGCGCTGGCCCTGCCCGCCTCGTCGTCGATCCTGCCGCAGCTCGTCCCGGCCGGGATCCGCCAGCAGGCCATCGCCCTGAGCCGGCTGGCGTTCAACGGCGCCTACATCGTCGGCGCCCCGCTCGGCGGCGTGATCGTGGCCGGCGTGGGCCCGGGGTGGGGCATCGCCGTCGACGCCGTGACGTTCCTGCTCTCGGCCGGGGCGTTCGCGCTGCTGCGCGTGCCGGCCGGCGCCACCACAGCCGCCCCGTCGGCGGCCGCTGCGACCGGTGCCGGCCCACCGGCGGAGCCGGAGCGCACGGGGATCCTGGCCGACCTGCGGTCCGGCTGGAGCGAGTTCCGCAGCCGTACCTGGCTCTGGGTCGTCGTCACCGCGTTCGCGGCGATCAACGTCGCCCTCAGCGGTGGCATGTCGGTCCTCGGCCCGGTCGTCGCCGACGCCACTGTCGGGCGCCGGGCCTGGGGCTTCGTGCTCGCCGCGCAGACCCTGGGCATGATGCTCGGCGCGCTCGTGGCGATGCGGGTGACCGTCAGCCGGCTGCTGTTCCTCGGCGTCCTGTGCACCGCCTTCGAGGTGCTGCCCGTGCTGACCCTGGGCGTCCGGCCCCACCTCGGACTGCTGCTCGCGGCGGCCTTCCTGGCCGGGCTGGGCATCGAGCAGTTCGTGGTGGCCTGGGAGACGTCGATGCAGGAGCACGTCCCCGCCGACAAACTCGCGCGGGTCTACTCGTACGACATGGTCGGGTCCTTCGTCGCGATCCCGGTCGGCCAGGTCGCGGCCGGGCCGATCGCCCAGGCCGTCGGCGTCGAGCCGACGCTGGTCGGCGCCGCCGTCCTGATCGGGCTGGCGGTCGCCGCCATGCTGGCCAGCCGGGACGTGCGTAACCTGCGGCACCGCCCGGCCACGAGCCCACGGCCCGCCGAGCCGGTCATGGAAGAATCGTCCCGGTGAGCATCCCGAACGTTCTCGCCAGCCGCTACGCGTCCGCCGACCTCGTCGACCTCTGGTCGCCGGAGGAGAAGATCCGGATGGAGCGCCGGCTCTGGCTGGCGGTCCTGCGGGCCCAGCAGGACCTCGGGGTGGCGCTGCCGGACGGGGTGGTCGAGGCGTACGAGGCAGTGGTCGACGACGTCGACCTCGCCAGCATCGCCGCCCGGGAGCGGGTCACCCGGCACGACGTGAAGGCACGCATCGAGGAGTTCAGCGCGCTCGCCGGGCACGAGCACATCCACAAGGGCATGACCTCCCGCGACCTCACCGAGAACGTCGAGCAGTTGCAGATCCGGGCCTCGCTGGAGCTCGTCCGCGGCCGGATCGTCACCACCCTGGCCCGGCTGACCGAGCGGGCCGTGGAGTACAGCGACCTGGTGCTGACCGGCCGGTCGCACAACGTCGCGGCCCAGGCCACCACGCTGGGCAAGCGGTTCGCGAGCGCGGCCGAGGAGCTGCTGATCGCCTACGAGCGCCTGGACGACCTGCTCCGGCGCTACCCCCTGCGCGGGGTCAAGGGCCCGGTCGGCACCGCCGCCGACCAGCTCGACCTGCTCGACGGGGACGCGGACAAGCTGGCCGAGCTGGAGCGCAAGGTCGCCGCGCACCTCGGCTTCGAGCGGGTGCTGACCAGCGTCGGCCAGGTCTACCCGCGCTCGCTCGACTTCGACGTGGTCTCCGCGCTGGCCCAGGTCGTCGCGGCCCCGTCGTCGCTGGCCACCACGATCCGCCTGATGGTCGGCCAGGAGCTGGTCACCGAGGGTTTCAAGGCCGGTCAGGTCGGCTCGTCGGCGATGCCGCACAAGATGAACACCCGGTCCTCCGAGCGGGTCAACGGCCTCGCGGTGATCGTGCGGGGCTACCTGTCGATGGTCGGCGAGCTGGCCGGCGACCAGTGGAACGAGGGTGACGTCTCCTGCTCGGTGGTGCGCCGGGTGGCCCTGCCGGACGCGTTCTTCGCCACCGACGGGTTGTTCCAGACCTTCCTGACCGTGCTCGACGAGTTCGGCGCGTACCCGGCGGTCATCGCCCGCGAGCTGGACCGCTTCCTGCCGTTCCTCACCACCACGAAGCTGCTGGTCGCGGCCGTGCGCAAGGGCGTCGGCCGGGAGGTGGCGCACGAGGTGATCAAGGAACACGCGGTGGCGGTGGCGCTGGCCATGCGCGAGAAGGGCCTGGCCGGGAACGACCTCTTCGACCGCCTGGCCGCCGACGGCCGGCTGGGGCTCTCGCGGACGGAGATCGACGCGCTGGTGGCCGACCGCGCGGCCTTCGTGGGCGCGGCGCCGGCCCAGGTGCGGGCGGTGGCGGAACGGGTGGCGGCGATCGTCGCCGAGCACCCGGAGGCGGCCAAGTACACGCCCGCGGCGATCCTCTAGAACGTGATGCCGTCAGGGGGCGGCGGAGCGGGTCTCACCGCCCCCCGACGGAATTCTCAGACGCCCGCGACCGAGGTGATCCACGCCCGGTTGTAGGCCACGCTGCCGTAGTACTGCCGGCTCTGGCCGTCCGCGGTCGATGCCACGCCGACCTGCGCGCCGTTGTAGACCTGCGGGCCGCCGGAGTCGCCGCGCCACGCGTTGCCGCTGATCGCGGTGGAGGCGATGGCCCGGCCGCCGTACGCGTCGGTGACGTTGGTCGAGGTGACCTGGACGGTGGCGGTCTTCAGCGTCGCCGAGGCGCCGCAACCGCTGTAGCACGTCTGGCCCCAGCCGTAGAGCGAGTTGGTCGAGCCCACCGGCGGGTACGCGCTGGACAGCGGCATGTAGCTGGTCGAGACGGCGCTGCTCAGGCGCATCAGGGCCAGGTCGTTACGGGTGGTGGTGGAGCTCACCGTGCGGGTGACGCCGCCCGACGTACGGCTGACGCTGCCGACCCGTACCGACATCGTGCCGTTGATGCAGTGCCGGGCGGTCAGCACGTAGTTCGCCGAGATGATCGTGCCGGAGCAGGTGAAGCTGCCGTTGCTGAACACCGCGGCGGCCCAGGGCGCCGACGCGACGGTGCTGCCGCCGATGATGTAGTCGGGGCCGGGTTCGACGGCGTTGGCGGCGGCGGGGACGGCCACGGCGCCGGTCAGGGCGGCGGCCAGAGAGGCGACGACGATGCGGATGCGCACGCCGGGCTCCTTCCGAGATTCCTGTCGATGGGGGGATGCATCGAACTTGATCTACTGAACGCTAGGGCCGGGCGGGTTCCGGGACAAGACTTCAATTGACACCTATCACCGTGGGATGGGGAACGGCGCGCAGGGTGACCCGGTCACCCCGAAGAGTGATCTTGGCGTGGCGGAGATCACGACCGAGATTGGCTGCTCAGCGGCGTTTGCGTCAGCCTGCCGACACCGGCCGATGGGCCGATCAGCAGTCGTACAAGGTAGGCTTTGCCCGCTCGCCCCTTAGAGGGCCACCCAACTGCGCACCTACACAGTCAGGAGTGCCCGTGGCTCGCGTCGTCGTCGACGTCATGCTCAAGCCGGAGATCCTCGATCCGCAGGGCCAGGCAGTCGCCAACGCGCTGCCGCGGCTCGGGGTCAACGACATCTCCTCCGTCCGCATCGGGCGCCGGATCGAGATCGAGTTCGACGGAGAACCCGACCTCGAGACGGCCCGTGAGATCGCCGACAAGCTGCTCGCCAACCCGGTCATCGAGGACTTCTCGATCCGGGTCGACGAGCCGGCCGGTGACTCCGCCCCGATGAGCGCGTGACCATGCGGATCGGAGTCGTCACCTTCCCCGGTTCCCTCGACGACGGTGACGCGGCCCGCGCCGTGCGGATCGCCGGCGGCGAGGCCGTCCGTCTCTGGCACGGCGATCCGGACCTGCACGGCGTCGACGCCGTGGTCCTGCCCGGCGGCTTCTCCTACGGCGACGCCCTGCGCTGCGGCGCGATCGCCCGGTTCGCTCCGGTCATGGAGAGCGTGGCCGACGCCGCCCGCGGCGGGCTGCCGGTGCTCGGGATCTGCAACGGCTTCCAGATCCTCTGCGAGGCCCACCTGCTGCCCGGCGCGCTCACCCGCAACCAGCACCTGCACTTCCGCAACCGCGACCAGCACCTGCGCATCGCCGGCACCGCCACGGCGTGGACGAACAGCTTCACCGAGGGCCAGGAGATCCTCGTCCCGGTGAAGAACGGCGAGGGCTGCTTCGTCGCCGACGAGCGCACGCTCGACGAGCTCGAGGCCGAGGGCCGGGTCGTGGCCCGCTACACGCGGGGCAACCCGAACGGCTCCCAGCGCGACATCGCCGCGATCACCAACGCGGCCGGCAACGTGGTCGGCATCATGCCGCACCCGGAACACGCGGTGGAGGCGCTGACCGGTCCGTCGCTCGACGGCCTCGGCTTCTTCACCTCAGCCCTGCGGTACCTGGCCGGGTCGGCCGCGGGCGGGCAGCTCACAGGGGGAGCCCAGCGATGACCACCCAGCACGACACGGCGACCAGCGACGCGGCGTCGCCGCCGGGAGCGCCGAACCAGTCACCGGCCGCGGCCGGCCAGGTCGCCAAGCCGACCGGCTTCGCCGCCACCGATGTGCTGATCAATCAGTTCGACGGCGGCCCCGACACGATCGAGCGCGCGCTGAACACCGGCGACGAGCTGCAGCCGCACACCGAGCTCGGGCTCAAGGACGACGAGTACGACCGGATCCGGCAGATCCTCGGCCGCCGGCCGACCGCCTCCGAGCTCGCGATGTACTCGATCATGTGGAGCGAGCACTGCTCCTACAAGTCGAGCAAAGTGCACCTGCGCCAGTTCGGCGAGAAGGCCCCGCGCAACACCCGGATGCTGGCCGGCATCGGCGAGAACGCGGGCGTCGTGCAGA
Organism: Actinoplanes nipponensis; assembly: GCF_016862275.1. Classification (GTDB taxonomy): domain Bacteria; phylum Actinomycetota; class Actinomycetes; order Mycobacteriales; family Micromonosporaceae; genus Actinoplanes; species Actinoplanes nipponensis. The sequence continues at coordinate 2,071 of NZ_BOMQ01000086.1, read as the reverse complement.
TCTCCGACGAGATCGCGGTCACCTTCAAGGTCGAGTCGCACAACCACCCGAGCTTCGTGGAGCCCTACCAGGGCGCGGCCACCGGCGTCGGCGGCATCGTCCGCGACATCCTGGCCATGGGCGCTCGCCCGATCGCGGTCATGGACCCGCTGCGCTTCGGCGCGGCGGACCACCCGGACACCGCGCGGGTGCTGCCCGGCGTCGTCGCCGGCATCGGCGGGTACGGCAACTGCCTGGGCCTGCCCAACATCGGCGGCGAGATCGTCTTCGACCCCTGCTACCAGGGCAACCCGCTGATCAACGCGCTGAGCATCGGCGTCATGCCGGTCGAGCGCCTGCAGAAGAAGGAAGCGGCCGGCGTCGGCAACGTCGTCGTGCTGCTCGGCGCGCGCACCGGGCGCGACGGCATCGGCGGCGTCTCCGTCCTGGCGTCGGCGACCTTCGACGAGGGCGCCGAGCAGCGCCGCCCGTCGGTGCAGGTCGGCGACCCGTTCATGGAGAAGCTGCTGATCGAGAGCTGCCTGGAGCTGTACGACGCCGGCCTGGTCGTCGGCATCCAGGACCTCGGCGGCGCGGGCCTGACCTGCGCGCTCACCGAGACCGCCGCGGCGGCCGGCACCGGCATGCGGGTCTACCTGGAGCGGGTGCCGCTGCGCGAGGCGTCGATGTCGCCCACCGAGATCCTGGCCAGCGAGTCGCAGGAGCGCATGCTGCTGATCGTCGCGCCGGAGAAGCTCGACGCGGTGCTCGCCGTCGCCGAGAAGTGGGGCGTCTGGGCCACCAACATCGGCGAGGTCACCCCCAGCGAGACCGACGGCCAGCCCGGCCGCCTGGTGATCAGCTGGAACGACCACGTCGTCGTGGACGTGCCGCCCGGCTCGCTCGCCGACGACGGCCCGGTCTACGCCCGCCCGATCCGCGAGCCCGCCGACCTGATCCTGCTGCAGGCCGACCGGGCCGAGACGCTGCCGCGACCGTCCACCCCGGACGAGCTGCGCGCGACGCTGCTGCGCATGATCGCCTCGCCGAACCTGTGCGACAAGAGCTGGGTCACTGAGCAGTACGACCGGTACGTGCTCGGCAACACCGTGCTCGCCCAGCCCGAGGACGCCGGCGTGCTGCGCATCGACGAGCGCACCGGGCTCGGCGTGGCGCTGTCCGTGGACGGCAACGGCCGGTACGCGAGGCTGGACCCGTACGAGGGCGCGCGGCTGGCGCTGGCCGAGGCGTACCGCAATGTCGCCGTCACCGGCGCCGAGCCGATCGCGGTCACCGACTGCCTCAACTTCGGTTCCCCCGAGGACCCGGCCGTGATGTGGCAGTTCGCCGAGGCCGTCCGCGGCCTGGCCGACGGGTGCCAGCAGCTGGGCATCCCGGTCACCGGCGGCAACGTGAGCTTCTACAACCAGACCGGCGCGGCCGCCATCCATCCCACCCCGGTGGTCGGCGTGCTGGGCATCCTCAACGACGTGGCCCGCCGCGTACCGATGGGCTTCCCGCCGCCGCCGACCGCGGAGGGCGATCTGCTCTTCCTGCTCGGCGACACCCGGTGCGAGCTGTCCGGCTCCGAGTGGGCGTGGGTCACCCACGGCCACCTCGGCGGCCGTCCGCCCCGGGTCGACCTGGCCCACGAGCAGGCCCTCGGCCGGCTGATGGCGCAGGCCTCGGAACGCGAGCACGTCGTCGCGGCGCACGACCTCTCCGACGGCGGCCTGGCCCAGGTGCTGGTCGAGTCGTGCCTGCGGCGCAACGTCGGCGCCCGGATCATGCTGCCCGAGCAGGACGCGGCCACCACGCCGTTCGTGTGGCTGTTCAGCGAGTCGGCCGGGCGCGCGCTGGTCGCGGTCCCGCGCGGGCACGACAAGGCGTTCGTGGCGCTCGCCGCGGAGCACAACGTCCCGTGCGTGCAGATCGGCGTCACCGCGGAGGAGCCGGTCCTCGACATCCACAACGAGTTCACCATCGGCCTGGACGAGCTGCGCGAGGCCTTCACCGCCACGATGCGCAACCTGTTCGGCGGCCCGGCCGAGGGCGTCACCCGCCAGGTCGTGGCCGCGGCCGAGGCCGCCGG
>NZ_BOMQ01000085.1 GCF_016862275.1 Actinoplanes nipponensis | reverse complement strand
CCGCGGCGTCGGAGGACGATCAGCCCACGGGCCCGTCGGTGACGCTGGAGATCAGCGAGCCCGAGCACCCGGCCTCCGGGCCGGCCGACGAGGTCGCGGAGGTGCCGAGCGGGTCCGAGGCGGAGGCCGCGCCGGCGGAGCCCGAGCCGCCGGCCCTCGCGGACGACGACGAGCCGGAGTCCAAGGCCTGACGGCCACCGCACCGAGCACCGATCAGCGCGCCACGGCTGGGCACCCGCCCGGACGTGGCGCGCTGTCGTCGGCGGATCTATATCCTGCTGCGGTGCTGCTTCCCCTGCCGGCCGGCGACTTCCGGGCCTACCTGTTCGACTGCGACGGGACCATCGCGGACTCCATGCCCGTGCACCATGTGGCCTGGCAGCGGGCGCTGGGGGAGTGGGGCGGCGAGCTGAGCGAGGAGCTCTTCTACGCGTGGGGCGGCCGGCCCGTCGTCGACATCATCGCCGATCTCAACCGCCTTCAGGGCCTGCGCATGCCGGTCGAGGCGGTCGCCGCCCGCCGGGAGGTCCTGTTCCAGGAGCTGCTGCCGACCGTCGGCGCCGTGCCCGGGGTGCTGGAGCACGTCGAGGACGCCCACCGGCGGATCCCGTCCGCGGTGGTGTCCGGCAGCACCCGCGAGTCCGTCACCGCCTCGTTGACCGCGCTGGGCCTGCTGGACCGCTTCGACGTGCTGGTGTGCGCCGGCGACTACGCGCGGCCCAAGCCCGACCCGGCCGCCTTCCTGCTGGCCGCGGAGCTGCTCGGGGTGGACCCGCGGAGCTGCCTCGTCTTCGAGGACACCGACCTGGGCATCGAGGCGGCCACCGCGGCGGGCATGGCGGCGGTCCGGGTGCCGCCGCCCTGGGAGCGCTGAGGGCCGGCCGATCGCGCACCGGAAACGCGAGAGGCCGACCCGTACGGACGGGCCGGCCTCTCGGCTGGTTGATGCTGGGGGACCGGGGTCAGTCCTCCCACTCGTTCGGCCGGCGCTGACCGGGCCGCCCGGCCTCCGGCGGCTGCTGCCGCGGCTGACCGCCGTGGCGCCCACCCGGCTGCTCCTGGCCGCCGTAGTAACCGCCCTGGTCGGCCGGGCCACCGGCGTAGCCACCCTGGTCGTAGCCCTGGTCGGGGTAACCGCCCGGCGCCGGCTGGCCCCGGCCCGCACCCGGCTGGTCGTAACCCTCCGGCCGCCCGTACGTCGCCCGGGGGTCGTAACCGGCCGGGTCGCCGCCGTAGCCGCCGCCCGCGCCGCCGGCCCCGTAGCTGTTGCCGGCCGGAGCGCCGTAGCCGCCGGCAGCGCCGTACGTGCCACCGCCACCGGCGGGCGGGCCGTACGCGTTGCCGTTGTCGATGCCGCCGGCCGCGCCGTCCCAGCCGTCGCCGTAACCGGCCTGGCCGGCGGGCGTGCCGTAGGAGCCGCCCTGGTACGGCGCGGCGTGACCCGGGTCGGCGTACTCGTCGCCGGCGGGGGCGTATCCGCCCTGGCCGTAGCCCGGCTGCGCGCCGTACCCGCCCTGGTCGGGGTAGCCGGCCTCCGGCGGGTAGCCGCCCGCCGGCTCCGGCCTGTACATCCCGGTCGGCTCGTCGTAGCGCTGCGCCGGCTGCTCGTAGCCGCCCGCGGCGCCGTATCCGGCCTCGTCGTATCCGGCCTGGTCGCCGTAGCCGGGCTGGGCGGGGGCGTAGTCGTTGCCGGCGTACCCGTGGTCGTCCTGGTCGGCGTAGCCACCGTGCTGCGCCGGCGCCGGGGCGCCGCCGTACTGGCTGGTGGCACCGTAGGCCGGTCCGCTCTGCGCGGCGCCGTAGGCACCCGCCGCGCCGGCCGCACCAGCGGCTCCGGCCGTGCCCCAGCCGCCAGGGGCGTTGTAGCCGCCGCCCGGGGGCATCGGCGCGCCGTACGGGTCGGGGAACTCGTCGACCGGCGGGGCCGTCTGGTGGATCATCGTCGGCGCGTCCGCGATGGACGGCGCCCCGGAGCGCGGCGCGATCATCGTGGCGTCGGCCGCCCGGCCGCCCACCGGAGCGGCGAGGCGGGTCTGGTCGGCGCCGCCGTACCGGGCGGCCGGGACCGCGCCGCCGGCGGCTGCGCCGTCCAGGTCGTCGGCGTCCTCGTTGGACTTGCGACGCATCACCACCAGCACGATGGCGCCGATGCCGGCCGCCACCAGCAGGCCGCCGAGGATGATGAACAGCATCGAGCCGGAGTCCTTGTCCGTGTCGGACTTCGGCGCGGCGTCGAGCGCCGCCGCGGACTCGTCGGTCGCGGGCTCGCTGGCCTCGGTGGCGTCGGCGGTCGGCTCGGTGCTGACGCTGGGCGACGGCGAGGGGCTGGGCGACGGCGACGCGGCGGTCTTCGACTTCAGGGTGAGCGGCACGGTGATCGACTTGCCGGCGGCGCCCTGGGCGTTCACCGACGCGATCTCGTAGCCGTCCTTGGTGGCGCCGACCGCCATGGCCCCGACCGCGATCGGGTTGCTGTCGGAGGAGGTGAAGGAGTAGCCACCGTCGCCGTTGGTATTGGTCTGGTACTGGTGGTTCTGGCTGTCGCGTAGGCCGACCAGCGCGCCGGAGACGGCCTTGCCGTCCTGGTCCTTGACCCGGCCGCTGACCTGACGCACGGTCTGCGGCTTGTCCGGGCCGCGCAGGATGACCTGCCGGCTGTCGCTGTCGCTCTTGCCGCCCACCGAGGCGGTGATCGTGACCGTGATCCGCTTGGTCTCGCCCGGGGCCAGGTTGCCGGCGGTCAGCCTGGTCGTGAACGGCTGCGGCGGTCCGACCGGGATCTCCCGCTCGAAGCTGCACCCGGGGCTGCACTTGAGGTCCCCGGCGCTGATCTCGACGGTGACGTTGCTGTTGCCGACGTTGGTGTTGCTGATCCGGTAGCCGATGGTGGTCGAGCCACCCGACGAGATGTCCGCGGGCTCGAGACTGGTGACGGACACGTCCGGCTCATCGGCGGCCAGGGCCGGCGAGGGCGCGGCGACGAGGACGCCACCGATCAGTGCCAGGAACGCACCGGCCTGGAGTGCCCTGGCTCGTAGGTGCGTTGTCACGTCCACCGCCTTCCGGGTCGCGCGGTTCCGGGGCTGCCGGAGAAGTGCCCTTGGATCCCGCGACGAGTACACACCGTCGGCCACTATGCCCTGTCGTACGTCTTCTGCGCGACCCAGGGCCGCCGGGTTCTTGTCGCGTCCGGCGTCGTATTGTCCCGGCGTGTCTCCTGCGCACAATAAATCCGAGTCCGTCGGCGCCGCGCTGGACGCGCTCGACTCCGGCGCCGAACCGGAACGATCAGTGCTGCGTGACGCTGTCCGCGCGCTGCTGGCCGAGCTGGCGCGGACCGCGCCCGGCCGATCGGTGGAGGTCCGTATTCCACCTTTCGGTGCGATTCAGTGCGTCGCCGGTCCCCGGCACACCCGCGGCACACCGCCCAATGTGGTGGAGACCGATCCGATGACCTGGCTGCTGGTCGCCACCGGCCGGTTGACCTGGTCGGACGCGGTCGCCTCGGGGCGGGTACGGGCCAGTGGAATACGCACAGATCTCACGCCGTACCTCCCTGTGCACCGGAGTTGAGTGGTCTCCGTCTCGCGTACACTGGGCCGTCGGAACAGACCAGCAAGTCCAGCAGACAGCATGAGGGAGCAAGCGCGTGCCCCGAGGCGACGGCCGGTTGACCGACGATCTCGACCCCCAGGACCGCGGACCCCAGGATGCCTGCGGCGTCTTCGGCGTCTGGGCCCCGGAGGAAGAGGTTGCGAAACTCACCTATTTCGGGCTTTTCGCACTTCAGCACCGCGGGCAGGAGGCGGCCGGCATCGCGGTCAGCGACGGCTCGGGCGTGGTGGTCTACAAGGATCTCGGCCTGGTCTCGCAGGTCTTCGACGAGCCCGCCCTGGCCAGCCTGCGCGGACACCTGGCCATCGGGCACACCCGGTATTCGACCACCGGCGGCTCGAACTGGGAGAACGCCCAGCCGACGATCCGGGCCACCACCGCGGGCACGACGATCGCGCTGGCCCACAACGGCAACCTGGTCAACACCGCCGAGCTCTCCCGTGAGGTGGCCGAGCGCGGGCTCGAGGCCGACATGGGCACCTCCGACACCGCGCTGGTGACGACCCTGCTGGCCAGCCGCCCGGACCTGTCGGTCGAGGCCGCGGCCCTGGAGGTGCTCCCGCGGCTGCGGGGCGCGTTCAGCTTCGTCTTCATGGACGAGAGCACCCTGTACGCCGCCCGCGACGCCCAGGGCGTCCGCCCGCTGGTGCTGGGCCGGATGGAGCGCGGCTGGGCCGTGGCCAGCGAGACCGCCGCCCTCGACATCGTCGGGGCCAGCTTCGTCCGCGAGGTCGAGCCCGGCGAGATCATCGCCATCGACGAGCACGGCCTGCGCTCCACCCGGTTCGCCGCGCCGGAGCCGAAGGGCTGCCTCTTCGAGTACGTCTACCTGGCCCGTCCGGACACCACGATCGCCGGCCGCAACATCTACTCCGCGCGGGTCGAGGTGGGCCGCAAGCTCGCCAAGGAGCATCCGGTCGAGGCGGATCTCGTCATCGGTGTGCCCGAGTCGGGCATTCCCGCCGCGATCGGCTACGCCGAGGCGTCCGGCATCCCGTACAGCGCGGGCTTCATGAAGAACGCGTACGTCGGGCGCACCTTCATCCAGCCCTCACAGACCATCCGCCAGCTGGGCATCCGGCTCAAGTTGAACCCGCTGCGCGAGGTCGTCCGCGGCAAGCGGATCGTGGTGATCGACGACTCGATCGTGCGCGGCAACACCCAGCGCGCCCAGATCCGGATGCTCCGCGAGGCCGGCGCCCTCGAGGTGCACGTGCGCATCTCGTCCCCGCCGGTGAAGTGGCCCTGCTTCTACGGCATCGACTTCGCCACCCGCGCCGAGTTGATCGCCAATGGTCTGGAGATCGACGGCATCCGCCGCTCCATCGGTGCCGATTCGCTCGGTTACGTTTCGCTGGACGGTCTGGTCCAGGCGACCGAGCAGCCGAAGACACGACTCTGCATGGCCTGTTTCGATGGGCAGTATCCGATCGAGTTGCCGGCCGGTCACCTGATCGGCAAGCACCTGCTCGAGGGCGTGGGCAAGCGGGCGGCGATGCCGGCCGCCTCCCCGCAGGCCGCCGCCGCTGCGGTGGCCGGGCTGGAGCAGGATTATGAGGACGAGCAGTACGCCGAGGGCGAGCGGGAGACCGCCGAGCCCCTGGTGGGCAGCCCGGGCGGCGTCGACGCCCTGAGTCGCCCGTAACCGCCGGCCGGTTCCTGCCGGAACCGCCGGCACCACCAACAGACGTCGTGAGCCAGCGGCACCGAAAGCTGCAACCGCGCGGGTAGCCGCGCACTAAGGGGAGAACCGTGACGCACGTGTCCGAGCGCAACAGTGCCGGATCCAACGGCGCTGAGGGCGCCGACCAGCCATGGTCGGCGGGTGCCGGCCGGCCCGGCCGTAAGCGCACGGTGACGTATGCGGATGCCGGGGTCTCCATCCACGCCGGCGAGCGCGCGGTGGAGCTGCTGAAGTCGAAGGTCAAGAAGACCACCCGCCCCGAGGTCATGGGCGACCTGGGCGGCTTCGCGGGCCTGTTCAAGCTCAACACCCAGAAGTACAAGAGCCCGATCCTGGCGTCGTCGACCGACGGCGTGGGCACCAAGCTGGTCATCGCCCAGCAGCTCGACATCCACGACACCATCGGCATCGACCTGGTCGCGATGGTCGTCGACGACCTGGTCGCCTGCGGCGCCGAGCCGCTGTTCCTGCTCGACTACATCGCCTGCGGCGAGGTCGTGCCGGACAAGGTCGCGGAGATCGGCGCGGGCATCGCCGACGGCTGCCGGTACGCCGGCTGTGCCCTGCTGGGCGGCGAGACGGCCGAGCACCCGGGCGTGCTGCGCCCGGACGAGTACGACGTCTCGGCGACCGGCGTCGGCGTGGTGGAGGAGAGCGAGATCCTCGGCGCCCACCGCGTCGAGATCGGTGACGCGGTCATCGCGATGCGCTCGTCGGGCCTGCACTCCAACGGCTACTCGCTGGTGCGGCACGTGCTGCTGGGCGCCGGCCGGATGCGGCTGGACACGGTGGTGGAGGACTTCGGCAAGCAGCGCACCCTCGGCGAGGAGCTGCTCACCCCGACCAAGATCTACGCCAAGGACTGCCTGGGCCTGATCGAGGAGACCGACGTGCGCGCGTTCTCGCACGTCACCGGCGGTGGCATCCCCGGCAACCTGGTGCGGATCCTGCCCGAGCACGTCGACGCGGTGGTCGACCGGTCCACCTGGCGGCCTCAGTCGATCTTCGATCTGATCCAGGCCAAGGGCCGCATCGACGACGTCGAGATGGAGGCCACGTTCAACATGGGCGTGGGCATGTTCGCCATCGTCTCCGCCGACGACGCCGACCGGGCTATGGCCTATCTGACCGGGCGTGGCGTGGAGGCCTGGCAGGTCGGTGAGGTCATCGAGGGCTCCGGCCAGGTGCGGATGATGGGCCAGTACACCCGAGGATGAGTAACGCCCGGCGGCGGCGTCGCTGCCCCTTGGTATGAAATGATCCGCGTGTGTCGATACGTCGGCACCGCGGATCCTTTTTTGCCGGGAAGGTGGACGACGCCGCATAGCCTGACGACGGACGGGGGTGGATGCACCGGTGGCACAGCTGTGGAGCGGGATGCGGGGCATCTCGACGGTTCCCACCTACGTCGTCATGCAGCCCACCACGCTCTGCAACCTCGACTGTTCCTACTGCTACCTCCCGTTCCGCCAGGTCGACCGGAGGATGTCCGTCGAGGTCGCCGCGGCCGTCGCCGCGTCGGTGAATCCGTGGTCCGCGGCCGGCCGGTTCTCCGTCGTCTGGCACGGCGGCGAGCCGCTGGCGGCCGGCCGGGAGCACTTCGCCGCGCTGCTCGCGCCGTTCGCCGAGGGCGTCGAGCACCACGTGCAGACCAACGCGACGCTGATCGACGACGCCTGGTGCGAGTTCTTCGCCGAGCACGGCATCCGGGTCAGCGTGAGCGTGGACGGCCCCGAGGCCCGCAACGGCGACCGGGTGACCCGCGGCGACAAGCCGGCCTACGACCGGATCATGCGGGGGATCGACGCGCTGCGCCGGCACGGCATCGCGTTCTCCGCCCTCTGCGTGGTCGCCCGCCCCGAGCCCGGCCTGGCCACCGAGCTGTACGGGTACTTCCTCGAGCTGGGCTGCGACGTCCTCGGCATCAACATCGAGGAGCTGGAGGGCGTCAACCTGCGGGACAACCGGCATCCGGCCGGGAACGTGACGGCCTTCTGGGCCGAGCTGGTCGGCGCCTGGCGCCGGGACCCCCGTATCCACCTGCGCGAGATCGAGTGGTCGCTGCGGTACGCGGCCGCGGTCCTGGACGGCACGGCCGACTCCGTGCTGCCCCGCCGGCTCGATCCCATCCCGACGGTGGCGCAGGACGGCTCGGTCGTGCTGCTCTCGCCGGAGCTGGCGGGCTTCTCCGATCCCCGGTACGGCGACTTCTCCAGCGGTAACGTGCTGACCACCCCACTGGCCGAGATCCTGGACCGGGCCACCGAGACGCCGTGGATCCGCGAGTTCCTGGACGGTGTCGAGGGCTGCCGGGCCCAGTGCCCGTACTTCGGCTTCTGCGGTGGCGCGCACGCGGCGAACCGCTACTTCGAGCACGGCCGGTTCGACGTCACTACGACGGAACACTGCCGGAACAGCAAGATTCGCCTACTGGAGGGAGTGCTGGACCATGCCCGAGATCACGAGCCCACGGCTGTCTGACCGCGTGGAGACGGATCCCGTGACGGCACGGGTGCAGGAGACCCGGTCCGGGCTGGCCGCCCTCATCGAGGAGGCGGAACAGGCGCGGGAACGGCGCTCGGAGAGCACGACGAAGGACGGCTCGGCGGTGTGCGCCTGGAACCACTTCGAGAACATCCCGACGTTCTACAACTGGAACAACCGCCCCCGTTGAGGACGGGATCCGAAGCCCACGCGACCTTCACCGCGTGGGCTTCATCCCCGTCGGAATGACTGCGGAACGACCACGACACACGGAAGCACGCGGTAAGCCGCGTGCTCTGTGCGATCGAGAATGATCCTCGTTCGGGTCAGCGCCTTGTCGGCGACCAGGGATCCTGGTCGTCGTCCGCGTCGTCCTCGTCATCGTCGTCGACGAACTGATCATCGTCGTCGACGAACTGATGGTCGGACTTACCACCGGCACCCGCCAGTTCGCGCTGCAAGGCGGTGAGGTCGGTGTTCGGGGAGTGGTACTTCAACTCCCGGGCCACCTTCGTCTGCTTGGCCTTAGCACGGCCGCGCCCCATGGCTCGACCCCCTCGCACAGAATTCGGGGCAGCCCGAAGGCGGGCCCCGATGACGTCAGGCATCTCTCGTGGGTCTTACGGTACATGGGCGATGCCCGCTTCGGCACCTCGGGTTACGTGTACCACCATCGCGCGTCGTCACTTGTCCTCGACCCGACGCGCGATGGGGTACAAACGCTTAGCTCAGGTAGATATTACGCAAACGGCCTACCTCGGCCATCCGGCGCTCGGCGAGCCGGTCGGCCGCCACCGCGGGAGGTACGCCCTCGTCGTCGGCCAGCCGCAGGATCTGCCCGGTGGTGTCGAAGATCTTCGTCGCCCGGAGCTTGGCCCGCTCGAAGTTGAAGCCCTCGATCTCGTCGGCCACCTGGATGACGCCGCCGGCGTTCACCACGTAGTCGGGCGTGTAGAGGATGCCGCGCTCCTCCAGCAGCTTCTCGATGCCCGGGTGGGCGAGCTGGTTGTTGGCGCCGCCGGTGACGACCTTGGCCCGCAGGTCGGCCACGGTGTCGTCGTCGAGCGCGCCGCCCAGCGCGCAGGGCGCGTACACGTCGATGTCGGCGGTGATCAGCGCCCGGGTGTCGGCCACGAGGTCGATCTGCGGGTACGTCGTCCGGGCCCAGCTCAGCGCGGCCTCGTTGACGTCCGTGGCGACAACCGTCGCGCCGTCCTCGATCAGGTGACCGGCGAGGTACTTGCCGACCTTGCCCAGCCCGGCGATGCCGACCCGGCGCCCGGACAGGGTGGGGCTGCCCCAGGTGTGCTCGGCGGCGGCGCGCATGCCCTGGAAGACACCCCAGGCGGTGAGGATGGAGGAGTCGCCGGCGCCGCCGTGCTCGATGCTGCGGCCGGTCACGTAGCGGGTCTCGCGGGCGATGACGTCCATGTCCGGCACGTACGTCCCGACGTCGCAGGCGGTGTAGTAGCGGCCGTGCAGCGACTCCACGAAGCGCCCGTACGCGCGCAGCAGCCCCTCGCTCTTGATCTGCGCGGGGTCACCCCAGATCACGGCCTTGCCGCCGCCCAGGTCGAGCCCGGCCAGGGCGTTCTTGTAGGCCATCCCCCGGGAGAGGTTGAGCACGTCGGTGAGTGCCTCCGCCTCGGAGGCGTACGGGTAGAACCGGGTGCCGCCCAGTGCCGGCCCGAGGGCCGTGGAATAGATACCGATGATCGCCCTAAGGCCGGTCTGCCGGTCCTGGCAGAAGACGACCTGTTCGTGTCCGTTGGCGTCGCTGCCCTCGGTGTCGAACACACTCATCCTTGGCTCTCCTGGTTGTGACGGGGCCCTCGTGAGGCCTGGGGCCGGCGGGGTCGGCCGGATACGACCGAGCCTAGACCGGGCGCCGCCGCCGCCGGGCCCGCGCAACCGAGGAACAACAGTGGCGGCGGTAGGCAGCCGGGCGGGTTTTCGTGAAAGGATCGCGCCGTGCCGTCACTGTTCGCGTCTTACCTGCGGGTTTACGAGCCGCTGACCGCCTTCGACCGCGACCGCCAGGTCTTCTGGCGTCGATACGCGCGGGAGGGCCGGGCGCTCGGTCCGGTGGAGGGCCCGGTCCGCCAGCGCACCGCCGTCCTGGAGGCGCTGGGTGCGGGCTGGACCCGCCTGCCCGACCTGCCGGACGAGGCGTACGTCCTGGAGTGGGGCGACACGCTGCTGGTCTGCCCCTGGAATCTGCGCCTGCGCGTCGCCGAGGCCGCCCTGAACGCCCGCGACGGCGTGCCCAGTGTGCTGGCGGACGCGTTCGTGCCCCCGGTGCTGGCCGGCCAGGCCAAGGCGATCGTCGAGGACTGGCGCAGCGGCGCGAAGGTGCTCGAGCGGGGGGTGCCCCGGGTGCACGAGCAGATCGCGACGTGGGGGGTGCCGCTGCGCTGGTTCGCGTTCGTCGATCTGGACGAGCGGGAGATCAGCCTGACGCCGGAGCGGCGCACGCTGCGTTACCGCACGGAGATCTCCAAGGCCCGGCGTCGGGCCCACCGGGCCGTCTCGGTGCTGCGCAAGTCGCTGGGCGACGCTCCGATCACCGAGGCGGTGGAGGAGGGCACGCGGTGGCTGGAGGAGTTCCACCCGCGGTCGATCGTGGAGCTGGACTACGGCGGCCTGACCGGGCTGCTGAGCCCAGACGCCCTGGCCGAGGACGATTCACCCGGACTGGTGGCGGCCGGTATTTCGGCACTCTCCCGGGGCGACGCGGACGCCGCCACGGAGGCGTACGAGAAGCTCGTCGCTCGCTGGCGCGCGGTGCAGTTGCTCGAGCGCTGCAACTGATCGACCGCCGTCAGCGTCCTGACCAGCGAAAACAGGACGAACGGGCACGGAACGCTGCGCTGGGAAGCGCTCTCTAGGCGAACACTCTTCGTGATCGGTGACCCGCGAAGCGTGATAATCGGTCCAAACAAGACACTTTCTGGCGTAGAAAACAGGTATTAATCGGGCATGCTTCAACCGTCTATCTAGGGACGTTCGGCCGTTCGGCCCATGTCGGACATCGGGGACTAGCCGGACCATGAGAGACGCACCGGCCGGCGGGACCCCGGCCGATGTCTTTAGGTACCTGTGGAGGAGTGACCGATGGCATCGCGTACGCATGATCCTGAGCCGCTACTCACGCCGGCCGAGGTGGCGTCGATGTTCCGTGTCGACCCGAAAACCGTCACCCGGTGGGCCAAGGCGGGCAAGCTCAGCGCAATTCGCACCCTGGGCGGGCACCGTCGCTACCGTGAGTCGGAGGTTCGCGCCCTGCTGCAGGGGCAGATTCCCACGCAGCGTCAGGGCGACTGATACCGCAGTCGACCGAGAGATCGATCAAGGGGCGAATGCCAGGCCGGCAGTCGCCCCTTCTTCGTCCCCCGGGCTCGCTCAGGAGACCAGGATGGCGACCGTGCCGTCCGTGCCGCGGCGCAGCTTGCTGCCCAGCAGGGACAGCCGGCCGACCAGGCCGTACTTGCGCTTGAGCCCCTCGCCGACCCGGCGCCGGTCGGCGGCGTCACCGATGCGCGCCTGCGCCTCGACCGCCTCGCCGCGTACGTTGCCGCGCATGTCGCAGGCCGCGAGGGTGACGCGGCCGCCGTTGCGGATCCGCTTGACCTTGCCGGTGCCCGCGGGCGTCCAGAACGCCAGCCCCGCGCCGTCGGGCACGACCCACAACGGGGTCGGCACGGCGCGCCCGTCCCGGCGGAACGTCGTCAGCAGGACGTACTTTTCGGCACCGAGTTGCTCCAGCGTCGCCATCCCTCAAGAGTAGTGGCAATGGATCAACCTGCGATCGGTGACGTGTTCGGCGAGATGATCAGGGACGCGTACGCCGTACGGACCGGGATCGGGCCCCGGCCGCTGGCCGGCGGCCGGGTGCCGCGGCCGGTCATCGAGATCATCGAACGCGACGACGGCCTGATCAACGGCGCGCCCGCGGACCACTACCTGGCCGAGCCGGCCGAGTGGCAGCCGCACGACCACCGCGCGCTGCGGCTGGTGCGCGGGGCCGTGCTGGACATCGGCGCCGGCGCCGGGCGGACGGCGCTCGTGCTGCAGCACCGCGGCATGGCGGTCACCGGCCTGGACACCTCGGCGGGCGCGATCGAGGTGGCGCGCAAGCGGGGACTGCGGGACACGGTGCTCAACACCGTCGACGCGTACGCGCGCTCGGGCAGCCGCTACGACACGTTCCTGCTGCTCGGCAACAACCTCGGCCTGATCGAGGGTCCCGAGCGGGCGCCGGTCTTCCTGGCGGCGCTGGCCGAACTGGCCCGCCCGGGGGCCCGGATCATCGCCCAGGGCACCGACCCGTACGGCACCACCGACCCCGTGCACGTCGCCTACCACCGGCGCAACCGGGACCGGGGCCGGCTGGGCGGCCAGCTGCGGCTGCGGCTGCGCTACCGGATGCTGGCCACCGAGTGGTTCGACTACCTCAACTGCTCGGTGCCCGAGCTGGCCGGCCTGCTGGCGGGCACCCGGTGGCGGCTCGCCTCCGTCGACACCGAGGACCGGCCCTACTACCTTGCCGTCATGGAGCTCCAGCCGTGACCACGGAGCTGAGCCGCGAGCAGGTGCGGCTGAGCAAGCGCCTGTCCCTCGTGCTGCGCCACCGGCCCGAGACGGCCGGGCTGACCCTCGATCCGCAGGGCTGGGTGCCGGTCGCCGACCTGCTCACCGCCCTGCGGATCGACCGGGCCGAACTCGACGCGGTGGTGGCCCACAACGACAAGTCCCGCTTCGTGACGGCGACCGGCCCCGACGGGGTCGAGCGCATCCGGGCGCACCAGGGCCACTCCCGGCGGGTGAACGTCGATCTCGGCCTGCCGCCGGCCCGGCCGCCGGCGATCCTCTTCCACGGCACGCCGCGCCCGAACGTCGCCTCGATCATGCGGGAGGGCCTGCTGCCGCGCAGCCGTCAGCACGTCCATCTCTCGCCGGACGTGGCGACCGCCCTGGTGGTCGGCCGGCGCCGGGCCCGGGACGTGGCGGTCCTCGAGGTCCGGGCGGGGGCGATGGCCGAGGCGGGGCACGTGTTCCACCGCAGCGGCAACGGGGTCTGGCTGATCGCCGCGGTGCCGGCGGCTTTCCTGCGCGAACGTTCGGAATAATCGGACAAAAGGGCTTGAGCCGCGAGACCTTACGGGGGGCCGGTTAGCGTAGCGGTATGGGGTGGGTTACTCGGCGTCAGCTGACGAACCTCCTCGGTGCGCTCTGCCTGGTTCTGGTGCTCGCCGGGCTCGCCCTCGGACTGCCCGCCCTCGACGCGGCCCTGCCCGCCGACCGGCCGGTGCCCAGCGACCGCCCGTACGCCGTCGGGGGCGGCGTCACGGTCGTCCCACCGCCCGGTTCCCGGGTCGACGTCACCGAGACGCGGCCCACCGACGACGCCGGCACCGCGCTGTTCCGGCTCGGCCCGGTGCGCTACCTGATCACCGTCCGCCCCTTCGACGGCGACCTGAGCGCCGCGGCCGACCGGCTCCGCCAGCGCATCACCGGCACCCCGGGCTACCAGGTCACCGGCGTCGAGCTGACCGTGGCCACCGGCTCCGGGCTGGCCGGCCTGCAGGGCGGCTACACCGCGCCCGGGCGGGGTGGCCGCTACGCCGTCTTCGTCGCCGGCGGCTGCACCATCGAGGTCACGGTCAGCGGGGCCGACCTGGACCTGGGGCGCACGCTGCCGACGATCGACGCCAGCACCCGGACCCTGCGGTACGACCCGGCCGAGCCGGAATGACCACGGAGTCCCGGTTGCGCAGCGATCGCACCGCACCCGTGCAGCCCGGCGCCGACCCCGGCGCCGCCCTGATCCGGCTGCCCGCGTTCTGGGTGGTGCTCGCGCTGGTGGTGGGCGGGGCGGTGCGGATGGCGCTGATCACGGGACGGTTCGCGGGCACGTACCCGCTGGCCACGCTGACCGCGATCGCCCTGTTCGCGCTGCTCGCCGTGCCGTTCTGGTTCGTCGTCAGCGAGCTCGACTTCCTCGAGCGGGAGCCGCCCGCCCTGCTCGCGCTCGCCTTCGCCTGGGGTGGCGTGGTGGCCACCACCGTGTCGATCCCGGCCGGCGCGGCCCTCGACGATCTCGTGGCCAAGCTGGGCTCGCCGCACCTGGCCGCCGACTGGGGCGCCGCGCTGGCCGGGCCGACCGTGGAGGAGATCGCCAAGGCCCTCGGGGTCGTCGCCATCGTGCTGGTGGCCCGCGCCCAGGTGAACAGCGTGCTGGACGGCGTCGTCTACGGCGCGATGGTCGGGCTGGGCTTCCAGATCATCGAGGACATCGTGTACGCGCTGGGCGCGGTCGCGCTGGCCGGCCGGGGCGACCACGTCGAGCCGGTCGTGACCACGTTCCTGTTGCGCGGCTTTCTCTCCGGGGTGTGGAGCCACACCCTGTTCGGGGCGCTGGCCGGGGCCGGCATCGGCTACCTCGTGGTGCGCGCCGACCGCACCTGGCGCAGCCGGCTGGGCGTCGCCATGCTCGGCCTGCTCGGCGCGTGGGCCTCGCACGTGCTGTGGAACTCGCCGCTGTTCCGCGACGGCCTCGGCAACGGCGCGCTCGCGCTGCTGGTGGTGCTGGTCTTCAAGGGGCTGCCGCCGCTGCTGCTGATCCTCGTGCTCGTGCGGGCCGCCCACGACCGCGAGGCGGACTACTACGCCGCCCAGCTCGACAAACTGGACGACCCCGAGCTGATCACGCCCGCGGAGCTGGCCGCCCTGCGCTCCGGCGCGCGGCGGGCCACCGCGCGCTGGCACGCGCGGACCAGCGCGGGCCTGCGGGCCCGGGCGGCCGTACGGCGGCTGCAACGCGCGCAGGCCCGGCTGGCGGTGGAACTGAGCCGCGGCACCACCGACCTGAGCCGGTGGCTCCACGAGGTACGCCGGCAGCGCCGCATCCTCGCCGCCCTGGGCCACCCGGAGGCGGTCGCTCCCGCGGGCCAGGGGCCGTGGCGGCGTACCGCCTCGGCGGTCTTCACCACGGCCCTCGCCATCGCCGTGCTGTGGGCGGCCATCAGCCTGCTCGGCGGCCGCTGACCGGATCAGATGGTCGGCGGCAGCCCGCCGTCGCCGTCCACGACCGTGTCCGGCGTGCCGTCCTGGTCGAGGTCGGCCATCGTGATGTCGACCAGGCCGTCACCGTCGGTGTCGAACTGGAACAGGTCGGCCTTGCCGTCGCCGTCGGTGTCGGAGACCCACACGTCGGGCTTGCCGTCGCCGTTGGTGTCGGTCGCCAGCAGGTCCACGCGGTCGTCGCCGCGGGTCTCGACGATCTCCTTGGGCTCACTCATGATCTCTCCTCAGGTGATGCGTCGAACCGGATCTGACCAACCTAGGGTCCGGGTTGCCCCCTCGCGACCCGGACCAATCCCCGACGGTAGAGATCCGGCGCCAGCCCGGGCCCCGGGACCGGGCCACGGGTGTGACCGATGTCGCTGGCCCGCCGGGAACTCGCCGGTAACGTAGCCCGACGTGACTACAGCGGCGGACGGCATGCAGCAGCTCTTCGGCAGCGGGGGCGGCGGCGCCCTGGGCGAGCGGATGGGCATCCGGATCACCGAGGCGACTCCCGAGCGGGTGGTGGCCACGATGCCGGTCGAGGGCAACACCCAGCCGTACGGCCTGCTGCACGGCGGTGCCTCGTGCGTGCTCGCCGAGACGCTCGGCTCGGTGGGCGCCGTGCTGCACGGCGCGACCGTGGACCGGCCGTTCGCCGTCGGCGTCGACATCAACGCCACCCATCACAAGGGGGTGCGCTCGGGAACCATCACCGGGGTGGCCACGCCGGTGCACCGCGGCCGGACGGCGGTGACCTACGAGATCGTCATCACGGACGGCGACGGCGACCGGGTCTGCACCGCCCGGCTGACCTGCCTGCTCCGGGGCGCCTGAGCGGCAATTCTTGACGGATCCGCGTACCTTTTCCCACGTGACGGACATACCACAGCACGCCCTGGACGACGCTACGCAGGTGCTGCACTGCGCGCTCAGCGGCGACAGCGACGCTGTGGTGGGCACCTTCGACGCGGTGGTCGACCGGTCGGGCGTCGTGGGGGCGTACGACGTCGCGTGGTGTCTCGCTGCCACGATGGTGGGACAGAACGTGCCCAGGGGCGGGGCCTGGACGCTCGACTTCCCGGGTATCGACGACGCGCGGTACGACAAGCGCTGGGTCGCCCGGTTCGTGAGCGCGTACGTGAACGGCGACATCCCCACGGGGGAGGCCCTGTTCGGCGCGGCCATCGCCGACGGTCAGCTGCCGGACTGCCTGCTGGCGCTGGCCGGCTCGACGGTGGCGACGCTGCGGCACCGGGCGGCCTGACCGTCGCGGGACCGGCCGGCCCGATCAGAACTCGTCGCAGTTCTTCAGGTAGAGCGCCTTGGCGTACTGCGCCGCAGCGGCCTCGTTGTACATGGTCGCCTGCGACATGTACCAGCCGTTGTCGGCCAGCGCCTTCTTGGCCGCGGTCATGCCGGACCAGCGGATGTCCGCGTCGACCTCGGACAGCCCGCGGGCCTTGAAGTTGCGCCGCATCTGCATCTTGCCCGCCCGGAAATTCTCCGCGGCCTCCTCCGCCTGGCGCATGCAGGCGAACCCCTTCTCGCTCAGCGCCTCCGCCATCGTCCAGGCCGCCTGTTCCGCCGCGTTCTTGAATTTGAGCACGTCGTTCCTCCCGTGAACCTTGTTCCCGGTTAGCTGTACGGAACGCGTGGCCGCCGCGCCAGGCCCCGACGCAGACTGCAAGAAAGGTCAAACTGGCTGATCAACCGCGGGACGGGCCCGGTCCGGCCCGCCGGCGGGGGAAATCGCACATGATCGCGGCCCCGGCTGGGCAAGCATCCCGGCCATGCCGTTCCTGAGCGCACAGTCCCCGCCCGCGATGACGCCGCAGCACGAGTGGGTGCTGGACAGCCCGGTGCAGCTACGCAGCCTGCGGGCCTCCCTGCACGAGGCCATCACCGGGCAGCCGCTGCCGGCCGGCGCCGAACTGGACGAGATCCCGGAGAAGGTCGTGCTCGTGGCCACGGAACTGGCGACCAACGCCCTGCGGCACGGTCTGCCGCCGACCATCGTGCGGCTCGGCCGGCACGACAACGTGTTCGTGCTGGACGTCGCCGACCACAGCCCGGACGTGGTGCCCCGCTACGCCGACGACCGGCCGCCCGGCGCGGGCGGGCTCGGGCTGCACCTCGCCAAGCAGTTCGCCCTCGACCTGGGCTGGTACATCGAGGACGACACCAAGCACGTGTGGGCCGAGTTCCCGGTGCCGAGCTGAATTATGATCACGGGATTCATTGACCGTCAGAGGTGTCCGTGACCCAGCCCAGTTATCAGATCGTCCGCGAGGCGGCCGTCGTCCGGTTGTCCGGCGACTTCGACATCAACGCCCGCGACGAGATGCGTGCCGCGCTCCTGGAGGCCGTGCGGTCCGCGCCGGCCGAGGTCGTCGTCGACTTCGCCGGCGCGGCGTTCCTGGACAGCGAGGCGATGGGTGCGCTGATCGAGGGTCTGAACGCCGGCCGGGAGGCGGGCGTGCCGCTGCGCATCGTCAACGCCCGCGGCATCGTGCACCGGGTCCTCGACGTCTCCGGGGTGCTCGAGCTCTTCAACGGCTAGCTCAGACGTGCAGCAGGTCGCCCGGACCGGTCCACTTGCTCACCAGCCGGGTCCGCGTGCGCACCCCGCCCGCCACCCGGACGCGGTAGGTCTGCTTCACCGTCCGCAGCGTCTGCCAGGCGCGGACCCGGCGGGTCACGCCGTCGGTCCGGGTGACGACGGTCCGCAACTTCCAGGTGCGGCACTCGGTGCGGTGGCGCACCCGGCCGTCCGCCACCACCTTGACGGCCAGGCAGCGGTACGCCGACTGCTGGGCGTACGGGTTGGCGCCGGTGTCGCCGGACGTGCCGAACACCCCGGCCATCGCCCGGTACCAGTTCCAGGCCATCTTCGCGTAGCCGAAGTCGTTCGGGTGGTGCAGGTCGTGCAGGTCGATGCCGCCGACCGAGGACTGGTTCACCACCGTGATCAGCGGGTCCCGCTTGGCCGCGACCAGGCCGGGGATGAGCCGGTTGTAGATCCGGTCGTGGGCCAGCTCCCGCGGCACCCGCGAGCCGATGATCTGCGCGACGAAGATGTACGCCTGGGGGCGGGCGGCCCGGATCCGGTCGATCAGCGCGGACAGCTTGCGGCTGGTCGCGTACGGTCCGTCGCCCTTGGTGATGTTGTTGGTGCCGGCGTGCAGCAGCACGACGTCCGGGCTCGCGTCGGCCAGCCAGCCGTCGACCTCGGTGGCCAGCTCGTCGATGTCCCAGCCGCCGTGGCCCTCGTGGTCGGTGTCGTCGCCGGCGCCGGTGCTCTGCGAGCCGACGTAGTCGATCTGCAGGCCGCCGCGCAGCAGGCGCTCGGCCAGGGCCACCCGGTACGAGCTGCGGGTCGGCGAGCCGGTGCCGAGGGTGATCGAGTCGCCCAGCGGCAGCACCCGCAGGGCCTGGAACTCCCGGATCCGGGCGTCGGCCGGCGCGTCCGCGGCGGGCGCGGTGACCGGGGCGCCACCGGCGGGCGCGGTGACCGGAGCGAGCTGGGCCCGCGCCGGATCCGGCGCGCCCAGGCCCAGGCCCGCGACCAGGCCGGCGGCCAGCACACCGGTGCCGACCTTGATGCCGAGGCGCCGCGCCCCCGTCGACTTGCGCATCGCAGCTCCCACGACCAGCCCCCCGGTTCCGTCAGCAAAGACGTCCGAAAGATCGGGTGCCCGCGCGGGCATCGGAGATCCGGCCGGTAGCCGTGGGTTGTGATCACGGTGCAGGGGGTCCGCCCCGAAGATCCCGGGGTCGGCTCCCGCGCCCGGACGCCCGCGCTCACGAAGAGCGATCGTCCCCGGCCGACCGCAACGCGGCCGCCCGCCCCGCCAGGTACCGCTGCTCGGGGGCGCTCAGCGTCAGCCGCGCCGCCTCCAGGTAGGCGGCCCGTGCGGCCGGCCGGTCGCCGCACTTCTCCAGCAGGTGGGCGCGGACCGCGGCCAGCCGGTGATGCCCGCGCAGCGCCGGGTCGTCGCGGGCCCGGTCGAGCTGCGCCAGCGCGGGCGCCGGCCCGTGCACCTCGGCGAGGGCCACGATCCGGTTGAGCTGGACCATCGGGCCGGGGCTGAGCGCGTGCAGCATGCCGTACAGCCGAAGGATCTGCGGCCAGTCGGTCTCCTCGGCCCGCGCCGCCTCGTCGTGCACCGCCGCGATCGCGGCCTGGAGCTGATACGGCCCGATCGGCGCGGCCGCCAGGGTCGCCGTGATCAGCGCGACGCCCTCGGCGATCGCCGCCGCGTCCCAGCGGGACCGGTCCTGCTCGGCCAGCGGCACCAGCGCGCCGTCGTCCCGGGTGCGCGCCGGCCGCCGCGCGTCGGTGAGCAGCATCAACGCGAGCAGCCCGGCCACCTCGCCGTCGCCGGGCAGCTGCGCGCGCAGCAGCCGGGTGAGCCGGATGGCCTCGGCGCTCAGCTCGGGCCGGTGCAGCCGCGCCCCCGAGCTCGCCGTGTGACCCTCGTTGAAGATCAGATACAACACCTGGCGTACGGCGACCAGCCGCGTCTCCCGCTCACCCGGCGGGGGCAGGCTGAACGTGGCCCCGCTGTCGCGGATCCGCTGCTTCGCCCGGCTGATCCGCTGCCCGACGGTCGCCTCCGGCACGAGCAGCGCCCGGGCGATCTCGGCGGTGCTGAGCCCACCGACCGCGCGCAGGGTCAGCGCCACCTGCGAGGCCGTGCTGAGCGCCGGGTGCGCGCAGAGCAGCAGCAGGGTGAGCGAGTCGTCCACCGCCGAGGCGGGGGCGGGCTGGGGGTCGTACCGGATCGCCTCCTCGCGCCGGCGCCGGGCCGTCTCGCTGCGCAGCAGCTCGATCCGGCGCCGCGCGGCGACGGTGATCAGCCACCCGCGCGGATTGACCGGCACGCCCTCGACGGGCCACTGCCGCGCGGCGGCGAGCAGCGCCTCCTGGACGGCGTCCTCACAGGTGTCGAAGTCGCCGAACCGGCGCACGACCGCCCCGAGGACCTGCGGCGCCGACTCGCGCAGCAGGTCCTCGAGGCCGGCCGGGGCGCTCAGAACTCCCAGCCGCTCATGTCCAGCACCGGCCGCAGCTCGACCTGGGTGTACGCGGCGTCGGGCACCTTCGCCGCCCAGCCGGTCGCCTCGTCCAGGTCCTCGCAGTCGATCAGGTAGAACCCGGCCAGGTGCTCCTTGGCCTCGGCGAACGGGCCGTCGGAGGTGACCGTCCGGCCGTCGCGGACGGACACCCGGCGGGCGAGCGACGGATCGCCGAGCCCCTCGGAGACGACGAGCACGCCGGCCTTGGCCATCTCCTCGGTCAGTTGCAGATGCCCGCGGCCGAACTCGGTGCGCTGCTCGTCGCTCAACGTCTCCCAGACCGCCAGCGAACGCTCGTTGGACTGGATCAGGATCACGTACTTCATCGGGGCCTCCCGGACCTCAGGCGGAAATTCTTCCACCGGAGACGTCGAAGCCGCCGGCCCGGCTTCGCCATCCGGGCGCGCCGAAAATCCGCGGGGTGGCGCGGGAACGGCCGGCCGGGCTCAGCCGGTGACGGTGAGGCTGACGTCGGCCCGGTCGTTGGCGAAGTCCTCGTCGGCGGCGGGACCGTCGATGTCGGCGTAGACCTGCCCGGCGTCGTAGGACGGGCCGGTCACGGTCAGGGCGAAGGTACGCAGGAAGGTGGCACCCCGGTCGAAGTACAGCGACGGCAGGTTGCACACGTACGTGGTGGCCGGCGAATCCCCGTCGAGCGCGCAGTTGGCCGGCACGTCGGTGACCTCCGTACCGCCCGGGAGCTGGAACCGGAAGCGTGCGGCGCTGGAGCCGTACCGGGTGAAGTCGATCGCCCCGCCGATGTTGCGCGCGCCCACCTCGACCCGGACGGTCTCGCCGATCGCGCCGGAAGCCGTGGCGCCGACCGCCGCGACGTCCAGCAGGTTGTCCACCTCGAAACCCCAGTAGCGGGAGTCGTTGGCCGAGTCGACGTCGGCGGCGCTGCTCACCCGGGCCCGCGCGGGCGCGGCGGTGACCCGGACCAGCGACAGCCGGGACCCGCCCCGGCCCTCCAGGGTCACGCCCGTCGGCAGGCCGGCGCCGGCCTGCGGAGCGACCGTGTACTCGATGACCTGGTGATCGACGGCAGCCTCGGTGACGAGGGCGCCGAACCCGCGCTGCAGCTTGAACACCGCACCCGGGTCGATCCGCTGCGGGAAGTCACAGACCGCGACGGTGCCGCGCTCCGGGAAGCCCGCGCGGAAGCCGTACCGGCAGTTCGCGTACGGCGTGGGCGTCAACGGCCGGCTGAACTCCACGGTGACCCGGATGCCCTGGACGGCACGGTTGCCGAGGTTGGTGACCGTCATGGGGGCGTGCACCCGGTCGCCGACCCGCGCGTCGGGAATCGACCCTTCGACGAGGGCCGCGAGGTCGGGCCCGTCACCCGAGACGGTGATGACCGCGTCGTCACTCATCAGGTCGTTGCCGTCGCCGGGATTGTCGGCGTCGCCCCGCACCGACAGCGTGCCGTGTGCGCCGGCGGGCGCCCCGGCCACCGCGCGGACCGGGATGAGCAACGGCGCGTTGTTGTCCACCGACCCGGCCGGGGCGGGACAGGTGGCGACCGGGCCGGCCGTGGTGCAGCCGGCCGGCCAGGCGAACGTCACCAGCCCGGCCAGCTCGCTCACGTCGAGCACGAGGCGCGGATTGACGGCCCCGCTCGTGATCACTTCAATGTGGAGGTCCTTGGCCGGGGCGCCGGCCGGCGCCACCGTCATGTCCTCGACGAAGGCCCAGACCCGCGCGCCGGCACCGGGCCCGGGCTCCTCCGGATCGGTCGCGGCGTGGGCGGGCGCGGCTGCGGAGGCGACGGCGACGGCGGTGGCCGCCACTGCGAGGCGGCCGAGGCGCCGCCCGGCGTGAGCCAGGTTCATGCAACATCCTTTTGAGAGGGGTGGATGCTGCGTGATCTTAAAGATCGACGGGACGGGCCGCTGCCCCGTCGCCTCCGCCGGGCGCTCAGGTCTCGCGGGTGTTCAACGCCTGGTCCTGGGCGACGCGCATGGCTTTGCTGCCCCGGGCGAGCAGAAACAGCCCGATCCCGATGATGCCGGCGGTGACCAGGCTCCAGCGATCGCCGGCCAGGAGCCTCGCGACGCCGTACGCGACCAGGGCGAGCAGCGTGACCAGAACGACGAGCCGCACCCGGCCGGCCGTGCGACTGGCGGTCAGCAGGGCCGACCGCGCCACGGTCTGGGCGTTGAGGGTGCGGCGGATCCGGAGGGTCGTCACGACGAGGACGACGGCGGCGACCTCCAGGACGGCTCCCCCGACCGCCAGCGGCAGCCCGGCGAGCTCACCGGCGACGAGCAGGCTGATGCCGCCGACGGTCAGCACGGTGGTCAGGATCAGCAGGATGACCAGGGCGACGGTCATCCGCCGGCCGGCCCGCCGCATCAGCGCGGGATCGGGTACGTGGACGCGGTCACTCACGGCAGCTCCTCGGCCCGGACGGCGGTCATGACGTGCGAAGGTGCCAGTTGGTGGTCTGGTCGCCGGTCAGGCTGCCGTCGGCGATGACGTCGTTGGTGGAGCGCGGCCAGTGCCCGCCGGGGAAGCCGTCGTTGTTCTCCACGCGCTGCAGCAGATCCTTGTACTGGCTGGAGATGGCGGTCAGATAGGTGATGGCCGCGGTGACGACGGCGGTGATGATGCCGAGGGCCTTCAGCGTGGAGGCGCCGGCCCCGGCCGCCGCGGGCGGTGCGCCCACGCCGGTCGATGCGGCGGCCCCCCACCCGGTCAGTTCGATGATGAACGGGACGATCGCCGCGAGCACCCCGAGCCAGAACGCGATGATGCCGCCGGCGACCTTGGTGAGCGCGTCGTCGATGTCGGCGGTCGCGGCCACGATCGCCGCCAGCGCCTTGCCCTGGTCCGGCAGCGTCCCCAAGTATGCAGTAGCGGCCGGCCCCTGCCAGCGTTCGTCGATGTCGGTCTGCCCCGTGGTGGCCTGCGAGATCAGGTCGCTGACCGGCCCGCCCACCTCCTTGACCCAGTCGGTGCCGTGGTTCCACAGCGACCATGGCACGCCGGGCCGGGTGAAGAACTTCCCGATCTCCGACAGCAGCTTCTGGACCAGGTCGACGAACTTGTTGAGCAGATCGACCACGTCGTCCCAGAGCGGGCCGAGCCACTGGCCGATCCGGTTGCAGGCGTCGACGATCTTGTTGCTGAGATCGACGACCTTCTGCAGCCCGTCGTCGACCCGGCGCAGCACGTCGTCGAACTCGCCCTCCGACAGCGGCAGCGCGACTCCCATACCCGTACCCCCGGTCAGTAGATGCCCGTCATGCGATGGACCGCGTCGGCCTCGTCCTGCTCGTAGCCGTCGGCGGCGTCGTGCAACGCGGTGGACAGCGCGAGGAAGTTCGCCGCGCCCTCGTTGAGCAGCGTGTACAGCCGCTGCTGCAGTTGCTGGTACACCTCGGCCAGGCCGAGCTGGTCAGCGATGTAGGAGAAGTGCAGGGCACTGAGCTCCAGCCGGGCGGCCACTGCCGCCGCGTCGACCAGCTTGTCCTTGCCCGCGGCCCAGGCGGCGGCGTCCTTGCGCAGCGCCTGGATCGCGACCTGGATCTGCTGCTCCGTCGGTGGCACGATCAGCCCTCCCGTTCGTTGCGCAGGCCCAGCGTCGCCAGCAGGGCCGCCGGGCTGCCGCTGAGCCGTTCCAGATCGGGGAACGGCCACTGGCTCGTGGCCTCGCGAGCACGCCGGTCCACGGCGGCGTACCCGTCGGTGATCGCCGCGGTCAGCGCCGCGCCGATCTCGCGGGCGCCGGCCGCCGCGGCCCAGGTCTCGTCGAGCGTCAGGTCGGTCAACTCGCCGCCGCCGGTCAGCGAGGCGGTGACGTGCCCACCCGGATCCCGGCCGGTCAGGACGTCCCGGCTGCGGGCGGCAGCGTCTCGCACCACGTCGTCGAGCCGGTCGGTCGCCTCCTGGAGCAGACCCCACAACCGGCGGATCGACTCGTGGGACGACTCCTCCGCCGGACCGGACGCAACCTCGACCGGCCTCGGCCCGGCGTCGGGCGTCCGGCCGGGGGCGCTAGTACCGGGACGGCCGTCGGACCGGCCGAGCTCGGCCGCCCAGGTCTCCAGCCGCCGACGGCCGGCCTCCTGACAGGCCGCCAGCACCGCGGCGCGCAGGTCGCCCGGGTCGATCCGGGTCCGCCAATGAGGATCGATCTCCACGGATGCGACTCGGCCCAGCGCGGCCAGCACGACCCGCACGCGCTCGGACGGGTCCCGGCCCGCGGCCTCGGCCACCGCGGCCTCGGCGGCCGCCAGCCAGCCGGCCATGACCGCGGCGTCCCGCGCGAGGTCGTCGAGTTCGGGGAAGAAGCCGGTGCGGGCCGCACCGGTTGGCTCTGCCAAGAGGACCACTCCGAACTCGACGGGACGGGACGGGGTTCACCGTAACGGACCAGCAGCGGAAGCCGCCGCCCCGAATGGACGGCTAGCGGGCCCGGGTGATCGTTCGGAGCACTTCGTTTGCGGCCGCACCCCCGTCGTCACTGCGGCCGCCGCCCGTGACCCCGAGCACCGGACCCGACTGTCGCGTCGTCACGGAGCCCCCCGTCCCCGCCTTGTCACCATGCGTCAGGGCCGCGGCGGCGGACAACACCTTTCAGGTACGGCCGAAAGGGTGGCCGCGGTCAGCCGGCCCGCGCCGGGCTGTCGGACAGTGGGCTCATCCGTACCTGGATGGCGGCGTCGCGGGTAAAATGATCAGCCTCGATGCAAGGTTGTAGCAACGGCGGCGACCGGGGGGCCTGACGTGTTGCGCATCCACTTCACGACGGACGACGTCGCCCGCGTCCGGGTGGCGGCCGAGCCCGACCCGCTGTGGGAGACCGTGATCAGCGTGTTCCGGCTCCGGCGGCCGGGTCCGGACCTGGTCTTCGGGCGATGGCACCGGCATGCGCTGCGGGCCAGCCGCCGGTCGGACGTGAGCATGCTGGCCCGGCTGGTGCACCAGACCTACTTCCCGGACTTCCTCACCCCGGCCGAGGGCGCCGCCAGTCTGTCCAGCGCTCTGGACGCGGTGATGGCCACGCCGGTGTCCCGGCTGCGGACGGACATGGCCCGGCTGGCCCGTACCGGCACGCCCATGACGCCCTGGATGCGGCAGCTCGCCGAGGGCGACCCGGGCACCTTGCGCCAGCTCGCCGGGGCGCTGCGGTCGCACCACGACTCGGTGGTGGCGCCGTTCGGCAAGGACGCGCAGGCCCAGGTCGACGCCGACCGCGGCCGGCGCGCCCGGGTGCTCCTCGACCAGGGCGCGGAGGGCCTGCTGAACAGCTTCCGGCCGATGATGCGCTGGGAGCGGCCGGTGCTGGAGGTCGACGTCCCGCAGCACCGGACGCTGCACCTGAACGGCCGTGGCCTGCTGCTGGTGCCGTCGTACCTGTCGTTCGGCACCCCGGACGTGCTGTTCGACCCGGAGCTGCCGCCGGTGCTGGTGTATCCGATCGAGCACTGCCTGAGCCGTTCGCTCGCCACCGGTACGGCCCTGTCGGCGCTGATCGGGCCCACCCGCGCGGCCGTGCTGGAGTCCCTGGCCGACGGGCGCACCACCTCGGAGCTGGCGCGGCGCGTCGGGGTGAGCCGCGCGTCGGTCAGCCAGCACACCGCCGTGCTGCGGGACGCCGGCCTGCTCCACACCGTCCGGGCCGGCAAGGCGGTCCTGCACAGCATCACGCCGCTGGGGACCTCCCTGCTCTCGGGCGACCCCCGGTGACCGGCGGCACCGGCTACTTCCGCACGTACGCGTTCACGAAGGCCGGGCTGCCGAAGATGCTGTCCACGAAGAGCCCGCCCACCCGGGATCCGTGCAGGGTGCACTCCATCTCCACGAACAGGGGTACGACGGGCGCGTAGTCCCGCATGATCCTCTCGTCGAGCCGCGCCCATTCCGGCGGTTGCCGCTCCGGGCGCATGGTCATGATCCGGTCGAACTCGGCGTCCAGCGGTCTGGCGTCCAGGTAGGACGTGCCGTTGTTGCTGCCCTCGGGCTTGATGCCGCGCCCGTCGTAGAGCGCCGGCAGGATCGCCGCCCCGCTCGGCCAGTCCGCGGCCCAGGTGCCCGGATACAGGTCCCAGGGGTTGTCAGCCTCCTTAGTGGCGCCCAGGAAGGTGGTGGCCGGGACGGCCTTCGGCCGGATGCGGAACCCGGCCCGTTCCAGGCTGCCCCGCAGGTAGGTGGCGACGATCTGCCCCTCGGCGTCGTCCGGATAGGCGAGCACGAGCTCCGGGGTGGCCCCGCCGAGCACGCGGCGGGCCGCGGCCGGATCGCCGGTCGGCCCGGCCGGGTACGCGTCGTAGTCGCGCCAGCCGCTGGTGGTCGGCGGCATCAGCGTGGTCACCGGCCGGGCGACGGTGGCCCCGCCGAGCGCCTTGACCAGGCCGTCGCGGTCGACCGCGTAGTTGAGGGCCCGCCGTACGGCGAGGTCGGTCACCCGGCGGGTGTTGATGGTCAGGGTGTTGTGGCTGGGCGTCGGGGCACGCAACAGCCGGTCGGTGAGCGCGGGGTCGTTGACGACCCGGGCGATGAGCGAGGGGTCCACGCCGTCCCACGACACCGCCGTGGCGTCAGCGCCGTGCCCGGCGATGATCCGGTTCGTCTGGGTGGCCGGGTCCGGCCCGAACGCCAGGACGAACGCGTCGGGATACTGATGGCGGACCGCGTCCGTGGCCGGCTCCCAGTACGGGTTGCGTTCCAGCCGAATCTCCTTGTCCGCCACCACCTTCGTGATCTTGTACGGCCCGGAGGAGACCGGTCTGCGGTTGTAGTCGAGGCCGGTGTCCAGCGCCGCGGGTACCGGCGCGGTGAACGGCAGCGCGGCGGCGAACGGCAGATCGCAGTGCGGCCGGGCGAAGCGCAGGCGCAGGGTGCGCGGGTCCGGCACGGTCAGGCCGGGCGGCAGCGCGGACCGGTCGGCCGCGAAGTCGAAAACCGATTCGTAGTGCGGCGTCCCGGCCAGCCACTCCTGCAGGTACGTCGGCCCGCCGGTGAGGGACAGGTCGAACGACCGGGCGATCCCGTAGGCGATGTCCGCGGCGGTGATGGGTGCGCCGGTCTCGAACCGCAGATGCTCCTTGATGCGGAATTCCCAGTGGCGGCAGTCGCCGTCGAGGTCGGTGCCGGGCGTCTCGGCCAGGTCGCCCACCAGCGTCACGCGCCCCGCGCCGCTGTCGGCGAAGGTCGTCAATCGGCGGGCATAGAGCTGGGACGCGTTCAGCCCCAGGAAGGAGTAGATCCGCTGCGGGTCCAGGCGGGTCAACTCGGTCTGCCGGATGACCGTGACGGTGCCCCCGGGTGTCGCGCCCGGAACCGGTACGGCCGGCCCCCGCGACTCGGCGGGATCTGTCGAGATCAAACCCGTGACCGGCGCTTGCGGCCCGCCGGAGGGCAGCTCGGTGCCGCGCTCGTGGGAGGTGCAGGCGCCGAGGCAGGCGAGGATCAGCAGCAGGGCCAGGGGGGAACGATGGCGCACGATTTACCTCCCGTTCCGGTGTTGGGGCCGCTCACCGGGCGCGCACCCGCGGATCGATCCGTGCGTAGAGCCCGTCGACGACGATGTTCGCCGCGACGACCACCAGCGCGGCGACGAGCACCGCGCCCATCAGCATCGGGAGATCGTCCTCCCGGACCGCGTCGAGCGTGACCTGTCCGAGCCCGTACAGGCCGAACGTGACCTCCGTGATCACGGTGCCGCCCAACGCCGCGCCCACGTCGAGGCCGGCGGCCGTCACCAGCGGGACGAGCGCCGGCCGCAGGGCATGCCGCCGGACCACCCGCCGGTGG
Organism: Actinoplanes nipponensis; assembly: GCF_016862275.1. Lineage (GTDB taxonomy): Bacteria > Actinomycetota > Actinomycetes > Mycobacteriales > Micromonosporaceae > Actinoplanes > Actinoplanes nipponensis. The sequence continues at coordinate 17,662 of NZ_BOMQ01000085.1, read as the reverse complement.
GCCAGGCCCTTGGCCAGGGCGGTACGGACGAAATCGGCGGACATGGCCTCGCGCACCTGCGCCCGGGTGAGCCGGATGTAGCCGGCGGAGAAGAGCAGCGCCAGGGTGCACCACGGCAGCACGAGCCCGCTCGCCCAGGCCAGCGGGCTCTCGGTGAGCGCCGTGTAGTGCGGGTAGGGCAGCACGCCGAGCTGGTAGACGAACAGCAGGAGGAACATGCTGCCGAGCAGGTAGAGCGGCAGCGCCAGCCCGGCCAGCGAGAACCCGCCGATCATCCGGTCCACCGGCGATCCGTGCCGGGCCGCCGCGGCGACGCCCAACCCGATGCCGAGGGCCAGCCAGAGCACGGCCGCCGGCAGCACGATGCTCATCGTGACGGGCAACGCCCGGGCCAGGGCGTCGATGACCGGCTCCCCGTTGACGTACGAATAGCCCAGGCAGGGCGCGGGACAGTAGCCGCCCTGGGCGCGGCCGAGATCCCGGCCGGCCACGACGCCCCGGACGTAGTGGGCGTACTGCACGGCCACCGGGTCCGACAGACCCCACTGCGCGCGGATCTGCTCCAGCCGGGCGGCGTCGCAGTTCTTCGGGCACATCGCCGCCGCGGGATCGCGGGGCACCGCGAAGAACATCAGAAACGTCACGACGCTGACCGCCGCCAGGGTGAGCAGGCCCCGCCCGGTCCGCCGCAGCACGAACGCGGCCGGCGACCCGCTCACCGCAGCGCCCTCGGGTCGAGAGCGTCGCGCAGGCCCTCGTTGAAGGTGGAGAACGCGAAGACCAGCAGGAACAGCGCCGCGCTGGGGAAGACCACGTACGCCGGGTCGGTCTGCAGATAGCCGAGGCTGCGGTAGATCATCCGGCCCAGGTCCGCGGTCGGCTCGAGCACGCCCAGCCCGAGGAACGACAGCGCGGCGCCGCCCGCGACGAAGGCGGGCAGCAGCAACGACAGGCCGGTCAGCACGGGCGCACCCAGATGCGGCAGCAACTCCCGCGACACTATCCACCGGGCACCGGCGCCGCTCGCCCGCGCCGCGGTCACGAACTCCTGCTCGCGCAGGGCGATGACCTGGCCGCGCACCAGCCGGGCGATCGGCATCCAGCCCAGCCCGCCGAAGAGCCCGGCGACGGTCACCGCCCGGAACCAGCCCGGGACCGGATCGCGCGGACCGTAGAGATGCAGCTCCAGCGGGCGGATCAGGGCGATGGCGCAGATCAGCAGCGGCAGCGCCAGCAGGACGTCGGTCAGCCAACCGATGGCCGCGTCGGCCCAGCCCCCCAGATAGCCCGCGACCCCGCCGACCACGGCGCCGACCGCCGTCGCGACGAGCGCCGCCGTGCCCGCGATGGCCAGCGAGGTCCGCATGCCGAAGATCACCTGGACGAAGATGTCGCGCCCGAGCCCCGGCTCCAGCCCGAACCAGTGACTCGCCGAGACACCGCCCGACACCCCGTACGGCATGCCGTACGGGTCGAGGTCGCCGGCGAAGGTCTCCTCGGGGCCGACGCCGTAGACCGCCCCGACCGCCGGGGCCGCCACCGCCAGGCCGACCAGCAGCAACGCCGCCACGCCGCTGACCATCGCCGGACGGTCGCGGCGCAGGCGCGCCAGGGTGAGCAGGCCGGGCGAACGCAGCATCGGTGTGGGCCCCTCCGATCCACAGTGGCATCCATCAGAGTGCATGTCCGCTGCCCGGTCAAGCCTTGGCGGGCCTGGTCAAGTGCCTCTTTCCGGAGCCAACGGCTTGTAGCTGTCGCATTGAGCTGCGTGACTATCCGACCAGGGGTAACAGAGGGTATATATGTGATTACTGTGCTGACACACGTGAGGAAGCTCCGGTGCTCATTGCCTATGTCGACGAATCCGGGAATACAGGTCGAATCACGCAGGGTGGGTCCGCGGCGTACGCGTTGGGGTGTCTGCTGATTCGTTCGCGAGACTGGCCGGCGTCTTTCGACGCGCTGCAGGCCTTCCGGCAACGGATCAGGGACAAGTTCGGCGTGCCGATGAGAGCCGAGATCAAGGCAAGTCATCTACTGCGTGGTGGCGGGACCATCCGGGACCTGGGCCTGGCCCCCGCGGTGCGCAGGCTGATCTTTCGGGCTCACCTGCGCGAACTGGACAACCTCAAGACCAAGGCTTTCGGCATCGTGATTGATAAGCGAGCCAGGAGCGTCGCTCCAGAACAGGTTTTCGATCTTGGCTGGGAGACGCTCTTGCAGCGTTTGGAGCGTGCGAGTCGGTTCGCAGGCCATGACGAAGATGGCCCGTTCATGATCGTGCATGACGAAGGGGAGGACGACCAGATCCGCAAGCTGGTGCGAAAGGCTCGCCGCCACCTCACCGCGGGAAGCGCCTTCGGGGCGGGCGGCCTTTCGAACGCGGCTCGGAAGTTGGTCGACGATCCAGTCTCTCGCCGCTCGGAACACTCTCACTTCATCCAGCTGGCCGACCTCGTCGCCTACGCGGCGTTTCGCGACACCATCCCGCCCGGCGCAAGTGTGGCAGCAGTATGTCCTCGCACCATGTGGGCACAGATCGGTAACGCCATCAGGACGGAAACGAACTATCTGAAGGGCGGAACCCCGGGGATCGTTGTCCGCAAAAATTAAAGGCCCCCCGGCGTACCGGGGGGCGGAAAGTGCCTACACCGCGCATAAGCAACGGTTCAGCGCTTAGAGCCACCGTAGCTCGCCTACCCTGCGCCGTGAAGCCCTCTTCGGCGTGTCTCTTGTGACTTGTTCCGGCGTGCCGCCACCGGGCGCGGCCTTGACCGGTCCGTGAAGGCGTCTCGCGGCTCGCGAGGATTGGCGCCTCGAATGCTGTCCCATTTCTGAACTGTGCGCCGCGTGTCTACCGGCAACAAACGGTCCCGGGCACCCAAGGCGGCGTCAAGCACAGGGTGCCGCATGAGACGGAGGACAAAGCGCTGTGCCAAGACCATTGCACCGCACCGCGCGGCACCGGTCGGCGCGCTGGCTCAATCCTTGCGACCGCCTCAGATCCACGCAGCGCTTCCAGCGGGCACTGGCCGGCCCGGCTCAGCTGTCGTCGCCGTCGTCCTTGCGGACCTCTCGGCCGATGCGTCGGGACAGACCCCTGTCTCGGGCCACGCCAAGCGCGACTGCGATGAGTGCGAGCACCGCGATCACGATGACTACTTCCATTGCCCGAGCGTAGGGAGCGAGCACAACCGCGGCGGGCGATCCGCGTGCGGCAAGCAGCGACAGAAGGCGGTCAACAGCGCCGGCGTGAGGTGGCCGGTTCTGGCCGGACAGCAAAACGCCCACCGTGCGTTTCCGCAGGTGGGCGATGCTCAAAGCCCGGCGAGAGGCTTGAGTGGCCAGGGGCGGGGTCGAACCGCCGACCTTCCGATTTTCAGTCGGACGCTCGTACCAACTGAGCTACCTGGCCTTGCCGCGCTGTCGTTCACGCGGACTCGGCTTGTTGCGGTCCTGACGGGACTTGAACCCGCGACCTCCGCCTTGACAGGGCGGCGAGCACTCCAACTGCTCCACAGGACCTTGCTCTTGCTACGTACTTCTTACCACTACCCCGACCGAGGTCGGTTCGTACCCCCAACGGGATTCGAACCCGTGCTACCGCCTTGAAAGGGCGGCGTCCTGGGCCACTAGACGATGAGGGCAACCCCGCCATCATTGCATATTTCCAACTCCGGCGGCGTGGGCCCCAACCGGCCCCGCTGGGGCTTGGAAAGCATACGTGATCGCCTGCCCCAGCTCCAAACCGGTATGCCCGCGGCCGGCGGAAAACCTCTGACCTGCACTAATGCGACCAGTCCGCGGGGACGGCGGCCGCCGAGACCAGCCGGACCGCGTCCGGGAGACTGCCGATCAGCGTGACGCCGTCGGGAAGTTGATCAGGCAGCCAGCCCGGGCCGGCTGCCGCGGCCAACAGGGGTCGGTGCTTACCGGAGAGCACGTGCGTCCACTGGGCGGGATCGGCGCTGCCGGGCAGCTGCGACCACAGCACCAGCACGGCCGGCCCGGTCCGTGCGATGGCGTCCGCGACGGCCCGTGCGGGCACTCGGGGGCCCAGCAGCCTGCTCGACACCCCCGCCTGAGCCAGCGCGGCGGCGAGCGCTTCCAGGGGCAGGGTGTGCTGCTCCTCGTCGGCGGCGGCCAGCAGAACCCGGGGGATCTGGCTGCTCGGTGGTCGGCTGACCGAACCGAGCACCTCGGTGATGCCCCGGGAGAGGAGGTGCTCGACCTCGATGTAGCGCTTGGTCGCCGCGTAGCGCTCGCCCACACCGATCAGCACCGGCATGATCACTTCCTCCCAGGCCGCGACGACGCCCCGGTCGGTGACGGTCATCTCGAGGATGTCGCGCAGGGCGGGACCGTCGAGACGCATGGCGGCCCGGGCCAGGCCCCGGGCGGCGGGGCCGGCCCGACCGGTACGGATGGCATGCCCCCCGCCGTCCCGGGCGACGAACATCGGTCCCTGCTGTTCGGGCCACGCCGCGTCGAGGGTCGGCGGTCGCTTGCCCACCCTCAAGAAGACGTCGTCGGACGGGCGAGGAGTCCCCGGGGCGCCATCGAGCGCCCGGGATCCGGAACCGGGCTGATCGGCGGCCGGCCGCTGCCCCATCCGCTCGATCAGGTCGAGGGGATCGGCGCCGGGATGGTCGTCGATGGCCGGCGGCAGCACCGATTCGTCCAGGCCGAGCTCTGCGCCGTCCGGCTCGTGCCACGGCAGATCGTGCGGCGGGCGGGAGTGCGCGGTGGCCGGAGTGCGCTGGGTGCGGGCCGTGGGCGATCCATGGTCGTCATCCCCGGCGGCTCGCGCGGGTGACGGCAGGTCGGCTTTTCGGCCCCGGGGCGGCCGCTCGTCGTGGGGCGGCCATCCGGGTCCTGGCTCGTGGGCGCCTTCCCCGTTGGAGGCGTGGCCGGTGGACGTTGCGGGCTGGTCGACGCGTCCGCGCCCACCGTGCCTCGCTCCCGGTTCCGCAGTGGCGGCGCCGGCTTGGTCGGTTGCAACGCCGGCTCGGTCGCTGCGGCGTCCATCGCCCGGAGCGTTTCCGCCTTGATCGCCTGAACCGCGCCCGCTTTGATCCGGCCGAGCGTGCCCACCGAGGACCGCGTCGTGTCCGTGTCTTCCGAGGGCTGCGTCGTTTCCGTTACCTCCGACGACGGCGTTGTGTCCGCGGTCACCGAGGACCGCGTCGTGTCCGTGTTCTCCGAAGGTCGCGTCTTGTCCGAGGGCCTCGTCGGGCCCCTGTCGCCCGAGCGTCGCGCGTCCGAGATCTCCAAGATCCGCGGCGACGTCGTGTTCGGTGGACGCCCAGGCCCGTCCCTGGGCCGGGCCAGGCGCGGCCGAGTCATCCCAGTTCCGCACCGAGTGCCCATCGGGCCTGCGGGGCCGGCCAAGCTCCCGCTCACTGGGGCGTTCGGCAGACGGGTCAAGACCGGTCGACCCTCCCACGGCCCGATCCGCATGGTCCGTGGATCCCGACGAGCCGGCAGAGCCAGCCGATCCCGACAAGGCAGCGGTTTCCGACGAGCCAAGGGATCCCGGCGACCCCGCGGCCCCCGGCGACCGCCCGGAAACCGTCTCCGAAGCAACTCGCTCCGCAGAAGGGGAGGCTGGCTCATCCTCCCCGCCGCCCACCCGCTGAGCCCTTTCAGCTCCGCGACCGACCACTCCCGGCGCTCCCGCCGGAGGAACCGGCGTGGAAACGTCGATCGGCACAGGAACCCGGCGCGCCCAGGCAGCCGCCTCGGCCGGTGCCACACCCTGCGCGGTCAGCCTGCGCATCACCTGCAGGCGGTCCATGTCCTCGGGTGTGTAACGCCGGTGCTGGCCCGGCACGTGGTGGCTCGGGCCCAGCCCGTACCGCTGGTGCCAGGTGCGCAAGGTGGTCACGGCGACGCCCAGACGGCGGGCAACCGCCCCGGCCGTCAGGGCCTCATCGGCCACCCGACCGCTCCGGTGCGTCGTCGGCGGACCGCGGGACATCCGCGGCGGTGGTCTGGGGCCCGAGGGCCAGGTGCCGGATCAGGCGCTCGGTGACGCCGGGCAGCCAGGGCGCGTACGACCGCAGATCCTCCCGCAGCCCCGCGCTCAGTTCGTCGACGGACGTCCAGCGCACCTCCGCCACCTCGTCCGGGTCGACCAGCAGCCGGGTGTCGGCGGGCACGTCGCCGAGCAGCACGTGGTCGTACTCGTACTCGACCAGCCCGGTGGTCGGGTCCTCGGCGTAGTACGAGTACACGCCGACCTCGATCAGCGCCACGTCCTCGACGCCGACCTCCTCGACCAGCCGGCGGGCGGCCGCTGTCGCCGGCGTCTCACCCGGCCGGGGATGACCGCAGCAGGTGTTCGCCCAGCGCAGCGGGAAGCGGGTCTTCACCGCGGCCCGCTGCTGGAGCAGCACCCGGCCCGACGGGTCGCGCAGGAACACCGAGAAGGCCCGGTGCAGCTGGCCAGGTGCGCGGTGCGCGTCGCTGACCGTGGCCGAGCCGGCCGGCGCTCCCTCGGGGTCGACCAGCTCGACGAGGTGCGTTTCGCGGGACGTCGTCACAGAGCCCTCCCCACCAGATCCTTCGCCGTTCCGGTGATCCGGGTGGCGGCGAGCTTGCCGGAGATCAACACCATCGGCACGCCCACGCCCGGCTGGGTGCCGGAGCCCGTGAAGACCACGTTGGGCAGAGTCGGGTGGAGGTTACTCGGGCGGAAAGGCCCGGTCTGCGTGAAGGTGTGGGACGACGCGAACGGGGTGCCGGCGGCCATGCCCTGCGCTGCCCAGTCATCCGGCGTGATGATGCGTTCCACCTCGATGCCGTCGCGGAAGCCCACGTAGCCGCGCTGCTCCAACACGCCGGCGATCTCGTCGGCGTAGCGGCGGCCGAGACCGCCCGTCCAGTCCAGCGGCGCGGCGTCGAGGTTCGGCGTCGGCGCGAGCACGTAGTAGGTCTGCCGGCCGGCCGGGGCCACGCTCGGGTCGCTGTGGCTCGGGTTGGTGACCAGCAGCGAGGGGTCACTCATCAGCAGACCCCGGTGGATCACCTCGTCGAACGTGCCCTTCCAGGCGGCCCCGAAGTGGATGTTGTGGTGGGCGATCTTCGAATAGCTGCTGCTCGACCCGATGTGCAGCACGACGCAGGACGGCGAGTACGTCAGCTTGCGGCGGCGGCGGGACTCCGGCAGCAGGTCGCGGTAGGCCACCGGCAGGTCGGGGTTGAGCACCACGACGTCGGCCGGGATGCGTTCGCCGCTGTCGGTGATCACCCCGGTCGCCCGGCCGTTCGCGGTCTCGACACGGGTCACCGTCGTCTCGTAGCGGAACTGGACGCCGTGCTTCTCGGCGGCGCCGGCCATCGCCTTGGGAACCGCGTGCATGCCGCCGCGCGGGAAGAACACGCCGGCCACCGAGTCGAGGTACGCGATGACGGCGTAGATGGCGAGCGCGTCGTGCGGCGCCAGGCCGGCGTACATGGCCTGGAAGGAGAAGATGCGCTGGGTCCGCGGGTCGTTGAAGTACTGGTTGATCTTCGGCTGGAGCCGCCGGAAACCGCCCATGCCGAGCAGCTTCAGCAGGCTGGAGTTCATCAGGTCGAGCGGGGTGTCCAGGTTGCGGTCGATGAAGTTGTTGCGCTCCAGCCGCCACAGCTCCCGGGCGAAGTCCACGAAGCGCAGGTAGCCGTCCGCCTCCCGGGGCCCGCAGACGCGGGAGATCTCGGCGGCCATCTGCACGGTGTCCGTCTTGACGTCGAGCGTGGAACCGTCGGGGTAGAAGGCGCGGTACGCCGGGTTCAGCGGGGTCAGCTCGAGCCAGTCGGAGAGCTTCTCCCCGACGGCGGCGAGCGGCTCGGCGATCAGCTCGGGCATCGTCAGCACCGTCGGGCCGGTGTCGAAGTCGTACCCGTCGATCGAGAGCCGGCCCGCCCGGCCGCCCGGCACCGCCTCCCGTTCCACGACGGTCACCTGCCGCCCGGCCGCTGCGAGGTGCAGCGCGCAGGCGAGACCGCCGAGTCCCGCACCCACCACGACTACCCGGTCGGTCGATCCGGTCACTTTTCGCACGTCAACAGCTCCAGGGGGTCAAAAGTCCATCATGCCCGGCGATGGCTCGCCGAGGCTGCCAGGCTGGTCAGAGCCTCGCGGGCGTCGTCGTGGATCGGCGCGCCCGCCAATGCTTCGATGCCCTCCGCCACCCGCTGCTGGATCAGCGCCTCGACCCGCGCGACCGCGCCGGTCTCGGCGATGACCTCGGCGCGGCGGGCGAGCCCGGCGGGAGAGTTGAGACCGCCGGAGCCGTCGGCGGGGATGACGGCTCCGGCGGGGTTCAGGGCCAGCTCGGCCCGCTGGGCGGGAGAGGCGAGCTGGTGGGCGAGCATGAGCAGCGTCGTTGGCTTGCCGGTGAGCAGGTCGTCGCCGGCCGGCTTGCCGGTCAGCACCGGGTCGCCGTAGACCCCGAGCAGGTCGTCGCGCAGCTGGAAGGCCTCGCCGACCGCGATGCCGTAGCGGTTGTACGCCTCGTCGACGGCCGCCACGTCCGCCTCGGCGGGACCGGCCAACGCGAGCCCGAACTGCAGCGGGCGCTGCACGGTGTAGCTGGCCGTCTTGTGCCGGGCCACGAGCAGGGCGCGGTCGACGGACCAGGCGCCGGGCTCGGTCTCGCCCAGCACGTCGAGATACTGCCCCGCGACAGCCTCGATCCGCATGCGGTCGTAGCAGGCCCGCACCGCGAACAGCGTCGCGGTGGAGACCGCCGCCCGGGCCAGCAGCTGGTCGGCCCAGACCAGGCAGAGATCGCCGACGAGGATCGCCGACGTGGTGCCGAAGCGGTCCGGGTCGCCGCGCCGGCCGGCGTTGCTGTGCTGGGCCGCGAAGATGCGGTGCGCGGTGGGCCCGCCGCGCCGGGTGGCCGAGTCGTCCATCACGTCGTCGTGGACGAGCGCGAAGGTGTGCATCAGCTCGAGCGCGGCGAGGGCCGGCAGCACCGGCTCGACGGGCTCTCGCGCGGCCACGACGCCGCGCCACCCCCAGTAGGCGAACGTCGGGCGCAGCCTCTTGCCGCCGGCCAGCACGAGATCCCGTGTCGTGCGGGCGAAGCGGCCGAGCGCCGGGTCGAGATCGTCCAGCGCGGCGGTCTGGCCGCTGAGGAACTCGGCCAGAGTGCCCTCGACAGCCGTCGTCAATCCGTCCGCGAGGACGGTCTGGCGAGGTATCCCGATACGGGGGCTTCCCTCGAGGATGTCGTTGGCCACGAAGGCGACAGTACCGTAGGCTGCGAGTTGCGTCGATTGTTGCGTCGATTTAATTGGGAGGGCCCGTGGAGGTCGATCTGGCAGCGGCCTACGAAAAGTGCCGTGAGCTGCACAAACGGCATGGCCGCACCTACTATCTCGCAACTCGGCTGCTGCCGCGGTGGAAGCGTCGCCATGTGCATGCTCTGTACGGGTTCACCCGATATGCCGATGAGATCGTGGACCGTACGGAGGACCTCCCGCCCGCCCAGCGTGCCGCGCGTCTCACCGCCTGGTCCGAGGAGTTCGTGGCCGGCCTGGCCGGGGCGCCCACCGACGACCCGCTGCTGCCGGCGGTGCTGCACACCATCGCGGTCTTCGACCTGGACCGCGCCGACTTCGCGTCGTTTCTGCGCAGCATGGCGATGGACCTGACCGTCACCTCGTACGCCACCTACGACGACCTGCTCGACTACATGGAGGGCTCCGCCGCGGTCATCGGCACGATGATGCTGCCGATCCTCGGCTCGACCGACCCGGCCGCTGCCCGTGAGCCGGCCCGCCAGCTCGGTTTCGCCTTCCAGCTCACCAACTTCATCCGCGACGTGGCCGAGGATCTGGACCGCGGCCGCACCTACCTGCCGGATTCCCACCTGGCCGAGTTCGGCGTGACCCGCGCCGATCTGTTCGCGGCGCGCGCCGCCGGCCGGTCCACCCCGCAGATCAAGGCCCTGATCCGCGCCGAGGTCGCCCGGGCCGACGAGCACTATGCGGCCGCCGCGCCCGGCATCCCGCTGCTGCTGCCCGGCTCCCAGGCGTGCATGCGCACGGCCTACGAGCTGTACGGCGGCATCCTGGACGAGGTGGCCGCCGAGGACTACGACGTCTTCACCCGGCGCGCGACCGTGCCCAACCAGCGTCGCGCCGCGGTGGTGGCCCGGTCGCTGCTGACCCGCCCGGGCACCCCAGCGACCGCCTTCGCGCGGAGCTGACATGCACACCGCCATCGTGCTGTTCACCCGCGACCTGCGGGTGCACGACCATCCGGCCCTGGCCGCCGCCTGCGCCAACGCGGAGCAGGTCGTCCCGCTCTTCGTCCTCGACCCGCACCTGCAGCGGCTCTCGGCCAACCGCGCCCGGTTCCTGCACCAGAGCCTGGCCGACCTGCGCGAGACGCTGCGGCGGCTGGGCGGCGACCTGGTCATCCGCACGGGTGATCCGGTCGCCGAGGCGATCAAGCTGGCCACCGAGGTCGGCGCCGAGGGCATAGCGCTGAGCGCCGACGTGAGCGGCTACGCGCGGCGCCGGCAGCAGCGCCTCGAGCAGGAGTGCGAACAGCACCGCATCTCTCTGCGGCTGTTCCCCGGCACCACCGTCGTGCCGCCGGGCGAGGTCCGCCCGGGCGGCGGCGCCGACCATTACAAGGTCTTCTCGCCGTACTACCGGGCGTGGGAATCGGCCAAGTGGCGCGACGAGGTGGCGACCCCCGCGCGCGTCGTGCTGCCGCCCGAGGTCAGCCCGGGCGAGCTGCCCGAAGCGCCGGCGGGGGAGTCGCCTGCGGCGGCCGCGGGTGGCGAGACGGAGGGCCGGCGCCGGCTGACGACGTGGCTGCGGCACGTCGGGCCGTACGACGATTTGCACAACGACATGCCGGCCGACGGCACCTCGCGGCTGAGCGCGTACCTCCGTTTTGGTTGTGTGTCGCCGTTGGCCGTGGCGACCGCGGTGCGGGCGCTGGACGGCCCGGGGCCGGCCGCCTTCGTCCGCCAGCTCGGCTGGCGCGACTTCTACTACCAGGTCACGGCGGCGTTCCCGGCGATCTCGACCGAGGCCTACCGCCGGGCGGGCGACGGCGAGTGGCGCGCCGACCCGGAGGCGCTGCGGCACTGGCAGGAGGGCACGACCGGGGTGCCCGTGGTCGACGCCGGCATGCGCCAGCTGCGCGCCGAGGGCTGGATGCACAACCGGGCCCGGCTGATCACCGCGTCGTTCCTGACCAAGCATCTCGGGGTGGACTGGCGGCCCGGGGTGCGCTGGTTCTTCCGCTGGCTGATCGACGGTGATGTGCCGAACAATTCGGGTAACTGGCAGTGGGTGGCCGGCACCGGGAACGACACGAAGCCCTACCGCCGGTTCAACCCGATCCGGCAGGCGGAGCGTTTCGATCCGGACGGCGTGTACGTTCGGCGGTACGTACCCGAGCTGGCTTCGGTGCCCGGAAAAGCCGTGCATCAGCCCTGGCGGCTACCGGATACGGTTCGCTCAGGTCTCGACTATCCCGGTCCGCTGGAATCGCACCGTGACGAGGCGGTGTGGTTGCGGCCTTGACCGGGCCCGTGGGTTTCCCGTCCGGTTCGCCGGGCGGGATGTGGAAGCGGGTCCTGCCGACCCGTTGCGTTCGTCCGTTGAAGGCCGGCAGGACCCGCGACAAACTGCCCGCCGCGCCGCACCGGAAACCTCACGGCCGGCTGGGAGAGTCAGGCCGGCAGCGATCGCCAGGTGCCGTAGTGATGGACGGCGATGCCGCCGAAGGCCGCCGTCTGTCGCGTCGCCGCGTCCACCTTGGCCAGTTCGAGCGTCAGCGCGGCCATGCCCTCCTCGTGGAACGTGCAGTACGAGCAGTCCGCCAGCGGGCCCGTCTCGGCCGCCAGCCGCACCCGCTTGCCCGCCGCCTTGCCCCGGGCCAGCCAGTCGCTGCTCACGTCGAGCAGGGAGTTCGGGCCGGTCGCGGTGTCCCGGTAGCTCATCACCGTGACCCCGTTGACCCGCCGCAGCACCTCGTCGGCCAGGTTCTTGCGGCCGACCCGGTACTGCCCGAACCAGAACGGCACGTCGGCCTCCAGCGGCAACGTGCTCGCGCCGCGCATCCGGTCCAGCAGCTTCAGGTACGCCGCCTCGGTCGCCGGCAGGTCCGTGGTCCAGCCGTCGGTCAGGTACGGCTCGACATCCAGATGGATCCCGTCGAAGAGGCCGGTCGACACGACGGTCCGCTGCCAGGCCAGCGCCGCGGCGTGGTTGGTCACCCAGCCCGTCTCCCCGCCGAGCGCGCGCAGCTTGATCCGCCGGGCGACCGCCCGTTCCTTCAGCTCCTGGAGCCGGCCCAGCCCGCCGTCGGTGAGCACCGAGGGTGCAACGTAGACGAAGATCTCGGAGACGTTCTGCTGAACGGCCCAGGTGATCACCTCGGCGGCCGGATCGGCGCCCCACAGCCACATGGCCCGGGTGTTGACCGGCGCCGCGGTCAGGCCCGCGCTGCCCGCCGACGAAGCCACGGGCAACGCCGTGGCGCCGGCCATGAGGATGGCCGACACCAGCCCAACTTGCCATCGCCCCCTCATGACCCGCCCCCTTTGCCGTGGTGTTTTCCGTTCCGCGAGGGAACAGAATCGGCGGGGCCAGGGGTCAGGTGAGAAGTCGTACCGAGGAAATAGCCCCGTCGATGGCCTCGACCCGGGCGAAGTCGCCGATCCGGCGGGTGACGTACCCGATGGTGTGGCCGGTCGCCGGGTCGGCCCACGCCGCGTTGCCCCCCAGGCCGCCCATGCCCCAGGTCCCGTCCGGTTCCAGCTGCACGCCGAGTCCCCAGGTGGTGTCCCGGCCGAGGAACAGGTCCGGGCCGGAGAAGTGCGCGGACCCGAGGTCGGTCACGAGCGCCGCGCTGAGCAGCCGGCGCCCGTCGAGGACGCCTCCGGCCAGCAGGCCGGAATAGAAGCGGGCCAGCGCGTCCGCCGTGGCGTGCAGGTTCACCGCCGGGATGACCGCCCGGCGCCACAGATCGCTGTTGAGGACCGCGAGGTCCCGCGCCCCGTGCGGGTTCGAGACGGCCCGCGCGTGCACCGAGCCGGGTGCGCCGAGCAGCTCGGCGGCCCGGTCCGGCCCGTCGAACTCGAGGTCGGCGCACCGGTGCGGCTCGGTCGTGCCGAAGCCCAGGTCGAGCCGCCACGGCCGGGCGATCTCCTCGGCCACGAAGCGCTCCGGTGACCGGCCGTCGACGCGGCGCACCAGCTCGCCGGTCAGATGCCCATAGGTCAGGGCGTGCTCCGCGGCCACCGTGCCGGGCGGCCACTCGGGCGCGGCCGCGGCCAGGTCCGCGCACAGCAGATCCCAGTCGCTCCACGCGGCGGCATCCCGCGGCACCGGGAAGAACGGCAGCCCGGCCGTGTGCGTGAGCAGCTGGCGCACGGAGGCTTCGGTCCGGAACCCGGGCCAGTGCCGCGCGATCGGATCGTCCAACGCGATCAGGCCGCGATCGACCAGCAGCAGCACGGCCAGCGCGACCACCGGCTTGCCGACCGAATAGACGTTGACCAGGGTGTCCGCCCCCCAGGGCCGGGTGCGCGCGGCATCGGCCCAGCCCTCGCGCAGATCCACGACCGGCTCGCCGTGGCGGTGCACCGCCAGGGCCGATCCGCCGCGGGGCTGCGCCGCGAAGGCGTCCCGGACCGGTTCGTAGCCGGGCGCGACGAAGCCGTCGATATTACGGTCCGCTGACATGGGCGCACGGTACCCGCAGATGGTGGAAAGCTGGTGCCCATGGGCGAAGCACAGCAAGTGGACGTGGTGGTCGTCGGCCTGGGGGTCGGCGGCGAGGAGGTCGCGGGGCGGCTCGCGCAGGCCGGCCTCTCCGTCGTCGGCGTCGAGCACACCCTGGTCGGCGGCGAGTGTCCCTACTGGGGGTGCATCCCGACCAAGATGATGATCCGCGCCGGCAACGCGCTCGCCGAGGCCCGCCGGATCCCCGGGCTGGCCGGTGCGGCCCAGGTGCAGCCCGACTGGGCGCCGGTCGCCCGCCGGATCCGCGAGCAGGCCACCGACACCTGGGACGACAAGGTCGCCGTCGACCGCTTCACCGGGCACGGCGGCCAGTTCGTGCGGGGCCGGGCCACCGTCACGGGGCCGGGCCGGGTGCGGGTCGGCGAGCAGGAGTGGGTGGCGGGCCGCGGCATCGTCGTCGCCACGGGCACGACGGCGGTGATCCCGCCGATCGACGGGCTGGCCGGCACGCCGTACTGGACGAACCGCGAGGCCGTCGAGGCCGAGACCCTGCCGGAAACCCTGCTGGTGCTCGGCGGGGGCGCCATCGGCCTCGAGCTCGCGCAGGTCATGGCCCGCTTCGGCGTGCAGGTCACGGTCGTCGAGGGCAGCGATCGACTGCTCGCGATGGAGGAGCCCGAGTCCTCCGAGACGGCGGCCGCGGCCTTGGCCGCCGACGGCGTCAAAACCCTGACCGGGGTACGCGCGGAGCACGTCACCCAGGCCGAGGGCGGCTTCACGGTACGGCTGTCCGACGGCTCGACGCTCACCGGCGAGCGGCTGCTGGTCGCCACCGGCCGCGCCGCCCGCCTCGCCGGCCTGGGCCTGGAGACGATCGGGCTCGACCCCTCCGCCCGCTTCCTGACCACCGACGACCGGATGCGCGTGGCCGAGGGCGTCTGGGCGGTCGGCGACGTGACGGGCAACGGCGCCTTCACCCACATGGCGATGTACGAGGCCGACGTCGCCGTGCGCGACATCCTCGGCCAGGGCGGCCCCGGAGCCGACTATCACGCCAAGCCCCGCGTCACCTTCACCGACCCGGAGATCGGCGCCGTCGGGCTGACCGAGCGCCAGGCCCGCGACCAGGGCCTGGACGTGCAGATCGGCTTCTCGAGCCTGCCGTCGTCGTCGCGCGGCTTCGTGCACGGCCCCGGCAACGAGGGGTTCATCAAGCTCGTCGTCGACCGGTCGCGGGGCGTGCTGGTGGGCGCGACGTCCGCCGGCCCGTCCGGGGGCGAGATGCTTGGAGCGCTGAGCGTCGCGGTCAAGGCGGAGGTTCCGGTGGCCACGCTGCAGGCGACGATCTGGGCCTATCCGACGTTCCACCGGGCGATCGGTGACGCCCTGCGATCGCTCTAGAGAAGCACTGTCGACGTGATGGTGGTGCCGCCGGCGGAGGCGTCGATGCGCAGGTCGGAGAGTTGGCGGGCGATCCACAGGCCCCGTCCGCCGGGCAACGACGGTGCGGGCAGGCACTGGCCGGCGAGTTCGGGGTCCTCCAGCCCGGCGCCGCCGTCGCTGACCTGGCAGTGCAGGGCACCGTCGGCCAGCCAGAGCCGCAGCCGCCCGGCGCCGCCGCCGTGCCGCACGGCGTTGCTGGCCAGCTCGTGGGCGATCAGCACCAGGGTGTCGACGGTCCGCTCGCCCGCCACGGTCGCGACATGCGCGGCGACGGCGGCCCGAACGCCGTACAAGCTGTCCTCGTCGAAGCCCTGCTCGAGCAGGACCTCCGGGTCTTTCCGGGGCGCCGCCTCGGGGGCGGGCCGGGACGGCTGGTCAGCCGGCCGGGGCCCGATGGAGGTGCCGGTGCGCTCACCGTTCGCCATTGCGCACCAGCATTCGCAGCGTCGGCACCTCGGCCGCGCCGGCGACCGTCAACGTGCGTTCGATGGGCTCCGGGCAGACCACGATCATCCGGCGCGACTCCGGCAGGTGGGCCGCGGTCCGCAGGATCACCGCGGCCGCGCCGGCGTCGATGAAGCGCAGGTGGTTCAGGTTGAGATGCACGTCGTGGTCCAGCCGGACGGCCTCGGCGAGGGCGTCGCTCAGCACGTCGGCCCGCGCGTAGTCGAGCTCGCCGGCCACCCGTACCCCCGGCGGCACGTGCTGCCGGCAGATCCGCAGCACCGGGTCCTCGTGGTAGACGGTTGCCGCCACGGTTCGCGGGTGGACCCGGGCGGCGTAGGCGAGCGTGACCGGGTCGAAGCTCTCCCGGTCGTACTGGCAGATCGCGGTCAGCCGTCCCGCGGCGAAGAGCCGGCCCACCTCCGACTCGAAGACCAGCAGCTGCTCGGCGTTCGCCTGCGGCCGCGCGGCCCAGCACATGTCCGCGGTGATCCGCAGGCCGGCCCGGCCGTCCCGGTCGGCCTGGGCCAGCTCGCGGGCGAGCAGCTCCACCATGGTCCCGGCGTCCGGGCCGGTGCCGCTGCCCCAGAGCCGGTCGCTGCCCGCCACGGTGAGCTCGCCGCCCGCCTCCAGCCCCCGGTCCAGCAGCTCGGCGCGCAGCCCGTCGGCGTCGGGGGCGTCGGTGAAGCAGATGATCCGCTCGTTCCGGGCCTGCCCGGCGGCGACGAAGGCGGCCAGGATGTCGAGCCGTTCCTCGGGATCGGTGAAGGTCAGGCAGGCGTGGTCGCCAGGGGTGAGCCGATCCACCGGTGTCGTGGCGACCATGCTTCCTCCTGAGGCCGGGGCTGGAAAGGTACCCGATAGCCGGTGCCCTCAAGCAGGTTTGTTCACCTGTGCCGGGGTAACCAGGACGACATGGTGCGGCAGACGATCTCCCGGCTGGAACAGGCATCGGCGCTGGACGCCGTCAGCGACCGCCTCCAGGGCGTCGTGCAGAGCGTGATCAAGTCCCGGCGGCTCCGCGACCTGCTGCACGGCACCTGGCTCGGCCATCCGCTGCACCCCGTGCTCGTGCAGCTCCCGGTCGGCGCCTTCATGAGCGCCGCCGTCCTCGACGCCCTGCCGGGGCAGGACAGGGCGGCTACGACGTTGATCGCCGTGGGCACGGCCGGCGCCACCCCGGCGATCGCCGCCGGCTTCGTGGACTGGTCGTCCCTGTCGCGCGACCAGCGCCGGGTCGGCCTGGTGCACGCGACGGCCAACACGGTGGCCCTGGGCCTTTATGCCGGGTCGCTCGCGGCGCGCCTGTCCGGGCGGCGGGGCTTGGGCAAGATCCTGGGGTACGCCGGCCTGAGCATCGCCGGCGCCGGGGCGTACCTGGGCGGGCATCTCTCGTACCAGCAGGGTGCCCAGATGAACCACGGTTCCTCCGAGGTGCTGCGCCTGCCCGAGGACTGGGCCGAGGTCGGCGAGGTCGCCGCGCTGCCCGAGGGCAAACCGACGGTACGCACGATCGGCGACGTCAGGGTTCTGCTGTACCGCCTGGGCAACGAGGTCACCGCCATGGTGGAGCGCTGTGGTCACCAGGGCGGACCCCTGGGCGAGGGCGACGTGGTGGGCTCCGGCGAGGAGGCCTGCGTGGTCTGCCCCTGGCACGGCAGCACGTTCCGCCTCAAGGACGGGCTCGTCGTGCACGGGCCGGCCGGCGGGGATCAGCCCACGCTGCGTACCCGCATCTGTGACGGAGTGCTGAGCATCGCCACGCCCTGATCCCGTTCTCGCAGGTCACCGCGTTGTGGCGCGGGACACGGGGGGCCGATTTGGAGCCCAGGAAACGAGCGAGTAATGTTTTGCGAGCCGGCAGGGAAACGGGCGAGGCAAGCAAGACGAACTGACCAAGCGACACCGGTCAGGGAGTTCAGCTACCGGCCGTCCTGCCAAATCCTTCGAACTTCGGGATCGTAGCAACGCTGCCCTGCGCAGCGGAGCCCCGAGCCCGGGACGAAGGGTGCGCTAGGGACGAACGGCACGAACCGGGAGATACCGGTTGACAGGGCCTGGAAGACCT